>NZ_SLXM01000001.1 GCF_004345825.1 Tenacibaculum skagerrakense
TGATCTTTCCATATCTGAAAGGTATTAATTTTTCATATAACTGAAAGTGCTGCAATAAAATTGCAGGGTTTTGAACCCTAAATTGAGACCAATAAGTGAATAAAAAGGCGCCAAATGGCGCCTTTTTATTTTGCATATGTAAACAGTAACTTCATTTCTTTCCTTATTTTTGATACACAATTTCAAATTAACACAATGAAATATTTACCAATAAACAAACAGTTATTTATAAAAAACAGAAAAAACTTTATGGCACAAATGAAGCCTAATAGTTTAGCTGTTTTTAATTCAAATGATATTTATCCTGTAAGTGCAGATTCTACACTTCCTTTTGAACAACACAGAGATATTTTCTTTTTAAGTGGTGTAGACCAAGAAGAAAGTATTTTAATTGTTTTTCCAGATTGCCCTAAAGAAAACTTACGAGAAGTATTATTCTTAAGAGAAACTAATGAGCATATTGCTGTTTGGGAAGGAGAAAAGCTAACTAAAGAAAAAGCCTTTGAAACAAGCGGCGTAAAAACCGTTTTTTGGTTACAAGATTTAGAAAAAGTGTTGGCTGAAATGATGGCGTATGCTGAAACTGTATATATTAACACGAATGAGCATTACAGAGCAAAAATAGAAACAGAAACTAGAGAAGCTCGTTTTACAAAATGGTTATTAAATAAATATCCTGCACACACTGTAGCGAAAAGTAACCCTATTTTACAACGTTTACGCTCTGTAAAAGATCAAATAGAATTAGACTTAATTCAGAAAGCTTGTGATATAACTGAAAAAGGATTTAGAAGAATCCTGAATTTTGTTCAGCCTGGCGTTTGGGAATACGAAATTGAAGCAGAATTTTCGCACGAGTTTTTAAGAAACCGTTCTAAAGGTTTTGCTTATACTCCTATTATTGCTAGCGGTAATAACGCAAATGTTTTACACTATATTGAAAACAACCAACAATGTAAAGCTGGTGATTTAATTTTATTGGATGTTGGTGCTGAGTATGCAAACTATTCAAGTGATATGAGTAGAACTATTCCTGTTTCTGGACGTTTTACTGATCGTCAAAAAGAAGTTTACAATGCTGTAAATCGTGTTAAAAATGATGCTACAAAAATGTTAGTTCCAGGAACTGATTGGGCAGAATATCATAAAGAAGTTGGAAAGTTAATGACTTCTGAGTTGTTAGGCATAGGATTATTAGACAAAGCTGATGTTCAAAATGAAAATCCAGATTGGCCAGCGTATAAAAAGTATTTCATGCACGGAACTTCTCACCATATGGGATTAGACACGCATGATTACGGATTGTTATACGAGCCAATGCAAGCTAATATGGTGTTTACTGTTGAGCCAGGTATTTATATTCCAGAAGAAGGCTTTGGAATTCGTTTAGAAGACGATGTTGTTATTCAAGAAAAAGGAGAACCTTTTAATCTAATGCGAAATATTCCTATTGAAGTAGAAGAAATCGAAGACATTATGAACAGTTAAAAATCGTATTTGTCAAGTCGAGCGCAGTCGAGACTTTATCCATATTTTATATTCACTTATTACTTCTCGACTGCGCTCGAAGTGACATTCTAAAATAATTTCATATTTTTACCAAAATTGCACACTGAAAATCAAATTGCTATATAATCATGTCAACACATTTTGAACTAAACAATATCTTGTTTTTAGATATTGAAACGGTTCCTCAACACGAGCATTGGGAGGATGTTCCAGAGGAAACTCAACATTTATTTGAACTTAAAACTCAGTATCAGCGTAAAGATGAATACACTGCTGAACAGTTTTATGAACGTGCTGGAATTTGGGCAGAGTTCGGCAAAATCATTTGTATTTCTGTAGGTTACTTTGTAGAAAAAGATGGCAATTATCAACTTCGAGTGACTTCTTTTGCAGACAAGAATGAAGCTGCTTTATTAACGAATTTTAAAAAGCTATTAGACTCCCATTTTAACCTGAAAAACCATCTTTTATGTGCGCACAATGGTAAGGAATTTGATTTTCCTTATATCGCCAGAAGAATGGTTATTAATGGAATAACATTACCAAAAAAACTGAATTTATTTGGAAAAAAACCATGGGAAGTTCCGCATTTAGACACAATGGAATTATGGAAGTTTGGTGATTATAAACATTTTACTTCGTTAAACCTACTTACTCATATTTTAGGAATTCCATCACCTAAACAAGATATTAATGGAAGTGAGGTAGCTAACGTATACTACAAAGAAAAGGACATTTATAGAATCATTCGTTATTGTGAAAATGATACTATCGCTGTGGCTCAATTACTTCTTAGGTTTCATAATTTACCAATCTTAGAAGAACAAAATATACTTCAAGTAAATCTACAATTAGAAAACAGCTAGGTTAGCTATATTTTTTTGGGTATAAATAGTAAATAAAACGCAAAGAGCTTATAAGCTCTTTGCGTTTTTTATTAAGATAAATTACTCATTTGCAGTATCCCAAAAATTCGGATTTAAAAATAATGCTGCTTGAGAACCAACACTTCCTTGCATAGCAGGATTAAATGATTTTAAACCATAAAAATCAGATTGTCCTGAACTTGAAGAAGTCCCGTAAGAACTATCCCCACTGCTTTTAGCATCAGAAGCCTGAGAAGAAGAGAAAAACATCGCTTCTACAGCCTGCTTTGTTAATGCAGCGACACCACTTCCTAAAGTTGGTAAGGCAAATTTTCCTAAAACAAAAGATTGTAATCCTCCAATAATAGGAACACTTACGTTAGGAACTCTACTCACAAATGATGGTAGTGGAATAACTCCCATAGAACCAAAAGAACTATATGCATCACTAACTTGTGTTAATGATCTGTAATTATAGGTTAAATTGGCATTTCCTAATTGTTCAAAACGTAAAGATTGAATTGTAGCTAAGGCACCTCCTCCACCAGCAATTCCACCAGCAATAGCGCCTCCAACTGCACCAGTAACCGAGCCTTTTAACAGCGCATTTTGCCAGCTTCCGCTGTTTTGAACACCAAATGCATCATTTACAAAATATTGACTTACACCTTGTGCTCCTCCAACAACTGCACCGACGGCTGCTCCAACTCCAGCTCCTGCGGCTACTCCGGCTATTATTCCTCCTGTGGTTGTCGTTGCAGCTGCGGCCGCGGCAGATCCTGCTGCAAAGGCTCCAACACCTCCTGCTGCAGATAACGCTCCAGCAACGGCTCCGATTCCGGCTCCTGCAAAAATATATCCTGCCAAAGCTCCACCAGATAATCCTGCTTTTACACCTGTATAAGCTGCAACTCCACCACCAACAGCGGCTCCAACTACTGCTCCTACAATTAAAATTACCAAAATAGTAGCAATTTCTCCTGATGGATCGGTTAAATTGATAGGGTTGTTATTACAATATGCAAAAGGACTTCCGTATTGGAATCTTGGATCCACAGAATAAAAACGACATAATTCTGGATCGTAAAGCCTTGCTCGATAATTATAAAGTTTCAATTCTTTTTCAAACTCTTGACCTATGAACAAATACGTATACTTAGATAAGTCTCCGTAACTAGTATCCATTATTTGTCCGAAAGGTAAATAATCAATCATAGCTTCTACAGTTCCTTCACTACTAACCACTGCACGAACAGAGCCTTGCTGGTCTTTTATCATAAAGAATAAACCTTCATTTGAAACTTTTCCTATAAGACCACCAACTCCGTAAATATATTGCGTAATCTCTTCGGTAATTTCAATTAATGGTAAATCGTTTAATCCGTGTACATATACTTTCTTCTTATTATCTGAAGAATTTTTAACTACACGTTGTTGTAAACCATTATACTCGTAGGATTGCTCTAGTCCATTCGTTAATTGAATAGATACTGGAAGATTCGTTAACGTATCGTATATTATTTTATCGATTGAATTAGATGAAGATTTTATAGTATTTCCATATACATCGTACTCATAAACTCTATTAATTTCTTCATTACTAGAACTAACATTTATTACTTTGTTTGTTCCTTCATCGTAGGTATAGTTGAGCGTTTCATTCTCAGAGGTGATGGTTTCAATATTACCATTAGCATCGTAAGTAGTTGGTGCCGTTACTCCAACATTGAATTTGTTATTACTACTATGCGCAGCAACAATTAACTGTCCGACATTATTGTACTTATAACGATAGTCAAAAGAATTCTCTGGCTTGATATAATTCGTAGTAACAGCATTTGCAATACTTCCATTAAAATATTTTGCATCTTCATAACCACCATTCGTATAAGAATATCCTAACTTTAAGATTGGATTATCATCTGAAAACTGATTCATAATTTCTTTAATCCAACCCGGTGAAGCATACGTTAGCTTTCGCTCTATAGCATTTTCTTTTCTTGAATTAAATACTTCAGAAGCAATACTACCATCTGCATTATAAGTATACTTAGCAAACTTATCGGTACTTTCTGGAACACCAATGGCTGTATTTTGACCTAGAATATTATACTGATAAACTACACTTGGAACAGGAGAATTTTCAGGATAATTAACAGACAATACATTTCCTAAGTTATTGTATGTATAGGTGGTTTTTTGCTCAGTTTCTCCTTCTATTAAAAGAGTGGAAGCTGTTGTATTTCCATACCTATCATACTTGTAACCATTAGAGATTTTTTTACCATTAGATTGACTGAATGCTTTCCATAATCGACCAATTAAAGTAATATCACTACCATCTCCATCGTACTCATTTAACTTGCTCCAAGAAGTATTGCTTGGGTAATTAGAATCTGTATTCGCTATTTCTTGCCATTCAGAACCATCTCCCCACACACCTGGTATTGTTCCTTCTTCAGTAATTCGACCTAAAATATCATATTTCTTATAAGCAATTGTCCCTGCTGCTTCATTCAAAGAATTGGTACTAAAACGAATCTGACCTGATGAATCATAAACAAATTTAGTCGCTCCCGAATCTGGCGTGGTAATTTGAGTTAATTGATGTAAGAAATTATATGATTTATGAATACTGAAATCTGCTTGATTTTCAGTCATTCCAAAATAATTTGGCGGCAAAACCTGAACTAAATCTCCTTTAGGATTATAAACTTGTTGTGTAGCATTGCTTATTGAATTCTCCTCGTCTTTACCATCTGTTTGTTTTGCTAAAACTCTCCCCGCTCTATCTTTCAATTCGTAAACTTTTGCTCCATCTGAATCCATAACTAAATTCACCAAATAATACCCTTTTACAAAATTGACTCCTGCAATCTTAGACTGATCTTCAACTCCGTAACGATAAACGCCAACATGACTATTGGTTTCCGTAATCGCAAACTCTTTGCCAGGCAAACCAGATTTGATAGCACGTTTTAAAGGTGAATTTTCGTACAAAGTTCTACTGTAAGGATATCCTTCATCTTCTGGATAATACTCACTCACCTCTCCAGTCATGATTCCAGTTATTGGATCGAACGCTGTGATAAAATTAGGTCTATATCCAAACGATTCATCTGTAAATCCTGCTATTTTAGTTTCTACCGTTTGAGCCGATAAAGCATTGTACATTTTTTCTCTTACCAAGCAGTGGTTATCTCCCATAACTTGTGTCTGTATGTCTTTTGCATTTCCATCTTTGTATGCTACAGATGCCTGAGGACTTTGGTACGTTGTCATGTTAGAAAATGCTATATCTCCTTTAGCAGTTAACCTCATAACTCCTGAAAGTGTAGTTGTACTTGTTTCTGCAAAAATTTGTTTTCCATCAGCAAATAAGTAAAACACTCCTCCTACATGTACTAAACAAACATTTACAGGTGCTTTAGTAGCTTCCTGATTTTGTATTGTTTTTCCGTCTAAAAGTAGTTTCCAACCATTTTGTTGAGACCATGAAGCTTTAACTTGATCAATACTAATTTCAAATTCTGAATTAGGAAGATCATTAACAATCAAAGAAAAAAGAAGTGCATAGTTAAGCTGATTTTCAGCTGTTTGCCAAGTTATAGTATCTTCTTGATTCGCATTATACAACAAGTTACCTTGTTTTGTAGACCATAACGAAGGCGTTTCTGGAATCCACTCGTTCCAAATTTGAGTTCCCTTTGTAAATGTTTCATAAATACCTCCGTTACTAGCGGCAATTTGACGTACACAATTTGGGTCATTCAGCGGAAAACTAAAATCCTCAGTAGTATCCCATTGACGAATTCTATAAATAACATTTCCATTTTTAGCATTTTCGGCTGGTCCTACTTCTCCAATTTTATCTTGTAACGCATCATAAGCATATCGAGTCACATCTGCATTTGCACCCACCCTTGCCATTTCAATTTTATTGGAATTGTAAACACTTATAGAAACTTGTCCAACAACAGGAGTGAACGTAATATTATTCAACGCAATTGCTTTGTTAGTTTTTCCGTTTACTAGTGTTAATGAAGTTTCTAAATTATCTGAAGCGACAACAGTTTGCCAGTATATCCATTTTTCCTCTTCATCAATAGTAATATTTACACGTTGTTTTCCATTGGTATTGGTAATTTCCCAATAAACTTCTCCACCATCAGACAGAAATCCTTTTTCTAATTTTACCCATGATGATAAAATACAATTCTCTTCAGGTAGTATTTCAGAACGTTTACTTAATGAATCACCAATTCCTAACTGTAAACTTGAATATCCAGTGAAAGCATCACCTTGCACTAAATTATCTTCAAAACTAGAATTAGTTCCATTTAATTTCCAATCTTGCTCATAACACTCATAACTTTCAAAGCCAGTATAAAAACTCTGATTAGTTCCTGCATTTACAAAAGAAGCTACTTTATGAATTTCCTCACGGTCAAAAATGGTAGTTTCTACTTTACCTGAGACGTCTTGCTCTTGAGAAATTACTCCGAATACTGTTCTTTCTAATACTGTATTTACCAATTGCCATTTTGATGCAGTTTGTTCTATAGAGTCTGGTAGGTTTTCAATAAAATCTGAAATAGTTAACTCTTCTTTTAAGACATATGCTTTGGAAGTACACCAAACTGTTTTTTCTGTAGTATCTGAAAATAAAAAATTAGCTGGTGCGTATGTTTGTAAACTTCCGGCATAACATTCTTCAGTTCCCCCAAATGGAATAACACTACTGAATTGTGTTAATGAAATATCGATTGCATTGCGTTCCAAAAACCACGGGTATGCTTGATAAGCATAGGTATAATAAGTACGTAATGTTTCTATTTCGCCTTCTCCGTTAATATTGTCATACTCCTCTAAAATTAACTTTCCGTACGTATCATCGTACGTATATCTCACTGTTTTTTCTAGGCCATCATTTATAGTTATCTCACTTTTAGAACGCACATAACCACCGAATAAATCGACTCGCTCTCCATTTCGAGTAATTTGTGTAAATGGTTGTACTTGAGAAATTTCTTCTGTTAAAATGTTACCGCTCTTATCAAAAGTTCTTCTATTAATCAACTGACCATCTAATAAACTACTTGATTTCTCATCTGTATTACTAGACTTAAATCTGCTTGTTTTTTTATGTAAACTATCTAGTAGCAAACCATTGTAATAAATATTCTCTACGTAACCGAACTCAGGGTTCTCTATAGAATTTGTTCCTGGATAATATAAACTTCTATAATACTTTACAACAGAACCTGTTGGGTCGCAAGTAGCAGAGTTTAAATCGAAAACATACTTTGTAACACTTACGTTATAACCATCATTTCTAGACATTGTGTCTACACAATAATCTATTACATTGCCTTCTAACGTTCCTTCTAGGTAACGATGTATCGTAATACTATCTGCATCTTTAAACTCTTTATTTAATGGCAAAGATGTTACAAACGTTGAAGGCCCAGCAGGATACTGTCCATTCGTATTTCTACTAATCATTCCTTCTCTATCTATTGATGTAAAAAAACGTTGATTTATAACTTCTTCATGTCCTAAAAATTGGTTCTGAATTGTCCAAACTGAAGAACTTTTTGGATAACCATTTACATCAGTATTTAGATAGGATAAAAACTGTGGTCCTTGATTAATCATGGTTGTACTGTTAATATCTTCAGGCAATTCTTCATGTGAGGTAACTGCATTTTCCCAATTTGTTTGAGAACCTCTACGATAAACATTACTACCCATGGTAGCAATATCAGCTCCTGCAGTTGGGAAAAAATGGACTTTCCTGTTTGGTGTTAAATCTTGTTTTTCGAGTAGTACCGCTGGTTGATTGTTCCACACAAATGAATTAATTGTCGGATCAAAACTTAATAATTTTGAATCACAAGCATATTCTCTGTTACTGGTGTAAAGTGCATAGTCATCTCCGTAAGCAAACCAGTTAATATCGCTATCATTATACGTACTCCTGTAAGACAAACTATCGTTCTTTAACCACTTTTCCCCATTAAAGCGTAATAAAAATGGTCCTGACGCCACCATTGCATTTGCTATAATTTTAGCGATAAAAGGAACTGTTATTGTTTTTGAAGGGCTACTTTTTGCTAGATAATAATGAAAGTCTGATGTTTGTAAATCTTCAAAGTTTTCATTCCATTGAATCATTTTTACCGTATAATCAAAACGTAAAGAAACTTCGCTAGTAATGTATGTGAGTGCAATGAATGAAGGACTTGCTGTAAACCCAAATGTTTCTTTTGGTTTATTTCCACCAATAGTAAAGGTTAATGTTGTAGTAGCTCCAGATTTCCATTCATTTAAATCGTCGAGATAAAACATACTAAAATCGTTATGATGTTCTCCACCAACGTCAGGGTTATAATCTAAAATAGCGTAGTATTTACTACTTGCAACTAAAAATGGAATTGCATTTGGATTGCCTCTTTGTAACTCCTCACTAATATCTTCTGAAATCCACTCTTTCGTAAATGCATTCCACGTATATCGGAAAAGTTTTCTGTTAACTTTATCACAGACTAAGAAGAAATTATCTCCTGCAACAACTTCTATGTTTGCCGATTGTAAAAGAATAGGATCTAGTTCAAACCAATCGCCCCAATTTCTATTGTTTTTGTGATATACATGAACTCCTGAAGTTGAATTTTGAACTGATGAATAATGGAAACAAACAAAATCTTTACTGGCTACAGCATTTAGACTATCAATATCAGCTTTAGCAGAAAAAACACTTTGAGCTGGTTCCCAAGATTGCCATCTTCCTACCCAAGTATATAATGCTACATCTAATTGCTCTGTTGTTCCGTTTTGCCATGCATTGAAAACAAAATCGCCTCCATACCAAACTTTTGGTGTTCCTACTCTAGGCCAAGGGTTTTCAATAGTAATTTGTCGATCACATTGCGTTAATTCTTGTTTTTTATATTGATACGTAATTTCTGCTCCCTCAGGAGTTATAGCGCTTTTTAGCGCACCTGCATTGTCATTTCCTGATGGCCAATATGAAAATAAGAGTCCTGGTTTTGCATTGCCATTACCGTATATCTTTTGAATTCCTACTAATGTTCTTTTGATGGTGTCTCCGTATAAAAAAGAGCTCTTATCATAGTTGCTAAAGTTGGACGTTTCATCATAACTCAGTTGTTGAGTATATAAAACCTTTCCTTTACTGTTTTGTACTACAATAGCATCTAAATATTTTGTTTTGTATTGATCTTGATACGGACTAGGATCGTTGTTTGGAACAGCTCCATAAGGATCATTAAAATGCGGAGACATATACTCACGAGCTCCTGCCGGATCATTGATTACATACTCTTTTTCTTGATACTGAAATAGCACTTCTCTGCTGAACATATCTGTAATTTTAGAGATGTAACTTTCCTTGGTAAACTCCATTCCATTTTCTCCGACTTTTTGCATCACAACATCGTAATAGAACTGAATTTTATCTCCAAATAAATTTTCTACTGTTGCTAAATTCCACGCACTTACAAACTGTGATTGTAATGAGTCTCCTGTTTCTGAATCTACAACACTTGAAGAACCTTTCCAGTTATTCCAACGAACAGCATATTGTAGCACATTTCTGTCTTTATCATTGTCATTATTTCCTCCATACCTGTAAATAGTTCCGTCATCTTTAACTACTTCCCAAGATTCAAACTCAGGATAATAAATAATATGGCTAAAATCGAACTGAAAACATTCAAACGATAAACCTGCACTTGTTATAACTAGTTTATTGTCTTCCTTATGTGCTTTATAAGTTCTTTTGTTATTAGCATCAGAAATATGCCATTTATCGTCGGCTATTCTAGAAATGGTCGCCTTTGTGTTTAATGGTAGTCCGGATTGTTGAAAAGCTTGTTGAAAGTTACTTGAAACTCCTTTGCTTAATTCTTCTACTAAGGATACATCTAGTGTAGCTCTTTCCCAATTTTTATTACTACGTATTAACTCTGTTGGGTTGTTATCATTGTAAATGAAATACGTGTTATCATTTGAGGTTGCATTACCTAATGTTTCAACTTCAATCCTTTGAAAAGGTAAGGTCCAACCTAATCCAATGATTCCTGTTGGCTTTTCAACATTAGAAACATTAATCGTGTTTTTTATATTACTTCCATAAGAAGCAGTGACTTTAAAATCTAGGCCATTTCTTCCTTGAAGACTTACTAAATCTAATGCAAGATTTACATCTCCGCGAAAAAGATTGACACTATCTTTAAAAATATCATTTCCATTCTCTTCAAATTGCGTGCTTCGAATTGATGGTATTTGTTTATTGGTGACTTCTGAACTCATTTCGTTTTAGTTTTGGTGGGTTAATTAATAGCATATACCTTCCAAAACAACACGGTGGTACTGTTGAAAAACCATATGAATTAGGAAGTTATATGAAAAAAAAATGATGAGTGATATTGAAATATATTACTCATCATTTATAAAAAAAAGAACTACGCCTTATGCTTCACATTCAGCGATAACCAATACGGTTACTTCTCCTTTTCCTACGTTATTTGAATCGTCTCTCATTTCACTAGTAGCTCCAACAGTTACCGTGCTTTCAGAGAACCCATTCATAGAAGTTGCTACTTTTATAGAGCGTACATGGTGGTCTTTTGAGTATGCCATATCAAACCCTTGTACTGCTGTAGATGCGTTAATTACTCTAGAACCAAAATCAACTGTTTTTGTTCCTCCTGATTCAACTTGTACTATTCTAAATTTTGTAATAGCCATAATATTTTATTTTTAAATGGTTGGTTCTTACTCTTAAGGTTTTTCAGATTCCTCCTCGTTTTTTATAGTAGTTTCAGAACTCTACTTTTTAAGTTTAAAAAACTTCCTGAAGCGCTATTTGGTTGTTTTCACTGTAAAATTATAATTGAATACTCTTTATTATTTTATAAATGCCATGAATGGGAGATATTGAGTTTTAAAAGTCCTTTTTTGAAGTATAGAATTACAACACATATAAACAACTATCAACTTTTAATTGCTTCCTAGATTCAATAATTTGCCTATTTTAGGAAAGAAAAAACATGCTTCGAGTGTTTACAAATAGAAAATGATTCGATAGACAACAACTTGAGGTATTACTAAAATCCTAACTACCAGAAATGAAGCAGAAATATCTAGTCGCTTTTGACCAAGGTACGACCAGTACACGAACCATAATCTTTGATGAAAAAGGACAAATAAAAGCTATAGCTCAAAAGGAATTGACCCAACATTATCCTAAATCGGGATGGGTAGAACACAATCCTATTGAAATTTTTAATGATCAACAGGCAACATTCTTAGATGCTCTTCAAAAATCAGGGATTACTCCAGATGAAATAGCTGCTGTTGGAATTACCAATCAACGTGAAACCACGGTGGTTTGGGATAAAGAAACTGGTGAACCTATTTACAACGCTATCGTTTGGTTAGACAAACGTACCAACGAAATATGTGAAGATTTAAAAAATCGTGGTCTGTCTAATTATGTAAAGGAACATACTGGACTGGTTATCGACTCGTATTTTTCGGCAACAAAACTAAAATGGATTTTAGAAAGTGTAGAAGGTGCTAAAGAAAAAGCTAATGACGGAAAACTTTGTTTTGGTACTATTGATAGTTGGTTGATTTACAAGTTTACCAATCATCAAAAGCACGTAACAGATCATACAAATGCTTCTCGTACTATGATCTACGATATTAAAAACCTAGCTTGGGATGACACCTTATTAAAAGCATTAGATATTCCATCATCTTTACTTCCGAGAGTTCAACCGTCTTCATCACATTTTGGAGATATCGATTTAAACGGCACCATTATTCCAATTTATGGTGTCGCTGGAGATCAACAAGCATCTCTTTTCGGACAAGGAGGTTTTAAAGCAGGAATTGCTAAAAACACGTATGGTACAGGTTGTTTTATGTTATTAAACACAGGAAACAAACAAGTCCTTTCTCAAAGTGGCTTACTTACAACCTTAACCTGTAGCTTAGAATCGGACTCTGTACAATACGCTTTAGAAGGAAGTATTTTTGTTGGCGGAGCTTCTATTCAATGGTTACGAGACCGCATGAATCTTATCGACAATGCTGCTGATACCGAAGAAATTTGTAATAGTATTCCACCTTTAAAAAACATTTATGTTGTTCCTGCTTTTGCTGGTTTGGGTGCACCGTACTGGGATGCCGATGCTAAAGGAAGTATCTATGGAATGACGCTAGATACTGGTAAAAATGAAATCATAAAAGCTACTGTTGAAGCCTTGGCGTATCAAACCAAAGATGTAATTACCGCAATGATTAAAGATAGTGGTAAAGAAATGATTACGTTAAAAGTTGATGGTGGTGCTAGCGCGAATAATTACCTAATGCAGTTTCAATCGGATATTTTAAATGTTGCGGTTGATCGACCTAAAATGATTGAAGTTACTGCTTTTGGTGCTGCTTTACTCGCCGGAATCAAAGCGGGTGTTTGGACTAAAAATGATATCGAAACGATTCGAGAAGTTGATACCATTTTTACCACTCAAATGAAGCCAAAAGTTCGTAAGAAAAAATACAAAGGCTGGTTAAAAGCTATCGAAAGAACACAAACTTTAAAAAAGAAAAATACCAGTCCCGTTCCAGTTCGTTTTTCGGTTTTAGATCGAGACAAACACCTTAAAAAATTAAAATCAGAAACTTTTGATTTACTTATAATTGGTGGTGGAATTACGGGTGCAGGAATTGCATTAGATGCTTCTTCTCGAGGAATGAAAGTCTGTTTGGTAGAAAAAAATGATTTTGCTTCGGGTACTAGTAATAAATCTACCAAACTTATTCACGGTGGATTGCGCTATTTAAAACAATTAGAAATTGGCTTAGTTCGAGAATCTGGTTCAGAACGTGCCATTGTACACAAATTAGCTCCACATTTAGTAATTCCTGAAAAGATGTTGTTACCATTAATAGAAGGTGGAACATATGGTAAAATGATGACAGCCATCGGTTTAAAGGTATATGATTTACTGGCAAATGTTGGAGGAAATGATGCCCGTAGGATGTTGGATAAGAAAGAGACTATGGAGAAAGAACCAATGCTGGATGAAAACATCACTTTAGGTAGTGGTTATTATGCAGAATATAGAACTGATGATGCACGTTTAACCATCGAAATTTTGAAGAAAGCTTCTGAGTTTGGTGCAACAATTATTAATTATTGCGAAATGGAATCATTCGTTTATGATAAAGAAGGTAAAATTGAGTATGTGCAATGTGTTGATGTAAATACAGGTAAAAAACTCAATGTAAAAGCTAGAAATTATGTTTCTGCTGCGGGTCCTTGGGTTGATTTATTAAGAGAAAAAGATACTTCTAAAAACAACAAATACTTACACTTAACTAAAGGAGTTCATATTGTTTTTCCACATGAAAAACTACCTATAAAGCAGTCTGTTTATTTCGATGTGCCTGATGGAAGAATGGTTTTTGCCATTCCTAGAGGAAGATGTACCTATGTGGGAACTACCGACACCAATTATTCTGGGAATTTAGATCGTGTTGTGGCTACTAAAGACGATGCTGAATACTTGCTTGAGGCTGTAAATAGTACGTTTCCAGATGTTCATTTAACCATTAATGACATCGAATCGAATTGGGCAGGTTTACGACCACTTATTCATGAAGAGGAGAAAGATCCTTCTGAACTTTCTAGAAAAGATGAAATTTTTATTTCTAAAAGTGGTTTGATTTCTATTGCTGGTGGAAAATTAACCGGGTATCGAAAAATGGCACATCGTGTTATAGAGGCTGTTTTAAAAACCATGGATGAAAAACGTAGAAATTCCTATAAAAAATCTCAAACCGAAAATATCTTATTGGTAAACCCAAGCTTGCATTCGGTTGAAGAAGTAGAAGCTTATCAAAAGGAATTAAAACAACAACTTAGTGAGTTAGGAATGAATAATCCTTATTATGCTTGGCATTTATGTACTACCTATGGTAAAAGAGCTAATACCATTATAGAACGAACTTCATTTTTTGCTTCAGGAACTATTGAACAACGTTTAATTCGTGCAGAATTATGGTATTGTATCAACTATGAAATGACAAATAGTTTGGCTGATTTCTTTGTGCGTAGAACAGGTCGTTTATACTTTAATATTGAAAGCATAACTAAGCACTTAGATATTATTCTAAAAGATTTTATTAGAAGTTTAGATTGGGATGATGCTAGAATCGCAGAAGAAAAAAATGTATTAAATCAATTGCTAGCGGATGCTACAACCTATTATGATACAGAGTTTTAATATTCTTTTTATAACTTTACCCTAAATCAATAGTAAACACCATGGCAGATACGAGTCACCACGATGAAAAGATTGCAAACATGAAGTTTTCTTCTGTGTACCCTCATTATGTAACTAAGGTTGAAAAAAAAGGCAGAACTAAAGATGAGTTACATCAAGTTATTGAATGGTTAACTGGCTTTAACGAAGCAAAACTTCAAGAGCTTATGGATAAACAAGTAACATTCAGAACATTTTTTGAACAGGCAAATTTAAATCCAAATGCCAGTTTAATCAAAGGTGTCATTTGTGGTTATCGAGTGGAAGAAATTACTAATGAACTCACTCAAAAAACACGTTATTTGGATAAGATAATTGATGAATTAGCAAAAGGAAAAAAGATTGAGAAAATTATGCGTACACCATAAACATAAACACTTGTAGAATTTAAACGCTATTTTGTTATAGTTAATGGAAGATAAATACACCGAAACCATAAATACTTGGAATAAAGTAGCCCAATTGTATGAAGATAAATTCATGGATTTGGAGCTTTATAACGATTCTTATCAAAAGTTTTGTGAATTACTTATCAATCAAAATGCTTCTATTTTAGAACTTGGTTGTGGCCCTGGAAATATTACAAAACAACTTCTTAGGTTAAAACCTCAACTGGATATTTTGGCTACCGATGTTTCTGAAAACATGATTGCTCATGCAAAAAAGAACAATCCAACAATTACTACGCAACAGCTAGATGCTAGAAAACTAGCTAGTTTACAATGTACTTTTAATGGTATTATATGTGGATTTATCATTCCGTATTTAGCAAAAGAAGATTTTGAAAAGTTGTGCAAGGATTTCAACACCAAGCTACATAAAAACGGAATCTTATACCTCAGCTATGTGGAAGGAAATTATGAACACTCCGGTTTTCAGACCAGCAGCTCTGGAGATAGAGCTTATTTTTATTATTACGATTCTAAGTTCATTGCTCAAACTTTAGTTCATAATAACTTCAAAATTCTTAACCAACTAGAGGTTCATTATGAAAAAAATGACAATACCTTAGAAACACATTCTATACTTATTGCTCAAAAGGGATAAACTATCTGTACAAATCTCTATAGTACATACGTAAAAGTTTAAAATTATTAAATAGTATAGTAAAGTACGGATTTGTTACTTACTAAAATATATTCCATACCGAATACAGCATCATTTATACATCAATTTTCTAGTGTTAAGGTCTTTTTAAAGAAAGTAGTCTGTGTTTTTAAGAACTTTAAAATGAATAACTAACCTCATTTAAAATGGAAACAGTAACACTTACTCAAACACACGAACCTGTAGTAGCTTCACTACAAGAAATTCTTTCAGAAAACCCAGAAATGGCTATAGCATTAACCGCTTCTTTAAACATTGCTGTTGCACAAGCTAAAGCAACGTTAAATTCCGATTTATACAACGCTATAAACAATGAATTTAACGGTAACGGATGGCCAACAAACATTCCTGCGTATTTAGATTATTTAGATTTATACGTACGCATGGTACCTAATGAAAGTAATGACCCACAATATCCGAATGCATGGAAAAGTAATGACCAGCAAAACGGATACAATCAAAAGGTATATGATTTATTATGCCAATCGTATTGGCTTATCGATCAAAAAATTCCTGGAACTAATTATACCATGCAAAGCTTTCAAAAGTTTGCCGATTGGTTAGTAGATTTTGCAAATGCATGGGGCGCATTTTTAGATACAGAAGAATCGTTAACAGAAGAAAGTTTGCAATCGTTTAAAAGAGATACGATGTACAACTTCCCTTTGTATGCCGATAATGAACCTACTTGGACCACCTTTAATCAGTTTTTCTATAGAGAATTTAATCATGCTGATCCTGAAACCGGTATCAGTCCTTTACGTCCAATTACAGCTCCAGAAGACAACTCGATAGTAGTTTCTCCAGCAGATTGTACTTATAAAGAATTTTACCCTATCGATAACCAAGGAAATGTTTTAGATATCGATGGAAAACCAACCAAAGTTTCTTTAAAAAAGACCCATTCTATTGGTACGGTGAGCGAGCTTCTTCAGGATAGCGAATACTCTCAAGATTTTAACGGAGGAACTTTTGTACACTACTTTTTAAGTCCGTTCGACTACCATCGTTTTCATACACCTGTAAGTGGACAAATTTTAGAGATTAAAGCTATTGAAGGAAACGTGTATTTAAACGTTAACCTAACTTCAGACGGACAGTGGGATGCTCCTGATGGCGCAGGTGATGGTTACGAATTTACACAAGCTAGAGGTTTAGTGGTTATGGATGCTGGACCAGAAGTTGGAAAAGTTGCCATTTTACCTATCGGAATGTGTCAAGTTTCTGGGGTAGATATGTACACTAACTTACAAGGGAAAAAAGTGGTAAAAGGACAAGAATTTGGGAAGTTCCGATTTGGAGGTTCTGATATTATCATGCTATTCCAAAAACCGCCAACAGATATTTATATGTACAAATACGATCCTGGTCATACACCAATTCATTTTCAATACGGACAAGCTTCGGTATTATTCAATCAACAATAATCTTTAACTAATTATTTATGAATAAGATTATTCCTAACCACACTCCAGCCCCTGGTTGGAAAGGTGGTTTTATAGAGAAACACCCAGAATTACAGTACAAGGATGGCGTTGCTAATTTAAGTACATTACCATTTAATGATAACTTAGATAAAATACATAATATTAAACGTCAACAACGTGTATTATGGCCAGAATTTACGTGGTTAACAAAACACAATGATCCAGCGTCTAGATGTTTTCAAATGTTTGCTCCAGATATTTCAAGAGCAGGTTATGATACTGTTGGACAAAATTGGGCTGTAATTTGTCCGCAACAAGGAACATATATAGAAGGTTTTGGAACTATAAATGTAGAAGTTACTGTTGTAAAACAACGAGGATGGGTAAACGAGTCTGATAAAAGTTTAGCTATTGATATGGTAGTGAGACCAAAAATATGGTTCAGTAAAGACGCAAATCAATCTGCTTATGGAAAATTATTTTGGGGTGCTTTTGAATTGTTAAACAAACTCCATCATTTACCTATTAGCAAAGATCAAGCTATTATTCTGCATACACATCGTACAGAAAAGATGGAACACGTAGAAGATCCTGAAGTTATTTTTGTGAGAGATAAATTATACACACCAAAAGCTTTAGATAAGTTACCTTCTTTCACCTTACACAATAACAAAGCATGGAACTATGCGAACTTAGAAGTTGGTATTGGTGATATTGCCAAAACAGGAGATGAATTTGTGGATTCTTTTAACCAACTAGTGATGAATCTTTTCAATATTGGTTCTGGTAATTTACTACAACCAGAAAGTGTTCTCGCTTGGAATGTTTGGGTAGACGCTCCTACAAAAGTGAACCAAACAGAATGGAGAAATCATGCTCAATATTGGAGAACCTCAATAGATGTAGATCATTGTAGTCCAGACGGAAATGGTTCAAAAGTTCGGTATGCAGACGGAACAGAATTTTCAGCAGCTGAAGAGTTAATTAAAGAAGCCTTACAGGCAATATGGGACTTTGTTAAAAAACATATTTAAACATTTTTTTAAGTTCAAAAACCATCAACCTCAACCGTTGGTGGTTTTTTAATTAATGCTTCTTGTAACAAAGTAAAAACTTTTTCCACTTTAGATTTTCTTTAAACATTCCTCTTTTAAAGTTTATACTTCCATCTTTTATACCTAATTCTACTTCATTTGTGCACAAAAACATTTCTGTTGTGAATTTTTGTAGAAAATCAGCAGCTATTTTTAATAACTTTGATTAATAACCAACTTATATTATAATGAAAACAAAACTCTTAGCGCTATGTGTTCTTTTACTCTCAACTATTGCACAAGCACAGCATGTTCCTAGTTTCAAAATCAAAGACAACCCTACTTATGGTATTAAAGTTGTTCCAAACAAAAGTGTTGAAAATGGCAAAGAGGTATTTGATTACTATCTTACCATAACAATGATTGAAAAATTAAAGCTTGAAAAGAAGAAGAAAAAATTTGATTCGATTAGTAAAAATAGTTTATCACAATTACATAATGATGTTATTGGTGCTGCTACACTTACCTCTTCACAAATAGCCGCTTACGAGAAAGAATTAAAAATTGCGCGTGACTCTTTAGCTATTATTGAGCCTAAACTAGATACACTTTCTAATAAGTATCAAATTGAGGAATTACAACTAAAGAAAACATCTATACTTAGTTTTAATACAAAAAGAGCCAGAGCATTTTTCGATATACTACACGATAATAAAGGAGAACGTTTTAGTGTGTTAAATAATACTGGTTTTACTATAGGTAACAACTCTGGATCTATCTATTCTGAATTAGTTAGCGGAAACCTTTCTATATTTCGAGTAACATTAGGTGCCATGATTTCTAGTAGCTCTTCTGATAACTTGGATAATGCTAAACAAGAAGAAGCTTATCAACGATTGATATCTAATGGAGGAAATACTGTTTTAAGCATTCAATATCCTTTAGCTTATATTCATTCAGGAAATAATCAATTTAATTTTGTTTCAAGACTTAACGCTAAAGGAACGGCAGATTTTCCTGAGTTTGGAACTACTACAGATGATTTTGCAGGAAGTGCTTCTTTTGGAATTGATTTTTATGCCGATGCTGCATTAACAAACAATCAATTGCGCTTTTTTGGTACGTTTAATTACAATCAGGTTTTTGGTACAGGAGAATTTTCTAATAACCTAGGTATTAACGATTCTAGTTTTACGTTCGGACAATTAACTTTAGGATTGGTGTTTAATAATATTAAACTCTCATTTATTGTTGCAACTATAAGCTCAGAAAGTAGTTTAGAAAATAAAAGCGTTGTTGCAGGCGGACAAGTATTGCATTAATACTATCAACATAAAAACACGTAAAAGCACTTCATTTGTAAGTGCTTTTTTTATTTTTACTAATGTCTATTTCTATCTTTTTATATGAACTTGAAATAAGGTTATTCATTCTTTTTTCCATTGATGAAAAATGAAATCGACGTTAGGAGATTCATGAACACTTAAACAAATAGAATCAGTGAACTAAACAAAAAAATCTAGTCTTCTTAGCTTTTCACTCATAAAAATCTCATCCTCGAAACGAAATGAAAAAAACTCATCCTCCTTTGGTCGGATTCAAACAGTTTTTCATTTTTATCGTTTCTTGCGGTGGATTTTATGGCTCAATCTAAAGAGAACGTTTAAACTAGAACTCAAAAGATAAATCATAAAATTGCGTCAAGCTGAATTCATTTCAGCTTCTCATGATTAGATTGCAAAACTCTCGAGATTTCGGGACGGAATGACGATTCATGTCAGTTCGGGTAACGACGTAAGGAGTTGTATCGAGAACTAACTCCATTTTTATTGGATTAAGTGTTCATGAACCTCCTAAAGTCGCTTTCATTGTATCAAGAAAAAGAACGGTAGAGATATACTTTATAAACCATAAATTACTGTTATTCATTCTTTTTTCCATTGATGAAAAAAGAAACAAAAAAATCTAGTCTTCTTAGCTTTTCACTCATAAAAATCTCATCCTCGAAACGAAATGAAAAAAACTCATCCTCCTTTGGTCGGATTCAAACAGCTTTTCATTTTTATCGTTTCTTGCGGTGGATTTTATGGCTCAATCTAAAGAGGACGTTTTCTGCTTAAGAAATTGTTCGTCATTGCGAACGAAATGCAATGAAGTGAAGCAATCTGCAATTCGACTGAAAGATTACTTCGGCTAGTTACCAAACTGCTTTTGGCACAAGCCTCGTAATGACGTTTCCTGTCAGTTCGAGTGAATTTTGCGAATGAAATGAGCGTAATTTGTATCAAGAACTAGTTTTTAGCTCACAACCACATCTCGATACAATTCATCAACTTCTTAAAAGTTGCTTAATCACTCGATGTGACATTTCGTTTTTATTTCGTCATTGCGAACGAAAAGCAATGCAGTGAAGCAATCTGTTATTCGACTGAAAGATTACTTCGACTAGTTACCAAACTGCTTTTAGCACAAGCCTCGTAATGACGTTTCCTGTCAGTTCGAGTAAATTTCACGAATGGTAATGAGAGAAATTAGTATCGAGAACTAATTATGAGTTCCAAACCACATCTCGATACAATTCATCAACTTTTAAAAAGTTGCTAAATCACTCGATGTGACAAACCTGTTTATCCATTCATATTTTCTCAGCGGACTTCGCTGAACGTCTTGCAGAGATACAATTCCATCAGCGAACTTCGCTGACACTTTCGCAAGAGAACAGAACCACCAGCGAACTTCGCTGGCCGTTTCGCAAGGTTACAATTTCATCAACGAACTTCGCTGACCATTTCGCAACGATACAATTCCTCCAACGAACTTCGCTGACGCTTTTGTACAAATAAAAGAACGACAGAAATATATTTTATAAATGATAAATTTTTGTTGTTCATTCTTTTTTCATTGATGAAAAATGAAATCGACGTTAGGAGATTCATGAACACTTAAAACAATAAAAAAGAGTGAACTAATCAAAAAAATCTAGTCTTCTTAGCTTTTCATTTTTGTCGTTTCTTGCGGTGGATTTTATGGCTTAATTTAAAGAGGACGTTTAAACTAGAACTCAAAAGATAAATCATAAAATTGCGTCAAGCTGAATTCATTTCAGCTTCTCATGATGAGATTCCGAAACTCCCGAGATTTCGGGACGGAATGACATTTAGCACAAGCCTCGTAATGACGTTTCCTGTCAGTTCAAGTGACGATGTAAGGAGTTGTATTGAGAACTATTTTTTCTTCTCCAACAAAAAAAGGGTGTTTTTCCTGAATATTTTACCAAATAGAATCTTTTAAATTTAAAGCTGAAAAAGAATAAGCAATAGCCAATCCTCCTGTTTCTTTCCTTTTTCTTAGAAATTTTATGAATTAAAAAGTAACTGTGGTTTTATACAGGCTTTTTTTACTGGATAGCAGGAATAAAAGTTTGTATATAAGCCGTTAGCTTTAATTTAAAAAACCTCAGAATGCCATTTGTAACTGAATACAATACAAGTTTAGTTTTCAAAAAACTCATCGGAGAAATTCCAGAGGATATAAGGAATTGGCAGCCATATAAAAAGTCTATTTACTTTCTGAATCGACTTGATAAAACCAACCTACTCTATTTTAAAAAGTTCTGTGAAAATCCAATCGATAATATTGATAGAATTTACAAAGCAATTGAAGTTGTGGATAAAAAAGAGTTTGTCTATGAAGGTTCGAAGCCATCCTATCACAAATATGACAATTGCGATAGACTTTCTTCAAATTTTGTGAATTACAGAATACCAACACAAATAAAGGAAAAAGGAGAAGAGGAAATTGAAAAATATAGAGCTTGGTTTAAGGAAAATGAATCTTCGTTTAAGGACGGACCTGATGTTTATCAAATGCGACTTCAAACAAAATTCGGGATTATTGAAGGAATACAAAAAGTTGATTATAAAAATAGTGGGAATGTTTACAAAGAAAATCTGACGCTTGAAGAAATTCAAACGAGAATCGATAGTCTACTGCATAATGCGGCACAATTTTTTAAACGCAACGAAAAAAGACAAGAAGTTATAAGACGCTTTCAAACAGCAACTTTTTTAGCTTTCAAAGAAGAAGAGATAGAAAATAATACGACTGAATATTCAGATGAAGAGTTAAAGGCTATTCTAAAACTTTATTATTATTTATTCATTGAGCCAACTATTTACTACTTAAAGGAATTTTTCAAAACATTTTATAACGCAGAAATTGAGATTAACGAAAAAATATTTGAGGCATTAAATTTTAAAAAATGCGGTTACTGCTATTCCGAGAATTATGAAAAAGAATCCAACAGACTTGCAAATAAAAAAAGAATATTAATTGAAAAATTTGGCGAATATGAATTTCCAATCGAGCCAACAAAATTTAATTTTTCGGATATTCCAGAAACTAACAAGAGAATTGCATTTATTTACTGTCGAGTTTACAGATTAATAAGTGAAAAATACAAAGAAGACGAAATTGGAAAATATAAGCAGTACAAAATTGAATACATAAATCATAAGAACAGATTTATTTACCAAGTCACTAAGATATATGAATCTGAAATATCAGGAATTGAACTATTTAGAAAATACATAACTAAAATAGTACAGGATAAAGAAACAAGAGTGACGGAATTTACAACCTATGCTTATGAAATATGAGAAAAAAAAACTAAAGCTAACAATGGCTATAAGTAATTGCTTGTTCTCGCCTACTTCTGAAAATCCTTGCGGATTTTCAGTTTGGTGTGTACTTGCTAAGTTAAGTGCTAAACCAGGCAACTACTCATAGCCGAGACCGTTGAGTGTAATTAAAACTAACAAACTAAATATTTAAAATGGAACTTGATTTAATAGAAAATCTTAAAACGGAAAAAGTAGAGTTGAAAAATCTACTATTAAATCCTAATAACCCAAGATTAATGGGGAAAAGCAGGAAAGTAGATCTTCCGGATACTAGAGTTTCTGAAGAGCAAATTCAAAAAACAGTATTAAGAGATATAAAACTTGAAGGAATTAGTGATTTATATGAAAAAATTAAAAAACTTGGATTTCTATCAATAGATAGAATTGTAGTGCGTAAAATTTCTGATTCAGATAATTATATAGTGTTAGAAGGAAATAGAAGAATTTCAACTGCTAAAACTTTATTACAAGAACACTTAGATGGAATAATTACATTAGAAGATAATCTTTTAAACTCGTTAAAAAACATAGAGGTTTTAGTTTATTCTGGTACAGACAAAAATGTCCTTTGGCTTTTGCAAGGAATGAGACACATTAACGGAATTAAAGAATGGGGAGCATTGCAACAAGCAAGATTTCTGCACGTAATGCAACAAGAAGAGTCTTTAAATGCAACTGAATTGGATAAAATGACTGGATTTGGCCGAAATACAATTGCTAATAAAATTAGATCATATAAAGGTTTTAATTTTAGTCAAGAAATTTATCACGGAGAACTAAATGAGAACAATTTTAGTTTATTTCAAGAAGCCATTTTTACAAGACCTTTAATAAAATCTTGGTTGGAATGGAATGAAGGAGAATCTAAGTTTGATAATTTAGAAAACTTAGAAAAGATACTAAATTGGTATGTTGGAGATGAAGAAGGTAATAGAAAACTTGAACGAGTACTTGACATAAGGGATCATTTTAACAAACTACTGCTTCCTGAAAACAAAAGCATTTTAGTGAAATTTGAGGAAGAGGATGAATTTTCAATAAATGAAGCAATCCAAGAATTAAGAAATAAAGATGCTGAAAAATCAGCTCAAAAACATCAACTTGATTTAGAAGAGAGAATTACTCGACTTAATGATTTGTATACGGAATTATCGACTTTGCCAATTGTTAACATACTCAAAGACGCTAACAAATTAAGGTTTAAAGAAATAATTAAAAAAATAAACGAATCAGCATCTTTTCAATTGACAATTTTAGACAAATAATTAGCTATGAAAATTAGCGACATTAAAAAATTTGTTGAACACCTAAAAGTAATAAACAAAAACCGTTTCTATCTATCTGAAGAATTCATAAAATGGAATAGTGACAATTTTAAAATGTCAGAAAATGAATCAGCAGAAGTTTATGAAATTAATGCAAATAAAATAACTAGACAAATAAAAGGTTATATTGAATCCTGTGAATCGAAACATATTTTTTCTGAATTCAAATTTGACGAATTCGATTCAGATGTTCTAATTAACACTAAATTTTTAGAAGGAAAAGATCAAAAAGACAACATAGAATACAAACTCGAATGGAGAAATAAATTTTATGAATTATTAAAGCAAATTGATTGGAGAGAATTTGAACTATTAGGACAACTTATCCTAACAGAAAATCATATTGAAAATATACAAATCACAAAATCTCAAAAAGATCAAGGAATTGATTTCTATGGGTATTTTAGTTTAAAAAATATCAAATCACTTCCTCGTTTTTATAATTATTTCAAGTTTAGAATAATTGGTCAAGTAAAGCATAGTGAAAAAAACAAAGGAGTTGATCATCAAAAGGTCGCCTCTTTTGGAACGGAAATAAATAAACTAAGGAAAACAACTGATAAATCTTATTTCGTAAATCTGGATGATGATTTTATAAACTCAAAATGGCCTATTTTAGGTATTTTCATAACTAATAGTTATTATCCAATAAAAGCAAAAGATTTCGCTAATGAATATGGAATAATATATTGGGATGGAGAACAAATTTCTCAAGATTTAGCAACCAAAAAAAATATAGACAAACTTTTTGATGAAATTTCTCAAGATCTATCGTTAGAAAAACTAAAAGTATTAATAAAAGAAATATCGAAATAACTACACCAACAATGGCTATAAGTAATTGCTTGTTCTCTTGCAATAGAAGCACAAGAAAATAAAAATTGAGTTTATAATGTACTACAACGGAGCTAATTGTGACATATACATCGGTAAAGGTGCTGGGAGAAAATTATTAAATGACATGCGCAATGCAAAAAAGTCTATTAAAATAGTTTCTCCTTTCTTATCTCCGTTTTTAATATCTGAATTGATAAATTTTAAAAAACGGAATTTAGAAGTCGAACTAATTACAACTGACAACATTGAGGATTATTATGGAAAATATGAGAAAAACATCCATAAACTCATTATACAAAATAGAGAAATTGATAAAGGAGCTGCTGAAAAGAGAGAAAAATGGAAAGACCTTGTAAAAATATTAAGCTACATTAATTTTGGGTTAGTAGCAACTTTAAGTGCAATAGCCTATTATTTACAAGACAGAAAAGTTGCTTTTGGCTTAATTCCAATAGTGGTTATATTTCTTATTATAAGGTTTTACAAAACCAAAGTAAAAAATAAAAGGATTTACTTCTATTAGTATTCACAGTTATTCCCTTTTAAAGTGTATAAATCTCAAGGTTCAACAAGTATAGGCGAAACATTAATTCACGGAAAAATTTATTTGATAGATGATGAAATAGCCTATTTAGGTTCGTTAAATTTTACTGCTAGTGGCACAAAATATAACTATGAAACTAGAATAAGAACTACAGACGTAAATGCTATAAAAGAAATTAAACAAGAGTTTTATCAATTAATGCATCATTCAGGTTTACCTGAAAAAGATATACAATTTTGGGGTAAACAGTCATATAGAGAACCTATAAACTAACCAACTACCCCTCCATTTTCATCGACAACTCAAACCAACGTTCTTCTTTAGTTTCGAGGTCTTCAATAATTTGTTGGAGTTCTAGAGATTTGTCGTTAATCTCTTCTGGCGCAACGCTTCCGTTAGCAAATTGTGCTTCTATGTCGGTTTTCTTTTTTTGGAGTTTTTCAATATCAATCTCTAAAATTCCAAACTCGCGCTTTTCGTTGTAGCTTAACTTTCCTTTTTGAGGTGTTTTTTCTTGCTGTACAGGCGCTTTTTTCTCTTCTTTAGGTTCGGGTTCTCTAGAGTCTTCATACGCTCTAAAATCGGAGTAATTTCCAGGGAAGTTCTCCACAACACCATCTCCTCTAAACACAAACAACGAATCCACAATTTTATCCATAAAATAACGGTCGTGCGACACCACCATTAAATTCCCAGGGTAATCCAACAAGAAGTTTTCTAATACGTTTAATGTTACCACATCTAAATCGTTGGTAGGCTCATCTAAAATCAAGAAGTTCGGATTTTGTATTAACACCGCACATAAGTACAAGCGCTTTTGCTCACCTCCACTTAACTTTTCAACAAAATCGTATTGTTTTTTACGGTCAAATAAGAAACGTTCTAGTAATTGAGCCGCCGAAATTCTTCTTCCTTTGGTTAACGGAATTTCTTCTCCAAATTCCTTAATCACTTCAATTACCTTCTGCCCTTCTTTAATGTTAATTCCCTTTTGCGTGTAGTAACCAAACTTTACCGTTTCACCTACTACAATTTTTCCGCCATCAACTGGAAGTTGTCCTGTTAGTAAATTTAAGAACGACGATTTACCCGTTCCGTTTTTACCAATAATCCCGATGCGTTCTCCTTTTTTAAACACATACTCAAAACCGTCTAAAATTATTGTATCACCAAACGACTTTTTCAGCTTATGTAATTCTACAATTTTGCTTCCCAAACGCTCCATATTAATTTCTAACTGCACTTCGTGTTCGTTTCGGCGTTGGTGTGCTTTTTCTTTAATTTCGTAGAAATCGTCAATACGCGATTTCGATTTGGTAGTACGCGCCTTTGGTTGACGACGCATCCAATCTAATTCCTTTTTATATAAACTTTTGGCTTTACCAAGATTGGTCGCTTCCAAAGCTTTTCGTTCTTCTTTGTTTTGTAAGTAGTACGAGTAATTTCCTTTGTATTTGTATAACTGTCCGTTATCTAACTCGATAATTTCATTACACACACGCTCTAAAAAGTAACGATCGTGCGTTACCATGAATAAGGTAATTTTTTCACGGGCAAAAAAGGCTTCTAACCACTCAATCATTTCTAAATCTAAGTGGTTGGTAGGCTCATCTAGAATTAACAAATCGGGTTTATTAATTAAGATAATGGCCAATGCCAAACGCTTTTTTTGTCCACCCGATAAATTCCCAACTTTTTGCTGTAAATCTTCCAGCTTTAACTTCGATAAGATTTGCTTGTACTGCGTTTCAAAATCCCACGCATTGTGTTGGTCCATTAAATCAAAAGCCGCTTGATAGGCTTCTGCATCATTTGGATTTTGTAAGGCTTTTTCGTATTGCTGAATAATTGGTAAAATAGTATTCTCGGTAGAAAAAATGGTTTCTTCAATAGTTTTTGAAAGATTGAATTCGTGGTCTTGCGATAAATACGCAATATGAATTCCTTTTCTGCTAACTACTTGTCCAGAATCGGGTGTGTCTTTTCCCGCAACAATATTTAAAATAGAAGTTTTACCACTACCGTTTTTCGCTACAAAGGCAATCTTTTGGTCTTTGTTAATTCCAAAAGATAAGTCTTCAAATAAAACGCGTTCTCCGTAAGCTTTAGAGATATTTTCAACAGTAAGGTAATTCATAATCTAGTGTTCGTGCTTTTAAGCAGGCAAAGGTAGTGTTTAAGAGTGGAATATTTTGTTGGGATTAACTATTAAAGTGTATTGAATAAATGGCTGAAGATGATTCCCGCTTTCGTAGATTTAATAAAAACAAAAACCCGAGCACTTGGCTCGGGAATTCGTATATAATAATAAATAGGGATTTTATTACTTTTTTATCAATTTCGCTTCAAATGATTTTTGACCATCATTTACTTGTAAAATATACATTCCTGATGTTAAGCTAGCAACATTAATAGTTCCATTACTTAACTCACCTCTTTGAACAGTTTGTCCGATAGTGTTTACAATTGCATAAGAAGCTAACTGTGCATCTTTACTTGTTAAGCTTACTTTTACAAATCCAGTTGTTGGGTTTGGATAAGCTAGTACATTAATTGATGCTTCGTTTCCTAAGCTCTCAGAAGTTAATGATACACCACCTTCACGAGCAGAGCTTACAATATTAATTGTATAGTCTTCTACTTCTCCATCTGCAAACGTTTCACAAGCTGTTTGTGCTGCATTATACTTCATAGAAACACGCATTCTAGTTTGACCTAATGTTGCTCCTGCTGGTACGTTTACAGTAGCTGATAAGTTGTTTGCACTAGAAGAAGATCCAGAAACAACTTTTTCACTATCCGCGAATGTTCCATCTTGGTTAAAGTCAATCCAAACTGCCCAGTGCTCTGTATAAGCCGTTCCACTAAATCCAGCACTTATAACCATACTATTTGAACTTCCTTGAGCTAAAGTTCCTACTTGTGCAGTAAAGTCAGAATATCCACTTCCTGCTCCTGTAGCATTCGCGATTCCTCCTAACTCAACATTATCAATCCACTCAAACTGAGTTCTGTTACTGCTTGAAGAACAGTAAGAAACTGGCGCTGGTGTATTATCAACCGTTGTAAATGAAACTGAACGTGTAGCAGATTGATTTCCTGCTGCATCTACAGCTCTTACTGCAATTGTATAAGATGTTCCAGCAACTAATCCTGTGATATTCGCAGAAGTTCCTGTTACAGCTCCTAAGCTTGATGATCCTTGGAATACTTCGTATCCAGTTACTCCTACATTATCAGAAGAAGCAGACCAGCTTACAGTAGCTGAAGTTTCTGTAATGTTAGAAGCTTGTACATTTGACGGTACAGTTGGCGCTTGTGTATCTGCTGTAGAACCTCCACCAGTTGTTACTGATAATGCATCAACCGCAATATCACTTGACCAACCATTTCCTGTTGTTCCAACCATTCTTAATTTTACTTTTCCTCCTAAGTAAGCACTTAAGTTTACTGAAACCTCGTTCCATTGGTTTCCTTTATTTCCTGAATCAGACCAAAGATCTGTCCATGAAGAAGCTCCGTCTTTTAAAGCTTGAACTTTTAATGATCCTACATTCGTACCATACATATGGTTTTCAAATGTGAACGTTGCTGCAGATTTTCCAGATAAATCAAAACATGGACTTTCTAAAATAGCTGTTGCATTTGATCCAATTTGACCTGTACTACTGTTAGAAGAAGCTTCTAAGAACATGTAGAAAGATCCTTCAGCTCCAGTACTTGGTCCTGTATTGCTAGATGGCGTTCCTCCGCTATCTCTTACCCAATCTCCGTCATCTCCAGAAACCTGAGTCCATCCGTTTCCTGATTCGAAACCTTCGCTATATGGGAAAGAAGAAACAGTTGATGAACAAGTATCTGCTGGTGGCGGTGGAGTTCCTCCGTTTAACTTATCAGATAAAGCTAAAGCACGTCTTGCTCCTCCAGCTTCTAAATATGTATGCATTCTATCTCTTTGTCCTGCAGTAAATAAATTCATACAAGAATCATCAGAGTAATCCATGTAGTTTTGAATCATATCTTCTGAACCACAAGAAGTGTGTCCTGAAGCACAACCATAGTTTGGTGCATCTGACTCTGGAGTATCCGATACGAAATCATCTACACCACAACCACCGTCACCCCAAATGTGACGTAAACCAAAATAGTGTCCTACTTCGTGAGTTGTTGTTCTACCTCCATCAAATGGAGCTTGAGCAGTACCGGTTGTACCAAAATATTGATCAGCCATTACTACTCCATCAGTTGATGCATCAGTATCCCAAGGGAATTGAGCAAAACCTAAAATAGTAGCAGTACCTGTATTTGTGTTTCTAATGATGTTATCTACAACCCACATGTTTAAATACTCTGCTGTATTCCATGGATCAACACCACCTTGAGAAGATTTCTTTAATGCATCACCTTCTCCTAAAGAAGTATTCCAAGTTGACTTGCTTACTTGCTTTCTAGTAATTCCTGTTGTTGGATTACCGTTAGGGTCAATTTCTGCTAAGTAAAATTCGATTTTTGTATCTGCTGCTTGCGACCATTTGTTCGTTCTATCAGCATTTGTTCTTCTAAAATCTGCATTTAAAACATCTAGCTGTGATTGAATTTGCGCTGCACTAATGTTATTCGAAGAATTTGTATATAAGACATGTACTACCACAGGAATTTGATAGACATCTCCTACAATTTTTCTTTGTGAATTTTTTAGTTGAGCAATTCTGTTTTGAGTAAACTTTTCCATTTGGTGCATGTACTCTTCTGCAGCTGGATTATTTTTAAATTTTTCTTTCATCATCTCATCAGCGTGACAAGAACGCTTTGTTTGAGAGAATACCACACCGGTAAGCATTAAAAATAATAAGGTAATTTTCTTCATTTGTTTAGGGCTTTTTAATGAAAATTTGAAACTATTACATATCCTATAACCAATTCGGTTCTTTTTGGAGAATTTGTGAATAGGGATTTATAGGGGGCCTAATATACAGGAACGATCGTTTTTTTTAACGAATACGTTAAGGATTTGTATAGTTTGTATTAAAAAATGCAATGAATTGTTATTTTTAGATTATGAATTACCAAAGGAAATGTTAAAAAAGTAAAAAACCCGAGCTTAAAGCTCGGGTTTTCATAATGACTAATATAGTTAAGGATAATATATTATCTCTTGATTAATTTAGTTTTAAATGATTTTTGACCATCATTTACCTCTAAAATATACATTCCAAAAGTTAAGTTAGCAACGTTAATTGTTCCGTTAGTTAACTCTCCTCTTTGAACAGTTTGTCCGATTGTATTTACAATGCTATAAGACGTTAATCCTTCAGCTCTGTTGTTTAATCTTACTTGAACAAAAGAAGTTGCTGGGTTAGGGAACGCTGTAAGACCTATTGAAGCCTCATTTCCTAAAGCATCTGCGTTTGTAGTAACATCATTTCCACGAGCAGAGTTTGTAATGTTAATTGTATAATCTTCTACTTCACCATCTCCGAAGTTTTCACAAGCAGTTTGTGCTGCGTTATACTTCATAGAAACACGCATTCTAGTTTGACCTAATACTGCGTTAGAAGGTACATTTACTGTAGCTGATAAGTTGTTTGCACTAGAAGAAGATCCAGAAACTACTTTTTCAGTACTAGAGAATGTTCCGTCTTGGTTAAAGTCAATCCATACTGCCCAGTATTCTGTATAAGAAGAACCGCTGAATCCTGCACTAACAATCATAGTATTAGAACTACCTCTTGCTAATGTTCCAACTTGAGAAGTAAAGTCAGAATATCCGCTTCCTGCTCCAGTAGCATTTGCAATTCCTCCTAATTCTACGTTATCAATCCACTCATATTGAGTTCTGCTTCCGCTAGAAGTACAATACGTAACTTGGTTGCTTAATGTTGTAAACGTAACTGAACCTGATCCTGAAACATTTCCAGCAGCATCTTTAGCTCTTACAGAATATGTATAGCTAGTGTTTGCTGATAAACCAGAAACATTTAAAGAAGTTGAACTTGTAGAAGAAACTAAAGTTGATCCTCTATATACATCGTATCCAGTAACACCTACGTTATCAGAAGATGCATTCCAGCTGATAGTAGCTGTAGTTTGCGTTACAGAAGAAGCTTGTACGTTAGATGGAGTAGATGGTGCTTGTGTATCTGGTGCGCCAGCTCCAATTACTACTGTATAATCTTCTACCTCTCCATAAGAGAACGTTTCACAAGAAGTTGGTACTCCATTATATTTCATAGAAACACGCATTCTAGTTGCTCCTGAAGCTGCACTTGCAGGTACTGTAAACGAACCTGAAACTGGTGTAGTTTGTGTAGCAGATCTAGTCCAAACAGTTTCTCCACTATCTGTAAAGTCACCATCTTGGTTATAATCAATAAATACAGCATATCCTTCGTTATATACAGTTCCTGTCCAAGTTGGCGTGATTGTAATAGTTGCTGAAGCTGATTTTGCTAAAGATGTAGAGATAGAAGTGAAATCTGAATATCCATTTCCGTTTCCAGAAGCGTTGTTGATAGATCCGATTGCTACTCTACCGATATATTCGTCGTTTACGTTATTTCCTTTAGAAGCACAATAGTTTAATTGAACCTCTGTAGTTGTAAAGCTAACTGTAGCACTGTAAGCAGAATTTCCTGAAGAACACTTACTTCTTACTTGTACTTGGTATCCAGTTGTTGCAGCTAATCCTGATAAAGTAGTTGAAGTTCCTGAAACTGCATTAACAGTCCAAGTAGTAGTTCCTGTTTGACGATATCTTACATCATATGTTGCTCCAGCAACACTGTTCCAAGAAACAGTTGCTCCAGAAGAAGAAACTGCAGATACGCTAACTCCTGTTGGAGTAGTTGCGTTACATACTGCTGGTGTAGACTTATCAGATAACGCTAAGCTTCTTCTAGATCCTCCAGCTTCTAAAACAGCTCTCATTCTGTTTTTTTGTCCTACTGTAAATAAGTTCATACAAGAATCATCAGAATAATCCATGTAGTTTTCTACCATATCTTCAGAACCACAAGAAACGTGTCCTGTAGCACATCCGTAGTTTGCTGCATCAGAAGTTGGTGTATCAGATACAAAATCATCAACTGAACATCCACCATCTCCCCAAATGTGACGTAAGTTTAAGAAGTGACCTACTTCGTGCGTAGTAGTTCTACCTTTATCAAAAGGAGCAGATAAATAGAATCCTGAACCTTTGTCTGAGCTACCAAAATATTGTGGACTCATTACAACTCCATCAGTAGATGCACTACCTCCTGGAAATTGTGCGTATCCTAAAATTCCTCCACCGATGTTACATACCCACATGTTTAAATACTCAGCAGTATTCCATGGGCTAACACCTCCTTGAGAAGAACTTTTCATTGCGTCGTTTGTTCCCCAAGAAGTTCTTGTAGACGACTTTCTTGTAATCCCTGATGTTGGATTACCGTTAGGGTCGATAGCTGCTAATTCAAATTCGATTTGCGTATCAGCTGCTTGAGACCATTTGTTGTTTGCATCAGAATTGGTTCTTCTAAAATCCTCATTTAATACATCTAACTGAGATTGTATTTGAGCATCACTAATGTTTTCCTGAGCGTTACTGTAGATTACGTGTACTACTACAGGAATTTTAATAATAGATCCCTCAATTCTTCCTTGAACGTTTTGCAATTGCATAAGTTTATTTTGCGTAAACTCTTCAATTTCTTGCATACGTTGCTTAAGAGCAGGGTCTTTTTGTTGTCTGTACTCTAAATTGTCCATCGAGTGACAGTTTCTCTGTTGTTGTGCAAAAACAACACCAGTAAGTAAAAGAAATAATAAAGTAATTTTTTTCATTCTTTAAGGGGTTTTTAATGGTTTGAGTTAAAAATTTGATTTCCCACAACTAAAGTGTGTTCTTGATGAAGAATTATTAGAAGGGGTTATCAAGGGTTTCCAAATATAATTAGATGTTAACATAATTTAACATTATTGTTAATTTTTTGTGTGAATTGCAAATATTTGTTGAATTTTGTTAGTTTAATATTATGGATTGCCAAAATCATGAAATATATAAAAAGCAAAAACCCGAGTCTAGACTCGGGTTTTTTATTGGTTTAAGTAAAATTGAAGGGTTTTTATCTTTTAACCAATTTCGTTTTGAATGATTTTTGACCATCATTAACTTCTAAAACGTACATTCCGAAGCCAATTTTAGAAATATCAATTCTTTGGTTTGTTAACGCTCCTGATTGAACCGTTTGACCAATTGTATTTACAATTCTATATGAAGTTAAAGCAACATTTCTGCTAGTAGACTTCACTTGAATTACATCTTTTCCTGGGTTAGGATACGCTACAAAGCTAATTGCATCTTCATTTCCTAATGCATCTGCATCTGTGTTGTTAAATGTAGTAAATAAACTATTAGCAGATGATGTGATGTTGATAGTATAATCTTCTACCTCTCCGTCTCCAAAGTTTTCACAAGCTGTTTGTGCTGCATTATACTTCATAGACACACGCATTCTAGTCTGACCTAATACTGCATTTGAAGGTACATTTACTGTAGCTGATAAGTTGTTTGCACTAGATGACGATCCTGAAACTACTTTTTCGCTATCCGCAAAAGTTCCATCTTGGTTAAAGTCAATCCATACTGCCCAATACTCAGTATAAGAAGAACCACTAAATCCTGCACTTACTATCATTGTATTAGTACTTCCTTGCGCTAAGTTTCCTACTTGAGAAGTAAAGTCTGAATAACCACTTCCTGCTCCTGTAGCATTTGCAATTCCACCTAACTCTACATTATCAATCCACTCATAAGTAGTTCTGCTTCCGCTAGAAGTACAATATGTTGGTGTTGGGTTGTCACTTAATGTTGTAAAGGTTACAGTTCCTGCGTTTGAAATATTTCCAGCCGCATCTTGTGCTCTTACCGAAATTGTATAAGAAGTTCCAGCCGTTAAACCTGTTAAGTTTGCAGAAGTTCCTGTTACAGTTCCTAAACTAGTAGAACCTTGGAATACTTCGTAACCTGTAACACCTACATTATCTGTAGAAGCATTCCAGCTTACTGTAGCTGTAGTTTGCGTAATACTTGAAGCTTGAACATTCGATGGTGTAGAAGGCGCTTGTGTATCAGACCCTGCAGTTACAGCGGTAACTTCAATATCATCAATTGCGATATCACTACTCCATCCATTTCCTGTAGTTCCAACTAATCTTAATTTAATTGTTGATCCTAAATAACTTGCTAAATCTACAGATACAGAATTCCACTGGTTACCTTGACTACCAGATACTGTCCAAATATTCGTCCAAGTTGCTCCATCATTTGTAGTAGCTTGAGCTGTTAGGCTTCCAATATTTGTTCCATTCATATGATTCTTAAATGCAAATGTAGCTGAAGACTTTCCTGATAAATCAAAACATCCACTTTCTAAAATTGCAGTAGCATTGCTTCCAATTTGACCAGTACTTCCATTTGTAGAAGCTTCTAAGAACATATAGAATGAACCATCAGCTCCTGTGCTTGGTCCAGTTCCAGAAGAAGGTGTTCCTCCGCTGTCTCTTACCCAGTCTCCATCATCACCTGAAACCTGTGTCCATCCATCATTTGTCTCAAAGCTTTCAGCGTATGGTAACGATTCACATGGTGTTGGTGCAGCAGTTGTAAATGTAGTTGTAGTACTATACCCTGAATTTGTTCCGTCTGGACACTTACTTCTTACTTGTACATCATATTGAGTTCCTGCAGTTAATCCTGATAAATCAGTAGTTGTACCTGAAACAGCATTTACTGTCCAAGAAGAAGTTCCTGATTGACGATATCTTACATCGTAAGTTGTTCCTGCAACTGCAGACCAGTTTACAGTAGCTCCTGTTTGAGAAACTCCAGTAACACCAACTCCTGTTGGAGTAGTTGCATTACAAACAGCTGGTGTTCCAGTAACACCAGTAACAATTAAAGAGAATGCTTGGCTTCCTCCAACTAACGTTCCTTTATTAGTAACTGTAATTGTGTACGTTCCTGATGCTCCGTTGATGTCAACTCTTTCATAAGGATCAACATTGTTATCTTGTTGAGCACTTGTTGTAGGACCTGTTAATTCATATGGAAAATAAGTAGTTCCTCCTTTAGTAACTCTAATATCTAAATCATTAACTAATACTGGAGTTGTAGAGTTTACAGTTGTATTAGCCGTACCTGGTCTATCTGTCCAAGAAATAGATGCTAATAATGGGCTAGTTCCATCAGAATCAACAGTAATAGTGTACGTTTGACCACTATTTAATGTTAACTCTTCAATTTTAGAACCATTTCCGTTAGTAGTAATTGCTTCGGCAGCTCTCTTCGTATTTAAAAGACCCCATCCGAAAACAGCATCTGGTCCTGATGCACCAGCATCATCAGCAGTATGTAGTGCTAAACCTTTTAACGTAGCCGCACGCATTAAACTACCACTGTTTAAATTTCCGTAGTGTTGTTGTAATAATAATAACGATCCTGTTACGTTTGGAGATGCCATAGAAGTACCAGTAATAGAATTATAAGCAGTATCACTATTATCATATGTAGAATAAACCCCAGTACCGTTACCCGTAATATCTGGTTTAATACGCATATCATCTGTAGGACCTTCACTACTTGAACTATTAATAGAAACAGAAACTAAGTTTCCGTTTGCATCAATATTAGCATCTTGTGCGTTAGCAACTACTAAATTGTTTTTAGAAGTTGAGTGCCCTGTTAACTTGTCCCATCCTGAACCTCCAGTTGGGTTTTGGTTTGCAGAGTTATCATTACCATCATTACCAGCAGCAACCACCATTAAATAGTTTGGTGCGTTAAATAAAATTTCATCCCAATCACGAGACTCTTCAATATATCCACCAAAATAATGTTGTGGTAATTGAACTTGTCCGAATTGATTTCTAAAAGCAAAACCATAAGAGTGATTCGAAATAATCATTCCGTTTCCTGTTTCCGTAGTTGCTTCAGATTTGTCATTATTCCAATCAGCAGTTCTAGCTTGAGCATGAGGCGCCATACCTTTGGCATCAGCAACAACTCCAGACGCCACAATTGTTCCTGTAACGTGTTGTGCGTGGAAACTATTTCCGTTTAATGTAGATCCATCAATGGTAGTAACACGATTATTTCCACCTGCTCCATCAAACTCTTGGTGAGTGTTACGTGTTCCTCCACCATCCCATACGTTGGCAGTCATTCCTTGTCCCATTAAGTTTAAACCTAACGAACCTCCAGAATGTAAGTGGTTTGTTCTTGTAGATCTTGCTGCATCAACATTAAAAGTAGTATAATAGATTGGCTGTCCATTAACTACTTTCTGTAATTCCATAAAAGTTCCATCTTCTTTTTTGATGGTTGTTTTCCATCCTTTTTGCTGAGCAATTCTCATTGCTTCTTTCTTTTGAAGATTTTCTTTTGTTTTTAAATTCTTTTGTAGTGTTTCGAGCTTGACCAAATCGTATTCACTACGAATCTTTTGGATCTGCTCGTTGCTTTGTGCGAAAGCATTACTAGCAAATACTAGCATACCAGCAGAAAGCAGTAACTTTGCAGTGTACTTGTTTCTCATTTGAAGGGTTGTTTTTGAGTTAAATAAAACTTAAGGCGCTGATACCATTAAAAAATGTTAAACTAAACCTTAAAATTTTGTTAATAGTTCGCCAAATATAATTTATTTTTAACGAAAGCAAAAAAAATGTTTGTTTTAACACAATATTTTAAAGCAACCCCTATTTTCGTTGCATTATATGCAATCTAACAATAAATAAATGTTAAGAATTAAAGATTTTTCAGTTTCTATTAAACATAAATCCATCCTCAAAAAAGTATCTTTTGATATTAAACCTAATAGTATTCTAGGTTTAGTGGGGGAAAGTGGCAGTGGAAAATCAATAACCTCTCTGAGTATAATGGGATTACTTCCTAAAAAAGATCTTGTTGAAGAGGGGTTAGTAACGTTTGATGGTGAAAATCTTTTATCTTATACCGAAAAAGACTTTTTAAGAATAAGAGGAAATCGAATTTCAATGATTTTTCAGGAACCAATGACTTCATTGAATCCTAGTTTAACGTGCGGTTATCAGGTTTTTGAAGTTTTTAAAAATCACACCTCGTTTTCCAATTCAGAAATAAAGAATGAAATTATAAACTTATTTGAAAAAGTAAAATTGCCTAGACCAGAAGCAATTTATAATTCTTATCCGCATCAACTAAGTGGAGGTCAAAAACAACGTGTTATGATTGCTATGGCTATTGCCTTAAAACCTCAGCTTTTAATTGCAGATGAACCTACCACAGCTTTAGATGTAACCGTTCAGAAAGAAATTATTTCTCTTTTAAAATCGATTCAACAAGAAACCAAAATGAGTGTTTTATTTATTTCTCATGATTTGAATTTAGTTAGTGAAATAGCGAACGAAGTAGTTGTTATGAAAAAAGGGGAAGTAGTTGAATACGGAACTGTAAAACAAGTTTTTTTAAACCCAAAAGCAGAGTATACAAAAGCACTTATCAAGTCAAAACCAACTACCGATAAACGCTTTATAAAACTGCCAACTGTTGAAGATTTCTTAACTGATACGGTAGATTTTAGTGTTGAAAGCATAGAATCAAGAGAGAAATACCATCAAAAGATTTATAGTAAAACACCTTTATTAACTATTAAAAACCTAAATAAAGAGTTTGTTTCAAAATCATTTTTATTTGGAAAATCAAGTGTTGTTAAAGCTGTTAATGAGGTTTCTTTTGCTATTTATGAAGGAGAAACTTTAGGGTTGGTTGGTGAATCTGGTTGTGGAAAAACCACCTTAGGAAGAACTATTTTACAATTAGAAAAAGCCACTTCAGGGCAAATTATATATAAAGGAAAAGATATTACCACTCTTACAAAAAGTGAATTAAAATCATTGCGCAAAGAAATTCAAATAATTTTTCAAGACCCTTTTTCTTCTCTAAACCCAAGAATACCTGTTGGCGAAGCTATCATTGAGCCTATGAAGGTACATAACATTTTTTCATCCTATAAAGAACGTAAAGAATATGTCTTGGAATTACTAGCAAAAGTAGGGTTAGAAGAAGAACATTTTAATCGCTTTCCTCATGAGTTTTCAGGTGGTCAACGTCAACGAATTGGTATCGCAAGAACTATCGCTTTACAACCTAAGTTCATCATTTGTGATGAGTCTGTTTCTGCTTTAGATGTCTCTGTACAAGCTCAAGTACTTAACTTGTTAAATAAATTAAAAAAAGATTTTGGTTTTACGTACTTATTTATCTCTCATGATTTATCAGTTGTAAAGTACATGTCCGATAATGTAATTGTGATGAATAAAGGAGAAATAGAGGAAGTTGGTGAAGCAGACACTCTTTATACAAATCCTAAAAGTCAATATACCAAAACATTAATTAGCGCAATTCCTAAAGATGTTTAACTTTTTTCTGTGCCCTAATTAAATAGTATATTGCATCACTGAAAAACAAAAGAAAGAATTAATGAAAATTATTGTTCCTATGGCAGGTGTTGGTTCTCGTTTGAGACCGCATACATTAACTACTCCTAAACCTTTAACTGTAATTGCTGGAAAAACTATTGTTCAGCGTTTGGTAGAAGATATTAGCAAAGTAATTGATCAAAAGATTGAAGAAATTGCCTTTGTTATTGGTCCTGTTACAAAAGGATTTCCTTCTGATACAGCGGAGAAGTTATTAAAAATAGCTAATTCATTAGGAGCAAAGGGTTCGGTATATGTGCAAGAGGAAGCTTTAGGAACTGCTCATGCTATTTATTGTGCTAAAGAATCATTAAGCGGACCATGTGTTGTTGCTTATGCGGATACACTTTTTAAGGCAGACTTTACACTAGACACCAATGCCGATGGGGCAATTTGGGTGAAACAAGTTGAAGACCCAAGTGCCTTTGGAGTTGTAAAACTTGAAAATGGTTTTATTACTGATTTTGTTGAAAAACCTAAAGAATTTGTTTCTGATTTAGCAATCATTGGAATTTATTATTTTAAAGACGGTAATAAACTAAAAGAAGAAATTCAATATTTAATTGATAATGATTTAAAAGAAAATAATGAGTATCAATTAACAAATGTTTTAGAGTCTTTGAAGCAACAAGGTGCTAAATTTATACCTGGAAAAGTGAATGCTTGGATGGACTGTGGAAAGAAAGACCCAACAGTAGATACTAATAAGCAAGTACTTTCCTTTGAGGCAAAGGATGGTAATAATCTAGTTTCTGAAGACGTTATAGTAGAAAACTCAGAAATTATCCAACCTTGTTACATTGGTAAAAATGTAGTTTTAAAGAATTCAAAAATAGGACCTTATGTTTCTATTGGAGAAAATAGCACAGTAGAAAATGCTACCATTACCAATTCATTAATTCAAACAAATGTGGAAATTAGTAATGCCAATTTTGATAATGCTATGATTGGTAATTATGCTAAATACAACGGAAAATTTACATCTATCAGTATCGGTGATTATACAGAACTTATATAACATACAAAAACACATAGCTCGTAACACCAAAAAATTATTTTGGTGTTTGTTGCTGTTTTGTACTGTACAGGTTTCTTTTAGCCAAGATAGTATCGTTTTAGAATCTAGTATCAGCGAAAAGAAACTTATAAAGTTTGAAGAACATTTTTTTGAAGCTATCACACAAAAAGCAATAAACAATTACCAGAATGCTATTGATAATTTAGAAGAATGCAATACAATTTTACCAAATAATAAAGCGGTTTTATTCGAATTATCAAAAAACTACTATTATCTCAATAAATTACCTGAAGCCTTAATTTATGGTGAAGAAGCTATAAGTCAAGACAAAGATAATGTGTGGATTTTAGAGCATTTAGTTACTGTACATAAAAAGAATAGAAACTTTGATGAAGCTATCATCATCCAACAAAAAATAGCAGAAAAACATCCAAAGAAAAAAAGCGCATTGGTTTTCCTTTATCTGCAAAATGATAATAGAGAGGCTGCTCTAAAAGTGCTAGATCAACTTGCAGAAGCTAAAATGTTAGATTCTCGTTTACGTACTATCAGAAAAAGTATGCTCTTGGTAAAAAGCGATCCTCCAAGGCGATTAAATGAAGTGCCTAAGACTGATAATGATAAGCAAGATTTAAAAATTCTTTTCGAAAAAGAGAAGAGTTTTAAAGTACTTACCGATTTATTGGACGAGTTAGACAAAGAAAATAGTGAGCTTCTTTTAAATTATAGTGAGCGTGGCATGAACTTATTTCCCGCTCAACCCATTGTGTATTTAATGAACGGAAAAGCATTAAATAAAAACAAACAGTTTAAAAAAGCTATTGAAAGTTTAGAAAATGGTATTGATTTTGTGATTGATGATAAGTCGTTAGAAAATCGTTTTTATAATGAACTTATAAAAGCCTATAAAGCTTTGGGTGACGACAAAAACGTACATAAATATCAAAAAAAACGCACATAATACATGAAATTATATCGTTACCTATTCATAGGGTTACTTACGTTCGGTTCTTGTAAATCTTCTAAAAATGCTGTCGATGCATCAGGAGCTGTAGTAGCAATGTCTTCTAAAAAAATTATTAGAAAACATAACAATATTGCCATCCCTAAAACTGTTGATGCTAAATTAAAAGTGAATTATAAAGACACTAATGAAAATCTTGGTTTCTCAGTGAATATGAAAATGGTGAAAGATGAAGTAATTTGGTTAAAAGGAACTAAAATCATCACTATTTTCAAAGCACAAATTACTCCAGATAAAGTGCGTTTTTATTCTCCATATAAGAGAAATTATTTTGAGGGTGATTTTAACATGCTGAAAAAACTTTTAGGAGTAGATATTAATTTCAATCAACTACAAAATCTGTTGCTTGGGCAAGCTATTTACGACTTAAAAAAGAGCAAGCAAGAAGTTGAAATTGCTGATAATTCTTACAAACTCTTTCCTAAGGAACAGATTTCCCTTTTCGATATTTTTTACCATATAAACCCAACTCATTTTAAGGTAGAAAAACAATATGTTGTTAACGCTCTTAAAAATCAGAGATTAGACGTTGCTTATCCTAAATATCTTAAGAAAGATAACTTCTTGTTTCCTGAAAAAATTGAGATCAAAGCCAAAGAAAAAAATAAATTCACTAATATTGATTTGAACTTACGCTCAATTGAGTTTGATAAAGAATTAGAAATGCCGTTTAAAATACCTTCGGGTTATAAAGAAATTGAACTATAGTGAAACGTCTTTTTTACATATCTTTTTTAAGTTTTCTCTTCTTAGGGATGTCTCTACATTCACAATCTCGAAAAGAGCTAGAAAATCGTCGTAAAAAGCTAAATAAAGAGATTGAAAAGATTAACAATTTACTTTTCGAAACCAAAAAAGAAAAAACAGATGCTTTGGATGACTTAAAAGACTTAAGTCAAAAAATTACGGTTAGAGAACGTTTAATAGAAACTATTGAACTTGAAACTGAAGAATTGTCTAAAGAAATCAAACAAAACGAAAAGAAAATTGAACAAAACAATAAAGAGCTTGCTAGTTTAAAAGCAGATTATGCAGAGATGGTTTTTAAATCCTACAAAAGCAAATCTCAGCAGAGTAAAACGATGTTTTTACTTTCTTCGGAAAATTTCTTACAGGCCTACAAGCGAATAAAATATATAGAGCAGTACAAAAGTTTTCGAAAAAAACAAGGAGAGCGTGTTATTGCCAAAACAGAAGAAATACGTAAACTAAATGATTCATTAACTAAGAAAAAGAATCAGAAGAAAGTATTAATCAACGCAGAAAAAAATCAAAAGAAAAAAATTGAAAGCGAAAAAGAGGAACAGGAGACTCTTGTTACTAAGATAAAAACGCAAGAAAGTAAATATAAAAACGAGCTTCAAAAGAAAATTAGAGAGGAGAAAGCCCTCGCTAAAAAAATAGACAAAGCCATTAGAGATGCTATTGCCAAAGCAAATAAAGGGAAAAAGGGAACGGCTAAGAAAAATGAGTTCTTATTAAGTAAAGCAGAGAAGGCTTTAAAAGCAAATTTTGAGCAAAATAAAGGAAACTTACCTTGGCCTCTAGACGGAGTGGTAACCCGTAAGTTTGGCGTACAACCGCATCCTACTTTTAAATCGATTACAATTAACAGTACTGGACTGCACATTCGTGGTAAACAAGGAGATGTTGCGAAAAGTGTTTTCAATGGAAAAGTGCTGAATATTACTAAATCAGATAAAGGAACAAAAAGTGTAATGGTACAGCATGGAGATTACATTACTACTTATTCTAACCTAAGAGATATTTTTGTTACCAAAGGTCAATCGGTAAAAACGGGAGATGCTGTTGGTAAAATATTTACAGATAAAATTACTGGAAAAACAGATTTAGTTTTTGTGCTTTTCAAAAACACAGATCGTTTAAACCCTTCTGATTGGATAAGAGCAAATTAAAATGAATAAAGCATCTAACTTTATTATTGTTTCCGCAGCTATAATAGCTGTATTGGTTATTGGAAAAGGAATATTAATTCCGTTTATTTTTGCTGTAATTTTTTGGTTTTTTACGCGAGAAATTCGAAAAATAATTTACAAAATACCTTTTGCTGAAAAATTCATTCCTAAGTGGTTAAGCAATATTTTTGTCTTTACTTTCATCATTTTAGCTTTTGGGTTTGTATCTGAAATTATCAGTAATAGTGTTACAAATGTTACCAATTCTTATGATAAATATGAACCTAATGTTGAAAGAATAATTACCGATTTAGGAAATTATTTAAATGTAGATATTTTAACCTCTATTAAATCGCTTGTTGGTGATTTTGATTATGGTTCTGTTTTAGGTGATATTGCAAATGGTGTGAGTAGTTTGTTAGGAGATACATTTATGATTATCATTTATGCCTTGTTTTTATTTCTAGAAGAAAAAAGTTTTGTAAAAAAACTGTACATGATTGTAAACAATGGCGGTAACTACAACAATGTAAAAACAATGTTAGATAAAATTGAGGATTCTATTTCTAACTACATTCGCTTAAAAACCTTTGTAAGTGTTTTAACTGGTGTTTTAAGTTATTTTGTACTCTTGTTAGTTGGTGTAGATAGCGCTCCTTTTTGGGCATTCTTAATCTTTTTATTGAATTACATTCCAACAATTGGCTCTTTAGTAGGAACACTTTTCCCAGCTATTTTTTGTTTATTACAATTTGGTGAATTCACTCCCTTCTTAATTGTTGCCATTGTTGTTGGAGCTATTCAAGTGGTTGTTGGAAACATCCTTGAGCCTCGTTTATTTGGAAAATCACTTAACTTAAGTCCACTAGTTACCATTTTATCGTTAGCTGTTTGGGGAAAGATATGGGGAATTACAGGAATGGTGTTATCTGTTCCTATTACGGTAATTATGATAATTGTGTTTTCTCAATTTGAAAAAACAAGACCAATTGCAATAATGTTATCTGAAAAAGGTGAAATAGATAAAATAAGCCGTTCTAACCGATAAACAACGCTTTTAGTTCTGTTGCTTCGTTAGGGTTCATTTTTCCTGCTAAAACCAAGCTTAATTGCTTTCTACGAAGCGCTCCTTCAAATCTCTTTTTTTCTAAATCGGTTTCAGGCTCTATCTGTGGAATAGGAACTGGTTTTCCCGTTTCATCTACTGCAACAAACGTGTAAATACCTTCATTTACCTTTGTCTTTTCACCTGACTGACGATCTTCAATCCAAACATCAACAAAAACTTCCATAGATGATTTAAAAGCTCTAGAGACTTTTGCTTCAAGAGTTACAACACTTCCAACAGGGATTGATTTGGTAAACGCTACATGGTTAACCGAAGCAGTTACAACAATTCTTCTTGAATGTCTTCTAGCAGCAATACTACAAGCTCTATCCATTCTAGCTAATAATTCTCCACCAAAAAGGTTGTCTAAATAATTGGTTTCTCCTGGTAATACTAAATCGGTAAGTACTGTTAATGACTCTCTAGGAAATTTTGCTTTCATCTATCCAAATTTTGGCGCAAAGATAGGCAAAGCACATTAAAGAGCTTAGCGTAGATATATTAAAGTTTATGAAAGTTTACTATTGATTAACTAAAATCCAAGCGTCTGTAGAAACCTCTTTTCTTATGGTTTCAATTGCTTCTTCTGCAGCTTCTTTATTAGCGTAACTTCCAATCGAAACTTGTGTTAGTCCCCATTGATTTTTACCAATAATTTTAGCATCATTATAACCTTTACGTTTCAATTGCTTGATTTTTTTCTCGGCGTTCTTTTCTAATTCAAAAGCACCAGCAATGATGTGTATTTGGTTATATTCTTTAGCAACATTAAGACTTACTGTTGGTAATTGATCATTGATAACAAAAGTTGCCTTTTGAATTTTTTGTTCTATAGCATCGCGTTCTTTGGCTAATTCTTGAAGTTGAGTGTTTTCATTGTACTTATTAACTCCAATATAACCCGCTACTAAAATTGCCGCTCCGGCTGCATACTTTAAAAAGTTACCAACTCCAATAGCGTGTTCTTTTTTCTCTTCAACAGAGGTATGTAGCTCAACAACTTTTGAGGTAATAACTTCTTCTTCAGAAATTTTAGTAAGACCACTAACTGATGAAAAACCAAAAGCGTTTCTATCAAAGTTTACCTTTGCATTTGGTTCAAAAACTAATTGGTTTTCGCTATTTGTTGTTAGCGTTCCTAAACCGTCAATTGTTAACGCTTGAGATGCTAATTGTTGTTTCCATTCATTAACGGTATCAGCCACTTTTTCATTGGCTTCGTTAAATGTAATGTTTTCTATTGAAGCTACATGATTCACAAACAAACCGTCATTATGATTCAATTGTGCATTGAAAGAGATTCTTTTTGAAGGAGGATAAATAGTGTTCCCTTCAATAACAGCTCCTACTTTGTTAGCGATAAAACCACCAAAACCAGGTACAATTACACAATCGTAACGATATAATAAATCTTGTATATAGCTTTTCAATGTCATAACTACAAAGTTAGGTTTTTTGTTTGTTTTTCCAAACAACCAACCTCTAAATTATCAAACAAAAAGTTGTATTTTCGCTATGCTATTATAAAAGAACATGCTAGAAGAAGAATTATTTGCAGTACTTAGACTGCAAGCAACCCCTAATGTGGGTGATATTATTGCTAAAAAACTCATTCGAAACGTTGGATCTGCCGAACAAGTATTTAAAGAGAATGCTTCTTCTCTTTTAAAAATTGATGGCATTGGTGCTTTTGTTGTACAACAATTACACAAAAGAGAAACGCTGATAAAAGTAGAGAAGGAGATTGATTATATTCGAAAAGGAACCATTCAGTATACTTATTTCTTAGAAGAATCATATCCTGAAAAACTTCAACATTGTGTAGACGGACCTTTATTATTGTTTTATGATGGAAGCATCAATTGGAATCAACCCAGAATTATATCGATTGTTGGAACTCGAAATCTAACAAATTACGGTCGTGGTTTTTGTAATGAGCTTATTTCAGAACTCACTCCTTACAATCCAATAATTGTAAGTGGTTATGCTTATGGAACCGATATTTGTGCACACAAAGCTGCTATGGAAAACAACTTACAAACACTAGCGGTTTTAGCTCATGGTTTGGATGATATGTATCCAAAAACGCACAAAAAGTATATGCGGAGCATGATGGAAAATGGTGGGTTTCTTACCGAGTTTTGGCATAATGAAAAACCGCTACGCGAAAATTTTTTAAAACGTAACAGAATTGTTGCGGGTCTTTCTAAAGCTACTGTAATTATTGAATCTGCAGAAAAAGGAGGTTCGTTAGTTACGGCCGATATTGCTAATTCCTATAATCGTGATGTTTTTGCGCTACCAGGAAGGTGTGATGATCTTTTCAGTAAGGGTTGCAACAACCTCATCAAAAATAATCAGGCTCATTTACTAACTTCAGCTGAAGATATTGTAAAAATGTTGAATTGGGATGTGACAAAAAAACAGGAATACACTCAACCAAAACTGTTTATTGATTTAACTACAGAGGAACAAAAAGTAGTTGATTACCTTCAAGAACATGGTAAACAATTGCTAGACGTAATAGCTTTGGACTGTGAAATACCGGTTTATAAATTATCTTCATTATTACTTCAAATGGAATTAAAAGGAATTATAAAACCGCTTCCTGGAAAACTTTTTGAAGTGTAATTTACTCAACCATAAACGTTACAGGTAACGTATAAATAACATCTAACGGTTTACCGTTATTTTTACCCGGAACAAATGGAGGAAGTTTCTTTATCAGTTCTTCCATAGTCTTATTGAGTTTTGGGTGCGGTGTCCTAGTTTTAACATTAATAATACTGCCCTTTGAATTAATTGTAAATTGAGCATACATTCTTTTTTTTCCTTTTGATAAACCTAAATTTAGTGTTGAAATAGTATCAAAATTCTTAACTACAAACTCTTGCATTTTTCGATTGAAGTTTTCTTTCCAAGTTTCATTAGCTCGTTTCACAACTCCTCTAAATCTAGGAACACTCTTTACAATAGAAAACGATAAAGGTAGAGGACTATCCAAAGAAGTATCTGCTCTAATTACCAAACCTGTAACATTAGGTGGTGGAGGTAGTTTTCCTACAACAATTTCACCAGAAACCTTTTCTTTATTTACCTTAGGCATTAAGGGTTGATCCTTTTCTATCGAATCTTTTTTATTAAAAATAAAAGAACTATCTATGCTTTTTTTAGCTTTTTTTACAGAGTCTATTAACGTGACATGTTCAATTTTTTGAATTTTACCTTCTGTATTACAACTTAACAACGTAGTTCCCATAACAAATACTAAAACTATCACAAACAGCTTATGAAAAGATAGCTCTCGTTCAAAAATACTTTCTGGTAATTCTATAACTATTGAGTCTAATTGCTTTTTAAAAAAATGTCCACAAATTCTTTCTTCTTGATGTTTCTTTAAATATTCTTGAATTTGTTTAGACTCCTTTTTAGTAAAATCAATCACAGTTTTTGAGCACGATGAACAAAAACGTCCTTTATCATTTATTGTCATCTCATCCCAATTTTCATGACAAGGTTCTGGAATACTTATTTTATAATTTTTCATAGTAGTGAAGTTTTCTAAATCGAAACAAATTCTATTCCAAATTCCTCTTTTAAATTCTTATTTTTGGAAAAAAGACCCACCATGCATTCCGAAGAAAAGTTAATGTCTAAAAAGAAACCTGCGTTTCCTATCAATCATTATTTAGATGAATACTTGATTGAACACAAAAGAAACATGAAAATTCCGATTTTTTATGAGGATTTATTGCGTTTTCAAGGTTCGGTTGTGGTGTATGACAAAAACGATGATGATACGCTGTGGGTTCGAGTGTATTACTCAGAATTTGATCGTATTGAAATTGATTTAAGTCTAAAAAAAGTATACAATATTCTTCACTCAAACGGTAGCGAGGATAATATTCAGTACTTAAATATTGATGCAGTTGATTTCTGTACGTTTGGGAATTCGAAACCGTTTCGTATTAAAGTTCGTAATATCTTAAACGATAACTACACTTATTTTTACGTTAAGAAAACAGATGCTTCTCGTGTGTATGGCTTAGAATTAGAACATATTTTATCTCCATACAATCTTAACTTTTTAGTGTATAAAGACACCTTAATTGAAGAACATATTGCCGGTATTCCTGGCGATACTTTTATCAAAGAGATGTTGCCAAAATGTACAGAGCCTCAAAAAGCACAAATCGCAAAAGAATTTGTGAAGTTTAACGAACGTTGTATGATTCGTTTGTTAGGTGATATGCGAGCATACAATTATGTAATTGTACCCACGCACGATTTTGATACTGTGGTATATAGGATTCGAGCGATTGACTTTGATCAACAGTGTTTTGAAGGAAAATTTAAAGTATACTATCCTCAGTTTTTTAAAGAAAACTATCCTATGGTGCAGTTAGTGGGTAATAAATTACAAGAAAGTTCTATAGCTCAGTATAAACTTGAGGAAAGATCGATTGTTGCTAAACGTATTCTTTCTTCAGAAGATCGAATTGATGAGCTTATCTTCTGTATGAAAAACGATGAAATCTCAAATACTGAAAACATCGAACAACTAAAAATGGAAATATTTGAATTTACGGGCGATATTTCTTTTAAAAAGAGTAAAAACATGGGAGAAGTTTTAGAGAATGCTCTCGATTTTGTTCGTAGAAATTATGAAGATGTTTCTTTAAGACGTTTTAGGTAATTTTTTCTATTGTTTCTTACTTCTAATACTCTCAATAACTACAGTAGCAAGTATTAAACTTCCGCCAATAAATGTATTCACTACTGGAATTTCACTAAGGAAAAAGAATGCTAAAATAATCCCGAATATAGGTTGTATACTACTGATGATACTTGTTGTTGATGCCGAGAAAAATTGTAAAGAATACACCATTAAACTATGACCTATAGCTGTAGTTAAAAATGCTAATAATAGTAAATAGGGTAGTTGACTTTGAAACCCAGAAATATCCATAAAAAATAAGGTTGGCATCAAACAAATACTAATAATTACGGTTTGATAAAACATTAATAACACTCCGTTATACTGATGTACGTATTTCTTTAAAATTAAAATTCTAATGGCGTAACACAACGCAGAAATCAGCCCAAAAACAATACCTTGAACGGTTGTGCTTTCTATAGTAAAATCGGGAGATAAAACATACAAACCGATTAACACTAAGATTCCTAAAACAATATAAATTGGGTTAAACTTTACCTTTAAAAACACAGGTTCTAAAAAAGCAATCATCACCGGAAAAGTATATAACGATAACATTCCAATAGCTACATTAGAAAGTTTTAAGGCATAAAAATACGTTACCCAATGCACTCCCATAAAAACACCCCCAATTAAAAATGGGAATCTATGTTTACTAGATTTTAGTTTAAAATCGACTCTTTTATACTTTAAAAAAAAGAATAGAATTACCATTGCAAAGGTTGCTCTAAAGAAAATAATAACTTCTGAAGGCATATTGATATACCTGCCTAAAACACCAGAAGTACTAATAAAAAAAGTCGCGATTATTAAACCAAGAAGTTTTTCTAAATAATTGTTTTGCAATGATTTATTTTTTGAAAATTTCGGTTGGCAAGATAGGTAATATTTAAAACTTACTTCCCTGTTTTATATTATGAATAATTAAAAGTTGTTCTGCAATGAAATCGTTATTTTTCATCGAACAACTTTCGCAGTAATCGTTCAGTTTTTTTGGTGTCGATATCTTTAATGTCGAGTTCCATTTTTTCTCCTTTTAACGACAAAACAACCACCGATGGAATAGAGGATAGGTTATAAGCGCTGATAATTTTCGATCGTGCATCATCAAAAAACAATTGCATGGCACTTTTTTGAATCTCAGCTTCTTTAACGATTCCCGACCATTTGTTAAAATCTTCTTTTTTATCTACAGATACCCCGATAAAAACAATATTATCATCCTCAAAGTCTTCCCTTAATTTCTCGATGTTTTTAAACTCGTTTACGCAATCTTTACAAAAAGTAGCCCAGATATATAGGAAAATGTAATTCCCTTTGAAATCGGCTAATTTAACCTCTTCTCCGTTTGTGTTTAAATACGAGAATTTAGAAAGGTTTTTAGCAGCCTCTTCTTGTCGGATTTCTGCTGACTTTTCCTTGGCTTTTGCCATTAATGTAACATCTTTAGAATAGGCTTTTATAAAATCAAAATAAGCACGCATTCTACTTGGCTCGTCTTTAGACATGGTTTCATACAAAAGCTCTAACAATCCTTTTTGAACAGCTTCAGTTCGGATGGAAGCTACAATTCCTTCCATTACAGGATAATCGTTGGTGTTTTCAATATCATTCTGCCATTTTAAAACAGCTAACTCATTATACGAAGGATAACTATCTGAAAACAGTTGGTTGTCAAAATGAATACTGCTTAATGGTGCTAAAAAAGAAGGTGATACTTGAATACTATCTTTAAACTCGTAATGCTTTTTAGCTCTTTCGAATTTCAAAATATCTAAATAATATCCGTATTGTAAATTCTTAGATTCTTCATTTACAAAACCTTCATCAAAACCGCTTCCAAACAAGGTTCCATAAAAACCTTTATAAAATTGGTCTAATCGACTCATGTATTCCTTTTCGTCTCCTTGGTAAAATTCTTTTTTATAAAACGGTTTTAAGTTACCATCAGCATCTAGTAAGGATGATCTTTTACTATGTAAATAGGTATTTCTACCTGCACCTCTTCTTCCTGAAAAAGTTAAGGATTTTTGGAAATTTTCAGCATCAAATGAGATAGAAAACTCATCGTTTTTCTTTAAATATAACAACGCCTTTTCGTCTTCTTTTTGAAGGAAATAATACCCATCCTCAAAATTAATATCTACATTAAAATTGAACGACTCAATGGTGATGGTTTCTAAAATTTCGTTGTTAATTTTAGTCAGATAAAATTCGTTATCAATTGAATCATTGGTAATGTTAAACGATAATCGTTGACCAAACACACTACTTACTACACCTAAAAAAACAAGAATTACTATTCGTTTCATTTACCTAACTTTTTAAAACAGTGGTTCCCCATCATAAACAGTACCAAAAGATACTATTTTTCCGAACTACCTAGTCTTTCTTCTTCCATTTTTTTGGCGTAAGCCTTAATCAACTTACCAAAGTATCCTGAGCTCATATCGTTACTATAATTTTTAAGTGCTTTTCTATCAAAAATACCAAAACTATATGAAATATAAGAAGTTGCTGATGGCATTCCATTAGAGTTGATATAATTTCCACTATTGCTATGTTCTTTAGATTCAAAAACATATCGATACTTATCTTTATCGGAATACTTGTTATTTTCTTTCAAATCTTGATAAGTAACAAACTCTACTTCTCCTTTATAATAATTAGAGATGTGTTTTTTCATATATTTATCTAACCCTCTCTTTCCTTTTAATTTGCATAATAACACATGTTTAGTTTTTCCAAAATCAGGAGGCATAGATCCTTTTTCGGTAGAAATTTTACCAGCAGCAATGCCTTGCACCATTATTCCACAAGAAGAAAAAGTTAAAAGGGTACATAGCAATAAAGACTTAATAGTAATGTTTTTCATAGTAAAATATTTAAAATTTTCGACGTCAAAACTACTGCTAATCTTTTAATTACAATTGTGTTTTACTCTTTTTCTTTACATTAAGTTTACTAAAACTAAAATCTAATAAAACAATCCAAAAAACAACATCTGCAATTAACCTGTAATCGATTGGTAAAACGTGTAGAAAAATTAAAATTATGCAACTAATTAATAAAATTACCCAAGTAATCTTTAAATAATCTAATCTCTTTTTAATCGGTTTTTTATAGAAGCTTATACTGTAAGCAATTAAAATTCCCGCCAAACCAAAAACTATTAAATAATCAGCATATTTTGTCCAATACATAATTTTTAAAAGTGCTCCAACAATAATGATTGACATTAATCCCTGAGTAATTTTAAAGTATTTAGTTTTAATAAAAGATCCGTTTGATAACATCAATACCCAACCTGCTACATAAGCAACATTTAAGCAGAAATTTTCCATAATACTTCCTGTTTCGATTAGTTCGTAATCTGAATTAAAAACAGTTAGTAATCTCCCAACAAAAACGCAAATGAGAAGTAATAAAATTACGTATATATATGGCTTATCTTTCAAAATGAAACAGTTTACTTCAACAAGGCATCTAGCTTATCCTCAGTAATTTTATGAGATGGTTTGCTAAAATGACTTTCTACAATAGTTCCTTCAGGAGAAATTAAAATAAACCTTGGAATTGAAGCGACACCAAATGCATCAACAAAATCCGACTCAAAAGACTTATCTGCAAATAGCTGAATACCACCCATTTTTTTCTTGTCTAAAGTTTCTTTCCATAATTTGTATTCGTCTTTATCATCAACTGAAATGCCAACAAATACAATGTTTTTATCGTGATATTTTTTCTCTAATTTTTTCAAATATGGAACTTGTTTTAAACAAGGAACACACCAAGTTGCCCAAATATCAATTAGCACATACTTCCCTTTGAAATTAACCAATTCAACTAACTTTTCATTACGGTCCTTAAACTTAAAGTTTGGCGATTTTTTTCCATTTGATGTCGATTTTACTTTTTCATACTCTTCTTTAGCTTTTTTAATAAATTCCTGATTTGGAACAAACTTTTTAATCAGCTTAAAATGCATTTTAGATTTTTCAGGAGTATCAGCAATTCGATAAAACGAGTTAATTATCACATCTACAAAAATTTGTTTTGAGCGTATGGTTTGAATGATGTTGCTCATTTCCTCAAAACTATCTGCCTTTTCAACCTGTTTCTTCCACTTGGTTCCAGCTAAATATTTGTAATAAGGATATTTTAAATAATTCTCCGTATTATCAAAATTAATACCTTCTAATTCTGAGAAGAAACTTTCAGAAACTGTAACCTTCTTTCCAAAATTAAATTTCATCATATTCGGATAGTTATAGATATCGAATAAATATCCATATCTCAAGTTCTTTTCTTCTTCTTTCTTGAAGCTTTCACTAGTAACCTCGGCTAATAAATCCTTTATCTCTTTGTCTATTGCAAGAATCTTCTTTTTGTAATCGTTCTCATCACCTTCATAAAATTTATCTGTGTCTTTCTTACGCTCTAATTGCAATTTTCCTTTGGCTACCAAATAATTATTCGCTTCTGAACCTTCACCTTTATAAGACAGTGTTTCATTAAACTTTTGCGCATCAAAACTAATTACAAGTTCATCTGAAGGTTTTAAATATACATGCTCTGTACTGTTATCTTTTCGAATTAGATAAAATCCTTCTTTCAAATTCAAATTATCAACTTCAAAACCTCCATTTTCTATGGAAAATTCCTTAATTGTTCTCTCTCCGATGGTTCGAAGCGAAAACTTAGTTTCACTACTTGCATTTTTAACAATTCCTTTGATCTTTTGAGCTGAAATACTTGTTGTAAATGCTACAACTGAAAGTAATGCAATACTTATTTTTTTCATATCAATATTTTTTAATTTTTGACAAAACTACACTTTTCCCAACGTCTCTAACGCTTTCTTTACCGAATCTATTTTTATGAACGTAATTAATAAACGTAAACCGTTTTTGGTTTGTTTTTCTTTCATCACACAGCTTTTAGAATTATGCTGTACAAACTTCAACATTCTTGTAAAGGCTTCGGTTTGATAAAAATCGGATTGTTGATTGGCTACAAAATACCCAATCATGCGTTTTTGCTTTAAAACGATTTTCTCTAATCCTAACGATTTTGCTAACCACTTAATTCGAACAGAATCTAGTAAGTCTTGTACTTGTGTTGGGAATTCTCCAAAACGGTCGATAATGTTTTTCTCAAAGGTTTGTAGTTCTTCTTCCTCTTCAAGATCACTCAACTCTTTATACAAATTCAAACGTTCGGTAATGTTATTTACATAATCATCTGGAAACAGAATTTCAAAATCGGTATCTATTTGAACTTCTTTTACATACTCTTTCGGACCAGCATTTTCATCAACTGGATACAAGTCTTTAAACTCATTTTCTTTCAGCTCTTCAATGGCTTCTTTTAGGATTTTCTGATAAGTATCGAAACCAATATCGTTGATAAATCCGCTTTGTTCTCCTCCTAATAAATCACCCGCACCACGAATTTCCAGATCTTTCATGGCAATATTTAATCCGCTTCCTAAATCCGAAAACATTTCTAAGGCCTGAATACGTTTACGCGCTTCGTCTGTCATCATATGATACGGAGGCGTTATAAAATAACAAAACGCTTTTTTATTCGATCGCCCCACACGTCCACGCATTTGGTGTAAATCCGATAATCCGAAGTTATTCGCGTTGTTTATGAAAATTGTATTCGCATTTGGTACGTCCAATCCACTTTCAATAATGGTCGTAGAAACCAGTACGTCAAACTCGCCATTCATAAACGCCAACATTAAATCCTCCAGCTTTTTACCTTCCATTTGTCCGTGACCAATTCCGATTTTAGCCGATGGAACCAAACGTTGTAATAACCCAGCAACTTCTTTGATATTCTCAATTCGGTTGTGGATAAAAAACACCTGACCTCCACGTGAAACTTCATACGAAATAGCATCGCGAATGGTTTCCTCTGACAAACGAATTACATTGGTTTCTACAGGATGACGGTTAGGTGGTGGCGTTTTAATTACCGATAAATCGCGCGCTGCCATTAAACTGAATTGCAACGTACGTGGGATTGGCGTTGCAGTTAAGGTTAAGGTATCTACGTTTTCCTTAATGGTTTTCAGTTTGTCTTTTGCGGCAACTCCAAACTTTTGTTCTTCATCAATAATCAGTAAACCTAAATCTTTAAACTGCACATTTTTGTTAGTTAACTGATGTGTTCCGATGACGATGTCTACAGAACCATCTTGAACACCCTCTAAAACACCTTTTCGTTGCTTTGCAGTTCTAAAACGGTTCAAGTATTCGATATGTACAGGAAAATGCTTTAAACGCTCTGAAAAGGTTTTAAAATGCTGAAATGCTAAAATAGTTGTCGGCACTAATACTGCAACTTGTTTTCCATTATCTACTGCTTTAAAGGCCGCACGAATAGCCACTTCTGTTTTTCCAAAACCAACATCTCCACAAACCAAACGATCCATCGGTTGGTCTTTTTCCATATCGGTTTTTACTTCTTGGGTTGCCGAAAACTGATCGGGTGTATCTTCATACAAAAAGCTTGCTTCCAGCTCGTGCTGCATGTGTGTATCCGGACCAAAAGCAAATCCTTTTTCTAACTTACGCTTTGCGTAGAGCTGAATTAAGTTAAAGGCAATTTCTTTAACACGTGTTTTGGTTTTCTGCTTAATTTTCTTCCAAGCAGTAGAACCTAACTTGAATATTTTCGGCGCTTTTCCGTCTTTTCCATTAAACTTCGAAATTTTGTGTAAGGAGTGAATACTCACATACAAAATATCACGATCGCCATAAATTAACTTAATAGCTTCTTGTTTTTTCCCTTCTACATCTATTTTTTGTAGTCCAGCAAAGCGCCCAACTCCGTGATCTATGTGTGTTACATAATCGCCTTTTTCTAAATTGGTTAATTCCTTAAGCGTGATAGACTGCTTTTTAGCGTAACCATTTTTTAATCGGAATTTATGATAACGCTCAAAGATTTGATGATCGGTATAACAAACTATTTTCAGGTCCTCATCTATAAATCCTTGATAAATAGGAAATACAATAGTTTCGTAATGTACTTTCTCTTCTGCATCATCAAAAATATCATGAAAACGCTGTGCTTGCTTTTCGTTGGCACAGAAAATATAATTGGTGTATCCTTTGCTGTGATGCACATTTAAATCTTCAATTAACAAATCGAATTGTTTATTAAACGAAGGTTGGGAGCGAATACTAAAATCAATATTCTGTTTCGGTAACTGAGCGGAGTCGAAGTTACCTTTCCCAAAATAAGCCACCGTAAAATCAGCTAACTGACTTTCAATTGCATTACCATTACAAAACAACTCTGCTGGTTTTGCATGCTTTACTTCTTTAGATAGCTTTTCAAATTCTACTTCTGCTTTGTGAAAAAATTTATCGAGATTTCCCGTAAGTAAGTCTTTGTTTTTAACAAACAACACGGTATTTGCCGCAATGTATTTTAAAAAGCTTTCACGTGATTCTTGCAATGCCTTGTTTTCAACATTCGGCATGATGCTCACTTTCTTGAGCTTATCATTGGAAAGTTGCGTTTCTACATCAAAGCTTCGGATGCTATCTACTTCATCACCGAAAAACTCAATTCTATAAGGCTCGTCGTTTGAAAACGAAAACACATCTACAATTCCTCCACGTACCGAAAACTCACCAGGTTCGGTAACAAAATCTACGCGTTTAAAATGGTATTCGAACAGGACTTCGTTGATAAAATCGAGCGATAGTTTTTCTCCGCGTGTAACTTTTAATGTGTTTTTCTCCAGCTCTTTTTTGGTGACTACTTTTTCAAACAGTGCAGTTGGATAGGTAACAATTATCGCAGGTTTTTTACGAGAATTGATTCGGTTGAGTACTTCTGAACGTAACAATACATTGGCATTGTCGGTTTCTTCTATTTGATACGGACGACGATACGAACCTGGGTAAAACAATACGTTTTTCTCTCCTAGTAATTGCTCCAAATCGTTTAAATAATACGCCGCTTCTTCTTTATCGTTACAAATAAACAAGTAGGGTTTGTCGGCAGTTTTAAAAGTTTCGGATATAACAAAAGACAACGAAGAGCCGACCAAATTCGAAAGTTGAAAATGGTGTTTCTCTTGTTGTAGCGCCTGTTGTACCAAAGCTACCTTTGTAGCATTTTGGTAGTAGTTTACAATGGTTTGCTTACTCAACGATACTAATTTTTTGCAAAGATACTAGAATTAAAAAGAGCTCTAAAACATTTGCCATGTTGGCTCAAAAATTTCTTCGAATAAGAAATCCATTTCGTGTATTTTTTTGTCAAGATTTGACTCTAAGACGTTTATTATCTGTTCATTTTTAGAATGTAAATGTAAGAACATTTTTTCCAAATCTTTTTCTCCCTCTAATGAACTAACTATCGAATATGAAAGTAATTTTCCAACATACCATTCTAAATGAGACCATAAATTTGAGTATTCATTAATGAATTTACCTGTATGTACAATTTGATTACGATGTAAATAAATTCTATCCAACTGATATTTAATTGATAATTCTGAACTCTTTATTTTTCTTAACCAATATGAAACAGTATCTGTTTTACCTGAATATAAGTTATTTAGCTCACAAAACTTCTTACATAATAGATTACTATAATTCTTTAAATCATCATAAGGGTCTTTTTTAGAATTTTCAGAATAATCCTGACACAGCCAATCCGCCCACTTTTTTAATGAAAATGGTGTTAGTTTTACATACTGTGCTTTTAAATCGTCACTAGATAATTCATTATTATTGATATTATTAGTTTCAATATATCTCAGAATAAATGATAATAATTCTCTACCTACAGAGCCTATTGAAAGTGATTTACTTACAAAAAATTGAACATTCTCAATATCATACTCATATGGACGGTAAGGTATTAACATCTCTAAAGTTGTCCAAAGCAACGATATAGAGTTTTCAATGGACTTAGAACCTAAAGCTAAATTATAAAAATATACAGGTTGTAATAAACTTTGAAAACTAGGAATACCATCTGAAATAGCATCTTCAAAATCAAAATCTTTAGCCAACCTTGTAAGAGTATCATACAATGTATTTGGTCTCTCGGGTACATTTATTGGATCTAAAACAACTTTACTACTTTGATACTTATGGTTATTTTCAGAAGACTGTTTTCCGAATCTCCAATAAATATTATTAAAAAAAGGAGTAAAATAATTCAAGGTCAAACGATCTTTATTTGCTACGTATCTCTTCAGTCCTTGATCATATAAAATACGAACAAAATTATGTGGGTCAATTGATTCGGTACTTAGCTCATAAAGTTCTTCCCCTTTCTTAACACTGATTTTCTTATTTAAAAAATTGTTTTTAATCTGATTATATTCAACTTTTCTAGTTTTGACATGTTCTTCATTCAAATTTTCTTTGATAAATGAAAATTCAATACTATCTTTTGGTGTTTTAAGTAAAAATTTAAAACTGTTTAGTTTACCATTAAAGTGTTGGATTATTTTTAAGGGGGTTTTATATCCATGATTTTTGAATACATAACGATAAGCTATATCACTAATACTAGTTGCTGAATATCCTAAATAAAGAACATAGGTAGTAAAACAAGCTATAATTAAATCTATCTTCTTAGATTCTTTTTCAAAATGAACTGTACTAAAATCAATTGCTTGTACTTCCTTAATAATATAGTTATAATAGTTTTCCTCAACTCTTATAAAAAACTTTTTAGAATCAATTATTAATAACTTTAATTCTCGACTGTTTGAAGAAACTTTTAAAGGATCAATACCTTTGTAATATCTTCTTATATCAGGAAAATAATTAGAAATTATATAGTCGTTAACAATATTCGAATTCAAATAAGGTTCTTTAGATTCCATCAATAGACTATTTAACCTATTTTTATATTTAGGTCTTTCTTTAGTCATCTCTGCAACTTTTATTATCTCACTAATAAGTGTTAAACCATTTGTAGTTCTATGTTTATTAGATATAACTTCTGTTGCATCAACCTGTTGCTTTAACTTTTCTATAAAATACTTACATAAATCAGATTGTGGTTCTTTCCAGTCACTTTTTTTACTTATCCACATAAAAATTATTTTAGTATCAATAAAGAATTGATATAATCTCAAATTATTAAGAAAAATGAAAGGAACAGGGGGACTGGTCTATTTCTTTATCTTTTTTCGTTTCTAAACATACAAAATATTTTATGTCATTGCAATAGTGGGGGTTTAGTCTAAAGAAGAAAGACAAAAGTTAAAAGAGTTGTTTTTGTTTAACCTAATGTCACATCGAGTGAAATTATGAGTAACATAGTGAAACATAATTTTGTATCGAGATGTGGTTGATTACTCACAATTAGTTCTCGATACTCCCCGAAGCCTCGGGGTTCTTTCATTACCATTCAAGAAATTCACTCGAACTGACAGGCTTGGTTTTATTTGCAATCACATGGTGTTATATTGATTGTCATTCCGAACTTGTTTTGGAATCTCATCATGAGAAGCTGAAATAAATTCAGCTTGACGTTTGTATTAAAATTGATCTTCTGAGGTCGGGTTTTTAGTTTTGAAAGTATAAACGAACTTCACTGTTGAGATTGCTTCATTTCATTCGCAATGACGGTATTGTCACATCGAGTGAAATTATGAGCAACAATGTGAAGTATAATTTTGTATCGAGATGTGGTTGAGTACTCGGAATTGGTTCTCGATACGAATTCCTCTCATTATCATTCAAGAAATTCACTCGAACTGACAGGTGACTGGTTTTAAATGATTTACACTCATGCAAAAGTCTCAGCGAAGTTCGCTGATGGTATTGTAGGCTTGCGAAAACGTCAGCGAAGTTCGCTGGTGGTTCTGTTTTTCTGCAAAAGCTTCCGCGAAGTTCGCTGGAAGAATTGTAACGCTGCGGAAACGTCAGCGGAGTTCGCTGATGAAATTGTAAAACTGAGGAAGCATGAACGAACTTCGCTGGTGAGATTATTTCATTTCATTCGCAATGACATTTATTTTCCGTACTGTTTTAAAACCGTCATACATAGATTAAGCCATAAAATACACCGCAAGAAACGATAAGAATGAAAAGCTGTTTGAATCTGACGTAAGGAAGATGAGTTCTTTTCATTCCGTTTCGAGGATGTGATTTTATGTGTGAAAAGCTATGAAGACTAGATTTTTTTGCTTCTTTTTTCATCAATGGAAAAAAGAATGAAGAAATTGTTTCATTATGAGAATCAATAGAGATTCCCGCCTACGCTGGAATGACAGTTTGATTTGAAAGATTGTTTCATCCCGAGACTTTAGTATTCACAATGACGGAATTCATTTTACTCGTCATTACGAGGAAGAATGACGAAGTAATCTGTTCTTCAAAAAACGGATTGCTTCATCCCGAAACTTCGGGATTCGCAATGACGGAATTGTCACATCGAGTGAAATTATGAGTAACAACGTGAAACATAATCCCGAGACTTCGGGAGTATCGAGATGTGGTTGAGTACTCGTAATTAGTTCTCGATACTCCCCGAAGCCTCGGTGTCCTCTCATTAGCATTCGTGAAATTCACTCGAACTGACATGCTTGGTTTTTTTCATAATAACGTTTGTTATAATCATTCTTTGTCTTGATACAAAGAAGCAAAAATCAAGACTGCACATAAAAACTTAAGAAAATACTACGGCACCATCCTCCACAGATGAAAAGAACTCGCTACGCTCAAACAGCTTTTCATCTTCAGTCCAACACTGCTGCCTAGATTTTCAAAATTTTTATGATGATGTCGGATTACTGCTACTTAAAATTGTGGTCACATCGAGATAGAATGAAAAAGTAATGCAGATTGTTTCATACCGATACTTCGGGATTCGCAATGATGGGATTCGTTTTACTCGTCATTACGAGGAAGAATGACGAAGTAATCTGTTCTTTAAAAAACGGATTGCTTCATCTTATTCGCAATGACATTTATTTTCCGTGTTGTTTTAAAACCGTCATCTATAGATTGAGCCATAAAATCCACCACAAGAAAAGATAAGAATGAAAAGCTGTTTGAATCTGACGTAAGGAAGATGAGTTCTTTTCATTCCGTTTCGAGGATGTGATTTTATGTGTGAAAAGCTATGAAGACTAGATTTTTTTGGTTAGTTCACTGATTCTATTTGTTTAAGTGTTCATGAATCTCCCTAAGGTCGATTTCATTTTTCATCAATGGAAAAAAGAATGAAGAAATTGTTTCATTATGAGAAGTAATAGAGATTCCCTTTTTCAAAGGAATGACTCTAAAATTTATTTTTTTACTCTAAAAATTCCAAACAACTCATTGCCTTGTCTTGGTGGAATGGAATTGTAACAAGGTTCAAAGGTTTGGATTTCAAAATATGGTGAGAAGTAACTTAAATATTCTTCTTTATCGCCACCAAATGGTCTATTTTCTAAATCGCCAGTTAACGGAAATGTAAACCATAAACCTACTAACTTTCCATAAGGTTTTAAAAGCTCGTTCATTTTTGTTGCATAAGCTTTTCGGGTTTCTGGTAATGGAGGAAACGAACAGAAAAAGGTTTGTTCAATAATTAAATCAAACTGACCTTCGAACTCAAAAAAATCGTTCTCGTGTAAATGTTCCACGGGAAAAGTAGGATTTCGTTGAGCAAAAGCGGCTAAAGGTTCTTTAGCAATATCTAGCACATGAACATTTTTAAATCCGTTGTTAAACAAATATTCCGCTTCGTAGGAATTGCCTGCACCAGGAATTAAAATTGTAAGTTCTTTGTTAGAAATCTGATTTATATAGTGTTGCAATGGAGGAGAAGCTGCACCTAAATCCCAACCTGTATTGCTTTCTTTATAACGCTGCGACCAATATTCTTTTGTATCCATTGTACCTCGACTTTACAATCAAAGGTACGCGTTTTATTGTTTGTTTAAGTTTTGTTGAGCTACCAGAAAATCAAAACAAACTTCCTCCAATCGTTTACCGTTTATTGTTGCATTCCAAGCACTGTGCCCTTCACCTTGTAACGGATAAAACTCATACGCTACACCAGAATTTATATAATAATCTCGTAGTTGTTCGGCTTCAGCAAAATCTACCGTAGCATCTTCGGTTCCATGGATAATAAGTATGGGAGCATCATTAGTTCCAAAACGTTGTTTGCCGTACAAGTCGTTAATTAATCTTGCAGTAACACCGCTTCCCCAGAAATCTAAAATAGCGCGTACTTTTACCGATTCACTTGAATTAGTAGTTGCCAAGGTCGGATCTGTGTTAGGAGTTATTTCACTATAATAATCTTCTGCCTCAGTAACACCCAACATAATAGCCGATACAGCACCAGCAGAACCTCCGCCAACAGAAACATAATCTGGATTTATGTTATAAGTTCCTGCATTGGCAAATACCCAACGTAATGCTGCTTTGGCATCTCTACTTGCTGGATACAAGGCATATGCTTGATCTTTATCTACCACATTATTAGTACTTTCTATGTAATTTACCCACTCTTGTGGAACCGTTCCTAAATCGTCTTGCAATCGGTAATTAATAGAAAAAGCTACCCAACCTCTTTCAGCTAAATAGTTTGCTAAATACACCATTGCACCCGATTCTTTTGAGCCCGATTTAAATCCGCCACCATGAATTAACAGTACCGCTGGTCGATTGTTTGATGTGTTATTAGGAACATAGGCATCTAAGGTTAACTGTTTTACAGTTGATGAAGTGCTATTAATACTTTCGTGACTCAATCCTTCTGCATAGACAATATCTTTGGTTACTAGTACATCATACGTTGCTTCTGTGGTAACTACGGGAGCAGTATTTTCTTGTTCTGGAGTTTGGTTCTTTTCAGAAGAACTACATGCAGTAAAAAACAAAGAAAGGCTTAAGGTGTAAATTATATTTCTCATGAGTAAGGGTTTATAACTGAGACTTTCAAAAGACACAAAGGTTTAACGTGAAACATTATAGTTGCTATTTCTAAAAAAACTTCAGTGTTTCATGTGACTTTTTACGTTTTTTTTCATCTAAAAATAGAGAAGAATCCGTAAATTTAAAAGAATAAAAATTCAAAACTATGTCGATATCAGATTTATACACCAGTGGACAACATCAACAAGAAATAGGGCAGTTTGCTAGTATTGTTTCTATAGCCATTGCCGATAATAAACTTACTGATGGGGAAGAACGTTTATTGATTAGAACTGCAAAACGACTGAATATTAGTGATGAAGAATTTAAACAAATTCTTAAGAATCCTAAAGCATATCCTGTAAATCCGCCTATAAGCTATGTGGAAAGTATTGAACGTTTGTTTCAATTGACTACTATGATTTTTGCGGATGATGAAGTGAGTAAAGATGAAGTTGTGTTGATGCGAAAAATTGCCATTGCGCTTGGTTTTCCGTTGGTTAATGTTGAAAAGGTATGTGATGAGGCTATTCATCTGGTTATGAATGATAATGATTTAGATGATTTCATCGAAGCAATTAAGGAAGTTAACGACACTAAAAGGCAATAAAATAAAATTTTACTAGTTTAGTAGTTTTAACAAATTCCCCTAATTATGGTTTTAAAGAAAACGCTACTAGTTTTATTTTTACTGTTTTTATCTTCATCTGTAATCGCGCAAGTTCAAGAGCAAGCTAGTCAATGGCAATTTGGTATTGGTTTCGGAATCGCTAAATTCTCTGATGAAGACGTTTCTTATATTGGTGATAAAAATTTATTTCAAATTCCTAGATTAAACTTAACAATTCCTATATCAGATAACCTGTCTGTAGATGGTGCTATGTCTTTTAACACCTTTGATGTTGGCTTTATAAGTAATTCTGTAAAGTACTTTTCTATGGACGGATCTTTACGCTATAATTTTAAAGATTTGATTGAAAACTTTGAACCGTATGTTTTTGTCGGGGGAAGTTTAGTAGATTCTGAACGTAAAATGACTCCAACAATGAACGTTGGTTTAGGAGCAACGTACTGGATTACTGATGGCATCGGATTAAATGCCCAAATGTATTACAAGCATTCCTTAGAAATTTATGAAAGTATGCGTTCACACATCCAACTTACTGGATCAATAGTTTTTGCTTTTGATGGTTTATTTGGAAGTGGTGGAGGAACTAGCCGTAGAAAATCACTAACAGGTGGTGCTTGCTATCACAATCCTAACGATTAAAAGCTATACAACAAACCGTTTGTTAATCCATACTGTTCTTTCGGAATTCCAATAACAGGAAACTGATCGTATTGGTAAGTAAAATTTACGGTTAATCTTAAATTTGTAAATACTTCTAGCGCAATGGTGTTTTGGCTAGAAATTCTAACATCAGAAAATCGATCAAATCTCGGTTGAAAATAGGTGGTACTTACAATAGAAATGTTGTTTTTTGGTGATAAACTCATTGAAAAATACGAACTGCTTCGCCAGTCTCTGTTGTTTTCTTCTATAATAGAAATGATATCTTCATGCTCATACATTACCAAACTACCGAGATAAAACTTGTAATCCTCGTTTTTAGACAATTTAAAGCGTAAACCTGCTCCTATAAGTCCTCTGAATCGAATTGCAGAGATTTCGTCGTTCTGAGACTGTAAAAACGACTCTAGAGCGATTTTTTCATGGAATCGATAGTTATGCCTAAAATGTTGAGCGCTTCTGTTTACAAACTTCTTAGAATTGGCTTCTCTAAAATCTAAATCGTTTATAAATAACCATAAATGCTTTGGTGTTTTATATTGAATACGTGTTCTATTAGATATTCCGAAAATGGTATTCTTGTTTTTTATCAAGTGTAAATCCAACCTTGTAAAACCTGACCAACCAATAGTATCTGTCACGCGTCTAAAGTTTTCAATATTTATAATTTGTGATTGAACAAACAATGGTAAAAATACAAAAGTGATAAGAATATATTTTTTCATGTTGCTTAGCTTAGTTTGATTGACGATATGCTTGATAAAATTCTTCTTTAAGTTGTGTTATTTGTTCTGAGCTATATTTTCTTGAAAAATGTACTGGAATCACATTTTCAATTTCTGTTTTGCGTGCTATTGAACCAGACGCTGCAGCGAAGCTGTGAAAATTTTTCAGCGCTAATTCTTTATCTTCATTTAAATAAAACGATTCTATCAAAACAGTTTTACAGGATTTGAAATGTGTTTTTATTTTTTGATGATTTTCTGCGCTTGGGGCGTGGTCCATAATGATTCCAACGCTATCTCCTTTTTCAACAGTTAATAAATTAAACAAGTCTTTAGCTTTGTAGGTATTTTCTTCTATCACAATTTCGGAATCAGGCTGTAGATTTTCATAAGCATCTTTCAATTCTTTTACCCATTTACCAGGTTTGAATGCTGCCTTACTCATATCAATTTTTATCTTTTCTTTTTCTTGAAATTTATACGCAACAGTGGGAATTTTATGATCTAACAAAATTGCAGAAACTTCAAAATTGTTATTGTTATAAATACATTCATTCGTGATTTCTTCTCCTTTTTCTAATTTCCATAAAGGAGGTTGTAATTGATAAGTAGTAAATTGATTTTCAGTATGTAATTCTCGTACTTCGTATTGGATAGAATTCTCTTCAATAAGGTTCCACGTATAACCCAACAGTTTGGCTTGAATTTGTTGAGCGATTCCTGTTGGCCCACAAATAACAACGCTATTTTCAATTCCGATTTGATGTCGGATAATACTATCAAAATTTATAAAATGATCTATATGCGTATGACTGATAAAAACAGCTTTAGTGTTTTGTATTTCTTTTATAGTTAATCCACTAGCTTCACCACAATCGCATATATAGTTCCACGAATGATTGTCTTTTTGAATTAAAATAGAAATGTCTTCTTCTTGAGTACTCTTAACAGTAGCCGTAAACATGTTTTCTTTTCCTTGGTTTCCATACAAAGAAACAAAATCTTATTGAAGATATTTTAGTAAAGATTATTACTTGGTAGCTCAGGGAAGTAGGGGTCGATAGAATTTAGCTTCATAAGAAATTAATTATGAAAAAAAGCGAAGTCAAAGTTTTTATTTAAATAACTTCGACTTCGCTAAGTTGCCATACTACTCTTTTCTTCAGTTTTATGCTAGATTTGAAACAGCATTTTGTATTCTTTGAATGGTAGTTTCTTTACCAATCATGGTCATAATTTCAAATAAATCTGGACCTGCTAATTTTCCTACTAAACTTAAACGCAACGGTTGCATTACTTTTCCAAATCCAATTTCTTTAGAAGTAATCCATCCTTTAATTTCAGTTTGAGCATTATCAATAGAAAAATCTTCAATATTTTCAATAACCGAAATCAATTCTGTCATTAAACTTCCTGTATCTTCTTTCCACTGTTTTTTAGCTGCTTTTTCATCATAGCTTGTAGGGTTTGTGAAAAAGAAATCAGATAATTCCACTAAATCATTCACAAAAATTGCTCTTTCTTTAACCAAAGCAACTACTTTTTGAACATACTCTTTGTTGGCTTCAATTCCTTGTTTAGCAAGTATTGGTAAAAAGAATTCGGTTACTTCTTCAGCTGATTTTTGTTGTAAATATTGCTGATTGAACCATTTCGCTTTATCTGGGCTAAACTTTGCTCCTGATTTACTCACTCTTGCTAAATCAAACGCTTCTGTTAATTCTTCTAAAGAAAATAATTCTTGCTCAGTTCCAGGGTTCCATCCTAATAGAGCTAATAAGTTTACAAAAGCTTCTGGAAAATATCCATCTTCTTTGTATCCACGTGAAACATCTCCAGATTCCTCGTTAGTATATTCTAACGGAAATACTGGGAACCCTAATTTATCACCATCTCGTTTGCTCAACTTTCCTTTACCAACAGGTTTTAAAATCAATGATAAATGTGCAAATTTTGGTGCTTCCCACTCAAAAGCTTTATAAAGCAATGTATGCAATGGAAGAGAAGGTAACCATTCTTCACCACGAATTACATGTGAGATTTTCATTAAATGATCATCTACAATATTTGCTAGGTGATAAGTTGGCATTCCGTCAGATTTAAACAACACTTTATCGTCCAACGTATTGGTATCAATTTTAATGGTTCCACGAACTTCATCTCGTAAGATTAATGTTTCATCTTGTGGAGTTTTAAAACGAACTACATATTTATCTCCGTTGTCTATTCGTTGTTGAACTTCTTCTTTAGATAGTACCAAAGAGTTAACTAATTTTCCTTTCTCACGATTGTGCCAATTGTAAATGAATGTTTTACCATTTGCTTCGTGATCTTTTCTGTGTGCATCTAACTCTTCAGCGGTATCAAAAGCATAATACGCCCAACCATTTTCTAATAATTGGTCAGCGTATTGCTTGTATAAATGTTTTCTTTCTGATTGTCTGTAAGGTCCATACTTTTCATTCTTTCCTGGTCCTTCATCAAAAGGAATATTACACCATTCTAAAGAATCAATGATATACTGCTCTGCATTTGCAACATAACGAGTTTGATCTGTATCTTCAATACGTAACACAAATGTTCCGTTGTGTTTTTTTGCAAATAAGTAGTTATATAAAGCGGTTCTAACGCCTCCCATATGTAATGGTCCTGTTGGACTTGGTGCGAAGCGCACTCTAACATTTTCAGACATTTCTAATTTTTTAAAGCGCAAAGATAGTTTTAAAACATTAAGAAAAAAACAGAAAATAGGGCACAAAAAAAAGGTTTCGCGTGAAACCTTTTTAGATTTATTTAGGACAATTAATAATTAGAGCTTGTAATATAACCCTAATGATAGTGCTGGAGATTTTGCTACGTTTCGCCCGTCGAATGCTCCCCCGAAACCGGCATTAACTCCAAAATTTTTATCGAATTCACCAATAAGTTTTACACCGAATGCTGCATAACTCTGATTATTAACGTATAAACCTGTTAATCTATTGTTTGTTGGGTCTAAAAAATCTCCATTTTGAAAAGATGCTACTCCGTCTAAGAAACCAGCAACCCATAACCAATCTAAGGCTTTATATCCTGCTTCACCACCAAGTTTAAATGCAGAACTATATTCGTTTGTTCTAATATCAACTCCTGTAAACGCCTGTATGTACCAGTTATTAAATCCTCTACCTACAATAAATGTTGGTGTTATTGTCCAAGCATCATATCCTGTTCGTAAACCAGATGCCTCTTCGTATGTTCCTGTATTTGCTTCTACCAATAACTGACCAGAAATCAACCATTTATTATTGTAAAAATTCTGTTTAATACCCAGTTGGATATTACCTAATGCTGTCTGAGAATCTTCGGTTGTAAAAGGTGTAATTGTTGGACTGGTAACTTCATTACTCGCCACCATTTTTAAAGGTAAGTTAGCAATCAATGTTGTTTTATCAGATATACCATACTCAGCATACAATTGTAAAGTATTATCATTAATTTTTCGTTCGGTATTGTATTCTGGATTTCCAAAAAGAGTGGAGTAGGAAGGTATTGTAGTAAAACTCAATTGTAAATACGCTTCACCTTTTTTTTGTGTCCATGGACTCTGAGAATACACATTAAATGAGATGGTTATAAGTAAAAGATAGGCTAGTTTTTTCATGTTTTAAATATTTTAAAACTTAGTTTCTTAAGAATAACAAACCTTACAAAAAATAGATACTTTTTTTATTATATAGTATTTCTGATTGATTATAATTGATATTAATACATCTAAAACTCCTGTTATTTAGCTATTTTTTAACACATATCTACTGATTTTAAATGAATAATGCTTGAATGGAAGTAGTTTTAATTACTTAATTTTACATTAGAAGGTATTAATTATGAGTAATTTTTCATTGATAGAGCAGAAACTTCAACAGTTTAGCAAAAAGTTTTACACAAATGAGTTAATAAGGGGTAGCATTTTATTTACATCTTTGGGTTTACTATATTTATTAATCGTACTTTTTATTGAGTATTTTTTATGGTTGCAACCCACAGCAAGAACGCTACTTTTTTGGATTTTCATTCTTGTAGAACTAACTTTACTAGTTAGATTTATCCTCTTTCCTTTGTTTAAATTAGTTGGCTTACGAAAAGGAATTTCTAAAGAAGAAGCTTCAAAAATTATTGGTAATCACTTTCCTGAGGTTAAAGATAAATTACTGAATTTCATTCAGTTAAACAACAATAACAATCAATCTGAACTATTAGCCGCTAGTATTCAACAGAAAGCCAATCAATTAGAGCCTATACCATTTACAAAAGCTATAAATTTTTCTGTTAACCTTAAATATTTGAAATATTTAGCCATTCCTGTACTAATTTGGATAATAGCTTTAGTATCTGGAAATACAAATAAACTTAATCAAAGTTTCAATCGAGTGGTAAATCATAATTTAGCCTATGAACCTCCAGCTCCGTTTAGTTTTCATTTAACAACTCCAAAACTAGAAGTAATCCAAGGTAAACCCTTAACTATATACATAGAAACTAAAGGTGAGGTGTTACCAGAAGAAGCTAAAATTCATTTTAATAATCAAGAATATTATTTAGATAATAATGGTGCAGGTTTATTCTCTTTTACATTTGATGAAGTAAAGGAATCTATTCAGTTTTTTGTTGAAGCAAACACTGTTAGATCTATGAATTATCAAATTGATATTATTAAAACACCAAGCATCCAAAATATAAGTATTGAACTAACGTATCCTAGATATGTAAACAAAAAAAATGAGGTCTTACAAAATGCTACTAATATTAATGTTCCACAAGGAACATCTTTAAAATGGATTGTAAACACCATTGAAACAGAATCTGTTAGCTACTCTGAAAACCTAAACTCTTCAACAGATTTTATAAAGGAAGATCAAAACAGATATAGTTACAAGAAACAGATTTTAGCAAATACTAATTATGCAATTAGTACTTCTAATGCTAAATTAAAAGATTACGAAAAACTTCAATTTTCTGTAAATACGATTCGTGATGAATCACCAACAATTTCTGTGACTTCTAATATAGATAGTATTTCTAGAGGCCCGGCGTATTTTGCTGGACAAATTTCTGATGATTATGGTTTTTCAAAGTTGGAAATGGTGTATTATGATATTCAAAATCCTGTTCAACAAAATTTTAAATCGATTTCGATTTCTAGAGAAACCGTTCAAAGCTTCTTTTCAAGCTTTCCGGATGATTTGAACCTAAAAGAAGGAATAGATTATGAACTTTTCTTTAGGGTTTTTGATAATGATGGTATTAATGGTGCAAAAAAAGCCATCAGTAGAAAGTTTTCGTATCGTAAAAAAACTGAAGAAGAGATAGAAAATGAATTGTTACAAGAGCAACAGAATTATCTAGAAAACATTCAGAATTCATTAGAGAATCAACAAAAAAACAAAAAAGAGTTAGAAAACATTCAGTTCGATTTACAAAACAAGAAAAACATGAACTGGAACGATCAAAAGAAAATTGATAATCTGATTAAGCGTCAGGAGCAGTATAAGAAAATGATGGAACGCCAAACAGATAAACTTCAAGAGAATTTTTCTGAGAAGAAAGAAGAAAATGAAAACATACAAAAGAAAAAAGAAGAACTTCAAAAAAGAATTGAAGAACTAAAAAAGTTAGAGAAACAAAATAAATTGTTAGATGAAATTAAGAAAATGGCTGAAAAACTCAATAAAGAAGATCTTCTGAAAAAGAGTAAAGAATTAGCACAACAAAATAAACAACAAGAGAAAAGTTTAGAACGCATACTAGAATTAGCTAAGCGATATTATGTAGAACAAAAAATGAATCAGATTGCTGATAAACTTTCTGATTTATCCAAGAAGCAAGAAAATTTAGCTGAGAAAAAAGATGATAAACAAGAACAAAAGAAAGAATCAGATCAAAATAAAACTGACGATAACAAAGAACTAAAAGAAAAACAAGAAGAAATTAAGAAAGAATTTGATGCTATTAAAAAAGATATTCAAGATTTAAAAAAGGAAAATGAAAAATTAAAGGAACCTATGGAAATTCCGAAAACGGAAGAACTTCAAAAAGAAGCTGAAGAGCAACTAAAAAAAGCTGAAGAAAATTTAGAAAAGCAAAATAATAATGATGCTAAACAAAATCAAAAGAAAGCTTCTGAGAAAATGCAACAAATGAGTAAAAAAATGCAACAATCTATGCAAATGATGAGTAGTGCTATGCAGGAAGAAAACATGGAAGACTTGCGAAGTGTAGTTGAAAATCTAATTACATTTTCATTTGATCAAGAAAACTTAATGGATTGGTATAGTCGTTCTAGTTCAGACCATCCAGAATTTGGTGAAAAAATCAGAAAACAAAATCAATTAAAAACATACTTCGAACACATTGATGATAGCTTATATGTTTTATCGATGCGTGTACCTGAAATCAGTTCTAAAATACAAGAGCATTTATCTACGGCTCATTATAATTTAGATTTAAGTTTAGAAAACTTTTCTGAGAGTCAGTTTAGCCGAGGAACTTCTAACCAACGCTATGTAATGACAGCTGCTAATGAGTTAGTAAATATGTTAAGTAATACGCTAGATGCAATGCAAAATCCTAAACCTGGAAGTGGAAACGGAAAAGGAGGAAAAGGTGAATCTTTTAGTTTACCTGATATAATTAAAAAGCAAAAAGGTTTGTCTGAACAAATGAAACAAGGTATGCAACAAAAAGGACAACAAGGGAAACCTGATAGTGGTAAAGATGGAAAAGAAGGTAAGAAGGATGGAAAGCAAAGACAAAAAGGAGATGGAAATCAGAATGAAGATTTAGATGGTAGTTTATATGAAATATATAAAGAACAAGCTAAACTAAGACAAGAATTAGAAAATGCAATTAAAGAAGGTGGATTAAAAGGCGGTTCAGCAAAAAAAGCCTTGAAAGAAATGGAGCAATTAGAGAATGAAATTCTTGAGCGTGGTTTTAATGAAAATACACTACAAAGAATGCAGAAATTAAACTATGAATTATTAAAATTAGACAAGGCAACTTTTGAACAAGGTAAAGAGAAAAAAAGGAAATCAAACACAAACACATTAGAGTATAATAGAAATAAAGCAAAAGAACTTCAATTTAAAAAGCTTTACTATAATCAAACAGAAATTTTGAACAGACAATCATTACCTTTGCGACAAGATTATAAAAAGAAAGTTCAAGAATATTTTAACAATCAAAAAGACACAATAAGATAATGATTGCCTTTAATTATGAAACTGATTTCATTTTAGAAAATGAAGAGATTACAAAAGAATGGATAGTAAATTGTGCAGAAGAAAATGATTTCGAGATAGGGGAAATAAACTATATTTTTTGTGATGATGAGTATCTTCATAAAATAAATATGGAGTTTTTACAACATGATACACTAACTGATATTATCAGTTTTGATTATACAATGGGTAAATTAATTGGTGGAGATATATTTATTTCTGTTCCCAGAGTTAAAGAAAACGCTAAAGAATTTGGTGTAACTTTTAAAGAAGAATTGCATCGGGTAATTATTCATGGAGTATTACACTATATGGGGTATAAAGATAAAACCGATGAAGAAAAACAATTAATGAGAGACAAAGAAAATAGTTGTTTAAAAACCGTAAATTTGTAACCTGTTCCACGTGGAACAGGTTTTTTTTATTTTATATAAATAGTACATATAACAATGAGTTTATTTACAACAACGTATGATGTTATCGTAGTAGGAGGAGGACATGCTGGAAGCGAGGCGGCAGCAGCTAGTGCTAATATGGGTGCTAAAACCTTATTGATAACAATGAATTTGCAAAATATAGCGCAAATGAGTTGTAACCCAGCTATGGGAGGAATTGCAAAAGGACAAATAGTTAGAGAAATTGATGCTCTTGGTGGTTATAGCGGAATAGTTACAGATAAAACTGCTATTCAATTTAAAATGCTAAACAAATCAAAAGGACCTGCAATGTGGAGTCCAAGAGCACAATCTGATAGAATGCAGTTCGCTGAATGTTGGAGAAACATATTAGAAAAAACAGAGAATTTAGACTTCTATCAAGACTCTGTTAATGGTTTATTATTCGATGGTCTTACTATTACAGGAGTAAAAACAAACTTAGGTTTAGAAATAAAAGCAAAAAGTGTAATTCTAACAGCAGGAACATTTTTAAATGGTTTGATTCATATAGGTGAAAAAACATTTGGTGGAGGTAGAGCTGGAGAAGGAGCCTCAACTGGTATTACTGAAGATTTAGTAGCTAAAGGTTTTGAATCGGGAAGAATGAAAACAGGAACACCTCCAAGAGTTGATGGTCGTTCATTAGATTACAGTAAAATGACTGAACAACCTGGTGATGATAATCCTGAAAAGTTTTCTTATTTACCGATTACAAAACCTCTAACCGAACAACGTTCTTGTTATTTAACCTACACAAATCAAATAACACATGATTTATTAAAAGAAGGCTTTGATAGATCTCCTATGTTTAATGGTAGAATCAAATCAACTGGACCACGATATTGTCCGTCTGTAGAGGATAAAATTAATCGTTTCGCTGAGAAAGATAGACATCAAATTTTTGTAGAACCAGAAGGATGGAATACTGTTGAAATATATGTAAATGGTTTCTCAACTTCATTACCTGAAGATATACAAGATAAAGCGATTCGTTCTATTCCAGGATTTGAAAACGTAAAATTTTTTAGATACGGTTATGCTATAGAATACGATTATTTTCCACCAACTCAATTAAAACATTCCTTAGAAACTAAACTAATTAGTAACTTATTTTTTGCAGGTCAAATTAACGGAACAACTGGTTATGAAGAAGCAGCTGCTCAAGGTTTAATGGCTGGAATAAATGCCGCACTAAAAACTCAAAATAAAGAGCCGTTTATCTTAAAAAGAAGTGAAGCATATATAGGAGTTCTGATAGATGATTTAATTACAAAAGGAACAGAAGAACCATATAGAATGTTTACTTCTAGAGCTGAATATAGAACATTACTTCGTCAAGACAATGCTGATTTACGATTAACACCTAAGTCATTTAAATTAGGTTTAGCATCTGAAGAAAGAATGGAAAGAGTAGAAGCGAAGAAAGAAAAAACTACTCTACTTATAGATTATTTAGAAAACCTAAGTGTAAGTAAAGAGGAAATAAATCCTATTCTAACTTCAAAGAATTTAACTCCAATTACACAATCTATGAAGCTGTATAAAATTGCAGCAAGACCTCAATTGGTATTTAATGATTTATTATCAATACAAAAATTAAACGATTTTATATATGATAATAATATTGATTCAGAAATAATCGAGCAAGTCGAAATTCATTTAAAATACTCTGGATATATAGAAAAAGAGAAGAGTAATGCTGATAAATTAAATAGATTAGAAAACGTTCCTATTCCATCTAATTTTGATTATACAAAAGTAAAATCACTATCATTTGAAGCTAGAGAAAAACTTACAAAAATTAAACCTACTAGTATTTCACAAGCGAGTAGAATAAGTGGAGTTTCTCCAAGTGATGTCTCCGTACTTTTAGTATATATGGGTAGATAAATTCATTACAAAAAAACGTTCCATGTGGAACGTTTTTTTTATTTTCACTTCATAAATATTACAATGTTCCATGTGGAACATATACAAAAAAAAGATACTAATGTTCCATGTGGAAAATAAATAATTTAACCTTGATTTCACAAGAAAATATTATTAGAGAAACACAAATAGTTTTTAAAACTAAAGATTATTCATTAACAGGTGAGGAGTTTGAATTGAGAGAAAATATAGATTATGATCTTTTGATAACTCATCCTGTACCTAAAGATTTGGATAAATATTATGAGTTTGATGAGTACATTTCACATACCGATAGTAAAAAATCAATTATAGATAGAGTGTATCAAGTAGTAAGAAATTACACTTTAAGAAAGAAACTTCAATTAATAAATCAACAAAAAAATAGTTTTAAAAAAATATTAGATGTTGGATGTGGTACAGGAGATTTTCTTGCAATTTGTAAAAAAAATGGTTGGACTACTTTAGGTATTGAACCAAATAAAAAAGCTAGAAATATATCTTTAACTAAAAAATTAGTTATAAAAGAAAAACTAGATGATGTACAAAATGAAAAATTTGATATTATAACATTATGGCATGTACTTGAACATGTTCCAAACCTATCAGAATATATCAATCGCTTAAAAGAATTATTAACTGATAATGGAACATTAATTATTGCTGTACCTAATTTTAAAAGTTACGATGCTATGTATTATAAACAACATTGGGCAGCATTTGATGTACCGAGACATCTTTGGCATTTTTCAAAAAATAGTATTCAGAAAATATTTAAAGAATATAACATGGAACTCATAAAAACAATTCCTATGAAATTCGATTCATATTACGTATCACTTTTATCTGAGAAATATAAAAACGGAAAAATGAATCCATTAAAAGCCTTTTTTATTGGTTTTAAGTCAAATTTAAAAGCAAATAATAGTAAAGAGTATTCTTCACATATATATTTACTTAAAAAAGCATTATAAATACAAATAAGCTATTTAACTTTTTAAAATACAATATCTGTCTAGTAAAAAAATAAAACCCTTTAAAACGTAAATTTTAAAGGGTTTTACTATAATTATTAATTATAATCTAATTGTATAATATATATTTTATTTATTTAATAAATACACACCAAAAATTGCAATGATGAAATAAACTGCTAATGTCATAGCTCCAGCATAATCTTTTGCTAAACGTTGACCTACTAGTAAAAATATTAAACACACTGCAGATAGCTCAGCTCCTAATAATGCTAAATTAGTTTGTCCAGTAGTAGCTAATTGAAAAACACCAACAAACATTAAAGCACCTGCCATTAATTCTAAAATTAAAATGATAGCTAATAAAGGAGATACTAAATTCTTCAAAGGAGAATTTTTAAAATGATCTTTTATAAAAGATAAATTACCATTCCAATCAGTAACCTTGTCAATTCCCGATTGTAAAAAAGTAACAATTAAAAAAAGGAGTAATAAAATTTCTGTTGCGTTCTTTTGTATAAGTTCCATATAGTTGATTTAGTTTTTTAGTAAAATTACTATTAATTGTAACAAATAAAAAAATTTGCGTCATATTAGTAACTATTTAATAGTATATTTATATAGATCAACTTTAAAAAAATTAAACTATGTTATTTCTACCCGTAGCAATATTTATTGCTTTTATTTTACTGATTTCAGCATTCTTTATTGTAAAACAACAAACAGCAGCAATTATCGAAAGATTTGGACGATTTCACAGTATTCGTCAATCTGGTTTACAGATGAAAATTCCTTTAGTAGATAGAATTGCAGGGAAATTAAGCTTAAAAATTCAACAACTTGATGTTATTGTAGAAACAAAAACATTAGACGATGTATTTGTTAGATTGAAGGTTTCTGTACAGTATAAAGTTATAAAAGATAAAGTATACGACGCTTTTTATAAGTTAGATTATCCACACGATCAAATTACAAGTTATGTATTTGACGTAGTTCGTGCAGAAGTACCAAAAATGAAATTAGACGATGTATTTGTTAAAAAAGATGATATTGCCATAGCTGTAAAAGCTGAATTAAACGATGCGATGATGGATTACGGTTATGACATCATTAAAACGCTTGTAACAGATATTGATCCAGATGCACAAGTAAAAGCAGCAATGAACCGTATTAATGCCTCAGAACGTGAAAAAATAGCCGCTCAGTATGAAGGAGATGCTCAACGTATTTTAATTGTAGAAAAGGCTAAAGCTGAAGCTGAAAGTAAACGTTTACAAGGACAAGGTATTGCAGATCAAAGAAGAGAGATTGCAAGAGGTTTAGAAGAGTCTGTAGAAGTATTAAATAAAGTAGGTATTAACAGTCAAGAAGCTTCTGCTTTAATTGTTGTAACACAACACTATGATACATTACAGTCAATTGGAGAAGAGACCAACAGTAATTTAATCTTATTACCAAATTCTCCTCAAGCAGGAAGTAATATGTTAAATGATATGGTTGCTAGTTTCGCAGCAAGTAATCAAATTGGCGAAGCAATGAAAGAAGCTAAAAAGAAAAGAAACAAAGGAGAAGAATAAACTAAACCTTTTACTAAATAAAAAAATCCCAAGTAAAATTACTTGGGATTTTTTTATTCTTTATTTCCAGAAGTTTCTTCTTCGTTCTTTGTGGCGTCTTTAAATTCTTTGATACCAGTTCCTAATCCTCTCATTAGTTCAGGAATTTTCTTTCCTCCGAAAAGTAAAACTACTAGTACAACTATAATAGCTATTTGCCATGGTCCTACTAAACCTAAGAATATAGTTAATGCATTCATGTTTCAATATTTTGAATTACAAAGATAGGAAAAACTTTAATTTCGTTGCTCAACTGTACCACCAATAACCTTTTTTTCACTAAAAAATTCTGGTTGTCCTTTATATAAAATTGTTCCTCCAAAGGTAACTTTAGCTTCTAAACTTTCACCTGTTAATATTTCTGCTTTAGCGCCAGAACCCGCTCTAACATTGCTTAGATTCTCAGTTTCTAAAGAATAACCATGATAAGTTGCTCCTAAATCTAGTTTAACAGTTTCATTTTTTGTTTTTCCAGTAAGTTTAATAACAGCTCCTGAAGAACCTTTTACAGTTAAATGTTTAGTGCTAATAACCATATTTACAAAAGCACCTTCTTGTGCTTTTACTTCAATGTGTCCTTGTTCTATATTTTTACACGTTAACGTTACTCCTTCATTGGCATCTATAACAGAAATATCTTTATTAAAATACAAAACAATCTTGACTTTTCCATCAGCTGTAGTTTCAGGAAAACGCATCATGATTTTAAGTGTTTTTCCAATATCTTTTATTTTAACTTTATCAGCCTTTTCTCCAGTTATAATTAGCTCTTGTTTATCCGATTGAATTAATTCAATATCAATGCCATTATAAACTTTTAAGATTTCAAAATCTTTTACACTTCGTTCTATTCTTTGTGCAGAACAAACAATGGAAAATAATAAAACTGTTATATGTATAAATTGTTTCATTTTAGATGTTTAATAAGTAATAAATAACTGAGAAATAGTTTAAAAAGTATAGGAATAAAGTTAAAATTTCATTTCAACAAAATCTTTAATTTTAATAAGTTTTCCCTCTTTTGGATTACGAACAATTTTAAAAATTGCATACAAGAAAAAAAGCGTAATAAGTCCACCTACAACAAGAGTTCCTGTACTACCAAGGAAATCAGCAATTGCAACAAAAATCTTTTTCATAAGTCCTCTTCTACCCGATGTACTCACATATTCACCTCTTTCTAAACTAAGTGCCGTATTATATAATAAAGCTGTTAAACCACCACTTACAAGAGCAACTATTCCAGGTGATTGTATTTGTGTTAGTAATGAATAATCTTTTACGGAAACTCCTTTCATTGTATTTAGAAAATGAGCTTTCATATCACTATATACATCTTCGGTTAGTTCAAAAACAATTTGGTCTACTTTATCATCTTTAAAATCAATATGTAATGTATTATCAGTATCAATAAAAATAAACTCTTGAATACCTTCGTATCGGAGAGTTCTAGCATTTGTTAACTGGCTATTATTTAGTAATTCTTCAACGTCTTCATCAAAATTTACTTCAGCCAATAAAATAGAATTTTCTTTAGCAATTAAATAATTCTTTATTTTATCTGATTGAAAAATAATCCATTTTTTCATAGTCTTAATTTATTTATAGTTAATGATTAATTAGTTCAAAATCTAAATGCTTACGCTCTAAATCGGTATGTTTTACCTTTACAGTTACATAGTCTCCTAATTGAATCATAGCATTCGTTGCTTGACCAATAACTGCATATTGTTTCTCATCAAATATGTAATAATCATCTTTAATATCTCTAATTCTCACCATTCCTTCACATTTATTTGATAAGATTTCAACATAAATTCCCCATTCTGTAACACCAGATACAACACCTTCAAACTCTTCATCTTTATGATCTTGCATGAACTTAACTTGCATGTATTTAATAGAATCTCTTTCAGCTTTTGCAGCTAATTCTTCCATTTTAGAGGAATGTTTGCATCGTTCTTCATATACTTCAACTTTTGGAGAAGTACCACCATCTAAGTAATGTTGTAATAAACGATGCGTCATTACATCCGGATAACGACGAATTGGAGACGTAAAATGACTATAATAATCGAAAGCTAATCCATAATGGCCAATATTCTGAGTTGTATATTCAGCTTTACTCATTGATCGGATCGCTAAGGTTTCTACCATATTAGCTTCACCTTTTCCATGAACATCTTGTAATAATTTGTTCAACGATTCTGAGGTTGATTCTTTAGTTTGTGTATCAATCTTATAACCAAATTTGCTAATAATATTTTGTAGAGCTGCTAATTTTTCAATATCTGGTTCATCGTGTACACGATACACAAAAGTCTTATTACTTGGTCTTCCTCCTTTACCACGTCCTATAAACTCAGCTACTTTTTTATTAGCCAATAACATAAATTCTTCAATCAGTTTATTAGCATCTTTAGACTCTTTAAAATACACTCCAATCGGATTGGCGTTTTCATCTAAATTAAATCGTACTTCTACTTTATCAAAAGAAATTGCTCCAGATTTCATTCGTTTAGCACGCATCTTTTTGGCTAATTCATCCATTTTTAAAATAGCCTGAACAATCTCATCTGAAACTTCATATTCCTCTCCAGTTAATGAAACATCACTGGTAACTATGTTACTTTTAGTTTCAATAATTACTTGCGCTTCTTCATACGCAAAACGTTTATCTGAATAGGTAACTGTTCTACCAAACCATTGATTAGTAATATTTGCTTTTTCATCCATTTCAAAGACCGCCGAAAAGGTTAATTTTTCTTCATTTGGACGTAATGAACAAACTCCGTTTGAAAGCATTTCTGGTAACATAGGAACAACTCTATCTACTAAATATACAGAAGTAGCTCTATCATAAGCTTCATCGTCTAGAATAGTTTTTGGTTGTACATAATGAGATACATCAGCAATATGAATACCTATTTCATATTTTCCATTTTCTAACACTTTGAATGACAATGCATCATCAAAGTCTTTTGCATTAATCGGATCGATGGTAAAGGTTAGATCAGCTCTCATATCTCTTCTTTTGCTAATCTCTTCCGCTGTAATTTCAATAGGTAATTTTTCAGCTTCTTTTTCAACTTCACTAGGAAACTCATAAGGCAAACCATATTCTAATAAAATAGAATGTATTTCAGTATCATGATCTCCAGGCCTACCTAAACTTTGTACAATTTTTCCGAAAGGATTTTTTGAATTATCTGGCCAATCTGTAATTTTAGCTACAACTTTATCTCCATCATTTGCACCATTGATTTTTCCACGTGAGATAAAAATATCGGCATACATTTTTGAATTGTCAGGCACAACAAAACCAAAGTTTTTACTCATTTGTAACGTACCTACAAATTCTTGTTTTGCTCTTTCAATTATTTCAACTACATCAGCTTCTAATTTTTCAGACTTTCGCTTATTATAAACATACACACGAACTAAATCGTTTTGTAAAGCTTTATTTAGATTAACTGATGGAACAAAAATATCATCTTCGAAATCTTCACAAATAAAATAACCATTTCCGTTACTGGTTAAGTCCATAGTACCAATATGATACTTACGCTCTTCATTTATTTTATACTTTCCTTTTTCTACTTGAACAATTTTATTGGTTGCAGCTAATTCTCCCATCTTCTTAATAATCTGATTTTTACCTTCAGAATTATTAATTCCATATCTATCTGCTATTTGTTTATACGTAAATCCTTTTGTTGCATCTTCATTAAGCACTTTAAAAATCTTACGAGTTAGATCTTTAATTACTTTTCCTTTTTTCTTAAATATTTTCTTTTTTTTAGACATAAAAAACATGTTTGTTTTACAAGACGCAAATTACAAAGAAATAAATAGACTCCATTTTCTTAAAAAAAACTTAAAGAAATTGTAACATCTCTTAAAATTAGTCGTCTTTACTATATAAAAGCTATTACTTTACATTGAAAAACTTACGCAAAATAATCATCTTCTTCTTATTCATATTCCTAGCAGGAATAGTGATTACGGCGGTAAGTATTAACACTACTCTAAACAAGAAAGAACCTTCTAGAGATTTAAAGACTAAACAAGATACAGTTTACTTACTTAAAAAGAGTAAAAAGCTAGCTTAGTTTTAAAAAACAAGAATTCAAACTTTTTTACACTTATCAACACTTTATATTATTATCTATTTTCTTCTTTAAAATTTAAAAAAAGGAATGTTTATTATTATAGTATGTTAATTTGTGGAATTGATTTTAGATTTTAAATTTTGATTTCTGACTTATTAAATATAATGAACAATTTATCCATATAAATTAGTCCTGAAAATCAAAACATAAATAAGGTTATTAACAATTTTTATCAACAAGAATTCACTAAACTTTATGGAAAGTTAATTTCATGTTCATTGTAAATAAATTGTAAATTATTTGTTGATAAATGTTCATTAAAAACTCAAAAAAAAAGTTGCATAATTCACCTAGTTCGCTGTATTGAAAAAAAAATCAGAAAAGCCAAATAATCTTTTTATAATGTTATGATTAGTTTTTAACAATTTAGAAATATAGGTTAATAGTTTAGTTTAAAGATAATTATGTTGCTTTTCAAAAAAACGATTGTTTATTACTGTTGATAACCGTTAATAACTGTATTTTTGTGACTAATAACACAACACAAATCAACACATTATGACAATTGCGATAGGAAATGACCACGCTGGAACTGAATATAAGTTCGAAATCATTAAAATTTTAGAAGAGTTAGGTCATGAGGTAATTAATTTTGGAACCGACGATGCTAATAGTATGGATTATCCAGATACAATTCACCCAACAGCTGATGCAGTAGAATCAGGAAAAGCTTCTTTAGGTATTATTTTATGTGGAAGCGGTAATGGTGCTCAGATGACAGCTAATAAACATCAAGGAATTAGAGCTGCTTTATGTTGGAATAATGAATTAGTTGCTTTATCAAGACAACATAATAATGCCAACATTTTAACGATTCCTGCTCGCTTTGTTTCTTTACAACAAGCTATAGGATTTGTAAAGATTTTCCTTTCAACAGAATTTGAAGGAGGTCGTCATCAAAATAGAGTTTCTAAAATTGCTTGTTCATAAGACATGGAATTTATAGTAAAATCTTTTGATCAACTAACTACTTCAGAATTGTATGCAGTTTTGCAATTACGTTCTGAAGTGTTTGTTGTTGAGCAAGATTGTGTGTATCAAGATATTGATGGTAATGATCAAAAAGCACTTCATGTTTTAGGATTTAAAAACAATCAATTAATAGCATATACTCGTTTGTTTAAACCTGCTGATTATTACGAATATGCTAGTATAGGTAGAGTTATTGTAAAGCAAGATGAACGTAAATATGGTTATGGTCACGACTTGATTCAATTTTCAATAGCTACTGTAAAAGAACAGTTTTCAACAACAACAATAAAGATTGGTGCGCAAACCTACTTAAGAAAGTTTTACGAATCACATGGTTTTCAAAAAGTTGGCGAAGATTATATAGAAGATGGAATTCCACATATTTATATGATTAGGGAATAATTTAGTCTAATATTGATAGTAAATCTTCAACTTCCACTACTCCACCAGATGGTAAATCATTCAACCATATATTTCCAATACGCACTCTAACTAAACGTAAAGTTGGAAAACCAACAGCTGAAGTCATTTTACGAACTTGTCTATATTTACCTTCTTGTAAAGTAATTGAAATCCAAGAAGTTGGTCCATGACGCTCATCTCTAATTTTCATTGATCTATCAGGAAAATTCGGAGTTTCAATAATGCTAACTTTACAAGGTTTGGTCAAATATTTTTCACCCTTAATACCAATTTTCACTCCATTTTGAAGTTTTTCAATTTCTGTAGCAGTAATAGCACCATCAACTTGCACGTAATATTCTTTTTCTACTTTACCTCTCGTGGTGATGTAATCACTTACTTTTCCATCGGTTGTTAACAATAATAAACCTTCCGATTTTACATCTAGCCGACCAATTGCCATTGTTCTTTCTGGGAAATCATGTAATTCCCCAAGCATTTTTTTCATTCTCTTAGTTTGATTGTTAATAAACTGAGAAAGGAACCCAAAAGGTTTATGAATTATAAAATGACGATGTTCTTTCATTAAAAAAGTAAGATTACTTCACTAAAAATATGATGCAAGTATATAACTACTTTCTCAATAATGAAAAACTACCGACTTTAGAAGTGCTATCTTCAAAAATTACTTTATACCAGTAGGTATTAGAAGGCATTTTTTGTCCGTTTGATAAACCATCCCAACCAGTATCTTTTGATATCGAAGCGATTAATAGACCATATCGATTAAAAATTTGAATGGATTGAATAGGTATGTCAGATTTTACTTTCCAAAAATCATTGATTCCATCTTGGTTTGGAGTAAAGAATGAAGGGAAATTCTGGTTGATAGTAATGGTACAAATTGTCACCGTAAAATTAGTTTCTCTAAAACAATTAGCATCATCCGGATCAACATTAAAAATATAGATGGTTTGAGATTCATAAATTAAATCTCCAGGAAATAATTCATCTCCTAGTCCACCCGATTGTATATAATATTTTCCATGAGTCAACACAGGGAGTTCATATGGTTCACATATTTCAATACTTTCTAAAGTATCGATTTCGGTTCCACATGTTAAATTATAACATTCTCTTTCGGTTTCTACATAAAAAGAAGCAGCATCTTTATTGGTCCAATTAGTTGTGCTATAAGAAGCATTATCAACAAAGATACATTCTAAGTTATTATTAGTTAAACTGATACTTTCTATTAGTGAATTATTATCGTTTCGTAAGTCTAAAAAAGTTAGGCCATTATTATCTAATTCTAAAAACTGTAAAGATTCACTAACACTTAAATCTAAACTTTGAATTTTATTATTTTTAATAGTAATAAATGCTAAGAATGAGTTATTTGAAGTATCTAAAATTTCTATTTCATTATCATCTATATAAAGGTTAACAAGCTTTGTATTCCATGAAATATCTAATTTTGTGAGTTGATTATTTTTACACGATAAGGTTATTAGTTTTGTAAGAGAAGAAACATCAATTTCTGTAAGGTTATTATTATTCACTTGTAAATGTTCTAACCCTCTAAAATCCTCTATTCCAGTTAAATCAGAAATATTAAAATTTAAAAGAAATAACTCATTAAGGTCTTTAATATTATCTGTAGGAACAAAATTATCTAAAGGAGGAGTGTCTAGACCTTTATCAATAAGTACTTGTTCAAAATTATCATCAGGTACATAGGTCATATTTTGAGTGTTTAATATCGAAACAATAAACAATGATAATATGACTGTTATTTTTTTCACCTAAAAAAGAATAAGTTACGTAAGATAAGTATTAAAAACATATGATAAAGTCTTAGTCTCCAATAACACCTCATAATTACAGTTCAATCTATTTAATTGTTAATTAATTCTTTTAAATAGAGAGTAATTGAGTATATATTACTCTACTTTTTTTATAACTTAGCAGTTCTTATTTTGATAAATTTTTAGCATAACTTATGGCAGCAGATAAAGAAAAAGAAGCGAAATTAAAAGCGCTTCAACTTACTCTAGATAAATTAGATAAGTCTTACGGAAAAGGAACAGTAATGAAGTTGGGAGATAAAGTTATTGAAGATGTAGATGCTATTTCTTCTGGCTCTTTAGGACTTGATTTAGCATTGGGAGTTGGAGGATATCCAAGAGGAAGAATCATTGAAATATATGGACCAGAATCTTCTGGTAAAACAACGTTAACATTACATGCAATAGCTGAAGCTCAAAAAGCAGGTGGAATTGCTGCTTTTATTGATGCAGAACATGCTTTTGATCGTTTTTACGCAGAAAGCTTAGGAATTGATGTAGATAATTTAATTATTTCACAACCAGATCATGGAGAACAAGCATTAGAAATTGCAGATAATTTAATCCGTTCGGGAGCAATTGATATTGTTGTTGTCGATTCGGTAGCTGCTTTAACTCCAAAGTCTGAGATTGAAGGAGAAATGGGTGATTCTAAAATGGGATTACATGCCCGTTTAATGTCTCAAGCATTACGTAAATTAACTGCTACAATTAGTAAAACTAACTGTACAGTAATATTTATTAACCAATTACGTGATAAGATTGGTGTAATGTTTGGAAACCCTGAAACAACTACGGGTGGTAATGCTTTAAAGTTCTATGCTTCTGTTCGTTTAGATATTCGTAAAAGAACACAAATTAAAGATGGTGATCGTGTAGTAGGAAACAGTACGAAAGTAAAAGTAGTTAAGAACAAAGTAGCACCGCCGTTCCAAACAGCTGAATTTGATATTATGTATGGTGAAGGAATTTCTAAAGTAGGTGAAATTTTAGACATCGGTGTGGAATTAGGTATTGTTAAGAAAAGCGGATCTTGGTTTAGCTACGGAGATACAAAATTAGGTCAAGGTAGAGATGCTGTTAAAGCCTTAATTAAAGACAATCCTGAGTTAAGTGAAGAATTAGAAACTAAGATTAAAGAATCTATAGAAAACCAAGAATAAATAGGTTTTTAACTATCATAATAAAAAAGCAATTGAATTTTTCAGTTGCTTTTTTTTGTATCTTAAACTCTTAATTGTCAATTTAGGACAAAAAAGCATGCTTTTTTCAATACTACATTTGCCACATGGAAACAAAAGAATTCTATAAAAAACGTTTGCAACAAGTGGTTTCCTATATAAGAATACAATACAATCATAAAATTTTAATAGAAGAATTAGAACATTTATCTAGTTTTTCCTACAGAAATTTACAGAGAGTATTTAAAGCTTTTTATAATGAAACTATAGGAGCTTATGTAACAAGATTGAAGGTAGAAAATGCGGCAAAAAAATTGGTTTATTCACCTAAAGAGATAAAACTGATTGCTGAAGAAGTAGGATATTCAGATGTATTTTCTTTTAGTAAAGCATTTAAAAAACACTTTGGTATTTCGCCTTCAAAGTTTAGAGATAAAAAGGAAGAATTATTTAAGAAAAACGAAGAAATAACAGAAGAAATTATGCCTTTTATCGAGAAAAAAATTACTGTTTTACCAAAAAAAAGAGTTTTATATACCACCTTTAAAGGAGATTATTATAGCACTGATTTAAACACCGTTTGGGATGATTTTATTGAGAAATCAGAAGGAATTGGGATTGATGTTGATTCTGCTGAATCATTTGGAGTTATTTGGGATGAACCTACTATATCTGAAATACTAAGCTATCATTATGATGCATGTTTGGTTATTGATGATTTGGAGTTAGCTAATTCTAAATTTAGTATAAAAACAATACCAGCAGAAACCTATGCAGTTTTTGAACATTTAGGTTCCTATAAAACAATTGTCAATACCTACGATAAGATATTTTCTAAATGGTTGTTTACAACCAATCATGAAATTATTGAAAAACCATTTTTAGAATTTTATATCCTTCATGAAGGAAATACAACTAATGAAAATGATTATAAAACAGAAATTTTTATCCCCATAAAAGGCTGATATAAAAATCAGTTTTAAAAATGAATAAAATGAAAATTATAGCACTCATAGTAAGTTTTGTATTGAGTTCTCAAGCATGCTCAAAAAGAGAATCTATTAATATTATTAACAGTAGTCAAAAACTATATTTTAATGCTAAAATTTATACTGTTAATAAGAATCAGCTTTGGGCAGAAGCTATGATAGTAGAAGGTAATACAATTGTTTTTATTGGATCAAATTCAGAGGCTAGAAAAGTCTTAGAAGATGGTTCCGAAGAGATAGATTTAGAAGGAAAATTAGTGTTACCAGGTTTTCATGATGTACATATGCATCCTATGGAAGTTGGTTCTACAAGCACAACATTTTCGTTAGATGAAAACGAAGTTGATATCAACAATTACTTACCAGTAATTCAACAAGCATCTCAATCAAACCCTGGAAATAATTGGTTAATTGGTTTTGGTCATTCTATCAATACGTTATTAGAGGCTCAAGAAAGTCCGTTAAAACTTTTAGATGAAACCGTTTCTAACAGACCAGTTATCATTATGGAACATACTTCTCATTCTATGTGGGTAAATTCTAGAGCTTTAGAACTAGCAGGATTTACAGATACAAGTGAAAATCCTATTGGAGGAATTCTTATGAAAGAAAATGGAAAATTAAATGGGATTTTAATTGATAATGCTGGTGATATTGTGTTTCAATTAGCTCAAAAATCTTTAGCGAATTTAGATAACGAATATGACGGAATGGTAAGTTATGTACTACCAGAACTTGCTAAAAATGGCATAACATCTGTATCGGATGCAAGAACCTATTGGAAGAGAAATCAACATAAAGTTTGGCAACAGTTAGCAGAGGATGGAAGATTAACTGCACGATTTAATCTTGGTCTTTGGGCGTATCCAGAAGCTAATGATAATGAACAAATAGCTAGTTTAAAATCATTGTTTAGTAATGATAAAAATAGTTTACTTAAAATCAATCAAATTAAATTGTATTCAGATGGTATTACCCACAATACAACAGCTGCTTTACATTCTAATTATCATGTTGATTTTTTCAATCAGTCTTCTAATAATGGATTGAACTACTTTAGTGAAGATAGAATTAAAAAATATATTGAAGAGTTAGAAACAGTAGGATTTGATTTTCACATTCATGCTATTGGTAACCGAGGCATTTATGAAGCGTTAAACGCTATTGAAAAAGGAAGTTTACTTCAAAACAGACATCGATTAACACATGTTGAAATGGTAGATGCAAATGATATTCATAGGTTTAAACAATTAAATGTTACTGTAGATGCTCAAGTAGCTGGAGATTTTACTCAACCACATTATTGGCAGGAAAATGCTGAGTTGGTAGGAACAACATTAGCAAATAACTTAATTCCAATAAAGTCATTTACAGATGCTGGAGTAAGATTAACATTAAGTAGCGATTGGAATGTAAGTACTTTAAATCCATTTGTTGGAATACAGAATGCCGTAACTCGAAATCCACAGAATATTTCTTTAGAAGAGGCTATAAAAGCCTATACTATAAATGCTGCATACACAATGAGACAAGAAGCAGCAGTAGGATCCTTAGAAAAAGGAAAATTAGCAGATTTTATAGTTTTGAATCAGGATATTTTCTCTATTCCAAAAAGTCAGATTAGCCAAACAAAAGTAGTTCGAACCATTTTTAATGGTGAAGAAATCTATAAAAAATAAACAATTCAAAACATCTTGTATAAAAATGAAAGCGGTTGTGGTATTAACTATAACCGTTTGTTATTTTTATAAAATCTTATGACAATTCAGATCAACGAAAATATCAGTTTAGAACCCATTACAAATTCAACAAGTAATGAGCTTTTTCATTTAATGAAAGAAGTCTATCCTTTAGCATACGATTATTTTTGGAAAGATGGCGGTAATTGGTATGTAAACTCTCAGTATTCAGAAGATAATATTAGTAAAGAATTAGCTCAAGAAAATGCAGATTATTTTTTTGTTTTATATAATGGAGAAAGAGTAGGAAATTTTAGAATTGTATGGGATGAACCACTTGTTGATTTTCAAAAAGAAGTAAAATCAGTTAAACTACATAGAGTGTATTTACATGCAAAAACGCAAGGTAAAGGAATTGGTAAAACCTTATTAAAATGGTTAGAAAAAGAAGTAATAAAAAAACAATATGAATTGATTTGGTTAGATGCTATGGATGAAAAACCACAAGCGTTTAACTTTTATAAAAAGTTAGGATACCAATACCATTCACATTGCTTTTTACCTTTTGACTTATTACATGATGAATATAGAAAAATGAGTCAGCTGTATAAGATATTAATTTAAACTCCGGTACTTCCAAACCCACCAGTGCCTCTTTCGGTTTCATTTAATTCAGAAACTTCTATCCAGTCAACACGTTCATGTTTCGCAATTACTAATTGTGCAATACGTTCACCATCATTAATAGTAAAATCTTCTTTAGATAGGTTTACTAAAATCACACCAATTTCACCTCTATAATCCGCATCAACAGTGCCAGGAGCATTTAACACAGTAATTCCTTTTTTAGCAGCTAATCCACTTCTTGGTCTAACTTGCGCTTCATAACCATTAGGTAATGCAATAAATAATCCTGTTTTTACAATTGTTCTTTCAAGAGGTTTTAAAACAATAGCCTCCTCAATATTTGCTCTTAAATCCATACCAGCAGAACCCTCTGTTTCGTAAGCTGGAGTTTGGTGTTTAGACTTATTAATTATTTGTACTTTCATGGGGTTAAATATCGTATAAAAATTTAATTACTTCTAAAAATTCACTCTTCCAAAAAGTTTCATTGTGTTCACCATTAGGTACAATTTTAGAGGTTACGTTCTCTTTTGGAAATCCCGAACTAATTAACAAGTTAATAGTTGCATTAAATTCTTTAGTCATTCCCTCCTTTTCACCAAGTAAAAAATACATCTTTAACGTATTATTTTTAGCATACGTTTCTGTAAAAGGAATTACTTCTTTAGAGAACCAAAATGATGGAGACAAAACGCCAAGTTTACCAAAAGTTTCAGGATATTTTAATCCGCCATAATACGAAATTAATCCACCTAAAGAACTTCCTATGAGAGCAGTATGTTGAGGTCCTGATTTCGTTCGATAGTTTTTATCAATAAAAGGTTTTAAATCGTTTTTAATAAACTGAATGTAAGCATCTCCCTTTCCTCCACCATGTTTTTCATGAGTCCAAGGAGTGTATTCTTCAGTACGTAATTCTCCTCCGTTTTCGGGTGCTACTACTATGAATCCTTTTTTAGTTTTTTTATATAATTTATTTAGTAGTTCATCAACTCCCCACTCTCCTATAAATGAAGTTGCATCATCAAATAAATTTTGACCATCATGCATATTAATTACAGGATAATTTTTAGTTGAAGCTTCATAATCTGGAGGTAAATACAACCAAACTTTCTTTGGCTTAGCACTAATTTTTTCAATAACAAAAGAGGTATCTAAAACCATAACGTTAGCTGTTTTTGTAGATGGTTTAGTAGTAGAAATTTTCTCTTTTTTAGTAGCTGATTTACATGCAAAAAATAAAAAGAATAATACAGTAAGAGTTAAATTAGATAAGACTTTCATTAACAGTTAGTTTTAGTGTATATTTCGAAGTATAATAGAGTTTATAACCTTTAAGTTATACTAAATTATTAATTTAGTATTTAATTACATCTGTAAAAGAAATAAAATGAGTGACTTTTCTAAAATAGCAGTAATTGGAGGTGGTAGCTGGGCAACGGCCATTGTTAAGATGTTGTCAGAAAATTTAGAAAATATTGGTTGGTATATGAGGAGTATTTATGCTGTTGAACATATCAAACGTAATAAACACAATCCTAATTATTTAAGTTCTGCAGAATTACATCCTGAACAATTGGATTTATCTGGGGATATAAATCATATTGTACGTAACTATGATATTCTTATCTTCGCTATTCCTTCTGCTTTTTTAAATACCGAATTAGAGAAACTTACAGAAAGTTTAGACAATAAAATTATTTTTTCTGCGATTAAAGGTATTGTTCCAGAGTCAGGATTAATTGTTGGAGAACATTTTCATCAGCATTATAAGATCTCTTTTGAAAATATTGGGGTAATTGCCGGACCTTGTCATGCTGAAGAAGTAGCGATGGAGCGATTATCGTATTTAACGATTGCTTGTCAAGATGAACAAAAAGCAAAAGAGTTAAGTAAATACATTAAGAGTAGATATATCAAAACAAAAGTATCTGATGATATTTTTGGAACCGAATATGCTGCGATGTTAAAAAATATTTACGCCATTGCTGCTGGTATTGCGCATGGTTTAGGATATGGAGATAATTTTCAATCGGTATTGATGAGTAATGCTATTCGAGAAATGAAACGTTACATTAAAAAAGTTCACCGAATGAAACGTAACATTAATGACTCGGTATATTTAGGAGATTTATTGGTTACGGGATATTCTATTTTTAGTAGAAACAGAACCTTTGGAAACATGATTGGTAAAGGATACACTGTGAAATCTGCAATGTTAGAAATGAATATGGTTGCTGAAGGATATTACGCAACAAAAAGTGCCTATAATATTAACAAAGAAAACGGTGCAAAAACGCCAATAATTGATGCAGTATATGCTATATTGTATGGAAAAAAAGAGGCGAAAGATGTGTTCGAGAAATTAACTAATATGTTAGACTAATTAGTCATTGTTAAAAGTATAAAAACCCTTCAAAATAATACTTTTAATGAAACTCAAACGACCTCTAACGCCTTAAGTTTTAAATTTTACAAAACTCGGGGCAAATGTAAGTTAAAATGAAAAACTGACAACATATAAAGGTTATTAAATTTTTTAATAAAAGTTAAATAAAAATTAACAACTTTTTATATTTTTACAACAAGTAGTATATTTTTAAACAACCAAATGAAAACAATTCAAGAAGCTGTTGAAACTACTATCAGAAAAACCCCTTTCATTGAAGAAGCTCTAAACGAAAAATTGATTAATGTTTCATCTTTAGCTAGGGTTATATTACCTGAAGTAGCTCAGCAATTAAAAAAAGAAGTCAAAGTAGGCGCAGTAATGATGGCAATTAATCGACTGTCTCCTGTAAATGAACTTCGAATTAGAAAAAATATCAAAAAACTCGCATTAAATTTAGGAGATGTAATTGTACGCTCTGATTTATGCGACTTTACTTTTAAAAATACCCCCACTTTATTTAAAAGAATAGCCAAAATTTTAGACAAGGCTTCTGAAAATAATGATTTGTTTTTAACTATTTCTCAAGGAATTTTTGAGACAAACATAGTAGCAAGTATTATTTTACAACCTTTTATTGTTGAAATTTTTGAAGAAGAAAATTTAATCAACAATGTAACTGATTTGGCTTCAATAACCATTAAATTACCAAAAGAAAATCTAGAACAATCTGGTATTTATTATTTCATTTTAAAGCAATTTGCTTGGGCTAATATTGCTGTACAAGAGGTTATTTCTACCACACACGAAATGACGATTGTGGTAAAAGAATCTGATGTAAATGAAACCTTTGGTATTCTAATGGATTTAAAGCTGAATTAATTTTATGAGCAAAGTAGATCCTTATGCATCGCTGAGGTACAAAGAATTTAATATTTTCTTACTAGTTCGTTTTTTACTGGTTTTTGCATGGTCAATGCAGTTTATCATTATCGAATGGCAAGTATATTCAATTACAAAAGATCCTTGGAGTTTAGGTTTAATAGGAGCTTTTGAATTTGTACCTGCATTTACAATGGCTTTGTTTGCGGGGCATATTGTAGATCAAAGAGAAAAGAGGAATCTACTTGCATTATGCATTGGTCTATTTTCACTAATTAGTTTAGGGTTATATTTTTTAACAAACCCAGATTTTGTTGAAAACTGGAGTTCAAATAGTGTTTTATATGCTATTTATGCGTTGGTCTTTTTTGGAGGTTTTTTACGCTCTTTTTTTGGTCCTACAATCTTTTCATTAATAGCATTAATTGTTCCTAAAAAGTTATATGCAAACGCAGCTACATGGAGCAGCTCTACATGGCAAATAGCTTCTGTTTTAGGTCCTGCATTTGCTGGTTTTACTATCTATAAACTTGGTGTTAACCTATCGTTATGTATTGTTTTTGCATTGGTAATATTTTCTTTTTTGCTGGTTTTTTTAATTCATAAAAAACCAATTATGAATCCTAAAAAGAACGAACCTGTTGCAAAAAGTTTAAAAGAAGGAATTTCATTCGTATTCAAAACAAAATCTATTTTAGGTGCTATTACTTTAGATATGATTTCAGTGCTTTTTGGAGGTGCCATAGCATTATTACCAGTCTTTGCGCAAGATATTTTACAAGTAGGTTCAAAAGGCTTTGGAATATTACGAGCAGCACCAGCGGTTGGAGCTTCCTTAACGATGCTAATTACGGCTTATATTCCGGTAAGTAAAAATGCTGGAATGAAATTGTTAGCAGCTATTTTTGGTTTTGGACTTTGTATTATCATTTTTGGCCTTTCAGAGATTTTTTGGATATCAATGCTTGCGCTATTCTTTAGCGGAGTTACCGATGGGGTTTCTATGGTAATTAGACAGACTATTTTACAATTAAAAACACCAGACCACATGCGTGGAAGAGTGGCTTCTGTGAACTCAATGTTTGTAGGTTCTTCTAATGAATTAGGAGCATTAGAAAGCGGATTAACAGCTAAATTAATGGGTACAGTTACTGCTGTAGTATTTGGAGGAACAATGACTTTAATTACTGTAGTAACTACGGGGATTTTAAATCCTACATTGAGGAAATTGGATTTAACAGAAGATTTTGAAAATCAAGAAAAATAAAAAAGAACCCATAACGGATTCTTTTTTAATATATAAACGATCTTGTAATTAAGCTAGATTAGTTTTTCTTTCTATTATTATTTTTTGATTGAGCTCCAATTTTTATCTGCTTTTACTTTTAGTTCTTCAGGGTTTTCATTTAACCAAAGTTCTAGAGTATTCGTTCCCCAAGAATTGTAAAACAAATACAATTTACCATCTCTAATTTCAAAAGTTTTTGGATTGATTCCTACTTTTTCTCCTTTTACTCCAATTGCATAAGCACAATAACCTCCGTATTGAGGAACATACTTTTTTGGGTTTGCTTTAAAAGTATTTAGGTTTTCTTCTGTTGAAAACTGAAAGACCACATTATCATACGTATGAGAAAGCTTCTTATTTCCTTTTACAGCTGTATTAGAGAAATAAGCAACCACATCATAACCATTGGCAATAACTCCTTTTTTGGTGTTGTAATTTTCATTTTGCGCGAAAACAGTAAAGGAAATAAATAAAATTGAGAAAGTAAGAATTCGATTCATGTATGTATAATTTTCAGTATAGTCGAACGGAATACTGAAAATTTACAAAACCATTAAATTACAACCTCTAATATCAGAATTATCAAAACGCCCAATAATTTCGAATGAGTTATCTGTATGTACTTTTCCTAAGTCTTGTGTTGCAATAAAAGAACAAGAATTATAATTTGCTAAATCAATTACATTTATACCCCCAGTTTTTCCAGGTTGTTGAACTGTTAAAGGATCTTCGGTATCTCTAGTAAGAATTTTCATCCAAGGCGGGCAATTAAATATTCCGTTACCATTGGAATAACCTTGACTTAATAATTCTGTCATTCCGTATTCAGAATGAATGTTTTTTACACCAAAACCATCAGAAAGTAATTGATGCAATTCGGATCTAATTAATTCTTTTCGTCTTCCTTTCATTCCTCCAGTTTCCATAATTATGGTGTTTTTTAAATTGAAAGAATGTTGTTCTATCATATCTAACAAGGCAAAAGAAACTCCTATAAGAAGCACCTTTTTTCCGCTATTATCTAGTTGATGTAGTTTAGATGCTAACTCGTCTATATTGTTGAGGTAAAATCCACTTTCTTGATGATTAGACTTTTTAATTAAATCATCAACCATGTATATCAAAGAAGAACCTTTTCGCTCTAAATAATTAGGTAATAAGGCAAGAATTATATAATCATCAATATTTCCATAGAAATGCTCAAATCCTTTAATATAACTTTCTTCATAATAGGATAAATCAATTACAAAGTGTTTACTAGTTACACTTCCTGTAGTTCCAGAACTTGTAAAAATTTCTTTGATGGGATCATTTGAGGAAACCACCTTTTTAGATTTAAAAAAAGCGATAGGTAAAAAAGGAATTTCTTCTATGGTTTTTACATCACTTGGATGAACATATAATAAATCACAAAAAGAACGATACACTGCGTTGTTTTCAAACTGATGTTTAAAAACCTTAAAGGTAACGTCTTCGAATTGCTCTTCTGATGCTATGTTAAAAATGCTGTTTTTCATTTTCAAAGACAAAAATAAGAGTATTTCACGCAACCTTTTCAGAAATGTTTCATCTTAAAGATAAATACTAAAAAATCTAAAGCAATGAAAACATTTATTAAAATACTAAGTCTTTTACTCTTAGTTACTTCATGTACTAAAGATGATGAACTAAAAGAATTTTGTGTACTAGACAATCCATTAGAGGACTTGGTTTGGTTAAAAGAAATAAAAACAAATTTAGAACAATCTACATCTGCCAATAAAGCAGAAATTTATGAATACAGTTATAAACAACAAAGAGTTTTTTGGGTAGATACCTGTGTAGATTGTACCGACAATTTAATTACCGTTTATAATTGTTCAGGAAATAAAATGTGTGAATTTGGAGGAATTGCAGGTGTAAATACATGTTTGGATTTTACTAGTGAAGCAACAAATAAAAAATTACTTTGGAAAAATCACGATCAGGCTATTATCAATAAAGATTTATACGACACTGTTAGGACTGATAATTATACAATTAATAGTATGTCAATAGCGGGAGATTACTTAAAGATCAATATTTCCTTTAGTGGATGTTCTCAAGACTCTGATAGAGTAAACCTCATAGATTCTTCAGCTATTTTAGAGTCAACTCCTAAAAGAAGATTTCTAAAATTAGAGTTTTTTAAAGATGAAGCTTGCTTAGCTTATTTTACTAGAGAATTGAAGTTTGATATTAGTAATTTAAAAATTGGATTGACAGGAGAATTGATTTTTCTAGTAGAAGGATGGAATGATCAAATAATATATCAATATTAAACTTAACATATAATGAAAAAAATAGTTACCACCTTGTTGTTTGTATTAGTAGTACTAACTTCATGTACTGTAAACGATGATACTGTAGCGTTTAATCCTAAAAATCTTCTAGTAGGCCATTGGACCTATGTAAATTCTGACAATGGAGAAATTGTTTTTAAACGTTCTTCTGCACTACCAGAAAATGAATATGGAGTATCGTTTTTAGATAATAAAAAGTTTATCGAGAGAACTTCGGGTTTTTGTGGCACACCTCCGTTAGTTTTTTGGAATGTTGTGGGAACATATCAACTAGAAAATGAACTCATTAAAGTTACTAAAGAGGAATATCCTACCAATTTTAAATGGAAAATAAAGTCGTTAACTAATTTAGAATTAGTCGTTTCGTATGAACTAACCGATCAACAAAAAGATCATGAGGAATTGATGAATTTATTTAACGAAATTTATACACTAGCAACTAGTATAAATTGTGAAGATGCGGACGACTGGTTAATAACAGCTTATGGAACAAAAGCATGTGGTGGACCTCAAGGTTATTTAGCATACCCTAATTCTATAGATGTAAATTTATTTTTAGAAAAGGTAAGTAACTACACACAAAAAGAACATGAGTATAATATTAAATGGAGTATAGTTTCTACCTGTGATGTTCCTATTCAGCCAATAGGTGTAAAATGTGAGAATAACATTCCAGTATTAATTTATTAAAGGAAAAGAAATCAAGTTACAAGAACTCATACAACAGTGCAAAAAAGATAATTTAAAAGCACAGTCTCAAGTTTACCAGCTTTATGCGGGTAAACTTTTTGCACTGAGTTTAAAGTATTCTCGTAACCAGCAAGATGCAGAAGATGTACTACAAGACAGTTTTTTAACTGCTTTCCGTAAAATAGATCAATACAATTTTAAAGGTTCATTTGAAGGCTGGTTAAAGCGAATTGTAATTAACACAGCATTGCAGAAATACAGAAAGGAGCCGTCATTGTATGTAATCAAAGAAGAGGTTATAAGTGAAGAAGAAGTTGATTTTGATGAAGGCACAATAGTAGTGAATGATTTATTAGTTATGATTCAAGCATTACCAGACAGATATCGACTAGTGTTTAACTTGTATGTGTTGGATAGTTTTTCTCACAAAGAAATTGCTGAGATGTTAAATATCTCTGTAGGAACTTCGAAATCTAACTTATCAAGAGCTAAACAATTATTAAAGAAAGCAATTGAAAATCGTAAGGAAAAATTAGAAAAGGCATAATGACGGAAGACAAGAAAATAGAAAGATTATTTCAAGAGAACTTAAAGGATTTTGAAGTTCAACCACCTTCATTAGTTTGGGATACTATTGAAAGTGAATTAACCAAAAAGAAGAAAAGAAGAGTACTTCCAATTTGGTGGTTAAGTAGTGGAGTTGCTTCATTAGTTATTATCGGATTATTGCTTTTTCCTGAAATTAAAAACACAGATATAAATACACCGGTTTACCAAAATGAAACTAACAAAAACATTGATAATCAAAACTCTATAAAAACTGAAAAACAAATATATAAAACGCCAGTTACGATAGTAGAGAATGTTAAAAATGAAGATGATACAACTAAAAATACATCAAACTATATAGAACCTAAAGACGAGTTAATGGTTAGTACAAAAATTGAAAATGAAGAGAAAAAGACAGCAACATCGACAGTTTCATTGAAGGGTTTAGAAGTCGATAAAAAAATTGCTATGAAAAATCTTTTATATGAATCATTACATCTCAAAACAAAAGAAAGAGAATTAGAAAAGAAGAATTTCATTGCTGAAGTAACTAAGGAACTAGAAACAAAAGAAGATCAACCAAAAAATTCCAAATGGAGTGTTTCCCCCGTTGTAGGAATTACAACTTCTGAATCGTTCACGAAAGCTTCAGCAATAGATTCTAACTTTAATGAGAATAAGGTTTCAAATCCAGAAAAATTAGCTTACGGACTAAGTTTTACGTATCAAATAAATGATAAGTTATTTATAAAATCGGGTTTGCAAGTTCAAAATTTGAGTTTTAATACGCAAGATGTTGTACTAGTATCAAATACAGCGATGTCTAATAATTTACAAAACATCAGTTTTTCAAATGCTGATAACTTTTTATACTTCAGCGCTTCTGATAGCGAAGATATTAACTCAGTGGGTTTAACTAATTCTGCAAGCCTTGATGATGGTGTTTTAGAGCAAGATATTAATTACATCGAATTTCCTTTGGAGTTAAAGTATCAACTATTTACTTCTGATAAAATACAAACAAGTTTAATTTCAGGTTTTAGTTCGTTGTTTTTAACACAAAATTCAATTACTGCAAGAGCCTCTAATTTTAGTGGAAAAATAGGTGAAGCAAACAATTTAAATAGTGTAAATTTCAGTGTAAATTTTGGTGTAGATTTAGAATTTATGCTTTCTAAAAAAATGAAATTTAATATCAATCCAATGTTTAAATCGCAACTAAATACATTTTCGGAAAACTCAACGAATTCGAAACCATATATTATCGGAGTATATTCTGGTGTAAGGTTTAATTTTTAAATTAGCATATCAACCATTAAAATAATCTCAATGAAATATGTTATGCTTCTTTTTGTGTTCTTATTGATGTCATGTGAATCACAAAAAACAACTTCCAATAAAGAAAACCCACTCGATGATATATCTTGGATTAAAGAATACATTGAAAACACTAAAAAAAGTCCGTTTCCAACCAAAGCAATGATAACGCAATACTCTTACAAAGGTAATATAGTTTATTTGGTAAATGGATGTGTAGATTGTGCTGATGCGCCTTCTATTTTATACAATGAAAAGAAAGAACAACTATGTGTTTTTGGTGGCATGGTTCCGAACTCTAATAACTGTCCTGATTTTTTTGATGAAGCTTCGGATAAAAAAGTAATTTGGAAAAGTTTTTAAGCGATTATGAGTTTAACTGTTAGAGAAATAGAAGTAAGAGATATAGACTTACTTTTAGATTATTGGTATAATTCGAGTAGCGAACATTTTTTAAAAATGGGTGCAGATTCGAGTAAGCTTCCGTCACGAAATGATTTTTATAATGCATTAGTTGAGCAAATAAACTCTCCTGTTACAGAGAAAAAATCATACGCACTAATTTGGGAAGAAGATGGTGTACCAATTGACCATTCAAACGTTAATAGTATCGTTTTTGGTAAAGAGGCCTATATGCATTTGCATGTTTGGAATACAAATAATAGAAAAAAAGGATCTGGATCAATTTTGGTAAAAAAATCACTTCCTTTTTATTTTGAAAAGCTACAATTAGAAACCCTGTTTTGTCAACCCTATGCATTAAATCCGGCACCTAACAAAACATTACAAAATGTTGGTTTCGAATTTGTGAAAAAGTACACAACTATTCCTGGTTCTTTAAATTTTGAGCAAGAGGTGAATTTATGGAAAATGACAAGAGAGCGATTTTTACTTTCTAAATTTAATTTAGAATAGAACTGTAGGATTACTCTTTATAAATCTTGACATCTATTTCTCCTTTATCATTCATAGAAGCTCTGTACATTCCTGCTGTGTTAAACTCAAAAACCATATTTCCGTTTTTATCAACAGCAATAATACCACCTGTTCCGCCAAGTTTGGTGAGTTTATTTTGAATAACTTCTTTTGCAGCTTCTTGCAAAGAAAGTCCTTTGTAATCCATTAAAGCAGAAATATCATGAGCCACTTGAGCTCTAATAAAATATTCTCCCCAGCCTGTAGATGACACTCCACAAGTTGCATTATTTGCATAAGTTCCAGAACCAATAATTGGTGCATCTCCAATTCGATTCCAACGCTTATTAGTCATTCCTCCAGTTGAGGTTCCTGCAGTAATATTTCCTGCTTTATCTATAGCAACACAACCCACGGTTCCAAATTTAGAATCTTTGATTATAGGATCATAAAATGCCGATTTTCCGTCATGATCTAACTCAGATTTCATTTTCTCTTTTACACGTAGTAAAGAATTATACCTATTTTCTGTAAAGAAGTATTTCGGATCTACAATTTCAACACCTTGTTCTTTCGCAAATACAGAAGCACCTTTTCCTGATAACATAACATGTTCAGAGTTTTCCATTACTTTTCTGGCAAGAGTAATCGGGTTTTTAACATCTGTAACTCCAGCTACAGAACCTGCATTTAAATCACTTCCTGTCATAATTGATGCATCCAATTCATTTGTTTCTTCATGTGTAAAAACTGCACCTTTTCCAGCATTAAATAAAGGCGAGTTTTCTAAAACATGAATGGTTTGCTCTACGGCATCAATACTCTTTCCGCCATTTTTAAGAATGTTATAACCTACTTTAATAGCTTCTTCTAGTTTTTCTTTATAGGCTTTTTCTTTTTCGGGAGTCATATTTTTCTTCAGAATAGTTCCAGCTCCCCCGTGAATTACCAAAGCAAATTCATTTGTTTTTTCATTTTTAGTAGTTTTAGTATTCTCTGGTTTATCACAACTAAAGAGAAAAATTGTTATAAAAAACAGGGAGAAGAAAATATTTTTCATAAATAGTTTAATTTCAAACAAAAAACAAGTGATTTGTTTAATTTATTAATTTAGAATTATTTGTAAATTTGACTTTTAAATTTAAACAACTTAAACGTAAATACAAAATGGCAGATTTTGGTATTCAAGAAGCATTACAAACCCTTGGGTTAAAAGAAATAAACGAAGGAACATCAACAGGAACTAAGTGGTTCTCTAACGGAGAAATCATTGAAAGTTATTCTCCTGTAGATGGAAAGTTAATTGGAAAAGTAAAAGCATCTACTAAAGATGATTACGAAAGCGTAATGAAATCGGCAACAGAGGCTTTTAAATCTTGGAGAGTTTTACCAGCTCCACAAAGAGGTGAGATTGTTCGTCAATTTGGTGAGAAATTAAGAGAAAAGAAAGAAGCTTTAGGAAAACTTGTTTCTTATGAAATGGGTAAAAGCTACCAAGAAGGTTTGGGTGAGGTTCAAGAAATGATTGATATCTGTGATTTTGCTGTTGGTTTATCTCGTCAGTTACACGGATTAACAATGCATTCTGAAAGACCAGGACACAGAATGTACGAGCAATATCATCCATTAGGAGTTGTAGGAATTATTTCTGCATTTAACTTCCCTGTAGCAGTATGGGCATGGAACACAGCTTTAGCTTGGATTTGTGGTGATGTATGTGTTTGGAAACCATCTGAAAAAACTCCTTTATGTGGAGTTGCATGTCAGAATATTATTGCTGAGGTGCTAAAAGAAAATAATTTACCTGAAGGAATTTCGTGTTTAGTAAACGGAGATTACGTTGTAGGTGAATATCTTTCTAAAGATACAAGAGTTCCTTTAGTATCTGCAACAGGTTCTACTCGTATGGGTAAAATTGTTGCTAAAGAAGTTGCGGGTCGTTTAGGTAAGAGTTTATTAGAATTAGGAGGAAACAACGCAATTATTGTTACTCCAGATGCTGATATTAAAATGACAGTTATTGGTGCTGTATTTGGTGCTGTCGGAACAGCTGGTCAACGTTGTACTTCTACTCGTAGATTAATTGTTCATGAATCTATGTATGATAAAGTAAAGAATGCTTTAGTAGATGCTTACAAGCAATTACGCATCGGTAACCCATTAGATGAAAACAATCATGTTGGTCCGTTAATTGACAAGCAAGCTGTTGAAATGTATAACAAAGCATTAGAAAGAGTTGTTGCTGAAGGTGGAAACATTATTGTTGAAGGTGGTGTATTAGAAGGAGAAGGATATGAAAGTGGATGTTATGTAAAGCCTGCTATTGCTGAAGCTGGAAACTATTATGACATTGTTCAACATGAAACATTTGCGCCTGTTTTATATTTATTGAAGTATACTGGAGAAGTTGAAAATGCAATAGCTTTACAAAATGGTGTTGCACAAGGATTATCTTCTGCAATTATGACGAATAACTTACGTGAAGCTGAGCGTTTCTTATCTCATGCAGGATCTGACTGTGGTATTGCAAACGTAAATATTGGAACTTCAGGAGCTGAAATTGGTGGTGCTTTTGGTGGTGAAAAAGAAACTGGAGGTGGAAGAGAATCTGGTTCTGACGCATGGAAAGTGTATATGCGCCGTCAAACGAACACTATTAATTATACTACTGAATTACCTTTAGCACAAGGAATAAAATTCGATTTATAATAGATATTTAATAATGAAAAAAAAGAGTCGCAACTAGCGGCTCTTTTTTTTGTTGCTTACAGCCCCCCCGAACTATAAACGAATAGCTTAATAACTTTAGCTATATCTTAAAGTTACAAGGTTTTTTTTAAAGTTAATTAACTACTATCGATGAAAGGAAGTTTTTAAGAGGTGGTTATTTAGAAAACTTAGGTAAGAACTTAAAAGATTTTATTTAAAGCAATAAAGTATTCTTTTTAAAAAAAGTGAGCCGCAATTAGCGGCTCTTTCTTTTTTGGTGTTCACAGTCCCCCCGAACTATAAACGAAAAATCTAAATGAAACTTTAATTTATATTGTAAAGATAGAACTGTTTTACGCTCTTAAATATTAATATCGATGAATGGAAGTTTTTAAAAGGTGATTACTTATTAACATAAGTTAATTAACCTATGTTAATTGTTTAAATATAGTATTTAACCCGCAAATGCTATTTGTTTATAGGTTTTTAAACTAGATTTGCAGTTGAAATTTGTAATAATGAGCATCCTGTCATTTTTTAATAATTTATTAGGTGTTAAAAAAGAAACACAAGAAGAGATCATGAAAAAGTTTTTAGTAGTTGGCTTAGGAAATATTGGAGAAAAGTATGACAATACACGTCATAACATAGGTTTTAAAATAGCAGATGCACTAGTAAAAGAGTATGACGAATCTTTCACTACAGAAAAGCATGGAGATCTCGTAAAACTCAAAATTAAAGGGAAAACAGTTTTTGTTTTAAAACCAAATACCTACATGAATTTAAGCGGTAAAGCAGTTTTGTATTGGATGAAAAAAGAAAATATACTTATTGATAATATATTAATCATCACTGATGATTTAAATATCGATTTTGGCACTATTAGAATTAAAGCTAAAGGTAGCGCAGGAGGCCATAATGGATTAAAAGACATTCAAGATAAGTTAAATACTAGCGTTTACCCTCGTTTTAGATTTGGTGTAGGATCAGATTATCGAAAAGGAGGACAGGTAGATTTTGTTTTAGGAACATGGAGTAATGAAGAAGAAAGTGCTTTAATAGAAAGAATTCCTACAAGTATAAAAGCTGTTGAATCTTTTGTAAATGCTGGATTAGCAAATACCATGAATACGTTTAATGGGAAGTAAATTTTTTATAATCTACTAATTACATATTATCACTAGCATACCATTCGGCATAACTAGTGTCGGTTTCTTGTAGCTTTATAGAGTGAAGTTTGATATTATCAGGCAATCTATTTTTGATTTTTTTAGCAAAATCAATTACCATCATTTCACTTGTAGGCTGATAATCAACTAGAATAACATCGTGTCCACGATCTTTTAGCTCTTTAGCAAGTTCAATATGAGGCGTGTTTTTGTTAAATACAGTAGCATGATCAAAAACATCAACGATTTCTTCTTTTACGATTTTTTTCAAATCACCAAAATCAATTACCATCCCGAATTTTACGTTAGAAGTATCTGAAATAGGAGATCCCACTACAGTAACCGAAAGCTTATAACTATGTCCGTGAACATTTTTACACTTTCCATCATAACCGTACAAAGCGTGTCCGGTTTCAAAATTAAATTGCTTGGTAATTCTAATTGTACTCATAATAAGAAACAAAAGTATATAAAATAGTATTATGGAAATGAATCTTAGATAAATAATTCGCTTCTAAAAAAAGAATGAGTGATTGTAGCTACAACAATCACTCATCAATACAAAAGAATCCCCATTAGGATTGGTTACATAAAACCTGACAACATAAAAAATTTATACTGCAAAATTTACTCCTCTATTTCGATATAAATTTTGCTTTTTATCTTTAGTTTTTTCCCTTTTATTCTAGCTTGAGAGAAAAAATCCTTAGCTATTTGCTGTTCGTTTAATAACTCGTCTATTCTACCGCTATCATACTCACAAGCATCTTTTTCGTTTCCTTCGGTTATAGACAACCTTTTTAATTTGTGGAAATTAATTTTTACTTTAAGTACATCATTAATAATTGTTGCTGCTTCACTAGCAGTAAACACATTATCTATAAGGTTAATTTCTTGTTCTGTTTTTACAGCTTCTAATGTTTGTACCATTTTCATAAGTATCTGTTTTAATTTCTGATGTAAATATCTTACATCTTTTTTATTAATTTTTATTTATGTTTTTAATATATAATATAAACTTATGTTATAATAAATTAATTACACATAAGTACAGTGGAATTCCTAAGGTGATATTAAAGGGAAATGTTATTGCCAATGCCATAGGAATGTATAAACTTGGATTTGCTTTAGGGTTTGCCAATTTCATGGCAGCAGGAACAGCGATGTAAGATGCACTTGCAGCAAGAATTGCAAACAATAACCTATTACCAACTCCAGAGATAAAAAAGCTCGTAACAAATGCTACTATACAACCATTTATAATTGGAATAACAATAGAAAATACAAATGCAAAGCCTCCTTTTTTTCTAAAGTCAGATAGTTTTTTACCGCTTGTAATTCCCATGTCCAATAAAAACACCGCTAGAAATCCTTTAAAGATATCTGTTGTAAATGGTTTAATTCCTTCTGCTTGAGCCTCACTTGCTAACAATCCAACGATTAAACTTCCTATAATCAATAATACGCTACCATTTGTAAGCGAATGATGAAGCACTTTTTTTACAGAAATGGTTTCCTCTTTTTTCTTCTTTTTATTAAAAATAGACATTAGTAAAAGTCCAACCATTATCGAAGGAGCTTCCATTAATGCCATAACCGCAACCATATGACCATTAAAAGGAATTTGTTCCATTTCTAAGAAAGAAATAGTGGTTACAAAAGTTACAGCACTAACCGATCCATAAGCAGCAGCTATAGCTCCGGAGTTTTCAACTGAAAACTTTATTCGTAGTATAAAGTAAGTGTATACTGGAACGGCAATAGCTAAGAAAATTCCAAATAATAACGACCATAAAATCTCCAAAGAAAAATCGCTATGAGATAATTCCTGTCCGCCTTTAAAACCTATAGATAGTAAAAGATATAATGAAATAAACTTAGAAGAGTTTTCAGGAATAGTAAGATCACTTTTTAATTGTACAGCAAGAATTCCAAGAAAGAAAAAAAGAAGTGCTGGGTTGGTTAAATTATCTATTAATAAATGTAAATCCATCAGTATATATTATTTAACATCTAAAAAATTACACAACAAAGACATTGAAATAACACTAATTGCTGTTATCATTTCAGTAAAAAAAAGAAGATTGCTTTTTACAGATAATGAAATAAAAAAAGAGATTAAAAGTAAAAAGCAGATGCAATTAACAGTTTTCAATCTCTTTTTGTCTCGCACATTTTTTAAATGAATTACTCTTGTAGATTTAATACGTTTCATTTTAAATAAATTTTGTGCAAATATGTAGCCTATATTTAATATATTTTTATAGATATTTATAATCTATAATATAAACATTTATTATGCATTATACATTGCATCAATTGGAAATTTTTCAGAAGATTGCCGAATTAAAGAGTGTTACGAAAGCTTCTGAGGAATTGTATTTAACACAACCAGCTGTTTCAATTCAATTGAAAAAATTTCAAGATCAGTTTCAAATTCCTCTTTTTGAAATTGTTGGAAGAAAATTATATATCACGGAGTTTGGTGAAGAAATTGCCTTAGCCGCAGAGAAAATTTTAAGTGAAGTTTCTGCGATTAATTACAAAGCAATGTCTTTTCAAGGTGCTTTAGCAGGAAAATTAAAAATAGCAATTGTGTCAACAGCGAAGTATGCTATGCCTTATTTTTTAACGGGATTTTTAAAGGAGCATAAAGGAGTTGATTTGGTAATGGATGTTACCAACAAATCAGAAGTTGTACGATCTTTAGAAAATAATGAAGTTGATTTTGCGATGGTTTCAACAATTCCTAAGAACTTAAAAATCAATAGAATTCAGTTGATGGAGAACAAATTGTATTTAGTTGGCGGAAAACAACATAAGGCCACTAATAAGAATTTATCTATTCAAGAATTTGAACAGCTGCCATTAATTTATAGAGAGCAAGGTTCAGCAACAAGAAATGCAATGGAACGTTTTATTGCTTCTCAGAAAATTTCTACCTATAAGAAAATGGAATTAAAATCGAACGAAGCGTTAAAGCAAGCGGTAATTGCAGGGTTAGGCTATTCAATTATGCCTTTAATTGGAATTAAAAACGAGTTAAATAATGGCGATCTTCAAGTAATTCCTGTAAAGAGTTTACCAATTATTACCAATTGGAACTTGATATGGTTAAAATCTAAAAACTTATCAAATGTGGCTAAAGAACTCATTAACTATATCAAGGAACATAAAACAGATATAATGAATGAGCACTTTAACTGGTTCGATAAATATTAGCAAATTGGTTTATCGTCTATTTCTAAATTTGTTATAGAAATACACAATTACAAGGACAAGTGCTAATACAAGAAATAAATATTGATCCATTTTAATTTAATTTTTTTTCGAAACACAAACTTTCTTCAATTCCGGCATATTGACCATAATTTTCAATAAGTATATAGCTGTTCTTTTTATATAGTTGAACAGCTTCAACTTGTCGGATTCCGGTTTCTAAAATACATCTTTCAAAAGATAATTCAATAGCCCATTTTTCCAACTCTTTTAAAACTTTGGAAGCTAATCCTTTACCTCTCGATTTTTCAGAAGTAAACATTCTTTTAACCTCCATAGTTGTAGTGTCAAATTGTTTTATAGCACCACAAGCAACAGGAATATCATCGATGTAAGCAACAATTACATATTTAATGTTATCGAGTTTATTGTATTGATCGTAAAAAGAATGATCGTCTCCATCAGTAACTGCTAAAAAAGCATCTAGCTCTTTTACTAACGAAATAAAGTCATTGTTTTTAGAATCTGTTCTAAGAAATGTTATCACTTTTTAAATTTTGCTAAGGCGTTTTTAGTGAATTCAGATAATACTAATTTACCAGAAGTCTCTGCTCTTTCCAGTAACAAAGTATCCCAATGCTCAGTTCCTATCCATAAAGCTCTTTTCATTTCTTCTAAAGCTTCAGGATTGTAAGAAGCTAAATTTTCTGCTAATAATTCAACTTCAGTATCTAGTTCAGAAATAGATTCAAATACACGTGCATATAATCCTTTGTCTTTTGCCCAATAGGCATTTTTCCAACTCGTTGCGTCTAACGTTAATTCTGCTAAACCGCTTACACCAACTTTACGTTCTACAGCTGGAGCAATTACAAAAGGACCAATTCCAATTGTTAACTCAGAAAGTTTAATAGAAGCGGCTTCTGTTGCTAATACATAATCACATGCACCAGCTAAACCAACACCGCCACCAACAACTTTACCTTGTACACGACCAATAACTAATTTCGAACATTTTCGCATTGCGTTAATTACGTTGGCAAATCCTGAAAAGAAAGCTTTTCCATCTTCTAAATTATCAATCGCTACTAATTCATCAAAAGAAGCTCCAGCGCAAAAAGCACGTTCTCCTTCCGATTTTAATATGATAACTGAAACGTTGTTATCATTAGAAAGCCTATCAAATTCTTTAGCTAATCTATCTAATAATTCACTTGGAAAAGAATTACTGGCAGGATGTCCGAATTCGATCGTTGCTATTTTATTTTGAATTTTGGTATACAAACTTCCGTTAGGTCTTGTTGTTGTAGTCATTATTTAGGTTAATTTTTTGTCATACTGTCCCGAAATTTCGGGAGTTTCAGTATCTCAAACAAGTTTTATTAATTGAGTCGTCCTGAAATAAATTCAGGGTGACGGAATTCCCTTCAAAAATAGTAGTAATTTTAATCTTTAAGAAATTATGAATCATCAAAACATAAAAATTAAGACAATTCAAGGAGTTCCAATGAAGAAAAACATGGAGGAATTATTGACGTTGTATACAACTGTTTTTGAAGATGCAATAGTTACTTTTTTTAATGATCGAATAACTTCCAAAGAAGATGTAGTCTCAATAATAGCTTATATAAACCAAGTTCCTGTTGGATTTAAAATTGGCTACAGATATAACGAAAATACTTTTTACAGTTGGGTTGGTGGCGTTTTACCAAAATATAGAAAACAGGGAATTGCCAAACAACTAGCTGATAGACAAGAAATAGTTGTAAAAGAAAAAGGATATACTAAACTTAGAACGAAATCTATGAACCGTTTTAAGCCTATGTTGATTTTAAATCTTAAAAATGGATTTGATATTGTACAGGTATACACCAATGAAAAAGGACAGCAAAAGATTGTGTTTGAGAAGGAGGTTTAATGTGTGTTCTTTTTTGGCGGAGTTTTGAAAAAAGTCAAATACCTTACTACGCCGACATCTAGAAAATTATGAGATAACTCTAGTCGAATAGTATCCCTGTTTTTTTCAGCGAAAACATTACCTCTCACTTGTTTAATTATTGAGTAATTAAATTTTTCTAATTCCTTTTTTAGTGAATTTATTTTTATGTTTTGATACAAAATAGAATCATATTCGAACTTTGTTAAATGAATGTTTTTATCTAAAATAAGAGTATCCGCATAATAACTAAATCCTTTCGCCACTACTTTTCTCCAATCATCCGCATAAATTTGATAATATGTTCTTAACCTACCTGAATTTTCTTGTAAATTCCAATAACCACAACCAGTATTAATGGTATCACATTTATCTCTAATTAGTGTACTAACATTAATATCAAACTGATCATCAAACGGATTATAAGTTGGTGCTTCTTTACAGCCTATAAAATGTAGAAGAGATAAGCTAAGCAGAATTTTAGTATAATTTTTCATAGTTTTTTGTTTCCAAATTACTCATTTTTAGCTAATACTAAAAACTTCTTTCTAAATACTAAAATTAACGGTAATCCCCTTGCAATTATCCAAGCAAAAAAAGCAATCCAAATAGCATATAATTTATAATCTAGCGAATCAAAAAGTAATAAAGTAGGAACGAATATAACACCTGTAGAAACTAATAGTAAGTTACGCAAGTATTTCATTTCTCCCATTCCTTTAAACATTCCATCATATATAAAAGCTAATGAACAGAAAGGTTGCATTAGTAATATTATCCAAAAAGATTCGTAAAAAGTAATTAACACGTTTTCTTCTTGAGTGAAAATTCTTCCAATAGGTTCGTATAAAATTCCAGCTATTAGGGCCATTAATACACCTAATAAAAACCCATATAAAAGCAGTCTATTCCCTAACTGAACTAGAGTGCTGTAAGCTTTAGCGCCTAGTAATTTTCCTGATAAAATATTACCCGCAGAGGCATAACCATCAATTACAAAAGCACCCATTAACCATAAGTTAAGACCAATAGTATACGCTGCAATATATTCGTTTCCATAAGCAGTTGCATACGATGTTCCAAAATACAGCGCTGTATTTAATGCAATGGTTCGTACAAATAAATTTAAAACCATGTTGATAAACCTTGGAACTTCGTGGTTAAAAGGCAAACTAAATTTTAAAGATATATTGGTTTTTTTATACAGTAAAATTAGAGCCAAAATAGCCATCACAACTTGAGCAATTACACTTGCATACGCAGCTCCTTGAATATGCATAGCCGGAATGTAACCTTCGATTCCATATACAAAAATCACATCTAAAACGATGTTTATAACAGTTCCTACAATAGCGATAATCATAGGGTAAAACGTGTTTTGTAAACCTCGAAAAGTTCCATAAACAGCTATAGTAAACAACGTAAAAGGAAATCCAAAAACTCGGATTTTATAATACTCAACAGAGTAGTCTAATACTTGTCCAGATGCATTGTAGAATTGAAAAATTTCTTTTGCAAACGGATAACTCATAACAAGAATTACCATACTTGTAGCTACAATAATTACGGTAGCTTGAGCAGGTAAATTTTTGATATCTTCTAACTTTTGAGCACCCACATATTGAGAAACAATGGAAGAAATTCCGCTACGAGTTTGACCGAAAACCCAAATCAACATCGATAAAAAAGCACCCACAATACCAATAGCAGCAATACTTTCAGTAGCATTTTCTTGAATGTTTCCAACGATGGCTAAATCGGTTGTAGAAAGTAGCGGTTCTGCAACACCTGTAATTAAGGCTGGAATGGCTAATTTGTTAATATGTTTAAAACTGATGTCATGCTGCATAATAGTCAGCAAAAATAACTATTATTGAAGTTGGAAAATGAAAATGCAATAAATTGTTCTTATGCTAGAATTAATAGCCGGTATTTTAGAATTGCTTAGTTCAGCTGCTTTAAATATTCAAGAATTCTTTTTTAGAAGAAAAAGAGAAAAAAGAAGAAAATTTGAAGAAGAAAATAAACTTCCTAAAAAGAGAATGATATCTCCTTTTCAGAGGCTTGATATATTATTGGGAGTTTGTTTGATTATATATATCATTGGAAGAGTATATATAGTTCCGTCAATAGTTTCTGAAAATAAAACGAATAAAAGAGCAACTGAAATTAAAGAACTATTAGAGAAAGAAAAAGAGGTATTTGGAAGTTACCCATTACAATTACACATCATTAAACGTGGAAATCCACTTAGAGAAAACTTGTTAATTGATGGTTGGGGAACCAACTTTAAGTACAAAATAATAGAGAATTCTTATAGCTTGACTTCAGCAGGAAAAGATGGAGAATTTGATACGGAAGATGATATAATATTTTAAAACTAAATTTACTTTTTAGTCAACATTCGTTTAATTTCATTCAGCTTCATTAAAGCTTCTATTGGGGTTAAGGTATCAATATTAGTAGTTAATATTTCTTCTCTGATATCTTCTAATAAAGGATCATCTAGTTGAAAGAAACTCATTTGCATTTCTTGATGTTGCACATCTTTTAAAGTTTCTTCAACTTCTTTATGAGAATGACTTTCTTCTAACTGTTTCAAAATTTTATTCGCTCTATGAATAACTTGATTTGGCATTCCTGCCAATTTTGCTACATGAATTCCGAAACTGTGATTACTTCCACCAGAAACTAATTTACGCAAGAAAATAATGCTGTCTTTTAACTCTTTTACAGAAACATTGAAGTTTTTAATACGCTTAAAAGTAGTTGTCATTTCATTCAGCTCATGATAATGTGTAGCAAATAACGTCTTGGCTTTAGAAGGATGTTCGTGTAAATATTCAGCAATTGACCAAGCAATTGAAATTCCGTCATAGGTTGAGGTACCACGACCAATTTCATCTAACAACACTAAACTACGATCTGAAATATTGTTCAAAATAGAAGCCGTTTCATTCATTTCTACCATGAATGTAGATTCACCCATCGAAATATTATCGCTGGCTCCTACTCGGGTAAATATTTTATCTACAATTCCTATTCGTGCTTGTTGTGCTGGTACATAACTTCCCATTTGAGCTAATAGTACAATCAATGCCGTCTGGCGAAGAATTGCTGATTTACCCGACATATTGGGCCCGGTAATCATTATAATTTGTTGCTGATTTCGATTTAAAACAACATCATTAGCAATGTATTCTTCACCAATTTGAAGTTGTTTTTCAATTACAGGATGACGACCATTTTTGATTTCAATATCAGTAGTTTCATCAACAGTTGGCCGCACATAATTGTTATCAATAGCTAACTTAGAAAATGATAGAAGACAATCAATTTTGGCAATAATCTGCGCGTTTTCCTGTATAGGTTGCACAAAATTAATGATATACTCAATTAACTGTCCGAATAAGGCAACTTCTAACGCTTGAATTTTTTCTTCTGCTCCTAAAATTTTGGTTTCGTATTCTTTAAGTTCTTCCGTAATATAGCGTTCGGCATTTACTAATGTTTGCTTACGAATCCATTCTGATGGAACTTTATCTTTATGAGTATTTCTGACTTCTATGTAGTAACCAAAAACATTGTTAAAAGCAATTTTTAAACTCGGAATTCCAGTTCGTTCGGTTTCACGAGCTAACATATTGTCAAGGTAATCTTTTCCAGAATTAGCAATGTTTCTAAGTTCATCTAGTTCTTCAGAAACTCCATTAGCAATAGCATTTCCTTTGTTGATGTTTACAGGAGCATCTTCAAAAACAGTTATGTTTATTTTTTCAATTAAATCGTTACAATTATGTAATTGATTTCCTAGTGACTTAACAGCAGTATTCTCGGTTTTTTCAGCGGCTTCTTTAATAGGAAGAATTGCTTTCAGTGAGTTTTTCAACAACACAACTTCTCTAGGAGAAACCTTTCCTGTAGCTACTTTTGAAACCAAACGTTCAATATCAGAGATTTGTTTTAATTGATACGAAACCGTTTCAAAAAAAGTATCACTATCAATTAAAAACTTAACTAATTCATGACGCTCTTTAATCTCCTCTAAATTCTTAAGAGGTAACGCCAGCCAACGTTTTAATAAACGACCTCCCATCGGGGAAATTGTTTTGTCAATTACATCCAAAAGAGAAACCGAATTCACAGAATTCCCACCGTATAATTCTAAGTTACGAACCGTAAAACGATCCATCCAAATGTAGTTGTCTTCTGCAATTCTATTAACACGTTGAATGTGTTCAATTTTGTTGTGTTGTGTTTCCGATAAATAATAGAGCACTGCACCTGCAGCAACAATTCCATGAGTTATATCTTCAACACCAAAACCTTTTAAATTCTTAACCTTAAAATGGCTGGTTAAATTTTCGTAACCATAATCTTTTTGAAACACCCAATCTTCCAAATAAAACGTATGAAAACGATTGGTAAATTGTTCTAAGAATCGTTGTTTGTATTGTTTTTGAACCAACACTTCACTTGGCGAAAAGTTTTGTAATAATTTATCTATGTACGATTCATTTCCTTGGGCAACTAAAAACTCACCTGTTGAAACATCTAAAAATGATACTCCCAATTGTTTTTTATCGAAATGAACAGCAGCCAAAAAATTATTGGTTTTCGATTGTAATACTTCATCGTTTAAAGAAACGCCTGGAGTTACTAATTCTGTAACGCCACGTTTTACAATCGTTTTAGTCATTTTAGGATCTTCCAATTGATCGCAAATAGCTACACGATACCCTGCTTTTACTAATTTTGGTAAATAGGTGTTTAATGAATGATGTGGAAAACCAGCTAAGGCAGTTTCACTCTCACTTCCATTACCTCTTTTGGTTAATACAATCCCTAAAACTTCTGATGCTTTAATAGCATCTTCTCCAAAGGTTTCATAAAAATCACCCACGCGAAACAACAACATCGCATCCGGATATTTGGTTTTAATTCCGTTGTATTGTTGCATTAATGGAGTTACCTTTTTTGCCTTTGTTTTTGCCAAGTTTATAGATTTTTAAGTTAGTTTTGCGAAGATAGAAAAAAGTCATTAGGGAACAGTTTTCAATTGTTAGTTATCAATTAATAAATGTCAATTATTTATAACAAGTTATAGCCTAATTAAGAAAACTATTCTCATATATAATAAAACTGTCATTACGAGGAAGAATGACGAAGTAATCTCACTTTTTTCGATTTGATTCTGAATTTAGTTCAGAATAAACAGATTGCTTCATTCCGTTTTACTCTATTCGCAATGACGTAAATGGTTATTTAATCAATGCGCAAATTAAAAAATAACGAGTTAGGAAGAATCTCGGTAGATGAGTTTAAAGAAGCAGAAAAAACCCCTATAATTGTAGTACTAGACAATATTAGAAGCTTAAATAATATAGGATCGGTGTTCAGAACTTCGGATGCTTTTTTAATAGAAAAAATCTACTTGTGCGGTATTACGGCAACACCTCCAAATAAAGAAATTCATAAAACAGCCTTAGGAGCCACAGAGTCTGTGAAATGGGAATATGTGGAAGACACACTTGAATTAATTAAAAAGTTGAAAAATCAAGGGGTAAAAGTATTTTCTATTGAACAAGCCGATAATAGTACCATGTTAGACGAACTTTCTGTTTCTAGAGAAGAAAAATATGCCGTTGTTTTTGGGAATGAAGTGAAAGGAGTTCAGCAAGAGGTAGTAACTGCTTCAGATAATTGTATTGAAATCCCGCAATTAGGAACAAAGCACTCTTTAAATATTTCAGTAAGTTGTGGAGTGGTTTTGTGGGATTTGTTTGTGAAGTTGAGGGGATAGAAAGTTTCGTCATTACGAGGAAGAATGACGAAGTAATCTCTCTTTTTCGATTTCATTATGAATTTATTCCTGAATAAACAGATTGCTTCATTCCGTTTTACTCCATTCGCAATGACGATTTGTTACGTCATTACGAGGAAGAATGACGAAGTAATCTGTTTGTTGAATAACTTTATTTTAGTTCTAAATATAAAGATTGCTTCACTTCACTATGTTCCATTTACAATGACGTTCCATTACGTCATTCCCGCGAAGGCGGGAATCTCATCAAGTAGCGAAAAAATAGATTCTCATTTTCATGGGAATGAAAATATTGAATAATTCTGTCTTTCCGTACTTGATACGGAATCTCATCAAGCGATGCAGAAAAGACAGATTACTTTTCTTCGCTAAAACGAAAAAACACACTTTATCATTTTTTTTAACATGAAAAATTTGCTTTAAAAGTATTGTAAAAGTATTGTAAAAGTATTTTGCTGCTTTATAAACTATTTAAACGTAAAAATTATGTTAGAGAATTTAAAGCAATTTGCAATTACAAAAGAACAACAAACTACTGTTTTTGGTGGAGAATTATGCTGTGGTAAAACTGGTGGAGGAAGCGGTGGAGGTCAAGGAGGAAATGGAATAACTGGTGGAGGAAGCGGTGGAGGTCAAGGAGGAGACTTAACAGACAACTGCGATCCAAACGTTGAAGTTTGCTAAACTGCAAAGAATTTTAAAATTGAAACCGTTATTAACTGAGTTAGTAACGGTTTTTTTATGTCGTCATTACTAGGCTTGTGCCAAATTTAGTTTTGTAACAAGACGAAGTAATCTGTTCGTCAATTGTGAGATTGCTTCACTTCACTATGTTTCGCTCGCAATGACGATTTGATACGTCATTACGAGGAAGAATGACGAAGTAATCTGTTTGTTAAATATTATTTTTAATTTATACTAGAATCTTGGTATCCTTCCAAAAACCTATTAAAAATAAGCTATTACCTACTAAATTTAAGTTAAAAAGCTAAAATTTGTTTAAAAAAAGCTTTAGATTTATCAATTATTGTGTTTTTAAATTAAAATGTTTAATTTAAGACATTGAATACATAAACATTAACAACAAAAAATTTTTACGATTATGAAAAAAATTACTTTTATCCAAAAAACAGAAATGATTAAATTTCCTGGAGGAGATTCTACTGATGATAACGGTGGCGGAATGACCGGTGGTGGTGGTGGAACAGATGGAGGAAATGGTAAAATTTAATCAAAACGAAAAGATTAGATAATATAAAACTCCTATGAAGGAGTTTTTTTGTTTTTTTGTAGTACTTGGTTAAAAATATGATATGCGAGCATTTACCTTCTTTTTTTTATACTCTTGCATTTTTTATGGTCAAGATATGGATTCAATTTCACGATTGAAGAAAAACACTTTGGATAGAGGGTTAAGTGCATATTTTAATAAAAATGATGAGATTGTAAAAGAATCTATCAATCAATTATATAAATTTTATACAGAAGATAATGATTCTGCAATACTTGCCAAGATTTATCAGTATAAAGCTATGTATCATGATTTAAAATATCAAATTGATAGTTCTTTCTATTTTTATAATCAATCAATGAACATATCCAAATTAACTAATGATTCATTAGAAGTTGGAAGAAGATTATTAAGTATTACCATATTACAACGTGAAGCTAAGGATTTTTTGGGAAGTGAGATAAGTTCAATTGAGGCTTTACAATATCTAGAGCCAATAAAATCTTATAGATATCTGCAGAATGTTTATAGCAATTTAGGATTGGTCTCTGGAGAAATAAAACAAAAAGAGGATGCATTAAAATATTTTGATTTATCTTTAAAAGCAAACCGATTAAATAAAAACTCGAAAAGAAAAGAACGAGGTTATTTACATACAATTAATAATATTGGTTTAATTCATCAACAAGGGAGTGAGCACGAAAAGGCAATTGAATATTTTAATAAAGGTTTAAAATATGACAGTATTAAACAAAAGTATCCTGACCTTTATGCTTTATTGTTAGAGAATTTAACATACAGTGGAATTGCATTGGGAAGAAAAAACTTTGCGGAAGATCACTACAATGAAGTAATTCAAATTAGAGAAAAAGAAAAAGAATTCAGTGATTTGTCTATTACCCATGTATTATTATCAGAATTCTATATAGAGGAAAAAAGCCCATCTAAGGCAAGATTTCACGCAAATGAAGCTTTGAAATACGCAAAGCAAACCCATAACAACAAACGTTGGTTGGAAGCATTAAAACTACTTTCTGATTTATCAACAGGAAATCAATCCAAAGCATATTTAAATGAATATATTACTCTTAACGACAGTCTTTTGCAACAAGAGCGACAATTAAAAAACCAGTTTGCTAAAATTCGTTATGAAACTGATAAAAAGGAGAAAGAAAACGAGGCCTTAAAAATTGAAAACGAAAAAACATTAGCCGAAGCAGAAGCGCAAAAGCAACGTGCTACCATCGGGTTACTGTTATCGGGTATTAGTATAATGTTTTTACTGTCTAGTATTTCGTTTTTTAGGTTCAGAAGAAAAAAATTATTGTTTTTAACACAACTACAAAAAATTGAAGCTAGAGAAGAAGAACGTAGACAAATCGCAAAATCATTGCACGATGAGGTTGCTGGCGATTTACGTTTATTGCATAGAAAATTAGAAAAGTCATTATTACTAGAAGAGGCACAGAAATTAGAGATGGTAAAAGACAATGTTCGTAATTTATCACATCAGTTATCTAGTGTTAGCTTTGAGGAGGTTCCGTTCAGAGATCAAGTAATAAATTTAGTGAGCGATTATTTTTCTCCAGAGTTTATTATTAAAGTTAACGGATTAAAAGAAATCGATTGGTCTCAGGCTAATAACTCAATCAAACGAATGTTGTATTTGAGCTTACGAGAATGTATTCAAAATTGTCAGAAGTATGCAGAAGCTTCTAAAATGACAATAAGTTTCTCAATACATAAAAAATCTGTACTTTTGGATGTAGTAGATAATGGTAAAGGTTTCGATACCGCTACGCAAAAAAAGGGAATTGGACTACTAAACTTACAAGAACGTGTTCAAGAATTAAATGGAACATTAACCATTGAAAGTGAGGTAGGAAAAGGAACTCATATAATCATCCAAACACCTCTAAATGCCTGAGAAAATTAAAATACTTATTGCAGATGATCATCAACTAATTATTGAAGGTATTTTATCTTACATTAAAGATATTGATCATCTTGAAATAGAAACCACTAATTCTTGTGATGACGCTTATGCTAAAATAAAAGTGGCATTAACAGAAACTCCTTTTCAAATTTTATTCACAGATTTAAGTTTTGACAATGCTACCGAAAATTCAAGAATAGATAGTGGAGAGAACTTAATTAAAACAATTAAGCAAGAAGAAATACCAATAAAAGTTGGTGTAATTACAGGACACTCAGAAACGAATAGAGTGTTTAGTGTCATTCAAAATTTGAACCCTAATGCATATTTACTTAAAGGAAAGTGTAATACGGCTGAGTTAACGTTTGCCATTGAAAAAATGTTAACAGGAGAAATTTATTATACGCATGAAATTCATCAAAAGCTGTTGAAGAGAGCGTTAATAGATATTCAAATGGATGATGTGGCTATTCAAATTTTAAAAGAGTTACCTAAGCATCCAAAAATTAGTAATTTAGAAGGAATTATTACCAAAGAAGACGGAAGTTTGCTTAAGATTAGATCTATTGAAAATAAATTAGCAAAATTAAGAACAGATCTTCAAGCAAACAATAATACAGATTTAGTGCTAAAAGCAAAAGAGTTAGGTATTTTAGATTAACCTTTTGCGGAAAACCACATTGTATTGTACAGATATCCCTTTTTCAGTGCTTCCGATGAGTTATACATTTGTATCACTTACAGAAACAAATTCTTTTGGGAAGAATTACTGGAAAAGAGTAAAAGAAAGAAAGGAAAAGACCTCTTGAGCTAACTGCTTAAGAGGTTCTTTTTTTTAATCCTTTTTAGTGTTACATAAAACCACATGCTTTTTTGCGGATATCCCTTTTAGGTATTTAATACATTGATTTAGTTTTGTCCCTGATCAACCAAGTAATTCAATTTGGGGATGAGAATTACTTTAATAGATTAGTAACTATAAACCTCTCAAGCGTTAGTTTGAGAGGTTCTTTTTTTTATTGAACTTTTCTATTGATAATATCCAAAAAGATTAATTTTTTAATAAAAGAATGTATTTCATAAATCCACATAAGAAACTGCGGAAAACCCTTTTCTATAGAATTTTAATTCAAATAGATTTGCCTCGATCAATCGGGTAATTCGTTAGGGGGAAGGAATTACTTTTAGAGATTAGTAACCGTGAACCTCTCAGGCTTTTGTTTGAGAGGTTCTTTTTTTTGTTAAAACATATCTGTTGCATAAATCCACATTTGTAATTGCGGAAATCCCCTTTAGTAAAATGTGACTCTACCCTATATTTGTATCAGTGATCATCCGCGGAAACAAAAGGGTGAAAACATTTTAGGGGATTATATGGCCTTCTAGGAATTTCTTTCTAGAAGGTTTTTTTTATGGATGAATTTAAGTTGTAATTGATTAGTTTTTCAGTTACATTTGAGAAACTAACCATTAAACTACTTAATAATGAAAGGAAAAGAAGGAATTATCAACTTCATGGTAATTGTTGCCTTATTAGGGTACATTATATGTTCATTACTACTTTTTAAAGAAGCCTTTGAGTTAAAAGGTCAAGAAAACCCGAAAACCAATCCAGCCTTAATGTATTTAGCAAGTGCTTTAACAGGACTTGTTGGAGGTATTGTTGCCGCAGCATTTGGTGTAAAAACCGATTCAGATGGAAACGATGCGAATGCATTAAACACTAGTGGAAGTGCAGCTACTTCATCAAGAAAACTAAAAATTCAACGAGTTGGAGAGTTTGCTATGGGAGCCAATGAAGAAAAGCTCAAAGAAAAATTAGGAAACCTATATGCTTGGTCCTACATTTTAGTAGGTGTAGCTTCTATTGTTATTTGGGCCGTTTTAAGTACTGATGCCACTCAGAGTATTACAACAAACGCAACAACTTTTATTGGTATGATGTTGGCTATTGTTAGTGCTTTTTTTAAGGATTAATATTGTTGTTTTATATTGTTTACAGAGAAATTAGATGTGTTTATCTAAAATAGTTTTAGATTTTGTGTTTCTGATGTTCTTTTGAATCATATAATTTTTAAATATAAAAAGTATGAAAAAAAGACACATTATTTTACTTGTAAGCTTGGTAGTATTTAACTCTTGTATAGTTAAATCGCTAAATCCTTTTTACACCGAAGAAACCATAAAATTTTCAAAAGACTTTTTGGGTGAATGGAAAGATAATAACAAAGATATCTGGAAAATCACTTCCTTAAAAGATGAGTATGCAAAGCTGATAAATAGTGGTGAAAAAATAACTCTTGAAGACGAAAAATTCTTTAAGAAGTATAAGAATTCTTATTCTGTAGAATATAGTGATAAAGATAAAAAGTCGTTATTCATAGCTACACCTTTTAAATTAAAAGACCAGCTTTTTCTAGATTTTATTCCGTTTAATGATCAAGGAAGTGAAATGAATGGTTTATTACAGATTCATAATATCTATCCACATTCATTAGTAAAATTAGATATTTTAAATAATAATGAAATAAGCATTAAATGGTTCGATGAAAAGCGATTAAAAGAAATATTTAAAGAGAAAAGAATTAAAATTAAACATGAAAAAATTGGCGTAATGAAAGAAGATATTTTGCTAACGGCTTCTTCTGAAGAATTACAACAGTTTTTAAAGAAGTACATGGCATCAGAATCAGCAAAAAAATGGGAAACTGAAACTAAGTTTACCTTAAAGAAAAGCTAATAATGAATCTGTACACAAGGCATATCATTAAAAACAACCATAATATACTTGCATTCAATGCTATATTGTGGTTGTTTTATTTTACGGTTTTATTAGTTGTTTTTTCTGATTTTCCAATCGAGAAAATAGATATTATATACACTGTAAGTTATCTGCTTACTTTAGTGCCTGCTGTTAGCATAGCTATTTATTATTTATTACCTACTTTTTTAAAAAAAGGAAAATATGTTGTTTTCTCAATATTCTTACTTGGAAACATTCTGTTTTTTTCATCTGTAAATATCTTGACTCATAATCATGTTCTAGATTTTTTATTTCCAGAGTATTATTTTATTTCCTATTTCAATGCGTTCAAAACAGTTTTGTTATTTTTTGGAGTGATATCTTTTGCTGTTTTGGTGAAGTTATTTGAAGACTGGCTATACTTAAACCAAAGAGAAAAAGTAATGTTACAATTAGAATTAACGGCTTTAAAAAATCAGATAAATCCTCATTTTTTATTCAACGCATTAAATGTAGTTTATTCATTATCAATCAATAAAAAAGAAGAAACGACAAATGCAATTTTAAATCTTTCCGATATTTTGCGATATGTTATTTACGAAGCAACCGACAAAAAAATAACAATTCAAAAAGAAATAGCACTTATAAAAAGTTATATCGATTTTGAGAAAAAAAGAACTATTGCAAACTCCAAAGTCGATTTCACCTATTCGGTTGATAAAGAAATAGAAATATACCCAATGTTATTACTTCCTATTTTAGAAAATGCTTTTAAACACGGATTAAAGAGTGGTGTTGAGAACCCTTATATCAACGTAAATTTAATTGTAAATGAGAATCAACTGTTGTTTGAAGTTGAAAATAATTTTATTCCGTTAGAAAAGGAAGACAATCATTTTTCGGGTGTGGGAATACAAAATGTACAAAAGCATTTGGAAATTTTATATCCAAAAAAACACGATTTTAAGATTCGTTCGGAAGAAGCAATTTATAAAACAACTCTTAGTATTATTGTATAATTATGAAGATTAATTGCCTAATTATTGATGATGAACCAGCTTCACAAGATGTACTGAAAAAATTTGTTTCAGACATCTCATGGATGGAAATAAAAGGTATTTGTAATAATGCTATTGAAGCCATTGAAATAGTTGAAAAGGAAAGAATAGATGTTCTTTTTTTAGATATTAACATGCCAAAATTATCTGGATTATCTTTTTACAAATCTCTTAATAATCCGCCACTGGTAATATTTACAACTGCTTATTCAGAATATGCTGTAGATGGATTTAACTTAAATGCGGTGGATTATTTACTAAAACCGTTTTCTTTTGATCGGTTTTATCAATCGGTTGAAAAAGTTAGAAACATCGTAAATAAGAATAGCAATCAGCTCATTTTAAAATCAGATAAAAAGTTGTTTTTGATTCAATTAGATGATATTTTATATGTAGAATCCTTAGGAGATTATATAAAAGTTCACACTAGTAATCAAAATTTAGTTGTTTATAAAACAATGAATGCGATTTCGAATTCACTCCCGGAGAATAAGTTTTTTCGAGTACATAAATCATTTATCATCAATTTGGAGAAAATAAGTTATGTAGAAGGAAATCAAATAGCTATTGATAATAACAAAATACCGATAGGCCAGAAATACAAATCAATATTTTTAGATACTATTAAAAACAGTTTCTAAAAAAAATGCACCTCTTTCGAGATGCATCTATACTAATAAAAGTTGTTATCTTAAATTCCAAAACCAATCGTTGGTTTTTAATAAGAAAGGTAAATAACCTGTAATATGTTCTCCTAAGGTATAATCAAAACTCACATTACCACCATAATTTCTATGTTGTACATAATATTCATAAGCTTGATTGGTATATACAGCATTGTCTAAACTTCCATGGAACATTTTAAACTGACATTTATTGTTCCAAGGAGAAATACTATTAGCTCTTAATACATTAAAAAAGTTAGCATAATCAGAGTTTGCATCATTAGGATTTGCATTGATAAAATCACTCATCAATAATTTACTTGGAATATTCGGTAAGGCAAACTGTAATTTTAAAATAGAATTAGAACCGTCATAAAGAGCTCTTATTTCATCGTAATTATTATAAGTTCCTGTAGCGAATTTATTCAATTGAATTATTCGATTCTCTCCTATAGAAATCAAATTATTTTCTTTCATTCCGTAATAGGCATAAGGGAAGAAAAACGGATGTGGATGAAAATTTTCAGAACGTGCTTTTACAATAAACTTATCCAATAAAGCAGGTGTACCTCCAGCAGATAAACCTTTTACCTTTTTTAAATTATTAGTTTCTAAATATTTAGCAAATTGTATAGCAGAAAAAGCACCTTGAGAATATCCTTGAATTAATAGTTCGTCTTTAAGTTCATATCCCATGTTTTCTAACTGATGAATTCCAGCTTTTAAAAAGTCATAATTCGATCTGTTGTGCGCATCCTTGTTAACAAACGGAGGAAAACAATCACCATACGAATCACCGAACCCAGGATAGTCAGGAACAAAAACAGCAAACTTTCCAGTCCATGCTTGAGCAATCATTGTTAATGGTAACAACTGATCAATTTCATCAGGAATACTGAAGATATTACTATATGATACCGAAGCAGCCGAAGAATTGCTTGTATATGTAAAAGGTGTTACAAAACGAATTCGGTAAGGAATTTTCTCTTTCTTAAACCAAACTATGCGGTCTTTATATTTTGGAATTAACACCACTCCAGAAATGGTAATACTTTGTCCAGAACCATCAGGATGAGGAGATTGTGTAGATATTTTATAAATATTTACATTAATTCCAGAGTAAAGTTTTTCAGATGATCTCTCAGAACTAACAAATTCTTCAGTTTTGAAACCGTATTTTTTTCCTAATTCACTGTAGATTTGATTCGGGGACTGAAAGTTTTTTTCATTTACAGAGGAAAGCAGATTGACTTCACTTAATTGTTGGGAAACATCTTGATTATTAATTTCTTCTTTAGAGCAAGAGAAAAATATGCATACGAGCATAATAGAAGCTGTTATAAACAGCCCCTTTTGAAAGGGTTTTAAAAGATTCATAATTTAATTGGTTAAAATTTGTTACTATCTCTAAAATATAAAAAGAAAATTATTATTTCTTAAAAACGTTAACAAAAAATAAAAGTTTTTTTAGGTAAACAGGAAAAACCCTGTGCAATATTTCGGAAAAACGCACCTCAATTTGCGTTTATCCCCTTTTCTAAAGCTCTAATACAGTTATATATTTGTAGTGTTATTCTTTAATAACAAAATTTTTAGGGATTATTTTATATGTTAAAAAATGGGAAAGTTATTAATTGAAAAAGTTAGACGAATTATGAAGGGTATCGTTTTAACTTTAAGCGAGTGGGGGAAAGCAGCAAGCTATGCAATCCAACATTAAAAATTTAACCAAATTTTAGAGTCATCGGTTTCGATGGCTTTTTTTTATAATTTAAAACAAGCTTCGGAAAATTGCATTTCAGGTTGCGGATATCCCTTTTTATCAGGAAGATAAGTACCATATCTTTGTAATGTAAATAAAAGACACTACTAATTAAACAATATAAAAATAGGGATTATGACAACAGTATTACTTAACAGATTAGACAAAATTGTAAAAGGATTTTTAGCTACATTATCAGAATGTGCAAAAGGAGCAAGCTATGCAATAAACCACTAGGAGAAATTAAAATTACAACTCTTAAAAGCTGCTTAACTAAGCAGCTTTTTTTATGCACTTATTTATAAATACTTTACGGAAAATTGCATTTTAAGTTGCGGATATCCCTTTTTATAACCTGAAAATCAACAATATATTTGAATGTATAACATTAAAGGGATTACGAACTAACTATACATAATGGGGATTATGGAGGCTAATTTAACTACTAGGATTAATCAATTTTTGAAGGGGATTATATTAACTCTAAATGAATGTGGTAAAGGAGCAGGTTATGCAAAACACCACTAATAAAAGTTAATAGCCAAACAAGGAAAGCTGCTTATTTAAAAGCAGCTTTTTTTTATGCAGTCATACTAGGTTTCGGAAAATTACATTTCAGATTGCGGATATCCCTTTTAATCAAGAAGATACATGCTTTATCTTTGTAATGTAATTAACAGACACTACTAACAAACAATATATAAAATATAGGGATTATGACAACATTATTACTTAACAGATTAGACAAAGCAGTAAAATCATTTTTAGTAACATTAGCAGACTGTGCAATAGGAGCGAGCTACGCTATCAATCACTAGGAAAAATAAAAATACAACTCTTAAAAGCTGCTTATTTAAAAGCAGCTTTTTTTATGCAGTCATACAAGGTTTCGGAAAATTGCATTTCAGATTGCGGATATCCCTTTTAATCAAGAAGATACATGCTTTATCTTTGTGATGTAATTAACAGACACTACTAACAAACAATATAAAAATATAGGGATTATGACAACAATATTACTTAACAGATTAGACAAAGCAGTAAAATCATTTTTAGTAACATTAGCAGACTGTGCAAAAGGAGCGAGCTATGCAATAAACCACTAGGAGAAATTAAAATTACAACTCTTAAAAGCTGCTTAACTAAGCAGCTTTTTTTATGCACTTATTTATAAATACTTTACGGAAAATTGCATTTTAAGTTGCGGATATCCCTTTTAATCAAGAAGATACATGCTTTATCTTTGTAAAGTAATTAACAGACACTACTAACAAACAATATAAAATATAGGGATTATGACAACAGTATTACTTAACAGATTAGACAAAGCAGTAAAATCATTTTTAGTAACATTAGCAGACTGTGCAAAAGGCGCAAGTTATGCTATCAATCACTAAAATCACCCCCGAAACTATACACGAATGAGAGTTGCTTTTATAGCAACTCTTTTTTATTTAAAAGCATTGAGTCCTGTAATATCTAATCCTGTGATTAGTAGGTGAACGTCATGAGTTCCTTCATACGTAACAACACTTTCTAAATTCATTGCATGTCTCATAATAGAATATTCTCCAGAAATACCCATAGCACCCAAAACTTGTCTAGCTTCTCTAGCAATATCTAGCGCCATAGCAACATTATTTCTTTTTGCCATTGAAATTTGAGCAGAGGTTGCTTTACCTTCATTTTTTAGAACTCCAAGGCGCCAAGTTAGTAATTGTGCTTTGGTAATTTCGGTAATCATTTCAGCTAGCTTTTTTTGTTGTAATTGAAACTGTCCGATAGGTTTTCCAAATTGAGTACGTTCTTTAGCATATCGTAAAGCAGTATCATAACAATCCATAGCAGCACCAATAGCACCCCAAGCAATTCCGTATCTAGCATTATCCAAACATTTTAAAGGAGCGCTTAATCCTGATTTATTTGGAAGTATGTTTTCTTTAGGAACTTTTACATTATCAAAAATTAGCTCACCAGTAATAGAAGCTCTTAACGACCATTTGTTTTTTGTTTCAGGAGTAGAAAACCCTTTCATTCCTCGTTCTACTAGTAAACCATGAATTCTACCCTCCTCGTTTTTAGCCCAAACAACAGCCACATCACAAATAGGAGCATTAGAAATCCACATTTTTGAACCATTTAAAAGAAAATGATCTCCCATATCTTTAAATTTGGTTTCCATTCCACCAGGATTAGATCCATGGTTAGGTTCTGTTAAACCGAAACTCCCAATCCATTCACCTGAAGCTAATTTTGGTAAATATTTTTTACGTTGTTCTTCGTTTCCGTAGTTATAAATAGGTCCCATTACCAACGATGTTTGAACCGAAGCAGTAGATCTAATTCCACTATCTCCACGTTCTAATTCTTGCATAATTAACCCGTACGAAATTTGATCTAAACCAGCACCACCATAGGCTTCAGGAATATAAGAACCAAAAGCTCCCACTTCTGCAAGTCCGCCAACTAAACTCTTAGGAAATTCCGATCGTTGTGCGTATTCTTCAATAATTGGAGATAGATATTTTTTAACCCAATCTCTAGCAGTATTTCTAACTAATTTGTGTTCATCGGTTAAAAGGTCATCTAATTGGTAATAATCAGGTGCTTGAAATAAGTCTGGTTTCATAAAAATGCTTTCCTCAAAAATAAGTAAAAAATCAAATGATAGCTTTAGTTTACGTATGTTTGTAGTAATGAAATTTACACTAGGTAAAGAAGAAAGACTAAAAAGCAGAAAACTAATTGGAAGGCTTTACACGGAGGGAGAAACAATTAAAAAATTTCCCTTACGAATGGTTTATTTACAAACGGAACATACTTCAAAATATCCTGTTCAAATGGGAGTTTCAGTTCCTAAAAGATTATTTAAAAAAGCTGTAGATAGAAATAGAATTAAACGTTTATTAAGAGAATCGTATCGTTTACAAAAGGAAATAGTTTATTCAGAAGTTGATAAACCCTATGTGTTTATGATTTCTTATCTTGCAAAGGAGGAGTTGAAATATGCCGAAATTGAAGGTAAAATGAAAAAATTATTAACTTTATTTATAGAAAAAACAGCTAAAAATGAAGAATAAAAAACACATACTAGCATTAGTTGTTACCGTAGTTATAGTTTCTTTTTCGTTTCAAGATCGTTTTTTTGAAATAGCGAAACAAATTCAGATATATAATAATTTATATAAAACACTGAACATAAATTATATAGATGAATTAAATCAAGGAGACTTAACCGCAAAAGCAATAAACAATACACTTGAAAACTTAGATCCTTACACACGGTTTTATAATGAACAACAAGTAGAGGATGCTAAAATTAGAAGAGAAGGTGAATATGGAGGTATAGGAATTTCATCAAAATACACCAAAAAAGGAATTATAATTGTTTCAATAAAAGAAGGATTTCCGGCAGATAAGTCTGGATTAAAAGTAGGAGATATTATTACGGTTGTGAATAATCAAAACCTTGCTGAATTAGAAAGAGAGCAATTATCACAAGTATTAAAAGGAACACCAGGAACTCCAATTACGTTAAAAATAGAAAGAGGAAATAAAACTCTTGATTTTGGATTAAAGTTAGACCAAATTATAGATGATCCTGTTCCTTTTTATGATATGATTAATGAAGATACTGGATATGTAGTGTTAACTCGATTTACCGTTCGTAGAGCTACCGATGGTGTTAAAAATGCTATTGAAAAACTAAAAGAAAAAGGAATGAAGAAGTTAGTATTTGACTTGCGTAGTAACCCAGGAGGATCCTTATTTGATGCAGTAAATATTACTAATTTATTTATTCCTACAGGAAAAAAAGTAGTAGATACGAGAGGAAAAACTAAGAAAAACTCTAGAACGTATAGAACAAACCAAGCACCCTTAGATACTGAAATGCCCGTAGTGGTTTTAATTGACGGTAGATCGGCTTCTGCATCAGAAATTGTCTCTGGAGCATTGCAAGATTATGACCGAGCAGTAATTATGGGGCAACGCTCTTTTGGTAAAGGATTAGTTCAACGTTATTTTGATTTGAGTTACGGAACCCAAATGAAGGCAACGATTTCTAAATATTATACGCCAAGTGGTAGATGTATTCAGGAGCTAGATTATGCCAATCGTGATCCAAAAACTGGTGAAGTTCCAAAATTCTCAGACAATATAGTTAACTCGTTTACTACAACTAACGGTAGAACGGTAAAAGATGGCGGAGGTGTTACACCAGATGTTGTTATCAATATAACAGAAAAAACAGATGAAACTAAGAAGTTGTTAAGTTCTTCTGCTATTTTTGATTTTGCTACCAACTATGTACGAAAGAATACAAAACCTACTCTCAATACAATTTCATTTGGAGATGCTGAGTTTACAAGTTTTAAAAATTATTTAAAAACTCAGGATACAACATTTACTAGTAAGCAAGAAAGCTTATTTAAAGAAGCTTACAAAAGCGTAAATAATAACAAAGCAATTGCAGCAGAATATAAAAAATTACAGGAAGAGATAGAGAATCAAAAAATAGACGCAATTTCAACAAATAAAGATATTGTAATGTCTGAAATTCAAGATGAGATTTTAGAACAATATTTTTACAAAAAAGGAGTATATCAATATCATTTAAAAAACGACGCTACCATAAAACAAGCTGTAGAATTACTAAACGATTCTAATCGTTATCAAAAAATATTAGCAAACGGAAAGTAAACATATGATCAAAGTATATAAAGAACGAACAAGAGCTCAAGAGTCAACAAATGCGATAGAAAGATTATACATTTCTATGCGTCACTTATTTAGTAGAGGTTTTTATAAACCAATGGGAGTTTCTGGAGAAACATTACGTAAATCACTGTTGTTATTACGACCTGAGATTTATGGTTCAATTGCTGAGGAAAAAATAGAATTAAACGGATTAACCTATGTAATTGAACGTTTACCTGAAGGAATAGAAGAATGTCAGTTTATAAACTTAACATCTGATGAAGGATACAGAAGTTCACATTTTAAATGTATAGTTCCTCCTAAAAGAAGGAGAAATTGTTATAGAATAGACAAAGATCAAATGAATATTGAGATTACGCGTGGAAGATCTGATATTTATGATATTCTTACTCACCTTACTTTTTTGTTTATTGAGTCTCATAAAATAAAAGAAAGAGTACTACTAGATGATACAGGAAAGACCACAAGAGAGTGGGAGAACCTAGAAGAAGTAGTAATACACAATAAGATTTTATCTGATAAAGAGAAAGATGTATTAATTGTTCATTTGGGAAGTATTCTTGGAAGAACATATGATGAGGTGTATCAATCCTATAATACATTTTCTACAGAAGAAAATCCACAACGTTTTTTCCACTTAATTTATTGGTTAGGAAAACTGGCTATTAATGAAGAGTTACATGATAAAAAAAGATCTATTCGATTTAGCTCTATATTATCAGAAGAAATTGGAAGACACTACCATGGAGAAACATGGGCAAACGATATTAAAAAAGTACTTTTAAACGAAGGCTTAATCAACAGACCAATTCATATTATTAGTGCTAACATGCACAGTGTGCTTAATTCTATTTACGCAAAGCATGCTATTCCAAAAGAAGCCAAAAACAAACAAGGTTTTTCATTGTTTGAATTATTGAGTAATGCCAATAGTAAAACACTTCAAACGGCGGTTAAAAACTTTGCTTCTAAAAACGGGTTGATTTACATAAAAGATGAATCAGGTACAAATATTAACGTTCAGGTAATTGACACAGGTAAAATTTCATTTGATTCTGACTTAATTTCAAAAGATACTGCCGAGAACAAGCCTGTAATTATTGTTATGGATTATGCTTTTGGAGAGCAGGCTTACGAAACCATGGACGAGTTATTAAAACCATATAAAGAAGAAGGAAATGTTCATCACTTAAATGTTGAATCGGTTTCGATTATGGGGAAAGCAGGAATTTTAGAAGGAGGTAAAGGAGACATCATGATTCCTTCTTCACACATTTTTGAAGGAACTGCAGATAATTATCCGTTTCAAAATGAATTAACCAAAGAAGATTTAGAAGGTTTTGGAGTAAAAGTGTTTGATGGAAGTATGGTTACTGTGTTAGGAACCTCACTTCAAAATAAAGATCTTTTAAAGTTTTTCCACGACTCTACTTGGAATGTAATCGGATTAGAAATGGAAGGAGCACACTACCAAAAAGCAATTCAATCTGCATCTAGAATTCGAGGAAATATCAGTGAAAAGGTAAAGGTAAGATATGCATATTATGCATCGGATAATCCATTAGAAACAGGGGCTACTTTAGCGTCCGGAGGTTTAGGAATGAGTGGTGTAACACCAACATATGCAATTACACAAAAAATCCTTGAACAAATATTAAAATAAGCAAAGATGTCAAAACAAGTAAAAGAGAACGAAGAAGTTGACTTAGGCTCTTTGTTTGTAATCATAGGAAAAGGTTTTAATAAACTATTTACATCTATAGGAAATCTTTTTAAGAAGTTGTTTTATATTCTAATAGAAGCTTTACTCTTCTTAAAATCAAATATTATTAAGTTAGGAATTGCAGCAATTGTGGCTGGTTTACTCGGTTTATTTCTAGAATATAAAACGGGAACAAAATACGAGTCTAGTATATATGTAAAACCGAACTTTAATAGCGCCAGACAGCTTTATCATAATATTCAATATTATGATGATTTAGTAAAGCAAGAGAATTTCAATAGTTTATCAAAGATTTTTAATATTTCTGAACAAGAAGCTAGAAGTTTGAAAAAATTTACCATTAGCCCTGTTCTTAATGAGAATGATATATTAACATCATTTGATGATTTGATAAAATCTATTGATACAGCATCCGTGAAAAGTTATTCATATGAAAAATTTAAGCGAAACTTTACTGAATTTGATTATAAAACACATCAAATTTCAGTGATTTCATTAAAAAATGATATTTTTTCTAGTTTAAGTGTTCCTATTATTTCTTCAATTATTAACAATGATTACTTTAAGAATTTAAAAGTTAATAAAAAAGAAAATTTAAGAAGAACGGATGCATTACTTCAAAAAAACTTGCAACAAACAGATTCTCTTCTTGAATTATACAAACAAGTTTTATTAGAAGAAGCTAAAAAAGTCAGCGGAGGTACAACAATTGATTTAGGACAAAATAATAAGAGTTCAGATAAAGAGTTAAAATTGTTCGACACTAGTTTACGATTAAATGAAAAATTAATTGATGTGAACGATGATTTATCTGAAAAGTCTGAAGTTATAAATATTGTTTCTAATTTTCAGCCGATAGGTCATAAAGTAAGAGAAATAGAAAAAAATAAAGGATTTCAATTTGCTCTAGTTGGTTTTGGACTTATGATAATAGGTTTATTACTTATAAAATTAAACGCGTATCTAGAATCATATAAAGTCAAAAAATAAACCTATATAAATTAAGGTAGTATACTAATCAGAATAACATGAAAAAGGTAGCTTTAATAACAGGAATTACAGGGCAAGATGGTGCATATTTAGCTGAACTTTTATTAGAAAAAGGATATATTGTTCATGGTATAAAAAGAAGAGCGTCAAGTTTTAATACACAACGTATAGATCATTTATACCAAGATCCACATATAGCAAATAGAAATCTTATTCTTCATTATGGAGACATGACGGATGGCACAAATCTTATCAGAATACTTCAAGAAGTTCAACCAGATGAGATTTACAATTTGGCTGCAATGAGTCATGTCCATGTTTCTTTTGAAACACCTGAGTATACAGCCAATGTAGATGGTTTAGGAACGCTACGTTTATTAGAGGCAATTCGAATTTTAAAGCTTGAAAATAAAACTAAAATTTACCAAGCTTCTACTTCGGAATTGTATGGAAAAGTTCAAGAAGTACCACAAACTGAAACAACACCTTTTTATCCAAGAAGTCCGTATGGAGTGGCAAAAATGTATGCCTATTGGATAACCGTTAACTACAGAGAAGCCTATAATATTTTTGGATGTAACGGAATTTTATTCAATCATGAGTCTCCTATTCGTGGAGAAACTTTTGTAACACGTAAAATTACAAGAGCCGTTTCAAAAATTGCTTATGGACTTCAAGATAAATTATACTTAGGAAATTTAAACGCTCAGAGAGATTGGGGACATGCAAAAGATTATGTTCGCATGATGTGGATGATTTTACAAGCAGACAAGCCTGAAGATTGGGTAATAGCAACTGGTAAAACAACTACAGTTAGAGATTTTGTACGAATGGCATTTAATGAAATTGGCGTTGAATTGTCTTTTGAAGGAGAAGGTAAAGATGAAAAAGGAATCATAAAGTCTTGTAATAACCCGGATTTTAATTTGGAAACAGGGAAAGAAGTTGTTTGTATTGATCCACATTATTATCGTCCTACAGAAGTTGACTTACTAATCGGAGATGCCTCAAAAGCAAAAGAAAAACTAGGTTGGGTTCCAGAATATACGTTGGAAGATATGGTAAAGGAAATGATGGAAAGCGATTTAAAATTAATGGAACGAGAAACCTATTTACAAAGAGGAGGGCACGATATTTTGAATAATTATGAATAAATCTTCTAAAATATATGTTGCTGGTCATAGAGGATTAGTAGGAAGTGCAATTGTAAAGAATCTACTAGAAAAAGGATTTACAAATATTGTTACTAGAACACATAAGGAGGTTGACTTAACAAATCAAGAAGCTACAGCAAATTTTTTCGAAAAAGAACAACCTGAATATGTTTTTTTAGCAGCAGCAAAAGTTGGTGGAATTGTTGCAAATAACACATATCGAGCAGATTTTATTTATGAAAACTTGATGATTCAAAACAATGTAATTCATCAAAGCTATAAGCATAACGTAAAGAAGTTGCTTTTCTTAGGAAGTACTTGTATTTATCCCAAAAATGCGCCTCAGCCTTTAAAAGAAGATTCATTACTTACAGATGAATTAGAATATACAAATGAACCTTATGCTATTGCAAAAATTGCCGGTATTAAAATGTGTGAGAGTTACAACTTACAATACGGAACGAATTTCATTTCTGTAATGCCAACAAATTTATATGGTCCAAATGATAATTTCGATCTAGAAAAATCACATGTATTACCAGCTTTAATTCGTAAAATCCATTTAGCAAAATTACTTTCAGAAGGACGAAATGATGAAGTTATACTAAACTTGAATGTCAGTACTATTGATCAAGCCAAGAGTTATTTAAAAGGTTTTGGTGTAGGTGAGAATAGTGTTGAAATTTGGGGTTCAGGTAAACCTAAACGTGAATTTTTATGGAGTGAAGATATGGCTGATGCGTGCGTTCATATCATGAAAAAGGTCGATTTTAATGAAACTATAAAAGGTATTGAAGGAGACATCAAAAACACACACATAAATATTGGTACAGGTAAAGAAATTTCAATTAAAGAATTAGCTGAATTAATACAAGAAAAAATAGGTTATCAAGGAGCATTAAAGTTCAACACAGATAAACCCGATGGTACAATGAGAAAAGTAACCGACGTGTCAAAATTAAATAGACTTGGTTGGAAACATTCTGTTGAACTAAATGATGGAATAGACCAATTGTATGGATGGTATTTAAAAAAGAATTATTAAAAAAATGAATTATAAAAAACCAAGAGTAATAGCGGAAATTGGATGCAATCATAAAGGAGATTTTGATATTGCTATTGAGCTATTAGATTTAGCAAAACAATGTGGTGCAGATATAGCTAAATTTCAAAAGAGAAATAATAAAGAGTTATTAACCAAAGAACAGTACGAGGCAAAACATCCAAACCCATCAAATTCTTACGGAGAAACTTATGGTTTGCATAGAGAGTTTTTGGAGTTTACTGTGGAACAGCATAAAAAGCTAAAAGAATACTGCGATTCTATTAATTTAGAATATTCAACTTCGGTTTGGGATACTACGTCTGCAAGAGAAATGATAACTTTTAAACCCAATTTATTAAAAGTACCATCAGCATGTAATAATCATTTTGAAATGTTAAAGGTTCTTAGAGATGAATATGAAGGAGAAGTTCATTTATCTTTTGGAATGACAACTCAGGAAGAGGAAAAGAAAATTATTGAATTTTTTGAAGAAACCAATCAAGCTAAAAATAGATTGGTTATTTATTCTTGTACTTCAGGATACCCAGTTCCATTCGAAAATGTTTGTTTATTAGAGATTACCCGCTTAAAAATGGAATTTGGAGACCGTGTAAAAGATATTGGTTTTTCAGGCCATCATTTAGGAATTGCTATTGACAATGCTGCATATACACTTGGAGCAACATGGGTAGAAAGACATTTTACTAAAGATAGAACTTGGAAAGGAACCGATCATGCTGCTTCTCTAGAGCCAACAGGAATGAGAAAACTTTGTAGAGATTTAAATGCGACATATAAATCGTTAACTTACAAAGAGTCTGAAATCTTAGAAATTGAACAAGTACAAAGAGATAAACTAAAGTATAGAAAGCAATGAAAACAGTAGCTTTTATTCCTGCAAGAGGAGGTAGTAAATCGATTCCTTTAAAAAACATCAAAATGTTTTGTGGGAAGCCTTTAATTTACTGGACAATAAAAGCTGCTTGTGAGGTAGAAATAATAGATCAGGTTGTAATTGCAACTGATAGTTTAGAAATAGAAACAGTTGTCGATTCATTTGGGTTTGATAAGGTGTCAATTTATAGGAGAGAAGCTAAAAATGCTGAAGACACTTCTTCAACTGAAAGTGTAATGTTCGAATATCTATCAAAAGTGAATCTAACAGGTGCAGATAGATTCATATTAATTCAAGCCACTTCACCATTGTTAAGAAACAATGATTTAGAAAACGGATTGAATTTAATTTCAAACAAGAGTTATGATTCGGTTTTGTCGTGTGTTCAAAGCAAAAGGTTCTTTTGGACTTCAGAAGGAAGTCCATTAAATTACGATTTCAAGAATAGACCAAGAAGACAAGATTTTGATGGCTTATTCATGGAAAATGGTGCTTTTTATATTAGTACTGTTGGATCTATTATTACACATAAAAATAGGTTGTCTGGAAACATTGGTATTTCTGAAATGCCTGAATATACTGCTGTTGAAATTGATGAGGAAGAAGACTGGATTATTGCTGAATCTCTAATGAAGAGATTTGTTTTGAACCCAACTAAAAAAAGCAGTAAAATTAAGTTAGTAATTTCAGATGTAGATGGTGTACTAACAGATGCAGGAATGTATTATACTGAGGATGGTAATGAAATAAAGAAATTTAATACTCATGATGGGATGGGATTTCAGTTACTTAGGGAAAATGGATTAAAGACGGGTATTATAACCTCTGAGAATACTGCTATTGTTTCTAATAGAGCTAAAAAATTAAAGGTAGATTATTTATTTCAAGGAAAAAAGCATGGTGGTAAACTTGACACAGTAATTAAAATTTGTAAAGAAAACAACTACACTCTCGAAGAAGTAGCATATGTTGGTGATGATATAAACTGCTTTGAATTATTAAATAATGTTGGTTTAGCTGCTTGTCCTGCAAATGCTGTTCAAAAAATCAAACAAATACAAGGAATTGTCCATTTAAATAAAAGAGGTGGAGAAGGTGTATTTAGAGAGTTTGTTGAAATGATTTTGTCAAATAGATAGTATAAAAATGTTGAGTGAATTCTATTAAAAGGGAATAAATGGGGTATTACATTAGGAAAGAATTGTTGTATAGAAGTTTGTTTATATTTCTTCTAGTATGCTCTATTTGGTTAACAGTAAGTTGTTTTTTGTTTTTTAGGTTTGATGCTCCACTGAATTTTTCACATTCTTCTATTGTGATTTCAGGAATAGTGCTGTTATTTATTTTTAGAGATTCTCTTTCATTTAAAAAGCCGCATTTTTTCTTAATAGTATTTTTTCTTTCAATATTACTTTTATCTATAGTAAAGTTCTTTTTTATTGAAAATGTAACACTCAGACATTCTCATTGGGTGTGGAATAATATGGTTAAGAGTAAGGCATATGTTACATTTAATTCATATTACCTCTTTTTTAAAGAGTTCTTTCATTTAATTTTTCTTCTTATTACCTTGATTGTATCGTCAATAGTAATTAAGAAAAGTAACTTAGAGTTTGATAAATTTAAGTTTACTCTTCAAAAATACCTGTATTATCTGGTTGTTTTTTACTTAATTATATATGGTGTTTTCTTTATATATGAAGATGTTATATATTTATTTGGAACTAATAGATACAATGGGTTTAGATCATTTACTGCAGTTCCTGGACAAAATTTTCTAGAAATCTTTCCGTATCGCTTAGGTATAACTCATACAGAGCCCTCTTTTTCAGGTTTATATGTGCTTATTTTTACTCCCTTAATCTTTCTGAAATCTAAATATTCAAAAAGATTAAAAATATTAGTCCCTTTATTTTTTTTGTTTAATTCTTCAAAATATGTGCTAGCTGTTACTGCAGTGGCAATATTAGTTTGGTTGATTATATATCTCTATAAAATAAGCAGGAAAAACGGACACAAAATATTAGGGTATATTTCTTTATTTCTATTTGTAAACCTTATTCTTTTGTATAGAATTTATGATGATAAGATACTTGAAATATTAAATGGTTATTCTGGATATAGTCGTTTATTCTCAATCTTCTCTGGACTTTATTTTTTCATTCAGAATATATTTTTTGGTACAGGAATTGGGCAGTTTCCTATACATTTCATTAATACTTTTGAAGGCTCAACTTATTTAGAAAATATACTTATTATCAATCCATCTGCTCAAAGTATGTTTGTTTCTGGTTTAGCTGAATTTGGGATTATATATATGGTTTTCATCGCCTTTATAATTTACTTCTTGTATAAGTCATATCAAAGAGATGTATTTTTGTTTTATTGTTCCTTAATTCTGATTTTTAACTTTAATGCAAGTGCTGGTAATGGGTTTAACATGATCTATTACTGGGTATTGCTTATTTTCTTTTCATATTATGCTTGGGAGACTAAAAAGACTTGATATTAGTGATATTGTAGGTTTTTCTCTATTGCTTCTTATTTTTAGTAAGAAGTTAAATTCATTATCAATAATAGTAACAATTTTGTTTGTTATTTATTCTATTGTAAAGAACAAAACCGAAGCTAATAAAAACCATAAGTCGAAGCATATTTTTATTATGTACTTTGCCTTAATACTAGTGTCTTTAATTTGGACTCATAATTTTGAAAAGGGAATTAAAGAGATTGAAAAGAGTTTATCCTTGTTGATATTTCCTTTAATTTTTCTCTACTATCGAGTTCAAATTAATTTAAAAAAAATCTTTCATTACCTCGTAGTAGGAACCCTATCTGCCTTTCTTTTTTGTTTAATTTATGCATACATATTAGCCTATAAAACTGGAGATATTTGGACGCCTTTTAGATATTTTAACTTTACTGGATCTATTGGAATTCATCCAGGTTATTTATCAATGTATCTTGTTGTCTCCGTTCTGTTTTTAATAGAACAGTTTTTTAAATCAGAAAGTAAGAAGAAGAAATACATTTATGGAGTATTAATAGTTTGTAGTTTTTTTTCAATCCTTTACATAGGAACTAAATCTACATTTTTTATTCTGATTTTTGTTTTTGTTTTTTATATAATCAAGCAAACTAATAAAAAGAGAGAGCTTTTTAAGTATTTGTTATTATTTATGATAGCACTTACAGTTATAGGTTTTATTTTTTATAATATTTCTTATGGTTTTAGAACTCGAATAGTTTTCTTATTGAATGGTAAGTTTCACAACCTAGGTGAACGGTACGAAATTTATAAAGGAATGATTAATATTATTCAAAACAATCCATTAATACATTTTATCGGCTTAGGAGCAGGAAGTTCTCAAGAATTTCTTTTGAATTATTATTCTGACCATAACTTAAGCGAGCATTTACAAAAAGGTTTAGGGACACATAATGCATATTTTAAAGCATATCTAGAACAAGGTTTTTTAGGATTAATCTTTTTGCTGATTCTTTTTCAGGGACTTAGAAAAAAATATTTTACTAAAGATATTACCTACTTTCTGTTTTCATTTGCGTTTTTTTCTTTTGGTTTAATCGAGCATTTTCTTGATTTACAACATGGTGTTGTGTTTTTTTCTATGTTTAATGTTTTGTTTTATAAAAAGAATAATGGATTATAATAGAATATTTAAGAAGATAACGTATAATGAAAGTATATACTATTCAGAAATAGGATATACTATTTCATTTATTAAAAGGCTAAAGTTTAACGTTCTATTGTTCATGTTTTCAGTTTTAGTTTTCTTTTTATCTTTTATTAAAAGAAATAGAAGAAAAAACGGTGTTATTGGAATTTCTTGGAATCCACTGCATGTAAAGAAAATAAAAAAGGTTAATAATTCAATTGAGGTATTAGATATTTCAAACAACAATTTATTTAGTTTTAATAATCTACTTTTTCTAAGTAACGTTAATTTCTTTAAGGTTTTTATAAACGCATTGAAATTGAAAGATTACACAAAGTCTAAACATAATTATAACTCTTTTTTTTATAAAATTTATGTTATTATCTTTTTAGATGCTCTCAAAAAACACACAGAAAAAGTAAATGAGATTTTTATTTCTGGTCATTTTGATAGACTTACTACAATTGTAAATGAAGTTTGTTTGTTAAACAACATCAAACTAAATATTATTCAACATGGAAGTATTCAGATATTTAAAAATAAATTAATTCCCAATAAAATTGTATTAGGAGATATTTATTATTCATATGATTTTTCCAAACCTTTTTTTGAAACCTTCTTAAATATTGAAAAGGATGTGTCTTTTTATAAAGTACCTACAGAAAATAATTTGAAGCTATATAATCATGATAAGCTACCATCAGGTAAAAAAATAATAGTATTTGGGTGCCAAGATGCTAAACCTTATCACAATGTGACAATTATCAATTTTTTAGTTAAAAAATATAAAGACTGTCTGATTTATGTTATTCCACACCCTAGAGAAAACATGTCTTTCTATTCAAAAAAGTATAAATCTTTTGCAAATGTTATTGTTTCTAAAGACAAACCAGAAAATATAGTTCTATTTATTTCGCGCTTTTCAACCTTAGGAATAGAGTATGAGGAAAGAGGTATAAAAACAGTATTTATTAATTTGGATAAAGTAAATATGGATTTTTTCTCCTCAAATAAATATGAAGTATTTAAAAGTTTAAAGGATTTTGAAAGTGAAGTTAGGATATAAGAAGCACCTATCTGTATTTATTTTTTATTCACTAGCGAATGCTTTGAATAAAGGATTAAGTATTTTAGCATTACCAATTCTTAGTGGATTTTTATCTATTGATGAGTTCGGAATTTGGAGTTTATCACATGTTTCACTCGTGGTAATTGCTCCTTTAATTTCATTTAATGGATATGCTTCTATTTTAAGAGAAGGGGTAGGAAACAAAGAACTTGCTTGGAGTGTTTTAAAAAAATACTTAAAAGTTACATTGTTAATTTCTCTACCAATAGTTTTACTCGGTGCTTTTTATTTTTATAGCTGGATTTTTCTTACTCTTTTGTTAGCTTCAGCAGAAGCATTTCAGACACTTTTGCTAGGTTGGTATAGGTCACAAGATAAGCATATTAGCTATTTTCTAATTTCCTTAATTAAAATTACTTCAATAGTTTTAGCTATTTATTTGTTGAACGATGTCAATTTAATCTCTATTCTCCAATATCAATTATATATCTCAACTACATTACTTTTATTTTTCTTGATTATGATATTGTTACAAAACAACAAACTAGTTGGGGTTGATTTTAATGTAAGAGATATTTTTGTTTTTTCGATACTCTTAATTCCTCACAATGTTTCTTTATGGATATTAAGTAGCTCAGATAGGTTTATCATAAAATCACTAGTTGGTGAGTATTTATTAGGTATCTACAGTATTTGTTATTCAATAGGATTAGTTATAATGTTACTAAATACAGGAATAGCTATGGTTTTACCCAATTATATTATAAAAAGCTATACAATTTACATGAAGAAATCTGTAAGATTTAAGCTAATAATAGCTTATAGTTTTTTGGTGATGATTTTAAATATTTTAATATTTATTACTGTAAAGTATTTTAAAAATTATTTCGAGTTTTTGCAGCCTTTAACAAATGAGTTCACTAGTGTTATTTTATGGGTAATAAATGGTCTGTATTTACTTGGAATTTACTACTTCTATTCAAACATTTTATTCTATCAAAGGAAAGCAAAACTTATTTCAGGTTCTACATTAACAGTTGGATTAATAAATATAGGATTAACGTTATTTTTTGTTCCTACATATGGTATTTTTGGAGCAGCAATTACTACTTTTATTTCCTATTTAATTTATCTAATATTCGTTTTTTATTTTGCGCAAACTATTGAAAAGAAATTAAGGCAAGACATATTACCATTATCTCTTTTAATTATAGTAACATTAGTTGTTAACTATGGATTTTTTAATTTTATACACTCTTAAGGATAAATTCAATGCAAGATTTAAGCACATTTAAATTACCTCCAAATTTTAGAGGTAAAAACCCTTTTATAGTTCAGTTTTGGTGGATTGTGCAAGGACTGTTTTTTAGAACTTCTCCTCAGTTTCTATATGGCTGGAGACGTTTTTTGTTGCGTATGTTTGGAGCTCAAATAGGAAAAAATGTAATTATAAGACCAACAGTAAGAGTTACATATCCATGGAAATTAAAAATTGGAGATTATTCTTGGATTGGAGATGATGTAGTTTTATATAATTTAGGAAATATTACAATTGGGAGCAATACTGTAATTTCACAAAAATCATATATCTGTACAGGTTCTCATGATTATTCTGAGAGTTCTTTTCCAATTTATGCTAAAGATATTAATATTGAAGATGAATGCTGGCTAGCGACAGATGTATTTGTAGCTCCCGGAATTACAATAGGAAAACAATCTGTTGTAGGTTCTAGAAGTAGTGTTTATAAAAATATTCCAGCAGGAAAAATAGCATACGGTAATCCTGCTAAAATTGTAAAAGGCAGAAATTAATTCCCGTATATTTAAAATTTGTAAGTTGACTAATAAACAAGTTAATATAACTATAATTACTCCTTTCTTTTTCCCTGAACCTATTTCTACAGGGAAATTTAATACCGAAATGGCTTTAGCATTAAAAGAAAGAGGTCACAAGGTAAAGGTATTGTGTTTTCATCCATTTTATCCTAGTTGGAAAATACAGAAAAGTACTGAGAGTCTTGAAGGAATAGAAATCATAAGAGGAGGAAAATTTTTAAAATTCACTACTAATGCTACTATCCGAAGGGTAATTTTAGAACTTAGTTTTACTTTTTTCTTATTGAGAAATATATCCAAACTACGAGGTAATACGGATATTATTATTCCTGTTTTCCCACCTAGTTTAGGTTTTTTGGTGGCAAAATTATTTCTTAAGAAGAAAACACAAAAAGTGGGAATGGTTCATGATTTACAAGAAATATATGCAAATCAGAAAAAAAGTTTGTTGAGTAAAATCATATCAAAATCAATTCATTTTGTAGAAAAAGGATGTTATCAATCTTGTGATTCGTTAATCTTTCTTTCACAAGAAATGAAAGATACTGCTCAAGAAATTTACAAATTATCACCTTCTAAATTAAGAGTACAATATCCATTTATAACTATTGATTCAGAAAGTAATACAAACGATTTAGAAGAAATTTTACCTGCTACTTTTAAGCACATTGTATATTCAGGTGCGTTAGGTGAGAAACAATATCCAAAAGGATTGTATGAGTTATTTGATTTTTGTAGTAAATCGATAGATGGAGTTATGTTTCATGTTTTTTCACAAGGAAGTTATTTCGAAGAACTAAAAGAACAAAACAATAATGATAAAATCAAGTTTCATCCTTTAGTTCCTAAGAAAAATATAGAAGAATTATATCGAAGAAGTTATGTTCAGGTAGTACCACAATTACCAGGAACATCTAAAGGTTCGCTTCCTTCTAAACTCCCAAATTTATTAGTTAGTGGAGTAAATGTAGTATGTATAACAGACCAAGGAAGTGAAATAGAAGAGTTATTTAAAAAAAATAACTTTAAAACAATAATAACATCTTGGGATAGAGAAAAAATTAAAGATATCTTTGAGACGTTGTTACAACAAGAAAAACGAAATGAAAATCAAATAGAAATAAGCAAGAACTTATTTTTAATTGATTCCATGATAGATAAAATATTAAATTGATTAAAAGTTGATTTCCAAGTTAATAAAAAACACAACTATTTTACTTTTACTAGTAGACTTGCTACTAATAAATACAGTTGTTTTTTTTGTGTTTGAAAGAATTCATCAGAGCTTACAATTTCATTTATATATTTCTATTTTTTGGTTAGTTACCTCCTTTTTTACAAACTATTACAAAGTATATCGATTTACAAACTTTTATAGATTAGTAAAGTTAATTGTAGTTCAAGGGTTGTTCTTTACTATGGCCTTTTTTGCCTATTTCGGAATTTTTAAAGAAGGTGAAATAGTAAACACTCAGTTCAAAACATTAGTGATTACTTTAAGTTCTTTGGCTATACTAAAAGTGGTGTTTTTTATAGTACAAAAAAAGATTAGACAATCTGGGAGTAACTTTAAAAGAGTAATTTTCTTTGAAAAAGATGATACCGCTAAAAAAATGATTAACCTTTTTCAGAACAAGTCAAGTTTAGGGTATTTGTTTTTAGGGTACTTTTCAAGTAAAATATCCGAAGACCCAAATTATTTAGGTAAGGAAAAAGACTTATATGATTATCTAAATACAGAAAAAGTAGACGAGATTTATGCTACGTTATCTCATCTAAAAAATTCGCAAATAAAAGAATTAACTAAATACGCGAGTTTATATAATATTAACTTAAAATTAATTCCAGATTCTAAAGAGTTTTACAGTAAAAGTAGAAATGTTGAGTTTTATGATGAGACGTTAAAAGTTTTAAGTGTTAAAAAACTTCCTTTTGATTTGCCTGAGAATAAAATTATCAAGCGTGTTTTTGATATTGTTTTCTCTTCACTTGTGTGCTTATTTCTTATTTCGTGGTTATATCCAATACTTTGGATGTTAATAAAATTAGAGTCGAGAGGACCCGCAATTTTTAAGCAAGAAAGAGAAGGTTTTAATGGGGAAGAGTTTGTGTGCTATAAATTTAGATCCATGCGAATTAATAATCAAGCAGATAAAGTTCACGCAACTAAAAACGATACTAGAGTAACTAAAATAGGTAGCTTTTTAAGAAAAACAAGTTTAGATGAGATACCACAGTTTTTTAATGTATTGTTAGGAAGTATGAGCGTAGTGGGGCCTCGTCCTCACCTAGAAAGTTTAGCTATAGAGTATCAAAAAGACGTAGATAACTATTTAGAAAGACATGCAGTAAAACCTGGTATTACAGGTTTGGCACAGATAAGTGGTTATAGAGGAGAAATAAAGAAGAAATCTGACATTAAAAATAGAGTTAGACTGGATATTTTTTACATCGAAAACTGGTCTTTTATGTTAGATTTAAAAATAGTAGTTAGTACAGTTTTAAATATTTTTAAAGGAGATGAAAACGCATACTAAATGCAAAATAAGATTCAAATATCAGCTGCAATAGTATTATACAATGAACGAGAAGAAGAACTTCTTCAAGCTATTTATTCTTTTTTAGGAACATCATTAACTAAACATTTATATTTAATAGATAATTCTACCTCACCTCTAACAAATTCAGCATTACTTGCTAACCCAGAGATTACTTACATCTATACCAAAAAAAACCTAGGTTTTTCCAAAGCTAATAACCTTATTATTGATGAGATTAAAGAACGTTCAACCTATCATTTGGTTTTAAATCCAGACACAAGATTTAATGCTGACATAGTAGAAGAATTAGTTCAAGAACTGGAAAGAAATGAAGAGGTAGCTTTAATAGCTCCAGCCATAAAATTTCCAGATGGTAGCCATCAATATTCAGTTAGAAAGTATCCTTCATTTTTTGATTTAGTTATCAGAAAACTCAATCTTTATAAGAAGAGAATTTACGAGCAAGAATACCGAAATTTAGATATAGCTAAACCGTTTTATCCAGAAGCAATTCATGGTAGTTTTTTGTTGTTTAAGACAAAAGATTTTGTCGCCATAAAAGGTTTTGATGAGCGTTATTTTTTATACTTAGAAGACATCGATATCTGTAAGAAGATAGATGTTATAGGAAAGAAAAAGTTGTACTATCCAAAAGTATCAATTGTACATGTGTTAAAGAAAGAGTCGTCTAAAAAAATGAGGTTGTTTTTTTACCATTTCTCATCAGCGATTAAGTATTTTTTAAAATGGTTATAGCTATATTTGCTGCTCAATAACACACACAACACACACATGAATATTTTAGTTTTAGGTTCTGGAGGAAGAGAACATGCATTTACTTATAAACTATTAGAAAGTAAAAGAATCAACAAACTTTTTGTTGCTCCTGGAAATGCAGGAACAGATGAAATTGCAATAAACGTAGCAATCAATCCAACCGATTTTAATGCCGTTAAAAAAGTAGTGCTAGAACAAAATATTTCAATGGTCGTTGTTGGTCCAGAAGCTCCTTTAGTAGAAGGAGTTCATGATTTTTTCTTAGCAGATAATGAGTTGAAATCAATACCGGTTATTGGTCCCAAAAAAGACGGTGCGTTGTTAGAAGGAAGTAAAGATTTTTCAAAACAATTTATGGAAAAGCATAACATTCCAACAGCTAAATATCAATCTTTTACTTCTGAGACACTTGATGAAGGTTATACCTTTTTAGAAACCTTAAATCCACCTTTTGTTTTAAAAGCAGACGGATTAGCCGCTGGAAAAGGAGTGCTAATTTTAGACGATTTAGCAGAAGCAAAAGCAGAACTAAAAGAAATGCTCACAAACCAAAAATTTGGAGCAGCTTCTGCGACAGTTGTTATCGAAGAATTTTTAAACGGAATTGAATTATCCGTATTCGTTTTAACCGACGGAAAAAGCTATAAAGTATTACCATCAGCAAAAGATTATAAGAGAATTGGAGAAGGTGATACAGGTTTAAATACAGGAGGAATGGGAGCTATTTCACCAGTACCTTTTGCCAATGAAGACTTCCTTTCTAAAGTAGAGGAACGAATTATAAAACCAACTGTAAACGGTTTACAAAAAGATGGTATAGATTACCGAGGGTTTATCTTTATTGGATTAATGAATGTAGCAGGAGATCCTTTTGTAATTGAGTATAATGTACGTATGGGAGACCCAGAAACGGAAGTTGTTTTACCAAGAATAGAATCGGATTTATTAGAATTATTTGAAGGAGTTGCAACGCAAACATTAAAGGAAAAAAGTTTTAAAGTTACCGATAAAACAGCCACAACTGTAATGTTGGTTTCTGGAGGATATCCTGAAGGTTATGAAAAGGGGAAAGAAATTTCAGGACTAGAAAAGGTAGAAGGTTCTTTAGTATTTCATGCAGGAACAAAAAAAGAGGGTGATAAAGTGGTTACTAGTGGCGGACGCGTAATCGCGGTAACTTCATTCGGAGACACTATTGAAGAAGCACTTAAAATATCATACAAAAACATTGATAAATTATCATTTGATAAAATCAACTATCGAAAGGATATCGGATTTGATTTGGTGAAGTAAAAAAGCAATTTATATTCTAATTAACTTACAATAAAACTATAGTTCCCTAGCTAAATAACTCTATTTTGTTAGGGATTTTTTATGTAGACAAAATAATAACAAAGAAAATCAGGGTAACATTTTTAACATTGTGTAACAGATAATCAAAACTAAAAATGTATATATTTGTGCCTGAGAAAAAAATAATTGTTAATTATAAATTGCTAAAATTCAATTAGTCTTATGAAAAAATTATTGCTGAGCATTAGTTTAATGCTTGTATGTTCTGTGGGGTTTAGTCAAGGTACTCCGCCAGAGTTGCCTACTGTAATCCAACCTAGTCCAGAGGCTAGAAAGATACAAGAGTATGGAAATGTACCTGTGAAATATAATACAGGTATACCAAGTATCCAAGTCCCTATTTATTCTTTTCAAGCGGGAGGACAATCATACCCAATAAGTTTATCTTATCACGGAGGAGGAGTTCGAGTTGGAGAATCTGAAGGGATGACAGGTTTAAAATGGACATTAACTGATGGAGCTGGAAGAATCAGTAGAAGCGTTAGAGGAAGACCTGATGAAGATAATGTTTATAATAATTCGGGATGGTTAACTTCAGGAGCTTATGTTAGTAATCTCGACATAACTCAATTAACAGTATCAGAACAAAGTCAAATCAAAAATGGATGTTGGGATTTGGAACCTGACGTGTTTAATTTGATGTTACCTGATGGAAGGTCGATAAAATTTATGTTCAATGAGAATGGTCAAATTTTATTAATGCCTATTTCGGAGGATTTCAAAATTGAGTATACCAGTAATTTGAGCTCTTGGACAGTTACCGATAATAAAGGGGTTAAATATTATTTTGCAACTCCTGAAAGCACAAAAGTTAATTCTGGATGTTCACCGTGGCAACCTGTATGTAATGATCCGAGTAAATTATTTCCTACATCTTGGATGTTGGATAAAGTAGTTTTGCTAGATAATAGTGAGATTACTTACACATATGTTAATGAGCAATACTTAGAATCCTCATGGACTGATATTAAATTAAGAAAAACAACTAGTGAAACGGGTTGGGGTAATGCAACTAGAAGTTTTTGTAATGTGAATACACATTACTCAAGAAAGAAACTAATAACGATTACTTACGAGAAAACAAAAGTAAATTATAGTTACTCTCTTAAAAACACTAGTGTGACTGCTGAAGGTTCTAAACTAGATGAGATATATGTAACATATAATAATCAACACGTGAAGAAAATTCGATTTGACTATTATATGAATCCACATCAAAGAATGTTTTTAGAAAGAGTAAAAGAGATTTCTAAATTGAATACTGAGCAAATTTTAAATCAATTTGAATATCAAAATAAAGAACAGTTTCCAAATAGAAATAGTGTTGCGATAGACCATTTTGGTTATTTTAATGGTAGTAGCTCTTCCGGTCAAAACTATGCTACTCAAATAATTGCCCCTAATGATGATTTTTATATTAATGTAAATATCGGAAATGTAGGGGTTAATAGAACTTTAAATGCGAATATGGTAAAGTATGGTAGTTTAACCAAGATCATTTACCCTACTAAAGGATATAGTGTATTTGAATATGAGCCTAATGAGGTTTATAAATCAATAACACCTGAAGATAATCAAGTAAATGTTCAATCAACCCCAAGTAATACTGAGGGCTGGGAGGATCATTATAGTGATTATTTTTCACTGCCTTCTACCAAAACATTTACTATTACAAGTATTAACATTAGCAACTTTGATAATTTATCAAACAATGTTAGTTGGACAAGACCAACAGTACAGTTGGTTAGCGATGATGGTCAAGTTTATTATTCAAACAATAGTTTCAATTTTGGAGAAAACATAACATCTCCCTACACTATTTCTAATTTACCCGATAAGCAGTTTAGAGTAAAAATTAGAGTATACAATTCTAATTCAGTACCAATAGGTGTTTTAGTTAGAGGAAATTATCCTCCAGCTTCTCAAGAACAAAACATATATTATGGAGGTCTTAGAGTTAAGTCGATAACAAATTACGACCATAATGCTATTCAGGCATATAAAAAATCATTTAATTATAATAAGTTCGATAATACAAACCAGTCTAGTGGTGAAACTTCTTTGTCTTTACCATCTTATTTTAAGAAAGTAAAAGAACCCGTTTTTAGAACGAATGGAGTGGGGATAACCTACATAAGTTCTTGGAATAATTTTGATGAGGTTGTTTGTGTGAACCCAGTTCAGGTAGATATGGTAAATAGTACTCCTGTATATTATAGAAATGTAAAAGAGATTTTTGAAGATAGTAGTAGTTCTTATCATATAAAGAGAACATTCAGAAATTATGGAGTTAATTTCAAAAGTTCACTTTTATCTTATCAGATAGGTAGTTATTATATGACTATGCAAACACCTTCAACATTTGAAAGTTATGCTAATGGAGTTTTAGAAAGTGAAGAAATGATTGATAGTAGCGGAAGAATGGTATCAAAAATCGAATACGAAAAAGAGTTTTTGATTGCAGATGGGATTGATATTCAAAAAGTACAATGTATAAATTATGCTGAATTACCATATCAGTGTTTTGCATCGGAATACCCAACCATTTCTCGTTGGTTTGTAAATAAAAAGACAACTAATACAGTTTACAACACCAATGGGGATTTAATTACTACTACTGAAATTTTTTATGATAATCCTTCTCATAAATTACCTACTCGACAATTCGTAACAAACAGTAAAGGAGAAACCATTATTACGACCACGAAGTACCCTCATGACCTTAACAATACGAGGTTGATTAACGATTATAGAATTGCAGAAGTATTACAAACCGAAACTAGTAAAAAAGTAGGTGCTACTACCACTAAGTTAGCTAGTCAAAAGAATATATTTAATGATTTTGCTTTTTATTATCTTTTAGAGAAGAATCAAACCTCTAAAAATAATCAAGCATTTGAGGATAGAATCGTTTTCCATAGTTATAATGGTACAAATCCAATTGAAGTTAGCAAAAAAGATGGTCCAAAAGTACGATATGTTTGGGGGTATGAAGGAAACTTACCAATTGCTAAAATTGAGGGCTATACATCTGTAAGTACTACTCAATTAAATACAATAAGAGCTGCCGTTTTAGAATCTAATAACGATGTTTCAACGAGTGACGAAGCTCAATTAAGAACAGCATTGAATAATTTGCGCAACGCTTTTCCAGAAGCTCAAGTTACCACTTATACTTATGACCCATTAATTGGTATTACCAGTATTACTGACCCAAGAGGCGAGGTGGTGTATTATGAGTATGATGAATTTAACAGATTACGATTTGTTAAAAATACGCAAGGTCAGATTTTAAAAGAGCACACGTACAACTATAAAAATTAAGATGAAAATGAAAAAGTTAGTATTTATACTTTTAGTGTTACCATTTGTGATGTACGCACAAAGCACTAATGAGAATCATGTAGTAACCAAGGTTTATAAAAAGGCTACTACAAGTCCAGTTAGTGGACATAACAAAGATGAGGTAATGACTAGTGTTCAGTATTTTGATGGACTTGGTCGTTTAAAACAAACTGTTGCTGTCAATGCAGGAGGAAACACGATTTCTAATAATACGATTCCAATTGATTGGACATTAGGGAACACTGGTCCAACAGATTTTTTCACTGCTGGAACTGCTGCTGAAAATAGAATTATAAATGGTAGTACACCTTTCGGTGGAACAGATTTATTATGGGAGTGTATTCCTGACGCTGCTTCAAACTTTGACGGAGGTTGGAATACAAAAAATTTCACGATTGATAATACAAAGACATATCGTTATTCAATTTGGGTAAAAAGAACAGGTTCTCAAGCAGGAACAACTTACCACGGAACACAATCGGTTGACAATCTAGATGGAACGCCAAATGCAAATCCTTATTTCTGGGCAGGCGATTTACCACAATTAAACACATGGTATTTACTAGTTGGAGTTGTACATCCGCACACTTACAGAGGTTCCGATACAGGAGTAAGTGGAGTATATGATACTTCTGGTAATAAAGTAAAAGATGGAACAGAATACAGATGGCGTTCAGATTATAATGTAACTAGATTACGTGATTATTTATATTATTGTACAGATACTAGCGTTCGCCAATACTTTTGGAGTCCTTTATTTCAAGAGATTGATGGAGGAGAGTTGCCTTTAGAAGATATTTTTACTGAAAATGCACCTGTTATTGCGCAAGAAAACATTAAAGATATTGTTTCTCATGTAGAGTATGATAACTTAGGTAGAATGACTAAGGAATATTTACCAGTTACTAATGGAAGTGGAGACGCAAACATTAGAACGGAAAATATGGCTACAGCAACGCAGGATTATTATGCACGTAAATATGCAAAAGACTTTGCTGGAGCAACCTTATTATCTGAGATTAATGCTTATTCAGAAAAGGCGTATGATTTTTCGCCGTTAAATAGAGTTACAGAGCAAGCTGCTCCAGGTTTAGATTGGAAGTTAGGAAATGGTCATGAAATCAAGTTTGATTATGATGTAAATGCAGCAAATGAAGTTAAAGTTTACGAAGTCACTACAAGCTTTGCTAACAATACCTATACACCAACTTTACAAGGAGGAACAGCATATTATTTAGAAGGAGCACTATCTAAAACAGTTACTAAAGATGAGAACTGGAAAGTTGGACAAACCTATGCGAATGATCATACCACAGAGGAATTTAAAAATAAAAGCGGACAGGTAATTTTAAAACGTACCTATAACCAAAATCAAAAGCATGATACGTATTATGTATATGATGATTTTGGGAATTTAACTTATGTAATCCCTCCAAAAGCAGAAGGAACAGTTGCAAAACCAACTACAACTAAGTTAAGTGAATTATGCTATCAATATGTGTATGATTACCGTAATCGTTTGGTAGAAAAGAAAATACCAGGAAAGGGCAAGGAATACATTGTTTACGATAAATTAGATCGTCCAATATTAACTCAAGATACAAACTTAAAAGCACAAAGTAAGTGGTTGTATACCAAATATGACCAATTGGGAAGAGTGATTTACACAGGTTACAGAACTAATAGTCATTTAAGGGAGGATATTCAAAATTCAATTAATTCTGCGTCAACAGCACAATGGTCAGAAGAAAGAATAAACTCGGCAATGAGTTTAGGAGGAGTATCTATCTATTATACAAATAGAACTCTTCCTACAGGTATGACTGAAATCTTTACAGTAAACTATTATGATTCTTATGTAGACTTACCTTCATCTGGTTTAGGAAATACGGTTACCAATAGTTATGGAGTCACTTCAACTACTAATACTAAAGGTTTAGCCACGGTTACCAAAACAAGAGTATTAGGAACAAATCATTGGATTACAACAGTTACTTATTATGACAAAAAAGCTCGTCCTATTTATGTGTATAGTAAAAATGACTATTTACAAACTACCGATGTAGTAGAAAGTAAATTAGATGATTTTACAGGAAAAGTATTAGAAACGAGAACAACACATACCAAAACAGGTAAAGATCCTATAGTAACCATTGACCGTTTTGAGTATGACCATATGGACAGACTCATAAGCCAAAACCAACAAATTAATGGTCAAATCTCGGAACGTATTGTAAAGAATAATTACGATGATTTAGGACAATTGGAAAGTAAAATTTTAGGAAATGGAACTAAAGTTGGTTACAAAGACGTTACAAGTGGATTATCTATTGCTGACGGTGTAATTACTAAAACAAGTACCGTTAATGGATGGAACGTTGGTTTAGCTACTCAAGGAAGTTTTAATGCCGATGGTTATGTAGAGTATATTGCTCCTCAGCATAATAAAGATTTCATGGTTGGTTTATCTAATACTAATAACGATGCTTCTTTTAGTTCAATCCGTTTTGCCCTTTATAATGTTGGAAATGGATATGTTCATATATATGAATGGGGAACGTATAAAGGTAATTTTGGTAGATATTATGAAGGAGATATTTTTAGAGTAGAACGTATAGGTGATCAAATTCAATATAAGCGTAATGGAGAAACTTTTTATACTTCAACTTCTAGGTCATCTGGCACTTTAATTGGAGATGTTTCTATTCAAACTTATAATGCTAAAATCAAAGATTTTAAAATTGTAGACAACAGCAAAGGATTACAAAAAGTTGATTACAACTACAATGTACGCGGATGGTTAACAAATATTAATGATGATGTTTCAAATGACAATGATTTGTTTAACTTTAGCATACAATATAACGACCCGAGTGTGGAGCTAAACAAGCGTTTATATAATGGTAATATTGCCCAAACAAGTTGGCAAACACAAAATGTAGATAATTCTAGAAAAACCTACAATTATACCTATGATGCGTTGAATAGAATTACAGCAGCATATGGTGCTAAAACTACAAATTATAATCTTGGGCATTCTACAATTCCAATTACTTATGATAAGAATGGGAATATTGAGAGATTGTATAGAAAAGGACATACAAATGCTGATGCTACAACTTTTGGAGTAATGGATGATTTACATTATACTTATAATGGTAATAAGTTAACAAAAGTTTTAGATAATGGAAATGATAATTTTGGATTTAAGGATGGGGCAAATACAACTGTAGAATACACCTATGACGCTAATGGTAATATGCTTACCGATGCCAATAAAGGAGTTACAGCGATTACTTATAACCATTTAAATCTACCAACTAGCGTAACTATTGGAGGTCAAAATATTAGTTATACTTATGATGCAAGTGGTGTAAAATTGAGTAAAACCTTTGGTAGTATAACTACAGAGTATGCTGGTAACTATGTTTACGAAAAGAGAACTGGACGTGGTGCAGGAACTCAAATTCATTTTTTCAGAACCTCTGAAGGTTATTATAACGTAGGGAATATAGATGCAAATGGAGATTTATTAGGATATTACGTGTATGAATATAAAGACCACTTAGGAAACGTGCGTTTATCTTTTGCTGATGCTAATAAAGATGGAGTAATTACAGCTAGCTCTGAAATTCTAGAAGAAAAAAATTACTATCCCTTTGGACTTCAACATAAAGGGTACAATAATGTCGTTTCACCTTATGGAGATCATATAGCTCAGAGATTTAGTTTCGTTGGAAAAGAGTTGAACCAGGAACAAGGTATAGAATGGCATGACTTTGGGGCTAGAAATTATGACGCTAGTTTAGGTAGGTGGATGAATTCAGACCCGCTTGCTGAACAAATGCGTAGACACTCACCATATAATTACGCATTCAATAATCCTATTTATTTCATTGACCCAGATGGTATGGCACCGATGGATTGGTATGAGAATCAAACAACTGGGGAAGTAGAATGGTTTGATGGTAATAAAGATGTATTTGGTTATAACCATTTAGGTTATCATCATACTGAAACAGATACAGATGGAACAAGAACAAAATATAATGGAGATACAAAAACAAAAACTGTAAGAGGAGAGGTAGTTAAAACTTTTGAGTCAAGCCAGAAAAAGGAAGGATTTACGTTTTTTGGAAAGACACATACCGTTAGCGAAACTTTGTTTCAAGACAAGAAAGTTAGTAGTTTAGGGGATGAAATGCATGTTAAAGCGACGAGAGAAGTTTCTGAAGGAGAAGAAGGTATTATAAACTTGAATACATCAACAAACATAGATGAAGAAGGTAATGTAACTAGTGAGGCTGGAGTTTCTCTTGATATTAAAATTGGAAAATTTAAAGGCTCCTTTTCTTTTGAAGATGCTTCTGTGAAAACCAAAACTAAATTTGGTGATAGTAGTTTTAGTTTTGGAATAGGAATTAATAGTGATGGAAGACCTAAGGCAACATTGGGTGCTGCAAGAAATATTAATGGAACAGATAATAAATCTTCTATAAAGCTTGTACCTGGTGGTAATTCACTAATGTTTGGACTAGGAATTGTAGCTACCACAGTAACGGGGGGAGCAGTTGCTCCAATTTTAACTTTAGCTTTTTAAAATTTTTATATCATGAAAAGAGTAGTCAAATTAATAATTATCGCAATAGGTATTATTTTTCTATTGCGTCTAACTGTACAATTTATTGATTTAGGGAGTTCTTTTTCTAAGAATAGACTTATTGAAATGCCGTTAGACTATAAGGAAATACTGAAAGATTCAACAAATCTGTCCTACATTTTTACTTTAGCAAAAGATACAGTTTTTCCAGTTTCAGTTTATACCTACAAAAGTGACTTAAAATATGGAATGATTATATTCAAAAGAAAGATTTCTAATGATAAAGTACTAGAAAATTTAAGTTTTTTAGATAAAAAAAGTAAATTAAGTAGTGAAAAAGTATACACTAACTTTTTAACATTAGAAAGTTTAAATTATTCTTATGATAATAAAGATTTAGTTGATAAAATAAGTTTTAAAATAGAAGGATTTAAAAAGTCTTATATAAAGGAACAAACTTCTGATAAGTTATACCTTAGTTTCCCTTTAAAGGATACTTTTTCTATGACATTTAACAATTCAGAAGCGCCAGACATTCAGTGTGTTAAAAATTCTTTTTCAAATAATCAAAATGAGTTTAATGAGATTGTTATGTTTCGAAGAGAAAATTATTTATACTTTATTTATTTAAAACCTTTTAAACAAAACAATATTGAAGAGTTAATATTAGACAAAATAATTGCATAACTTGATTGGCACCCAGCCCCGCTAGTGCTAGTTTGTAACTAGTACCGAGTAAGAGTAAGCAAATAGCAATTTAATTATATATAACCATGTTATTTTTTTGATAGCGTGGTTTTTGTTTATGCTAGTTTTTGTTTTAACTCTTGTTTAAGAATAAAAGCAGAAATTAAATCTTTAACAGTTTTTTTATTATCGTCATCAAAGCTTTGTACTGTTTTAAACAAGTTAATTAACTCGTTATCCTGTAAATTATCTTCAATATCTTGTTTACCAAAAACCAATAAATCAATAGAAACTTCTAAAGCTTTAGCAATTTTAGATGCTATTTCTATAGAAGGTAAAGTAACATCTCTTTCATATCTAGAAAGGTGATTAGCATGAATTCCTACTTTAGTAGATAGTTCTTCTTGTGAAATCTTTTTAGATGTTCTAACTTCTTTAATCCTTTTTCCAAAACTCATATCATAAAGATTTAGTAATTGTTGTGAAGTTACCATAAGTAGTTGATTTAGCAATTTTTTACAATCAAATATTGTTTACTGTAAGTACAAAACTATCAAAAAAGTTTTGCTTAATAAAATCAAATATGTTGGGTTTGTAACCAAATTAGTTTAGTTAATAACTTTTTGGCTTATGAACAATCTCGACACCACCAACCAAAACAATTACAGTTACGACACAAAACATTTAGAAATACATGTTTTAGGAGGTTTAAAGATTAATAAATTAGAAAGTTTACGAGTAACATTGGCAATTACTAAAGTTAAAAATACCAATACACTTAGACACAGTATAGACTTATACAACGATAATCAAGTAGAAAAGTTTGTAAGGCGAATAGCAGAACGTTTGGAGATTGGAACAAGTATTACAAGAAAAGTACTACAAGAATTAACCAAAGAGTTAGAGAATTACAGATTTATACTACTAGACAAACAGCAGCAGGCTGCTGCACCCAAGTTTAAAACTTTAAATGCTAGTGAAGAGAAAAGGGATATCGATTTTTTAAAAAAGGGAAAGTTGCTAAGTAGAACAAATGAGTACATTGGTAAGAGTGGAGTTATTGGCGAAATCAATAATCGCTTACTGATGTATCTCATTTTTACATCACGTAAAACAAACAATCCATTACACTGCATAAGTTTAGGAAGTAGCGGAGTTGGTAAAACCCATTTGCAAAGTAAAGTTGCGGAACTTATACCTGAAGAAGATAAAGTAGAAATTACCGTATTATCAGCAAACGCATTTTATTACTTCAATAGAACAGAGCTACAACACAAGTTAATTTTAATAGAAGATTTAGACGGAGCAGAATCGGTGTTATATCCATTAAGAGAATTACAAAGTAAAAAGAGAATTACCAAAACGGTTGTACACAAGGACAGTAAAGGAACTACCAAAACCATACACTTAACGGTTGAAGGTCCTGTAAGTGTTGCGGGTTGTACCACACAAGAATCTGTTTACGAAGATAATAGCAATCGTAGTTTTTTATTATACATCGATGAATCTGAAGAACAGGATAATAGAATTATGAATTATCAGCGGAAAGCTTCCGCAGGCAAGTTAAATGAGCAAGAACAGCTAGCAGCTGCGAGCATTTTACAAAATATACAAAGAGTATTAAAACCAATAAAAGTGATTAATCCTTTTGCTGAACACTTGACACTTCCAAAATCTGTTTTTAAGCCACGACGCACCAACTCTCACTATTTACAATTTATAGAAGCAATTACATTTTATAAGCAGTATCAAAGAGAAAAGCAATACGATAAAGAAACAGGAGAAGAATATATCGAAACTACAATCGAAGATATCCAAGAAGCAAACGAGATAATTACAGAAGTATTATTACGAAAATCTGATACCATAACAGGAGCTTGTAGAAATTACTTAGAAAAGTTAAAACGATATTTATTTATAGAGAATCAAACTACTTATACAAGTACAGAAATTAGAAGAAATCTAAGAATAAAAGAAACTACACTAAGAAGATACCACAAACAACTATTAGAAGAAGGTTATATCAAAAAAGTAAAAGGAAAGAAAGGGCAGATGTATCATTATGAAATTACTGACTTACAAGAATATACAAATCTAAAAGAGCAGATAAGTATCGTATTGCAAAATTGTATTAGTCAAATCAATCTCGCTACTTCGCCATAGGTTCGCCACTCTATAATAGCGAACTTAAAAACATAATAACCAAATAATTAAATCACTTCGTTTAGAAATCTCAAAAAAGGTAAAGGGCATAAAAAAAGCGGTGAGCCACCGCAGGCAATATTATGAAGAAACTACAACTACAAAACCAGAGTTTTAAAGTATTAGTTAGCAGTTATAAAGAATGGTTAGACATACTTGGTTACGCAGAAAGTACAGTAACTAGTTTACCAGTTCACTTACAAGAGTTCTTCTATTATTTAGAGCAACAAAGAATTACTAATATTAGATTTATTACTACAGAAAGGATAAAAGAATACTATCAGCATTTACAAGAAAGAAGCAATCAAAGAAGAAGCGGAGCATTAAGCAAAAGCTACTTAAATAAGCATCAACAAGCATTAAAGAAGTTTAGAGAATATTTACAAGAACACGGAAATAAAAGCATTAGCATACACTTAAAAACAGAACAGAATCCTACAGAAGAAAAACTCAATATCCTCACTCAATCCGAAATTAAAGAATTATTTAAAACAACAGCATATAGTCATAAAGCAGAAAGAATACGATTAAGAGATAAAGCAATGTTGGTAGTATTGTATAGTTGTGGATTACGTAGAAATGAAGCTGTACACTTAGATATTAGCGACATCTATTTTGATAAAGAAAGGATCTATGTTAGAAAAGGAAAAAACTACAAAGAACGATTTGTTCCAATTAACAGAAAGAATGCAGAAATCTTAGAAGATTACATTTACGAAGCTCGTCCAGAGTTTAAAGATAGTAATTTACATGAAGCATTATTTATCAATAATAAAGGTACACGAATGCAAGGAATGAGTTTTGCAAACCGATTAAAAGCTATTGTAAAAGCAAGTGAGAATAAAGCAATCATAGAAAAGCAAATCACACCACACACACTTCGTCACTCCATTGCAACACATCTATTAGAACAAGAAGTAAAACTAGAAAATATAAAAACCTTTTTAGGACACAGTTCTTTAGAATCTACTCAACTCTATACACATTTATTAAAAACAATAAAAGAAAATGGTCGAGAGGCTCGACACCCAAATATTTTAAAAGATGAGTTATAGAATATATTTAGAGAAACAAAAGTATAGTAACAGTAGTATTAAAACATACGAAAAAGCAGTAGATAAATTTATAGCTTGGTGTACACAAAATAGAACATTAGTAGAAACTATAGATTATAAAACCATATTAAAATACATCAAACATTTACAAGAAAATAGAAATAGTAAAAGAACCCAAAATCACAGAATCGGAACTTTAAAGACATATTTTACTTATTTAGTAGAAGAAGGTTATAGAATAGATAATCCAGTAGAAAGTATTAGAATAAAAGGAGTAAAAAAGACAATCAATTACAACCTATTAGATAAAGACGAGTTAGAAGATTTATACTACAGTTTTGAAACAGAAAACATAAAAGATAGTTATCACAGATTAACAGCAAAACGAAATAAAATAATAGTTGGTTTATTAGTGTATCAAGGTTTAACTACAACAGAACTAATCAATCTAGAATTAGAAAACTTACAACTCTACAAAGGGAAGATTTATATCAAAAGTGGAAGAAGAAGTAATGCAAGAACATTAGTATTACAATCCTGGCAAGTGATAGAATTACTCGAATACATAAAGGAAATAAGAGAAGAAATTATAAGAAGAAAGCAATTAGAAACCGAAAGATTATTTATCCCGAACAATGCAAGATTAGGAACTACATTACATCACATTTTAAAGAAGTTAAAAAAGATAAATTATAAAGTAGAAAATGTACATCAAATAAGAGCCAGTGTAATTACAAATTGGTTGAGTACATATAATTTAAGAGAAGTACAAGTATTAGCTGGACACAGATATATAAGTTCTACAGAAAGATATGTACAAGACGATTTAGAATCTTTACATGAAATCGTAAACAATTTCCATCCGATTAATTAATTTGATAAAATCATGATTATAAACAATAAAAACATTAAATTATCTTTGTATCATAAAACAGTAGCAGCTATGGCAACAATAGATTTAAGAAATACAGTTAGAGAATATATAAATACAGCAGATGTAAGACTTTTAAAAATGATAAAAGCGCTAGCAGAAAGCTATCAAAGTGACGAGCAAGAATTATCTTTAACAAAGGAACAATATCAAATCATAGATAAGCGTAGAGAAGCTCATTTAAAAGGAGAAAGTAAATCTTTTACATGGGAACAAGTAAAACAAAATGCACGAAACGCTGCTCAATAGATGAAGTATACTTTAGAGGTTAAAGAAGAAGCTAACATAGAAATTATGGAAGCTTATCTTTATTATACAGAAAAAAGAGTAGGTTTAGGAGAAGAATTTTTAGAACACCTAGAACTTTACTTTGATAGAATTACTTCCAATCCAAAACACTTTCCTAAGAAGAGAAAACCGTATCGAGAAGCTTTTATAAAACGTTTTCCATTTTTGATTATCTATGAAATTTCAAAGAGAACAATAATTGTTTACTCTGTGTTTAATACTTGGCAAAACCCAGATAAGAAAAAGAGATAATAGAAAGAGAAGTTAATAATAACCAAGTGTTCTTCGCTGTCGCTTAGGGGTTAATGTTTTTTACTTCCGTTTACACTCTAGTAAAAACGGTTATAAGGTGTTCACTTCACGCCAACTATGTTTTGGTTTTTAAAGTTTTAAAAACTCAAAACTCCCCACTTCTGTTCCGTTCACTCGCAACTACTCTTCTTTTTTAGTGTCACTATTTTTAGCCAAAAATATCGCCACAAAAAAATAACCGTTGCTTCATTAAGGCTCGCCGCTTTTGCCTCACTCTACTGCGGTTTTTAAAGGAATTTATTATTGATTAGAAATTAGATTTTAAAAACCTTGTGGCACACAAATCGCAATGCGTTGCTTGCTGTTATTTGTCTGTCAAGTTCGGCGCTCGCTGTAGCTTCGCCTTGGTTTTGCGTTGCACGCAGCTTGGCTGTAGGCACCATAACCTTTTACAAATCTGAACGGATAACAAGTCATTTTAAAACCTTGGAATTATCCGCCGCATAAATCCAAGCAAAACACCAAGTTTTTAAAACGTTTTACATCATAACTTAAAAGTGGCTGGGGAAGCTGTGGATTTAAGTTATGATTTAAAATGACTTGTTTTAAGTTACTCAAAACATAACTTGCTGAAATCAATTACGAAGTAATGCAAACACTTACCGAGTGCGCTGGCTGAAGCCGGCTATTTAATCATAATGGCGTTATAGTACAGAAATCAAAATGAATGCTAGTATAACAGACCGTTATGTTAATATAGCTTTGGAGATATCCCGTGTAATTTTTTTATCTTAGCAACAGGAAAAGAATAAATGCTATGGGACGTTCAAAATTTTTTGTTGTAGAGAAGTAACCGCTGAAAAAGAGGGTATGCGTTAAAAAAAAACACATTAATTACTATCCATTTGGAATGCGTCACAAAGGTTATAATGACGTGGTTTCTAGCCTTGGAAACTCTACTGCGCAAAAGTTAGGATACAATGGTAAAGAATTAAATGAAGAGCTTGGATTAAATTGGAATGACTTCGGGTGGAGAAACTATGATGCTTCTTTAGGTAGATGGATGAATATTGATCCTTTTGCTGAAAAGTATTATCCAGTATCTCCATATAATTATGTCGCAAACTCACCTATAGTTGCTACAGACCCAGATGGAAGAGATATTAGAATTACATCAACTGTAGATGATGATGGTAATGTTTCTATAAATATTACATTAACAGGAAAAGTTATAGATTTATCTTCTGGTAATGGTTTTGATGCTAAAACGTATGCTTATAATCTTCAGAATAGATTAAGTAAAGTCTTTTCAGGGACACACAAAAATGCTGATGGTACTTCGGTCAGTGTAAATTTCAATGCTAAAATTACGGTTGCTGAATCTGAAGATGATATAGGAGAAGATGATCATGTCTTTGGTATTGTTGATAATTTAGATAAGCTTGATTCAGAAGATGCAGACACTCCAAATAATGTTTTTGGAAGAGCTAGACTAGATGGTAATATTGCTTTGATAGAAAAATCGTATGCCAATAAAACTAATACAAGTGAACATGAAACTGGTCATCTATTAGGTTTAAGCCACACGGATAATACATTAATGGATCCAATTGTGGGAGGTAATAAAAAGTTAACTAAAGAAGAGAGACAAGAAATATTTAATAGATATATGCACACAAGAAATGGTCATTATAGAAATACAAATAGAGATGACTTAGGTTCTGGTGATAGTAAAGACGATTTTGATAATGCTCTTTATGATTGGAAAACCAAATATAACCGTAAAAAAAGATATAAATAATGAAGACAGTTTTTTATTTAATTATTATGATCCCATTTCTTTCATGTACTTCTATTGATAAAAGTATTGAAGGTAAATGGATGATTAAAAATATTGAAATAACTAGTTTTAGTTTACCAGAAGGATGTGAGAAAATTTCAGTTGGTGATAAGTTAAATTTTGATAATGGTAATATGGAAATATTAACTGATGGATATAAATGCTCAACATTTAAATATATTTTAAGAGATCAAAATTTAGAATTATTAATTTCTGATATGAGTATATCTATGAAAGTGATTTCATTAAATAGTAATGAGTTAAAAATTAGATCTAAATCCCTTCCTAAAGAAATGATGATTAACTGGAAAGAAGAATATTTAAAATATATACAAGAAGGTTTCTTAATTACCTTGAAGAGAAGGTAAATTTTTAAAAGTATTAAGAATAATTATAAAAACAGTAGTTAGTTAAAAAACTATCTACTGTTTTTAAGTTCATTGAAATAGCTTTTTAAATTATAGAAAAGGATTAAAAATATTTAAAAGCGTAAAAAATTGTAGGTAGCTGATACCCCCAGCTGGCGCGGGTATTAGAAAGTAATGGCTAGCGCAAGAATCTTTCTTGTGCCGTTTACGAGTAAGTAATTAGAAATTTAATATTATATATAACCACGTTATTTGTTTAGATAGCGTGGTTTTTTGGTTTTATAAAGAATTTATTTTAGAAGCCCCCCGCTCCCGCTAGTTTGTAACTAGTGGCGAATATGAGTAAGCAACTAAGAGTTTTAAATACAGCCACGTTATTTTTGGTAATGGGTCAGATTGGTAATGGGTCAAAATGGAGCTTTTGATTTTTGATAAGAAATAAATATTGATAATCAGTTGATTATATAAATTATTCCCCCGCTCCCGCTAGTTTGTAACTAGTGGCGAATATGAGTAAGTAATTAGAAATATACTATTATATATAACCACGTTATTTGTTTAGATAGCGTGGTTTTTTTATTTTAGTTTTGCTATGAGTAGAAATTATAAATTTCATAATAAACAAGGATTATACTTTGTTAGTTTTGCAACTGTATATTGGATAGATGTATTTACACGTCAAAATTATTTTGATATACTAGTTGATAGTATAGAATATTGTAAAGAAGAAGAAGGTTTACAATTGTTTGTATACTGTATTATGCCAAATCATATCCATTTTATTTTTCGTTCTTCCGAAGGAAAACCATCAGAATTATTAAGAGATTTTAAAAAGCACACTTCAAAAAAACTGATACAAGGCATAATAGATAATCCACAAGAAAGTAGAAAAGTATGGTTATTATGGATGTTCAAACGTGCTGGAAGCAAACAATCAAATATTCGAAACTATCAATTTTGGCAGCATCATAATAAACCTATAGAACTTTGGAGTAATAAAATCATTAAACAAAAGATAAATTATATTCATTTAAACCCAGTTGTAAGCGGTTTTGTTAGCAATCCAATAGATTGGAAATATTCAAGTGCTAGAAATTTTAGTGGAGATCATTCAATATTAAGAACTGATGATTTGGGTTTTGCGATATCAATATAAATAAGATTAATAATTACCACCAGTTACAAACTGGCGGGAGCGGGGGGCATTAGATGCGTTTAACAAAGTACAAGGAACAAACTATAAAATAGAAGATGTTAGATGTTTTGAAAAAACTAATTAGTAACTTATTGATAATTTTCTTTATTACATCTTGTAATAATAAAAACTCAAACAATTCTTTAAATAAAATCAATTTTGAGTACAAGGATAAAGAGGTAATATCTGTAACTGATTATGACTTTTTGTTAGATAAAGATACAGAGAATATTTATTTATTTATTAATGATTCGATTCATTTAAGTATTTTAAAAACGAAGAATGATTTATCTAGTTTTTACTTAAATACCAAAGATAGTGTTTATAAAGGTTTTATTGAATCTCAATTTTCAAAAAAAGAAGTAAAGAATCAATTTGCATTATTGACAGAAATAACTTTAGGAAAACCTGTTATTATTAGATACAGAGATAAAGATGTTTTTATGATAGGTAGCGTTGATAGGTTGAAATATTTCATTGATAATAATATTATAGAATTAAATAATAAGACGAACTAAATCCCTTGCCCCCGCTCCCGCCAGTTTCTAACTGGTAGCGAGTATGAGTAAGCAAAACATGCTATATTAAAACCCCAGCTGGCGCGAGTATGTCAGAGTAACGGCTAGCGCTAGAATCTTTCTTGTGCCGTTTACGAGTAAGGAAGTAGAAATTTAATATTAAATATAACCACGTTATTTTTTAGATAGCGTGGTTTTTTGGTTTTTAAGAATAAGCTACACGAGCTTTAGCACCGCACTCTCTACTTTAAACTACGACAAAAAGGTTTTATAGAGTAAATAATAATTCAAGAAGATGTACTAAGGTGCATCTTTTTGTTTTTAGTATAAAGAGGTATTTTAGAGCTTTTAATTAGGTTTGTTATGAGTGAAAAGAAGGTATACAAATGGAGAAACTTTACTAATAATAAATTTCTGGCTCTTGTAGGTTCAGAAGAGAATAATAATGAACATAACTTAGTAGAGCAAATAGTTCCTGAGAGTCCATTTTATGAGTTCTCTAAGGTTTTTATAACTGAATACAGAAGCTTTCAAATACCTTCTAATATTGAATCTAAATTAGATGAATTACTAGACATCTACAATTTATCTGACATAAAGCAAATTCTTCTCGTAACTGGGGTTAGCTTACAAAAGAAATATTCAGATTATTTTTATGTTGAGAAAGATGATTTGTTGAATGATTTTGATGTTCAATATAAAGAACTTCAAGAGTTGCTTGTAGTATTAAAGGATTATCTTTTTGCTAATACCTATAATTCGAATAACTCCCCGCTAGTTCTCGAATGTCAAAGTAACGGCTAGCGCAAGAATTTTTCTTGTGCCGTTTACAAGTAAGTAAATAGAGTTTAATTTATACATAACCACGTTATTTTAAAAGATAGCGTGGTTTTTTATTTTAGTATTGCTATCAGTAAAAACTATAAACTGACCAACAGCCTTTTGTTTATAACTACTGGTGTTTACAACTAATAGCGTAATTTTCAGCCTCTTTTAACAAGCAATTTTTCTATCACTTTGCAAACAGAAAGAAGTATTCTGTTAAAGTATCGTTATAGTTCTATTAAAATATAACAACCAAAAGGATTAATCACTAATGTTGCCTAAATTTTCAGGTATTAGTGAAAAGAAAAATGAATATACATACCTCTTTATTTAAAAATGTTTCTAAGCTGGTTAGCGTTCTTTTAGTTGTAACTTCTATTGTAGTACCTAATAAACTGTATTCTCAACCTGAAGAGGATTTTAAAAAGGCTCAATTCGTAATTAATCAGTTATTTAAAAACAAAAAGCCTAGTTCGTATATCTTATTATCAACGGAAAATAAAGAATACTTAATTGTAGAGAAAAAGGAAAATACGTATGTAGAGCATTTTATTATTGTAGATAAAAACAATAAGATTACTAAAGTAGTAAACAATCAAGAAAACTATGATGCTACTGTTTTAAACAGGGCTTTTAATAAAAGTAATTATCACCAAGAGTATATTGATTGGAAGGAAACCTATGCTCCTGTACGGAATGCTTTTTCTGGTGGAAAACCAGTGTATTTTTATTATCGAAGTAATGATGGTAACGTATATGGAGAAACTAGTTTAACAAGCATAGTTCACCCAAATCCAATAGATGTATCCGTATATGGATACCTGTTAAACAAGCTAACAGAAAACATTAATTAAAAAGATTATAAATAGTAACAAAGTTAAAGATGAGGTTTTCTCATCTTTTATTTTTTTGAGCAGAGTCGTATTTTTACCATTGTGAAGTATGCAATAATTGACATAGAAACTGATGGCGGTGTAAAAATTACGGAAATAAGTATTTTTATTTTTGATGGAGAACAAGTCGTAGATGAGTTTACGACACTTATAAATCCAGGTACTTTTATACCAACATATATTACACGACTTACCGGTATTAATAATTTCATGGTAAAAGATGCGCCACGATTTGAAGAAGCAGCGAAGCGAATTTATCAGATAACTGAAGGTTGTGTTTTTGTAGCACATAATGTTAATTTCGACTATGGAATTATTGGAAAAGAGTTCAAATCATTAGGACTTACATACCGAAGAAAAAAGTTATGTACGGTTCGTTTATCCCGAAAATTATTGCCTGGCAAAAGATCGTATAGTCTTGGGAAATTGTGTATTTCAGAAGGAATAGAAATTAAAGAAAGACACAGAGCAAGAGGAGATGCAGAAGCCACCGTTATTTTATTCAAAAAATTATTAGCGATAGATAGTGCAAACGATTTTGAAGTAATCAATTCATTTTTAAATCCGCGTTCAAGAGAAGCAACCTTACCTCCTCTTTTACCAAAACAGGTTTTTGAAAGTTTATCAGAAAAACATGGAGTCTATTATTTTTGGAATAAAGACAAAGAGGTTATTTATGTAGGAAAAGCAAACAACATAAAACAACGTGTTGTGAGTCATTTTCATAATAAAAAGAAAAGAGAAATCGAAATGTGTTTGGCCACAACCAATATAACATTTACGGAAACGGGCAGCGAATTAGTAGCGTTATTACAAGAATCAGCTGAGATTAAAAGACTATATCCGAAGTTTAATAGAGCGCAAAGAAGAACAGCAACTAATTACGGACTGTTTAGCTACAAAGACCGTAAAGGAATACTGCATTTAGCATGGAATAATGTAAAAATGATAAGTCAACCTTTAATGAATTTTTATTCTGTTTCACAAGCCAGAAGTTTCTTAGAATATGTATGCAAAGAGTTTGAACTGTGCCCAAAGTATTGCCATTTACAAACCAATGTTAGTAGTTGTTTTCATTATCAAATAAAACAATGTAAAGGAGTTTGTAGAGAAGAAGAAGCAGTAGAAGAATACAACAAAAGAGTATATAAAGCCATTGCTTCTATTTCTTTTGAGACAGATAATTTCGTGATTAAAGAACAAGGAAAATCATTACATGAAGAAAGTTTTGCTTTGGTACTTAATGGAGCTTATGAAGGATACGGGTACATAAAAAAAAGTACTACATCATATTCAAAAGAAGAATATTTAGAGCATCTTACTCCGCAAAAAGACAACCAAGACATTCGTCGGATTTTAAACTCTCATTTGAGAAAGAATCCAGATTCATTAGTACATTTGTGATAAAAAACTCTAATGAAATATTTCCTATTTAGTTTTTTGTTTATTTGTATTAACTCGTTGTTTTCTCAATCCGAAACCAGTACTAATTGTATTTCAGATTTTGACACTTTCTTTAAAGAGTTTTCTAAAAATGAAGAGTTTCAAAAAAGCACTATTAAATACCCATTAAAACTCACATACATTTCTGATTTAGAAACTAATAAAATTGAAACTAAAATTTACCATAATTCAAAAGAGTGGGAATTTATCAATTTTAGTCAAGATCAAAAAGCAAAAAACAGAGAATATGATCAGTATACAGTAAGCGTGGAAACTTACGATCAAAAAGCATTTTATAAATTAAAAGGTATTGATAATGGTATATTGGTTATATATCAATTCGAACAAATAGATGATTGTTGGTATTTGACTTTAATAAAAGATGAGTCAGCTTAATTAAGTAGCCTTCCCTAAAGTAAAAGAAAATTCAGAGCCTTCACCAAAAGTACTTTTTAGTAAAATAGTTTCATTGTGAGCTTCAATAATGTGCTTTACAATAGACAATCCTAAACCAGAACCTCCTTGTTCTCTGGATCTACTTTGATCAACTCTATAAAAACGTTCGAATAACCTAGGAATATGTTCTTGTTTAATTCCTTCTCCGTTATCTCTAATTTTTATCACAAACTTATTCTCATTGTAAGATTCAACTGAAGCAGTTGTTACACCTCCAGCTTTTCCGTATTTTATAGAGTTAACAACTAAATTAATAAGCACTTGCTCTATACGCTCAATATCACCTTTTACAAAAATTGGAAACTCATACAACTTATCAAAAACCAGTTTAATATTCTTTTTCTTAGCTTTCATTTCAAACAAATCAAAAACAGTTTGAATCAATTCTAGAATATTAAAAGGCTCTATTTTCATTTTCATTCCATCAGTTTCTAATTTGGCAATCATATCCAAATCTTTAACAATAGAGGTCAAACGTTCTACACCTTTGTTTGCACGTTCTAAATATTTATCACGAATAACTTTGTCTTCGGCAGCTCCTTCAATTAAGGTTAAAATATATCCTTGAACCGTAAAAAGAGGTGTTTTTAGTTCATGAGCAACATTTCCTAAAAAATCTCTACGAAACGAATCTCTCTCGGTTAAATTGGCAATTTCTTCTTTTTTATCCTCAACATAATCTTGCACTGTTTTAGTGAAAGATTCGATATCGGTAGTAACTTTATCTCGTTTTAAATCTTCTACATCAAGAATAGAAATGTCTTTGTAAAGTTTTTTTACTCGTTGATAAATAAAGTGTTCTGCTCTGTATTGAATTACAAAGAATGAAATTACAAAAAGAATAATTCCAAAGATAATCACAGAAACCAATCCTAATGATTGGAAGAAATATAGGTATGAAAAAACAGCAATTGCTACAGATAGAATTGTTAAGTATAGTGCAGATATAAATGCGTAATTATATGTTTTTTTTAGTTTTTTCATAAAAAGCAAGAATGCCCTAAAGGGCAAACTAATATTGTATTGTAGTTAAAAATTAAAGTAAGAAAAAAGTTATTTCTCAGAGTCAAGAACAAACTTATATCCTACACCTTTTACTGTTTTAAAATAATGATCACCTATTTTTTCTCTAAGTTTTCTAATGTGAACATCAATAGTTCTTCCTCCAACAACAACTTCGTTACCCCAAACACTATCTAAAATAGTTTCCCTTTTGAAAACTTTACCTGGTTTTGAAGTTAGTAAAGAAAATAATTCAAACTCTTTTCTAGGTAAAGTAATTTTTTCATCTCCTTTAAATACTACGTACTCTTCTCTATTAATAAGAATATCACCAATTTTCGTGGTTACTTCCGAGACAGTATCCGTTTTTAAACGTCTTAAAAGCGATTTAATTTTACTTACTAAAACTTTAGGTTTTATAGGTTTTGTAATATAATCATCTGCTCCAGCATCAAAGCCAGCAACCTGAGAATAATCTTCACCTCTAGCAGTTAGGAAAGAAATTAGTACATTTTCTAGAGGCTTAATGTTTCTTATTTTTTCACAAGCTTCGATACCATCCATTTCTGGCATCATTATATCTAACAAGATTAAATGAGGAGTTATCTTACGTGCTATTTTTACACCTTCGGCTCCGTTAGTTGCTGTAAAAACCTGATAACCTTCTGATCTAAGGTTGTAGCCAACAATCTCTAAAATATCGGGTTCATCATCAACTAATAAAATCTTAATGTCGTTAGTATTCATACGTTTAAATTTGATTTAAAATCAACCCAAAAGTAACGATTTAATAACAAAAACAGTTAAAGGCATTTTAACTTAATGTTGATTTAATATTAATAATAATTTTTTAAACATTAGTAAAAATGAGATACTTAACATTAAATTAATCCATAAAAAGTTAGTTTAAGTCTGATAATTCCCTAATTTTGAGAGCTTTTTTTAAATTAAATGAAAATATGAGAAAAAATTACTTTTTAAGCTTAATATTAGTGTTTGCCGCAAATATAGTGTTTGCTCAAACCACCCTTTTTCAAGAATCTTTTGAAACAGGTAACAGTGGTGTTCCATCATCTACATGTAATGATGGGGGTGGGGATTTCTTCACTCGTACAGATGGTAGTGACATTAGTTCTTCTTACGTTGTTACAGGTCAGGACGGAAACTTTTTCTTTGCTGCAATGGATACAGACGCTGAAGTTGATTGTGGTAACTCTAAGCTACAAACTTTAGTGTTTAACGATATTAATATTTCTGGTGCAACTAGCTTAAACTTTGCAATTTTATTAGCTGAGGATGATGATGCTGCAAATCAAGATTGGGATGATGATACTAGTTTTATAGTTAAATATGATATTGACAATTCAGGTACTTTTACTGAGTTATTAAGAGTAGATAATGAAGGAGCTGGGACAAATACAGAGCCTAAAATTGATGGTGTTGCATTAACTAATGTATTTACTGAGTTTACTAAACAAATTTCTGCTACAGGTTCTGAAATAGATTTATTGATTGAGTTTAACAATTTAGATGCGGGTGATGAGGATATAGCTATTGATAATATTAGATTAGTAGACGGTGCTATAACATCTCCTCCAACATTGGCAATCTCGTCTCCATCCGACAATACTACTTTTTCTCCAGAAACAACAAATGTCGATGTAGTTATTTCAGTTAATAATTTTAACGTTGCTGCAGGAGGTGCTGGAGATGGATATATTAAATATACCGTAAATTCAGATCCTGCTGTAGATAAATTTGATACTAATGATATTGCTTTATCTTCATTAACCGCAGGAAATTATGCCGTTACAGTAGAATTAGTAGATAATTCAGGAACATCATTAGCTCCAGCTATTACTGCAACAGTTAATTTTACTATCTCCTCTTATACTCAAGTTGCAAATTTAGCGGCTTTAAGAGCAGGAACAGAAGGAGAGTACTATGAAGTTACAGGTGAAGTTGTATTAACTTATGCAAGAAGCTCTAGAAATCAAAAATATATTCAAGATGCTTCTGCTGGAATATTAATTGATGATAATTCAGGAACAATAACTACTTCATATAATACGTATGACGGTATTTCGGGAATAAAAGGTAGATTAGGCTCTTTTGGAGGGGTTTTACAATTTGTACCAAGTTCAGACCCAGGTGCAGCATCTTCAACGGGTAACACTATAACACCTGAGGTAGTTACTTTAGCTGATTTCGAAGCGAATGCCGTAAATTATGAATCAGAATTAATTACCATTCAAAATGTAACATTTACCGATGCTGGAGCTACTTTTGCTTCGGGAACTAGTTATGAAATTATGAGTGGAGGTACCACATCTACCTTTAGAACTAATTTTTCTGAAGCTGATTACATAGGAACAACAATTCCATCAGGTACTGTTGATATTACTGCTTTAGGTGCTAGTTTTACTAATTCTAGTGGGACAACAAATCAAATAGTTGCTATTGATTTATCAGGAATTGTGTTAGGACTAAAGGATAATGACATCGAAGGTTTTGCGGTGTATCCAAATCCAGTAGAAGGAAAAACATTTAAAATTACAACAGCTTCATTTACTACTAAAACGGTACAGATTTTTAATGTATTAGGTAAAAAAGTATACACAACTGAAGTTAATGGTGTAAACAACGATATCAATGTTGCTTCTTTAAACGCAGGGATTTATATTTTAAAAGTTGTTGAAGAAGGAAAAACTGCTTCTAAAAAGTTAATTATCAAGTAATTTTTATTATATAATTGTATATCAAAAAAGAGTCTTTACTTTACAAAGACTCTTTTTTATTTTTATAGTATGAATAAAACTAAAAAGAGATTATCCATATTTTTATTGTTCTTTTTTATGATGATTACCAATTGTTTTGGTCAATCTAATTATGCAAAATTTAAAAAATTGTCTACACCTAAAAAATGGTGGGTTGCTTTACATCCATTTAAAGCCAAAAAGGCATATCTAATTTCCATAGAGGTAAATAGAATTAGTGATAGTATTAAAAAAACAAAACTGTTAGATGGAGATCATGCTGGTGGTCAGGTTGACGCTTTCCGTCACGCGTATTGGATGGCACGGTTAAAGGAAGAAATAGGAGCGTCGGCAGCAAGATCTTTAGGAAAGGCTCATGAGAAAGAGAATTACTTGATGTATAAAAAAAGAAAACTCGAAGAAGGTTTGGTTCCTGATGAAATTTCTTCTGAAATGGATTTATTTAATAATGAAGTAGGACTTTCACTTACAAGCAAAGGAAATAAAACACCAAGGGAAGGGTTAATTTATAGAGTTATTAATGCTATTCTAGCAGGAGAAATGAAAGTGATTAAAAAGGATGAAAAAGGAAGTTTTTTAACATGTGATGGAAATAAAATAACTGCTGAGTCTTTAAAAGGAAAATGGAAAAACAATAAATGTTTAGTACCATCAAATTATAAAAAACCTTAATGATATTTTACTTTTCTAAGTACTCGAATAACCTCTTTGTATTTTATATAAGTTGTTTTGTCTTTTAAGTTTCGGATGTAATTTTTTGCTTTTTCTAATTGCTCTTTTGCATCTAAATATCCATTTAAATAAGAAATTAAATAGTTGTTAGGAAGCCTAGCAACATCTTCATGTTCGATAACAGACAATGGAATGTTTTTATCAATTTTTGAAACAATTTCATTACTACTTTCATAGATATGATTAATGATAGTAGCATCAAAAGTTGGTGGTTCAAATAAGAACTCTTTAACAATATCTAATTTACCGTTGTTTTTAAAATGAATAATTGTTTTTTCTAAAGGATATCTTGTTTCATTTTTTTCAAGTCCAAGTAAAATATATTCAACAATAATGAATGATTGTTCATTAATTTTTATCTGAACTTCATCTAACGCAGAATAAAAAAGTTGTACTTGCTCATTTATGAGTTCAATATTTACTCTTGAATAGTATTCTTCATTATTATCAATGATTTTTTTTCCAGCCCAACACAGTACAAATTGTTCTTTAAAAACTTTGTATTGCGGATTGTATTCTTCTTTGTGTTTGTTGATAAAATCGAAAACACCATCAAGTGTAAGTTGTATATTATTACTGGCATTTTTTTCAATAGCTTCAACTACATTACGATTTGTATTTCTTAACTCAAAGTTTTCATTTACAGGAACCGAATTACTTCCTCTTCTATAAAATGTTGTTCCTTTAGGATATTTCCATGCCGTTTTAGCTAAACTAGAGGTTTTTTGATTTGGCAAAATAGTTACTAAACCAACTACTTTATATCTTGGTAAACCTGGAAAAGGAATGTTTTCATATTGAATTTTCGGAGGATGTACTAGGTAGGCATTTACTAAATTCTGAATCTTGCTATCATCAAAAAAATCAACACCCATTATTTCGTTATCCTCATCCCTAATTCCAATTAAAATGTAGGAATTATTTTCAGGATTCGAATTGGATAATGCACAAACATGCTTTATAAATTTTGCTTTTCCTTCTTTAGAGTTTAATGATAGTTTTTGCTTCTTATCATAAAAACTATTTTCATCGTTATGAGAAAGAAGATTTTTAATAAGTAAGCGTTTGTTAACCATTTTAAGCTACTTTATGTCCCCTGCTTGCTTCATAAAGAATAAACCAATCTTGTAAATCTAGTTTAATTTCTATAGCAGCATTAGCAATTTTTATACGTTCTATAGTTGAGGTTCCAACCACAGGAATCACATTGGCAGGATGTTTTAAAATCCAAGCTAATAAAAGTTGATCTTCTGTAGCATTATATTTTTCTAGCATTGGTTGAAGAGCTTCTTTTATTCTAGAGGCTTGTTCTGTTTCAAGTGAAAAGAATCCTCCAAGTGGACTCCAACTCATAGCTTTAATATCATTTTTCAAAACATAATCTAAAGTACCATTGTCAATTGCCGTATTTTGAACCAGAGAAAATTCAAATTGATTACAGGTAATTGAAATCTCCTTTTGAATTAATTCCATTTGGCTTGGCAAAAAATTAGAAACACCAAAATCAATTATTTTGCCTTGTTCTTGTAATTGAACAATAGCTTCAGATATTTCATAAGGATGCATTAACGGACTAGGCCTGTGAAGTAGTAATACATCTAAATAATCTGTATGTAAATTTTTTAGTGATTGTTCAACACTCCAAATAATATATTCTTTCGAATAGTCGTAATGTTTAATTCGATTATCTCTATTTTCAGTTTTATATTGAATTCCACATTTAGAAATTAGTTGAATTTGCTCACGTTCAATTCCGGTTTTAGAAAAAGCTTTACCAAAAGCAGCTTCCGTAGTATAACCACCATAAATATCTGCATGATCGAAAGTCGTATTTCCTTGGTCTATACATGAGTGAATTAGCTCATCCATTTCTTTGGTAGAAAAGTCTTTTCCCCAAATTCCCCAAGACATACAACCAATAATAATATCTGAAAGTTTAGTCTTCATTTTTATTAAGTAAAGTAGCACTTGCTTGTGCTGTAGGATAAACAATTAAATCTTCAATATTTACATGATAAGGTCTTGTTACTACAAAATGAATAATATCTGCAATATCTTCAGGTTGTAAAGCTTTATAACCTTGATATACTTTTTTCGCTCTGTCTGTATCACCTTTAAAACGAACATCAGAAAACTCAGTTTCTACTAATCCTGGATGTATAGCACTAACGCGAATGTTGTATTGATTTAAATCTAAACGCATTCCCTTGTTTAAAGCATTTACAGCAAACTTTGAAGCGCAATACACATTTCCATTCGCATATACTTCTTTTCCTGCAATAGAACCGATATTTATAATAAATCCACTATTATTTTCAATCATATTAGGAATAATTGCTTTTGAAACATATAATAAACCTTTAACATTCCCGTCTATCATAGTGTCCCAGTCGTCAATATTCCCATCTTGGATAGTTGACAATCCATGAGCATTTCCAGCATTGTTGATAAGGATATCAATATTTTTAAAATCTTTTGGTAAGTTTTCAATAGCTGAAAAAACCTGTTCTTTAAAACGAACATCAAATAGCAAAGTATGCACTTCTGTAAGTTTCGAAAGCTCGTTTTTGATTTCTTGAAGCTTCTCTTCTCTACGACCGCATAAGACTAGTCGTATATTATTTTGAGCAAACAAATATGCCGTAGCTTTCCCTATTCCAGAGGTAGCTCCCGTAATAAAAGCAGTTAAAGACATGTGTAATTTTAGTTTTTTATAAAGGTATACTTTTTATGTAAATCCTATGTTATAAAAAAAAGAAAACCGCCTTCTGATGAGGCGGTTTCTTCAATTGGTTTTATAAAAACCAACCAAAAATCAACTAACCAAACTTTATTTTAAAACTCTTCTATTTATCTTCTTTCTTTCTATTTTAGTACGTTTTCTTCCGCTATTCCTTACAGCTGGTTTTGTATTTGCATCTCCTCCTTTTAAATATTGGATAAATCCTCTTCCAGTGAAAACGTATGTTGTGTTACTATTTAAGTGAAATAACTCTATCGCTCCATCATTAATAACGCTTAATTCAAATTCTTCAGTATCTCCGCCATCATAATAAAGTGTTAAAAACTTTAGGTCATCATAATCTATAATATCATCTACTTGATAGCTACCTACATAGTCCCAATTAATTAAATCAACATTTGTGCCAAAACTATCATGAGATGAATAAAACGTTGTATTGTTTTCTGGCGTAAATTGTAAGAAATGCTCACTATCAAAAGGGTTTGCAGTTCCGTTGGCTGCACCTGTTCTTTCCCATGCTACATACTCTTGTAAGAAGTACTCAATGTTGTCATAGAATAACATATCGTAATCAAAATTACTTCTTTGGTATCCAACTAAAATATAACTAACATTTCGTTGTAAATCGTTTAATCTAATTTCATTTGCTGAAATCTGAACAACTTCAAAACTATAGTTTCCATCTAAGTTGTGTCGAGTTTCTAAAACTCCGTCGTTATAAGTTCTATAACTACCTACATGAATTCCTAATCCGTTTCCTGTATGTCCGATATCAACAATGTTATTATTTGCATATAATGCACCATTAAAAAATGATACTGTAAATGCTTTTGATAAATATGGTATTTCAGCAGTTCCTGTTGTTCTATGATAATCTACATACCATAAATCATATCCTCCTACAACTTCTTCAAGTGATACATAATTGTCTATAATTGGATCGTCATTTACAACAACACAAGAAGTGATTGAGACGGATATTATAAGTGCGAAAAGTAATTTTAATGTTTTCATATGTATCAGTTTTTATGGTTATACTAAGTACATTTCAAAATGCATGCCAAAAAAAGAAAGCCACTAAAATAGTGGCTTTGAGATATGTTTGTTAATCGGGTTATTGCATAATAATCGATTTCCCTTTTTTCACGGGACCAGTTTTAAAATATTTCGTTTTAGTTCCTTCTATATAGCTGATAACTAATTCATCATCTTTTAAGGTAAAAGGAACTTCTTTATTTTGATCTGGTGCAGCATTCCCATATTCTTTTGTTACATCGTTATGCATTTGAATATCTTTAGGAGCTGTTGAATTGTAAAAAATTGCAGAAACAACCTTTTCCTTATTTTCTGTAAAGGTTCTAGTTTTTGCTTTTTTGTTTTGGTAATAAATACTGTCAAAAGTAATATCTGTATCAGCAGTATACACAATTTTAAGTTCTGTACCTCCTGGAGAACCTGGCATTCCTCCAACTCTTGAATAAGATGTGGTAGAAACTACATTAAAAGGAGCTGTACTTTCTAATTTATAACTTGCACATTTTGTTAGTGTAATTAATAGTATGGGAAGTGATATGATTTTTAAAAATTTCATGTCGGTAGTTTTTCTAATGAGTTTTCAAGATTTATACCAAAGTACAAATTTATATGAAACCTTTTTTATAGTTTTAAATTATGAATCAATTAAGTTACTGGGAAATAAAACAGTGGTTTCAACAAGTTGATTTTACTATTGTAGGAAGTGGAATAGTAGGATTGAATTGTGCGCTAAACTTGCAAAGGAAGTATCCAAACGCTAAAGTTTTAGTTTTAGAGAAAGGAATGTTGCCTCAAGGAGCAAGTACAAAAAATGCAGGTTTTGCTTGTTTTGGAAGCCTATCGGAATTAATTGATGATTTAAAATCGCATTCTGAAGAAGAGGTTGTAAACCTTGTACAAAGAAGATGGGAAGGATTACAGTTTTTAAGTCAAAATTTAGGTGATAAGAATATAGACTTTCAACAAAACAATGGATATGAATTATTTGATGATAGTCAATTATATGAGGAATGTTTATCTCGAAAAGAGGAAATCAACAAACTGTTAGATCCAATATTTAAAAAAGATGTTTTTTCTGAAAGTGAAAATATTTTTCAGTTTGAAAACATTCAAGGAAATTATATAGTAAACAATTTTGAAGGTCAGATTGATACTGGAAAAATGATGTTTCATTTAGTAAAGAAATGTCAAGAAGTTGGTGTTTCAATATTAAATAACACAAGTGTTTTAAATTTTGAAGATGTTGAAAATGGTGTAATTGTAGAAACTAAAGATGTAACCTTTACGACCAACAAATTATTGATAGCCACTAATGGCTTTTCCAAGCAATTAATTTCAGAAGAGGTTAAACCCGCTAGGGCGCAAGTGCTAATTACAAAACCGATTAAAAACTTACATATAAAAGGGACTTTCCATTTAGATAAAGGATATTATTATTTTAGAAATATAGATAATAGAATTCTCTTTGGAGGAGGAAGAAATTTAGATTTCAAAGCCGAAGAAACTACGGAGTTTTCATTAACAGAATTAGTTCAAAATAAGCTTGAAGAATTATTAAGCACTACAATTTTACCAAATACAGATTTTGAAATTGAGCATAGATGGAGTGGAATAATGGGAGTTGGAAATCAGAAGAAAAGCATTGTAAAACCTATTTCTAACAATGTTTACTGTGGTGTTCGGTTAGGCGGAATGGGTGTAGCTATTGGAAGTTTAGTAGGGAAAGAATTAGCTGAATTGGTATGAGTGTAAAAAAACAACTTTTTGAAGAATGTAAGTTGTATGTTGAAAAGCGCGAACAGACAATTCGTGAAATTATGTCTTCACATAAAAAAGCGCTGTTCTCGGAAACGAAGAGTTCTGCTGGCGACAAACATGAAACTGGAAGAGCAATGTTGCAGTTAGAAATGGAAAAAGCAAGTCAGCAAATTACTGTAGTACAACAAATGAAAGAAGTATTACATCGAATAAATATTGAGGATTCTTCAGAGGTTGTTCGTCTAGGAAGTTTAGTGTATACCAATAAGGCAGTTTATTATTTAGCTATAAGTATGGGAGCAGTTTCAGTTGAAAACACAAATTATTTTGTGATTTCTAGTTCCTCACCAATTGGAAAATTGTTGTTAGGTAAAAAGATAAATGATGCGATTTATTTTAACGGACAGGAAATAAAAATTACTCAGATATTTTAAATGTAAGATAGATTTCTGAACCAATTGTTAATGCATTCGGGTGCGATAAGAATATAGGTTGGTTATCTATTAATGCTTCAATTAACCAATAGTTTCCTTTGAAATAGTTTTTTGTAACAATGGCTTTTATACCAGAATTATCTGTCACTTTAATTTGATGAGGGTACAGTAGTTTTTTGTCGCCATTAACTTCAATTTCATTAACATCATCAAATAGCGCTGCAACATATTTATTGGGAGGAAACTGATAAAGTTCATTTGGCTTCCCTTGTGCAAGTATTGAATGATCTTTAATCACAATTAATTGATCTGAGAAGGAAAGTGCATCGCTCCCATCATGAGTCGCAACAATACAAGCAATATTTTTATTCTTAAGATATTGAAATAACTTTCTTCTTAAGGTGTTTTTTTTAAAGTTATCAATCTGACTGAAAGGTTCATCTAGCAACAATAACTCTGGTTCTTTGGCTAAAGCTCTAGCAATGGCAACACGTTGTTGTTGTCCCCCACTCAAGGTTTTGACTTTTACTTTGGCAAACCTTTCCATTTCAATAACTTCAAGTAATTCTTGAGTTCTTTGTTTAGCTTCCTCAGGAAAAAAACGAGAAAGATGTTTTGAAATGTTTTCCGCAACAGTGGTAAAAGGCATTAGTTCAAAATTTTGAGGAACGTATTTAAAAAATTCCATTCCAGGAACTAAGTGATATTCTGGTCCTAAAATTTGATGGTTGTTCCAAAATAAAGAGCCTTCATTTACATCGAGTAAACCATAGATTATTTTTAATAAGGTAGATTTCCCGCAACCACTTTCTCCCATTACACTCAAATGCTCTCCCGCTTTTAACGAAAGACTTATATTATTAAGTGTTGGTTTGTTCTTAGTATAAGAAAAAGAAATGTCGTTTACTTGTAGCATAGGTGCAAAAATAAGAATAACCGACACTTACGTATCGGCTATTCTAAAAATATTGTTTGAAATGTATTACCAGATTTTAACTCTGTCTTCTGGTTTTAAATACATGTTATCTCCTTCTTTAATATCGAAAGCTTCATAAAAAGCATCTACATTTCTTAAAGGTACATAAGCTCTAAAGTTTCCTGGAGAGTGAGGGTCTGTTTTAATTTGATTTTTAATTGCTTCAGGACGTGCTTTAGTTCTCCAGATTGTTCCCCAAGAAAGGAAGAAACGTTGTTCTGGGGTAAATCCATCGATTTTCTCAGGACGACCATTTTTCTCTAAGAAAATTTGTAATCCTTCGTAAGCAGCGTTTACACCACCTAAATCACCAATATTTTCACCTAATGTGAAAGTTCCGTTTACATGAACATCATCAATAGCAACTAAATTATCGTACTGGCTAATTAAAGCTTTTCCTTCAGCAGCAAATTTTGCAGCATCTTCTTCAGACCACCAGTTGTTTAAGTTTCCATCTCCATCAAAACGAGCACCAGAATCGTCAAAACTATGAGAAATTTCGTGTCCAATTACAGCTCCAATACCACCATAATTAACAGCTTCATCTGCTTGATAGTTATAGAAAGGAGGTTGTAAAATAGCCGCAGGGAAAACAATCTCGTTGTTTACAGGATTAAAGTATGCATTTACAGTTTGTGGAGACATTCCCCACTCAGTTCTATCAACAGGTTTTCCTAAATCAGATATGTTTTTATCGTAGTTCCATTTAGCAACATTAATTGCATTTTCAAAATAACTACCTCCTTCTTTTACTCCTTTTACTTGTAAAGCAGAGTAATCTTTCCATTTATCAGGGTATGCAATTTTAACGGTTAATTTGCTTAATTTTTCTAAAGCTTTTTGCTTTGTAGAATCGCTCATCCATGTTAAACCTTTAATACGCTTTTCAAATCCTAAAAGCACATTATCAATCATTTCTCTAGCTTTTTGCTTCGCTTCAGGCGGGAATTTTTTATCTACATATAATTTTCCGATAGCTTCACCAATAGAACCGTTTACAGATGCTAAAGCTCTTTCATTACGAGGTCTTTGCTCTTTTGCTCCTCTTAAATCTCTACTGTAAAACTCCCAGTTAGCAGTTTCTAAATCTGTAGATAATAACCCAGCAGCACCATTAATAGCATTCCAACGTAAAAGTGTTTTCATATCTTCTACAGGGCGCTCTGTGAAAATATCATTAAATGCTTTAAAGTAGTTTGGATCTGTAACGATGATTTTATCTAAACTTTCTACGCCAATTCCTTTTAAATGCGCATTCCAGTCGATAGCAGGAGCTAAAGATTGTAATTCCTCAATAGACATTGGATTGTACATTTTTCTTGTATCACGTCTGTCTTCTTTTGTCATCATAGGTTTTGCTAAGCTACTTTCAAGAGAAACTACAGTAGCAGCATTCTTAGTTGCAGTAGCTTCATCTTCTCCTAGTTTTTGGAACATTTTAGCTACAAAAGCTTCGTATTTTTTTAACTTTTCTTTTGTGTCTTCGTCTTCATCAACATAATAATCTCTAGATAATCCTAAACCTTCAGCACCTAAATAACCAGCATTTATTTTACTATCTTTTAAATCATTAAAAACGCCAAAACCATAAAAAGCACCACCACCGTAAGGAGCCATATTGGTAATATAATCCTCTACATCTTTTTTAGTTTTGATTTCATCAATCTTAGCTAAAAAAGGTTTTAATGGTTCAACACCTTGTTGATTACGTGTAACAGTATCCATAATACTTTCGTAGTAGTTTACTGCTTTTTGTTGGTCGCTATCAATTTCGTTTCCTTGAGTATCTTTAATTTTTGGAAAATTACCTTGCTCAATAGCTTCATTTAAAATAGCTAATACGTCTGCATCGGTTTTTTTACGTAGTTCTCCAAATCCTCCCCAACTTGTCCTGTCAGCAGGGATTTCGGTTTTATCTAACCAGCTTCCGTTTACATATCTAAAGAAATCATCTGAAGGTTTTACAGATGTATCCATGTTTTCTAAAACAATTCCAGGGATTTTTTCCGCGGTTTCTGCTTTTTCTGTTTTACAGGCCATCATTCCAATTGAGGCTACAGCACTATAAACCAGCGCTTTTCTAAGTGTGATCATGTTGAATTAATTTATTAAGGCTTAATTTTTTCAGTTTTAGGATTTGGTAAATTTTCAAACCCCATGTTATATAAAGTAAATCCGAAAATATCGGCATATTGTTCTATGGTTTTAGCAACAGGCGTACCTGCTCCGTGACCAGCATTTGTTTCAATTCTAATTAATACAGGATTATTTCCTTGTTGTTTATCTTGTAGTTCGGCAGCAAATTTAAAACTGTGTGCAGGAACCACACGATCATCATGATCTCCTGTAGTTACCATTGTAGCAGGATATTCTACTCCTTTTTTAACATTGTGTACAGGAGAATATCCTTTTAAATATTCGAACATTTCTTTGTTATCCTCAGCGGTACCATAATCATAAGCCCAACCTGCACCAGCAGTAAAAGTATGATAGCGTAACATGTCTAAAACCCCCACAGCAGGTAATGCTACTTTCATTAAATCTGGACGCTGTGTCATTGTTGCACCAACTAATAATCCACCATTAGATCCACCACGGATTGCTAAAAAGTCAGAAGAAGTATACTTGTTATTGATTAAATATTCTGCTGCAGCAATGAAATCATCAAATACATTTTGCTTTTGCATTTTTGTTCCTGCAACGTGCCATTTTTTACCGTACTCACCACCACCACGTAAGTTAGGAACAGCATAAACACCACCTTGTTCCATCCAAACAGCGTTAGCAATACTAAAATTCGGAGTTAAACTAATATTAAACCCACCATAACCATATAATATTGTTGGGTTTTTACCATTTAACTCTAATCCTTTTCTGTAAGTAATAATCATTGGAACTTTTGTTCCATCTTTTGAATTATAAAATACTTGTTTACTTTCATAGTCATCAGCATTGAAAGAAATATTAGGTTTCCAATATAATTTATAAGTACCTTCTTTTGGGTTGAAAATATATGAAGAACTTGGAGTGTTGTAATTGGTAAAAGAAAAATACAATTCTTCAGCTTCTTTTTTACCACCAAAACCACTAACAGATCCAACACCAGGCAAATCAATTTCTCTAATTAAGTTTCCATCATAGTCATATTGAAAAACTTTAGAAACCGCATCAACCATGTATTCAGCAAAGAAATATCCGGCACCTTTAGAAGGACTTAACACATTTTCAGTCTCAGGAATAAAATCTTTCCAGTTTTCTGGAGTAGGGTTTGAAGCATCAACAGTTACAATTTTTTGATTAGGCGCATTTAAGTTGGTTACTAAGTACAACTTTGTGCCCTTGTTGTCGGCAACATAAGTATCACTATCAAAATTACCAACAACAGTTACAAAAGAGCTGTTAGGTTGTGATAGGTCTTTAATAAATAATTTATTACCTGAAGTTGAGGTTGAAGCTGTTACTACTAAATACCTATCATCATCAGTTAAATAACCACCTACATATCGATGTTTCTCTTCAGGAGTTGCGCCAAAAATTACCTCATCTGTTTTTTGTGATGTTCCTAGTTTGTGGTAATATAATTTATGTTGATCTGTTTTTGCTGAAAGCTCACTTCCTTTAGGTTTATCGTAACTAGAGTAGTAAAAACCTTCGTTTCCTTTCCAAGAAATTCCTGAAAACTTAACATCTACTAAAGTGTCTTCTTTGATTTCTTTAGACTCAACATCCATGACAATTATTTTTCTCCAATCGCTTCCTCCTTCAGAAATTGCATAAGCAACAGTTTTACCATCTTTAGAAAAACTAACACTACTCATTGAGGTAGTTCCATCCTCAGCAAATGTATTCGGATCTAAGAAAACTTCTTCTTCTTTTTCTTTACCCTTTCTATATAAAACATAATGATTTTGCAATCCGTTATTTTTGTAGAAATAAGTATAATCACCTTCTTCAAAAGGAACTCCGACTTTTTCATAATTCCAAAGCTCCGATAATCTTTCTTTTAATTGAGCTCGATAAGGAATTTTATCTAGATAATTAAAAGTAACTTCATTTTCGGCTTTTACCCAATTTTCAGTTTCTTTGCTTCTATCATCTTCTAACCATCTATAATTATCGGTTACTTCAGTATCAAAATAGTTGTCTACAACAGGTTGTTTTGTTGTTTCTGGATAGTTCAATTCAATATTATTTTTAGGAGATTCGTTTTTACATGCCGCAAAAAGCAGTATTGTAAATGCAGATAAGATTAATTTTTTCATAATTGTTTGTGTTAATCTTTTCAAAATTAGATTAAAAAAACAGAGAAATGTTACAATTTAAGATGATTTTAACATAAAACAATAGATTTGTAATGTTGTATAAATTCAACGTCTAATAAACTAAAAACATAATAAACCAATGACAGAATTATTAACGAAAAGCGACTTTCTAGAAAAAATATTTGATTATGAAAATAATAAGGAATGGAACTTCAAAAGTGATGTACCAGTTCTGATAGATTTTTATGCAGATTGGTGTGGGCCATGTAAAATGTTAGCTCCGGTGCTAGATCAGTTGAGTGAAGAATATAAGGGAAAGGTTAAAATATACAAGGTAGATACAGAAGCAGAACAAGAACTTTCGGCTGTATTTGGAATTAGAAGTATACCTTCTATGTTATTTTGTCCAGTAGGAGAAGATCCACAAATGGCACATGGAGCACTACCAAAAAGTCAAATAGAACAGATCATAGCAGACGTGTTGAAAGTGGCTAAATAAGCCTAATTGGTGTAGAATTAATAATAAAATAAGCAAATAGATGCGGTTTATTTAATAATTGTTTACCAAACACACAAAAAACCAAACCATTTATACAAAATGTAGTTGAGGTATTTTAAGATGTATATATATTTGCCGCGTACTTTTATGTATTCAACATTTACACAATCATAAATCGTAATATTGGGGATTATTCGAATTATGGAATCAAAAACGACGTTACTCAGACGTCGTTTTTCTTTTTTAAGAATATTGTTTTTGTATTCTTTTTTCACCCTCTTTTCTTGCTTTCTAGAATCCTAGTAAAATTCACTAGTAGAGAAAAATTAGTGTATTTAAGTTATTGAAAAACAAATAAATAAAGTCTTTTGTTTTTTGTGTTAAAATTTCACGGTTTTTATGTTTTTGTTAAAAACTTCAAGGAGTTTGTGGAAAAGTAAACCTTTATTTTAGACATAAAATTTCCAATCTTTGTACTTCCCCCATAAGAGAAAAAAAAACACGAAATTTAAATTATCAGAATGGCTACTATAGAACCTATTTTACAAGAAAACAAGGACAGATTTGTTATTTTTCCAATTCAACATGATGACTTATGGGAATGGTATAAAAAACAACAAGCATGTTTTTGGACAGCTGAGGAAATAGATTTACACCAAGACTTAGATGATTGGAATAATAAGCTTTCTGATGATGAGCGATATTTCATCAAACATATATTAGCATTTTTTGCTGCTTCTGATGGAATTGTTAATGAAAATTTAGCTGAGAACTTTGTAAATGAAGTTCAATATAGTGAGGCAAAATTCTTTTATGGTTTCCAAATCATGATGGAAAACATTCACTCTGAAACGTATTCGTTATTAATTGATACATATATTAAAAATGACGAAGAGAAGAATAAGCTTTTTAAAGCAATAGAGGTTTTTCCTGCAATTAAGAAGAAAGCAGATTGGGCTTTAAAATGGATTGAATCTGATTCATTTGCAGAACGATTAATTGCGTTTGCAGCAGTAGAAGGAATTTTCTTCTCAGGATCTTTTTGTTCTATTTTCTGGTTAAAGAAGAGAGGTTTATTACCAGGATTAACATTCTCTAATGAGTTAATTTCTAGAGATGAAGGAATGCACTGTGATTTTGCTGTACACTTACACAATAATCACCTAATAAATAAAGTTTCTAAAGAAAGGATTAAAGAAATTATTATTTCTGCTTTAGATATTGAGCGCGAGTTTATTACCGAATCATTACCAGTTAGTTTAATTGGTATGAACGCAAAACTAATGACGCAATATTTAGAGTTTGTAACAGATAGATTGTTATTAGAATTTGGTTGTGAAAAAGAATACAACGCTACGAATCCTTTTGATTTTATGGAAATGATTTCTTTAGAAGGAAAAACTAATTTCTTCGAAAAGAGAGTTTCTGAGTATCAAAAGGCAGGAGTTAAATCTGGGGGAACAGGTTCTATCAGTTTTGATGCTGATTTTTAAGGCCTATTAAACATATAAAATAATCAACTAAAATAATTAAAATCTTGAGGGAGTTTTTCCCTTAGGGCTAACCTATATAAAACCAAAATTCATATGTATGTAGTAAAAAGAGATGGGAGACAAGAACCTGTGATGTTCGATAAGATCACAGAGAGAGTTAAAAAGATGTGTTACGGATTAAACGATATAGTTGATCCAGTTAAAGTTGCAATGCGTGTTATTGAAGGATTGTATGATGGAGTAACTACTTCAGAACTAGATAATTTAGCTGCTGAGGTTGCTGCAACAATGACAACTGCACATCCTGACTATGCTAAGTTAGCAGCAAGAATTGCCGTTTCCAACTTACATAAAAACACGAAGAAGTCGTTCACAGAAACAATGACTGATTTGTATGAATACGTAAATCCACGTACTGGAAAAAAAGCACCATTACTTGCAGATGATGTTTATGAAATCATCATGGAGAATGCTGAAAAGTTAGATTCTACTATTATATACAGTAGAGATTTTAATTATGATTATTTTGGTTTTAAAACTTTAGAGCGTTCTTATTTGTTGAAAATTAATGGTCAAATTGCTGAAAGACCTCAACAAATGTTAATGCGTGTTGCTATAGGTATTCACAAAGAAGATATTGACGAAGCAGTTGCTACATATGAATTAATGAGTAAGAAATACTTTACTCATGCTACACCAACTTTATTTAATGCAGGTACCCCAAAGCCTCAAATGTCGTCATGTTTCTTATTACAAATGCAAGATGATAGTATTGATGGAATCTATAATACATTAAAACAAACAGCTAAAATCTCTCAATCAGCAGGAGGAATCGGTTTATCTATTCATAATATCCGCGCTACAGGAAGTTATATAGCAGGAACCAATGGAACCTCTAACGGAATTGTTCCTATGTTACGTGTATTTAATGATACTGCTCGTTATGTAGATCAAGGAGGAGGAAAACGTAAAGGTTCTTTTGCAATGTATTTAGAGCCTTGGCATGCAGATATTTTTGATTTTCTTGATTTAAAGAAAAACCACGGTAAAGAAGAAATGCGCGCACGTGATTTATTCTATGCAATGTGGATTTCTGATTTATTCATGAAACGTGTTCAAGAAGATGGAAATTGGACATTAATGTGTCCTCACGAGTGTCCTCATTTATACGACACGTATGGTGAAGAATTTGAGCGTTTATACACAAGTTATGAGCAAGCTGGTAAAGGTAGAAAAACGATCAAGGCTCGTGATTTATGGGAGAAAATCTTAGAATCTCAAATTGAAACAGGTACTCCGTACATGTTATATAAAGATGCTGCAAACCGTAAATCAAACCAAAAGAATTTAGGAACTATTCGTTCTTCAAATTTATGTACTGAGATTATGGAGTACACAGCAGATGATGAAGTTGCAGTTTGTAACTTAGCGTCTATTGCTATTCCAATGTTTGTTTCAGAAGATAAAAGCGGAAATAAATTTTTCGATCACCAAAAGTTATTTAAGGTAACAAAGAAGGTTATCAGAAACTTAGACACTGTAATTGATAGAAATTACTATCCTGTTAAAGAGGCTGAAAACTCTAACATGCGTCACCGTCCAGTTGGATTAGGAATTCAAGGATTAGCGGATGCTTTTATCATGTTACGTTTACCTTTTACTAGTGAAGAGGCTAAGAAGTTAAATCAAGAGATTTTCGAAACATTATATTTCGCATCTGTAACTTCTTCTATGGAAATGGCAAAAGCAAAAGGAACGTATTCAACATATGAAGGTTCGCCAATGTCACAAGGAGAATTCCAACACAATATGTGGGGAATTAAAGATGATGAGTTAAGCGGACGTTGGGATTGGGATGCGTTACGTAAAGAAGTGATGAAGCATGGAGTTAGAAATTCATTATTAGTAGCACCAATGCCAACTGCTTCTACATCTCAAATTTTAGGAAACAACGAAGCGTTTGAGCCATATACATCTAACATCTATACGCGTAGAGTATTATCGGGTGAGTTTATCGTTGTAAACAAGCACTTATTAGAAGACTTAGTTGAGTTAGGTTTATGGAATAACGATATGAAAGAAGATATTATGCGTGCAAACGGATCTATCCAACATATCGATGTTATTCCTCAAGATTTAAAAGAGTTATACAAAACAGTTTGGGAAATGAGTATGAAAGATATTATCGATATGGCACGCCATAGAGGATATTTTATCGACCAATCTCAATCGTTAAACTTATTTATGAAAGATCCTGATTTTGCGAAATTAACGTCCATGCACTTCTATGCATGGAAGAGTGGTTTAAAAACAGGAATGTATTACTTACGTACAAAATCTGCTGTAAATGCAATTCAGTTTACATTATCAAAAGATACAAAAGAAGAAGACAAACCAATGAGCCCAGAAGAATTTAAGGCAATGGTTGAAGCTTCTAAAAATTCAGGACCAGATGACTGTTTAATGTGTGGTTCTTAATTAGAGTTAAATTAAAAGGGAAGAAAAGAGAGGTCGAAAGGCTTCTCTTTTTTGTTTATACTTTGTTAAATATGGCGAATAAAATCGTTTAGATTAACTATCTAAATAAATAACGCATTACTAAAATAAAAATACCAACAATACTAGCTAAAGAAGAGGTAATCAATGAAATAAGTACCGTATTATCTAACTTAAAATTAATTGCTTCAGAAAATCCAGCTCCAATAATAATTAGAATAATAAATCCCGTAAAACTACTCAAAAAGATAAACGTTCTGTAGGCATATTTTTTGCGTTCTTCTCTGTCTTGAATTCTATCTGAAATTTCCTGTTGAGTAAGATTAATGTTTAAATCAATCTCATTCGCATCTATATCAGAATCACCAGACTTTTTAAGTAAATCGTCTAAATCTGAATTAAGCACTTTGTAAGTATTGTTTTAAGCTAGTTATAAACTTATCGTAGTATTTTTTGATAACTCTATTATCGATAACACTATTTTTACCTTGAGTATAAGCTAAACTCCATGGAGTTCCTGGCCTGTGAGTAGAAACAACCAAATCTTCGGCAGAGCTATCTTTGTATAAGTTCCAAGTTAATTGAACAATTTTTTTATCATCATCAGAAGTTAATTCTGGTTCAGAAGAATGTGCCCAATTACTATCTAGAGTTACAGATTTAGCAGTGATAGGGTCAGATTTAAAATGTTTGAATTCATGATAAATACTAGGCACAACAGGACCGTATTTCCAGGCTTCAATTTTATCATCTTCAAAAAGGGGTCTTTCTAACAAAGCCAAAGAAAGCCCCTGAGCAATGTACATAAGTTTAGCTAACTTCATGTTAGTAATTTCTGCACTTTGTTCGTTTGAAAGTTTTATTAACTCGTTAGCTACTGAACTTGCTGTCCCCATACGTTCATTAATCTTGTTATACAAAATATAGACAATTTTTTTAGTTTCTCAATTTCATTAGTACAAAACTACTATTTTAACATTAAAAATCAAATAGTTAAAATAGCAATTAACACTATAAAGTTAGTGCTTTATTCTTTTAAAACATAAGACAATAAATAAAAAGATTAAATAACTTTGCTCTTTATTGATTTTAAGTACAAAATTAGAGAATGAACTGGGAACAACTGCTTTCATTAAAGAGATTTGGAGATACACAAAAAAGAACTAGAGCAACACAAGACGAAACACGATTAGGATTTGAGGTTGATTTTGACCGTATAATTTTTTCATCAGCGTTTAGAAGTCTACAAGATAAAACTCAGGTCATTCCATTGTCAAAAACTGATTTTGTACACACACGTTTAACACATAGTTTAGAAGTATCTGTTGTTGGAAGAACCTTAGGAAGAAGAGTCGGTAAAGTGCTTTTAGACCGTCATCCAGAGCTAAAAAACTTAGGATATACCTTTAATGATTTTGGAGCAATTGTAGCAGCAGCATGTTTAATGCATGATATAGGTAATCCACCTTTTGGACATTCCGGAGAAAAAGCTATTGGAGAGTATTTTAAAACAGGAAGAGGTGTTAAGTATAAAGAGCAACTTACTGATAAACAGTATCAGGATTTAGTAGATTTTGAAGGAAACGCTAACGGTTTAAAAATCGTTACCGAAAGTAAAGAAGGAACACCTGGAGGTTTACGTTTATCATATGCTACTTTAGGAGCCTTTATAAAATACCCTAAAGAGAGCTTACCTAAAAAACCGACAGCGCATATTTCTGATAAGAAGTACGGTTTTTTTCAATCTGAAAAAGAAACGTTTCTGGATGTTGTGGAAGACTTAGGAATGATTCAAAAGGAATCGGATAGTATTGCTTATTTCCGACATCCGTTAGCGTATTTAGTAGAAGCAGCAGACGATATTTGTTATACAATTATTGATTTTGAAGATGGTATTAATCTTGGTCTAATAGATGAAGAATATGCGTTGGAGTATATGATTAAATTAGTAAAAGATACTATTGACATCAAAAAATATCATTCACTAAAACATAAAAAAGATAGAATAAGTTATTTAAGAGCATTGGCAATTGGGGTACTAATTAACGAGGCTGTAGAAATTTTCATAGCTAATGAAGAAGATATTTTAAAAGGAAGATTTAACAAATCGTTGTTAGATAAGTGTAAGTACGAAGCTCAAATGAACGACATCATTAAAATAAGTATTGAAAAAATATATCGAAGCAATGATGTGATTGAAAAAGAAGTGGCTGGATATAAAATTATCGCTGATTTATTAGATGTGTTTGTTACTGCTTTGAATAACAAGTTTTATGGAAATCAATCAAATTTTGATAGATTGGTTTTAAACTTATTACCAGAAGAATATAGAACATTAAAAGAAGATCTATACGAAAGAATTTTACAAACATGTAGCTATGTAGCAAGTCTTTCAGATGGTTATGCAATTCGTTTACACAAGAAGATTTCGGGAAATGTTATTTAAAAAATTATGTACGCTCTTGCGCTAATTTTTCCAATTCCATATACCAGTTTTCACCAAACTTTCGTATCAACGCTTCTTTTACAAATTTGTAAACAGGCACCTGTAATTCTGCACCTAACGTACAAGCATCATCACAAATATCCCATTTGTGATAATTTACAGCAGAAAACTCAGAATAGTCTTTAACTCTCACAGGATATAAGTGACAAGAGACTGGTTTTTTCCAGTCTACAATTCCTTTATTATAAGCTTCTTCAATAGCACAAAGCGCAGTTCCTTTTTCATTAAAGATAACATAAGCACATTCAGCGTGGTTTACTAAAGGAGTTTCTAGTTCACCAAAATCACTTGTAATCCAAGTACCATTGGCTTCTATAGATTTAATTCCTTCTTCTCTTAAAAAAGGCTTTATTTTAGGATATATTTCTTCTAAAATTTTGGTTTCCTCTTTTTCTAAAGGAGCACCAGCTTCTCCTTCTACACAACAAATTCCTTTGCATGCAGATAAATTACACACAAACTCTTTTTCGATGATATCTTCTGAAACGATTGTTTTTCCTAATTGAAACATGATGCAAAAATAAAGTTATTTTTATTACATTTAGTTTAATTAACTATACTTTTGCTAAGTATTAATTCAAAAATTAACTAGAGATGAATCTTAATTTTAATGAAATATTCACTGCTTTTATGGTGCTTTTTGCAGTAATTGATATTGTGGGAAATATTCCTATTGTTATTGACTTACGAAATAAAGTTGGTCATATTCAATCAGAAAAAGCTTCAGTTATTGCTGGTTTTATTATGATTTTGTTTCTCTTTGTTGGTCAGCGTTTATTAAACATTATTGGAATTGACGTAAACTCTTTCGCAGTTGCAGGTTCTTTTATTCTCTTTTTTATTGCACTCGAAATGATTTTAGGAATTACGTTGTATAAAGAAGACGAAGATCAAGCATTAAACGCTACTGTTTTCCCTTTAGCTTTTCCTTTAATTGCTGGTCCAGGTAGTTTAACAACGTTGTTATCATTAAGAGCTGAGTTTGATTTGATGAATATTATTATAGCAGTTCTTTTAAATGTTATAGTAATATATATTGTTTTAAAAACATCATCAAAAATCGAAAAGATGATTGGAAAAAACGGAATTGCTATCATTAGAAAAGTTTTTGGAGTAGTACTTCTTGCAATTGCTGTTAAATTATTTGCTGCAAATATTAAAATGTTATTAGCGTAATGGTATTTGATACATTGATTGTTGGGGGAGGTGTTGCAGGTATGCAATGTGCTTTGGTATTAGGTTCTGCAAAAGACAAACCCTATGCTCAAGATAAAACTGTTGGAATCATTATGCATCAAAGAGCTTCGCATTTACAAGATGCATTGTTCAATAATGTACTTGGTTTACCGGCAGGAACTTTAGGTAAAGATATTTTATCTGAAGGAAAACAGCAGTTAACAGATGTATATTCGCATGTACATCAAATTGATAATGAAAAAGTAACAGCTGTTCTAGATGATGAATTAGGATATAAGGTGATAACCAACAAAAATGAATACACAACAAAAAATGTTGTTATTGCACTTAACTACTCAAAACCGTTTACTATTGCTGGATTAGAACAATATATAGAAAGACATTCGAGAGCAAATCCAATGAAAGATAGGATACAGCTTCGTAATTTTAATCATTTGATTAAAGAAGGCTTGTATTGTTGTGGAACAATTGCTGGATGGAGAAGTCAATTTGCTATTGCTGCAGGAAGTGGCGCAAGTGTAGCAACTGATATACTAACATTGTGGAACGATAATATATCAACTAAAGTACACGATAAAGTAAAAGCTGAGTAAATTTACTCAGCTTTTGTATTTTGGTTAGACAAAACCACTTCATTCCCCCGAAAAAAAGGTTTACTAAACCGGTCCAAAAGTACTATAGTTTACAGCCGACTTATTTTGCAAATACCATAAACGCTAACATTAGAGAATAAGCGATATAAACTGGGGAATAAACGAAAAAAAACCATCATAATCTATGATGGTTTTTCAATATATATTTGTTAAGTGTAAACTATTAAGCTCTAACTAATTTTAAAGGCATTTTGTAAACTTTTCCTTTAACGATAAACTTGTTAGTAATTGAACGATAGTTTAATTTATTCTTTACAAATGTTTCTACATCTGAATTTTCAGTGTTAACAGTTAATACGATAACTTCACCTTTACTGTTAATCATAAATTCAACTTCAGCTGTTAACTCTTGATTAAATTGAAAATTAGCCTTTCCTAATAATTTAATAATTTCAGTTCTGATCTCAGACTTAACTACTTCAGCTGGTCTTGAGTTGTTAGCAAATATTGTAGTGCTTACTGTGATTGCTAATAATAAAAATAACTTTTTCATCTTAATGGTATTTTATTGTTTTGGGTTTGTTTTTTTGTTTATTAATTACATGCCAAAAGTACCACCAACTACCTTATTATTGACTATTAAAAATGTTAATAAATCGTCTCATTTTTGATGTTTTTTGTTAAAGTTCTCTAAAAGTTTACAATTCATAAACATTGAATTTTTATCAATAAAAACACGTTTATATTAATAATAAAATACTAAAAATAACCACAAAAGCCTTTTTAATATCATATGTTCAATATAAAAAATGTGAAAAATTCAAAAAATGCAGTTAATATAAGGTTAGAATTGCCAAAAAAATGGACGTCAGATTTTGGTTTTAATGAAGAAATTATTGATTGTTTTTGGGATTGAATTTTTTGATAAATTCCTGTTTAAAAGTTCTCCCAATGGGAATCTTATTTATACCTATATATATATCATTTCCGGCGAGCTTATCAATCTGATGTACATTAATGATATACGATTTATGAACCTGAATGAAGTTTTCTGTTAGTTTGGTACTCCAATTTTTTAAGGAGTCTATAAAAACATATTTTTTGTGCTTGGTAACAAACGTTAAGTAATTACGATCAGACTCAATATAAAGTACGTCATCTAAATTTACTTTATGTAATGTTTTATCAATATTCAAAAAAATATTGTTTGAGCTTTTCGCTTGTGTAATACTTATTGCTTTTTCAACTTTTTGAATAGCTTTCAAAAATCGATCAAAAGAAAAAGGTTTTACCAAATAATCTACAATGGTATCAAGTTCAAAACTCTCAACGGCAAATTTTGGATAAGCTGTAGTTATAATAACTTGTGGAGGATTCTTTACCGTTTTAATAAAATCAATTCCTAAGATATCTGGAAGATTAATATCTAAGAAAATAAAATCCACAGTATGTTCATTTAAATACTCCTTCGCGTCATTAGCTGTTTGAAAAGTTCCAACTAATTGTAGGGTTGGAACTTTACTAATGAATATCTTCAAAAGATTTTGTGCTGGTATTTCATCTTCAAGTATGATACAATTCATTAGATTAAATTTAAACGTAATGTCACAGTAAAAGTATTCTTTTCAAGAACATTCAATAGATAGTTATCATAATATAAAAGTTCTAACCTCTTTTTCAAATTTGAAAGACCGATAGACTCATAATCGTTTTCTTTACTTGTGGATGAAATTTCATTTTGAATAAAACATTCTAAAACATCTCCAGAAACACTAATCTTAATTTTTATCTTACTATTAGGTGGACTATGTTTAAATGCGTTTTCAATAATGGTAATTAATAAAAGCGGCGCAATTTTATGCTCAAATGAATCTATAGAAGTATCATATAAAACTTCTTTTATTCCTTGAGTTCTTATTTTCTGAAAGTCAATATAATTATCAATGTACTGTATTTCCTTTTCTAACGATATGTAATCTTCTGTACTTTCATATAATACATGCTTAAGATTATCTGAAAGTTTTAAAATTAGATCAGGAGTTTGCTCAGGTTTTTCAATAGAATACGAATAAACAGTATTTAAATTATTAAACAATACATGTGGATTAATTTGAGATTTAAGAAATTTCAATTCTAATTCTGAGCGTTCTTTAAGAGCGTTTTCGATTTCTTCTTCTCGTTCTAAATACTTAAAAAGCATCCATATAAATGAGAAAAAAATCAAAGGAACAATAGTTTGCCATAAATAATCGCTCAAACATTTCATAAAAGAGCAGCCACATTTTGTAAATACATTACAATATAACTGAGTAGCCAAAAATGAAATTAAAATGAATAGTACAGCATATAAAACATATTGCCTACGTTTTACAAAAAAAGGTAGAATGATAAAGTTATTAGTGTAAACAATAATCACTAAAATAGAAAGGTATTGTAAAAAAGGATTTTCAGACCAATAATATTCCGAAAAAACGAATAGCGATACAAACGTAAATAGTAACCAAAATAAAAGGTGTACTAAAATTTGTGAAATATGTTTTTTAATAAATTCCATTATAGCACATGAAAATACATAATTATTAGTTTTGGATACTAAAGCAAAGTACGAAATACCTAGATAAGCTTACCAACTACACAAGTAACTTCATAATAATCCATTGGTACTTTTTTCAAAGTAGCATGTAAAGATATTTTTTCCACCTACTATTTACAGTGTACTTTCGAATCATCAACTAATAATAAGATACTTATGATACGTTTTTTATTGATAATACTTTTATACTGTTTTAGTCCAATTTGTAATGCTCAAATTAACACCATTATTTCTGATGAAAATGGACAGAATATGCTATTAGGTAAGGTAACTAAAGAAGGGTTTAATAAGAAAGACTTTTCTTGGTTTGAGTATAACTATGATGAATACATAACGAATAATAAGATTAGTAAACTGTTAAAAGAGAAACTTAAAGAGTATAAGATAAAAGTATTCTTTGGTTCTTGGTGTGGAGATAGCAAACGAAACGTTCCTATATTTTATAAAGTTTTAGAAGAAGCAAAATTTCCGATGGAGAATTTAGAGGTTATTGCTGTAGATGTAAAAAAGGAAGCCTATAAACAATCGCCAAATGGAGAAGAAAAAGGATTAAATATTCATCGTGTTCCTACATTCATTCTTTATAAAGAAGGTAACGAAGTCAACAGAATTGTAGAATATCCAAAAGAAACCTTTGAACGTGATTTATTAAAAATAGTAAATACTGAAAAGTATACTCCGAAATATGCTGCAGTTACTTTTTTAGAGAAGCTTCTTCAGAACCCAATAGATAGTGTACAAAAAATGGAAGATCAATTAATTGCTTACCTACCAGAAATAACTGAAGGAGCAAAAGAATTGAATACGTATGGTTTTGTAAAATTAAGAGCAAAAGAGTTCGATAAAGCCGAATATATTTTCAAATTGAACACGAAGTTATATCCGAATAATTATGCTACCTATAGTAGCTTGGGAACACTGTATTACGAGCAAAAGAGATACAAAGAAGCTTTAGAACTATTATACAAGTCACTCAGTTTAAATTCTAAGAATAAAAAAGCTAAAGAACTAATTGAAGAAATACATAAGAGTTTATAATTTAAAATTAAAGGATATGAAATCACAAGTTACATTACTAGTATTATTATTTGTAGGAGTATTAACAAGTTATGCTCAAGAATTCAAATTTGAGCAAGAAACAATCAATTATGGAAAAGTGGAACAGAGTTCTGATGGAGTCCGTGTCTTTGAATTTACAAACATTGGAGATGCGCCATTACTAATCAAAGACATTAAATCTTCATGTGGTTGTGCAGTTCCTCAAAAACCTGAAAAACCAATTATGCCTGGAGAAAAAGGACAAATTTCTGTGTCGTATGATACTAAAAGATTAGGAGCCTTTTCAAAAGCCATCACCATTTTTTCAAACGCGAAAAGAGAAAGAATGAGTATAAAAATTAAGGGGTATGTTACAAGTAAATCACAAAAAGGAAAAGTGTAAGTGTATTTACGATAATCAAAAAAGCTCGGATTATTCCGAGCTTTTTTAATGTATATAGCATAAGTTTTTATCCTTTTAAACTTGCTTTTAAGAATTCAGTATTCATACGAGCAATGTTCTCTAATGAAATTCCTTTAGGACATTCAACCTCACATGCACCTGTGTTAGTACAGTTACCAAATCCTTCATCATCCATTTGCTTTACCATGTTTAATACACGATCTGTAGCTTCTACTTGTCCTTGTGGTAATAAGGCAAATTGAGAAACTTTAGCAGAAACGTATAACATTGCAGATGAATTCTTACAAGTTGCAACACAAGCTCCACATCCAATACAAGTAGCTGCATCAAATGCTTTGTCTGCATTTTCCTTATTAATAGGAATAGCATTTGCATCTTGTGTATTACCAGAAGTGTTAACAGAGATAAATCCTCCTGCATGTTGAATTCTATCAAAAGCAGATCTATCTACTACTAAATCTTTAATTACAGGGAATGCTTTCGCTCTGAATGGCTCGATGTAAATCGTATCACCATCTTTAAACTTACGCATGTGTAATTGACAAGTAGTTACACCTCTGTCTGGTCCGTGTGCTTCACCATTAATATATAAAGAACACATTCCGCATATACCTTCACGACAATCATGATCGAAAGCTACAGGCTCATCACCACTTTCAATTAATTGTGTGTTTAAAACATCTAACATTTCAAGGAAAGACATATCTGGCGATACATCACTGATCTTATAATCAACCATTTTTCCTTTATCGCTTGCGTTCTTTTGACGCCAAATTTTTAACGTTAAATTCATAATTCTTTCCTTATTTATATGAACGTTCTTTTACTTCGATATTTTCATAAACCAAATCTTCTTTATGCAATACAGCATCTTTTGGTTCACCTTTGTACTCCCACGCAGAAACATATTGGAATTCCTTTCTACGTTGTGCTTCACCCTCTTCAGTTTGATATTCTTCTCTAAAGTGACCTCCGGCAGATTCTTCTCTTTGTAATGCATCCTTAGCAAAAAGCTCTCCTAATTCTAAGAAGTCGGCAACACGACCAGCTTTTGCTAATTCTTCATTAAACTCATTAGCTTCACCAGGAACTCTAACATCTTTCCAGAATTCTGCACGTAAAGCAGAAATTTCTTCGATAGCTTCTCTCAATCCTTGTTCGTTACGAGCCATTCCACACTTGTTCCACATAATTTTTCCTAAACGTTTGTGGAAATAGTCAACAGATTTTGTTCCGTTGTTGTTAATTAGCTTATCAATAGAATCACGAACATTTTTCTCTGCCTCTACGAATTCAGGAGATTCTGTAGAAATTGGTCCTGTACGAATATCATCAGCTAAATAATCACCAATTGTATAAGGTAATACGAAATATCCATCTGCTAAACCTTGCATTAATGCAGAAGCTCCTAATCGGTTCGCTCCGTGATCAGAGAAGTTCGCTTCTCCAATTGCGTATAATCCAGGAACAGTAGTCATTAAGTTATAATCAACCCAAATTCCACCCATTGTATAGTGAACCGCAGGGTAAATCATCATTGGAGTTTCATATGGATTTTCATCCACAATCTTCTCATACATTTGGAATAAGTTTCCGTACTTATTCTTTACAACTTCCTGACCTAATTTTTTAACTAAAGCAGCATCGTTTACATCTAAACCTTTTACCGTTGCTTGCTCTTTTCCGTAACGTTGAATAGCTGAAGCAAAATCTAAATACACTGCTTCACCAGTTGCGTTTACTCCAAAACCAGCATCACAACGCTCTTTTGCTGCACGAGAAGCTACATCACGAGGTACTAAGTTACCAAATGCAGGGTAACGACGCTCTAAGTAGTAATCTCTATCTTCTTCAGCAATTTGTGTTGGTCTTAGTTTTCCTTCACGAATTGCTTTTACATCTTCCATTTTCTTTGGAACCCAAATACGACCATCGTTACGTAATGATTCAGACATTAACGTTAATTTCGATTGGTGGTCTCCAGATACTGGAATACATGTTGGGTGAATTTGTGTGTAACATGGATTTGCGAAGTAAGCTCCTTTTTTGTGAGCTTTCCAAGCAGCTGTTACGTTACTTCCCATTGCATTAGTAGATAAGAAGAATACGTTTCCGTAACCTCCAGTTCCTAATACAACAGCATGAGCAGAATGACGCTCAATTTCTCCAGTAACTAAGTTACGAGCAATAATACCACGAGCTTTCCCATCAACAATAACAACGTCTAACATTTCGTGACGGTTGTACATTTTGATTTTTCCACGACCGATTTGACGGTTCATTGCAGAATACGCTCCTAATAATAATTGCTGTCCTGTTTGTCCTTTTGCGTAGAAAGTTCTTGATACCAATACTCCACCAAAAGAACGGTTATCTAATAATCCACCATAATCACGTGCAAAAGGAACACCTTGAGCAACACATTGGTCGATAATATTTGCAGATACTTCAGCTAAACGATACACGTTAGCTTCACGAGAACGGTAATCTCCTCCTTTTACAGTATCATAGAATAATCTGTAGGTTGAGTCACCATCTCCTTGATAGTTTTTTGCAGCGTTAATTCCTCCTTGTGCAGCAATCGAGTGCGCACGACGTGGAGAATCTTGAAAACAAAACGCTTTTACGTTATATCCTAACTCAGCTAAAGTTGCAGCAGCAGAACCTCCTGCTAAACCAGTTCCAACAACAATAACATCGATTAAACGCTTGTTAGCTGGGTTAACTAAGTTGATTTTATTTTTATGATTAGTCCATTTGTCAGCAATTGGACCTTTTGGAATTTTTGAATCTAAAGTTGCCATATTGATAATGCTGTATTAATGGTGATTGAAATGGTGAAATAATGCAATGATGATGAATCCTAAAGGAAGACCAATTGCATAAATTTTACTAAAAGTTTTCAATCCTTTAGTGTATTTATTGTTAGCTCCTACCGATTGGAATGCAGAATTAAATCCGTGTAATAAGTGTAAGGCTAAGAAAACAAAACCTAAACAGTATAACGCTACTCTCCAAATTGGAACGAATTTTTCTTGTAATTCTTCGAAGTATCTGAAACCACTTTCTACATTACTAGGATCAATTAAACCAGACATGTCTCCTGCTACGTATTTCACATTCATTTCATGTACCCAAAAATCAATCATGTGAATGATTAAGAAGATTAAAATGAATAATCCACTGTAAATCATGTTTCTACTCATCCAAGTAGAGTTTGCACCTCCATTGTTTTTTGCGTATTTAACAGTACGTGCGCTGTTATTTTTTATTTCTAAAACAAATCCCATTGCAAAGTGAAATATTACCCCAAAAATTAAAACTGGTTGTAATAAATATTGAACAGCCCAAAAAGTACCCATAAAGTGAGATGCCTCGTTAAATGCATCTGGACTGAATACCGATAAGATGTTAATTGCAAAGTGTTGTAATAAGAAAACCATAAGAAAGAGTGCCGAAAGTGCCATGGCAAACTTCCTTCCGATAGAAGATTTAAGTAATCCGCTCATTATTTTGATTGTTGGTTATAAATAATTACAAGCAAAGTTAAGACCTAAGGCGAATTTCTACAAGTATTAAAGTTTGTTTTATTAAATATTTAGAATCGGTATAAATAAAACGATTTCGAAACGTATAAATTTGAATAGATTAGGTAGTTTTTTTGACTGTAATTAAATGATTTTTGTTAGCAATTTACTTTTTTACGACCAAATGATAAACTAACAAAACTATGGCTATTCAGGATATTAAAACGTATAATTTTCAAGATGTGTTTTCCTTGCAATTGGTGCAATTCGAAAAGGCTTGTGTGGTAAACAAACCTACACAGATTGATGATTATAAAATTTTTTGGATTAAAGATGGGGAAGGAACGTATAATATCGATTTTAAAAGTTATTCTTTTAACGGAAGTGTGTTGTTTTTTCTATCTCCAGGTCAGGTTTTTACGGTGGATTCCGAAAAAATCAAGGAGGCTTATCAATTAAGTTTTACCAGAGATTTTTACTGTATTCAAACACATGATGCCGAAATATCTTGTAATGGTTTACTATTTAATAATGTATACGAAACGCCTTTTGTAATTCCCACTCAAAGAGATATTCGTAAACTAGATTTTATACTTGAGAATTTAGTTGAAGAATTTAATGCAGAAGAAACAGCTCAGTATGAAATGCTACAATCGTTTTTAAAGCAGTTTATCATTTACTCAGTTCGAATAAAAAAGGAGCATTCAGAAATTAAAGAAGACACGGAAACTAAATTATTTAAAGATTTTAGTTTATTGGTTGAACAAAACTTTAAGAAACTACACAGTGTAACAGACTACGCAAATCGATTGGCAATTTCGCCAAAGTCATTAACCAAACACTTTCAAAAAATAGGTTCTGAAACGCCTAGTGATTTTATTAAAAACAGAATTATCACTGAAGCAAAAAGACAATTGCTGTATTCTTCGGAAGCCATAAAACAAATTGCGTTTGATTTAGGTTTTAACGATCCGGCTTATTTCTCTCGCTTTTTTACCAAAGGAACGGGATTTTCTCCTGCACAATTTAAAAAACAGTATAAAGGCTGAGTTTAATTGTAATTGGTTAACTAGTTTTTTATTACATTTCTAGTTTCAAAAATTTTTAACTGATGAAAAGTAACTTTAGAATGTTTTTAATGTTTTTATTGATAACGTCATTAATACTTGTATTTAACTATGCGGTTATTTTTATTTATCTAGCAAGTGCTGTTGTAATAACCTTAGGGATTACCTATATAAACGAAGAAAACTAAAATCTAATCTCCTATTCAACTATTTACCTGTTACCTCTTACTTATGGATACTATTTTTGAGATTATTTTTGAATTTTTACTTTGCACAAGAAGAGGTTGGATAGTTATTGTAATATTTATTTTACTATTGGTTATATATTTTAAATTTTCTTAAGCTAATAGTTTTTATTTATTTTACTTTATGAAAAACAGCTATGAACAAATCAATACTGAAGATACAGGATTAAGAAAGGTATCTCTTGGAATGAGAATACTCCTAATTTGTTTAATTATAATTTTTACAATAAATCCAATTTACAAATTTGTTCCTGATTTTATAAGCTGTACTTGTTGGGAACCATTTACTTACAGACATATAAATTTTCCTGTTAATAATCATCCTTGTGATGTAGTATTATACCATATCACATTTTAGTTCATATATTTAGATTATGGAATCGTATGTATTTATTCTCATAATTCTTTTAGTGGTTGTTTTTACTTTGTTATGCCCAAAATGTGTAAAGATATTTGGTGTAAGAGGAGATAACTTTTTAAGGATAAGGATTGAAAAACTACTGTTTAATTAATCATTCGTTTTTTGTTTTTTATCTGAACTTACATCTAGTTTTATCTGAAATTTTTAAATAATTAGATTTTACAAACTATCTTAAATAAGTAAAATTTATAATTATGAAAGCTAAACCTATATTAGTAAGACTTATTAAAGCATATGGAAATAAATACGTTATTAAATTTCCAAAACATATTATTACCGTTGATAGATATTATTACACTAAAATGTCTAATAGTCCAGATGAGTATAAATTCATTTAATTACTCTTTTAATTTATTTTGTTTTTTCTATTTTTATTTTATAACTCAAGGAGAAGCATATGTAAATACTTGGGTTATTATCATTTTTTTTATTGCTGGAGCTATTGTTGTTTTAATATCAATTATTTATCTCAAAGAACAGAGTGAAGTATGACATTTGCAATTGTATTATTTATTTCCTATTAATCAAAACCTAAAGCTATGAATAAAAAGAAATTTTTTGATTTTATAAAAAGCATAAATGCTTTACGACTTTTATTTGTAATCTTAATTTTTAGTTCAATTGCTTCTGGTCATGATCGATTTTCTGACGATTTTGAAAAACTAGGTTCTTTAATTCTTGCAGGACTTTTAGCAATTGCTATAGCTATAACTTACTTTAGGAGGGATTAGGTATTCTTTTCGTTCTACAAAGTTTTACTATTGTTTATGGGTGTACAATTTTCCAGGCTATGATTATTAAGTTTTTTAAGAGTTTTGATTATCCTAACCTTATCTTTTTTGTTTTATCTATTATTTGGTTTTCAGTAACTTTTGGTTTAGAGGGTTTTGTAGCACTTATGTTTTTTTGGTTATCAATTAAGGGTATAAAATTAGTTGTAAATAAGCATGTAAAAGAAGCTAATCAAGCCTTTATACGATATATATTATATCTAATCGTTGGAGTGATTATTGCTTTTACTTATATCATTATGAATTCTCAAGCGATGTAGTTTGTTTCTTTTAATAATAAAACACCCCTCATTCCGTCCACTTTTTTACTCAAATTCTCAATTGTACAACTCTTAGGAACCTTTGTCCATTTTTAGAGGTCTATTCTCGTCGCATCTTTGTATCAGAAAGTTTTTAGAAACCCTATTAAAACAAAAACAACATGAATACAGAAAGATATCAATGCCCGAATTGTTGGGGATACCAAGAATACGAAGAGCAAAACGAATTATGTAACAAACAAGAAATTAATAATTAAAAAACCTAAAAAAATGAGTACAAGAATCGAAACATTAAACCCAGACACAACAACAGGAAAATCAAAAGAATTATTTGATGCAGTTCAAAACAAACTAGGATTTATTCCTAACCTTATAAAAGTATTTGGTAATTCGCCAGCAACCTTACAGAGCTATTTATCATTAGGAGAGTTAACAGCAAGCGGAAACTTTTCTAACAAATTTAGAGAGCAATTAGCACTAGCAATCGCAGAAGAGAATAGTTGTAATTATTGTTTATCTGCTCACACAGCCATCGGAAAGATGAACGGATTAACAGATGAGCAAACAGAAGAAAGCAGACAAGGTCGTGCTGCAGATGCTAAAGTTGAAGCAGGGTTACAATTAGCACAAAGTATTACAAGAAATAGAGGAAATATTTCAACAGAGGAAATTCAAGCGGCGAAAGCAGCAGGATATAATGATGGAGATATTTTAGAAATCGTATTAAATGTGGTTTCAAACACCTTAACAAACTACGTAAACCACATCGCAGAAACTGAAATTGATTTTCCAGCGGTTGAGGCAGGGAAGTTCGCAGTAAATTCATAATAATCCTTATCATAAATAAAAAAGAACAAAAACAATCATGAAAAAAGTAATAGCAATTTTAGTAGTAATCTTAAGTTTTTCTTTTAACGCAAATGCTCAAGATGCTAAAACCGTAGCATTAGAACAAACCAAAGGAGAGTTCACTCAAAAATCGGTAACCTTATCAGAAGGAACTTACGTTTTTGAAATTACAAATAGTAATGTTGGAAAAGACGTTGGGTTTGTATTAGCTCCAAAAGGAAAAACAGAACAAAAAGATCATATCAAAGAAGCGTATGTTACTTCATTAGCTAAGAATAACACAACTTCTTCATCTAAGAAAGTAACACTAAAAAAAGGGGAATATGTGTATTTCTGTCCATTGAACCCTACTCCTCAATATACTCTTATAGTAAAGTAGTAAAAGTTGTTAACTGAAAAAGCTCAGCAGTATGCTGAGCTTTTTGTGTTTTAAATGTGTTAAGCATTATGAATTTATCAGGCTTTTCCACCGTCTAATTCATCTTGCCATTTTTTTAATTTTTTCCATTTACCTTCTGCGGCAAGTTTAGCTTGTTTTGGCCACGTAGTAGGTTTGTGCATTCTATATCTATCACCACCACTGTTTAATACTTCCTGGCATTTTTTAACAGAGGTTTCTCCAAGAGCTTTCCAGGTTGTAATTCCGAAATTATGGAATAAACCTTCAATTTTTGGTCCGATTCCCTCTACAACTTTTAAGTCGTCTTGTTTAATTTTTTTACCGAAAGCAGCTTTTGCGGCGGCTGCGTCAAAAGGAATAGTTTCTGCTGTTTCTACAGAAGAAGTAAGTGAACTAACTACACTAGAGTTAGTATCAATGTTTTTTGAAGCCTCTCTTGCTAATTTTAGGTCTGATGTAAGTCCTAATTTACTTTTCTGACAAGCATCTAATTCTGCTTCTAATGAAGCTATTTTGTTTTGTAATGTAAGGAGTTCTCCATTATTAGAATTACTATTTTCTTCTGAATCGCTCGATAAATGCTTTCCTAATAAGTATCCTAACAAAGCTGAGATAAGTCCTACTAATATAGGTATGATGATACACCAATCCATAATTATTTATTTTTATTTAATTGTTATTATTGTTCTTCTATTTTTTGCTTTTCCTTCTTCGGTAGAATTATCGGCTATAGGTTCATTCTGACCTTGCGATAATGCTTCAATTTTATCAGCAGGAATTCCGTTGTTAACTAAATATTGTTTAGCAAAGTCGGCTCTTTTTTGACCGATAGCTATATTAGCATTAGGATCTCCAGTATTATCAGTATGCCCGGTTATTATGCAACTTGCTCCTTCCACTTTATCCAAATAGTTGGCAATGTCTGCTATTTCTTGTCGTTGTTCAGGTGTTAGGTTTACTTTTGTTTCACCTGTTTTAAAATAAAGAACCAAAGGATGTTCTTTAATAAAGTTGCCTAGTTTTTGAAGTTCTTCTGAATTGTCTTTAAACTCTGAAATCGCAAAATCAATAGGTCCGTACAAAACGTTTAACGAATCGGCAACCATTGTTTCTTTAACCGCTCCGAATGTGTTTATTGTTTTAGAAGGAATGCCTTTTGAGCTTAAATAGTTTTTTACAGAAATAGCTCTAGCAAACCCAAGGTTAGGGTAGGCAGATGTGTTTTCTTCGTTTTCAGTATAAAATCCTGTAATAGATAATGTCTTATTCGAATTTGAATTGAGATGGTTTTTTAGCTTTTCAATTTCTACATCTAACGATGAAGTAACCGGACTTAAAAAAGTATAAGCAGATTTTTCAAAGTCAAAGTTATCTGTAGTAGTTAATGAAAAGTTTCCCGTTTTATCTTTTACAGAAAAAGGATAGCTTGTGGGAGATTTTTGTTTTGGGGTTTCAATTACTACTGTTGTCGATTGATTTTCTTCTAAATTATGAGGGCAACATAATTTCCAACTGAAGTAAGTCCCGACTAAAATGGTAAGGAATATTCCCAAAAGCAAAAGGAGTCTTTTAGTCATGGTTTTTGATTTATGTTATTGATTGTTAAATTATTAAATTTTTTTTAAAGATTTAACAATCTGATTTTTAAACTGATATAATTTTAAATGTTTTTATTGGTTTCTTTTTGTAAAGTACTGGTTTTCAGAATTGTTAAGAAAAGTCTAAAAATGTTATTGTTACGTTAAACAGCTGTTTTTATTGAAACAATTTTGAAATGGGGGCGTCTTTTAAACAAATACCTTTTTAACTTAAATTTTTTAGAACATGAAGAAAATCATTTTAACCATCGCTTTATTTTTAGGAGCTTTCGCTACAACTGTAAACGCAACTGAAACTCCAAAACCAGAAAAAGTAACTGTAACTAAGTATACAGAAGTATCACCATTTTGTACATTAATTAGAGAAGGAAATTACGAAGCTGTAAAAGCTTTGATAAAAAGTGGACAAAATGTTAACCAAAAGTCAACTGGCTTAACACCATTAATGTTTGCTGCACGTTATAACAGAGCAGATATTGCTAAGTTATTAATTGCAAACGGAGCAAAATTAAACACAAAATCTAAAAGAGGATATACAGCTTTAAAATGGGCAAAGTTAGCGAAGGCTAATGAAACAGTGGCTGTAATTAAGCAAGCAATGGAAAGTTAAAATGCACATATATTTATTGTGTAAATTGATTGAATTAAAAAAGACCTACAATTTTTGTAGGTCTTTTTTTTTATCAAAAATAAAAGATATTCTTATTTTTTCTTTCCTTCAGCTTCAGCAGCAGCTTTAGCAGCGTTACGAGACATACGTACTTGAGCAACCACAGTGTTATCTGGATGTAAGAAAGTATAGTTCTCATTAGCTAATTTAGTAATGTATAATTTATTACCAATTTCTAATTCAGTGATATCAGCTTCAATAAAGTCTGGTAAGTTTGCTGGTAAAGCTTTCACTTTTAATTTACGCATATTGTGACGTAAAGCACCACCAATCATAACCCCTTTAGATTTTCCTACTAATTTTACAGGGATTTCCATAGTTACTGGCTTATCTTCAAATAATTGATAAAAATCAATGTGTAAGATTTCGTCAGTTACTGGGTGAAACTGAATGTCTTGTAAAACAGCTGCATATGTTTTACCATCTAGTTCAATCGAAGCAGTATATACGTTTGGAGTATACACTAAGCTCTTGAACGCTTTTTCAGTAGCTGAAAAGTGAATTGGTTTGTCTCCTCCGTATAAAACGCAAGGAACCTTTCCAGCATTACGTAAGGCTTTAGTCGCTGACTTACCTACGCTTTCTCTTTGAGATCCATTAATCGTAATCGATTGCATTATTTATTTATTTAAAATTACATTAAAAATTGATCGCTGATAGATGTGTTTGTTTGAACTTTACGCATCACATCGGCGAATAAGGGCGCGCAAGATACAACTTTTATTTTAGATATCTGCTTTTTTAAAGGTATTGTATCTGTGACAATTAACTCTGTTAATTTTGAGTTTTCAATTTTCTCATAAGCGTTACCAGAAAGTATTGGATGCGTACAAATAGCTCTCACCGATTTTGCACCTCTTTCAACCATTAAATCGGCTGCTCTAGTAAGTGTTCCTCCTGTATCAATCATATCGTCAACAAGAATAACATTTTTACCTTCAACTTCACCAATAAGCTCCATATGATCAATAACATTAGCCTTTTTACGTTGCTTGTAACAAATAACTACATCACTAGCTAAGTATTTAGAATATGCATAGGCTCTTTTAGAACCTCCCATATCTGGAGAAGCAATGGTTAAATTATCTAATTGTAAACTTTCTATGTACGACATGAATATGGTAGACGCAAATAAATGATCTACTGGTTTTTCAAAGAAACCTTGAATTTGATCCGCATGTAAATCCATCGTCATAATTCTAGTTGCACCAGCAGCTTGTAAAAGATTGGCAACTAATTTTGCTCCAATAGCTACTCTTGGTTTATCTTTTCTATCTTGTCTTGCCCATCCAAAATATGGCATAACTGCTGTAATATGTCTAGCAGAAGCGCGTTTTGCTGCATCTAACATCAATAACATTTCCATTAAGTTATCGGCACTTGGAAAGGTAGATCCAATAATAAAAACTCTTCGACCTCTTACAGATTCTTCAAAAGCAGGTTGAAATTCACCATCACTAAAGTGCGTTGTTATTACGTTTCCTAATTCAGTATTATATTCCTTAGCTATTTTCTGAGCAAGCTCCATACTTTGCGAACAAGCAAAAAGCTTAGGTGATAATTGAGTCGTTGACATCTCGGATTAATTTTTAGTATGTGTTGTTGTTGTCGCAAAAGTAAAATTATTTTAAATAGTATTAAAACCTTTTTATTTTAATTGTTAGATTTGCAGTTCTATTCTAAAGCCAAAGTGGTGGAATTGGTAGACACGTCGGATTCAAAATCCGATGTTCGCAAGAACGTGTGGGTTCGAGTCCCACCTTTGGTACTTAATTTCTTTCTGTAATTTTTATTAATTCTTTTTTCTCTTTATCATAAAAGAGAATTCCAAATTCATATGCTAGCATTTTTGCAGTTTCTTGAGCATCTTTTAGATGTTTAAAAAAACCTACTTTATAACGGTTGTTTTTTTCATCCCAAAGGATCACCTCATATATATTGTTGTTATTATGATTGGTAGCTGCATAGTTAAGAGTAGTAAGGTCTTTCCATAAACCAAATCCTACAGGGCCAATAGCGTAATATCTTCTATATTTTTTGTCTTTTAAATTAAAGTGATGATGTATTACGGTTGAATATCGAAATGCAAAAAACAGCATGTAGCAGTTTATTTGTATTGCTTTTGGTACTGTGAAATTTAGAATAACATTTCCAATTTGTAAAGGGCTTTCTCGAAATGAAAAAACAAACACAAAAAAGATAATAGCGTATAATGTTGCGGCAATTATTCTGTGAAATACAGATCGTTTTCCTCCATTGAGTATAATTAAATCTTTCATTTACAATTTTTTGACAAAATTAATTTATTCAATGATAATATTCAAATAAACTGTAACTTCGTTCTATGTCACCATCTTTAGAACTTCAAGTAAAAACATTGCCAAATTCTTCAGGAGTTTATCAGTATTTTGATAAAGACGATGTTATTATTTATGTAGGGAAAGCTAAGAATTTAAAAAAGAGAGTTGCATCGTATTTTACTAAAAATCATGAGTACGGAAAAACAAGAGTACTCGTTAAAAAAATTGTTCGAATAGAACACATCGTAGTAAACACCGAAACCGATGCTTTATTGTTAGAAAACAACCTAATAAAGAAGTATCAACCTAAATATAACGTGTTGCTTAAAGATGATAAATCCTATCCTTGGATTTGTATAAAAAGCGAACGTTTTCCTCGAATATTTTCAACCAGAAGGGTAATTAAAGACGGCTCAGAATATTTTGGACCTTATACCAATGTTAAAACGGTAAATACCTTAATTGATTTAATAAAAGAACTGTATCCGTTACGTACTTGTAATTATGATTTAAGCGAGCGAAATATTGAGACAGGCAAGTATAAAGTATGCTTAGAATATCATTTAAAAAACTGTTTAGGACCTTGTGAAGGATTACAAGAAGAAAATGATTATGTTCAAAATATTAGGGCAATTCGAGACATTATCAAAGGAAATTTTAAAGAAAGCCTTACAAGCTTAGAGAATATGATGCTCGACTTTGCCAAGGAGATGAGGTTTGAGGAAGCACAAAAAATTAAAGATAAATTAGAATCGTTAAAGAATTATCAGGCAAAATCTACGGTAGTAAATCCATCAATAAATAATGTGGATGTGTTTTCAATTACTTCTGATGAAACTCACGGATATGTTAACTTTTTAAAGATAATGAATGGATCTATTGTCCAATCATACACAACCGAAATAAAGAAAAAGTTAGACGAAACAGATAAGGAGTTATTAGAGTTATTTATTGTTGAAACTCGCCAGCGATTTAATTCGTTATCACGAGAAGTTTACGTTCCGTTTAAAGTAAGTTTAGGCGATAATGTAAAAGTGACGGTACCTAAACTAGGAGACAAAAAGAGAATAGTTGATTTATCGCTGAGAAACGCTAAATATTATCGACAAGAACAATTTAAACAGATTAAAATCGTAGATCCAGAGCGTCATGTAAAACGTATCATGGCACAAATGAAAAAGGATTTACGTTTGAAAGAAGAACCTGTTCATATAGAGTGTTTTGATAACTCTAATATTCAAGGAACAAATCCAGTTGCTGCTTGTGTGGTATTTAAGAATGGTAAACCAAGTAAAAAGGATTATCGCCATTTTAATATCAAAACTGTAGAAGGGCCTGATGATTTTGCTTCTATGGAAGAGGTAGTGTATAGAAGATATAAAAGATTGCTTCAAGAAGACAAACCATTACCACAACTAATAGTTATTGATGGAGGAAAAGGACAATTATCTTCTGCATTAAAAAGTTTAGATGTACTGGGTTTAAGAGGAAAAATAGCCATTATAGGAATTGCAAAACGATTGGAAGAAATTTATTATCCAGGAGATAGTGTTCCATTATACTTAGATAAAAAATCTGAAACCTTAAAAATCATTCAGCATTTACGAAATGAAGCGCATCGATTTGGAATAACATTCCATAGAAATAAAAGAAGTAAAAGTGCTATTCAGTCTGAGTTAGAGCAAATACCAGATATTGGTAAACAAACCATAACAAACTTGTTACGTAAATTTAAATCTGCCAAAAGAGTAAAAATTGCTACATTAGATGAGTTAATAGAAGTGGTTGGTAATGCAAGAGCTCAAAAAATTTACATGTATTTTCACGACAAGCAATAACAGGATGAAACTGAAACTAACATTATTGTTGTTGGTTGCTTTTTTATGTAGCTATGCTCAAGAGCGACCTAAAGTCGGTTTGGTTTTAAGTGGAGGAGGTGCAAAAGGATTTGCTCATATTGGTGTTCTTAAAGAATTGGAAAAAGCCAATGTACAGATTGACTACATTGGAGGAACTAGTATGGGAGCTATTATTGGAGGTATGTATGCCGCAGGATATTCAGCAGACCAAATCGAAAAACTAATCAGGGATATTGATTTCCTTTCGGTAATACAAGATAATGTTCCAAGAGAAGAAACACCTTATTTTGAAAAAGTTTTTCTGGGGAAAACAGCAGTTACCTTACCAGTTAAAAAAGGGAATATAGGCTTGCCATTAGGTTTATCTAAAGGACAAAATGTGTTGAATTTACTTACCGAAATATTATCACCAGTAGATGAAATTTCCGATTTTTCTAAGTTACCAATTCCTTTTTTTTGTGTGGGTACAGATATAGAAACAGGACAAGAAGTTATTTTAGAAAATGGTTCTTTACCTCTGGCCTTAAGAGCAAGCGGTTCGTTTCCTACATTATTAAATCCGGTAGAAGTAAAAGGAAGATTAATAGTAGACGGAGGTGTTGCTAACAACTTTCCTGTAGATAGAATGAGAGAGAAAGGTGTTGATATAATAATTGGAGTAAATGTTCAAGGAACTTTATTAAAAAGAGATGAACTAACATCAGTTGCTTCTTTGTTAAGTCAGATTGTAAATTTTCAAATGTATCGAAAGTCTGATGAACAAATAGGCAATTTAGATATTCATATACACCCAGATATAAGCGAATATACGGTTGTCTCTTTTGATGATAAAGAAGCTATTTTAAAAGAAGGAGACAGAAAAGCAAAACAATTCAGAAGTATATTTTTAGAAATTGCCAAAAAGCAAGGGAATCTAAAGTCTAAAAAACAACTGATTAGAAGTAAGCCTAGAAATAAAAAGTTTTTAATTGATCGAATTATTTTAAAAGGAAACAAAAACTACACGCAAGACTATGTTTTAGGTAAGCTACGATTAAAAGAAGGTGATTCTGTTTCGTATCATGAAATTTCTAAGAAAATAAATGCATTAACAGCTACTAAAAATTTTCAAAGAGTAGATTACAGTTTAGAGAAATCTTTTGAAGGAAAAAAGATTAACATTATTGTAAAAGAGAATGATATCAAAACTTTTTTGAGCTTAGGAATTCATTACGATAATTTATATAAAACAGGGGTTTTACTAAATTATAACCACAAGAAAATGTTTTTTAAAAACGATGAATTATCTTTTGATGTGGTTATAGGAGATAATATTCGTTACGACTTAGAATATTTAATTGATAACGGTTATTTATTGAGCTTTGGAGTAGCATCGAGGTTTAATTCTTTTAATTCTGAAGTGTTGTTTAATGAGAACAATTTAAACAAAATCAATGTTTCCTACAGCGATTTTACAAACAAGGCTTATTTCCAAACCACTTTTAGTAAAAAAACTGCTTTTGGAGCAGGAATCGAATTAAAAACATTAAAAGTATCGTCTGACACTTTTTTAACAAATGATGAAGAAACTTTATTTGATCAAAGTGTGTATTTCAATCCTTTTGCCTTTTTACATGTAGATACACATGATAAAAATGCGTTACCAACTAAAGGGTTTTCATTGAGTACTAAATTTAGGTGGTTTTTACTTTCTAATAGAAATGAAAGCTTGGATAAATTTGCCTTGGGAAGTGTTGGTTTTAACCAGTACTCTCAAATTGACGGACGCTTAAGCTTTGCTAAGACATTTTACGATAAATTGACTTTCCAATTTATATCTGAGGCAGGATTTACTTTAGGGGAAGAAGATTCAGAAATTTTTGATTACCGTTTAGGGGGTTACAATCAAAATTACATCAACAACTTTATTCCTTTTTACGGATATTCTATTTCGTCATTAAGTGATCAATCTTTTTTAAAATCTGAGTTTCATTTTCGCTATAAAATATTTGAAAATCATCATTTAGGCGTTTTAGCAAACTATGCAAGGGTAAGTAAAAATGTGCTAAATAGAGGAGAATTACTTAATGAAACGAAATCGGGTTATGCAGTGGGATATAGTTTAGAAACTATTTTAGGTCCTATTGAATTAAAGTACGCGTGGTCACCAGATCATAATGACCGATTTTTACTATTCAACTTAGGTTTTTGGTTTTAGAAAACAAAAAATCCCACACGTAATGAAACATGCGGGATTTTATTTCTTAATAAGAAAGTGCCTTATCACTTGTTTTTCTTTTTGTAAGAAAAATGATACTGTAAATACTGATAAGCATCTCTAGGTATAATTTTAATCCATCTTTTATGACGAAGAAACCATTTAAATCGAATAGAGTTTATGTTTTTTGTAAGATATGCTGCAATAAATGGATGAACATTTAACGTAACATCAACATATTCAACATCGCTATTCAAAATTCGGTCTAATTCAGCTTCAATTTCATCTATTAATACAATTGGAGCTTCAACTTCACTATCTTTATTAGGATTTGGTTCACGAGTTTTTATTTCGAGTTCAGGTCTAACTCTTTGACGTGTAATTTGTACTAGTCCAAATTTACTTGGAGGAAGTATCTTATGTTTTGTTCTGTCTAGAGACATGGCTTCTTTTAAGTGCTGATATAATTTTTGTCTGTTTTCAGCAGACTTCATATCTATAAAATCAACCACAATAATACCACCCATATCTCTCAGTTGTAATTGTCTTGCAATTTCAGTAGCTGCAATCAAATTAACTTCTAACGCTGTTTCTTCTTGGTTTTTGGCTTTGTTAGATCTATTGCCACTGTTTACATCAATAACATGTAAAGCCTCAGTGTGTTCAATAACCAAATAAGCACCTTTACTCATAGATACGGTTCTACCAAAAGAAGTTTTTATTTGTCTTTCAATACCGTACTTTTCAAATATCGGAACGTTAGATTTATGGAGTTTAACTATGTTTTCTTTCTCAGGATATATTTTTTGTAAATACTCCTTGATTTCTATTTTTAAACTCTCATCATTAGTTATAATATTAGTAAAAGAATCGTTCATCACATCTCTTAATATTGAAGATGCTCTATCTAACTCACTTAGTACTTTAGTAGGAGTGTTGGTGTTTGCAATTCTCTTGCATAAGGTTTTCCAACGATCGAGTGAGTTTTGTAAGTCTTTATCTAATTCAGCTACTCTTTTGCCTTCAGCAACTGTACGTAAGATAAGTCCAAAACCTTTCGGCTTAATACTTTTTGCTAATTTCTTTAAACGTTCTTTTTCTTTATTATCGGTGATTTTTTGTGAAACCGATACTCTGTTAGAAAAAGGAACTAAAACTAAAAATCTACCGGCAATAGAAAGCTCTGAGCTTATTCTAGGGCCTTTAGTAGAAATTGGTTCTTTTACGATTTGAACTAATAAATTTTGACCTGATTTTAGTACGTCGTTAATACCTCCGTTTTTGTCGATGTCTTCTTCAAAACGAAAGTTTTTTAAAGTGAACTCTTTAAATTTACCTGTGCTTACTTTCTTTATAAAACTAGTTAATGATAAAACTTGTGGTCCTAAATCATGATAATGTAAAAATCCATCTTTTGGATAGCCAACATTAACAAAAGCGGCATTTAATCCAGTCATCACCTTGCCAATTTTAGCAAGGAAAATATCTCCAACTGAAAATTTATTGTCGCTTGTTTCTTTGTTTAATTCAACAAGTCTACCATCTCTTAATAAGGCAAAATCAATATCAGAAGAATTTGAACGAATTATTAATTCTGTTTTCATCTGAATAAATTTTGTGTTTGTACATAAATACAAACGGATTAAGATTTTTGTAAGCAGGTATTTTAAAAATACCAAAGAGGTATAAAACCTCAATTTCAAAGAACTTTGTGCTTTTTAAAGCAAGCTAAAAAAGTAAGTAGAAACTACTTACTTTTTTTTCTTGTGACGATTTGCTCTTGCTCTTTTCTTTCTTTTGTGTGTAGAGATCTTAGCTCTCTTTCTTTTTTTACCACTTGGCATAGTTAATAATGTTTTATAGACTCTTGTAAAAAGAGTGAGTTAATATTGTTTACTTAACAGTAACCTTAGCTTTTACTCCTTCAGTGAAAGTTTTAGCTGGTTTAAAAGCTGGAATGTTGTGAGCTGGAATTTTAATAGTAGTATTCTTAGAAATGTTTCTACCAGTTTTTTCAGCTCTTGTCTTGATAATAAAACTTCCGAAACCTCTTAAATATACATTATCCCCACTTTCTAATGAATCTTTAACTTCAGTCATAAACGCCTCTACAGCTGCTAAAACGTCAGCTTTCTCTATTCCTGTTTTGTCTGAAATTTTCGATACGATATCTGCTTTAGTCATTATATATATATTTTATATGTGAATTTTGTTTTTACGAGCGTGCAAATATATGATAATTAATCAATTCGTAAAATAATTGTTCTTAAAAAAAGTATAAATTAATTACTGTATTTTCGAAAACCTAAATTTAAGAAATGTTTTTTTATAAAACTTTGATAAACTGGTATTTAAAAAACAATAGAGATTTACCTTGGAGAAAAACACAAAGTCCATATGAAGTTTGGTTGAGTGAAATAATGCTTCAACAAACGCGAGTAGCACAAGGTTTACCTTATTTTTTAAAGTTTACTGAGGCTTTTCCAACTGTTTTTGATTTGGCTAACGCTGATGAAAGTGAGGTTTTAAAGCTATGGCAAGGTCTTGGGTATTATTCTAGAGCAAGAAACTTGCACTTTACAGCGAAATATGTGGCAAATGAATTACATGGACAGTTTCCTAACTCTTATAAAGAACTACTTAAACTAAAAGGGATAGGAGATTACACTGCATCTGCTATTGCTTCTATTTGTTTTAATGAACCAGCTGCTGTTGTAGACGGGAATGTGTATCGTGTGTTGTCTCGTTTTTTTGGTATAGATACGCCTATTAATTCTGCGGAAGGAATTAAAGAATTCAAAGTTTTAGCGCAATCAATCATTCAAAAGGATAATCCAGGCAGGTATAATCAAGCTATTATGGACTTTGGAGCGTTACATTGTAAACCACAAAATCCACTTTGTAATGATTGTCCGTTGGCGAGTAAATGTGTTGCTTTTGAAAAAGCTAAGGTGAGTGAATTTCCAGTAAAAATCAAAAAAATCAAGATAAAGAAACGTTATTTTAACTATTTAGTTGTGATTTCTGAAGATGGTAAAACACTTTTTTCTGAGAGAACTGGAAAAGGAATTTGGCAAGGATTGTATCAGTTTCCATTATTGGAGACTTCTAAAAATATTTCGGTAGATGAATTAATTTCTAATGATGAGTTTACTGCAGTCATTCCAAATGATGCATCAATCTCACTTTTCAATAAAGAAGAAATTGTACACAAACTATCACATCAACACTTAATCACTAAATTTTGGATTATTAAAGTAAACAGCATAGAAGGTAGTTTAGTTGATTGGAATGACATAGAACAATTTCCTACTTCAGTACTAATTAGTAATTTTTTAAAGGAATATTCAAAAATCGAATAACATAATTTGTATATTTGATTTTACACAATAGTAAGAAGATGTCAGGAACAGTTAATAAAGTAATTTTACTAGGTCATTTAGGTGATGAAGTTAAAATGCATTATTTTGAAGGAGGAAATTCTATTGGAAGATTTCCATTAGCAACTAATGAGTCGTATACGAATCGTCAAACAGGAGAGAGAATAGTTAATACAGACTGGCATAATATTGTAGTTCGAAACAAACTAGCAGAGATTTGCGAGAAATATTTAAGCAAAGGAGATCGTGTATATATTGAAGGAAGAATTAAAAACCGTCAATATGAAGTAGATGGTCAAAAAAGGTACACTACCGAAATTCATGTACAGGATATGACCTTTCTTTCAACAAAGAAAGAGTTAAATCAGAGCACAAACATGAATCCGTCAGCACCAATTCAAAACACAGTACCTCCTATTTCTAATGAAGAGGACGATTTACCTTTCTAGTTTAATTAAAATTTAAAATTTGGACCCGGAACCCTATTTTTTATTCATTACTAACGCTACATTTATAACCACATCTAGTTTAATTGCATTATTTATACTATTAATATGTTCTGCTTTGGTTTCTGGTACTGAAGTAGCTTTTTTCTCTCTTTCACAAACCGAATTAGATGAGTTAAACGAAGCTACTAAAGGGAAAAGCATGGTAGTTAAATTGCTAGAAAACCCAAAAAAATTATTAGGTACCATCTTAGTAACAAATAATTTTATCAATATCCTCATAGTATTGATTTTTGCATCTTTAGAAGACTTTATGTTTGGAAACTTAAATTTCTCAATAGAGTTAGGTTTTGTTACTATTTCTGCATCAGTAATAAAAGTTTTTATTCAAGTAGGTTTAGTTACTTTTTTAATTTTACTTTTTGGAGAAGTTTTACCTAAAGTGTATGCAAGTCGTAAATCGTTGTTGTTTGCCAATTTTATGGCAAAACCAATTTACTTTCTAAACACCATTTTAACACCGTTAAGTTTACCTTTAATTGGACTAACAAATAGCATAGAAAGTAGGTTGGGTAATAAAAACAATAATCTTTCCGTAGAAAAATTATCTCAAGCATTAGAATTGACTTCTGAAGATTCTACCACTAAAGATGAACAAAAAATATTAGAAGGAATTGTAACTTTCGGGAATACAGAAACGGTTCAGATTATGAAGCCTAGAACCGATGTTTGTGCAATTTCAGATGATAAGTCTTATGAAGAAGTTTTAAAGATAATTTTAGATAACGGATATTCTAGAAACCCTGTGTATCATGAAAACATTGATAATATTATTGGTGTTTTATACGCTAAAGATTTATTAGCTCACTTAAATAAAAAAACGTTTAATTGGCAGGATTTGTTGAGAGAACCATTCTTTGTTCCCGAAAACAAGAAGTTAGATGATTTATTGAAAGAGTTTCAAGATAAAAAAAATCACTTAGCAATTGTAGTAGATGAATATGGAGGAACTAGTGGTATTGTAACCCTAGAAGATGTAATTGAAGAAATAGTTGGAGATATAAATGACGAGTTTGATAATGATGATTTAACCTATTCTAAAATTGATGAGAATAACTTTGTTTTTGAAGGTAAAGTTACTGTTAGAGATTTATGTAGAGTACTAGATGAAGATGAAGCGATTTTTGAAGATGATAAAGGAGAAAGTGAAACCTTAGCAGGCTTCATTTTAGAAGTTTCTGGTAAATTTCCAAGAAGAGCAGAAAAAATATATTTTAAAAATTACGTTTTTACTATAGAAGCTCTTGATAGAAAAAGAATTAAACAAGTAAAAGTTACTCGAAATGTATAGGTGTATATTGTTGTTTTTAACATTAGTAATTGTGAGTTGTAATGGAGAAACTATACCAAAGCCAAAAGCTTATTTAAGTTTACAGTATCCTCAAAAACAATACGAGAAAACTATTGAGAACAGACCTTATACTTTTGAGGTTCCTTCATCAACAACAGTTGAAGCACTTCCTAAAAACTGGTTAAAAATTAAGTATCCGAAACTAAAAGCGTCTGTTGATATTACGTACCGACCTATTCAAAATAATTTGAAAGAATTATTAATGGAAGCAGATAAATTGGTTTTTGAACATACTATAAAGGCGGATAATATTTCATCAAGAGATTATTCAAACAACCAGAAAAGAGTTTATGGGAAACTCTATGATATTTCTGGTAATGCAGCTTCTCAGGTTCAGTTTCATGTAACTGATAGCGCAAAGCATTTTTTAAAAGCTTCGTTGTTTTTTTACTCAAAACCAAATTATGATAGTGTACTTCCTGCTTTAGATTATATCAAACAAGATATGATTCGTATGATGGAAACACTGGAGTGGAAAGAATAATTTTAAAGGCAATGAATGTTTTTAAAATAATTCTTCATCTAATCGTAACACTTTTTTTAACAGTATTAACTCAAATAGGAGGAGTTGTTTATCTAATTATAATTGTAACTCTACGGAATAAAACTAGAAAAATTAGGTTCACATATTTTTCAATAGTTTATTTGGTATTTACCTATCTAGTAATCCCTTTAGTTGCTCCGATTTTTGGTAGAGAAAAAATTTACAATTCAAAGAATTTACAACCTAGATCTTTCTTTTATACACTAACAAATAGAAATTATGTAGTCCCCGAAATGAATGCTATTTTACAGTCAGTTTCTAATAGCTTTCAAAAAGATAATCCAGGAATACAAGTTGTTTATTTAGATGCTAATTTCCCTTTTTTTAAAGGTTTTCCTCTGTTCCCTCATTTAAGTCATAATGATGGGAAGAAGATTGATTTGTCATTAATTTATGTAGATGAAAAAGGGAAGCTGACAAATAAAAAGCCATCAGTTAGTGGTTACGGCGTTTATGAAAACCCAACAAATAAAGAATACAATCAAATTGAGATTTGTAAGCGAAAAGGAAATTGGCAATACGATTTTCCAAAGTATCTAACTTTTGGAACCATACATAGAGATATTAGTTTTTCTAATGAAGCAAATAAGGAGTTAATCCAATTGTTTTTATCAAAAAAAGAAATCGGCAAAATCTTTATTGAACCACATTTGAAAAGCAGACTAAAACTAAATAATTCTAAAATTAGATTCCATGGTTGTCAAGCAGTTCGACATGATGATCATATTCATCTTCAACTACGCTAATTGCTTTACTTTTCTACTTTGTAGCCACAAGTAAAACTGTAATCCAAATAAAATGGCACCAGCTAATAAATGTACAGCTTGTGTTCCAATAGGGAATTCAGCATAGTACATTAAAATCCCTGTAATTGTTTCTAAGAAGATTAAGAAAACTATCCAATTAACTAGTTTATATCCTAAGTTTTTAACTTGATTTAAATAGAACATACCCACATTTACCAACACAATGGCAATGGTAAATGACCTATGAAAATAAAACTTAAAACTCGGGTTTAATAAGCTGTATTGTTTGTTATCAAAACCAAATAGTTTTACTTGTTCATCTATAAATTGACGAACTTGTGTTCCCATTGCTATTTGAATCAAAGAAAAAATAACCGAGATGATTAATAACTTATTGAATAATGAATCGAATTTATACGTGTTGTTATTTTCGGTAACAATAAAACGAAGATACAGTAACAACGCAACAATAACTAAACCAATAACCATATGAATAGTGATGATTGTAGGTTTTAAATTGGTGTCAACAACTGTTTTTCCTAACCAAGCTTCAAACAACATTAAGAAGAATGCGATAAATGAAATTATAGTAATGGTTTTATTTTCTTTTCTAAATTGAAGCGCTCCGTACAAAAGGAATAAGAAAACAAATCCTGCCACTACAGAAACAAGTCTGTTTATATATTCAGTCCAAGTATGGTATTTATTGAATTTAGCATAGTCGTGTTTGGTGTATTTTTTCCAATTGCTTGGATTAAAAGTAGCACCTGTAGTTAAATCACCATCCGCTACAAAAAGAACTTCATCTTTCACAATAATCATCCCTTTTTGAAATTCTTTATTTGCTTCCCAAGTAATTTGTTCTTCAGAGGTAGGAGGAATTAAATAGCCAAAACACTTTGGCCAATCTGGACAGCCCATTCCAGAACCTGTCATACGAACAACAGCTCCAGCTAGAAAAATTAAATAAACAGAAATTAAGGTAATTTTTACAATTCGAGGAAAGTGTTTTTTCATCAAAAAATGTTTTTGCAAAGATACATTAAAAGCACAAAAAAAGCGCCCTACAATCTAGGACGCTTTTCTTTAAAATGAATTTAAATTATGCTTTTTTATCAGCACAACATTCTTTCTTGCAATCTTCCGCACATGCTTGTTTGTTCGCCTCATTTGCACAGCATTCTTTTTTGCAATCTTCTGCACAGCTTTTAGCTTCTTTTGTTGCACAGCATTTATCTTTGCATTCTTTTGCACATGTTTTTTTATCGGCTTTAGCACATTCTTTGTCCTTACAGTCTTCAGAACATACTTTCATAGCAGATTCGCTAGCTTTATATGTATGACCATCACCAACTCCTTCTACAAAAGCAATTAAGCTGGCTTTGTCTATTTTAGTGGCATCATATTTAATAGTTGCTAAACTATCAGTAAAAACAACTTTAGCTTCTAAAACACCTTCTTTTTTAGCAAGCTTAGATTCAATTGTTTTAGCACATCCTATTTCACAAGACATCCCTGATACGTTTAAAGAAAGCATTTCTGCCTTAGCAACTGTAGTTTCTTTATTTTCTTTAGTCTCTTCTTTTTTTGCTTCTGATTTACAACTTGTAATGATAGAAGTTATTAAAAATAAGACGAATACTGATTTAAATAATTTCATTATAAACATCTATTAAATTATTACGCAAATTTATCAAAAAAAGATTCTAATGTGCTTAAAATAGACGAATTTTACTTTTTAAACGACGAGATGAATAAAAATCAATTTAAGTGGTTTGTACTACTGATGCTTTCTTTAATTTGGGGTAGTTCTTTTATTTTAATGAAGAAAGCACTTTTAGGTTTAAGTCCAATTCAAGTAGGAGCATTAAGAATTTTAATTACTGCTTTTTTTCTGTTGATAATTGGTTTTAAAAGCTTAAAAAAAATTAAGAAAGAACAATGGAAATATGTTTTTTTTAGCGCGCTTTTAGGAACTCTTTTTCCATCTTTCTTGTATGCTTTCGCTATTGATAAAATAGACAGTTCAATTGCTTCTATTCTTAATTCCTTAACTCCTTTCAATACACTTATTGTAGGAACTTTAGTTTTTGGGTTTATATTTCAAAAAAAACAGCTCATAGGAATTTTAATTGGTTTAGTTGGGACTTTAATTTTAATTATGAAAGGAGCAAGTTTAAATCCGAATCAAAATTATTGGTTTGCTTTGTTGCCTATTATTTCTTCTATTGGTTATGCTTTTAATGTGAATATTATTAAAAAGTATTTGCAAGATTTAGACGCCATAGCTATAACTACAGGGAATTTTATTTTGATTATAATTCCAGCATTTTTGGTGTTGTTTTTTACAGATTTCTTTTCTGCTTTTGAATTAAACGAAACTACAGAGCCTGCCTTGCTTTACATTCTTATTTTAGCTATCGTAGGAACTGGTTTTGCGAAAATAATGTTCAATAAATTAATTCAGATTTCTTCTCCTGTGTTTTCAGCATCTGTAACGTATTTAATTCCTATTGTAGCAGTAATGTGGGGAATTTTAGATGGAGAAAAATTAAGTGTAATTCAATTAGTTGCTGGAGTAATTATTTTATTTGGAGTTTATATGGTTAATAAAAACAAATAAAAAAAGAGCCGAAATATATTTTCGACTCTTTTAGTTTTTGAAGTTATTTCGATTTACTGAAAATCTGCGTCAGTAACACCTTCATTAACTTTAATTTCTTTTACTTCGAAGTTTAAGTCCATCGGACCTTGTTTTACACCTGTTTTATGAGGGAATTTAACTCCATTTACTTCTTTGTAATCGCTAAATGTTCTTGGAACTTTAACTTCTCCTTGAGGGCCTTTTGCAGTCGTTACGGCTTTTACCTTTAAACCAGACTTAACGTCATAAAAAATCTCAGTGTCTTTATATTTAATAACATAGGCATTGTTTCCATCGATAGGTTCAATTCTTACAAGTTCTCCAGCTTTATATGCTTCATCTTCAAAAGGAGATTTTCTAGCTTGTGCGTCTTCTAAATCTTTACCTTCTAACTCTTTTCTTCTACCTTGAGCTTCAGAATATCCTTTAGAACCATCAAAAACCTGCTTGCTAAATGTTTGTCCCATTCCAGAAACAACCACAGAAGTTTTATTTGGACTTGCTTGTTTACTCGTTAAAGTAAGTTCAATACCTTGAACCTGTGCATTAGAAACAATCATTACAGATTTAACAGCAGCAACTTTATCTTTACCACCAATAGCTTCAAAGTAGTTATCTACAACTGTGCTAGCAGTAACTCCTGCAGGAATTGGTAAACTCATTTCTGGCTTTGTAGTAGCGTTTCCTTCTTTGTCGAAATACTTAATAGCGTAATCAGAAGTTTTTTCTAAGTTTTTAAGAACTTCAATTCCTTTACCAGTAATAAAAACTCTAGCTTTATCTCCTCTGAAATATTTAATCGCAGCATTTTGAACATCGTCTAAAGTAACAGCATTGATGTTTTCTAAATATTTTTCATAGAAATCATTAGGTAAGTTGTAACGAGCAATGTTTAACGCAAAGTTAGCTACTGTTCTAGGCTTTTGAACATCCATTACAAAATCTCCAACATACTTAGCTTTTGCATTTTTTAACTCTTCTTCAGAAACTTTTTGATAACGAATTTTATTAATTTCTTTTTGTAATTCAACCATTGCGCTATCTGTAACCATGTTACGAACACTAGCTGTAGCTCTAAAAGTTCCTGCGTATCTACTTTGACTTAATCTTGAGTAAGATCCATAAGTATACCCTTTATCTTCTCTTAAGTTCATAAATAAACGAGCAGTACCACCACCACCTAAAATGTTGTTTGCTAATAAAGCAGCATAATAGTCATTATCTCCCAACGTTAAGTCAATATTGTTTACCACAGCAATTTCAGATTGAACTGCGTTTGGCATATCAATAAAGTTGATTTCAGTAGTTTCAGGGTTTGTAGCTTTTGGCATAGTGTAAGCAGGAATAGTTCCTTTTTTCCAATCACCAAATAATTCTGTAACTAGCTTCTTTGTTTCTTTTGGGTTGATGTCTCCAACAATTACTAAATAAGCATTGTTTGGTCTGTAATACGTATTGTAGTTATTTTTAACATCTTCTAACGTAATGTTTTTTACAGATTCAGGAGTTGTAAATTCTCCAAAAGGATGGTTTTTACCATACGTTAAATAATCTTCTACTCTACGAGCAATAGCAGTAACGTTTTTCTCGTTGTTTTTTAAACCTTCTAAAGTTCTTTCAACTTCTTTGTCAAATTCTTCTTGAGAAAAAACTGAGTTTTTAACTCCGTCTGCCATTAAGCCTAAAATTTCAGGAAAATATCTTTTTAATGAAGAAGCAAAAGCACCGCTTTGGAAAAAGTTTACATTAGCTCCTAAATAATCGATTTTTTCGTTGAAGTCATCTTTAGAAACAGACGTAGTTCCGTTTCCTAATAAACTTCCCATCATGCTAGATAAACCAGCTTTGTCTCCTTCAAAAACAGGTTTGTTGTCAATAGTTAAACTTGCAGAAGCTCTAGGTAATTTGTGGTTTTCAACCATAATTACTTGTAAGCCATTAGGAAGTTTAAATTTTTCTGGTTTTCCTAACTTAATTTTTGGCGCTGGTCCCGGTGTAGGTTGTTGGTTTAAATCTCTTTGAGCATTTACAGCAAACACCATTGCTAAAATTGCTACGAATGATAATATTTTTGTTTTCATGATTGTAGTTTCGTTCTTTTAGATATTGAAATTATTTCTTTGCTTCTGGTAAATATTCCATCACTAATCTTTGATTAGGATTTAAATATTTTCTAGCAACCTCTCTAATATCTTCTCTAGTAATAGATCTGAAAATATCAATTTCTGTATTGATTAAATTTGTGTCTCCATAAAGAACATTGTAACGAGCAAGTGAATTAGCAATACCTTCAACACTTGAGTTAGAGTTTACAAATCTGTTTTCAAATTGATTTTGTAATTTTTGATAATCTTTTTCAGAAATTAAATCGTTTTGAAGTTTTACAATTTCAGCATCAATTTCTTTAGTTAAATCAGCCAAAGAAACTTTTCCTAATGGTAATGCATATAGGATGTAAGTTCCGTAATCTTCTTGACTTAAATTGATAGCTCCCGCTTGTAAAGCCATTTTTTTATCATCAACTAATTTCTTGTATAAAACAGAGCTTCTACCAGTACTTAAATAAGAAGAAATCATGTCTAAAACTCTAGAATCTTTAGTCTTCATTGAAGGTGTTCTATAAGCTTGCATGATTGCTGGAATTTGAATGTTTGGATCATAAGCTTTTGCTTCTATTTGTTGTGTAATAGGATCTTCCTTTGGAAAATTTCTAGCAACTTCTTCACCTTTAGGAATTCTACCAAAATAATCTTGAATTAGTTTTTTAGCTTCTTTCACATCAATATCACCAGCAACAACTAAAGTAGCATTATTTGGTGTGTAAAATTTCTTGTTGAAAGCTAAAAACTCATCTAAAGTAGCAGCATCTAAGTGCTCCATTTTACCAATAGTAGTTCCTTTATATGGATGTTTTTTAAACATGTGTTTTTTCACATTCTCTAAGAAACGAGAGTACGGTTGGTTGTCTACACGTAATCTTTTCTCTTCTTTTACTACTTCATTTTGAGTATCAACACCATCTTGTTTAATAATTGGGTGTAATAAACGCTCAGATTCCATCCATAATCCTAATTCTAAGTTGTTAGAAGGGAAAATTTCATAATAATACGTTCTGTCATCAGTAGTGTTCGCATTATTTCTACCACCATTAGAAGAAACTATTTTAAACCAGTCTCCTTTTTTAATGTTCTTAGTTCCTTCAAAAAGTAAATGCTCAAAAAAGTGAGCCATACCTGTTCTGTCAGGTTGTTCGTCTTTAGCACCTACATGATACATTACCGAAGTTACTACTACTGGAGCAGAATTGTCTTTGTGTAAAATAACATGCATTCCGTTATTTAAATCATATTCTTCAAAAGCTACTTGTTGTGCTTTTGCAGAAAAAAAAGTAGCCACAGCAGTAAGCGTTAATATGGTTTTTTTCATCAGTTTTGATTTGATTATTTAATGATTTTTTGATTTGACGCAAATAAGTTCAGTTTGTTACATAAATAGTATCCTAAACTAAAAATATTTTTCATCAAAAATAAGAATTTATAAGGTATCAAATTATTTTAATTATAAAGTATTGTTTTACAGTAAAAAAACGTATATTTGCACCCGCATTTTAGTTAAAATGCTGTATATAATTAAAGTATAAAAAGCAAAACAAATTAGTATGTACGCAATCGTAGAGATAGCAGGGCAGCAGTTTAAAGTAGCAAAAGACCAAAAAGTATACGTTCACCGTTTACCAGAAGCAGAAGGTTCTAAAGTAACTTTTGACAAGGTAATGTTAATTGAAGACAAAGGTAATGTAACTATTGGCGCCCCAGCTATAGAAGGTGCAGGAGTAACTGCAAAGGTTTTAGGTCACTTAAAAGGAGACAAAGTAATCGTTTTCAAGAAAAAAAGAAGAAAAGGTTACAAAAAGAAAAATGGTCACCGTCAGTACTTAAGTGAAATTCAAATCGAAAGCATTGCTGCTTCAGGTGTTAAAGTTGAGCCAAAAGCAGAAGCTAAGAAAGAAGCTCCAGCTAAAGAAGCAAAAGCTGAATCTAATGATTTAAGTTCAATGACAGTTGCTGAATTAAAAGCTTTAGCTAAAGATAAAGGTATCGCAGGGTACACTTCTTTAAAAAAAGCTGAATTGATTGAAGCATTAAGTAAATAATTAACCTTTAAAAAACTATAAAAGATGGCTCATAAGAAAGGTGTCGGTAGTTCGAAGAACGGTCGTGAATCAGAATCGAAACGATTAGGAGTTAAAATTTTTGGAGGACAAGCTGCAATTGCAGGTAACATTATTGTTCGTCAAAGAGGAACACAACATAACCCGGGTGAAAATGTTTACATGGGTAAAGATCATACTTTACATGCTAAAGTTGATGGTATCGTTCAATTCCAAAAGAAAAGAGATAACAAATCATATGTTTCTATAGTTCCTTTCGAGGCTTAAGAAATTAACTGATTAAAATAAAAAAAACGCTCAATAATTACATTGAGCGTTTTTTTGTATATAGGGATTATTAAATAGGGTTTCTACAGTCGTAGTAGAGGTTAATCAATTGAACTGTTACAAATAAAATAACATTTTTTTTACAATCAGTTAACATAGGTTAATGACTGTGTTAAAAGTATTAATTTTTTGATTCCCACTCGTTAAAAAACTGCATTAAGAACAACTTCATAAAATGATGCCTACCTTTTGCTATTTCCTTGCCTGTTTCTGTATTCATCTTATCTTTTAACAAAAGGAGTTTTTCATAAAAGTGATTTATTGTTGGAGCTTTTGATTTTTTGTATTCCTCTTTTGTCATTTGTAAATTGGGTTTAATTTCTGGGTCGTATAAAGCTCTATTTTTAAATCCACCATAATTAAAACAGCGAGCAATACCAATAGCGCCAATGGCATCTAATCTATCGGCATCTTGGATAATATCTAGTTCAAGAGATTTGAATTTTTGTGTAAAATTTCCTCCTTTAAAAGAAATGTTTTCAATAATGTTTTTTACATGTTGAATAGTAGTCTCATCTACATTTTGACTTACAAGAAACTCTGTTGCTATTTTAGGTCCTACTGTTTCATCTCCATCATGAAATTTACTATCTGCGATATCATGAAGTAAAGCACCTAAGGAAACTATAAATATATCAGCGCCTTTTTCTTTAGCTGCAATGGATAAAGCATTTTTATATACTCTTTCTATATGAAAGTAGTCATGACCACCTTCAGCATCTTTTAGCTTTGATTTTACAAAATCAATAGTGTTTTGTATAATTTGTGTTTGCATCATATGCGAAAATAAAAAAATCCCGCCGTAAAGCAGGATTTTCAAATTATAAACAATATGTTACCTTATACAGATAAGGTAGGACTTTTAATTAAATTTTCAGAAGCTAAATATTCTGCAATTTGAATTGCGTTAGTTGCAGCTCCCTTACGTAAGTTATCAGAAACTATCCATAAGTTTAATGAATTAGGTTGTGATAAATCTCTTCGAATACGACCAACAAAAACTTCATCTTTACCATGAGCACTTAAAGGCATAGGGTATTCATTGTTTTCAATATTATCTTGTACAATAACACCAGGAGTTTGCGATAATACTTTTCGAACTTCTGTTAAATCAAAATCGTTTTCAAACTCAATATTTACCGATTCAGAGTGACCTCCAACTACAGGAATTCTAACCGCAGTAGCTGTAATACCTATACTTGGATCATTTAATATTTTATGAGTTTCTCTTGTTAATTTTAATTCCTCTTTTGTATAGCCTGCTTCTTCAAAAACATCACAATGAGGTAAAGCATTTTTATGAATAGGATGTGGGTAAGCAGTTTCCCCTTGAATACCATTTACTTCGTTTTCTAATTGCTGAACTGCTTTTACACCAGTTCCAGTAATTGATTGATAGGTAGAAATAACAAGCCTTTTCATTTTGTATTTTGAATGAAGTGGTGCTAATGCCATAACCATTTGTATAGTAGAACAGTTAGGGTTAGCAATAATCTTATCATTTTCAGTCAATTCACTAGCATTGATTTCAGGAACAATAAGTTTATTGTTAGGGTTCATTCTCCAAGCAGAAGAATTATCAATTACAGTTGTTCCTACTTCGGCGAATTTAGGAGCCCATTCTAAAGAGGTGTTTCCACCAGCTGAAAATAAAGCGATGTCTGGTTTTAAATTAACAGCATCTTGTAATCCAATAACAGAATAGGTTGTGCCATTAAATTCAACCTTTTTTCCTACTGATCTTTCAGAAGCTACCAAATACAATTCAGTAAAGTTAAAATTACGCTCTTTTAAAACTTGTAACATTACGTTACCTACCATTCCAGTTGCTCCTACTACAGCTACTCTCATAACAAAATATATTCTTTTGTTGTTAATACTTATTTCTTAATACAAATTTCAAAAAAAAAAGCTTTGTAATTACCTTGAAATTGAAAAATTTCACAAAATGTTTAATTTATAACAAATTGTTATTTTGCAATTAAAAAACTAAAAAATTACCTTTGTCCCTTAAAATATTGTTTAACTTAAAAAAAGTATAGCATGCAACTGTACAACAAGTTAAGCGCAGAGGAACGCGCTAAATTAATTGACGAAGCGGGAAAAGACCGTATCACTATTTCATTCTATCAATATTATAAGATAGAAAATCCACAACTCTTTAGAGATAAACTGTTTATCGAATGGGACAAGCTTGATGTTCTTGGTAGAACTTATGTTTCTTACGAAGGAATTAATGCACAAATATCTGTTCCTGCAGAAAATTTTTTAGCGTTAAAAGATCAGTTAGATAGTATTTCTTTTTTAAAAGATATTCGCTTAAATGTAGCTGTAGAGCAAGACAACAAATCATTTTTAAAACTTAAAATTAAAGTAAGAAATAAAATTGTTGCAGATGGTTTAAATGATAACACCTTTGATGTTACTAACAAAGGAGTTCACTTATCAGCTAAAGAATTCAATGAAATGTTGGCAGATCCAAACACGGTTTGTGTTGACATGCGTAATCATTACGAAAGTGAAATAGGACATTTTGAAGGAGCTGTTACTCCTGATGTAGATACTTTTAGAGATTCACTAGACATAATTGAAGAAGATTTAAAAGAACACAAAGAAGACAAAAATCTTTTAATGTATTGTACAGGAGGAATTCGATGTGAGAAAGCTTCTGCATACTATAAACACAAAGGGTTTAAAAATGTGTTCCAACTTGAAGGAGGAATTATAGAATATACTCGACAAGTTAAAGAAGAGAACTTAGAGAATAAATTTTTAGGAAAGAACTTTGTATTTGATCATCGAAGATCCGAGAGAATTTCTGATGATGTAATTTCTAATTGTCACCAATGTGGTAAACCTTGTGATACGCATACTAATTGTGCAAATGAAGGATGCCACTTATTATTCATTCAATGTGATGAATGTGCTGAAAAAATGGAAAATACATGTTCGGCAGAATGTCAAGAGATAATTCATTTACCTTACGAGGAGCAAAAAGCTAGACGTAAAGGAAAACATGCCAGTAATAAGATTTTCAAAAAAGGAAGATCAGAAAAGTTAAAGTTTCAAAAAGGTAACACTTGTAATGCATAAATAAGAGCGCTCATTTGAGCGCTTTTTTTAATTTTATAAAATGGAATTGCAACCACCATTTCGTAAAATTATTCATGTTGATATGGATGCATTTTATGCGTCTGTAGAGCAATTGGATAATCCTGATTTAAGAGGAAAGCCAGTTGCTGTTGGTGGAAGCGAAATAAGAGGAGTAGTTTCTGCTGCAAGTTATGAAGCTAGAAAGTTCGGTGTTCGATCTGCTATGAGTGGTGTATTAGCAAAAAAGAAATGTCCGCATATAATTTTTGTAAAACCTAGATTTTCAAGGTACAAAGAGATTTCATCTAAAATTCGTGAGATTTTTTATGATTATACGGATTTGGTAGAGCCCTTATCTTTAGATGAAGCCTATTTAGACGTTACAGAGAATAAAAAAGGAAATCCCTCAGCTAGTTTAATAGCTCAAGAAATTAGAGATCGTATTTGGCAAGAGCTGGAATTAAGGGCTTCAGCAGGGATTTCAATCAATAAGTTTTTAGCAAAAGTAGCTTCAGATATTAATAAGCCTAACGGACAAAAAACAATTAATCCAAATGAGGTTATCCCTTTTCTAGAACAATTACCTGTCGGAAAATTTTATGGTGTGGGTAAAGTTACTGCTGCTAAAATGCATAATAACGGAATTTTTACTGGGTTAGATTTAAAAAATAGATCTTTAGATGATTTGGTATTGCTTTTTGGGAAATCGGGCAAACATTATTATAATATTGTTAGAGGAATTCATAAAAGTGAGGTTAAACCAGATCTAGTAAGAAAATCAATTGCAGCCGAAAGAACCTTTAATGAAAATTTATCTTCTGAAGTATTTATGTTGAAAAAGCTTGAGTATATAGCAGAAGAACTCGAGCGAAGAATGGTTCGTTCTAAAACAAAAGGAAAAACAGTAACACTCAAAATAAAATATAGCGATTTTACACAACAAACTAGAAGTAAAACAGTTGACGATTTTCTTCAGAAAAAAGAAGAGTTCTATCCGTTAATTAAGGAACTGTTGCTTCAAGAGCGATTGAAAAACTCGGTAAGACTTTTAGGGATATCATTAAGTAATTTAGATACTGAGAAAAGAGAGCCAGTTTGGATTCAGTTAAAGTTTGAATTTTAAGCAATAGGAAATCGCAATGAAACCTTTGTTCCAGCTGGAGAGCCATCTTCGTTAGTAAGGTCATGATACGTTAACGAAAACTCATCATCGTAATCTTCAGAAAAAGTTTTTAATCTTTCTTTAGTCAAATCAATACCAATAGATTTTCTTTTTAAAGATTTACCTTCTTTAATTTTAGCTGCAGCACTTCTACCAATTCCGTTGTCAATAATATTAACTTCAACCACAGTATCTGAAACTTTATTAGCTGTGAGTGTTATTTTTTTATTGCTTTCTTTTGAAGAAAGACCATGCCAAAGCGCATTTTCAAGGAAAGGTTGAAGTATTAACGGAGGTACTTTTATAGTATCCGTATTCATACTAGGGTTAATATCAACTTGATAATTTATTTCATTTGAAAAACGAATATTTTCAATACTCATATACAAGTCCATCGTAGCAAGTTCTTCTTTAAGGCTTACTTCTTTAATTTTAGAAACGTCTAATATGTTACGAATGAGTTTTGAAAACTTATTTAAGTAATATACCGCTTGTTTTTGCTCGTTGTTTATAATGTATAGTTTTATAGAATTTAATGCATTAAAAATAAAATGAGGATTCATTTGTGTTTGTAATGCTTGTTGTTCTAACAATAAAATTTTTCGATCATTATTAAGTAAACGCTGTCTGTAAATTGAGTATAGTGCAATACTTAATAAAGCAATTGTAATAAGCGTAATAATTAAAATGTTTCTATTTCTATAAAATTGTAATGATTCGATTTCAGATTGAGTTTCTAAAAAAGCAATCTCATTAATTTTAGATTGTAAATCGTGTTTAGAGATTAAATTATTAACGTAGGCAATGTTTTTCTGCCCCACAGTTTCTCTTTCAATATCTACCGATTTTTTATAATAACTGTATGCTAAGTCAAACTTTTCTTGTGTTTCATATAGTTCTGCTAAAGAGCCAGTAGCTGCAATTTCACTTTTCGTAAAATTATACTTTTTAGATAATTCATGCCCTTCTTTTAGCTTCAGTTCGGCTTCTTCTAACTGATCGTTTTTTAATAAAGCTGCCCCATAATTTGCAAGAGTTCGAGCTAAATAGTAGTTGTTGTTGTAATCTAAAACAGTAGGATATATTTGCTCGACATATTCTAGGGATTTTTTATACTCTCCCTTTTTTAGATAAACACTGCTAAGGTTGTTGTAGCAAATTATTTTTCCTCTTGTAGAATTTATACTTTCATTAACTTCAAGAGATTTTTTATAATTTTCGATAGCTTCATCAAATAATAATAATTTTTCTTGAGCAAAACCGATGTTTTCGTAGTTAATTGCCAAGCCTAATTCGTTATTTAACTCTTTGGATATTTCAATAGATTTTTCAAACTCATTTAGCGCCAAATTATATTGTTGTAACGCTAAATAAATATTACCAATACTATTTATTGAAATGCTATTAATTTTTTTGTTATCATAACTTTTGCTATTAATTCTTTTTGAGATAGAAAGGGCAGCTTGATGACAATTCAAGGCGTTTCTAACATCGTCACTTCTACGATAACAAGCTCCTAATAAATTAAGAGTAAAAGCTTCAATTTCAGGAAGGTTCTTTTTCTTAGAAAGTTCTATTGCTTTTTTATAATGCTTTACAGACAACTCATAATTTGATTCTTGTCTTAAAATAAGACCGATGTTATTGTGAGCTGCTATTTGACCAATTATATAGCCATTGTTAAGGCTTAACTCTAGTAGCTTTATGCTTTTTTCTTTGTTATGAACTTTTTTATTAGTTAAATCATATAACAGAGAATCAATTTCAAAGTAGTTATTAGATTTTTCTTTAAAATACTTTAAGATAAGTTCGGAAGTAGCTTCATCACTTTCTTTATCTTGAGAAAAGATTAAGAAAGGAGATAAAAGAAAAAGAAATAATATACCTTTTTTTGTCATTTTAAAATTTATCTAGAAACTCAGTTTTTTTCTGTCTAGAAACAGGAATTTTATGATTCATTTCTAAAATTACATACCCATCCGTCTTATAATATTCTTTTACTTTATTTAAATTGATAATGTACGAATTATGAATTCTAAAAAACATATCTTCAGGAAGTAAGCTATTTACTTCTTTAAGTTTTTTAGTAACTACTATTTTTTTTGCATCTGTAGTATGAATTGAACTATAATTACCATCCGACTCAACACAAACTATTTCATCTGGCTTAAGAAAAATTAGTTTTCCGTCTGCATTTATTACTATCTTCTTTTCGGAAAGACGTTGGTTAAAATTAAAAAGGATTTTTTCAAACTTTTGATCAGTGTCTACTTTGGCAATTCTTGTATTAAATTTAGTAACCTTTTTTAAACATTGTTCTAAATCGTCAGTATCTACAGGCTTCAGAAGATAATCAATCGCCTCTTTTTTAAGTGCTTCAATAGCATACTCATTGTAAGCAGTTGTAATAACAATAGCAAAATCCTTTCTAGGAAGCTTTTCGATAAACTGAAAACCATCCATTGTTGGCATTTCAATATCTAGAAACAAACAATCAATTTCGTTGTTATTTATAAAGTCTAAAGCTTTTTCAGGATTAGAAAAAGTATTTGCTATTTCAACTTCATCGTTAAAGTTTGAAAGCTCCCAGGACAAGCTTTTAATAGCCTTGTCTTCATCGTCAACAATTATCGCCTTAAGCATATTTACAGGAAATATATATTTTTTGCAATTTATACAAAAAAAACGACCACTCATACATTTTGATCATTTTTTTGTTAAAATTCTACAAGAAAAATCAAAAACAAACGTTGCAGAATGAATTATTCATAAAAAAGGCTTACAAACTGTAAGCCTTTTTAAATTTATTTATTTGGAAAATTTGCCTTTCTTTTTTCTAAAAATGCAGTAGTACCCTCTTTAAAATCTTCTGTGCCGAAACAAGCTCCAAACTGTTCAATTTCAGATTCAAAACCATTCTTTCCGTCTTTAAAACCATCGTTTACAGCTTTGATCGCTTTACCAATTGCTACAGAGGAATTATTAGTAATTTTAGCAGCTAATTTTTCACCTAATGCAACTAACTCATTTTGAGGAACTACGTAATTAACTAAACCGTAGCTTTTAGCTTCTTCAGCAGAAATCATTCCGGCTGTCATAATTAGTTCCATTGCCTTTCCTTTACCAATTAATTGAGGTAATCTTTGTGTTCCTCCATAACCAGGAATTACTCCTAATGAAGTTTCTGGTAATCCCATCTTAGCATTGTCTGATGCAATTCTAAAGTGACAAGACATTGCTAATTCTAAACCACCACCTAATGCAAATCCGTTTACTAACGCTATTACTGGAGTTGATAAATTCTCAACAAAGTCAAATAACAACTCTTGTCCTTTTGCAGCTAATTTTCCTCCTTCATTAACAGAAAAATGAGCAAATTCAGAGATGTCAGCACCCGCAACAAAAGCTTTTTCACCACTCCCGGTAAGTAAAATAACTTTAATGTCTTTATTTTCTTCTAAACTTTTAAACGCTACATGAAGTTCTTCTATAGTATCCTTATTTAGTGCGTTTAATTTTTTTGGTCTGTTTATAGTGACCTTAGCTAAATTATTTTCTACCTCTACAAGTATGTTTTCAAAGTTCATAAGTTAAGTTTTTGGTAAAGTTACAGTAAATACTGTACCTATGCCATAGGTTGATGAAAAAGTTATAGTACCATTATAGGCTTCAATAATATTTTTAATCATAGGCAAACCAAGACCCATACCACTTGTTTTTGTGGTAAATTTTGGTTCAAAAATCATTTTTTTATTTTCTTCAAGAATTCCTTTTCCATTATCAGAAACTGTAATAACAACATTTTCATCCAGAGAAAATACTTTTACTTCAATTTTAGGATTTTCATTATCTCCTTTAATAGCTTGAGTAGCATTTTTTACAAGATTGGTAATGATTCTAATTAATTGCGTTTTATCTAAATAAGCAAATAGTTTTTCTTCCTGAGGAATGTAGTGTATGTACTCTTCATTAAAAATATCAAGAGCATGTTTCACAACAGCTACAACATTAATATCTTCTTTTCGCTGTGTTGGCATTTTAGCAAAATCAGAGAAGGCAGAGGCAATAGAACTCATTACATCAATTTGTTGAATTAAAGTTTCACTGTATTCTGCTATTTTCTCTTTAATATTAGCATCTGTAGGATCAAATTTTCTCTGAAAACTCTGAACAGTCAATCGCATTGGAGTTAGCGGATTTTTTATCTCATGAGCCACTTGTTTTGCCATTTCTCTCCAAGCTTGCTCACGCTCACTTTGTGCGAGTTTTACAGCGCTATCTTCCAATTGATCTATCATATTATTATAAGCATCTACTAAAGAATTAATTTCTGAACTAGCGGCATATAATGTGATTTTTTCATTTCGTTTATTTAATCGAGTTTCTTTTATTTTATTAGAGATTGTTTGAATCGATCGGGTAATATAACTTGATAAAAAATAGGCTAATGCGATTGCGGCAATAAACATTAAAATGTATACGACTAACAAACGAGCCATAAACTCTTCTAATTCTTTTTCTTGCTCTTCGTTGTCTTGAGCCATCTTCAATTCTAAAACACCAATTCTTTTATACCTAAGATCATTAATGTAGGTATAAGAAGAAATATAAGAAATGTTATTCTCGTTTCGGGTTTTTAATATTCTATGATTTGAATTGTTAGCAAGTTCATTGACAATCTTTTTTGAAAGTGGAATTTCTTCAACTTTTTCAAAATCATATGGAATTGAAGATTTTAAAGGCTTTCCATTCATATCATACATTGAGATTGTAATTTTATGAATTTCAGCCATTTCATAAATTCGATCTTGAAATATTTTAGAAAGATTCTCAGTCGTTACAGGATAGGTAGTCTTTCTTTTTAATTCAATATCAATATTATGTCGTGTGGCACTTTCTTTTCTTCCAAAACGATGAAGGTTGTAATCTTTGGTTTGCTCATCGTATTGATAAATAGTTACACTAGCAATTAGTATAGATGCTAAAAGCACCAATAGAATCATCGAAATAAAAATTCGAATTCTAAGTGAGATGTTGTTCAGACTTAACAAGTTTTATTCTAGTTTTTTTGATTTCATAGTTAATATATCGTCCAATTCCTGGTCATCATCCCAATCGTAAATTACAGTAGCATCAAATCCTTCTTCTGTTTGAGTAACCGCATACCAAGCTTGAACTTGTTTGCCTAGATAAGGATAATCTACATACAAGCTATCTCCTTTGGTTTTCCATTTTCCACTAGTTTCACCAACTCTAGTTCCATCAGGTTGTTTAAACCAAGCAACAAAAGTCCCATCGTTATTATAGGTAGATTGTGCTCTTCCAGAATTTGGATTGCTAAAATCATCTTCAAAAACAAAAGAACTGTCTGCTTTTTGATAGGTTGGATATTCAATTTTTATGTAAGATGTTTCCCAGTTCCCTAACATATATTCGTTTAGCAATTTTTTTTGACTAGTTTGAAGTGTTTCTGAATTTTTTTCGATAGTAATCTCTTCTGGTTTTTCAGATTCTTTTTTCTCCTGCTTACACGCAGCAAAAATTAGTCCAATTAATAAGATTGAGGTAAAAAAGTGAAATTTCATAATTTATGTGTTAAGATTTTGTTCTTTGGTATGTAATAATCTGGTAAGTTTTATAGATAGATCTAATAAAATAATTTTAGCATTACCATTTCTTTCAATATGGTATTGGGCATCATTTAATTCTTTTTCAATAGAAAGAATATTTCCACTATGAATAAATGGCGCAAACTTTTCTAATTTGAAATTTGCTGTTTGTGGAGTTAAATATACTAAATCGGGTGTTCCGTAATTTAGGAGTAAGGCTTGTCTAAAAAAATGTAGACAATACTGTATAAATTGTTTTTGAGTTTCTCTTCCAGACTTAGAAATAGCTTCACTCCAATTAATCAAATCTTGAATTACAGCTGCATTTCCTTTAGCTTTAAAAGCACTACGAATCCAAGTTATAAACCATTCTTCAAAAACTAAATCGTTAGAATCTTTGTGTAATAAATGTAAGGCTTTATTAAAATTACCTTCACTTTGTTGGGCAATTCTCATGGCTTCATTGTGGGAAATCTCATGCTTGTTAACCAATTCATTTGCAATGTCACTTTCTGTTAAAGCAGGAAAATGAAGTGCTTGACAACGAGATTTAATAGTATTGATAATCTGACCTTCGTCTTCAGCGACTAATAAAAAAATAGTTTTTGCAGGAGGTTCTTCAATGAGCTTTAATAATTTATTTGAGGCAGCAACATTCATTTTTTCAGCCATCCAAATTATCATCACTTTAAAACCGCCTTCATATGATTTTAGAGATAGTTTTTTTACAATATCTTCAGCTTCATCAACACCAATTTGACCTTGTTTGTTTTCAACTCCAATATGCTTTAGCCAATCAAATAAGCTTCCATAAGGATTACCAAAAAGAAAGTCGCGCCATTCTTCTAAAAATAAATTACTTATCGGATGATTTTTTACAGCGTCTGTAGTAGTAACTGGAAAAGCAAAATGTAAATCAGGGTGCTGTAATTTTTCACACTTTATTTTGCTGGCATCTGGGTTATTAGAAGAGCTAGAAAGCAGTAATTGAGCATAGGCAACAGCAGTTGCTAAAGTACCTGAACCTTCATTTCCAACAAATAATTGAGCATGTGGAATTCTACCGCTTTCAACAGAAGCAGTTAAATGTTTTTTTATGTGCTCTAGACCTATGATTTTGTCGAATGTCATACGACAAATATACTATTTATGTTAACAGCGAAAAATCACTTCTTTAGAACCATTCTAATTTAGTATATTTGCATTTCATTAGAGTTCCCGCATTGGCGGGAATTGTAGTATTAAAAAGCGTTTCTTTGAATACAATAGCATCATTAAAAATAGGAGAATCTGGTATAATATCAGATGAAAATAAACACTCGATTCCTTTAAAATTATTAGAAATGGGTTGTTTGCCTGGAGTTGAAGTTACCTTGCTTCAAATAGCACCTTTAAATGATCCAATGTACATTGTGGTTAACGGAAGCCATTTAGCCATTCGAAAAGAAACAGCTTCAAAAATAAAATTGATGAATCTAGAAACTCAAGATTGTGAAAGATAGTATTCAGGTATCATTAATTGGAAACCCTAACACAGGGAAAACATCTTTGTTTAATAGATTAACAGGGTTAAATCAAAAAGTAGGTAATTACCCAGGAATTACGGTTGATAAAAAGCAAGGTACGTGTAAGTTAACTTCGGAAGTAAAAGCGGTTATTACAGATTTACCAGGAACGTATAGTATAAATCCAACATCTATAGACGAAAGTATTGTTTTAAAAGTTTTAAATAACACAAAAGGAGAAAATTATCCTGATGTTATTTTGTTTGTGGCAGATGTAGAAAATTTAAAACGAAATCTTTTACTATTTACACAAGTTCAAGATTTAGGTGTGCCTACGGTTTTAGCTATTAATATGGTTGATGAAATGGGGAAGAAAGGAATCTCTATTGATACCGAACAACTTGAAAAAGAATTGCAAACAAAAGTTGTTTTAGTTTCTGCTAAAAAAAATGATGGGATCTCTGAAATGAAAGAGCTTTTAGCCAATCCAGCTTCTTTACCGTTAGGATATAATTTTTCATCAATTACCGCTAAAATAAATGAACAATATTTTTCAGAGCTACAAAAAGTAAACCCTAATGCTTCTTTGTATGAATTATGGTTGTCAGTAACTCAAAAATCATTTTTAACAAACTCAAAAGAGGATTTTTCAAGTTTTTTAGATGATGTAACTCAACTTAAAAAATATCAGCAAAAAGAAACAATTTATAGATACCAGAGAATTAATGAAATTCTAAAAAAGACCTATACACTTGATCGATCAAAAGCAACAGATGTTCGTAGTCGTTTAGATAGAATTTTTACACATAAGTTTTTTGGGTATTTTATTTTCTTCGGAATCTTATTACTCATTTTTCAATCGATATTTGATTGGGCAACTGTTCCGATGGATTATATCGACGGTGTTTTTGGAAGTTTGTCAGAATCATTGAAAGCGCAGTTACCTGAAGGAATGTTTACTAGTTTACTTACTGATGGAGTAATTCCTGGAATAGGAGGAGTCGTAATTTTTATTCCACAAATTGCCATTTTATTTTTCTTAATTGCCATTTTGGAAGAGTCAGGTTATATGAGTCGTGTTGTGTTTCTGATGGACAAAATTATGAGACGTTTTGGATTAAGTGGAAAAAGCGTTATTCCATTAATTTCAGGAACGGCATGTGCAATTCCTGCTATTATGGCAACCAGAACTATTACAAGTTGGAAAGAACGATTAATTACCATTTTAGTAACACCGTTTACAACCTGTTCTGCAAGATTACCTGTGTATGCAATTTTAATTGCTATTATCATTCCTGATAAAAAAGTATTCGGGATATTTAATTTACAAGGTTTAACCTTACTTGGATTATATGTTTTAGGGTTTTCGGCGGCATTAATTGCTGCTTATGTGTTAAACAAAGTTTTAAAAATGAAGAGTAAATCGCTTTTTGTAATTGAAATGCCCGATTATAAAATTCCGTCGTTAAAGAATGTGTTATTTTCAGTAATTGAAAAGACAAAGAGTTTTGTGTTTGATGCGGGTAAAATTATTCTTTCGATTTCAATTATTTTATGGTTTTTGGCAACTCACGGTCCATCTTCATATTACGAAGTTGAAGAAAAGGTAAAAACTGAATTAGCTTCTCAAAATTTATCAGAGCAAGAGTTAGAACAACTAATTGCTTCAGTAAAAATGGAGAATTCTTTTATTGGAATTGCAGGTAAAACTATTGAGCCAGTTGTAAAACCAATGGGTTACGATTGGAAATTAGGAATTGGTTTAATAGCCTCTTTTGCTGCAAGAGAAGTATTTATAGGAACCTTAGCAACTATTTATAGCATTGAAGGAGTAGAAGACGAAGGAACCATAAAAGAGCGAATGCAGGCTGAAATCAATCCAGATACTGGAGAAAAACGATTTGATTTTGCAACGGGAATGTCGTTATTAATTTTCTATGTGTTTGCGATGCAATGTATGGCTACATTAGCCGTTGTAAAACGAGAAACGAAAAGTTGGAAATGGCCAGTAGTTCAATTAGTAGCCATGGGAATTATAGCCTACTCATCGGCAACATTAGTCTATCAATTTTTATCATAAGATGATTCAGCAAATCATCACATATGCAATCATAGTTTTAGCCTTTTTATTTTTAGGAAAAAAGTTCTTTTACACACCTAAAAAGAAAAAAGGTTGTGATACTAATTGCGGGTGTGGGTAAGAAATACGTCATTTCGAAGTTCTTTGAACAGAAGTAATCTTTTGGCTTTTTTATTCTCAAATTTATTCTGACTTAAACTTAATATGCATGATATACAGATTGCTTCACTCCATTTCATTTTGTTCGCAATGACATTAAGTTTTGAAGGTTATAAAAAGAATAAACTATTTTTGATTCTGTTACGTTTATGAAAGTATGACCAAAAAAGTATTCTTTTTCTTTTTTTTTATTTCCCTATTGGGTTTCGGACAAAAGAAACTTAAAGAATTTAGGTCAAAGAAAATAACGGTTAAAAGCGATACCATTCAAATTGATTCGGTAAGTATTAATCCTACTTTTTTTAAGTTACTTTCAAAAGATGGAAAGGAAATTTCTAAAGAAAAGTATCAAGTTGATTTTGTAAAATCTAAACTACTTATAAAGTTAGATAGCTTTCCTGAGATTACTATTGAATATCTTCGATATCCCGAATTTTTAACTAAGGAATATTCTCCGTTAGATAAAAGCTTAATTGTTCCGAATTCAACAAATACTTCCGAGCAATTATACAGTTTAACAACGAATAAAAAGAAAACTAGAAATGAATTTTTTGATGGTTTAAAAACTTCAGGATTTATTTCAAGAGGAATTACCTCAGGTAATAATCAGAATGCGGTTACGAATGCAACTTTAGATTTAACCATCGAAGGGAAATTGTCGAAAGATGTTTCTATTAGAGCAAATATTTTCGATACAAATTTTCCATTACAACAAGGAGGGTATTCTCAAAACATCACAGATTTTAATCGTGTTTTTGTTGAGTTATATAACACGAATTGGAAAGTAAAAGGAGGAGATGTTTCTCTTGTGAACAAGGATAGTTATTTTTTGAATTTCGACAAACAAGTGTCGGGATTACAAGTTGAAGCAAATATTAGTAAGAACTTTAAAGCTTCTGGATCTGGAGCTATAGTTCGCGGTCGTTTTACAGCTTTTAATTTTGTTGGAACAGAAGGAAATCAAGGTCCGTATAAAATTTTTGGTCCGAATAACGAATCGGCTATTGTAATTGTAGAAGGTAGTGATGCTGTTTTCGTAAACGGAATTCGCTTAGAACGTGGAGAAAACAAAGATTATGTTATCGATTATAATTTGGCGGAGATTCGTTTTAACACGAAATATCCCATTACAAATGATATGCGTGTTCGAATAGAATTTCAATTTTCTGACCGAAATTACACACGTTTTATCACTTATGAAAAAGCACATTATAAAGGAGAAAAATTTTCTATTTCTGGCTATTTCTACAATGAAAACGATGCTAAAAGTCAACCAATTCAACAAAACTTAACAACTGATCAGAAACAGATTCTGGCAAATGCAGGAAACGATGTTACACAAATGGTATCGCCGAGTGCTTTTATAGATGAGTATTCGCCAAATAGAATACAATATCGAAAAGTTGATACTGGAGGTGTAGAAGTTTTTGAGTTTTCGAATGATGAGAATGAAGAGTTATACACGGTAACTTTTTCTAATTTAGGTGCAAACAACGGAAGTTATGTTATTGACAGCACTATAGCAATTGGAACTATTTATAGATATGTTGGACAGAATTTAGGAAGTTTTGAACCTTCAATTCGTTTAATCGCACCAACTAGTTTACAGGTTGCAGTTGTAAATTCAAATTATAATCCATCTGAAAAAACCAACATTAGTGCAGAGTTAGCCTACAGTAATAATGACCAGAATTTGTTTTCTTCAATTGACGATGAAAAGAATCAACAAATTGCTTCAAAATTAAACTGGCAACAAACTATTTTAGATGGAAATTGGAAGTTGAAAAGTAATTTGGATTATGAGTTTGTTCAGCAGAATTTTAAAACAGTACAGCGTTTTAGAACTGTTGAGTTTAATCGTGATTGGAACTTAAGAACGGCAGTTGGAAATCAGAATCAATTAGTGACTACGTTTAGATTAGAGAAAGAGAAAAATAATTTTGTTTCTTATGGTTTTAATCACTTGAATTTTTCTGAAAGTTTTAATGGTAATAAACATGAAATTCAATCAAGATTAAGTAACAAAAACGCTGTTTTTAATTTAAAAGGAAGTGTATTACAGAATATTTCTAGTACAGAAAAAGATGAATTCTTTAGGCTGTACTCTAATTATGAAAAGCGATTTAAAAAAACGTGGATTGGTGGTTTGGTAAATTTTGAAACGAACGAAATACGAGATAGAAATACGAATACATTCAATACTTTAAGTCACCAATTTCAAGAATATGAAGGATACTTTGGAATAGGAGATTCAACAAAAGTATTTGCAAAAGTAGGATTGAATTATAGAACAAATGATAGTATTAAAAGCAATTCATTTACAAGAATAAATAATAGAAACACTGTATATCTTGATAGTAGAATTATTCAGAACAAAACAACAAATTTGTCGTTGTATGCAAACTACAGATTTACCGACCAAAAGTTTACGGAAAATGAACAATCGTTAAATTCGAGAATAATCTATAACCAACGTTTTTTTAAAAACGGACTGACCCTAGGAACGGTTTACGAAACGTCTTCAGGAAACATTGCCAGACAAGATTTTATCTATGTAAAAACTGAACCAGGACAAGGTTTTTATACCTGGATAGATTACAATAATGATGGAGTTCAACAATTTGAAGAATTTGAAATTGCACAGTTTCAAGATCAAGCAGAATATCTTAGAGTTCCGTTGCCGAACTTAACTTTTTTACCAACGCAAAGAGCATCTTGGAAGCAATCTATTACATTAAATCCAAGCCTATGGAAAACCAAGAAAGGAGTTCGAAAATGGTTATCTTATTTTTATAATCAAACCTATTTTCTAATTAATAATGAGCAAAGACGAGTTGGCGACAGTTTTAATTTAAATCCGTTTGACTTGGATGAAAATCAATTAGTTGGTTTACAATTTAATTTTAGAAATAGTTTTTACTTCAACAGAAATTTGCAAAATTATAGCTGGATCTATACGTTCGGAAAATCGAGAAATAAACAACAATTTACCATTGGGAATCAAGAGAATAATTCCTTTACACATCAATTAGATTTTAAACATAGATTAGGAAAGTTTTGGTTGTTTGAAGCCACATCATCCTTCTCTGAGAATAAATTATCAACAGAAAACTTCGCAAATAGAAATTATAACTTAAGAAACAAAGAATTTAATCCGAAGCTTACTTATTTATATAGTAAAGATCATAGGTTATCTGCATTTTATCATTTTCAAAATAAAGAAAATACAGTAGCAGGACTAGAAAATTTGAATCAGAAAAAAGTAGGAGTTGAGTATTACTACATCAATGAAAAACAGAATCAGATTTCAGCGAATTTCAATATGTTTTTAAATGATTTTGAAGGTAATGCTAATTCACCAGTTGGTTATCAAATGCTAGAAGGATTACAAGTTGGAAGAAATTTTACGTGGAATGCTTTGGTAACGCAAAAGTTAAATTCGTTTTTAAATTTGAATTTAAACTACTTTGGCAGGAAAAGTGAAGCGTCTAAAACAATACATACAGGAATGGTTCAATTGAAAGCCATTTTTTAATAAAAGTTTGTCAGGTAGAGCGTAGTCGAGACCAACGTATATTATTATGTTTATTGTTTCCATCTCGACTGCGTTCGAAGCGACACTTTTACATAATTTAATTCAGATTTATTTTATTAGATAAATGATGTATTTTTGTTCAACAAATAAGATTATAATAACCTATATATAGTTCACATATGAAAAAGACGTTAGCAATTGTAGCCGTTTTAATGAGTTTCTTTACTCAAGCACAACAAGAAATAAGCGTAGATTTAGGAGATGCTTTAGTAATGAAAACACTAGAAGTGAGTTATGAGCACTACTTAGCAGAACAATCTTCTATCGGTATTTCAGCCTTATTCAATTTTGAAGGAAGAACCTCAGATTTTCGATACAACGAGGATACCATGATTACTCCTTTTTTTAGACATTATTTTACATCAGCTCAAAACTGGAATTATTTTGGTGAAATCTTTTTAGGTGTCAATAGTGGAGAAGAGGATAACGGAACTAAGTATACCGATGGTGCATTAGGTGTTTCTGTAGGAACAAAATATGTTTCTAATGGAGGGTTAATGGTAAGTGTTCTTGGTGGACTAGGTAGAAATATGTTTACAGATAATTCTCCAGTAATTGTTCCAAGAGTTGGTCTAAATATCGGTTATCGTTTCTAAGCGGTTCTTTTAGTTGTTATACTGGTTATTATAAAAGTTAGTATAGCCGGTAAAACCCATCCTAAGTTATCTTTAGAAAAAGGAATAATGTTTTGAATTCCTACTAACGATTCTTTATCAACTAAGAATTGTAAAAAATCAGGTATGCTAAATATAAACGTTACTGCTACTACTGCTTTAAATAGTGTTGGTGTTGTTATATTTTCTGGCAACACATTCAAAATTATTAAGACAATTGTAATAGGATAAATAAACATTAAGGCAGGTAAAGCTATATTGATGATATAATGTACATCAAATTGTCCCATTACAACACCCAAAACACATCCAATTACTGCGGTTATTGTATATACTTTCTTAGAATTATCAAACAAGCCTTTAAAATAATCTGAAGTTCCGGTGATAATACCTACTGCAGTTGTAAAACAAGCTAAAGCAACTAAAACACTTAAAAATGTAGTTCCAATATTCCCTAAAGTTTGTGAACTTAATGAGGTTAATACTTCTGACCTAGAAGCTTCATCGGGAAATGTACTGCTGAAAATAGCTCCGTTAAAAATTAATCCAGCGTAAATAATTAATAGTCCAAGTCCAGCTATTATTCCAGATTTACTAATTAATTCTTTTTTCTCTTTAAAAGTTGAGGTTTTATTAAAGTTCATAGAAATAACTAAAACTCCACCAATTACAACAGCTCCAATAGCGTCAAAAGTTTGATACCCTTCTAACAAACCACTTACAAAAGGTGTTTCAAAAATGGTTGATGTAGAAATAGTGTTTGGTGAGAAGATTCCAATGAAAATAATAGAAAGTAAGATAAGAATAATAAGCGGTGTTAAAAATCGACCTAATAAATTCAGGATTTTACTTCTATTCATTACAAACACAAAAACCAAGGCAAAGTAAATTGAACTCGTTACTAAAGAGTGTACTTCAAAGTATGGTTTGATTGCCATTTCATGAGTTACCGAAGCTGTTCGAGGTGCAGGTAGCGCAATAGAAATAGCGTACACAATTATACAATAAACTAAGCTAAATGTTGGTGAAACCTTTTTACCAAAATCATACATAGTTCCTTGTAAACGAGCATGCGCTAGTATTCCTAAAATTGGAATAAAAACTGCCGTAATAAAAAAACCAATAGTAACCCAATGCCAAGCATCTGCGGCATTTTTTCCTAAAAAAGGAGGAAGAATTAAGTTTCCTGCTCCAAAAAACATAGAGAATAAGGCAAAACTCGTAATTAGAATTTCTTTGGTTTTATTCATAATGGTTGAATTATAGTGAAGAAAGATACATATTTTTGCCGCATGGAAAATTCGGTAGTATATAAAAATACCAAAGTGGCTTATTATTGCTATGGTAAAGGTACTAAAACAATTGTTTTATTACATGGTTTTTTAGAGAATTCATCTATGTGGAAAGCAGTTATCAATGAATTTTCGAATCAGTATAAAATGATAGCGATTGATTTATTAGGTCATGGAAATTCCGAATGTTTGGGTTATGTACACACAATGGAAGAAATGGCGGAAACAGTTGAGAAAGTTTTGAAGAAAGAAAAGATTTCAGAAGCTGTTTTTGTAGGTCATTCAATGGGTGGATATGTTACTTTGGCTTTTGCAGAAAAATACCCAAAGCAAGTTGGTAAATTATGTTTGCTAAATTCCACATCACAATCAGATTCTGAAGAGAGGAAAGAGATTAGAAATAGAGCTATTCAAATGGCAAAAACTAATTACGAAGCTTTAGTTTCCATGTCTATCAACAATTTGTTTTCATCGGAAACAGCTAGTGAATTTACTCATGAAATCGCTGAATGTAAAAAGGAAGCATTACAAACTCCAATTCAAGGTTACATTGCGTGTGCAGAAGGAATGAAACAACGTACAAATAGAGAACACGTTTTAAAATTGGAAAGTATTGAATCTTTAATCATAACAGGAAAAAAAGATCCAGTTTTAGAACATCAATATATTTTAGAAGAAGCAACTAGAACTCAGACTCCAATTGTTAAATTATCTAACGGACACATGAGTCACATTGAAAACAAACAAGAGCTAATAGAAGCTCTTGCTGTATTTTTTAATTAAGGAATGAATTTTAAAAAGTAAGCTCAACACCCAAAACTAGTCCAGACACCGTTTCACTTCCTAGTTTATAATTATGATATCCCGTATACAAAGCAGTTCGCTTTATATGATATTTTACTTGTGATTTAAAAACATCAACAGTATTATCATTAATAAAACTTTGGCGCCATCCTATATGCAAACTAATTGGTTTTACAGGATAAATATCTAAGCCTAAATTGTAATTAAACCCCCAAGTATCAACTTCATTTCCTACATAAGTTCCACCTATTCCCCACCATGCAGAAAAGTAGTTTTCTCTTAAACGATAATAATTAGCGCTAAATGAAGTAATGTTTAATGATTCAGAATTTAACAACGTGTTTTCTGAAAAATTTAGATAAGAAACCTCAAGCCCAGCTATTGGAATTGGTTTGAAAACTGCATCAAGTTCTATTCCTTTAATCCTATTTACCAGGTAGTTTGCTCCAACTTTAAAACTAGTTCTTTTTGTATCATCAGAAAAGTCACTTGTAAACTCTCCATGATTGTTGTAGTAAGGGTAAGGGTTCATTTCTCTGTAATCTCCCCCTCCAAAAGCAATTCCTAGTGTAGAATAATAAGCGACTTCCAAGAAAGCATTTTCAAAAAAATTAGAAAAGAAATTGTAATCATCATCATCATTACTTGATGAAGAACCGTTTCTTGTTTCTACGTTCGCTGAATTTCCGGACGATTTGCTTAAGCTTTCTTTGGCTTTTCCGAGTGTGCTTTGGCCAAATGATAGATAAGGAATAAAAAACAGTAGTAGTAATTTGTGTTTCATAGTAGTTATTTAGATTTCCCAGCCAAGTCGCAATTTTTGTGCCACGAATGAAATACTATAAGTTTATGTTAAGGAGAATTATTCTTTTTGTATATTGAGGTCTTACTTAGAAAAATGAAAATACATCACTTAGCTCGACAACGTTCTATTTTAAATAAATTTCTTAAAGAAATTAGAGATAAAAACATACAGAAAGATAGTATGCGTTTTCGAAGAAATATAGAACGAATAGGCGAAATACTAGGTTATGAGCTTAGTAAAAACTTACAGTACGAATCCAAACAAGTACTTACCCCTTTGGGAGTTAAACCTGTTGAAATGTTAGCTGAAAACATTGTTTTATGTTCCATTTTAAGGGCAGGACTTCCATTGCATAATGGTTTGTTAAATTATTTTGATGACGCTGAAAACGCATTCATTTCTGCCTATAGACATCATCCAGATAATGAAGTCGATTTTGAAATTGTCGTTGAATATTTTGCGGCTCCTCCAATTGATAATAAAACGTTGTTATTAATTGATCCGATGTTAGCAACAGGAAAATCGTTGGTGGCAGTTTATGAAGGAATAAAAAAATACGGAACGCCTAAAGAAATTCATATTGTTTCTGTAATTGGTTCTCTAGATGGAATTGATTATATCAAGAATCATTTTCCTGTAAACACTTCATTATGGATTGCTGATATAGATAACAATCTTAATCAAAAAGGATATATACTTCCAGGCTTAGGAGATGCTGGTGATTTAGCATTTGGAGAAAAAATGTAACTAAACTAAATACTGTACAAACGATCCTAAAAACAGTAGTAATAAAATAAGGTCTGAAAACCATTTCTTTTGCAGTAACTCAAAGCCATTGGCTATTATCATTGCACAAGGAAATAGTAAATAAGCTATTTCTGCACCTGACCTGTTTTTTATAATAAGTAATAAAATGAAAACAGAAAGCAAATGAATACACACTAAAATCCAGTTTTTTCTAAATACATTTTTAATAGATAATGCTTTAGGAGTTTTTAATAAAAAGCCAGAAAAGGTTAGTGTAACTATAACCCCTAAAGAGAATTTAAGAGTGAAACTGGTATAAATAGAAAAATCGTAATACGTTGAAAAATCTAAAAGCGCATAAAATTTTTGCTGTTGATCATACCATAAATGATAAGTAAAGTATAATATTATTGGTGAGACAAAACCTAATAGAGGAGTTATTAACCTTCTGTAATCTATATGCTGATGTATTAAAATTGCAATAAATGTCATTGGAAACACAACAATGGTAAAAGGTTCAATTAAAAAGGAAATCCCCATCCAAAGCCCACTGTCGAATAGTTTTTTTATGGTGTTTTTAGACGATTGTAAACTGTAAACTCGCCTAACGTATACTAACAAGATTAAATTTGAGTAAAAAACATTGTTAATAGAAACCGTAATCGGTAGATAGCCAATTAAAATCACAAAAATTAAAAAGAAATAAGAATTGTCAAAGGTTAAATTATTTCTAGATTTTATAAAGTTTACCAATCCAAACAGAACCAAAAATTTAAAAAACAAACCGATACTTAATTCAGGTATGTATTCAAAGAAATAACCTAGAAAAGCATACACAAAAAACAGTGCGATAATTATCACAGAAGTAAACGGTTTTGTATTGCTGAAAAAGTTGGTTAACATTTTTTCTTTTTATATTTTTGCAAACGTAAAGATAATCAAGTTATGTTAGGATTAAATATTTTTAAGTTTATAGGTGAAATATTTCAGGTGTTATTCATTCCTTTTGAATGGATTCGTTTAACGTTAGCTAAAGGTGCAGCTGGATGGTGGACTTCTAATGCTATCAACTGGATTTTCTTAGCTATTCTTTTAGGTTTATTATACTACTGGATTTCTCAAGCTCTTAAGTTCAAAAGAGAAGGTACAGAAGATATAGCTTAAAAGCGTTTAACATATATACTACGCTTTGGGAAGCAAAAACAAACTTAAACGTTTCAGAGAAAACGAAACATTTTCTAATGTAATTCAACCTACACGAGAAGAGGTTACAGGTAACTTCGATTTAAAAGGTAATTGGAATTCTTTTTTTAAAAATGATAATCCAATAGTACTTGAGTTGGGTTGTGGAAAGGGAGAATATACCATTGCATTAGCAAAAAAGAATCCAAATAAAAATTTCATAGGAATCGATATTAAAGGCGCTCGTTTTTGGAGAGGAGCTAAAACAGCTACCGAAGATGAAATGAATAATGTTGCTTTTATTCGTACGCAAATTGAACTTGTAGATAAGATTTTTGCTGAAAATGAAGTAGATGAAATTTGGATTACTTTCCCAGATCCTCAAATAAAATATAAAAGAACAAAGCACAGACTTACTAACAGCGAATTCTTAAAGAGATACCATCATATTTTAAAACCAGATGCATGCATAAATTTAAAAACAGATAGCGAATTTATGCATGGTTATACATTGGGTCTGTTGCATGGAGAAGGACATGAAGTTCTTCATGCAAGTCATGATGTTTATAAACTAAACTCTTCACCAGAAGAAGTTACAGAAACGCAAACATTCTACGAACAACAATACCTAGAACAAGGCAAACCTATTACGTATATTAAGTTTAAGCTTAATTATTAAAAAAAACTAGAAAGGATTTTACTTTTTAAACGTCCAAAAATGGGATTAAATTTTTGTGATGCTTTTAAGTCTTTTTCTTGGTTTTACAGTAGCTTATATAGGATTCATTATGCCGAGTATGTTAAATTTAACTGTAGGTAAAATTTTTATTGATGAAAATAAAAATTCTGCTCGTCGTTTTATTTTTGGAGCTGCTATTGTTGTGTTCTTTCAGTTTCTATTGAGTTTGTACATAATTTCTTTGATTGATAAACTGCCAAATCTTCTTTTTTGGATAAAAAACATAGCGGTTGTTGTATTTGCCTTTTTATCAATTTTCTATTTAAAAAAAGAACTGTTTTCTAAACAAAAAGTAACACAAATTTGTAATCGTAAAACCTGCTTTGCTTATGGAGTAAAACTGTCGTTTATTAATATGTTTGCAATTCCCTTTTTTGCCGTAATGTATTCTTTTTTAACAATGAAAGGAATTGTATCTAATAACTCTAATGAAGTATTAGCATTCGGAGTAGGAACTTCTTTTGGGGTTTTTGCTGTGTTGTCTAGTTATATTGTTTTTATAAAAAAAATGCAAAATCAGGTAAATAAACTTATGGTATTCTTCAATCCAATTATGAGTTTTATAACTGCTTTTTTAGCAATAGTAACCACAATTAAGTTGTACTTTTAAAGCATGAGTAATAATCAAAACTTTTTTGAAAGAGTATATGAAGTAGCTCGCTTAATTCCTTATGGAAGAGTAACTAGTTATGGCGCAATTGCTAAGTATTTAGGAGCAGCAAGATCAGCAAGAATGGTGGGTTGGGCAATGAATAATTCTTCTGAAAAAGAAGTGCCAGCACACCGAGTAGTTAATAGAAAAGGAATTTTAACAGGCAAGCATCATTTCGAAGGCACTAATTTGATGCAACAATTATTAGAAAGTGAAAGGGTTGAAGTAATTGAAAATCAAATTCAAAATTTTGAAAATCTATTTTGGGATCCAAGTAAAGAACTATAACATAGCCTTATAGATTCATAAGAATTCCAAATGTTCTCACTTTAGTATCTAAATTGTAAGCACTATCTTTGCAGTTAAGAATTAACACAAACAAAATGAGCTTTAAAAAGCAAGATATATATAACGCATTAGAAACTATTACGGCACCAGGAGAAGGTAAAAGTTTAGTTGAAAATGAAAACGTAAAAAACGTCGTTACTTTTGGTAATGAAGTAGTGGTAGATGTAGTGATTAGCAATCCTTCACTTCAAGCAAAAAAGAAGGTTGAGGTTGAGATTATGAAAGCTATTCACCAACATGTTGATCAAAAGATTGATGTAAAAGTTAATGTAAAAACAGAAGTCAAGCCTAAAGAGGAAGTTAACCAAATCCGAGGAAAAGAGATTCCTAATATTAAGAATATCATCGCTATTGCTTCTGGTAAAGGAGGAGTTGGTAAATCTACAGTAACGGCAAATGTTGCAATTACATTGGCGAAAATGGGATTCAATGTAGGTATTTTAGATGCAGATGTGTACGGGCCATCTCAACACATTATGTTCGATGTTGAAAAAGAAAGACCACTTTCGGTAAAAGTAGAAGGTCGTTCTAAAATGAAGCCAATCGAAAATTACGGTGTAAAATTATTATCACTAGGTTTCTTTACAAATCCTAATCAAGCTGTTATATGGAGAGGACCTATGGCATCAAAGGCTTTAAATCAGTTAATTTTTGATGCTGATTGGGGAGAATTAGATTTCTTATTAATCGATTTACCTCCAGGTACAGGAGATGTTCACTTATCTATTGTACAGGCATTACCAATTACTGGAGCAGTTGTTGTAAGTACGCCTCAAAATATCGCACTAGCAGATGCTAAAAAAGGAGTGGCAATGTTCCAGCAAGAAGCAATTAATGTTCCTGTTTTAGGAATTGTTGAGAATATGGCTTACTTCACTCCAGAAGAATTACCGGACAATAAATATTATATCTTTGGTAAAAGTGGAGCTAAAAACTTAGCAGAGGATTTAGAAACTGCATTTTTAGGTGAAATTCCAATAGTGCAAAGTATTCGTGAAGGAGGAGATGTTGGTCACCCAGTTGCGCTACAAAGCGGAACAAAATTAGAAGAATCATTCAAAGAAATTACACAAGAAGTAGTTTCTCAATTGTTAAAAAGAAATGCTAACTTACCACCTACTGAAGTTGTAAGAATAACTACAATGAGTGGTTGTAGCACAAAATAAATAAAGTTGTATGTCAGCACAAGAAACGCAAAGTAAGGTTGAAAAAGCGTTAGATGAAATTCGTCCGTTTTTAATTAGTGACGGAGGAAACATCAAGCTTTTATCAATAGAAGAAAACATTGTTAAAGTACAATTAGAAGGAGCTTGTAGTGGTTGTACCGTAAACCAAATGACACTTAAAAATGGTGTTGAAGCTACTATTAAAAAGTATGCTCCTGAGATAGAAGAAGTAATCAATGTTGCTTAACTGATTTATATCAGCATTTAAATAAAAGTTCTAAACTACTTTTGGAGTAGTATGAACTAAGTACATATAATATTAACAATTCATATTCCGCACTCGTTGCGGAATATCCGTATAAAAGCTTTTTTATCAAATGATAAAAACAGACATATTAATTATTGGAGCAGGCCCTACAGGTTTGTTTACAGTATTTGAAGCAGGGCTATTAAAACTAAGATGTCATTTAATTGATGCGTTACCACAACCAGGAGGTCAATGTTCTGAGATTTACCCTAAAAAACCTATTTATGATATTCCTGCATATCCAGAGATTCTTGCGGGTGACTTAACAGATAAGTTAATGGAACAAATTAAACAATTTGAACCAGGATTTACCTTAGGAGAACGTGCTGATACTATCGATAAACAAGAGGATGGAACTTTTATCGTAACTACAAATAAAGGAACAAAACATCAGGCACCAGTGGTTGCTATTGCTGGTGGTTTAGGAAGTTTTGAACCTAGAAAACCACCTATTTCAAATATCAATAATTACGAAGGTAAAGGGGTAGAATATATGATTAAAGAACCAGAAATGTACCGCGGAAAAGATGTGGTAATTGCTGGTGGTGGAGATTCTGCCCTAGATTGGTCTATATTTTTAGCAGATGTTGCAAACTCTGTTACCTTAATTCATAGAAGAAATGAATTTAGAGGTCATTTAGATTCTGTAGATCAAGTTCAAAAATTAAAGAACGAAGGAATAATCAATTTAATTACTCCTGCTGAGGTTAAAGAAATTGTAGGTAATGATAAGGTTGAAGGCGTGGTTGTTCATAAGGACAATGAAGAGCCTTTTACAATTCCTACAGATCATTTTATTCCTTTATTCGGATTATCGCCAAAATTAGGTCCAATTGCTGATTGGGGATTAGAGATTGAAAAGAACGCCATTAAAGTGAATAATGCGTTAGATTACCAAACTAATATACCGGGTATTTATGCAATTGGTGATGTGAATACTTATCCAGGAAAGTTAAAATTAATTTTATGTGGTTTCCACGAAGCTACGTTAATGTGTCAGAGTGCATTTAAACGTATTTTTCCTGATAAGAAATATGTGATGAAATACACAACTGTTGGTGGTGTAGAAGGTTTTGATGGTACTAAAAAAGAAGCACCAAAGGCAGTGATTAAAAAAATTGAATAATTCTAAATGACATTCTTAGAATACATACAACAATTATCACAAGATAAACTGATTTATTTTGCATTGCCTGTCTTTTTTATTTCAATGTTTGTTGAATTCAAAATAGCAAAGGAAAAATATCATTCTAAAGATACAAGTGTATCCTTGTTAATGATGATTTTTTCGGCAATAGTTGAGTTTATTCCTAAGGTATTGGCGTTTATTGTATTCTTCTATTTATATCAAATTTCACCTTTAAATGGTGTAGTAAACAGACAATGGTGGGCATGGTTATTACTATTTTTTGCTGATGATTTTTCATACTATTGGTTTCATCGTTTAAATCACGAGGTACGATTATTTTGGGCAGGTCATGTTCCACATCATTCTTCAATTCATATGAATTTAGGAACAGCTCTGCGTCAAGGTGTAGGCGAACGAATACATAAGTTCTTCTTTTGGCTATGGATTCCGTTGTTAGGTTTTGATCCGTTAATGATGTTTACCTTGATGGGCGTAAGTTTAATTTATCAGTTTTTTGTGCATACCGAATTGGTTGATAAATTGCCCAAACCGATTGAATTCATTTTTAATACTCCATCACACCATCGAGTGCATCACGCTTCAAATATTAGATATTTAGATTGCAATCATGCTGGTGTATTAATTATTTGGGATCGTATATTTGGAACATTCTCTGAAGAGATGAAAGAAATTGATCATCCTGTTTACGGATTAACAGTAAATATTGAAACGTATAATCCAATCACTGTTGCAACCCATGAATATACTGCTATTTGGAAAGATGTCAAAAGAGTCAAAAAGTGGAGCGATAAATTAAATTACATTTTTAATTCACCAGGTTGGAGTCATGATGGTGAAGACAAAAGAGCGAAAGTGCTTCGAAAGAAATTAAAAGAACAGGAAAATGACAGACATTAATATAAAAATCACAGATAGAGAAGGTGTTACTCATGAAGTACAAGCACCAACAGATATGAATATGAATTTAATGGAAGTAATTCGTTCTTACGAGTTGGCTCCTGAAGGAACAATCGGAATTTGTGGTGGTATGGCAATGTGTGCTTCTTGTCAGTGTTACGTAAAATCAAGTCATGAACTTCCTGAAATGTCTGATGATGAAGACGCTATGCTTGCTGAAGCCTTTAGTGTAGAAAATAACAGCCGTTTAGGTTGTCAAATTCATATGACTCCTGAATTGGATGGCCTAGAAGTAGAAATCGCTCCTGAAAGTTAATTTTTATTTATTCTAAATAAATAGTATGTTTGCAACATGAATGTAAATGCACTTGTTGAACCAGCTATTCAATTACAAGAGATTACTTTTTGTAAATATCAATTAACAACCGTTAATAAGAATATTGTGTTAACGTTTCCTCAGTTACTACAATTAAGGACTAACATTAACAAACTTGGAACTCACGACTCAGTTTGTGATATCATTGATAATGATAATTTCGTGTTGTTATTTGTAGCTGATAAACAACATTTGATATATTTAGATATTCCACAGCTTTTAAGTTTAAAAAACACTATAGACTCTTTCTTTTCTCCCTTTAAATCAGTTTTATTCTAAATAATAAGCTTATTTAGACTTTATTCAAATTTGGTTTTACGCTGTTAATACCGCTTGTTTTGTTGTAAATTAGCATAACAAACAATTTTTATCATGAAAACAACAGCAATAAGAAAACAAATGACAATTCATCCTGAAGTTATGGATGTGTTAAATGAGCAAATCGCCATGGAAATGCATGCATCTGCATCTTATTTAGCAATGGCTTCATGGTGTGATCAAAGAGAATTATTGAATAGCAAATCATTCTTTTATAAGCAAGCCGAAGAAGAAAGAGAGCATGCAATGAAAATCTTCGAATTTATTAATGATGCAGGTGGTGCAGCAGTATCTCCTGAAGTACACAATGTTAATAACGATTTTGAAAGTTTAAGAGATATCTACGAAAGATCTTTAGAACAAGAAATAAATGTAACGCAATCTATTTATAAATGTTTTAAAAAAGCACGTAGTGTAGATGATTATGCTTCTGAATTATTTTTACAATGGTTTGTTAACGAACAAGTAGAAGAAGAAGACACCATGAGAAGTATTCTTGACGTTTTTGATTTAATGGAAGGAATGCCGCTTAAAATGATTGACGAAAGATTACCTAAAGAGTAATTACAGTATAAAATCTTTTATAACCCGAAGTTCATAACTTCGGGTTTTTTTGTTTTCAAGAAAAAGTTACTGCAGACTGACTTTTATCAGTCCTTTTTCCACATTCTTTTTATTATATTTGTAGAACAAACAACTAAAGCGCTAAAAATGTATTGGTTAGGCTTATTATCGCACTTAAAATTTATGATTAAGCGAAATCCAGAATAAGTAATATTCATTGGAACTATATACCAATTAAATAATGTAACTATCTAAATGTTACATTTTCATATTAACTTATTAAATCTGTAAAAATGCCTTTTTATCACAAATTAGGAAAAATACCACATAAGCGTCATATTCAATTTCGTAAAGAAGACGGAAGCTTATACTACGAGCAATTGTTCGGTACTATTGGTTTCGACGGAATGTCGTCGAACCTGTATCATGAACAAAGACCAACGCAAGTAAAAGAAATTAGAAAACAATATTCTATTGCGCCAAAAATCGCAAAGAAAAATAATATTCAATCGTATCGTTTCAGAGGATTTCAAGTTCCTCAAGAGCAAGATTATTTAGATAGTAGAAAAATTGTACTAACCAATTCAGATTGTAATATCATATTGGCAGCTCCAAAAGCTTCTACTAAAGATTACTTCTACAAAAACACAGATGCTGATGAAGTAATTTTTGTACACAGAGGTACAGGTAAACTAAGAACACATATGGGGAACTTAGATTTCAAATATGGAGATTACTTAGTGATTCCTAGAGGGATGATTTATAAAATAGATTTCAATACTGAGGATAATCGCTTATTTATTGTTGAATCGTATAGACCAGTTTATACACCTAAAAGATACCGTAACTGGTTCGGACAATTATTAGAACATGCTCCGTTTTGTGAAAGAGATATTCGTCAACCTTATGAATTAGAAACGTATGACGAAAAAGGAGACTTTTTAATGAAAATTAAAAAACAAGATGAAATTATAGAAATGGTGTACGCAACACATCCTTTTGATGTGGTAGGTTATGATGGGTTTAATTATCCATATGCATTTTCAATTCACGATTTCGAACCGATAACAGGAAGAATTCATCAACCACCACCAGTACACCAAACTTTTGAAACAGATGCGTTTGTAATCTGTAGTTTTGTGCCAAGATTATACGATTATCATCCACAAGCAATTCCTGCTCCTTATAACCATAGTAATATAGATTCTGATGAAGTTTTATATTACGTTGATGGAGATTTTATGAGTAGAAATGATATAGATGCAGGTCATATTTCGTTACATCCTGCCGGAATTCCTCATGGTCCACATCCTGGAGCAACAGAGAGAAGTATTGGAGAAACAGTAACAGAAGAACTAGCTGTGATGGTAGATACATTTAAACCATTAATGGTTACAGAAGAAGCTATGAAAATAGCAGATGAGGAGTATTATCAATCTTGGTTAGAAGAATAATTTAAATTAGAAAAGACATGTCAAAAGAAATAAAATCAGTAAACTACGGTTTAGAAAAAATATTTGAAGGAGCGCAAGATTTCCTTCCACTTTTAGGAACAGATTACGTTGAATTTTACGTAGGAAATGCAAAACAAGCTGCACACTTCTATAAAACAGCTTTTGGATTTCAATCATTAGCATATAGAGGATTAGAAACAGGTTCAAAAGATGAAGTAAGCTACGTATTAGTTCAAGATAAAATCCGTTTAGTTTTAACAACTCCGTTAAACAGTAAATCTCCAATTAATGATCATATCGTTAAGCATGGAGATGGTGTAAAAGTTGTTGCGCTTTGGGTTGAAGATGCTCGTTCTGCTTGGGAAGAAACTACAAAAAGAGGCGCAAAATCGTACATGGAACCAACTGTAATGACAGATGAAGATGGAGAAGTTGTTCGTTCTGGAATTTACACGTATGGAGAAACAGTTCACATGTTTGTAGAGCGTAAAAACTATAAAGGAACATTTATGCCAGGTTTCATGGAATGGAAGTCAGATTATAACCCTCCTTCAGCTGGATTAAAATACATTGATCACATGGTAGGAAATGTAGGTTGGGGACAAATGAACAAATGGGTAAAATGGTATGAAGATGTAATGGGATTCGAAAACTTTTTATCATTTGATGATAAGCAAATCCATACAGAATATTCTGCATTGATGAGTAAAGTAATGAGTAATGGAAATGGTCGTGTAAAGTTCCCAATTAATGAACCAGCAAAAGCAGCAAAAAGATCTCAAATTGAAGAATATTTAGATTTTTATGAAGGTGAAGGAGTTCAGCATATTGCAGTTGCTACCGACGACATTATCAAAACGGTATCTCAATTGAGAGCAAATGGTGTTGAGTTTTTACCACCACCACCACAATCATATTACGACATGATTCCTGAACGTTTAGGCGAGCACATGGAAATCATGAAAGAAGATATTTCTAAACTACAAGAATTATCTATTTTGGTTGATGCAGACGAAGAAGGTTATTTATTGCAAATTTTCACCAAACCAGTAGAAGACAGACCAACATTATTCTTTGAAATTATCCAAAGAATGGGAGCAAGAGGTTTTGGAGCAGGAAATTTCAAAGCTTTATTCGAATCAATCGAAAGAGAACAACAACGAAGAGGGACTTTATAAATATATATTATTGAAGTATCTTTAGAACCAAGGAAGAAACAACTTTCTTGGTTCTTTTTATATGAACTAACATAAGATGAGCAGAGAAGAATTATTAAAGGCAATAGAGGAAAAGTATGAGAAATTAGGCGTTCCTGTAGAGGCCATGTTAGAAGGTTTGCTATGGAGTAAACCAATTACGTATTGGGATTACATACAAACGGATGCTTTATTGGGATTGCAAATTCCAAGAACTACGCAACCAGATGAAATGGTTTTTATCATGTATCATCAGGTAAATGAATTATTGTTCAAAATGATTCTTTGGGAAATAGATCAAGTGGCAAAAAGTGTTGAAATTTCAGCAGAGAAGTTTTCAAAACATCTTATGAGAATTAGTCGCTATTTTGATGTATTATGCAGTTCATTTAATGTTATGGCTGAAGGAATGGATGTTGAACAATATCTAAAGTTTCGTAATACCTTAACACCAGCTAGTGGTTTCCAAAGTGCTCAATATCGTAAAATTGAATTTGCTTCCACTGAATTAATCAATCTTATTGATGCTCGATTTAGAGATACGATTGATAGAAACTCTTCTTTTAAAAATGCCTACGATCATTTGTATTGGCAAGCAGCTGGAAAAAATTATAATACCGGACAAAAAACAACACTTCTAAATCTGTTTGAAAAAAAATATATGGGAGAGTTTATTGAGTTTATGGAAGACTATAATGATATTAATCTCTCAAAGAAATTTAAACAATTACCTCAAGAGATTCAAGAAGAAGAAGATTTAATTAAAGCAATGCGCCACTACGATTACACTGTCAATGTAAAATGGGTGATGGCTCATTATAACGCCGCAGGAAAATATCTAGGAGGAAGTAACAAAGACCTAGAAGCAACAGGAGGAAGTAGCTGGCGTAAATATCTTCACCCTAAATATCAAAAAAGAGTATTTTTTCCTTATTTATGGAGTAAAGAAGAATTGGAAAATTGGGGAACTTTTTAGATTATCAAATTGCTAATTCAATTTTTGGAATAATAATTGTCATACTTTTTTCATAAGTTTGAAATTATGAAGAAAATATTAGTCTTTTTACTCTTGGTTACTATATCATTATCGAGTTCTTCTCAGGAAGCTATTCCTGCATTTCAAGATGGAGAATGGTTGCGTTATAGAATGAGTTATAGTGGTTTTTTAAAGGCAGGTGAAGCTACGCTTGAACTTAAAGAAGAAAATTATAAAGGTAAAAAGGTACTACATGCTATAGGAAAAGGTAAAACTTCTAGTGTTGTAGGTTGGTTTTTTAAAGTTAGAGACAGGTATGAAAGTTACTTTGATCCAAAAGAAGTTAAACCTTATTACTTTGTAAGAGATATTGATGAGGGAGGGTATAAGAAGAAAAAAAACATCACTTTTGATCATGAGAAAAATACTGCTCATGTAAAAGATATACTGAAGAAAAGAGATACTACAATCTCAGTAACTGGTCCTCAGGATATGATTTCTACTTTTTATTTTTTAAGAAGTTACAACACTAAAAATCTTAAAAAAGGGGATGAAATTCACGTAAATATGTTCTTCGATGAAAAACAATATCCTTTTAAATTATTATTTCTAGGGTATGAAACATTATCAACACAATTTGGTAAAGTAAGAACACAAATGTTTAGACCATTAGTTCAAGCAGGTAGAGTTTTTAAAGCAAAAGAAAGTGTAACTGTTTGGATTACAGCAGATGATAATAAAGTTCCTATTAAGATGAGAGCTTCGTTATCTGTAGGTTCTTTAAGGGCTGAATTAGATGCGTTTAAAGGATTGGCGAATCCTTTCGAAATCGTTGTAGAATAAAAAACGTTACAGATTGTTAAAGTCTTAACATAATTTGCTTTAATTTGTACTTTTGTGGTTAGTTCAAATTAAAACGCAAATAATTGAAAACTACTCTATATTCTGCCATATTACTTACATGCTTATTATTTTTTTATTCTTGTAAAGAGGATAAGGTAGAAGAAACACCTAAAAAAGAAATTGTTGAAGAAGTTAAACCAAAACCAATAATTAAATATGGTTTTAATTTTGATAACTATAAGGTAATTAATGATACTATAAAGAGTGGTGAGAGTTTTGGGATTATTCTAGATAGACATCATGTATTTTACCCAAAAATCAATGAAATTAGTACAACTATCAAAGATACTTTTGATGTCCGTAAAGTAAGAGCAGGTAAGCCATATACAATTCTTGCATCTAAAGATACTTTGGAAAAAGCCCAGGTTTTTATATACAAGCATAATAGAATAGAATCTACTATTATTAATTTCCAAGACTCGTTAATTTCTGCTTATAAATACAGAAAACCAGTTACTACTATAGAAAGAGCAATTTCAGGAAGAATAGTAGATAATTTTTCAAATGCAATTGACACTCTTGGTTATGGACCTACACTTGCTTATGAAGTAGCAGATATTTATTCTTGGACAGTTGATTTTTATAGATTACAAAAAGACGATACGTTTAAATTAATATTTGAACAAAAATTTATTGAAGACTCAATTCCAGTTGGGTATGGTAGGATAAAAGCTGCGGTTTTTAATCACAAAGGAAAAGATTTATACGCTTATAGGTATATCGCTGACTCTATCAAAGGAATTCCTGAATATTATGATGATGAGGCGGGGCTACTTAGAAGACAATTTTTAAAGTCACCTATTAAGTTTCAATACCGTATATCTTCAAGATATAATTTAAAAAGACGAATTAAATTATATGGTAATCGTGTTCGTGCTCACAAAGGAACCGATTTTGCAGCTCCTTATGGAACTCCAATTATGGCTACAGCAAGTGGTACTGTAACTGAATCTTCAAGAAGAGGAGGAAATGGAAATTATGTAAAAGTTAGACATAATGGAACATATTCTACCCAGTATTTACACATGAAGAGAAGAAAAGTTCGTGTTGGAGAGTTTGTTCAACAAGGAGATGTTATTGGTTGGGTTGGAATGACTGGTAATACTAGCGGACCTCATGTTTGTTATCGTTTTTGGAAAAATGGTAGACAAGTAGATCCTTTCAGAGAGAAACTTCCTACAGCAAAACCAATGGTTGATAGTCTTCGACCAAAATATTTTGAATTTATAGCTCCACTTAAAAGACAGTTAGATAGTATTCCTTTTTCAGAAGTGAAACCATTAATCGAAGAATTTCAAGAGGAAGAAGAACTAAAAGAAGAAATTGAAGAAACTATTGTGAAACCGTAAAACTATGGCTCTAAAAAACATCAACCCAACTAAAACTGAAGCTTGGGAAAAACTTGCTAATCATTTCGAAGAAACTAAAACTTTAACATTAGCAGAACTTTTTACTAACAGTTCTAGAAAGAGTGATTTCACGATTACTCAAAATGATTTAGAATTAGATTATTCTAAGAATAGAATTACTTCTGAAACAATGGAGTTATTAGTTGAATTAGCAAACCAAGTAGCATTAAAAGATGCTATTGAAAGCTATTTTTCAGGAGAAAAAATTAATGCGACTGAAGGTAGAGCAGTTTTGCATACAGCTTTAAGAAGTAATTCGGAAGATGAAATTTTAGTTGACGGGAAAGATATAAAGCCTAAGATTCAAACAACACTAAGAAAAATAAGAGCATTTAGCAATAAAGTAATCTCAGGAAAGTGGAAAGGCTATACAGGAAAGGCTATTACTGATGTTGTTAATATTGGTATTGGAGGATCTGATTTAGGTCCAGATATGGTTGTTGAAGCTTTACGATTTTATAGAAATAAACTAAATGTACACTTTGTCTCTAATGTTGATGGAGATCACGTTTCGGAAGTGATAAAGCATTTAAATCCTGAAACAACTTTGTTTGTTATTGTTTCAAAAACATTTACAACACAAGAAACAATAAGTAATGCCAATACAATTAAGGATTGGTTTTTACGATCAGCTTCCATTTTTGATGTAGCAAAACATTTTGTGGCGGTATCTACAAATCTAAACGCTGTATATAATTTTGGTATCGATAAAAACAATGTGTTCCCAATGTGGGATTGGGTAGGTGGACGATTTTCTCTTTGGTCTGCAGTTGGTTTATCTATTAGTCTAGCGGTAGGATTTGATCACTTTAAAGAGTTGTTGAACGGAGCTGAAGAAATGGATGTACATTTTAGAGATACCGATTTTAATGAAAATATTCCTGTAGTATTAGCATTACTAAGTGTATGGTATAATAATTTTCACAAAGCCGAAACAGAAGCGATTTTACCATATTCTCAATATTTATCAAAGTTACCTGATTACTTACAGCAAGCAGTTATGGAAAGTAATGGTAAAGGAGTAGATAGAAATGGAGAAGAAGTAGCTTATCAAACAGGAACAATTGTTTGGGGAAGTACAGGAACAAATATGCAACACGCTTTTATGCAATTGGTACACCAAGGAACTAAATTAATTCCTGCTGATTTTATTGGTTACAAAAAATCGTTGCATGGATTAACAAGTCATCATGAAAAACTAATGGCAAATTATAATGCGCAAATGGAAGCTTTAGCTTTTGGAAAAACAGCAGAGGAAGTGCATTTAGAATTAAAAACAGCTGGTGATTTCGATAAAATAAATCAATTGTTGCCCTATAAAGTTTTTAAAGGAAATAGACCAAGTAATGCAATTTTATTTGATAAATTAACGCCTAGCTCATTAGGAAAATTAATAGCTATGTATGAGAATAAAATTTTTGTACAAGGAATTATATGGAACATTTATTCTTATGACCAATTTGGAGTAGAATTAGGGAAAGAACTAGCAAAAAAAATACTTGCTTCTTAAAGAATTCTTAAAAAAATACTAAAGGGTTTTTACCTATAAATAAAGAATCACCATTGTTAGATGGTGATTTTTTGTTGAAAAATAACTATCTTCCTTAAAATTTTGTCATTTGTTCAAGAATTACTAAACGTTAAAAAACAATTAAACTTAACATTTAGTTAACGTTTTTGATTCTTAAATGACGGAATTTTGCTTGGTTTTTAATAACAATATAAAAGGACAATGAAACAAATTAAAAATTTATTACTTGTAGCGTTATTTTTTGTATCTGCTACAGTTTTAGCCCAAACCCAAATTTCGGGTACTGTGGTTGATGAAATTGGAGAACCACTTCCAAGTGCATCAGTAGTTGAGAAGGCAACTACAAACGGTACATCGACAAATTTTGATGGACAATTTAAATTAAACGCTAAGAGTACTTCTGGTACGTTAGTTATAACTTTTGTTGGTTATAAAGACAAAGAAGTTAAGTTTAATGGTTCAGGTAACTTAGGAACAATCAAATTACAACCTAGTGACAATGTTTTAGAAGAGGTTGTTATTAAAGGATTAATCGACGTTGCTAAAGATAGAGAAACTCCAGTTGCAAGTTCAACAATTAAAGCAGCTGAAATTCAAGAAAAATTAGGATCTCAAGAATTTCCAGAGATTTTAAACACTACACCATCTGTATATGCAACTAAGTCTGGTGGAGGTTTTGGAGATGCTAGAATTAACATTCGTGGTTTCTCTCAAGAAAACATCGCAGTGTTAATTAACGGTGTTCCTGTTAATGATATGGAAAACGGACGTGTATTCTGGTCTAACTGGGCTGGTTTATCAGATGTTACAACTGCTATGCAAGTACAAAGAGGTTTAGGATCTTCTAAATTAGCTATTTCTTCTGTTGGAGGTACTATTAACATTATTACAAAAACTACTGATAAAAAACAAGGTGGTTCTGTATTAGCTTCTTATGGTAACGATAACTACTTAAAAACATTAGCTACGTATTCTACTGGTAAAAATGAAAACGGTTTTGCTGCTTCTTTCTTATTTAGTAGAACAGCTGGAGACGGATACGTAAACAGTACGGAGTTTGAAGGGTATAACTACTTCGTGGGATTAGGTTGGGAGATTAATGATGCTCACGATTTACAATTCATGTTAACTGGTGCTCCTCAAACTCACAACCAAAGAACTGGTAGCTTCTTTAACAGAGCTGAGTTAGGTGATTACGTAAAATATGGTACTAGATACAACTATAATGGTGGTTTCATCAATGGTGAAGAGTATAACTTAACTAAGAATTTCTACCACAAACCAGTAACTTCTTTAAACTGGAACTGGGATATTAACGAGAACTCTTCTTTATCTACTTCTGCTTATGTTTCTTTTGGACGTGGTGGTGGAACTGGAGATATAGGACGTATTGGAGGTTTCAGATTTGCTAGTGATAGAAGCTTAAGAGATCAAAATGGAGTTTTCCTTTACGATCAATTAATTAGCTCTAACTCAGGTCAAGGAGGAACATTTAATAATGGTGTAACTACAAACAACTCTGTTGATCCAAGTACTGGTTTATACATTGTAAATGATGATGAGTTACGTTCAACTGATATTCCAGCTGGATTACAAAGAAGAAACGGTATCATCCGTAGAGCTTCTGTAAACTCTCACAACTGGTATGGTTTATTATCTAACTTTAATACGAAGTTAAGCGATGAGTTAACGTTAGATTTTGGTATCGATATTCGTTCTTACTTAGGTATTCACTACAGAAGAATAGATGATTTATTAGGTGCTGATGGTTACCGTGATAATGATGATATCAACAATCCTTTAAACGTTTTAACTACTGAGTATTCTTCTGATTTATCTAGCTTATGGAATGTTTTCAAAAGTACTGATGATGAAGAAAAAATCAACTACCACAATGATGGAAAAGTACGTTGGTTCGGAGGTTTTGCTCAATTAGAGTATAAGAATGATGATATTTCTGCATTCGTTCAAGGATCTCTTTCTAATCAAGGTTTCCAAAGAATTGATTATTTTAACTATTTAGATACTGATCCAGCTCAAAAAACTGATTGGCAAAATATCTGGGGAGGAAACATCAAAGGAGGACTTAACTGGAACATTAACGAAGAGCACAATGTGTTTGTTAATGGAGGTTACTATTCTAAGCAACCATTCTTTGATGCAGTATTCTTAAACTTTAGAAATGATGTGAATCCTAACCCAAGAAACGAAAAAGTTATTGGTGTTGAAGCAGGTTATGGTTTTAAAACTGAAAGATTTAGCTTAAACGCTAACTTCTATAGAACTCAATGGAAAGATAGATTTATTTCAATCTCTTCTACATTTGATGTTAATAATACACCAAACGATAGTAGTGATGATGAAGTTGGTTCTACTGATTTACAAGGTGTTGAGCAAGTACACATGGGAGTTGAATTAGATGCTACTTATAAAATTACAGAAGATGTAACTTTATTTAGTATGGTATCTGTTGGTGATTGGGAATATGGAGGAACTGTTAGCGGTACTGCATTCGATAACAACCAAGTTGCTATTGGAACTAACACATTATACTTAGACGGTGTTAAAGTTGGAGATGCTGCTCAAACTACTGGTAGATTAGGAGTTGAAATCAGACCATGGAAAGGATTTAAAGTAGATTATTCTCAACGTTTTGTTGATAGATTATATGCTAGAATCAACACGGAAGATTTTGATAGACCTGATAATGATGGTTCATTAGAATTACCAGGTTATGCATTATCTGATTTAGGTGTTTCATACAAGTGGAACTTAAATGAAGAAAGAAACGAGGCTTTAAGTTTCCGTTTAAATATCAATAACTTATTTGATGAGGAATACATCGCTGAATCTGCTACAAACATTTTTGCGCAGCCAGGTGATGAAACTTACAGAGGAGTTAATACTAGAAACAAAGTATTCTTTGGATTTGGTACTACTTGGAACTTCTCAGTAAGATATAGCTTCTAATAAGTAATTAGAAAAAATATTCTAAACCACCTTTGTCCTGAATTAATTTCAGGATGTAAGGTGGTTTTTTTATGCGTAAAATTCAGTACTTTTACAGTATCTAAAAACTAACAAATCATGATGAAAGTAATCCACTCTTATTGGGCTTATATTGTTTTAGCTGTATTAATTTATGCAGTTTTTAATGCAGTAGTAGGTTTGGTACAGAAAAAAGAATTTACACATAAAGATTTTCGTTTAGGGTTGTTTACCTTAATAGTTACGCATATTCAATTATTAATCGGTTTAGGATGGTATTTCATGTCTCCTTGGTATAAGTCGATGAAAGCTAATGGTATTGACGCAACTAATAGATTGTTGGCAGTTGAACATCCTATCATGATGATCCTTGCTATCGTTTTAATTACGATGGGTTGGTCAAAACATAAAAAACAAGTTAAGAGCGAATCTAAATTTAAGACCTTTGCCTTATTTTACGGATTAGGACTTTTATTTATTTTATCCAGAATACCTTGGTCTAACTGGTTCTAAAAACTTACTAATTTATTCCCGCTTTAAGGCGGGAATCTTATTTTAATGATAATGAAAGTAATTAGCTATCTACTATCAACAATTTTTGCACTTGTATTTTTTATTATACTTTTAATCTTTCATCCTCTACAATGGTTAGGGTTAAAGTTAGGAGGTCAAGATTTGCATCAAAAAGTAGTGAATGTAATGAACTGGTTTTTGGTAAAATCACTCCTTTTTTTAGGGATAAGAGTTAGTGTTGAAAATAAATATGATATTCCTAAAAATCAGACAATCATATTTGTGTCTAATCACCAAAGTATGTTTGATATTCCTCCAATTATTTGGCATTTTAGAAAACACTGCCCTAAGTTTGTGTCTAAAATAGAATTAGGCAAAGGAATTCCTAGTATATCGTTTAATTTAAAACATGGTGGAGCAGCATTAATCGATAGAAAAGATAAAAAACAAGCCATTTCTGAAATGATCAATTTTTCAAAAAGAATTCATGAAAACAATTGGTCTGCTGCAATTTTTCCTGAAGGAACACGAAGTAGGAATGGACAACCAAAAAGTTTTGCTGCTAACGGATTGAAGATGTTAATCAAATACAATCCTGACACATACATTGTTCCATTAAGTATTAATAATTCATGGAAAGTGTTTAAATATGGAAATTTTCCATTAGGAATAGGAAGTCCAATAAAGATTATTACTCACGAACCAATTAAAGCAGATAGTTTATCATTTGATGAATTATTAGATAAAGTTGAGACTACTGTAAAATCTGGTATCGTTATATAACGCACAATAAACAATAAACAAACAACAAACAAATAACTAATTTTTAATCCCTAAAAAAGACATATGTCAATTCATAACATAAGAAAAGAAGTGATGAAAACCTTGGAGAGTAAAATTCATGGTTTTGTAGATGATTTTTTAATACCTATCGAGAAAATTTGGCAACCTTCTGATTTTTTGCCAAATTCTCAAAACGAAAATTTTATTGAAGAAGTTAAAGAAATCCAAGAGATATCTAAGGAATTAAATGATGACTTCTGGACTGTTTTAATTGGTGATACAATTACCGAAGAAGCGCTGCCAACCTATGAATCATGGTTAATGGAGTTGGATGGTGTTGAGCAAGACCCTGAAAATGGTTGGTCTAAATGGGTAAGAGCTTGGACTGCAGAAGAGAATCGTCATGGAGACGTTTTAAACAAGTATTTATACCTATCGGGTAGAGTTAATATGCGAGAAGTAGAAATATCAACACAACACTTAATAGCAGATGGTTTTGATATTGGTACTTCAACAGATCCTTATAAAAACTTTGTATATACAAGTTTTCAAGAATTAGCAACGTATATTTCGCATAATAATGTTGCAAAAATTGCTCGTAAAAAAGGACATAAATTACTGGCTAGAATGTCTAAAATTATTGCTGGTGATGAAATGAGACATCATAAAGCCTATACAGCTTTTGTTAAGGAGATTTTCAAGATTGATCCTAGTGAAATGATGCTAGCTTTTGAAAAGATGATGAAACACAAAATTGTAATGCCTGCAATGCATTTAAGAGAGTCTTTTAATACTAAAGGAAGTTTATTTAATGACTTCTCTACAGTAGCACAACGGGTTGGTGTTTACACAGGTTTTGATTATGTAGATATTTTAAGAAAACTTAACGAAGCATGGGAAATCGATAAGATAACTGGTTTAACGGCAGAAGCTGAAAAAGCTAGAGATTATTTAATGAAACTTCCAGATAGAATGTATCGAATTACTGAGCGTATTGTAATACCTGAAACGCAATTTAATTTTAAGTGGATGATTCCTGCTTAAGAGAATAATTAAATAAAGATATTATTAAAAAAACCTTCTTATTAAGAAGGTTTTTTCAGTGTTTATTGGGAGAAATTCTATAACGCAAAAGCGTCATTTATTCTTATTTACTATGTGTTTAGGACAGTTTTAATTGAAACTTCTAACTTGCTCATTATAAAGTTACTAAATTTTTCAATATGTTTAACATAAATTAAAAAAAATTAAACAAAAAATGCAGAAAGGTAATTTTTTTGTGCTCAGGTGCTTGTATTTAGAAATAAATGTGAGATTTAGTTTATAAAGGTAAAGTTATCCCTATCCTTTAAAAACCCAAGCTTATTTCTAATTTCTTCTTGATAGTCTTTAGTAATTTGGACCGAAATAATTTCTTCATTTTCATTAAGTTCTTTAGAAAGCGGATTTCCTAAGCAGTCACAAATAATAGAATGGCCAACATAGTCATAGTTATTTCCATCTTTTCCAATTCTATTAACACCTATGGTATAACTCATGTTTTCTATAGCTCTGGCTTTTAATAAAGCATCCCAAGCATTAACTCTTTTTTCAGGCCAACTAGCTACATACAGCAATAAGTCATAATTTTCAACATTTCTCGCCCAAACCGGAAAACGCAAATCGTAGCAAATTAAAGGACAAATTTTCCATCCTTTATAATCAATAATTAATTTTTGGGTTCCTGAACTATAGGTTTCATGTTCCTTTGCTAACGTAAACGTATGTTTTTTATCGTAGTATTGAAATTCGCCTGATGGAAACATAAAAATAAGACGATTATAATACTGTTCTTTTTCCTTAATAATAACACTTCCTACAACAGCACTTTCCTTTTCTATTGCAGTTTTTTTCATCCAGTTAACTGTAGGTCCATTCATTTCTTCGGCAAGTTCAACCGCATTCATAGAAAACCCAGTAGTAAACATTTCTGGTAAAACAATAAGATCTACATCATTATTAATTTTAGCCATTTGATTTGAAAAATAGGATAAATTTTCTTGTGGATTTTCCCAAGATAAATCAGCTTGCAGCAAAGAAATAGTTAGTGTGTTCATAAGAATAAGTTCTTACTCAAAAATAACATATTTATTGTACTTTAGACCTATGCAAACATTTATTCAGGAAACAATTCAAGACATTTTAAAAACGACTAAAAGTTTCGAAAATGTAATGTTTATTTTGCCTTCTAACCGTGCTGGAGTTTTTGTAAAGCAAGCATTAAGAGAAGCGCAGGTAACGGGTTTTTTACCTGAAATTGTTAACATAGAAGAATTCACTCAACAAGTATCTGGTATTCGAAAAATAGAAAGTATACAGTTACTTTTTTATTTCTATAAAATTTACAAAGAGTTAGAACCTAATCCCGACTCATTTGATGTGTTTTCCTCTTGGGCATTTACTGTGCTACAAGATTTTAATGAGATAGATCAACACTTGGTGAATACTCGAGAAATTTTCTTGTATATAAGAGATGTTCAACGATTAAAAAGTTGGTCGGTTAAAGGAACTTTTCAAGAAACCGAATTGATGAAAAATCATTTTGCTTTTATGGAAAAGTTAAATGAATATTACAACGCGTTATACACTTTTTTACTTGATAATAAAATTGGTTATCAAGGTTGTATGTATAGAGAAGCAACCAAAAGTATATCACAATTTTTAAAGGAGGATACTCACAAGAAATTCTTTTTTATAGGTTTTAACGCATTAAATAAAGCAGAGGAATTTATAATAAAAGAAATGCTTGAGTTTGGAAATACTCAAATTTATTGGGATATAGATGAGTCTTTTTTATACTCAAATCATCAAGCCGGAAATTTTATAAGAAAGTATAAAACTTCTTGGAAATATTATCAACAAGAAGAGATAAAGATTATTAGCAATAACTTTACTCAGCCTAAAAACATTCAACTCATAGGAGCAGCAAAAAACATAGCTCAAATGAAGTATGTAGGAGAGTTGTTATCTACTAAAAATCAACACAACAATACAGCGCTAGTGTTAGCCGATGAATCCTTACTACCTATATCTTTAAACTCGTTACCAGAAAGTGTATCTTCCATAAATATTACTATGGGATATCCATTAAAAGATATTCCGTTAACAAGCTTGTTTTTATCGATATTTCAGCTTTTTATTTCTCAAGAAAAACTTCAAAAAAAGGAAGCAAAAAAGTTTTACTATAAAGATGTAATTAAAGTACTTAAACAGCCTTTAATACATCGACTGTTAGTAGTAGAAAAGCATTCTATTTCCGATGAAATTATAACTGCAATTCACAATAATAATACTACCTTTTTAAAAAAAGACGATATAGATACTTTTTTGAATAAGACCTCTGAAACAATAAAAAGCATCATAGGAAACTTATTTGTCAATACCGATAATGTACAGCTATTTTTAAGCAGTATTTTATCGTTAATTAATAGTTTAAAAGAATTAGTCACAGGATTAGAAAAAGAGTTTTTATTCCGTTATTTCACAGCCTTTACGCAACTTTATAATTTGCAGTTAGAATTCGGTTATTTTTCTGATTTAAAAACCTTATACCAATTTTTCAAACAATTAATTACTTCTGAAACAATATCATTTCAAGGTGAGCCACTAGCTGGATTACAATTAATGGGAATGTTAGAAACTCGTTTGTTAGATTTTGAAACCATTATACTAACATCCGTAAATGAAGGAGTTTTACCTGGGAATTCTAAACAAACGTCATTTATACCTTTTGATGCTAAAGTGCAATTCGGATTACCAACCTACAGAGAAAAAGATGCTATATTTTCGTATCACTTTTTTAGATTACTACAAAGAGCTAAAAATGTGTATTTAATCTACAATACCGAAAATGATTCTTTTGGTGGAGGAGAAAAGAGTAGATTTATTTCTCAATTAGAGTTGTTAAAAAAGAATATTAAAAGCACTTATATTGCTCCAAAAGTTAGTTCTAATTCGAAATTAGCTAAGCAAGTTGAAAAGAACGACGCTGTAATTGAAAAATTAAAAGAGTTGGCTACAAAAGGTATTTCACCTTCTGCATTAACAAATTATCTATACAATCCAGTTTCATTTTATCAGAAAAAAGTATTAAAAATTAAAGAGTTTGATGAAATTGAAGAGGAAGTTGCGTTTAACACTCTGGGAATTGTAGTTCATGAAACACTTCGAGAATTATATGAACCTTTTTTAGGTAAGTTTATTAGACTTGATGACGTAAAACAAATGAAGCCTAAAGTAGCTTCATACATCAAGAAAAACTTTTCTATACATTTTAAGGATGGAGATATTTCTACAGGTAAAAACCGTTTAATTTTTGAAGTTGCGAGTCGATTTGTGAGTAACTTTTTACATCAGGAAATAACGTTATTAAAAGATGAAACTAATCAACTAAAAATGGTAGCAGTAGAAAAAGATTATGAAGCTTTTATAAATGTAGAAGGAATTGATTTCCCAATAAAAATTCACGGTCAGGTTGATAGAATAGACGAGTTAAATGGAGTTACACGAATTATTGATTATAAAACAGGAAGCGTAAAACCATCTGATTTAAAAGTTCCTTTTTTAGAAGAAATCCGTGATTTTAAATACAGTAAAGCCATACAGGTTTTACTATATGCATTTATGTATTTAGAAAGTGAAAGTATAAATGAGAATACAGAAATGCAAGCGGGAATCATATCTTTTAAAAAGCTACAATCAGGGTTTATGAAACTTAATTTTTCAGATAAATATAGAGGAGAAGATTTTAAGGTTACTTCAGAAAGAGTGTATGAGTTTATTGATGAAATTAAGATACTTATTAAAGAAATTTACAATCCAGCTTTAGATTTTGTTGAACCTAGTGAGCTGCCTTTTTAATTAGATCTCCATAGCAACAACTTTCCAAAGTTGGTTGTTTGAAGAATATTCACAAATGGTTTTAAACCCAATAGCTTTATGAGCATTTATTGAACGGATGTTTTCTGTATCAATTTCTGTAATAATAGCTGAATATTTTCCTGAAAAAGCTTCTTTCATTTTATCATATAAACCTCTAAATATTCCTTTGCCTCGATACTCTTTATCAACACAAACTTGTCCCATTACAATAAAGTTCTGCTCAATCTTCATTTTTTCTATTTCAACAAACATAGGTATCAAAACAGGAATAACATCTTTAAAAGCGGTAGACATCGATAAAGCGTAGCCTACAACAGTTTCATTATCTTTAGCTATAATGTGTGGATGAACTTTATGCATGTTGTAAAGCGTTTCATAATCATGTTCAACCGTTACAAAACCTTCACGTTGTTTTTCATCATCCGTCAGTTTTATAGGTAAGTTCTTTTGTTGTAATTCTAAAATCTGAAGTAGTTCTGTTTTAGAAGAAGTTTGAGCATAAACAATCATAAGAAGTATAGATAAGATGAAAAGAATTATTGCAAACGTTTTCGTTATAAAAATAAAGAAATATGCTTTTTTAATCGCGTTTTTTCTAATTTAGAATAATTATTTTTGCTACAAATCAAAAAAAGCAAACTTCTTAAAAACCGAAGCAATGAAAACAATCAACGATTTTAATTTTGAAAATAAAAAAGCATTAATCCGAGTAGATTTTAATGTACCATTAAACAATGAATTTGAAGTAACTGATGATACAAGAATTCAATCTGCTAAGCCAACTATTATTAAGATTTTAGAAGATGGTGGAAGCTGTGTGTTAATGTCGCATTTAGGTCGTCCAAAAGGAGTTGAGGAAAAGTTTTCATTACAACATATTGTTGATAAAGTAAGTGAAGTAATTGGAGTTCAAGTAAAATTTGTAAACGATTGTGTAGGTACAGATGTTGAGCAAGCGGTTGCGGAATTAAAAAGTGGAGAGATTTTACTGCTTGAAAATTTACGTTTCCATAAAGAAGAAGAGTCGGGAGATGTTGCTTTTGCTGAACAACTTTCTAAGTTGGGAGATGTATATGTGAATGATGCTTTTGGTACAGCGCATAGAGCACATGCTTCTACAGCAGTAATTGCTCAGTTTTTTCCAGAAAACAAATGTTTCGGGTCTTTATTAGCGAAAGAAATTGAGAGTATTGATAAAGTATTAAACAATTCTGAAAAGCCTGTAACTGCAGTGTTAGGAGGAGCAAAGGTTTCATCAAAAATTACCATTATTGAAAATATTATTGATAAAGTTGATAATATTATTGTAGGTGGTGGAATGACGTTTACTTTTATCAAAGCAATGGGAGGAAGCATCGGGAACTCACTAGTGGAAGATGATAAATTAGACCTTGCGTTACATATTTTACAATTAGCGAAAGGAAAAGGAGTTCAAATTTATTTGCCTGTTGATGCTGTAATTGCTGATAATTTTTCAAATGATGCAAATACACAAATAGTAAACACCAATGAAATCCCTGATGGATGGATGGGATTAGATGTTGGTCCAAAAACTAATGAGTTATTCGATAGTGTAATAAACAAGTCGAAAACAATTTTATGGAACGGACCTTTAGGTGTTTTTGAAATGGAAAGTTTTGCAAAAGGAACTATTGAATTAGGAAATGCAATTGATGCAGCAACTCAAAACGGAGCATTCTCTTTAGTAGGAGGAGGAGATTCAGTTGCAGCAGTTAAGCAATTCGGATTTGCAGATAAAGTAAGTTATGTATCTACTGGAGGAGGAGCTATGTTAGAAAGTTTAGAAGGAAAAACGTTACCAGGAATTGATGCTATTTTGAATTAATTAGCAAATTAGAAAGTATGTCAATTGGCTAATTTTCTAATTACTAAATTATCGAATTAATAAAATGAAATACACAACATTACCAAATACCGATGTAAAAGTTTCTAAAATATGTTTAGGAACCATGACATGGGGAAATCAAAATACAGAAGCAGAAGGTTTTGAACAAATGGATTATGCCTTAGAGCAAGGTGTAAACTTTTTTGATACAGCAGAATTATATGCTGTTCCTGCAACACCAGAAACGTACGGAGCCACTGAAAAAATTATTGGAAACTGGTTTAAGAAAACCGGAAATAGAGATAAGGTAGTTTTAGCTTCTAAAATTGCCGGAGGAGGAGATTATACCGCACACATTAGATCAGGAGGATTAACGGGTCAAAATATTATTGAAGCTGTTGAAGGAAGCTTACAGCGTTTACAAACAGATTATATCGATTTATACCAATTACACTGGCCAAATAGAGGTGTAAACTGTTTCGGAGTAAGAGATTATCCGTATAAGACATCAACAAAAGAAGCAGAAAATCATATTGAGATTTTAGAAACACTTCAAGAATTAATTAAACAAGGAAAGATAAAACACGTTGGATTATCTAATGAAACTCCTTGGGGAACAATGAAATATTTACAAGCCGCAGAAAAACATGGTTTACCACGTATGGCAACGATTCAAAATTCATATTCGTTAATTCACCGTGGATATGAGTATGGAATGTCAGAAGTTTCAATGCGTGAAAATATTGGATTATTAGCGTATTCTCCATTAGCACAAGGTGTACTTTCTGGAAAGTATTTAGATGGTGGTCAGCCAAAAGGAGCAAGAGGAACATTATTTCCTCGTTTTATTGCTCGTTATATGGGCGATGGATCTCAAGAAGCAGTAAGAGCGTATTTAGCAATTGCAGAGAAACACGGATTGACGTTATCTGAATTATCATTAGCATATATCAATCAATTACCATTTGTAACAAGTAACATTATTGGTGCTACAAAAATGGATCAATTAAAGGAGAATATCGGTTCTATTAATATCGATTTATCTGAAGAGATTTTAGAAGAAATAGAAGCTGTACATGGGGCTATGCCTAATCCGGCTCCGTAGTTTTAATTTGATGAATGACAGGGATTATTCGTAAATATTGGATTTGGGATGAAAAGTTGAATACTTCAAATTTTAAGTTGGGAGATTCAAAAGAGGAGTTAGTTAATAAAGGATTTATTGATAATAATGTTGATAGTTCTGGATATCATAAAGTTTTAGAAGGAATACCTAATTCTGTTGCTTTTTCTGAAGAAGAAAAGCTGAGTACGATAATCTTTAAAGAGAAATTTTTCAACTCTTTTGATAATGAAATACTTGAATTAGAGTTTAATGATTTCTTAATTAAAATAGAAAATTATCTAATCCCTTGCGAAGAAAAATATAAGGGAGATGTATTACATGTAGTTTTCAGAGGTTTTTTCCCTGCGTTTACAATGATCCGTAGAAAGAAATAATAAAAAAACCGAAGCTTTTGACTTCGGTTTTTTTAGTTTATTGCTTCTCCAAAAGTTCAATGGTTTGATCAACCCAACTTTTTGTGTTGTTTAAATGATGATTTGGAGCAATTCCAATCACTTCATATGCACGTTGTTTTTTATATCTACTTGATGTGCAGGTTAAAGTAAAATTATAACATGGAGTGTATACTGTTCCGACTTCTCCATAGCCAACATATCCTCCAGAATTTTCACCAACTAAAATTGTTTTTGAGCTTTGTTGTGCTCTGAACAATAGCGTTTCACATGAGCTTGCGCAATTTTTATTATACAAAATAGCTACTTTTTGTACAGCGTTCGATTTATAGTTTCTACTCATTTTCCCGCCTTTTGAAACAGACATAAAAGAATTTAATCGTGCTTTTTTCATTTTCTTTAATCGTTTTGCAAACCACTTTACACGATCTTCGCTAAAGTTAATAGTATCTTCTTTCGCCTCTTTATACCATCCTTCCCAAATTTTAATATTGTCTTTTGTAACGTATAAATCAACTTTGTCAGTTTTAATTTTATTGGTGTATATAAACTCCAACAAAGGATTTACATTGGCGTCACTTCCACCGCCATTATTACGAACATCAACTATCAAATAAGGTGTTTTTCGAATTGTATTGAAAGAAGCTTTATATAACGAATCTATCTTTGCACTTTTTCTTCCAGAGAAGGTTGGAATTCTTAAATAAGCAATGCTATCATTTATTGTTTTAAAATCAAATTCATAGGAAACATCTGTAGCATGATTGACTTGTTTTTCAAGTGAGGTTTTAAACCAGAAATCACCTAAAACCCCTTCTTTTAAAAAGAATCTGCTGTTATATCGTACAGCATGATTTTTTAGATAAGAAATCGCTTGAAATTCATGTTGAATATCGGTCTTTTTAAGCTCAAATTTTACTTGTCCGGTTTTCCAAAGTTTAGTTTTAGATTCCAGAATAACACCTACATAATCTCTTAGAGCTGTTTTACTAGGAATAACAGCAATTTTGTAGGCTCCTTTAATTTCATAAACACCTCGAATATCATCTAATGGATATTGGTTTTGATCAATTTGATCTGTAGGAATTACTTCTCTTGAAGTAAACGTTTTTGATGCTAAAAATTGTTGTACTTGTTCTTCATTTGAATCATCAATAGTTTCACTTCTCATGTAAATAGAAGAATGATTATCTCTAAAAAACTCAACGAATTGTAGAGTTAATTTATAGCAATCGCTTTTCGTTTCAGCTTTTTCCGCTTCGGCTTTTAAACTAGCTTTTAATGAAGCATATGTATCTTTTGTTTTGGAATTTACATTGTCTTTATATCCAGGAAGATTGTTTTCATAGTAAGTAATTACAAAATCTAAATCTTTGGAACATTTACAAACTTCTTGCGAAAAAGAATAATTGCAAATGAATAGCAGTAAAATGATAGTTATATTCTTCATTGTTAGTTTTTCAATTATTTTTTAAAAAGACAATTACAATTTACGAATGTTACACCTAACAAAAAACCTGAAGAAATGATCTTCAGGTTTTCATATATTGTTTTATTCCTTAAACACATCCAAATGAGATTCCCATTTCACTGAAACAAGTTCAGTACAAGTCTTGGGAATGACAAGGATGGTATTTTTCGTTTTGTTATTTAAGCAAATCGCTGGAGGATTCCAGTCTATGCGGGAATGACAAGTATCTATGATTTTTGTCTTTTCTCTCTAGTCTCTGCTCTTTCCTCTTTAATCTTTGGTCTTTAGTCTTAAAACTAATAACCCACTTTTGCACGAACACGTTGTAAAACCTCTTTAGCTACTTTTCTTGCTTTTTCAGCTCCAATAGTTAAAGCTTCGTCAATCTCATGCTTATTTTCCATATAATGATTATACTTAGCTCTAACATCAGCAAACTTATCGATAATCAACTCATATAAAGCTTGCTTTGCATGACCATAACCATAGTTTCCACCTTCAAAATTAGCTCGCATTTCAGCAATTTGCGCTTCTGAACCTAAGAGCTTGTATAAAGCAAAAACATTGTCAGTATCAGGGTTTTTTGGTTCTTCTAACGGTGTACTATCTGTTTGAATCTTCATGATTTGCTTACGTAATTGTTTGTCTGATAAAAAGATGTTAATTACATTATCACGAGACTTACTCATTTTTTCTCCATCTATCCCAGGCACCAATTGTGTATGCTCTTGAATTTTTGCTTGAGGTGGAACCAAGGTTTCCCCAACAATATTATTTAAACGGTTAGCAACATCTCTAGTCATTTCTAAGTGTTGTAACTGATCTTTTCCTACAGGAACAATTTCTGCATCATACAATAAAATATCAGCAGCCATTAACATTGGATAGGTAAATAACCCAGTATTAACATCCTCTAAACGATCCGCTTTATCTTTAAAACTGTGTGCAAGTGTTAATCGTTGATATGGATAAAAACAATTTAAATACCATGTCAATTCAGTAACTTCAGGAATATCACTTTGACGATAAAAAACAGTTTTATTAACATCAATACCGCAAGCTAACCAAGTAGCAGCAGTACTATAGGTATTTTCACGTAATTGATTTCCGTCTTTAATTTGTGTTAAAGAGTGCATATCTGCGATAAATAAAAACGATTCGTTTTCTGGCTGATTCGCCATTTCAATTGCAGGTAAAATAGCACCTAATAAATTTCCTAAGTGTGGAGTTCCTGTACTTTGTACACCAGTTAAGATCCTAGACATTATATTTTCACTTTATAAGTTGTTTCAAAAAAAATAACTTTCTTGAAACATGTTGATTTTTTGCGAAAACAAAAGTAAGGTTTAAATCTATCAAACAAAAGAAATTACTACATTAGCGTATATGAAGTACATAAAAATTCCTTTCTTATTTCTATGGCGTGCGTGGTTTTATGTAATAATGTTTTTGGGGATTATAGTAATGTCACCACTACTCATTGCACTGTCTTCAACTGAAAAACTATATCCTTATTTTTGGAAAGTTGTACGCTTCTTTTCTTATTTTTTATTGTATTCTATGGGGTGTAGAGTCTCAATTGAAAAAGAGGAGGAAATAGATCGTAATAAGAGCTATGTCTTTTGTGCAAATCACACGTCATTTTTTGATATTTGGTTAATGGCTATCATGAGCAAAAATCCGATTGTGTTTGTAGGAAAAAAGGAATTAGTTAAGATTCCAATTTTTGGTTTTTTTTACAAAAGAGTGGTAATTATGGTAGATAGAGGAAATGCTAATAGCAGAAGAAAAGTTTACGGATTAGCAAAACAACGACTCAAAAACGGAACAAGTGTGGCAATTTACCCAGAAGGTTTGGTACCTGACGAAGAAGTGGTTTTAGCACCTTTTAAAAATGGTGCTTTTAGCTTGGCAATTGAGCATCAAATCCCAGTAGTTCCTCAGGTTTATTTTGACTGTAAACGTTCCTTTTCTTGGAATATTTATAAAGGCGGACCAAAAAAACTAAGAGCTAAGCAATGCAAGTTTATTTCTACAGAAGGCTTATCTTTAACAGATAGAAATGCGTTAAAGAACAAAACATTCGATTTAATTTATAATGAATTGATAAACGATAAAAAGTATATGAAATATACGTTAGCGGCAAAAAAGAATAATAATGAACCAATCCAATAACGATTACAGTCAGAAAGAAGAGTTTTTGAATATTCTTACACACGGTTTTGGTTTTTTTGCTAGTGTTTTTGCGTTTATGTTGCTTTTCCTAAAAGCTATGGTCTACAATTCGTTTTGGGAAAGCGCCAGCTTTATTGTTTTCGGATTAAGTATGTTGATTTTATATGCGGCTTCAACTTTATACCATAGTGCAAAAAACCTAGAGAAAAGAGCAAAATTAAAAGTGTTTGATCATGCTGCAATATTTGTGTTAATTGCAGGGAGTTATACTCCGTTTTGTATAGTGGCTTTACAATCCACCCTAGGATGGAATATGTTTTTATTGGTATGGTTTATCGCTTTAATTGGAATTGTTTTTAAACTATTTTTTACCGGAAAACTAAAGCATGTTTCTACCGTAATGTATGTATTAATGGGTTGGTTAGTTGTGTTTTTTATATCGCCATTAATGAATAGCTTATCTGATTTAGGAGCCAATTATTTAATTGCTGGAGGAGTGTTTTACACTATTGGAGCTATTTTGTATTCCATTAAAAAAATACCATATAACCATGCGATATTTCATGTGTTTGTGTTGCTTGGTAGTTTTAGTCATTTTTGGGCAATTTATAATTTATAATTCTATGATAAGCTTGAAACTATTAAAGAATTATGAAGCTGATAAAAACATTAGTTTTCCGAATATCTATATTGATTTCTTTACTAAATATCGAAAGAAGATACCTCAAAATTTGGTCGGGACAGATATATTCAACGGAACAGAAGATTTAAATTTATGGGCAAAAGAGTTGTTAAATGATGATAATACTGAGAATTTTTTGGAGGAAGATGATTTTGTTTTCATGATGCATCAAGGATATATGTTTTGGTATTTCAAAACTAATGAAGATGAAAATCCTACGGTGTATTCTTATTTTGAAGGTGATTTAAAACCAACAAAAAGAGGTGAATTAAAAAGCTTTTTGGCTAAATACATTTAAAGATTACCATTTACTGTAAGGTTTCTTACTTAAATTAGAATTATAATATTCCTCTTTACCAGTTACTTCTTCTCCTAACCAAATTGGAGAGACGTACTTTTCATTTTCTGAAGAAAGTTCCACTTCCGCGATAACTAAACCTAAGTTGTCTCCAAGAAAATCATCTACTTCGAAAATGTGGTTTCCACTTTTTACGAGATAGCGATATTTTTCAATAATCCCTTTTTCACATAAATTCATTAAATCATTTGCTTCCGCTTTGGTAATTTCTTTTTCCCATTCAAAACGAGAAGTACCAGTAGCATTAGATTTACCTTTTACTGTTATAAACCCTTTTTCATCATTAATTCGCACGCGAACAACGCGTTCTTTGTTAGAATTTAAAAATCCTTGTTTAATATAACTATGTTGGTGGGCTTCTTTCTTAAAACTTTCGTCTTTAACTAAGAATTTACGTTCAATTTCAATGCTCATATAACTCGCTTTCAAATTTGTACGAATGTATCGCTTTTGTCGTTATTATTAAATATCTTTGACCAGATTATGAAGAAAATCATTACTCTTTTACTAGTTGTATTTTCAGTTTTTTCACATTCACAGGTTGATTTTAGTAACCAATGGGAAGACTTTTTTTCGTACAACAACATTAAAGATTTTACTATTTCTGGTGATGTTTTATATGCATTAGCTGATAATGCGGTTTTTACCTATGATATTCAAACGCAGGAAATCGAAAAGTTATCTTCTGTAAACGGATTATCTGGAGAAACAACTTCTGCTATTTTTTACAATGAAACTTATGAGAGATTAGTAATTGGATATGATAATGGGCTCATTGAGGTTGTTGATAGAGACGGAACAGTAACTGTATCACCAGATATTGTTAATTTCAATCAATCGGGATTAAAACAAATCAATGCGATTTATCAGTACAATGATGAGTTGTTACTTGCAACTTCTTTTGCTGTTATTGTGTATAATATTGAACGTTTAGAGTTTGGTGACACGTATTTTATCGGTCCAGCTTCTAGCAGTGTAAATGTTAATGATATTATAGTCTCTAACAATGAAATTTTTGCAGCTACTGATTCTGGAATTTTCGTTGCCAATACCAACGGAGGAAGTTTGTTAGACTCAAATAATTGGGAACAGCGTTTTTCAGGGAGTTTTAAACATATTGTTGAGTTTTCAGGAAATGTATATGCTGCTACAACTAGAGATTTGATTCGATTAAATGGAACTACTCAACAAACTATTTTTAATTATTCTGAGGATATAACCGATGTTAAAAGCGAAGAAAATTCTTTAATAGTTTCTTTAGCCTCTAGAGCAAACATATATAATCAAACATTAGCATTGTCTGGAAGTAATACGTCAAATGCAACATTTGATTTTACATTAAATTCAGCAGGAATTAATTCAGGAATAACGTATTTAGCTACCCAAGAATTCGGAATTTTATTTGCTCCAATAGCCTCTCAAAGTTATACAGAGATTCATCCAAAAGGACCATTATCAAACCAAGTGTTTACAATTGAAGCCAATAATAATGGTTTATGGGTTGTGTATGGAGGATATGACTCAACTTTTACACCTTCTCAAATAAGGCAAGGATATTCACACTTTAACGGAACCGATTGGGTAAATGTTCCTTTTAATCCAAGTGATCCTTTTGGTGATTTAGTTCATGTTACTATTGATAAGAATAGCGATAATAGAGTTTTTATCAGTTCTTTTGGAGATACGGGAGCAGTAAACACAAAACTTACAGGAGGTTTATACGAGTTAATTGATGATCAAATTGTACGGTTTTACAACCATTTAAATAGTCCATTGGAAGATATTGTTCCTACAGATCCAAACAGAGTTACTGTGCGTGTTGCTGGAACAGCTTTGGATAGAGAAGGAAATTTATGGGTTACAAACTTAATTGCTAATAGCAGGTTAAAAAAGTTATCACCTTCTGGTACTTGGACAAGTTTTGATATTAACGAATTGTATTTAGACAATAAACCCGGAATGGGAGAAATAGCAATTGATAATGCAAATACAGTTTGGATTACCACCCGAAGAAACGGTGTTTTTGCTTTTAATGAAAATGGGAATAGAAAAATTGCGTTGACAACAGAAGCCACAAAAGGTAATTTACCAAATGCATTTACAAGAACAGTTGCTATCGATAAAAATAATAGATTATGGATCGGAACATTATCGGGTTTAGTGGTTTTTAGCAATACATCTGGAATTTTTAACGCAACCGTTTACGATGCTGAGCCGATTATTATCTTAGATGAAGGTATTCCAAAAAAGTTATTAGGTGATCAAACTATCAACTCTATAAAAGTAGATGGGGCTAATAATAAGTGGTTTGGAACTGATAATGCAGGAGTACTTTACACCAATCCAAGCGGACAAAACACTTTAGCTAATTTTAATAAAGACAACTCGCCGCTTCCTTCTAATAAAATTGTAAAAATTGCAGTAGATGAATTTTCTGGTAAAGTATATTTTGCTACTGATAAAGGAATTGTAGTTTATAATAGTAATGTTGCACCTTTTGGGAATGAGTTAGGAGAAGTTTATGGATATCCAAATCCAGCTTTAAGTAATCATAACACTATAACAATTGCAGGAAGAAATGGATCTAATATCCCTAAAGGAACCAATGTTAAGATTTTAGACATAGCTGGTAATTTGGTATATGAAACCAATGTAGTTGAAGGACAGCAAGTACAAGGAGGAAAGGTAGTTTGGAATAAACGTAATTTAGCAGGACAAAAAGTTGCTTCTGGAGTATATGTAGTCTTACTAGTTACCGATGATGGATTAGAAACTTCTACAACAAAAATTGCTATTGTAAATTAATGGGTTTAGTTTCAACAAAAGCTATTGTTTTTAGTACTATTAAATATGGTGATACTAGCTTAATTGTAAAATGTTTTACCTTAGAAGAAGGGATTAAAAGCTACTTAATTAAAGGAGTACTAAAATCTAAAAAAGGAAAATTAAAAGCAGCCTATTTTCAGCCATTAACACAGTTACACCTTACAGCAAATCACAATAATAAAGGAAATCTTAACTCGATTAGAGAAGCTCATGTAACGATTCCTTATGAAACTATTCCGTTTGAAATTAAGAAGCAGACCATTGTGTTGTTTCTATCAGAAATTTTATCCAACATAATTCAAGAGGAAGAGAAAAATGAAGGGTTGTATAATTATATTGAAACAGCACTAATTTGGCTAGATTCTCATGATGTAATTTCTAACTTTCACCTACTATTTTTAATGAATTTATCGAGGTATTTAGGGTTTTATCCTGATACTTCCAACATCAATGCAAGTGCTTTTAGTTTAATCGAGGGATCTTTCACAAATAGTAGTTATGAAAAACTAACTCTAACAAATGAAAATTTAACATTGTTTAAAAAGCTGTTAGGCATAAATTTTGATGCAATTAATACTGTTTCTTTCAATAAAAATGAAAGACAAACCCTACTCAGAAGTATTATTCAATATTTTGAATTACATTTGGAGGGTTTTAAAAAACCGAAATCTTTAGACGTTTTAGAAACAGTGTTTAGTTAACTCATGAAGCAGATTTTTTTACTTTTTTTATTTATAACCTCAACTATTTTTTCTCAACAAATTACAGTTTACGATGCAGAAACTGGAAAAGTAATTGAAGCGGTTGCTTTATTTAATACGAACCAAAAAATATCGGCTGTTACAGATGAAAATGGACAAGTAGATATATCGGAGTTTTCGAATGAAATGATCTATTTTTCACATGTTTCTTACGCCGAATATGCTGTTGATAAATTAGTAATCTTAACCAATAATAATGTAGTTTATTTATCAAAACAATCGGAACAATTAGATGAAGTAGTTGTTTCTGTATTTAAAAGTAATGCAAAAGCCAATAGAATTGCTGAGCAAATACAAGTATTCAATGCTAAAGAAATAGAAAAGGTCTCACCACAAACTTCTGCTAATTTATTAGAAGTTATTCCTGGAATTAGAGTTCAACGTTCACAATTAGGTGGTGGTAGTCCTGTATTAAGAGGAATGGAAAGTAATCGTGTATTATTAGTTGTAGATGGTGTTAGAATGAACAATGCAATTTACCGTAAAGGTCATTTACAAAATGCGATCACTGTTGCGCCTAACATGTTAGATAAGGTAGAAGTTGCATTTGGTCCTTCTTCTGTAATTTATGGATCGGATGCCTTAGGAGGAGCCATTCATTATTATACTAAAACACCAAAGCTATCTCAAGAAAATGAAGTCAAAGGAAGTTTCTTCTCTCGTTATTCAATTGTAAATGATGAAAGAACTAATCAAGGATCTATTGAATTGCGTTTTCCAAAATGGGCTAGTTTTACAAGCGTGTCTTATAGCGATTTTGGCGATTTAAAAATGGGAGAAAATCGTTCTCATGGATTTGAAGATTGGGGAAAAGTATTTTATTTTTCTGAAAATTTAAATGGAAATTACAATCCGAATCCTACTGTAAATACCGACTTAGCTACACAAAAAAATACAGGATACAATCAAACTGATATTTTACAAAAGTTTTATGTGCCTTTATCTAGAAATACTGATTTAAAGATAAATGTTCAATACTCGACTTCCTCTGATATTCCAAGATTTGATAGAATGACGGAACTAACTGATGAATCAGATCCTTCTTCATTAAAGTTTGCAGAATGGTATTATGGTCCGCAAGACCGTTTGTTAATTTCTCCACAGCTAAGTATTCAGCCTAAAAAGAAATGGTTAAACGAAGGAACATTTACATTAGCCTATCAAAATGTTAAGGAAAGCAGAATTCAAAGGCGTTTTGGACGTTTACAAAGAAGTTATAGAGAAGAAGAGGTAGATATATTTAGTTTAAATGGTGATTTTTCTGTAGCTCTTGCTAAAAACAGAAATTTAGGTTACGGATTTGAAGTTGCTTATAACGATGTAAATTCTAATTCGTATGGAAAAGAATTAGATGTTGTAAATAACCAAATTGTTGGTTTTACAAACAATTTTGCAGTGCAATCTAGATATCCAGATGGTGGAAGTAGCTATTTAAGTTCTGCTTTGTACTCAAATTATAGACAGGATGTTTCTAAAAGATCGACGTTAAACTTAGGAATGCGATTAACCAATACGCAGTTAAAAGCAAGATGGATTGATAATACTTTTATTACCTTACCAGACGCTGATATTAGTTTGTCAAATACTGCTTTAACAGCTACTATTGGTTACATATATAAACCAACAAAAAACTGGCAATTAAATGCGGTGCTTTCTTCTGGTTTTAGGTCGCCAAACATTGATGATGTTGGTAAAATTAGAGAGAAAAGTAATCTTTTAACAATTCCAAATGTTGATTTAAAACCGGAACATGCTTACAACGCAGAAATAGGAATTGAAAAATATTTTAACAATAGAAAGTTTAGAATTGGTGCTGATGTATATTATATGTTATTAGATAATTACATTTATAGAGATGCTATTAACGACCCTGGATTTTCTTTAGAATATGATGGCGAAACGTATACTACTGCAGATAGGCAAATTTTAGCGAACGTAAACAGAGGAAATGCATACGTTACTGGGTTTACCGCAAATTATCAAGGTAAATTACATAAAAACTGGACCACCACAGGTTCAATCACCTATACAAAAGGAAGAACTTTTGATACAGACGAGCCAATGTCGTCTATACCACCTCTTTTTGGAAACTTTGATGTTAATTATGTAAATGAAAATGTTGAAGCTGGTGTAGACTTCCGTTTTAATGCCAAAAAAAGTATTGAAGACTTTAATATAGATGAAGGAATCGACAATCATGATTTGACTCCAATTGTTGATGCTACTGCTACTGAAGACATTAATAAATTTTATGGTTCTCCTAGCTGGGCAATTGTTGGAACTCATCTAGCTTATAAAATTAATACCAATTTTAAATTACAAGGGAGATTGTCTAATATCTTTGATAAGCATTATCGTGAGTTTGCGTCTGGTTTGTCAGCTCCCGGAAGAAACTTATCTTTAAGTGTAATTGCTAATTTTTAACGTTATGATTAACCTATTTAAAATAGTAAGTTTTTTAGAAGGAGTTTCTTATATCTTACTTTTATTTATCGCTACACCAATCAAATATATGTACGATAATCCAACGTATGTAAAATGGCTGGGAATGCCTCACGGATTATTATTTGTAGCTTACATAATATTAGCATACTTCTTATGGGAACCACAAAAATGGAGTACTAAAGAATTTTCTATAGTGTGTTTGCTTTCCTTATTACCTTTCGGGACTTTCTTTGTTGGGAAGTATTTAAGAAATGAATATACTTAAAAAATATAACATAGAAGTTGACAGAAAAATAGTTAGCTCAAATGATTTAGAAAAACAAATTCTGGTTCATTTTTTAGCATTTTGGGATAAAATAAAAGATATAGAGGAAGATTTATTACCCGAACTTATGTTAGTAATTAATGAAGTATTGGAGTTTAATGATATTGGTGCTGATGTTGCAGGTGTAGCTTATGTTGAAAAACAAAATACTAGGCTAATAGGAAGTGATTTAGGACATTCAAATTTTACACTTCCCACTGATGATTTTCATGAGATAATTTTAGAATGGCTTTCAGTTTTGAAAAATGAAAATATTAAAATTTACAAGTAGCTTATATAACTATTACTTTAAAAACAAACTCTAATTGTTTTAACACTAGCCGAACAAAAGAAAGCCCATCATTAGACTTGATGATGGGCTTTTTATTTTAAAAGTTGTACTGTAAATATTATCAGTAGTAATTTTATTTAAAACTAATCAAACAAACTAATTCCAAAAAGTAACCTGTTTTCCTTTTGCCCGTTGAAGTTAGACTGTACAAAATCTAAGCGTAAGAAGCGCCATTTTCCCCATCCGATATTGTCTAACCCAATCGAGTATTCAGTATAGGGTTTTCTGTCTCCAGAAAAGTAGGCTTTTGCTCCTATAACAGTATGGAAATTCAGTTTATTTAGTAAAGGAATTTTATTTAAAATAAATCCTTGAAAATTATGCTGTGTGTGTATTTCAGCATAACGATCGTTTGTGCTAAATTGATAATAGGGCATAACTGAAAAACTGCTCAAACGATTAGAAGGAGCTAAGTCTATTTCATTAGCTAAAGGATGGTAAAAATCCATAAATGGAATATCTTTTTGGTCTAAAAATAAGCCAGCTCTTGCGTTATAATCAAACGTACCTAAATTTCCTAAAGAAACGTTTTGTTGCAATCTTGAGAAAAACATATCAGAATTAAATTCAGAATTATCTGCTCCAAACGTTTTTCGATACCCTAAAGTTAAGGTTGGGAATTTAGTGTTTGTAACTGTAAATCTTGAATTCGGATAACTAATGTATTTACTTCCAAAGTTTATAGTAGTAGCCAACTGAGCTTTAAAAATACTGTGCTCTGAAAAAGCAGGTAAAGTGCTAGTTGGGTTAATTGGATTATTAGTTTCAAATGTTTTTCTTCTACTAAAAAATGAGTAATCCGTTGTGTTGAATAACGGTTTTCTATCTTCATAACCAAATGAAGAAAACACATCGATACCTGGAGTTACTTCCTTCGAAAAGTTTACTTGAGCAAAGGTTTTTTCATAAAATTTTGCGTAGTTAGATTTATCAATCAATGAATACAATGTGTTGTAAAAAGAACTAATAGGATTACGCTCATCAAACTGAACAACATCTATTCCTACAGAAATCGATAATCTAGGACGATCAATATTATTCCATTTTTTAAAGAAGCTAAAAGTAGGGCGTAATCGCTTATCAGAAAATCCATAGTTTAAACCAGCACTTACATTCCAGCTTTTCCCTTCATCATTCACTCTTTTAGAAAAGCTAACTCTTGTATCTAAGTTAAATCCTTGAACAGTGTTAAACTGAGTATTGGTTAGTAAACCATCGTAATTAAACGACCATTTTTCATAGCTATTTCTATAAGAATATCCCAAAATTGGTGATAACAACGTAAACTTGTTTGATTTTTGATCAATAGAATCTAAATATGTTTTAGACTTGCGAACCACTTTAATACTGTCCTTAATCAAATAATCTTTCTTTTCCTCTAAGGTTAATGGAACGCTTCTTAAATCATTCCAATACACCGAATCTTTTTTGGTTGCATTTTCTTCAAATGATAAAATTTCTTTTCCAAAGGTTTCCTCAGAAAAAGTAGGTTGAAAATTATAATTAGAATAAGAAGCAGAAAATCGTCCATCTAAGTTGAAACCAAATAATCCAACTTTAAAATCAATGGTTTGTAAAATTAATGCCCAAATACCAGCGTTAGGTTCGTAATTGTAGTTTTGTTTAATACGTAAAACATCTATTGCTGGATTATTTATTTGTTCACCAGTAATTGTTAAGTCTGCTCCATAAATAGCCCAATCATCTTCAACAACATAAATATGTCCGCCAAAAACACGATCGTTTTCTCTTCTAGGAATAATCTTTATTTTACTAATTAACTTTCCGTTTTTATCATAAAAAGTTCCTTCTAATTTGAACTTATAGTAACTAAAAGTGTAATTAGATATTGGTGAAAATATATTAGCATCAGCAACCGGCACTAAGTTTTTATAAAGATTGAAGTTTACATCTGCAGCTCTGTTGAATGAAATTCCGTTATCTTGACCACTAACTTTAGAAGCGACAATAACTTCTCTAAAGTTCTTAGGCTTTTTTTGGTACCAGATTTTAGAAACTGTTTCAGACAAATAAATAATTCCGCTTCGGGTAGAATCTAATCCACCACCTAAATCACCTATTTTCTGACCCAAAATTTTCTCAGGAGCATTCTTGATTTTAAATAAACCTCTAGAATAAAAATCAGACGTATACTTTCCAGATTTGTTTGTGTTTTTCTCTTTATTAGCAATTACTTTACGAATAATTCCGTTTGCAGGATTCTCATTAGAGTTAACAGTAACTTCATTTAATTGAACTTCCTCTTCGATAAGTTGTACATTCAATTCAAATGGTAAGCTTTCGATTAGCACTTCTTTTTTCAGGGTTTTAAAACCCAAAAACTGAAACACTACAGTTTGTTTTCCTGTTTTATTCGTTTCAAGAATATACGCACCATTATCATTAGTTGTGGTACCACTTAAGGTATTTTGCAAGTACACGCTAACATACGGAAGCGGTTGATTTTTTTTATCCACAACCTTTCCTTTGATTTGTCCGAAAGATGTAGCAATAATAGTTAGGCAAAGTAACGTAATTATGTTTTTCATGAGCTGATATTTGGTTGTAAAAAGAGAACTAATAACTTGAAGACGAATACTAAAACGAAATATTACGCCTAGATACTAATTTATTTTCGAAGCAAACATAAATGAATTACGAATTACTTTCTATTTAAAAAATGTTAAAGAATAATTTGGCTATTCGTCTTTTTTCTTCTTCTTTTTACCAAATAATCCGTCTAAGGCACCTTTTACTTTATCAACAGTGTTTTCCTTTTTGTCGTCACCAGTTGCAGAAGATTTGGTGTCTTTATTACCACCCAATAATCCGCCAACAGCTTTGTCAATTAAACTGTTTTTTTGTTTTTGAATTAATTGTGAAGTTAGATTACTAACAGCAGAGTTTAAGTCGGTTTTAACCGTTGGATTTGTAAAACTTCCAGAAAAATTAGCAGTTACGGGTACAGAAACATTTTGATCTTTACTATCTAATTTTGATAATAATCCTGTTACTTCAGATCCTAAATATTTTGCAGGAACATTAAAGGTTGCATTATAATTCATTAACTGATCAAAACTATGGCTTCCAGCTACTTCAATATCAATATCCTGATATTTTAACTTAAATGGTTTTACGTTTACTTTTCCATTTTCGAAAGATAAATTTGTCTTAATGTCTTTTAGATCTAACTTTTTTAAATCAACAAAACCTAAATTTTGATCTAATAAACTTAACGCTTTCGAGTTTTTAGGTTCTACATTAGTTGCTAAAATTTCAGCCAAAGCTTTCCCCGAAACAGAAGCTAAATTAGGAGTAAAATCGTCTTTTAAACTTCCTGAAAGATTAATGTCTGTGTTTAATTTACCCTGTAAAACAGTAGCTATAGGAGATAACATTTTAAATAATTCGATGTTTTTAAAAGAATCACTAATGTTAAAAGATTTAATTCCCATATCAACATCAAAAACTGATTTTTCAGGTTTGGTATCAACAGCACCATTTAAGGCGATGTTTCCACCGAACATTCCACCGTTAACGTCTTTTAAAGTTGCCTTTTGATCTTTAATAATTAGGGTTCCTTTTACATTTTCCAGCTTTAAATTGTCATAGAAAACTTCTTTTGCATTTGCGTTTACAACACAATCTAAAAAGGCAGGAATTTTAAGATTTTCCTTAGGCTTATCTGTTTTAACTGTTTCTTCTTCTTTTGGTTTATCCGATTCGGTGGTAGTATCAGTCGTCATGAAATCACTTACTTTAAACGAATCAGAATTCAGGTTAAAAGTTCCTTGTAAGTTTTTGTCTGAAAGAATAAAACCAAGTAAATTATTAATTGTTCCAGTAGCTTTTAAGTCACTTGTTCCAGTGATAGCGTCGAAATTAGTCAACGAAATTTTTGAAGGCGCAAAATCAACTTTAGCTGAATTGATTTTTAGTGGATTTGCCATTTCTTTTCCGCTAAATAGGAAATCGGTAATTTCTAATTTACCGCTGTTTTTGATACGTTCATACTTGTTGTTTTGAACGGCATCAATATCGAATTTAGACGTAAGATTTGCATTGATAATTCCGCTTAACTCATTCTCTAATTCTAACGGATATACTTTATTAATGTGACTTAAATCTATTTTCCCATTGATTGTGGTATTGATGTATGGATTCTTAGTTAGGTTACTAATTTTAGCGTTTCCACTGAATTTATTTTCATCAATATTAAAAACCAATCTATTTATAGAAACATAAGTGTCGTCAACATTTCCTGAAGTATTTTTTATCTGAGTATCTATATGAATATTGTTAACGCTTTTTGGTAAACTAGGATATTTAAAAGAAGCATTATTAGACGTAATTGATACATCAATAGTTGGAATTGTTTTTTCAGTAACTTTTCCTTCAATTTTTCCAATAACACTAAAATCTCCCGAAGTTTTTACATCAGAAATGTTTTTAGCATATTCTTCTGGAATCAAAGCTAAAAAGTTTTTAAAGTCAGAAGAAGGCGTTTTAAAGTTGATGTTTACATCTTGACTTTCATCTTTATTCAACTGAACATAGCCGTCAAAAGTTAACGGAAGCTGATTGATATGTGCCTCATTTTTAAGAAAAGCATATTTGCTGTTTTCTAAATCAAGCGCTAAAATGGCGTTTAAATCTAAATGTTGATTGTTTATCAATTTAGTTTCTCCTCTTTCAAATAAAACACTTGTGGTTGTTTTGGTGTCTAACTCGGTTGTTTTTTGAGAAAAATCCCCACTTCCTGAGTGGTTAAAATCAGAAAGAACCAAATTCATGTTTCCTTTTTTATCGGTATATTTTATTGTAGCTTTGGTAACCTCGTATGAGTTTAAAGAAAGTTTGAAATTGCTTGAGGATGCTTGTTCCGTTTCTTCTGTTGTATCTGAAGTTACGTTTACATCTTTTTTGGCGATATCATAATTGGTATTACCATTTTCATCAATCATGATATTTACCAATGAATTGTCAATAGCAAAAGATTGAACATTTAATTGGCTATTGGCGCTCTTGAATATTTCAGTAATTTTAAGCTTTATTTGTATGTTTTCACTGTACACTAAAGTATCTCCTTCAAAAGGAGCAAAGTTTGTAACGGTAACGTTTTTTAATTCTACTGAAGCTTTAGGGAAGTTCTTAAGTAAACTTAAATTTGCATCAGAAAACTCAACTTTTGCATTTACGTTGTTGTTAATAGTTTCTTTTACTAAGGCAACTAATTTATCTTGAAATAAGAACGGAATGGCAGCCAGAGCTATTACCAAAACGAGTAGAATAGAAACAACGATTTTTACAAATTTTTTCATGATACAGTTACTTTAGAGTTAAAACGTTTATCGGGGTATTTTTATTGAGCAAAAAATGTTAACAACAAAGTTAAAAGTTATCAGTAATATTGTGGTTAATAAATAGTTTCTTTTTTGAAAAAAATACAGCAATATTCTAATCTTATTAAAAGGCATGCCAAGCGTTTAGGTTTTTTAGACTGTGGTATTGCGAAAGCTGATTTTCTTGAAAAAGAAGCGCCGCGTTTAGAAAGTTGGCTGCAAAACAATTATCATGGAGAAATGCAGTACATGGAAAACCATTTTGATAAACGATTAGATCCAAGATTGCTAGTGGAAGGAGCTAAGTCTGTAATTTCATTATCGTATAATTATTTCCCCGAGGAGCATCAACAAAAAGATGCTTATAAAATTGCAAAATATGCTTATGGAGAAGATTATCATCATGTGATTAAAAACAAACTTTTTGAGTTGCTTGAATGTTTAAGAGAAGATATTGGAGAAATTAACGGACGATGTTTTGTTGATTCTGCTCCCGTTTTAGAAAGAGCTTGGGCAGAAAGATCAGGTTTGGGTTGGAATGGTAAACACACGTTATTAATTCAAAAGAAGCAAGGGTCTTTTTTCTTTTTGGCTGAACTAATAATCGATTTAGAATTGGAGTATGATGCGCCTTTTACAACAGATCACTGCGGAAAATGTACACGTTGTATTGATGCTTGTCCAACAGAAGCAATTTTACCCAATAACAATATAGATGCTAGCAAATGTATTTCTTATGCAACAATTGAGTTACGAGATAATATTCCTGTAACTTTTAAAGATAAAATGGAAGATTGGATGTTTGGCTGTGATATTTGTCAGGATGTATGTCCGTGGAATCGATTTTCAAAATCGCACAACGAACCATTGTTTAGCCCAAAATCTCCAATGCTAGAAATGAATAAAAGAGATTGGGAAGAATTAACAGAGGAAACGTTTAAAAAAGTGTTTAAAAAATCGGCAGTTAAGAGAACTAAGTTTACAGGCTTAACTAGGAATATCAATTTTATAAAAGAAAAGTAAAATCCGAATTCAATTCGGATTTTACCTAAAGCTTCTTATTCATATTCACTAAAGAAAAACCATTGTAATCCTTTAATTCTTTTTGCTTTATCTAAAATCTTCTTTTCTTTCTTGGATTCTTCCTCAAATAAATCCACCACAAATTCGTCATAAGATTTTCCGATTTCCTCGTTTAAATAAGCGTTGAAGTACATTTCACTAACCTTTTCACTTTTATTTTTTTCAATATCCAACAAGGTTTTGTAAAGAGGTTCAATTTTATCAACAACACTTTTTGGTACCGATTTTCTTCTGGCAGTATAACCAGTAACATTACCAGACTCATCTTTATCAATAGTAAAGTCAGTAATTACCCAATAGTATTTTCCAGTTTTTGTTAGGTTTTTTACAATAGCGTGAAAATTTTCTCCACGCTTCAAAGCTTCCCACAATAGCTTAAAAGCAACTTTGGGCATATCAGGATGTCTAATAATATTATGAGGCTCACCAATTAACTCTAACGTACTATACTCACTAGCTTCAGAAAACACATCGTTCGCATATAAAATGGTTCCAAATGTATCTGTTTTACTAACAATGGTTTTGTTTTTGTTCCAAGTAACTTCTTCGTTTACAATGTTTGCGGGGGTTGTAATGATCATAACGTGTATTTTAAGTATGTTTCTGCAAAGTTTCAAAACAATAAAAAGGTTCAAAATGATATTTATCATTTTTAATAAATTATAATACTCAATTACAAACCTTATATTTGTCAATTCACAATCAAGCAAAAAATTATGAGCCAATCACGTAAAAGACGCGAGGCCTTATTGTATCATGCCAAGCCTACACCAGGAAAAATATCGGTAGTACCGACTAAGAAATATGCTACGCAACACGATTTGTCTTTAGCCTACTCACCCGGAGTAGCAGAACCTTGTTTAGAAATAGCCAAAGACAAAGACAATGTATATAAATATACTACTAAAGGAAATTTAGTAGCAGTAATATCAAACGGAACAGCTGTTTTAGGATTAGGAGATATCGGTCCAGAAGCATCTAAACCTGTAATGGAAGGAAAAGGATTACTTTTCAAAATTTTTGCAGATATAGATGTATTTGATATTGAAGTGGATGCCACTGATATTGACAAGTTTGTTGAAACAGTAAAAGCAATAGCACCAACTTTTGGAGGAATTAATCTTGAGGATATAAAAGCACCAGAAGCTTTTGAGATAGAAAGAAGATTAAAGGAAGAATTAGATATTCCTGTAATGCACGACGATCAGCACGGAACTGCAATTATTTCGGCTGCAGCTCTAAAAAATGCATTAGAAATTAATGGTAAAAAAATTGAAAATGTCAAGATTGTTGTTAATGGAGCAGGTGCTGCAGCAATATCTTGTACACGTTTATATTTAGCATTAGGTGCTAAAAGGGAAAACATTATCATGTGCGATAGCAAAGGTGTTATTCGTAAGACCAGAGAAAACCTAACGGAGCAGAAAGCAGAGTTTGCTACGGATATAGATGTTGAAGACTTAGAGGAAGCTATGAATAATGCAGATGTATTTATAGGACTTTCTAAAGGAAATGTAGTAAGTCCAGAGATGTTGTTATCAATGGCAAAAAATCCAATTGTATTTGCTATGGCAAATCCTGAACCTGAGATAGATTACGATTTAGCAGTAGCTACTCGTGATGATATTATTATGGCTACAGGAAGATCAGATCATCCTAATCAGGTAAATAATGTATTAGGTTTCCCGTTTATTTTTAGAGGTGCGTTAGATGTTAGAGCAACAAAAATTAACGAGGAAATGAAAATGGCAGCAGTGCATGCATTAGCCGATTTAGCCAAAAAATCAGTGCCTGAACAAGTAAATATCGTTTATGATGAGGTGAGTCTTTCTTTCGGTAAAGATTACATTATTCCTAAACCATTTGACCCAAGATTGATCTATGAAATTCCACCAGCAATCGCAAAAGCAGCTATGGATAGTGGAGTAGCACAACAACCTATAGAAGACTGGGATCGATATAGAGACGCGTTAATGGATCGATCAGGTTCTGGTAATAAAGAGGTTAGGATATTACACAACAGAGCTAGAACTAATCCTAAGAAGATAATATTTGCTGAGGCAGATCATTTAGATGTATTAAAAGCAGCTCAAAGAGTATATGATGAGAAAATGGCTACTCCAATCCTTCTAGGAAACAAGGAGATTATTTTGGAATTAAAGGAAGAACTAGGCTTTGAAGGTGAAATAACCATTATAGATCCTAAAACTCCTGAGGAAAAGGAGCGAAGAAATCGCTTTGCAGAAAAATACTGGAAGTCAAGACAACGCAAAGGAATTACATTGTTAGAGGCACAAAAATGGATGCGAGAGCGTAATTATTTTGCAGCTATGATGATAAATGAAGGAGAAGCAGATGGATTAATTACAGGATACTCTAGACCATATCCTTCTGTTGTAAAACCAATTTTAGAATTAATAGAAAAAGACAGAGGTGTTTTAAAAGTAGCGGCAACTAATATGTTGTTAACTAAAAGAGGACCAATGTTTTTAGCTGATACAACTATCAACATAAATCCAACAGCCAAAGAACTAGCTAAAATTACACATTACACGAGTATTTTAGCACGTATGTTTGGTATGAAGCCGAATGTTGCTATGTTAGGATTCTCTAATTTTGGTTCTACAAGATCAGAAACTTCTCAGAAGATCAGAGAGGCTGTTTCCTATATGCACGAAAACTATCCTGATCTAGTTGTAGATGGAGAAATTCAAGCAGATTTTGCGTTAGATGAGGAATTGTTGTCAAAAGAGTTTTCATTCTCTAAGTTATATGGTAAAAAAGTAAATATTTTAATTTTCCCAAATTTAGAATCTGCAAATATCACTTATAAGTTAATGAAGGTAAATGGAGCAGAATCTATTGGGCCGATTTTACTTGGATTGAGCAAACCTGTTCACGTGTTACAATTAGGAGCAAGTGTAGATGAAATGGTTAATATGGCAGCGGTTGCTGTTGTAGATGCTCAAGAAAGAGAGAAACGAAAAAATCATTAAGATAATTTCAATTAGAAAGAGTATAATTTAAAAGAGCGACGTAAAAGTTGCTCTTTTTTTATATTTATAACCCTAAGATTTGGGCTGGAAATAACTCAAAAAAAATATTAATCAAGATTTAATCATTTTTTGCTACTTTAGGCGTCTGTTACACAGAAACAAATGATTACCCAAATAAAAGGAAGATTAGTAGAGAAGAATCCTACCTATGTTGTTGTTGATTGCAACGGTTTAGGATATTTACTAAACATTTCTCTAAATACTTACGGAGCACTACCCGCTGAAGAAAATGTAAAGTTATATACACACTTGTCAATAAGAGAAGATGCGCATACGTTGTATGGTTTTATTGATAAGGTAGAGCGAGAAGTTTTTAAACTACTTATCTCTGTTTCTGGAGTAGGACCAAGTATTGCTAGAACTATGTTGTCGTCAATGACAGCCGAAGATGTACAACAAGCCATCGCTTCTGAAAATGTAAAACTGATTCAATCTGTAAAAGGAATTGGAGCAAAAACAGCACAAAGAGTTATTATCGATTTAAAAGAAAAAATACTCAAAACCTTTGATCTTGACGAAGTTTCGGTTACAGAAAGCAATACTAATAAAGAAGAAGCGTTATCTGCATTAGAGGTTTTAGGATTTGCCCGAAAGCAATCAGATAAGGTTATAACCAATATATTAAAAGAATCGCCATCAGCTTCTGTAGAAGAACTGATAAAAAAGGCACTTAAAAACTTGTAAAAGAAGTTGAGAAAATATTTTCGTAATAGATTTTTTACAGCACTTGCTTTTTTAGTAAGTGTTGTTTCATTTGCCCAAAACACAAATAAAAAAGACTCTATTTCTACAAAAAAAGATACCATCATTCCTTTAAAGTATGATTTTAATTTTGACCAAAAAGGACATCTTTTTTTAAATAATCCAACAGATATACAAGTTAGATACGACAAGTCAATTAACAAGTTTGTAATTGTTGAGAAAATTGGAAATTACGTAATCGGAACTCCAATTTACTTAACGCCAAGAGAGTATGATAAGTACAGACTTAAAAATGATTTAAAATCGTATTTTAAAGAGAAAGTAGACGCAACAAATCCGAACAAAAAAGGAAACGATAATAAAAGAAAAAACTTACTTCCTAAATATTACGTTAACTCAAAATTTTTCGAATCAGTTTTTGGCGGAAATGAGGTAGAGGTAATACCTACTGGACAAATTAGTATTAAGTTAGGAGGTATTTATCAAAATACTGAAAACCCTCAAGTTTCTATTGAAAATCAAAGTAGTTTTACATTTGATTTTGATCAACAGATTAGTGCCAGTATTCAAGCAAAAGTTGGAAAGCGTTTACAAGTAACTGCGAATTATGATACACAATCTACCTTCGATTTTCAGAATATCATAAAAGTTGAATATTCGCCAACAGAAGATGATATTATTCAAAAGATAGATGCAGGTAACGTTAACTTACCGATTAAAAACTCTTTAATTAATGGGGCTCAAGCGTTGTTTGGAGTTCGTGCTGATTTTCAATTTGGAAAAACAACAATTAGAACAGCGTTCTCTCAACAAAATTCTCAATCTAGAAATGTGGTTGCCGAAGGTGGAGCTGTAATTGAACCTTTCGAGTTGCGTGTTACCGACTATGACAATGATAGACACTTTTTCTTATCGCAATATTTTAGAGAAAATTATAGTAAGGCGTTAGCTAACTATCCGCTTGTAAGCAGTCCGATAAATATCAACCGAATAGAAGTTTGGGTAACTAATAGAAATCAAAATGTTCAAGACTATAGAAGTATTGTAGCATTTGCTGATATTGGAGAATCTGATTTAGACAACATGGTTAGTGCCGATTTCACTTCTGGTACAGCACAAGAAGATTATGTAGATGTAGTTAACAACCCTATTAATGTTCAAGGAAGTCCGATTCCTTACAATGGAGTAAATGATATTAACGCTTTATTAGCGCCTGGATCTGGAATCCGTGAGGTGGGAACTTTGGACGGTTCTCTTCCTGTTGAAATGATTCAAGGTAGAGATTATTCGTATTTACAAAACGCTAGAAAGTTACAGCCTAATGAATATACGTTACATCCTCAATTAGGTTTTATCTCATTAAACAGAAGACTAAACGATGGAGAAGTTTTAGCAGTATCGTATGAATATACAGTAGTTGGTGCATCAAATAATGAAACTGTTTTTAAAGTAGGAGAATTTTCGAATGACGGAATTAACGCTCCTGCAAACATTGCAGTAAAACTATTACGTAGTGAAATTTTAACTACTAAACGTCAAGTTGGGACTGAGTTTATTCCATTTCCTACATGGCGATTGATGATGAAAAACGTATATGCTTTAGGAGCTTATCCGTTGCGACAAGAAGGTTTTCGTTTTGAATTATTGTATCGTGATGATGAAACAGGGATTTTACAAAATACGTTACAAAATGCTCAGCAGCTAGATTTACAAAACAGAACCCTAATCAATTTATTTAATATTGATAAGTTAGATCAAAGTCAGTTTAAAGTAGATGGCGGAGATGGTTTCTTTGATTATGTAGAAGGAATTACGGTAAACTCAGCTAAAGGATTAATTTATTTTCCAGAAGCAGAACCATTTGGTATTGATTTGGAAGCAAAAATTACAGATGCTACAGATCAATCTAAATATTTGTTTAAAGATTTATACTTAACTACTAAAATTCAAGCAAAAAACGAGTTTCAAAATAAAGATAAGTTTTTCTTAAAAGGGTATTTCAAGTCGGAAGCGAGCAGGGGAATTTCTTTAGGAGCTTCCAACATTCCTAGAGGTTCTGTAAGAGTTTCGGCAGGAGGAAGAACATTAGTAGAAGGTGTAGATTATGTAGTGGATTATCAACTCGGACGTGTTCAAATTTTAGATCCGGGATTAGAAGCATCAGGAGTGCCAATTAATGCATCGGTAGAAAATAACACCTTTTTTAATCAACAGCGCAAGACATTTTTAGGAGTTGACATCGAGCATAAAATAAATGAAAACTTTATTATCGGTGGAACGTTTTTAAATGTAAGTGAACGACCAATTACACCAAAAGTAAATTTCGGAGCAGAACCTATCGATAATGTAATGTTAGGGTTTAATTTAGATTTCTCTTCGGAAGTACCTTATTTTACGAAGTTAGTTAATAAACTTCCTTTTGTAGAAACAGATGCTCCATCAAATATATCAGTTCGTGCAGACATGGCGTATTTATTACCAGGTTCTCCTAGTGGAATTGACGTTAATGGTACAGCTACTTCATATTTAGATGATTTTGAAGCGACACAAATTCCGATCAACTTAACAGCGCCTCAACAATGGTTTTTAGCGAGTACTCCACTATCTCAACCTTTTGCTGAAGCAACAAATGATCCAAGATACAATTTTAGAAGAGGTAAGTTATCTTGGTATAGTATTGATCAATTGTTCTATTCAAATAGCACCAATAGACCATCTAATATTAATGATATTGAATTGTCTAGAAATGAAGTGCGTCAGATTAGTTTTTCTGAATTATTTCCTAATACAGATTTAGATATTACACAGTTAAACTTAGTTCGTACATTAGACTTAGCATATTTCCCTAATCAAAGAGGTCCTTATAACTTTAATACTGAAACAGGAGAATTAAATGGAGATGGAACTTTTTCAAATCCGAGTCAGAATTGGGGAGGAATAATGCGTGCTTTAACAACCACCAATAACTTTGAGCAAGCGAACGTAGAATATATTCAGTTTTGGCTGATGGATCCTTACGAAGGATACTCAATTACTACTGAAGAAGGTCTGCCATCTGGAGTAGATCCTCAAAATACTATAAACCAAGGAAAGTTATTCATCAACTTAGGAAGTATATCTGAAGATATTTTAAGAGACTCTCAAAAACAATTTGAGAATGGATTATCAACAACTCAAAACCCATCTCCACAATTAGAGACTAATATGGGAACCGTTCCGAGAAACCCATCTATATTGTATGCTTTTAGTGCTGATGCAGATGAAAGAACACAGCAAGATATTGGTTTAGATGGTTTATCTGATAGTCAAGAACAAATTTTAATAGATAGAATAAACAATGATCCTAACTTGCCTATAAATATTGATGTAAATAGGTTAAATAGAGATGACTTATCTGGAGATAATTTCCAGTTTTTTAGGGGGAGTGACTTAGATGCTACCAATGCATCTATTCTAACTCGTTACAAAAATTATAACGGTACAGAAGGAAACTCACCAACCACAGATCAGTCTGGAGAAGATTTTCCAACGTCAGGTTCTACCTATCCTGATGCTGAAGATTTAAACCGAGACCAAACAATGGATCCTGTAAGTGCTTATTTTGAGTACGAAGTTTCATTAAAGAAAAATGACTTAGTAAAAGGGACTAACTTTATTGTAGATGTAAAATCTGAACCTATTACATTGCCTAATGGAGAATCAAGAAGCACTAAATGGTATCAATTTAGAATTCCAGTTCGAAATGGGTTTACTCAAGCGGTTGGAGGTATTACCGATTTTAACAGCATCCGTTTTATGCGTATGTATTTAACGGAGTTTAACATGCCTGTAGTAATGCGTTTTGCTGAGTTAGAATTAGTGCGTGGAGATTGGAGACGTTATACTAGAACCTTAGACCCAACAATTCCTGAGCAAGATTTAAATAATACTGAACTTAATAATTTTGAGGTTGGAGTAGTAAGTATCGAGCAAAATGATGATCGTTATGAATTACCTCCAGGAATTACGAGAGAGCAGTTACAAGGAACAAACAGAATTCAACGTCAAAATGAACAATCTTCTACCATAACAGTTAACGATTTAGAGCCAGGAAAAGCAAGAGCAATCTTTAAAAATATTAGTATCGATTTACGTCGTTATAAGAACTTACGAATGTTTTTACATGCAGAACAAATTCCTGGAAAAACTGTTTCAAATGGAGACATGTCTGCAATCATCCGTTTAGGAACCGACTTAAATGAAAACTATTACGAAATTGAAAAACCATTAAATTTATCTACATCAAGTTCATCTCCGTTAGAGGTTTGGCCAGAAGAGAATAACTTAGATATTTTAATGACAGATTTATCTACGTTAAAATTAGATAGAGATGGCGCTAGTGTTTCTGCTTCTGATATTTATTCAGGAACAGCATCAAACGGTTTACTAATTAAAGTAAAAGGAAATCCAACCTTAGCTCAGGTTAGAACGGTTATGTTGGGAGTTAAAAACACCACTATTAATGATAGAAGTGTTGAGGTTTGGTTTAACGAATTACGTGCAGTTGGTTTTGATAACAAAGGAGGTTGGGCTGCAGTTTTAAATGCTGACACCAATTTTGCAGATGTTATTGATTTATCATTGGCAGGTAGAATGTCTACAGTAGGTTTTGGTAATGTTGATCAACGTGTGCAAGAAAGAAGTTTGGAAGAGCAAAAGCAGTATAATGTATCTACAAATGTTCAATTAGGAAAAATGATGCCTAAAAACTGGAACATGCAGGTACCTATGAGTTATAGTTATGGCGAAGAGTTTATAGATCCTAAATTTGATCCTCAATACCAAGATGTAATTCTTTCAGAAGCTAAATCAAGAGGTTCTGATCAAGCAAAAAGAAATGCAGAAAACGCTCAAGATTATACAAGAAGAAAAAGCATCAGTTTTATAAACGTTAAGAAAAATAGGAGTCCAAAAAGCGATAAAAAACCTAAGTTTTATGATGTAGAAAACGTAGCAGTTTCTTATTCGTTTAGTGAAGAGTTTCATAAGGATTATAACATCGAACGTTTCGTAAACCAAAATTTAATGGCTGGAGTTAATTACAACTTCAATTTCAGTCCTTTTGTAATTGAACCGTTTAAGAAATCAGAGAAGTTCAAAGGAAAATATTGGCGTTTTATTAAGGATTTAAACTTTAATCCGGTTCCTAAAAACGTAGCAATAAATTCTAAAATCAACAGAAATTATAATTTACAACAATCAAGAAACTTAATTGAAGGATTAACTGCTCAGCCAGAATTAATACAACGTAGATTTTTATTTGATTGGGATTATACGATTGGTTTTGATTTGACAAAGTCATTGCAATTAAACTTTAATGCAACTAACAATTACATTTACGACAGTTTTGGACAGGATGAAAAGCTTGAAATTTTTGATAAATTCTTTACGTTTGGACGAAGAAATCAATATCACCAAACCTTAAATGCAACATATAAAGTACCAATTAATAAATTACCTTATTTAAGTTTTATTACTTCAGATTATGGTTATACTGCAGATTTTGATTGGCAAGCATCTTCTAGAAGTACCATTACAGAGGATGTTAACGGAACTCCTGTTGAGGTAAGTATAGAAGATAAAGTTGGTAACATGATTCAGAATGCAAACAAGCATGCTATTGGAGCCACTATCGATTTCAAACGTTTTTACAAAACAATAGGCTTAGAAGATTTATTTTTTAAGAAAAACCAAAAACCAGTGGCAAATCAGAATAAAGGTGTTGCTTTAGGAAGTAAAGGAACAAGTAATCAACCGATAAAACTTAAAAAAAATGCTTCATTTGGTAAGAAACTTTTAAAAGCAACTTACGATGTTCTAACTTCTGTTAAAACTGCTAAAATTAATTTTACTAGAGAAAGTGGAACATTATTACAAGGTTTCAGACCTTCAGTAGGATTTTTAGGAAGAAGTAATTTTAATGGAAGTGTAGCGCCAACATTAGGATTTGTATTTGGTAGCCAAACAGATATGTTACGAGAAGCGATATCTAATGGATGGTTAGTAACAAGGGATGAAGGAGCAGATTATTTCAATAAAAATTACGGTAGAACTAGAAATGATAATTTAGATTACAATATTTCTATAAAACCACTTAACGATTTTACCATTGATTTAAGAGGTAACAGAATTAAAACATCTAACACAACGCAACAATTAGATATTGTTAATTATACAACAGGAACTGCTCAAAATCCAGATTTAAAAGCATTTGAAACGGGTAACTACAGTATTAGTCATTTTATGTTAGGAACTATGTTTACAGATGCAGATCAATTGTATCAAAACTTTTTAGACAATAGAGTGATTATTGCTAATCGTATTGGAAATCAAAATCCAACATTCCCTAACGATTCAGATCCGGCTAACACAAATGCAGGATACAAAACAAATGGTCAGCAAGTAATGTTACCAGCATTTTTAGCTGCGTATTCGGGTACAAATGTTAATTCAGCGAGTACAGGAATTTTTAGAAATATACCATTACCAAACTGGACAATGCGTTATAATGGGTTAATGAAGTTTAAATGGTTTAAGAAAAACTTCTCATCATTTACCTTATCTCATAGTTACAAATCGTCTTATACAATAGTCAACTTTACTAACAATTTACAATATGATCCAAATGGATCTGTTGTTGGTGTTCCAAATGTAAATAATTCTGGAAATTATCAACCAGAATTATTAATTTCGTCGGCGACATTAATAGATGAGTTTTCACCATTAATTAAAGTGGATATGAAAATGCGAAACTCTTTTTCTTTACGAGGAGAGATTAAGAAAGATAGGAGTTTAAACTTGAATTTTAATAATAATACCTTAACAGATATTAAAGGGACAGAGTTTATTTTTGGTTTAGGATATCGTATTAAAGATGTTAAAATGGTAACGCATATTACCGGAAAGAAAGAAACGTTAAAAGGAGATATAAATTTAAGAGCCGATGTTTCTTTAAGAGATAACTTAACATTAATTAGATCGGTAGACGAGCAGAACAATCAAATTACTGGAGGAGAGCGATTATTTGGTTTGAAGTTTTTAGCAGATTATAATTTGAGTAGGAGTTTACGAGCTTCTTTCTATTATAATCATAATACATTTGATTATGCTATTTCAACCAATTTCCCTCGCCAATCTATTAATGCAGGGTTTAACATTGTATATAACTTAGGAAATTAAAAACTATAAAACATATTAAATAAAATTACAAATGAATATTCCAGCTGAATTAAAGTATACTAAAGACCACGAGTGGGTTAAAGTAGAGGGAGATGTTGCTATTATTGGTATTACTGATTTTGCTCAAAGCGAATTAGGAGATATCGTTTATGTAGATGTTGATACATTAGATGAAACTGTAGAAATTGAAGAAGTATTTGGATCTGTTGAAGCAGTAAAAACAGTTTCAGATTTATTTATGCCATTATCTGGAGAAATAGTTGAGTTTAATGAAAAGCTTGAAGATGAACCTGAGTTAGTAAATTCAGATCCTTACGGAGAAGGATGGATGATTAAAGTAAATATCTCTGACAGCTCACAAATAGATGGTTTACTAGATGCTGAAGCTTATAAAGCAATTATTGCAGGGTAGAACCATATATTTTGCAATAGTTATTACAATAACAATAGCTATTTTAAGTTTGATTAAAATAGGTAGTCAACCAATAAATTTCACATATTTAGACAAGGTTGAACATACAATAGCCTATTTTGTACTTTGTTTTTCATGGTTGCTATCAATCAAAAAAAAGGGCACGAAATTTGAAGTTGTTACAATTGTTGTATTGTATGGAATTCTTTTAGAAGTTCTTCAATCTGTGTTAACTGATTACAGAACTTTTGATTATGTTGATATGTTAGCCAATACATTTGGAGCACTATTAGCTTTAATGGCTTATAAATACATAGAAAAAAAGCATTTCAAATTGTTAAATAGCTTGTATAAGTCGAAATAATTTACTTAAATTAGCAAACCTTTTAAAAACTTTTAGGATGGAAATAAAGAAAAATCCAAAATTTAACCTAGAAAACTACAGTAAGTTGTTCATTCAGCTAGGTTTAGTTTTGGCTTTATTTGTAACGTATGTTGCAATTGAGCACAAGACTTATGATAAAACTTACGGTGATTTAGGTGTGGCGGACTTAGGAAATGAGATTGAAGATGAAACATTAGTAATTAATGCTCCACCACCTCCACCACCACCTCCAGCAACTCCACCACCACCAACACCTGAAAAAATTGAGGTTGTTGAAGATGATAAGGAAATCGAAGAAACAGTTATTGAATCTACTGAAACTGATGAATCTGAATCAGTTGAGGTTGAGGAAATCGTTGAAGCAGTAGAAGAAGAAGAGGTAATAGAAGATGTACCTTTCTCTATTATTGAAGATGTACCTGTATTTCCTGGATGTACTGGAACAAATCAACAAAAGAAAGATTGTTTGAATGATAAAATGGCTAAACACGTTCAAAGATATTTTGATGCTGAATTAGCAAATGAATTAGGTTTACCATCAGGTAAGAAAAGAATCTATGTTCAATTTAAAATTGATAAAGATGGTTCTATAACAAGTATTCAAGCAAGAGCTCCACATCCAAGATTGAAAACTGAAGCAGAGCGTATCGTAAAGAAATTACCTAAAATGAAGCCTGGACGCCAAAGAGGTAAGGCAGTTAGAGTAGGTTATACGTTACCTATTACATTTAATGTAGAATAATTTTATATTCCTATATTTCAAAAGCAGCTCATTTGAGCTGCTTTTTTTATGGCATGTTTTTTGGACTTTATATATTCTAATTTAAAACTATTACATTATGAAAAAGTCTAAAAAGCACCCAAGAAAACAGCTTGAAAAATTTTCTAACATTTTTATGCAATTAGGTTTGGTATTGGTCCTTTTTGTTGTTTTTGTTACACTTGAACATCAAACTGAGAAAAAAGCTCAAACAATTACTGATGTATTTCCAGAGAAGGATAATACTACTTATACAATGTCAGTGTTTACTAAAATTCCTAAAATTGTTAAAGTTCAACAAACTCAGCCAAGAGTTATACCTAGAGTTACACCTTTAATTGATTTTAAACCGGTTAAAGAAACACCAACAACCCAAGTTGATGAACCTAATATTGTTGTTCCAGATAATACTCCGGTTGTTGTAACCAATCTTCCTTTGACACCTAAAAAAGAAGAGCCTAAACCAACAGGACCAGTTTCAATAAATAATGTGCAAAAAGCACCTGTTTTTAAAGGTTGTGAAGGCTTATCAGAAGTAGAAAATCGAAAGTGTTTTGAACAAAAGATGAAGGAGCTAGTACTTAGAAACTTTAATACTGATTTAGCAAATGAATTAGGATTAAGAAGTGGTAAGAAGAAAATTATTACTCAGTTTGTCATCGATCAAAATGGATTAGTTAAAGATGTTCAAATTAGAGCACCACATCCTACATTAAAAAAGGAAGCAAATAGAATAATCTGCAAAATTCCTAAATTAACACCTGGTATTCAAAATGATAAAGCTGTTAATGTACGATATACCTTGCCTATAAGTTTTATGGTAGAATAAATAGAAAAAACTCAATCATTCGATTGAGTTTTTTAATTTTGTTATATGAGCAAAACAAATGATTTTTTTTCACATGAAACTACAGTGATAGATGAAGGTTGTGTAATTGGTAAAGGAACCAAAATATGGCACTTCAGTCACATAATGCCAAACGCTACCATTGGTGAAAGGTGTAATTTGGGTCAGAATGTAGTAGTTTCTCCCAAGGTTGTTTTAGGAGATAATGTTAAAGTTCAGAATAATGTTTCTATTTACACAGGAGTTATATGTGAGGATGATGTTTTTTTAGGACCATCCATGGTATTTACTAATGTTATTAACCCAAGAAGTGCCGTTAATAGAAAAGATGAATTTAAACAAACACTGGTAAAAAAAGGTGCAAGCATTGGTGCTAATGCAACTATTATTTGTGGTATTACCATTGGTGAATATGCCCTGATAGGTGCAGGTGCGGTGGTTACTAAAGATGTTGCTCCTTATTCTTTAGTAGTTGGCAATCCTTCAAAACCGATAGGTTGGGTAAGTAAAAATGGTCATCGATTGCATTTTGATAAAGATAGACAAGCTATATGCCCAGAAACAGGAGAAAAATACGTCCTTGAAGATGGTCAGGTAATGTTAAAAAAATAAGAATTTATTGTTAATTTATTTTGGAAGGAGAGATTTATACTATATATTTGTTTTGTGGTTATAAACCACTTTCTTTTTCTTTTTCATAGCAATTTTTCCCACTCAATTTTTGAGTGGGTTTTTTTATTTCATATAGTAAAAAGCTATAGACTATTAAATACTCAATTGAAACAAACCATAAGTTTTCTTTCCAAGGAGAATTAGCATACGCTTGATAGCTTAAAATAATAACAAAAGACCAAATTAAAGGATAATTATACCTAGTAAAGATTGATAAAACAACCAATGTAGCTAAATACCAAGGATGCATAGTAGTAGTTGTAAAGTAATAAAAAGAAAGCACCAATAGCATTGAAGTAATAATCTCTTGAACGGAATTGTTTCTTCTCTTTATACTTATATATACTAGAAAAATAATGGTTAAAAAGGGCGCTATTTTACCTATGATAGCAATCTCGTTATAACCTCTAAACAAATATCCTACTTCTCTTAAAATATAGTAAAAGCTAGCATTAAATTCGAAAGATCTAAACCATAAACCAACAGAGTCACTGTAGCTTTTTATTAAAAGTTTTGATAGAAATGGCAAAAATAGAATTAGTGTTGTACTTAGGACAATTACATAAAATAATAACAGTTTGCTAATGTTTTTTTCCCAATCAAGCTTGCCTTTTTTTAATAAAAATCTTTTTATAAATATTGGGAGTAATAGAAGTGGTATCAATTTTACACTGATTGAAAATGCCAGCATAAAAGCTGCTAAAACCCATTTTTTTCTTTGAAAAAGATATAGCGATACTATTAAAAAGAAGAGCATTACAGGTTCAAAATGTAAATTACCCGAAAGTTCTATAATTATAAAAGGATTCAGAGCGTATAAAAAAATCCTCTTTTTAGGTAAGCCAATTTTTTCAAGCAGTTTTGCGCCAAAATATATAATACCAATATCAGCTAAAATGATTTGTATTCTAAATACTATGGCTGCACCTAAAATAGAAGTGCCTGAAAATAAAGCGGCTATATAAAAACAAAACTGATTCAATGGAGGATAGTTGGTGTAATGACTTCCATTCATAGGTCCCATTCCCGCATAAAGTTCTTCAGCTTGGTCAATTAAATGGAAACCATCTTCTATAAACGTTTGAGGTAAAAAAATGTAAGGATTTAATCCTTCAAAAATCATTCTTCCGTCCCAAATAAACCGATAAAAATCTTGTGATAAATTAGGGATTGCAAGCAAGAATATCAATCTGAAAAGTACTGCTATTATAGCTAAGCTCTTGAAAGAATAATTTTTGTTAACTATGAATAAATAACATAAAAATAAACCAGTCCAAATAGTTGTTAGTTTCCAAAAAGAAGTTCTTTCTAAGTGATATGCAAAAAGGTAATAAAGTACACAAGAAATTACAGTTACAGTTATGAAAGAATACTTCTTGTTAATCATTACGCTTTTGAAAAAACAGATTTAAAGAAAACGTAACTAAAGCCAATAAATAACATCAAATGAAAAGGAAATAGTCCAAAGTCACCACCTTGATCACCAACAATAAAAGCACTGTATAAACCAAAAGCAAAGTATAAGGCTAAAATTCCTTCAATAATAACATTTAAAGAAGGTCTTTTTTTAATATACTTATTGTTTTTCCAGCTATCTTTTAATGATTTTATGTTGAATTTAGGTGTACGTACAAATTCACTTTTTTTACCAAAATGACCTTCCAAAACAGCAATAGTATTATGTAAAGAGAATCCCATTGCAATAGAAAAGAACGTAAAAAAGGCACCTATATATTTTATAAAACTAACGATTCCTCCCCCAAAAGTTCTTTTATACATAAACCAGTAACATATAAAAAATATAACAGTACTAGTTACAAAGAAACTCATAATAAGAAAATAAATTCTTAAATGAGCATATTCGTTTTTAATATATAACATAGGAATACTTAACACACCCATTAAGAACACACAAGTAAACATAGAACTATTTAAAAGGTGTAGTACACTATGAATTTTAGTTTTTAAGTTTACATTCTTGCTAGTAATGATTCTCATCAACATTTTCTGAAAGTTTTCAGCACCACCTTTATTCCATCTAAATTGTTGCGATCTTGCAGCACTAATAACAACAGGAAGTTCCGCAGGAGTAACAACATCCTCAAGATATTTAAACTTCCATTTTTTTAGCTGTGCTCTATAACTTAAGTCTAGATCTTCAGTTAAAGTATCACCTTCCCAGTTTCCTGCATCGATAATACATTCTTTACGCCAAATCCCAGCAGTACCATTAAAGTTGATAAAATGACCTTTACTATTTCGTCCAACTTGTTCTAAAGAGAAGTGAGCGTCTAAAGCAAAAGCCTGCACTTTAGTTAATGTAGAATAATCTCTATTTATATGTCCCCAACGCGTTTGTACAACACCAATTTCAGGGTTTTTAAAATAGATAACAGTTTTTTCTAACCAGCAAGGTTTTGGTAAAAAATCAGCATCAAAAATGGCTATAAACTCACCTTTAGCAAATTTTAATCCTTCTTTTAAGGCACCAGCTTTAAACCCAATTCTGTTTTCTCTCCTAATATGTTGTATATCTAAACCAGTTTCTTGAAGTCTTTTTATATGAGCCGCAGTAGTTTCTACAGATTCATCAGTAGAATCATCTAAAACTTGAATCTCTAGCTTTTCTCTTGGATATCTTAACTCAGCAATATTATCTAACAATCGTTCCATAACATACAATTCATTATACACAGGTAATTGAATTGTTACAAACGGAACTTCTTCTTCTTTAGATAAATCAAAAGTTTCAGATTGATCTGCTTTTTTTCTTGAAGATAAATAATTGAATAATAAATTCAATTGAGCTAACGCGTACATAAAAACCAGCAGTAATGAAATGCTGTAGAGACTAATAATAATGTATTCGAGAATCATTATTTAAAACTGTATTTAAAGATCCAACTTAAAATTTTTACGCCCGCAAATATAGTTCCTTTTACGGTACCTGAAACCTTAGAAACGCCAATTCTATTTCTATATTTTACGGGTATTTCTGTGTAAGTAAATTTTCTTTTTATTGCCTTTAATTGCATTTCAACAGTCCACCCATATGTTTTATCCTCCATTTCTAATGCTAACAATTTCTCGTATTTTATAGCTCTAAACGGACCTAAATCGGTAAATTTTGCACCAAAAAATAACTTCATCAAAAAAGTAGCTAACCAATTACCAAATACTTGTTGTGGAGTCATTGATCCTTTTTCACGTAGTCGTTTTACTCTAGAACCAATTACAAAATCGATGTTATCATTTAGTATTGGAGCGACGATTTCGGTAAGTTGTTCAGGATAATCAGAATAATCGCCATCCAAGAAAACGATAATATCAGGCTTTGTTTCTTGATTAGCAGCGTGTTCCATTCCTCTTAAGCAAGCATACCCGTAACCTTTTCTGTTTTCTTTTAGTACAGTGGCTCCAGCATTTTTAGCATTTAGCTCGGTTTTATCAGTAGAATTGTTACTAACAACAATAACTTCATCTACATTTTTAGGAATATCATTAATTACTTTAGCAATTGAGTCTTCCTCATTATATGCTGGAATAATAACTTTAATAATGGGTTCCATGTACTATTTTAAATCGTTCAGATTATTCTCTTTTCTAAAAGAAGAAAAATCTTTCCACTCTTTTATTTTTTTTCCGTTTTTAAATTTTGAAGCTTTCACTAGTTTTTGGTTTTTATAAATAAGACAATAACCATTTTTTTCATTGTCTTTAAGTTGGCATTTATGATTGATGTTTCCATCATCTCCATAAAACATCCACCAATTATTTTTTAACCCTTTTATAAAGTGACCTTCTTTATTTTTGGACGAATTTCGGTTGTAAAAGTACCAATATTTATCTCTTAGACCATTGCTAAAATGCCCTTTCTCTTTAATATTACCATTTTGATAATAAAAGGTCCAGTAATCTTGTTTTTCGTTATTTTCTAACCATCCTTCAGCTTTGATTTTCCCATTATCAAAAAATATTTTTTGATATTTTTTTTGAGCAAGACTGTAAGAAAAGATAAATAACAGAAAAACAGTAGCTTTAAGTCTATTTTTCATTCATTAATTCTAATAAATCAACATCGTTTCCTAATAAAACTTGAGTTGGATTAATTCTACCTTTTTCAGGTCCGTTTTCAAGTTTTAAAACTCCTCTTGGACATACTGCAGAACAAACTCCACAACCTACACAACTAGCACGAACAATATTCTCCCCTTTTTGTGCATAAGAGCGAACATCAATTCCTTGTTCACAATAGGTAGAACAGTTTCCGCAAGAAATACATTGTCCACCATTTGTTGTAATTCTGAATCTTGATTTGAAACGTTGTACTAATCCCATATACGCAGCTAACGGACATCCAAAACGACACCAAACTCGGTTTCCTAAAATTGGGTAGAAACCTGTTCCAATAACTCCAGAGAATATTGATCCGATAAAGAATCCGTAACTGCTTTGAATATCATAAGCAGATAAACCAAATACAACTTCTTTCCAACTTTCTATTTCAGCAAAATAGGTGTATAGAGTTAAAGCGGTCATTAATGTAGCAAATACTAAAACTCCATGAATTAACCAACGTTCAACTTTCCAAGAGAATAATGATTTACTTGATAATTGACGATAGGGATCTCCTAAAGTTTCGGCTAAACCACCACAACCACAAACCCAAGAACAGTACCAACGTTTCCCATAGAAATATACCATTACCGGTACAATAACTAATGTTAAAAGTATTCCCCAAACTAGCATAAATATTCCTAGGTTTCCGCTTCCAATTAAATTATTGATGTTCCAATCAAAGAAGAACGTATAGTTTAAAGGCCAAGCATTTTTAAAGTCGAACCAAGGCTGGTTAAAAGCCACTAAAATTTCTGGAATCAAAAAAGCAAAAGCAATCTGAAAAAAAAGAACAACTGCTGTTCTTACAATTTGATAATTATTATGGCGATATTTTATGAACATACGAACAGCAAAAACTGTCATTACCGCACAATACATAAATCCATATAAAAACCACTGGCTAGAATCGTTGCCACTTAATCCTTTACTAATTCCGTTTACTGATAAAATTGGATTTATTAAGTAGTTTGGAAAGAAGTATAATAACATGTAGAATCCTACAAAGAAAACAAATGCTACCATTCCAAGAATTCCTCTATTAGTTGCTGAGTGCTGAAAAATTCCATTATTCTTTATTCCAGGAGGTCCTAATAATTGGTAATCTGCCCCAAAGTATACCAAACCACCAAGAATAGCAAATCCAAAAGTTACTAAAAAGAACAATCCAATGTTATTAGCTACCCATCCAGTTGCAGAAGCTCGAGCTAATGGATACACAAAATCTTTATAGGTTTTGTTCCATTTAATCCAAATAATTTTTTCCCACGCAATTTCTTGTTGGCTTTTATGATATTCATTGGATTTTTTAGCATTTTCAATTAGAATGCTAGTTAATTGAGCAGTGCTCAATTCTTTACCAACGATTTCTTTTTTAGCATTTTCTATAAAATATTCACTTTTAACTTGTTGAGAAGCCCAAGAATTAAAAGCCTCTTCATTTACCTTATTCTTACCTGTAAAAATGCTTGCTGTAAAAATGGCGAATCCAATTAAACTGATTACAAGGCCTATATTTTTAACTACTTTCATTGTATTCTACTTTTTATGCTTTGCTAAATATGCGTTTCCAACTTTTCTTTTTTACCTTAATATTTGTTCCATGCTCCTTATTGAATTTTGCAACAATTTCTTGTTCGTGTTGTTTGTAAAATTCTGGATCAAAATTAGCATCAGCTAAATGTGCAAGTACATGATTTACAGATTTTTTTTCGGTTAATACGTTATCGAAAAACTCATGACGCATTCTAATTCCAAAAGTGTTTATACCTATAAACTCTTTAGACTCTTTATCAAAGTTTATGTGGATAGCTTTTTTACCATCTTTATATTGCCAGAAGAAACGAGCTTCATTTTCTCTAGGTTTCGCCCAAACCCAACCATAGGTTTGATATTCTATATCAATAAATTTCGCAGAATTAAACCAATGTCCGGGTTTATATTCGGTTGGGTTATCACAAATAGTTTGTGCAACAGTTTCTCCCATCATTCTTCCCGTATACCAAACCGCTTCAATCGGTCTTCTTTGTCCAATAGCATCTCTTTGTTCAGCACAGTCACCAATAGCGTAAATGTCTTTAATATTTGTTTCTAAAGAACGGTTTACAAGCACTCCACGATTTGTTTCAATATTTGAACTCTTTACAAATTCTATGTTTGGAGAAACACCAGCGGTTAACCCAACAACATTACATTCAATTTCTTCACCAGTTTCAGTAATAATAATCGATTTAACCTGCCCTTTTTCGTCCGATTTAATTTCTTTTAGATTCACTCCCAAACGTAAATCAATATGATTGTCAAGAATTTCTTTATTAATCATTTCTGATTCTTGCTCTGGTAAAACTCCATTCCAAAAACTATTTTCTCTAACCAAAAAAGTTACCGGAATATTTCTACTATGAAGCATTTCTGCCAATTCAATTCCAATTAATCCACCACCTACAATTACTGCACGTTTACACATTTTGTTGTTAGGAGCATACTTTTCTAATTTTTCTAAATCCTGTTTATGGTACATTCCCATAACGCCTTCTAAATCTTGACCAGGCCAACCAAATTTATTAGGCTTAGAACCCGTTGCAATGATTAATTTATCATATGGAAATGATTCGTTATTTTCTAGAATTAAACATTTATTTTCAGTATCAATACTGTTGACACGAGCCTGTTTTAATTCGATGTTGTTTTTACTCCAAAACCAATCTTCATAAGGTTTGGTATTTTCAAACTTCATGTGTCCCATGTAAATGTACATGAGCGCTGTTCTAGAAAAGAAGTGAGGTGTTTCAGAAGAGATAATGGTAATTTTTTTGTCGGAAAGCTTTCGGATATGGCGTGCAGCCGTAACTCCAGAAATTCCATTACCAATAATAACGATGTGTTCCATGTTTTTGAGAATTGCTTATGCTTATGTCGATACAAAAGATAAGAATTTACGTTTGTTATTAATTTAGAACTATTTTAAATAGTAAAAGAAGAAAAATAAAAATGTAATTGAAGATAATTCTGTTCGACTTAGCAGGTGACTTTTTAAATACTATATAACAAATGAAAAGAATTTCTATTTTAATAGCACTAATGCTATTTAATATTACTTTATTTTCTCAGGAAGAGGAAAAAGAACAAAAAAACAATCTACAAGTATTTACTCCTTCAAAATTATTAAACAAGGGACAGTGGGATATTAAATGGTTTAATGGTTTATATACGCAAATTAAGCAGACAGGAGCTAGCAATAGTGATTCAGGAGATATTGCACGACAAAATTTTTTCACATCAACTTTAGAAGTATTTACGGGTATTTCAGATAATAACAGAATAAATGTAGGAGGAATTATCGAATTCCGCTCAAATACATTTGGAGGAAGACAAGCACTTTCAGTATTTAGTTTAGAAGATACCAATTCAGATAGAAAAGGAATTTCATCGATTGCTCCTTCTGTTAAAATTCAACCTTTTGAAAACATTGGAAATTTCTCTATTCAGAGTGCAATTCATATTCCATTATTAGAAAGTGGAGATGAGCAAAATGCAGAAGGATTTTTAGATCAGACTGCATGGTCTTTTCAAAACAGATTTTTTTACGATTATACCTTTGCTAGCGGAAAATGGCAGTTGTTTACAGAGTTAAATACTGAGTATGGTTTTGGAGACGATAAAAGTTTTGCAAATAATACGTTCTTAGTAGTTCCGGGTGCATTTATAAGTTACTTTCCAACTCAAGAAGCTACTGTATTAGCATTTGCGCAACATTCACAACGTTTTGGAGATTTTGAACAAGACAATACTTCATTAGGATTTGGAGGGAAATATCAGCTTACAGATGTGTTAAATATTGAAGTATTATACAGTAATATAGTTAGAGGATATAACTTTCAGGGACTTGGAGAAACTTATAGCTTAGGACTAAGAGCTTTATTTTAAGATTATTTTACTGGAAGAAAATGATTCTTAATCGTTATTTTTAACGTATGAGAGTTAAATTATTTATCGTACTATTTGGTTTTTCATTTTTCTTTTCTTGTAATAGTCAGAAGAAAAAGATAAACGGATTAAGTTTTGTAGCCTCATCAGAAGCTATAAATGATAAGCATATACAACCCGTAAAAAAGGCATCAGCAAATTATGTTTCGCTGATGCCTTTCGGATTTATAAGAGATTTGTCATCGCCCAACATACGATTTAACGCAACTAGGCAATGGTTTGGTGAAAAAAAAGAAGGAATTAAGCAGTATGCAACGAGCTTTTCTGAACAACAAATTGAAGTAATGCTTAAACCTCAAATTTGGGTTTCTAGAGGCGAGTTTACAGGGTATATAGAAATGAAATCTGAAGAACAATGGCAACAACTAGAGAATACCTATACACAGTTTATTTTAGAGTTTGCCGAAGTAGCTCAAGAGATTAAAGCGCCTATTTTTTGTATCGGAACAGAGTTAGAAAAGTTTGTGATTAATAGACCTAAGTATTGGATGAATCTAATCAAAGAAATACGTAAAGTTTACAAAGGAAAACTAACATATGCAGCAAATTGGGATGAGTTCAAGAGAGTACCTTTTTGGCAAGAATTAGATTATATCGGTGTAGATGCTTATTTTCCATTGAGCGATCAAAAAACGCCAACAGTTCAAGAGTTTGAAGATGGATGGCAATCACATAAAAAGGTGATATCTGAAATTCAAAATAAATTTAAAAAACCAGTGTTATTTACAGAGTTTGGATACAGAAGTGTTTTTTATACAGGAAAAGAACCTTGGAAATCAGACCGAATAAAAGGAGAAGTAGATTTAGTTGGACAGTTAAACGCGACACAAGCAATCTATAATCAGTTTTGGAAAGAAGATTGGTTTGCTGGTGGTTTTTTATGGAAATGGTTTCATGATCATGAAGAAGTTGGAGGAGAAAACAATAATAGATTTACACCCCAAAATAAACCAGTAGAAAAATTAATTCAAAAATTATATGCCCAATAGCGTGCTTCTCAAACATATTTTTAAAAAAATAATATTTACTTTTTGTTTGCTCGCTTTCCTGAGTGTAAAAGCTCAAGTGAAAATGGTGTATGATGTCAAAATAAAAGGTGTAAAAAAAACGAATCCTACATTCATAAAAAAGTTATTAGAGACCAAATCGGGAAGGGTTTTAGACTCTTTAACTCTTGAAAAAGACATCACAACTCTAAAAAGATTGCCTGGAGTATCGCATGCTTATTATCAAGTTTTTCACTCACACGATAATTTATATAATGTATTTGTATACATTCAAGAAAACTTTACCATCATTCCTGAATTAGGTTTTTGGACAACAACAAACAACCAGTTTGCCTATAAAATAGGAGTGTATGAGTATAATTTTTTAGGAAGAAATATTGCTATCGGAGGGTTTTACCAGAATAATGGATACAATACCTATTCTTTTAATGTTAGAGCACCTAATTTGTTTACTAGAAAACTAGGTTTGGCTTTTACACACCAAAATTGGAAGAGCGAAGAACCTTTATTTTTTGATAATCAATCTGCTAACTATTTATATAATAATATTTCCACAGAAATTTTAGGTTTGTATCAAATAGATTTTAATCATCATTTAACTTTTGGGATTAATTACTTTCAAGAGAAATACGAGTACTTACGTGGAGCTACAAGTCCTAATGTTCCGCAAAATTTAAAAGTTGATAAAATTCTTTATAAGCTATTATATAATTATGAAGATTTGGAGTATTACTATCATTATTTAGACGGTTTTAAAAACATCTTATACCTTCAGTATGTTACTTCTGAAAACGACTTTCAAGATCAGTTTGTTATTGCTTGGAACGACTTTTTTTACTTCGATAGAATTGGTAAAAAAGGAAATTGGGCAAATAGATTGCGAATTGGTTTTGCTTCGAATAACGAATCACCTTTTGCTCCGTTTGCATTAGATAACAATATAAATTTAAGAGGTGTTGGAATTATAGTAGATAGAGGAACTGCGAGTATCGTTTATAATACAGAATACCGACATACTTTATACGATAAAAAGTGGTTTGCTTTACAAGCTAATGCTTTTATAGATGCTGGAACATGGAGACAACCAGGAGGAGAAATTAATGACTTTTGGGAAGATCGAAATATTCAATTATTCTCAGGTGTTGGTTTACGATTTATCAATAAAAAAATATATAATGCTATTTTTAGAATTGATTATGGCTTCAGTCTAAGGAATAATACTAAAGGATTAGTTTTTGGTATTGGGCAGTACTTTTAATTTATTTAAAGCACATGCTTATTAAACGTGTAAAAGGGTGTTTTTCCTGAGGATTTTCCCTGTTTTTTCTGGTTTACAGTTTTTTATATGTAGAGATTTTGTACTTTCTCTTTATAATTAAATAAACACCCCCCAGTTTATGAAAACGCTTAAATTTAACAGAGCAATGTTACGCTCTACTTCTATTTTGGTAACAATTCCTGTGATATCACAGGATAAATCTAATGAAATAAGGAAAATAATATCCAAGTTCCTATGGAAAGAAAAGAAAAATAATTTTGTTTAATGATTTTTTAATCAAACAGAACTTTTCTTCAAATCAAAACATTCTAAGCTCCCTAAAAAAATAACCTTCTAAAGGAGCGTATAGGGATAGCGATTTTATTAAATATCAACGTTTGAAACACCGACTGGATTCCGTGGTAGTTAAGTGGGTTTTTAGCTGTAAATAACAGATAATCAAACACTATCGGTGGTATATGTAATAATTCTGAACACAATGTAATGTGGAAATCCACAAATACTTGTGTAAAGAGTTTAATAATTTAATGTACATCTAACAATAAACACCCCCAGTTTATGAAAACTCTAAAGCCAAAGAGAGTGGTATTCCGCTTTACTACTATTTTATTTTTTATTTTATTAAAAGTTTCTGCGTTCCCACAGGACATACCTAGAAACATAAAAGAAATTTTGTCTAACCCTTATAAAAAAGAAGGGAAAAAGGTCTTTTTCAAGGACATTGTCGCCGAAGCTGATTTATTTTTTAAGCGAAAACATTCAAATCGTTCAAAAAGAGAACTTGCTGAAGGTGAATTTCGAGATGGTGATTTTGTGAAATATCAACGCTGGAAACACTTTTGGAAGTACCGATTAAAAGATGATGGTAGCTTAGGTGATATAAGTTACAAGGAGTCTGATAATCAATTTTCAAGGCGTGCATCATGTGATGATTCAGCTTTTAATGTAGCTTGGAAAGAAACGAATTACAATGGTAATTTTGGATATCAAATTGATATGGGCCGTGTTAGCAGTATTGGCTTTCATCCTAAAGATCCTAATACATTTTATGTTGGTGCTGCCTTTGGTGGCCTATGGAAAACTTCAGATGGAGGAAATTCTTACCAAAATATTAATGATAATCTTCCACACGCTGCAGTTTCAGATATTATTGTGAATTCTGAAAACCCTAACAGAATTTTTATTTCTTTGAGTGATATTGTTTGGTACGGTCCACCATCTATTGGAGTATTTCAATCTTTAGATGGAGGTCAAAAATTTTTACCAACAAGTTTATCATTTAGTTTATCAGAAGGTGTTAGAATATATGAAATGGAAGTAAATCCTAATAATCCTGCAGAGTTTTTAGTAGCTACTTCTGTTGGTTTATTTAGAACAACAGATTATTTTGATACTATAACTAAAGTTATTGATGCAGATGTTAGAGCAGTAAAATACAGTTTAAATAGTAATAATGTTTATGTAGGAGGATTTAATGGGCAATACTATTTGAGTACAGATTCAGGACAGTCGTTTAATTTTCACCAGGATTTTGGAAACGGACAGGTAAGAATTACTGTTTCTAGTGTGCCTAATTCAGGATACGTTGCAATTACCAATAGTAATAGATTAAACATATCATCAAATCACGGAATGAGCTTTACTTCTAAAACATTACCAGAATCTAATTGTGTAGTATCTTTTGCAAACAATAGTGACTCGAATATAGTTGTAGGTAATTTTGATTGTTATGCCTCTTCGGATTATGGTCATACGTTTTATCCGACTTCTGATTGGTTGGGACATTCAGGATTGCCTATTGTACATGTAGATCAAAGAAACATTTATACCAATCCATTACAAAGTGATTATGTTTATTATTGTAATGACGGCGGTGTGTTTAGATATTCCCTGTCAGATAAGCGTTTTGCTAATTTATCTTCAGATTTATTTATAACACAATATTATGATATAGCCGTTTCTCAGTCAGATCCAAATGTACTTGGTGCTGGTTCACAAGATAATGGAAGTATGACCAGAAATTCCAATGGAAGATGGCAAAGTTATGCGCCAACTGGTGATGGAATGGGACAAGAAATAGACCCTAATAACCCAAATAGGCGGTATTTTTCATATCAATATGGAGGTTTAAGACGATGGGATTCAGGCATTGTTACAAATATTGCTCCTGAAGGAGAAGACGGAAAAGGTGATTGGGAAACTCCTTTTAAATTAGACCCAAATAATTCGGATCGAATAATTATTGGTTATCAAAATGTGTATGCATCTGATGATAATGGGGATAATTGGTATATTATAGGAAATAGTGTAAGTCCTCATGGAGATTTAAACCAAATAGCCATAGCCAAGACAAACTCTAATAAAATATACGCTACAAAAAATCATTTTTTTTATAAGAAAAATGAGTCAAACAATACTTGGATAGAATATACTACACCATCTCATCAAAGTATTACAGATTTAGAGGTGCATCCAACAAATTCAAATATTGTTTATATATCTTATGCTGGATATAGTGAGAACAAGAAAGTATATAAATCAATTGATGGAGGTTTGACTTGGGAAAATATATCGTATAACTTACCTAATTTACCAGTTTTTTCAATAGAAGTATATGACACAATTCCAGGTTTAGTATTTCTAGGAACGTGTAATGGAGTTTATTATTTAGAGCCAGATGGTACCGAATGGAAAAAAATGGGATGTTTGCCTAATACTGCTGTAAACGATATAGAGATTCAATATTTGAACGGAGATAAAATATTTATAGGAACACATGGAAGAGGTATTTTTGAAGCTTCTTTAGCTCCGTTAAACACCTCGTTAAGTACTGATAAAGAAGAGTTATCTCAGTTTACTATATATCCAAATCCAACACAAGGCGTTCTTAATTTTGATACTGCCATAGATATAGATAGAGTAGTAGTGTATGATCTTCATGGGAGAAAACTTATATATAAGCTGAGTAAACAAGAAAATCAAGAAATTAAAAATATTGATATCTCTGGTTTTAGTAGCGGAATTTATTTAGTTGAGTTAAGAAAAGAGAATTTAAAAGCGGTTAGAAAAATAATTTTAGAATAGTATTCTTTAGCTAAGAATATAAAAAAGCCACATTGAGAAAATAATGTGGCTTTTGTTTTTTATAAAATGTTATTTGATAGTTGCTACTTTTTAGGATGTACCAATTTCATTTCATCAATTAAATGTTTTGCTCCTGCATATTTATCAATAATGAATAATACATATCTAACATCTACCATAATGTTTCTACATATCTCAGGATCGTAATTCATATCGCTCATTGTTCCTTCCCAAACACGATCAAAGTTTAATCCAACTAAGTTTCCTTTTGCATCAATTGCTGGACTTCCAGAGTTTCCTCCGGTAGTATGATTTGTTCCTAAAAAACAAACTGGAACTTTTCCGTTTTTATCTGCATACTGACCGTAATCTTTTGTTTTGTACAAATCTCGTAGCTTTTGCGGAACATCAAACTCGTAATCACCAGGAACGTACTTTTCAATAACTCCATCTAAATAACTTACAGGATTATAATAAACAGCATCTCTCGGAGAATATCCACGAACTTGACCGTAAGTAACACGTAAAGTGCTATTAGCATCTGGGAAATAACGAGCATTTGGTAAAGCTTCCATTAATGCTTTCATGTATTGTTTTTGTAACGCTACAATTGGTTGATTTTTTTGTTGAAACTCAGGATTTATTTGAGCGTAAAATTCTTGAATCATAGGTTTAGCATACGCGTACGCTGGGTCGTTATTTAGTTTCTTAACAACTTCTTCAGGAGTACCTTCTAACAATTGTAACGCTTTGTCTAAATCTGTAAAGCTTGTGGTTTCATAAATAGAAGCATCAGCATTTTTATTGTAATATGGCATTACATTTTTAAAAACACCTTTATCTACACTAACATCATAATTTTTATGAATACCTTTTAGTCTTCCAATCAAAGAGGATTTAACTTTATCAAAAAGTTCAGGTTTGTTATTAGCCGCCATTTCCAGTTCAAAAGCTCTAAAAGTCATCTGCATTAATTCATTTGTAACTAAAAATATTTCAATGAAATTTCTTCGTTTAATGTTAATACTAGCAAAATCGTTATACAACTTTTCAAACTCCGGTAAGATGTTTCCATACTTTCCTTCAAGACCTTTCTCTTTTAAAGCTTTTTTGAAGATTTCTTCAAATTCAATTCGTTGTTGAATCGCATTACTTTTTTGAATTCCTAAGTTTTCACCAATCCATTTTTTCCATGAATTTGCAATTCTAGCTTGTTTAGATGCATATTTAATTCTAACAGCGTCGCTAGCCTTCATTTGAGCATCAATTTCTTTTAAAGCAGCTTCTCTAATAGCGATATTACTTGGATTGAATTCTTGGGTGATATGTTTAATTGCTGTTGCTGGTAAGTATTCGTTTGTACGTCCAGGAAAACCAAAAACCATAGTAAAATCACCTTCTTCAACACCGTCTAAAGAAACTGGTAAGAAGTGTTTTGGTTTGTAAGGAACATTGTCTTTATTGTATCTAGCAGGACGATTGTTTTTATCTGCATAAATTCTGAATAAAGAAAAATCTCCAGTATGTCTAGGGAAAACCCAGTTATCGGTATCACTACCAAATTTACCAATGCTTGTTGGAGGTGCACCAACTAAACGAATATCTTCAAAACGTTCGGTAACAAATAAGAAGTATTGGTTTCCTTTATAAAACGGACTTACTTTTACCAATTGCCAATCTTCTTTTTTAGTTGATGCTTTAATTCCGTTTATGTTTTTATCAATTGCAGATTGCTTTTCGCGTTCAGTCATTTCATCAGAAACACCAGCTAAAGTTTGTGTTGTAACATCTTCGATACGAACGATAAATTCAACATATAAATTGTTATTTGGTAATTCTTCGTTTAGATTCATTGCCCAAAAACCATCTTTTAAATAATCGTTTTCTAAAGATGAATGTGATTGAATTTGTCCAAAACCACAGTGGTGATTTGTTAATATTAATCCTTTTGAAGAAATTACTTCACTAGTACAACCACCATTAAAATGTCCGATGGCATCTTTTAAACTAGAGTTGTTTACGTCATAAATATCTTTTGCCGAAAGCTTACTTCCTAACGATTTCATTTCTTTTTCATTCATTCCTTTTAATAAAGAAGGAATCCACATACCACCTTGTTGTGCGGTAACTTGTACAAAAAGAAATAGGAATAAAAATTTTATATATTTCATCTGTTTGAAATTTTTTGATTTCTGAATGTTTAAAAAATTTGAATACATTCAGTAACTCACATTAATTTTAATCATTCTTTGCTTAAAATAAAATTAAGAAAATTAACGCTCGTTTCATCTGGTTTATTTGTTTATCGGATAAAGATACAAATAGCCAAATTATTTTTAATTATCATTTACATAACATGTAATAAAAGAGAGATGTCAACCTGAATTTATTTCAGGTTCCCATTATGAAAAGTAGTTTAGTAATATGGGATTCAGAACTAAATTCGGAATGACGTGAAAAATTATCTATATAACTTGATGTAAAGATTCAGATTATTTTTTGTTAAGAGGGTATAATTCTTGATTGATGAAGTCTTTAGGAAAGTGTTCATCTCCTTCAAAACCAATTTCAATGTCTCGTCCAGAATGAGGAATGTAATTTGTTTTGAAAAGATAATCCCATAAACTTAAAGTAATTCCGAAGTTTACACCATTTTTTCTATCTTCTGGAAGCTCTTTAGCATGATGCCAAATATGCATTTTAGGATTGTTTAAAATGTACTTCAAAAATCCATAATCCCAATTGATATTCGCATGATTTAAATGCCCGATGGTAATATTAAAGAAATGAACAACAGCAACATCTTGAGCTGTAAATCCGCCCATTATAGCTAATGGAATATACTTCATAGAATTGTATACCACAGGTTCCATCCAATGATAACGAAGATGAGCAGCAAACCCCATTTGTTTCACGGAATGGTGTACTTTATGAAAATTCCATAAAAACTCATATTTGTGCAACAATGTATGTGTATACCATTGCACAAAATCAATAATAATAAAGAAGGTGAAAATACGCAACCAATATGGGAATGAGTTGATATCAAACAATTGAAAACTTGAAACAGACAAACCAATTAAACCTAAAACATCATTAAATAAAGCAGCAGCAGTATTCGATAATGCAATTAAAGCGATGAGGTTTAACAGGAAAAAATTGAAGAACATATAAAAGGTATCAAGCCAAAAATCTTTTCTAAAAGCAGGCTGATTTTTACGCCAAGGAAATGCAAGTTCTAATCCCCAAACTATTAGAGAGATTAAAATTAAGCCATAGAAATAATTCTCCCAATTCAATTTAAAAAGAACAGATTGTTTGATGTAATTCCAATAACCCTTGTAAGAATTTGAAATAATTTCAAAGTATTTTTCCATAGTACTAAGATACTGCTTTCAACGTTGTAATTTTTAGTTTGCTAAAGGTTGAGTCGTATAAGTTATTTTAGAATTACATTTTTACAAAAGCATTATTTAATAATTATCCGTTAATAGTTGCTTCACCTATTTCTCCATTCAGGTTACAAAATATACTAATATGATGCCCCCAGAAAGTACCACCATCTTTAAACCAAACATCAAAATCGCCATCTTCATGAAAAGTTATACTCTCAATAACAATTTTTTGTTTAAATTCCCTAGCGTTTAAAGGTTCTTCATTGTCACTAAGCCAACATTCATTTTTTGTTTCTAATAAATCTGATATGATTTTATTGATAAACTTTGTATGCCAACTTTCTTGGTTTTTAAAAAGTTCTACAGCATATTTTTCTATTTCAGAAGCTTCAACTGTTTCTACTGATAGGGATATTGAAATCTCACTATCAAGCCATTTCGTTGTTGTTTCAAACCAATTTAAGCCTCTATCAAGTATAAAATCTCCAAAATAGCTGCTTTTAAAAATAACCGGCTTTAATCTTTCTTGAAGTATTTTGTTTAGTTCATTATTTTTTGAATCAGTTTCAACAACGGAGAATAATTGTATTAAGTCTCTCTCATAATATGTTGTTTTTTCACCTTTAATTTTTACAATTGAAAGTGAATTTAAACCTTTAATTCTCTTGTTTTTGTCAGGAAAATCCTTAGATACTCTTATTTCTTCCTCAATTACTTCTCCTTCGTTATTTATATAGGCACAAAAATTAAAAGCTACAGTACAGCTATCTTTTTGATTAGAGGTTGAAGCTCCTAATTCGTCTATTAAGCCGATAAAAGTGTCGCCTTTGCTTGATTTAAAGAATGATTTTAGTTTAGAGAACATTTGTGTTAATTTTTATTGCACAAGATACTTCAATAAACCAAACAAACGCCTTGAGTATAAACTCAAGACGTTTTAAAAAGTAGTGTGTTTATTTTTATGGATTCCAAACACCTGTTTTTACAGTTTCTTCAGCATATTTAGTGAATGATGTAGCTTTTCTTCCTAAAACTCTTTCAATATCATGGGAAATTAATTGGTTATTCGGATTGGTTAACACATGACTGAATAAATATTCTATTAACCAAATAACATCTTCAGGAAGTTGCATTTGTCTCATTCCTGCTACATATTGATCTAACGTAATTGGTAAGAAGTTAAGTTCTCTTTTACTTACATTTCCGATAGTGGCTATAATGTCTTTAAACGTAATTAATTCTGGACCTGTAACTTCAATAATTTCACCGTTAAAATCATCATTTAATAAAACTTCAGTAGCTACTTCTGCAATATCATCAGCATCTACATAAGGAATTAAAACATCCGACATTGGTAAAGCAACATTTCCTGAAAGAATGGAGTCTAAAAAGAAACTTTCACTCCAATTTTGATTAAACCATGAAGCTCGTACTATTGTATAATCTAAACCTGAATTCGCAACAATTTGCTCACAAGCTTCAGCTTCAACTTCTCCTTTTCCAGATAAAAGAACTACTTTTTTTACACCTAATTCTTTGGCTAAAGTGGTTAAACTTTCAATAGATTCTTTGGCTCCAGGAATAGCCAAATCTGGATAATAGGTAACGTACATTCTTTCAATTCCTTCTAAAGATTTTACCCACGTATTTTTATCATTCCAATCAAAACTGGGTGTTGCATTTCTTGATCCGATTCGTGGTTCAATCCCTTTATTTTTTAATTGTTCTACTACTCGACGACCAGTTTTACCAGTTCCTCCGATAACTAAAATAGTTGTGTTCATAATTGTTTGTGTTTTATTTTTTTATAAAAATTGAGATAAGTAATAATAGGAATGAAATGAAACCACCAATGGTTCTGACGTTATGAAAGCCATTCCAATATCTTTCATAATAGTTTCTGAAACTTTTGAGTTGAGAGAGGTTTAATTCTTTAAGATTAAGACCGTCTAACTCATTGTTTAAAGGGACATTCCCAAAAGCTGTAAATCCGAAAGTTCCAACGGCGTATATAAGCATGGCAGATACTACTAACCAAAATGTAGGTTTATGATGAAACTGAGTTATTGAGTTGATGACTAAAAAAATTAAGCTTCCAAAGAATACTGCAAAGAATACAGGATTTAATATTTCTTTATTGATGCTTTGCATAGTTTCTAAGTAGGAGATATCAGTAATTTTTTTAGTTCCTGGAATAACTGAGACAGACCATGCAAAAAAGATTCCTGCAGATAAAGCAGTTAATACAACGGTTATAAAAAAGATGATCGTTTTCATGCTTGTTGTTTTTTAATAAAATAGTTACCAGAGTATGTTGCGATGCAATAGAATTCTACCATGAGGAGGTAAAACATAGGATCACTAAAAAATATAGCATAACTTCCACCAGCGGGAATAATAAACAAGGGAACCGTTACTAGTAAATCTAGAATTGCCGCAGTACTCATAAAAATCAATGCTAAGTTTGATGGAGTAATTTCCCCTTTTTTATAGTAAACGAAAGTTCCCAAACAAACAGCTGGAATAATCGCAAGAACCAGCGCAATGTTAGCTTGTATAGCTGGATTGCTCAAAACAGGAAACGAATAGGAAAGGAGGAAAGCCGCAACACCTACTATCCAAACCATAATAGCGGATAGAATTGCTCGTGTTATATTGTGAATCATAATGTTACTTTTTAATTATGATACAAAACTATAATGACTGTAAAACAGCTACTTATTCGAAAGGAATAATGATTTATTCGAAAAGAATTTTAGACTTGGCTTGGCCTGTAACCAAACTTTTTTTCAAAGGCATTTGAGAAAGATCCTAAACTATCATAACCAACTGCCCAAGCAGCTTCTTGAATTGTTTTATGTTCTTTTTTAATGAGGTTATAAGCTTTTTTTAATCGCTCATTTTGAAGATATTTAAAAACAGGAACTCCGAATTGCGCTTTGAATTCTTTTTTAAGTTTATTGGTATTCGTTCCTATTTTTTGAGCAAGTTCTGTTAAAGACGGAGGGTTTTCTAAATCAGCAAGTAATATTTCTTGTGCTAGATTTATTTTTTCTAATTGAGAGGTTTCTATTATGGTTGATTTTTGAGTGGCAAGTTGACCGAAATAATGAGATAACAATGCACTCATATGACTCTTATAAAACATCATTTTAATTCCGCCTTCATAAGAATTGTTGAAAAACTGTTCTACCAGAACAAACATTTCTGGCGTCATTTTAAAAACAGGACCTTCTACATAATGATCTTTTGGATGTACTAATTGAGATAAAAACTGTTCTAAGAATTCACCTTCGCCATTTGGAAGTTTATCTAGGTTTCTAACGGTAGTAGCAATTACCAAGCATTGTAATGGTTTTTCGTTAGAAACATGATGTTCAAAAGCAACATTTTCATCAGCATAAAAAGACAAAATCATTCCTTTAGTTTGCTGAAATTCTTTAGTCTTTCCATTGTATTTAACTTTCAATCCAACATCACCAGATCCGTAAAAAGCAATAGCAATAACAGGTTCATCAAAATAACAAGTATCGACGAGGTTTGTACTGTTAGTAGTTGCTTCTTCTAATAGAATTGTACAATCGTTTATGTCTATAATTTCACGGTTCATTTTTAAGTAAAAAAACTTTTTTTAGATATTAAATTACAAGTTCATTTAGATAATTTTTTACTTTTTCCATTTATTAAAGTATTCTCTTAAGGAATTAAATCTCTTTGGTTCTTGAATTAATTCATGATACCATGTAGGTTCAAGGAAATCTCCTGTTGAATTTTCATCACTATTATCGTCCCAATATAATTTCTTGGCTTTGGCAATTTTATCCAACCAAACTTGTTGAGGTTTTTTAATTATTTCAATTGAAATGATATCGGACATAGCAATCTTTTCGGCTAGCTTCTCCGTTTTATCATATCTCAGATGATATTCTCTAGGCAGTTCTTTAAAAAGCGGAATCGAGTCAAATAATTTATATGTAAACTCATTAGTCTTTTTAGTAACTAGTTTTGGGCCTTTGGGATCTATTATAATATTATTCTGTTCTTTTTTCGAATAATAATGATATGGAGTATGAGCGATAAAATATGCTCGCTTTGCTTTAAAAGAGTTGTAACCTACATTAAATGTTCCATCTTTGGTTTTCTGAAGTTTGTAAAAATTAAAATCATACAATATTCTATTATTTGAACTATCATCGATTTCAAAATAAAATCCATTTGAGAACATCCCATAAAACCCACCATTAATAAGTGTTATAAATCCTTCGTGAGATATATTGTCTTTGGTAGTAATTTTACAAACTCCTTGTATAGAAGGATCACCCATATCTGCAGATGAGGTATTCAATAACCCTAGACATATGATAAATAGAATTAAGTATTTCATAGCGTTATTATTTTATTAGGCGAATATACTTATCATTATTTTGACATCGTCAAATCAAATTAATATTTTAATTATATCAAGTCTTTTCTTAACACCCACAATATAAATCCACAATTGTATTGCTTTCAGTTTCTTTTATTTTATAATAACAACCAGCAGCAGCTTCTTTCGGTTCAAATTTTGAATTATTGTCTTTCCATACATTTTGATCAACCCCCATTTTGTTTACCTCGTAAATTTTCTCAATCCACTTCATAAGGTTTTTTCTATTTACTTTAATTGTAGCGCCACCGGCTTCTTTACATTCAAATAGTTCAAAAGTAATTCCTGGCTTAAAATCTTCAGAAAAAGAACAAATTTCTGATTCGTTCCAGTCATAGTGTTTTACATTGTATTTTTTACCTGATTTCTTATAATTGCTCGATAAAAAATGATAAATCACTTCGGTTCCTTGGTCAGACTTATGCAGTTCTTTTAGTTGCGAAACATTCGGTTCTATTAAACTAAAAATCCCTTCTTTTACTAAAAATCCGCTAAAAACATAACCATTTTGAGTTCCGTCTAATTCTTCAATAAGAAACCATTCTCCTGAAATGTTCTTACCATCGTCTTTAATGTCTAAATAGATGTTCGTTTTCTTGATTATTTTAACAGCAGCCCCATATAAAAGCTTACCAATTTTTTTTGATTTGGTATCAGGTTTTTCTCGAACTATTAAACCATTTTCAGCGTTCACATAACTAATATCTTGAGCTATACCCGAAATAGTTGTGATAAAAAAGAATAGCGATATAAGTGATTTATTCATTTTATCTGAGTTTTAAAGTTAAACCTTTACTAATATAGTTGATTATTTTCGGAATCATGAAGAAGAGGATGTTTTACAAAAAAAACCAGCAAATTTTGCTGGTTTATGAATCTTTAAAACGGTTTTTAAAACTGATATTTCAATCCTAATTGCGCTTTCCATCTCGAATTTATCACATCAAGCACCCAAGGTTTTGCATTTTCTTCTAATGTAAATTGATATACAGGTTCATTATTTTGAACGCCCTTAAATTCTAACAAGCTAAAGTTTGAATTTACAACATTTGGTACAAAAACTAAACGTCCCCAATTTTTGTTTAACAAATTCAATACGTTAAAAACATCAAAACTCACCTGTAAATTATCGTTATTTTTAAAGGGAATATTCAATACAAATTTTGCATCTAATTGATGATTCCAAGGTGTTCTTCCGCCATTTCTCTCAGCGTAACTACCTCTGTTTTCTCTTAAATAATCATTACTATTTATGAAATTATCTAATCGAGTCCATTGTTCTTGAGCAGACACTAAAATAGTTCCGTTAGTATCTGTAATATCGGCTAATTGAATTTCACTTTGGTTAGCTGGAATGTATACCAAATCGTTTCTTGAAGATCCATCTCTATTTACATCTCCTTGATAAACCACAGAATAAGGATTTCCTGATGTTCCTGTGTATAAAGTAGAAACTTGTAATTGATAGTTATTCTTAAAATCGAAGTTATAGCTATGAGAAGAAACAATTTTATGACGAAGATCAAAGTTAGAAAAGGATACATCTGGATTGTTAGAGTCTATTGCTTGATTCCATTCGAAATTTGCTGCAGACGAATTTCGTACTGTACTTGATATATCTTTACTTTTTCCATTTGTATACCCTAAGAATCCAGCATAATTTTCTGTTTCTTTTGAAAGTCCGAAATTGATATTGTAACGATATCCTCTATCTGTATTTTTTAATAAAAATACGTTTGTAAAATTATCATTTACTCTTGTTCCGTTATAAAATTGACGATTATCTGCCCCCGAGTAATTTCCGAATTCTTGACGTCTGTTTATCGATTGGAAAAAGATTCCTTTTACTACATCAGTATACGTTGCTTCTACAGAAAAACGAAAATTTTGAGGAAGCTTGGCTTCAAAACTCAATCGAGTTTTCCATTCTCTTGGCAATTCAAAATCGTTATCAATTAAGTTTATTTCAGTTAATCCTGGTTGTTGATTGGCTAAAACACCTAGATTTTCTTCTAATTGAACAACATTTCCATTCGGTCGAATATCCACATTAAAATAATCAGTACCAGAAATATATTCGGCATACGCAAACCATAAATACGGAATTCTTCCTGTAAATAATCCACTTCCTCCGCTAAGTGTATACTTTTTATCCTCATCCAAATTATAGGTAAAACTTAGTCTTGGATTGATATGTGGATTCACGTCAATCTTGTTAGTAAACTGAATAAATTCAGGAGTATTTGTTACCAACGGACTTAAAGGTAAATCATCCAATAATAATTGATTATCTAAACGAATTCCTGCATTTACCGTAAAGTGATCGTTGATTTTAATGTTATCTTGAACGTAAAATGCAGATGTAAGGACATCTATTGTTGCAGATGGTTGGTTATTCACAAAGTCAAAGCTGTTGTTAGAAACATGATAAACACCACGAATTCTAGATGGCATATCGTTTAAAAAATCATTAACAGAATTGTAGGCCCAACGCCCGTTCCATGCAGTTAAAAACCCATAGTCTATATCATTAAATTGTAATAAAAACCCACCAGTAATGGTATGATTATTTTTATAGTAGGTAAGTTTATCTGTTAACTGAAACGTATTCAAATTTGTGTTATAAATTGAAGCTTCTCTATACGTTCCAGCGAAAATTCTATTCGAAGAATCGTTGATTTCTAAATGTGGAAAAACACGACCATCATAAGAACGATCTTCTTTTACTTTGTTATAACCCAAGGTTAAAATGTTAGAGGTGTTTTCTGATAAACTTGAGTTTAACTCGAATGTTGTACTATTTAAAATGCTGTTATGGCGATATCCTTGATTCCCAAAGTTAAATACGGCCTGATTCCATTCTAAATTGTCTGCGAAACTTTTTACAAAGTTGTTCCTTAAGGTCAGTTTGTGATTTTCAGATAAATTATAATCTAAACTCGCGAATATTTTCGTTGAAGCAGTTTGAATATCAGCATTCTCAAAAGCACCCGGATCATAATTATAATCGTTTCTTAATTTATCGGCAATGTCAATTACTGTAGCCTGATCAATATTAGATGCATTGGTTCCAGGAGCTCCTAACACTGGAGTTTTACTTATTGCTTGCTCTACGTTTAGGTAATAGAATAATTTATCTTTTTTAATAGCACCACCTAGTCCAGCACCAAACTGAACATCATAAAAGCTATCAACATTTTGTTCAGTTCCTTCTGCAAATTTCCCAATTAAAAGCTGATTGTTTCCGTATCCATAAACTTCACCTTGCGTTTTATTGGTACCGTTTTTAGTTACCACATTAATATTGGCTCCTGTAAAGTTTCCGATACTAACATCAAACGGAGCTATTTTTACAGAAAGTTCTTTAATGGCTCCAAAACTTATAGGCTGACTTCTAGAAAGGCTTCCTGGTGTTCCATTGGCTGACGATCCTGAAGCGCCACTTGCAGGTTCTTGAAAACCAACTACATCATTACTTGCAATTCCGTCTATATTAAAGTTGTTAAAACGATTACTTGCACCACCGAATGAATTCAAATTTGCATTAGATAAATTGCGTGTTACATCTTGAACACTTCTACTAATTGATGGGGTTTTAAGTAGTTGTTTGGTTGATATATTTCGCGTTCTTTTAGTCGCAGTAGCATTGATTATAACTTCATCTAAATCAGTACTTTCTTCAAATAGAATGATATCTAAAGTTGTTGTTTTCCCTAAGTTGATTTTAATGTTAGATTTCTGATACGTGTGAAAACCGATAAATTGAATTTCAAGTTGATACTGATTTCCAGGAGGAATATTTGCAATTAAATAATGACCAGTTTCTTGAGAGGTTGTCGTATATTTTGAGTTGGTATCTAAATCAGTAAGAATAATAGCTGCATAAGGAACAGAGGTTTTCGTATTATCAGTAATTTTTCCTTCTAGAATACCAGTAGTTTCTTGTGCAAAAGTGAATTGTAGCGTAAATAATAAAACTATAAAAATTGAAATTTTCATGTTTGTAATACTATATTTAGTAAATGAATTGGTTTGATTTTTAGTCACAATAATTCCATGTTAAGAACTTAGACGAAGCATTATGCATGAAAGTTCTACTGATATAAATACAGTGACATAATAATTGAGTTTGTTATGAAATAAAAAGGAAAGGAGAGCCTTTGTTACAAGTGTTAGAGGAGTATGTTGGAGTGTAAATATTGAAAATTTCTACAATAAACTCTTTAGGAAAAAAAAGAATTGAGAATATAAGATGTCTCAGAATTAGATTAGTATTTCTGAATCTATTGATGAAATAAAATAAATCTTTTGTTTCATCAATATCCTTTAATACTTCAATACGCTTAGTAATGTGCTTTTTTGATGTTAAATAATTTTCTAAAGCAGTAAAAAGAAAATTGCTTTGCCAAGGGAGCTCTTGAAATTCTTCCTTATTGAAAGTACTTTTTGAAAGAGTAATCAAATAAGAACCACCATCCATAGAAGGGCCTAAAGTGAGAATTTGATGTTGAAGATTTTCTTTAGCTATTAGTAAATGTTCTGTTTTTAAATCTGGAGTGTCGTTTCCAATGGTAATTACAGCATCATAACCTTGTTTAAAAATGGATTCTATTGCATTACTAAAGCGTTCACCAAAGTTTTTTCCAACCTGATTTACATCTGAGAAAAGCAGAACATCTAAACCTGTTTGTTTAGCTTTTGAGAGTGTTTCTTCATTGAAATATTCATACAGGTTTTTAGAACCTGATATATTCTTTTGTTTCAATTCTTCTTCAGGAGAATTGGCAAAGAGTACAATAGCGGTATGAATATTCTTGTGATGCATTCGTTAGTTTCGAAGCATTCAGTCGAAGGAAGTTCTATTAAATTACAATAGGAAGGCTAAAAAATAAAAACTGTCTAAAAAAACTACTAATGGTCAAACTGAACTTGTTTCAGTTTCTCATCATACTTGGCAAATAAGACTTGATAAGATTCTGAAATATCCCGAAACTTCGGGACAGAATGACGTTCTAAGATGCTTTTTAGACAGTCTGTTTTATAAGATTTTAAATCAATGTTGATTTAACAACATCCTCCACCATCATAATGAAAAGTGGATTCTGAAATGAAAATATCTTTTCTTCCTAAATCGGCTAAAACGCCAGCTGTTTTATCGCAAATTGCTAAAGGTTGATTTTTAAGTAAAGTATGACCTTTACCATCATCGAAATATTCCTCTTCTCCGAAGTAAATTGCAGCTTTACCAGTAAAAATACATGGTCCGTCTTCTGGCATTGGATCTTTAATGGCAGCAACTTCAATTGACTCAATATAAATTAATTCTTCAGTCGGATAATTTACAGGGTCTAAAATTCTATATGGTTTTCTAGCTCTAATTTCTATTGTTCCGAAACCAGCATCCGTTAGCATTTTTACATATTCAGCAATTGGTAAACTTCCGCTTAAACATAAAGCACGTAAACGCTCATCATTACGTAATGTTTCATTCATTGGTTGTTCACAAGTTGGATCACTCATAACTAAACGTCCGTGTGGTTTTAAAACACGATACATTTCAGCAATAGCTTTCTTTAAATCATCTGCTTTAAAAATATTAAACAAGCAGTTTTGTGCAGCAACATCAATTGAATTATCTTCAACAGGTAAATTCATTGCATCACCTTTACGTAGGTCAACAAATTCACTTTTGAACCAATCGTTTTGTTCCTCAGCTTCAATGAAGTTTTTACGTGAAGCTTCTAACATTTCATCAACTACATCTAAACCAATTACACCACCTTTATTTCTATTGAAATAGGCAAATTGTAGTAATTCCATTCCACCTCCAACACCAACATATAGCATTTTAGGATTGTTGGTTAAATCTCTTGCATGCACAGTAGAACCACAGCCGTAGTTCATTTCTTGCATAATTTTAGGGATTTTTAATCCTGGTAGTTCCCAAATAGGATTTGTAGTACAGCATAATCCAACATCTGGAGTTAATGCTGCTTCTTTATATACATCTTTTGTTGTTTCTAAATAACTCATATTGTTTAGTATTTAGTTCACAGTAAATAGTTGGCAGTAATTAGTACCTAATTTGTTTTACTGATATTTTTTTTAGTCTTATTATATTTATGAATTAAATTTTCAAATTACGGTAGCTGAGTGGAGTCGAAGCTATAACTCATTTTAAAAGTATGATTTCGACTTCGCTCAATCACCAAACATTATAATTTTCTAACTTCTAACTTCTAACTTAAAGCTGTTTTATCAATTCTTTAAAAAGTGTAACCAGTTTTGGTTCTGCTTTACCTGCAACTGCAATAATATCTGAAATATCAACAGGTTGTAAATTTTTAGGGTCGCATTCATCCGTTAAAACTGAAATCGCACAACAAGGAATATCTAATTGTTTAGCTACAATTACTTCAGGAACAGTACTCATTCCAACAGCATCTGTTTCTAGTATTTGAAGCATTCTGTATTCGGCACGTGTTTCTAATTGCGGACCTAATACACTTGTATAAATTCCTTCATGTAGCGTTATGTCGTTCTGTTTTGCAATAACTTTCAGTTGGTCGTTTAATTTTTTTGAATACGGTTCTAACATGTCGGCAAAAATGTTCCCGAATTCTTTTGCTTCTTTAAAGGCTAAAGGAGAACTGCCTTGTAAATTGATATGATCTTCAATTACCATTAAATCTCCTTTTTTGTAAGAAAGATTAATTGCACCTGCAGCATTTGAAATTAAAAGATTTTTAATTCCTAAACCCTGCATTGTTCTAATTCCATAAGTAACTTCCCAAGGAGTATAACCTTCATACAAATGAAAGCGTCCTGACATTACAACTACATTTTTACCTGATAATTTTCCGAAGATTAATTTACCAGAGTGAAATTCAACAGTAGCTTCAGGAAAGTTTGGAATTTCATTATATTGAATTTCCTGAGATATTTCTATATGGTCAACAAGTTTACCTAAACCAGTTCCCAGTACAATTCCCACTTCTGGTGTTTCAACATTTCTGTTGGTTAGATATTTTATAGTTTCTTGTAGCTGTTGTTGTTTCATGAATTTAAAAATTGTGTAAATGCTGGATGATTTTGAATGTCTTCAATAACATCAACATCGTTAAGTATAGGCAATAAAAATACGCTTTGTTTTTTTAAGTCGTTCAAAGTGGCTTCGCGAACAGATGAGGTTCCCCAATCTTTATTTTTAAAAATATCAGGATAAACTTGCTTTGCGGCTAATAAATAATATCCACCATCTTCTGCTGGACCGATAACAACATCATTTGAGTCCAATTGATGAAAAGCTTCCTCGATATGATGCGATTCTAAATCATACAAATCGCTCCCAATGATGGCAACTTTTTTATATCCCATTGAGAAAGCAGCAGTGAATGCATTTTGCATCCGCTTTCCTAAATCATCGCCTTCTTGTTGTAATTTTTGAAATACGGTAGCATCCCATATATCATTATCTCTTATCTTAACAGAATAAAACACAGCTTTGTCTGATGATACTTGCTGTGTTACTTCTTTTGTTCTGTTTAATAAGAATTTATAGATCTCTAGTGCTTTTTCATTACCTAAAGATTTTGCGAGTCGAGTTTTTACCTTTCCTAGTTCTGGGTTTCTGGTAAAAATCATCAACAAATTTTTACTCATATATTTTTATTCCTTTTGTTAGCCACACGCCCCATTCTTTATCAAAAGCATGGACTTCTTCTGTGGGTTTATTGTTTTTGTTTACAACAGAATTCCCTTTATTTTTCCATTCGAAAATACCACCGTATAAGTTGAAAACGTTTTTGTATCCAGCTTTTTTAAGTTGCTCTGCAATATCCTCTGAACGAATACCTAATGAACAATATACTACTATTTTGTTGTTTTTATCTTCAGGTAATTGTTGTATTGTTTTTTGTAAATCGAAATGGTCATACCCAACACAAATAGCTTTATTTAGATGGCTTACTTCAAACTCTCTTGGTTCTCGAGCATCTAATAACACTATGTTTTCATCTTTATCATTCAAATTTTCAACATGAATATAAGGAACTGATTCTTGGTTGAATTTTTTCAATAGTTGTTTTAGATTCTTTTGAGAAAAAGAATTTAACGATGTTAAAACGATAAGAAAGATTATTTTTTTCATTCTATAAACATCTCGACTGCGCTCGATGTGACATTTTAATTATTACATCGACTAATTATCAAATTTGCTAATTAAATTACGCTACAGTTCCTTGACAACTACTTCCTGCTCCTGCAGTGCAACCATAACAGTGTTGGTTGATAATGATAGTACGTTTACTCAACAACTCTTCATTATATTCTGAAATGTGTTTTACTTTACTAGCGACTTTCAAATTCAACATTTGATTAAAATCACAGTCATATAACCAGCCATCCCAGCTTACAGAAAGCGTATTTGTACACATTACATTTTCAACAGCCATTGGATTATAAGCTTCAACTAATGCATACATATAATCCTCATAATTTTCAGAAGCAATTAAGTAATCCAAAAATCTACTAATAGGTAAATTAGTAATTGCAAATAAGTTATTGAAAACAATTCCAAAATCTTCTGATAAGGCCTTTTTAAAATCACTTTCTAAAGCAGCTTGATCACCTGGTAAGAAAGCTCCCGAAGGATTATAAACTAAATCCAATTGTAATCCAGAACCTTCTTTTCCGTAACCAACTTCGTTTAGCATTTGTAAAGCTTCGATTGATTTATCAAAAACTCCATCACCACGTTGCTTATCTGTTTTTCCACGTGTCCAGTGTGGCATTGAAGAAACAACATGAACATTGTGTTTTTTAAAGAACTCTGGTAAATCGTAATATTTTTTATTAGCACGAATAATGGTAAGATTAGATCGCACGATAAAATCTTTAATTCCTGCTTTTGAAGCTTCTTCTACAAACCAACGGAAATTAGGATTCATCTCTGGAGCTCCACCTGTTAAATCTAAGGTATGCGCACCAGTTTTTTTTATGACCTCCAAGCACTGTTCCATGGTTTCTTGTGTCATGATTTCTTTTCTATCAGGACCAGCATCAACATGACAATGCGCACAAACTTGATTACACATATAACCTAAGTTGATTTGTAGAATTTCTAATTTTTTAGGTTGTAAAGGAAATTGATTTGTTTCCTTAATTTTTTCAGCAAAGGTTGGTAATTCGCCATCTTTAAAAATTCCATTTGACAGAATTTCTAATTGGCGTTGTGTATTTGCTAAATCGTTATTTCTTGCTAAAAGGGATTTCTTCATTATTTAATTTTTGTCAGGTCGAGCGCAGTCGAGACCTAATTAAACAACCTCTCGACTCCGCTCGAGGTGACAATGTGTTTCAGATCCCAACTTTCGTTGAGATAAGTAATTTCTAAAATTTAGACTTCGCTAAACTTAGAGTTTACTTACATTTCTAATTTGTTCACTTTGTTCATCATTTGAACACCGTGAACTAAAGTAGCACCACTTTTAATTGCTGCTCCAACGTGAATGGCTTCCATCATTTCTTCCTTTGTGATTCCACGTTGTAAACCATCTTTAGTATACGCATCAATACAATATGGACATTGTTCAGTATGCGCAACAGCAAGTGCTATTAAACTTTTTTCGCGAGCAGTAAGTGCTCCTTCTTCAAAAACTTTTCCATAATAATCAAAGAACTTGTTACCAAGCTCTTCACTCCATTCGGTTATTTTTCCAAACTTTCTTAAGTCGGCGGGATCATAATATGTTTTAGACATGTACTTTCTTTTATGTTTTTTTATACTGAACTCGTTTCAGCAAAATGAGAATAAAAATACTACTTTCCGTTTAGATTCCAGTTATAAGGTAAATGCTGAATTTTAGCATCTGTAGCTACAGGCTCATTTGCATACTTGTTAATATAGTCAACAACAGAACCTTCTTTAGTGAAATCTCCTTTAAACCAATTAAAGATTTCAGAAATTTGAATAGCATTCTTTTTCTTGAGGTTGTTACGTTTAGAATCATTGATAAACTGTTTCATTAAGCTCTCTAGTTCACTATCAATGTTTGCTTCAGTAAAAGCTTTGTTATGTAATTTAGGGCAAGATCCAGAGGCACAGTTAACACCTACGTGAATTCTTGGGTCAAATAATTTTTCGCGTAAAATGTTATGTTCGATGTGATCTAACGTGTATGTTTTTCCACCTACAACAGCAAAAGGAATTTTCCAAGCGCTTTTCCCTTTCTTCTTAATGTTCATTATACTTTTTACAGGATAATTATTTAAGATCAATTTTATAGTATAAGCATTGTAAGCATTAATCCAAAAAGCTTTTTGCTTGTTCTTAGACCAAGAAGCGTTAGGAGTAGTTTTTTCTAAATAGGTCAAATAGGTGTTAAGCGTAGCTTCGTCCTTTTTCAAGGCCTTGTAGTTTACATTTCCATTAACATCAACATGCTTATTTAATAAACCATTAAAAATACTTGTTTGAGCAGAAATAGTTACAGATAAGAAAAGGACAATAATTGGGATTAATTTTTTCATAATTATCTTGATTTGTGGATTTAGACGCAGATACATTTTAAACTTTACAAAGAATATTCCAAAAAGTTTTTATTTCCATTTTTGAGAGACTTTTGTAATTATAAGTTCTGACAGAATTATGGTTTTAAATAAAGAAGTCTGTTTACATTAGTAGCATGAAAAAGGCTATAATTTTTATGGTGATTAGTGCGTTGTCATTTTCAGTGTTAAACATACTTGTAAAAGATTTGCGTCATTATAATGTATATCAAATTGTGTTTTTTAGGTCTGCAATTACGCTTTGTTTTACAATTCCTTTATTGATAAAGAATAACATTAAACCACTAGGTAATCAAAGAAAATTGTTAATAGCAAGAGGAACTATTGGTTTTGTAGCTATGACACTATTTTTTGCATCGCTACAATATTTAAAAACGGGAACAGCAGTTTCTATTCGTTACATCTCGCCAATATTTGCGGCTATTTTTGCTGTTTTTTTATTGAAGGAAAAAATAAAATGGAACCAATGGATGTATTTTGGAATATCTTTTCTTGGAGTGTTGATTTTAAAAGGTTTTGATACAGATGTAAATACAATTGGTTTTTTGATTGTTCTGGGGTCTGCAGTGTTAACTGGTTTGGTATTTATGTTAATTAGAAAAATTAATACCAGAGATCATCCCCTTGTTATAATTAATTATTTTATGGGAATATCTGCTTTTATAAGCGGAATTTTCACCCTTTTTTACTGGAAAACTCCAACTGATTTAGAATGGTTAACATTTATAAGTTTGGGTGTTTTTGGTTTTATAGGACAATATTACATGACCAAAGCTTTTCAAACTTCAGAAATAAATAAATCGGCGCCTTTAAAATATATCGAAGTTGTATTTACAATGTTGGCTGGTGTTTTTTGGTTAGATGAAAAATATACAATTATTGGTTTACTAGGAGCAGGAGTGGTGATTACAGGTGTGGTGTTAAACACAGTTTTTGTCGCTAGAAATAAATAATCTTGATTTTTAAAAAGGTAAAAATAAAAAAAGCCGAAACATTTTGTTTCGGCTTTCTTATTGTTATAATAAGGTAGGTTAAGTTCTCTAATCTAAATTTTATAATTAAGTAATAATTGCTAAGAACTATTCTTAAAATTTATATTCAATCTATCCAAACTAGTTGTTTGGCGTAGTACTCCCATTTCCCATTTGATTTTTTTAATAAAAACAAACTTCCAGAGCCTACTGTTTCTCTATATATGAGAGCATGACTTTGATCCGTTGAAAATAAAGGTACAGAGTAACTTAGAGTATTTTCAGCAATATTAGAAGTTTCAAAATACTTTCTTTCTAAGATCTGTTTCCAATTATCGATTTTATTTTGTTTTAGTTGACAACGCATATATTCAAAATCTTTAGCACTGAAAAAATTAGTAAAATCAATAATATCTTTCTCCGACTTAATTTCAATTTTTGTCATCATGGAAAAGCCATCAGGTTTTAAGAACAATTCAAGATTTTCTTTTGAAATAGTTTGCTTTAAGACTTTGTTATAAATAACATTATCAAACCTGTTCTTTTGTGTAATAAATTCTTGCTCTATAAGCTCTTTAATAAGTTCCGTATTTTGACAGCTTTTGTAGTTTTTTTGTTCTTGTAATTTACATGAAACTAAAGACATTGAAATATTAAATAATACAAAGATTAAAAAGATATGCTGTTTCAAAATTTTTGTTTAATAGGTTTTCTACTTCTTTAAATAACCACTTAAAAATTCATTAATTGGAATCTTAGTAATCTGATCTTTTAGAAGTTTTGGATAATTATGAAGAGCAATTTTTTTCATAAAAACATCTATTTCGTAATTTTTATCTGTAAGTAGATAAATTACATATTGCTCAATCTCTTCACCAACCAAATGGATTGCTACTTTTTCTTTATGTTTTTTGAATTTAAAAAATAGTTCCCCTAGTTTGTTAACTTCAGTTTCTTTGTATAATGGATAAGACCATGCATGAATACTATTAGTTAATGGCTTTAAATTAAAATCATATACATTTATTTTTACAGCTATACTATCACTTTTATTATAATATTCTTTTGATTTATGATAGCTTTTATCTCTTAACGAAGTTAAATCATAATTTAATACTAAAGTGTCATTTGTAATTTTATAATGCCCTTTACCAAAAAACTCTGCTCCTAGATCACTCTCAGAATTATACTCGAAAATACCATCACTTAAAAAGGTGTAAGTATTGTAAGAACTTTTTAACCCATTATTTTTATAATATATTCCTTTTAATTCTGTTTGAGAAAAAGCTCTCGAATTAAAAAAAAGACAAACTAAAATTAGTAGGTTAATTACATTTTTCTCCTTTATAATCATTTGTGCCATTTTGTTCATTTTCTAATATTTGAATGATTTTTGTTCTATCGTTTTCTGAGGGAACTAATTCAATGAATGAGTCAGTTGGGTTAAGGTTACCATTTGTATCTTCATAAAAAAGACCACCAAATGCCATAGAATAATAATATTCCCAACCTAACAGATCATCTGGTTTATTTATATTATTAAGACCTTTGCCAGAACCATACTCTTTATCCCATTCATACAATGAGTATGCCATTGCATCAATATATTGGGCCATAAATTCATGATGAAATCTATTTAAATCAGTAAAACCTTTTTCGGAAGCGTATGAACGCATTTTTATTCGGAGAGGTTGGTTGCTTAAGTCTGGGTTACTGTAAAATACGGCATTCAAGTATGAATGAACAGATTCATGAATTATAGTTCTAGTTATTGATAGTTTGGTTGCGTTAGATAAATAATTATCATTTAAAGTTATAGTGGTTTTAATAGTTTGGGCGTTTGAGTTGATGCTTGTACCGTTTTTTATAACCAAGTTGGTTTTTTGACTATCTTTGAATAACTTAAGTATAGACTCATGAAAATTTAGTCCTATGGAATTTGGTGTCACAATTTCTACTTCTGGTTTTAAAGGGCTATTCTCAAATATACCATTTTCTAGCTCAGAAAAAATAGTTTTTGCACATTCGTTATTCAGTTTGTTGATTATTCTATCATCAAAGTTAAAATTATAGCCTTCTTCATAAGCTTTTATAATTTCGATAATAAAGATTTTCTTTGCATCACTTAACACATCATTTATTCTACTAATATCAGCAAAATTCACAATTTTTATCGCTTGTTCGAAATGTGTGAGCATCCAGTTCTTATGATCAGGATTAAGACTTAGTTCTTCAGCTAGTTTTGCTATTCTACCTCCATATTCAATTTCATTTTTTATATCATATTTTTCGGAGTTAAAATTTTCACCAACGACAGAAATTATTTCATTATCAGGAATAGGTTCAGAAGTTTCTTGTTTATCGAGTTTTCTAGCATCATCTAATCTTTTTAAAAACTCAGTTGCTTTATCAGTATTAGCATTTATCCATTCTAATTGGTTTTTATCTCTAATATCAAACCATTGTACAATTTTATCAACATTAAGAGATGCGCCAATAGGAGTTTGACTTTTCAATCTATTTAACTCAGCATTCATTAAAGCTTGATGGTCTGCTTTGGCTACATGAGTGTATAATCCGTTATTGTTGTACTTGTCTTTTAAAATTATTCTCCAATAGTCAGGGTGAAATAGATTAGTATTAGTATATTCTTTTCTGAATTCGTTTTCTATAAATTCTAATGTTGCTATATCAACAATTTCATTAAACTTATCAAAAATTTCAGCAGCCTCACCACTTAAAAGATAAGGAGGGTTAGAATACTGCTTGAACTTTTCATAATGAATCAAGAACTGCATCATATTTAATCTATCCCAAGGGTTGAATTTGTTATATAAGCTGTTCTTTTTGATAATTGCAGAGGCTTCTAGTTCTCCGAAATTCGGATTTGCCATTAGATTTTGTAAGTCAAAAAATTCAGGAGTTTGCCAAATCCCCTCAATAGTAGTTGTGTTGGTAGTAGCTTTAATACTATTAAGTTGAGACAATGTTCTTATATCTTTTAAAGGAATGTTATTGACTTTAAAGTCAGGATACAAAGAGTTGTCTAATTTTCCTGCTTTAATTTCATTTTCACGAAACTGTAATGCTTTTAAACCTTTTAATCCTGAGTGTCTAGCGTGTCTAGCTCTATTATAACCATCAATCATTTTACTCCTAGCTAAAGGAACATTACTCTGAATATTGTTAAACTCAGTTTTTTTGAAAATGAAATCTTTAGCCTCATCGTAAGTGTCAAAAGTTTTATAGTTATGATAAGCTATGTAATTTTTCAATAATTCTGTTTGATACTCATACCAGTCCCAAGCTTCTCTTTCAGCTGCTTCAATAACTGCTCTGTCATTTGCTATAGCATTGTTAAAGCTATTACTAAAATTGAAATTAAAATTAGCAATATCATTATTGACACAATCACATGCTCCTCCTGTTACGGGTTGTTTCCCTAAATACTCATCATTTGTAGTACCATCTACATTTTTTAATTGAGCGTTCAATGTTGCTGTTAGTGTAAACAACACTATTGCTATGATTTTATATATATTTTTCATCTTTTTCACTTTACTTTTTCACAATAATTCTTGTTTTTCTTTCATTATCCACTAAAACAGTAACGATGTATAAGCCATTGTTAAAAGAGCTTCCGTCGAAGTAATAATGATACTCTCCTGCCTTTTGAAAAGCACTAGGTTTAATGATCTGTTCATTACCTCCATTAATACTTGCAATTTTTACTGTAGTAGTAGCTTTTTTATCTAAAGCATAGGAAATGATTAAATCGTTTTGAAATGGGTTAGGATATAGTTTTACAAACTGTGCTTCTTGTTGTGTAAGAGCCTCTAAAGCATCATCTGACAATTCAATATCTGTGTTTTCAAAAGTTGTTTTCTTTTGAAGTACTAATTTAATAGGAGCAGCAGGTTCATTCCAGTTATTAATAAAACTCTCAATAGTTCCGATTAAATAATCTTTATCTCCAATAGTGTTTTTAGAGAACTCAACAGAAAGTATTGTGTGGTTTAATTCATTAGCGATACTTTCTTTAAAAGAAGTATGTGGAAGCTTAATCTGTAAATCATCATAATACAATGAATTATCTATTCGTGTAAAGTCAAGATTTTTGTTTTCATCGTTTACATTCCATACTACAGAAAAGTCGTTTTCTTCCTCATCGTAGTTTATTTCAAGTTCAAAAGGAAGCTTTTGCTCAATGTTTTCTCCTGACCAATCAAAAACTAATAATTGACCTTTCCAAATACCATTTAAGCTAGTATCTTCTCCTAAGCTTAAATTTTGAGTGCTATTATTACTAGAGTTCGTAAAAGAAGCTTCAATATCAGAGCTTTCAGTTTCAGAAGTATTTTCATCGGTAGCTACTTCATTTGTAACAGAAAAATCAGTGCCTAATAATTCATTAGCTTTTGAATTGTCTTTAGCAACTCCATAACCATAATAATAACAAACACCTAACCAGTACTTAGCCATTGGGTGTTTACTTTTTTCAAACCATTCAATAGCCTTTGTGTAATCTTGTTTGATATTTCCATATCCTTTTAGATATAAGTACCCAAGACTATAACTAGCTGTACTGTTTCCGTTTTCACTAGCTATTTCAAACCAATGTCTAGCTTTGTTAAAGTTTAGTTTACAACCTTTTCCGTATTTGTACAATACCCCAAGGTCAGCCGCAGCAATTGGATTCCCTTTTTTAGCAGCAGTTTCTAATAATTCAAAAGCTTCTTTGTGTTTGTTTTCATCCTCAGAGTTCATATAAACTCTACCTAAAAGTATTTGAGAAGTTTCATCTCCATTTTTAGCACATGGAGTTAAAAACTCGATACTTTTTTGAAGGTTTTCTTGCGAGTTTTCATTTTCTCTTAATAGTTCTAAGGCTTTTTCGAAATTAGCCTTACAATCAATTTGTTCTTGTTGAGCATTTGTTGAAATACTTGCTAAGAAGACTACTAATAGCAATTTAGTAATTTTCATAATAATTATTTTTTAAAAGTTAATTAATACTATTCATTATGAATAGTATGTAAAAAAGTAAGATGAGGAAATCATAGCAGTACAATTTTCCTTTTCCCTTCAATTTTATACAAATGTATTAAAATAAATTAAATCCTATTTTTTTCAATTATAGTAGTTTAACTATACTTTAAAACTGTTGTAAATATTTTATGAAGATTCTTAAAACAAAAAAGCCGAAACAAAATGTTTCGGCTTTAGTACTGAAGGCGGGAGTACCTTTAATTTTAAACGATTTTAAATCCTTTTATATCAGTATATATCTATAATAAAAGGATTAGTTTATCTTATCTTAATTAACTATTTTAGTTTTATATTCATTTTATTACCCCTGTTTATACCCCTTTTTAATTCTCTTTATTATATTTGTATATATATGCAAGTTTCATTTAGTTTAAGAAAGGATAAAAAGGATAAACAAGGATTAATGCCTGTTCGAATGCACATCACATTCGGAGGAGAGAATATTCGTAAGGTTGTTAAAGGGGTGAAGTCAACTCAGAAACACTGGAGGGATAGAGAGCAGCGTATTAAAGCTCCACTTAAGAGTGAGTCGTACAACTACCATATTGAATACAATGAAATTATTGATGACTATGAGAAGCGAGTTAAAAATATTTTCAGGTATATACTTTTAAATAAGCTAGAGCCCACGAAAGAATATATCATAGAAAAATTTGAAAGTGGTATTGAAGTAAGTTTAACTCATGAGTTTTTCGATTGTTACAATGAGTTTTTGGAGAAAGATAGAAACCAAAAGGCAGAACGAACCTTAAAGGGTTATACCACCGTTTTAAATTTTTTGCAAGAATTTGAAAATGAAACTGGATTCAAAATAAGATTTGAAACAATAACGTTAGATTTTTTTGAACAGCTTCGAGACTATGCTTTTGAAAACAAAAAACTATCTACTAACTATTTTTCAAAGATAATAACGGTAATAAAAACATTTATGACCTGGAGCTTTGAGAGAGATTATCATACAAACTTAGAATACAAGAAATTTAAAAGCAAAGAACATGAAATAGAAGTTATTTATTTAACTATGGAGGAACTTCTAAAGCTTTATTCACATGAGTTTGAAACCAAAAGACTTGAACATGTAAGGGATGTGTATTGTTTTGGGTGTTTTACTGGTTTAAGATATAGTGATATTAAGTTGCTGAAACCTTCAAATGTTTTTGATGAGTACTTGAAGGTAACCATTGTAAAAACCAAGCAGACCGATCATAAAATCCCACTGAATAAGTATTCTAAGGAGTTACTAGAAAAATATAGAGATACGATATATGAACCATTACCAGTAATATCTAGTCAGAAATTCAACAAATATCTTAAAGAATGTTGTGAGTTGGCAGAAATTGATACACCTACAACAATTACTAGATATATAGGGAATAAACGAATAGATAAAACGGTGCCAAAATATGAACTCATAACTTCTCACACAGCACGTAAAACATTCGTAACAAACTCTCTGATTTTAGGGATGAAAGAAATGGTGGTGAGAAACATTACTGGGCATAGGAAAGAAGAATCTTTTAGACGTTATGTAAAAATAGCTGAAGATTTTAAAAAGCAAGAAATGGATAATACATGGGGTAAATTCCCTGGGTAAATTTAATGATGTTATAAGGTTATATAATAGATAATCTATTGACGTAATATTTATAAAAATTGAATGATGATAAAAAAGTGTAATGCAGATGTCTTTTTAGATGGGTTAGATGGTTTAAACTCTCATGATAAGTTGGTTTATATAACGAATTATATTAATGACAATTACATATACATGAAGAGTAACTTTTTTGAAGTTGAAAATGATCTAGAGTTAAGGCATGTAGTTAGTCGAGCTTTCTTTGTTTCCATAAATGAAATAAGAAAAAAATATTCCCTTTATGAATATGAAAAAATTAAAACTATAAATCGTCCGATATTGGATGTGAAAAACTTGTTTGAGATAAGTCCTCTTTTAATAAATATAGAATTATGGAAAGAGTTGGTTTATTATGAGCTGTCAATAATATCCCCTCTCGAAATAGAGTATAGGGTAAATTATTTTATGGAGTGTATAGAAAATTTAAAGAGAGTTTTAAGTCATGATGAAGTCTACGATTTCTCCAATTTCCCTGAAGTAGAATCCTTTGAGATTAAATTCAAAGAAGGCAAAATTTATAGTTTTACTGAAAATGGATTTTCTTTTGATGAAAATGCTCCCTTGATATCGAGAGGGGTATTCAATGTAAATTTAAATAGTTTTTCGAGGTTTCTAGAAAATATTAATATAGAAGAAAATCAGAAACGAATTGAGATTTGTAATTATGGGAGTGAAAATATTTTAGTTAAAGGTTTGGTGGAATTATTTAGATCAATGAAATTCGATTTGCCAGATTCATTCTATAAAAATCAAATTCCGAGTTTAGTAAATAGTCTTTTAAATGGAGATAAGAACTCATTTAAAAATGAGAATTTTTCTTTCTTGAAAGGAAAGAAAAATAAGTCCATAAATAATAGAATAGATTTAGTAAAATACTTCGTTTTTCTTTCTCATTCTGGTTATATTTTGAATAATCAAACAGAGACAATAAAAATAATCTCTAGCTTTTTAAATTCAGGTCTGGATTTAGGTTTCGGTCTTAGAACTTTGCAAAAAGGAGTTAAGCGAAATAACTATTACATTTTTTCTGATGAAACAGAAGGAGGTAAATCTAATAGAAGAAGAAACTTGATAAGTACGGTTTTGCATTCAAATAAAAAAATTCATGAAATTTATCAAAATAGCCCTGCTCATAAAGACCTGCAATTGCACCAACTAAAAAATAATTAAAATTATTTCTACTAACAAACATTTATGGTTTAGATTAACATGTTGCACTAAAACTGTAAGTGCAATTTCCTGAAACGTATTTAAACTGAATTTTACTCCTGTAAACAGAAGTTTAATTTAAAAGAGTTTCAATATGTCAAAGGTACTTTTTTACACACACGATAAAGAAGATTTAGTAAGAGCTGTTCGATTAGTTTTAAACGAAATTAGAAAAACGGAAATTGTTAGTGAATATAACAATACTCCTGAGGAAGATCGATTAACCCAAAAAGAGGCAGCTAAGTTTTTAGGTATTTCAGTTACTAGTCTAATCAGTTGGAAAAAGAAAAAATTAATACCATTTTACCAAGTTGCAGGAAGTAGGTCGGTTTTCTATTCTAAGCGAGAGCTACTAAAAGTGGCAAGGAAAAATAAAGACCTTGTTAAGCCTGCTAAATAGTTGAGATATGACTAAATCTAAAGAGAGTCATATTATCATTCAACCAAATCACGTCTCAACGGCTAAATATAGATACACAAGTATTGAAAAAAATATAATGTATCATATAATTGACAAGCTCCAAGAAGTAATGTCTAAGGATCCTTTTGAGGTTTATAATGAACAGAAAATTATCTTAGAACTAAGACAGCTAGACAAGAATAATAATTATAATAATATTAAGAGAGCTGTGAAATCAATGGCAAAAAAGCCTGTTGAATTTGATATAGTTATTCCAAAGGAAAATAAGATTAGAAAAAACCTATCTCTCCTGATTGCAGCAGTTGAGTATGAAGTTAGGTCTAAGTATATAACTTTGGTTATCCCTTCAACTGCTTGTGTGTTTTTCTGCTATGTTGGGGGAGGGTTTACAGCGTTTCAAAAGACAGTAGCTTTAAGTTTAAATTCAATACACTCCAAAGTCTTATATGAATTATGTTGTAGGTGGGCAGATAGAGGTGGTTTTAACAGTGATTTAATATCTTTTAGAGGATATCTCCAAATTGAAGGAAAATACTCTCAAATCGCTCATTTACGTAATAAGGTTTTAAATGTTGCAAAAAAGGAACTTCAGGAAAAGGCGGACTTATGTTTTAACTACTCTTTAGAAAAAAGAGGAGGAAAGAAATATGATTACATTAATATAAAGATATTTTCAAATAAAAAGATTGAGGATAAGGAGATTATAGTTAATGAAGAACACTACAATTATGTCTATAGGTTTTTACTTCTTTTTTATCCGAACCATATAGACAATTCAGCCTTGTTATATACAAATCAAATTTCAAACAAAGGATTTTTGGATAAAGCTTACAGCAGGTTCATTAGGCTAGATGATGATTTAACGTCCAATAAGAAAGATAAATCGGATATTTTTAATTTATTGAGGTTTGTTATTTTAAAAGAACTGGGAATAAGCTCACCTTAAGATTAACGTTGTGGAAATGTTGCCATAGTTTGCAGTATTTTCCTTCCATTATAAAATCACACTTCTGATTTTTAGAGTGTGAAATAAAAGGTCTTAGTAGTAAATTGGTGTGATTTTAGTAGTAAATTAGTGTGATTTACATTCAAAAGAGTAGTAAATTAGTGTGATTTTTTTTCTGTATCCCCTGTCAATAAAAGGCTGTAGAGCCAGTACAATAGGTTAACCTACAATATATATTACAAGTTAGTAGTTTTTTAAGTCAAAAAAGGATTGAAAAAGTGAATTTTTGAGCTTGAAAAGAAAAAAACGTTGTGTAAAAGTTGCCATTTTAGATTTTACGCTGTGTAAATGTTGCCATTTTTGGAGTTGCGCTGTGGAAACATTGCCATTTTAGATTTTACGCTGTTTAAAAGTTGCCATTTTAGATTTTACGCTGTGTAAATGTTGCCATTTTTGGAGTTTTCGCTGTGGAAACATTGCCATTTCAGATTTTACGCTGTGTAAATGTTGCCATTTTTGGAGTTTTTGCTGTGGGAATGTTGCCTTTTGATTTTGCTGCGAATCTGTTTTTTTTCAATAACAAACCAATATTTATTGATTCCAACTATTTTAGTCTTTAACTATTTTCATCTCCTTTCAAAATTGTTATTTGAACACATGGATAGATGGCATTCAAAAATAGCTATTGTCGAAGATTATCCTTTGTAAAAGGATAGCGAGCGGGAATCACGCTTTGCGATGATTTTCCCGCTCGCGATTGCATCGAGCTTACAGGCTACGCCTGACTTTATGAGGTTATAAGTAGTTATAATGATTTATAATAAAACTATAATACAGTCTGTAAGTGATTCATTTTCAGTATTAAACTTTATAAAACTTCTTGCACTAACCTTCAAAAAATACGTTGGTGTAATATTCTTCAAATCAGTTTGATAAGCTTTAAAAGTTGCACTCATTTTACAAGTGCAAATATTTCTGTGTTCTTAATTATGACTTTTGAATAAAGATTTTAGAACATGAAAAAAAGCATAGTTATTTCAGAAAGAAGTCATAAACAATTAAAAAAATTAGCTTCAGATCATAATAGGAATATTGGAAAGTTTACAGAAGAAATGATTTTATTTTTCCAAAAAACTGGAACTGATCCACAAGCTATAAAAGGTAAAAGCGCATCTGAAATGATAAAAGTAATTGATCGTAGAATTGTGTCTTTTTTCAAAACACAAGAAGCAGATATTCTTTATCCGATGCAACAACAAATCCATGAAAATGGTGAGCAAACGAAACAATTATTTGGTAGGTTAATTGAAAATCTAAATAAGATTTTTCAAAAAATAAAAGAAACATCTTAGTCAGTGCCTGTTACCATAATTCATAAAACCAGTGCAAATAATAAAGGAAGCTCTTCGAAATATGGATTCTACTTGAATAAAGAGAATAATGAATACATAAAAGATGGTGAGCCTGAAAAGCAAAATTACTTTTTCAATCAACGTGAAGATAGAATTAGCACTATAAAAGCTATTAATCTAATAGATGAAAACGCTAAAGGAAAAGGATTAAAAAAAGTACAGGATAAGTATTTCACAGTCACTTTAAATTTTAGTCATAAGGAATTACAGCATATTGGTAAAAAAGTAGCAGGAAAAGAAATTCAAAGTATAGACGAACTTAACAAAGAACAGTATAAAGAGTATAACAGACTACTAAGAGAATATACTAAAGAGGCTATGGGTAATTATGCTCAAAACTTTAAGAAAAACCTCAATGAAGATGATATTGTTTGGCACGCAAAAGTTGAGCATAAACGAAGATTTAAAGGTTTTGATGAAGAAGTGAAAAAAGGAATTGCAAAAAGTGGAGAGCTTAAATCAGGATTAAATTCACACGTTCATATAACCGTTAGTCGTATGCATCAAGATTATAGAGTAAGCCTGAGTCCATTAAGTAATGCTAGAAGTAGTAAAAACTTGGTATTAAACGGAAAGTCAATTAAAGGAGGTTTTGATAGAAGTAATTATAAACAAATGAATGAAAGCACTTTTGATGAAAAGTTTAACTACGAACGTGGTTTAGATGAAAAATTTGAAACTCTTAGAGAGTTAAAAAATGGAAATTATCAAGAAAAAGAAGCATTAAGACAGCGCATTGAACTAGAAAAACAACAAAAAGAAAAACAAAATAATAATCAAATCTCATATTAAAATGAAACATTTTATCATTGAATACTTATACTGGACAGGCTTTTACAGATTGGTTAATTTGGCTATATCTACGTTAGTATATGCAATATTTTTAAAACGTTTAACTAAACTACCTGTTATCATTGGAGCTGTTCCTGGTTTCATTGTTGCAAACATATTTCCATTTACAATTACAGTTCCTTTCTTCTATCTCGCAAAAGCTTTTAATTTCCTATTTACATTTAACGTAAAAACCAAAAGAGATAGGAAGCTTGAAAACAAAGAGGTGAAAATAAAAGTAAGTGAAGATGCTTTCAAATTTTCAACAGAAACCGAAGATATAATAATGAATAATCCATACCGCGGAACTTACATTCAAGGTGGTGCTGGCTCAGGTAAATCGGTTAGTATTATTTATCCAATTTTAAAACAGGCTACACAAAAGAATTTTTCAGGTTTATTATATGATTTTAAAAGCCCTGAATTATCAAGTTTTACAATTCAGCAAGTTTTAAAGAATTCGACTAGCGTAACTCCGTATTTTGTAGATTTTAAAGAAGCTAGAAGAAGTGTGAGAATAAATCCATTAAACCCAAGTTTAATGACTAAAACTGCCTATGCTCATGAATATTCACAAACACTCTTATTCAATCTTTCCCCTAACAACATAAAGAATGAAAACTATTTCATGATTGATGCTAAAAGTGTTTTAACTGGAATTATTTGGTACTTAAAAAAAGAATATCCACAGTATTGTACACTACCTCATATCATTGCTTTAGTACTTTACAATGATATAAATACGTTACTTGAAAAAATGGCTGATAATATTGAAACTAAGGGTCTAGTAGCTAGTTTAAGCCAAGCAATTAAAAATAATGCAAGTAAACAAGTTGCTGGGGTAGTTTCTACACTACAAGCCAATTTATCAAAGATTAATACTCCCGATATATTTTGGATTTTATCAGGTAATGATATTGATTTAGACGTCAATGATCCTAATAATCCGAAATTTATTTGTCTAGGAAATGAAAGTACACTCGCTCAAACTTATGCACCAATTATCTCACTAATTATTTCGGTTGCAGCTAAACAGATGAATCAACCCAACAAACATAAATCTATTATAGTCTTAGACGAAGCTCCTACTTTATACATCCCAAATTTCGAACAAATTCCTGCTACAGCAAGAAGTAACAAAGTTGCAACAGTATATGGAGCTCAAGATTTTAGTCAACTAGTAGATCGATATCAAAATGATAAAGCACAAGTGATTTTATCTAATATGGGTAATCAGTTTTTTGGTCGTACTGTAAATAAAAATACTGCTACAATGATTACTCAAATGTTTGGAAGAGCTGATAAAAAATTTCAGACTAGAAGTAAGGGAGATAGTTTTCATGATTCAGAATTCTTTGGTCGTCATATAAATTCATCAAGTGAAAACTTTAGTGAAACGATTCAAGAAAGAGACCGTGTTAAAACTACAGATATTATGAATTTAGAACCTGGAGAGTTTTATGGATTGATAGCCGAAGGAAACAAAAAAGAAATATTGAAATCTAAATTCAAAGTTGATCGAGAGATTGAAGAAACTGATTTTGAATTTGAACTAAAAGTGTCTGAAGATGATATTCAAAAGAACTATGTGAAAATTATTGAGGAATCAGCTTCAATTTTACATGGTACAGCTATGTTTCAACAATCATCATCTAACGATGATGATTTGATAAAGTTTTAAGTCGGTTTGTTGTCAGGGGAAATAAGCAAAACCTCAAAAAACAAGAAATAATCATTTAGAAAACAACGATTTATGGGTAAATTGAATATAAATAAAACAGAAAGCGAAAATCATTTTTTAAATTCTTTTGTAGCGAATTCAATAGATGAAAACATTGAATTAAAGAAGCGTTTGGAAACCAATGATTTTTATTCGGAGTTTATTTCTGAAAAGTCAAAAAAGCTATTAGATGAAGCCATAGAATTAAGTAATGCTAAAGACATCTCAATACTTGAAGCTTTAAATATTGTTCAAGATAATTTTAAAATAAGTATAGCCAATGAATAGATAAGTTTAAAAAAAGGCAGGAAGCTATAAGATAGCAACCTACCAAACATTAAGAAATGTAATGTAAGATGGTAACTGGTACTTACCATCTTACTAAACAAAGTTACTATTAATTTAAAAACATAAAGAAATGTCATATACACTAAGAAAAATACTCTTGGGATTAATACTTATTTTCTATATCCCAATTTCACACGGACAAAGCAATAAATCTGTTTCTGCATTAGCAGGTTATACAGATAATGGTATCTCCACATTTGTTAGTTTTTCCTATTCATTAGATGATATCAAATACAACTTTTTTGAATTGGGAATGTATTCCGGTTATTTAAATGAACAACAGACGAATTACGATATTGATGTAACGATTCATACAGCTACTCTAGGTTATTTCAAAAGATTGGAGTTTTTATCTACTCATAACGGTTTAATTCTAACGTTTGCTGGGTTAGGTGGAGTTTTAGGAAATGAAAGTATAAATGGAGGTAATTCAGATTTACCAAACGGAGCTCTAATTACAAGTAAAGGAGGAAGTATTTATGGTGGATTTGCTGCAATACACACTAATTTATACTTGACTAATAGACTTAGTTTGCTTGGTAGATATACTCATTTTTACCATGTAAATAGTGAAATAGGAAAATCTAAATTCATGATAGGTTTAGGATTGAGATATGTACTTTATTAAAAAAATAACCATGAGAAAATTACTATATATATTCATAATACTAACAAGTTTATTAGCTTGTGATACTGGACTTGAAATAGAAGTTCAGGACAGTTTTGATTTTACTATTACTTCAGATCAAAAAGATATAAGTTTTGTTTCTGAAGAAATAAATACAACAATAACCATTGAACCTGAGAGAAAAGTTCAAGGAACTCAATACTTCTTTAGTTATGAACTTGACAATGGAAACGGGTATTATAAACTAAATAATACTATTTTAACTCCTGGTCAAGAATACAAATTAGAAAGTTTAGAGTTTAATCTTGTTTATGTAGGTGAAGATGTGAATACACATACAACAGAAATTACTATCAGAAATAGTAATGATTTGACTACCTCTCATCTTATAAGCTATAAAATTGTCGATTTCAACGACTTTAAAGTGAATACCATTAAATTATCTAATGACGAAGTTTTCTTGTCTCAAAAAGTAGAATTTGAGCTTGAAATTGAAAAGGTAGTAAATGAGTTAGAACAAGAATTAGAATATGAAATTAAGTTCATCAACAGTTCTTTAAATGGAAAGTTGAATATTAATCAAAATGAAATAGTTTTAGGAGAAAGTCTAACTGATTTATCTGAAGGAAAACACCGTATTTCCTTTTTAGCAAATCAAGGAGGTAATGCTCAAATTGATTTACTAGTTAAAGCTTCCAATGGCAAATCTCAAGAGGTAACTATTAATTCAGAAATTATTCCAACATCAATTTTATTAGAAGTTACCCCAGAAAAAACAGAAAACTATATTAAAACACCTACCGCATTTAATTTCAACATCTATAAAATTGGGGTTGAAGAAATTACATACGAATTGGTTTTTAAAAATATCAATGGAAAACTAAGTAATACAGATAACGAATATTTTAAAAATGAAACTATTTCTGTTACTGAAGGAAATTTTCAAATGAATTTTGAAGGATTTGAAACTTCAAACACTCCTATTGAATTTACTTTGAATGCTTCTAACGGATTATCAAAAACAGTATCTGTAGATTTCTCCGTTTTACAAACGGATTTTGATTTGGTAGTTACTCCAGATGAACCAAATGATTATGTGGGGGATTTAACTCCATTTGAATTTAGTATATCAAAAAAGGGCGATCAGAATTTACAATATGAAATATCTTTTAATGGTCCTAAAGGAGAAATTTTGTATCAAGGTAATTCTTATAGTAATAATGATAGGATTGATTTAAACATTGTAACTGGAGGAAGATTCGAATTTCGTGGCAAAGAAGTATCAAATGAACCTTTACAATTTACTGTAAGAGCATCAAATGGACTTTCTAAGACTGTTAGTGTTAATTTTGAAAGTACACCTACAGATTTTGAGGTAATTCCTTCAAATGATAATATCTCACAGTTTTATATGTTTGATATCAGTCTTAACATGAATATTATCTCTCCAGAAGTTGATAATCAATTCATTTCTTATAAAATGTATTTTAAAACTACTGATTTAGGGGAGATTTATATTGAAGAAAGAAACACTAATCAACAAATTTCAGCAGGAGAAATTTTAGACTTAGGGTTTAACACTAATATAAGAATGACAATCAATCAAAGAGGTACAATTACTCAGAGAAAAGGTGAAATTACTTTTGTGATAATTGATTCTAATAATGTTGAGAGAGAAGTGACAGTAGCTATTGAGTGGAGAAATTAATTTTTGGGCTCGAGGAATTCCCTCGAGCTTCTTTTAAAATCATTACCATGTTTGAAGATAAATTAATCGATAGAATTACAGGAATCACGATTGTTATCCTAAGTATTATATTTTATGTATTAGGTTATTTAACTAAAATAGTTGCTTTATTAAACGATGTTTTAAGTAATGTGATTGAACTTGAGGTTGCTAGATATACCACTTCTATTCTTATAGCAATCCCTGCTTCATTGATATTATTGGTTGTTTCAATTCATGCTGAAGAAAAATGGAAAAAGTATTTATTAGCAGTTTTTGATTGTGTTTTACTAATTATCATTTTAAAAGCTTTCAATGATGTTGATTTTTCAAAGCTAACAACCATTAGCAATTACATTGACTTTAGTAAACGACTTTTTATTCCTGTTTTATTATCTACGATGTTTTTCTTTTTAATAGAGGTATTCAAAAAATTGAAAGAAGAAAAAACAGCGGCTTCAAAGCAAAATATAGCGACCATAAAACAATCTGTTAGCGAATCAGAGCAAAAGTTGAGCGAATTGCAAGCAACATTTAACGAGATTCAATCCATTATTAAGGAACATAAGAAACTTACTTGTTCCGATTGTCAAATGACTTTTCACAATCAGAATGCGTTGAACGCTCACAAGTGCAAAGGAAAAAATGAAGAATCAAATCTTGTTTTTTTAATGGATAAAGCGGGAGAGTTAACAATGGTATCGGAATAACCTTATCTCATTTGAGCTACACAAAATTTTCACTAAGTCACATTCGTTCCTTATCTCAAATCTTTGTTTTTCTCATTTGGGTAAATAGAAATTTTGAGTCACCCTTTTGGTAATAATTTATAAGTTATACCCTATAGAAAACATAAAAATTCTTGGTAAAATATATGTTTTGGTGTCGGAAATTAGGTATTCTGAGAAAGCATTACTTTGTTTGAATTGAGTATTAAATAAATTTTGCACATCAATTTTAAAACTCCAAGGACTGTCTTCTTTTTTATATGATATGGAAGCGTTAGAAATGTTGTAAGTATTTTTTAGACTCTGAGATTTGTTTTGATAACTATAGTGTCTATAATCAAATAAAAAAAGAAAACTTTTTAAAAAATCGTATTTGATGTCTAAATAAGGTTCGCTAACAGTAAATCTAGAAGGACTATTATTAGATGTAAAATTACCAAGACTACTTTTAAAACCAGCTTCAATATTTGGAAAATCATCAAATAATGTTTCTGCTCCAATATTAAATGAGTAATTCTGATTTTCATTGATTACATCAATATTATCAATATTTTGAAGGTATTTAGAATTAAAATAATTACCAGAAAGCTTATATCTAACTTTGTTAATCCTTTTTCTTATAGTACTATTCAACCTCCAATCTTCACTAGGATTTTCAGCCATTTGTAGTGTCAATAATTGATTTACTCCATCAAATTTAACAGCATTTCTAAACCCCATTATTTTTTTTGAATAATTTGCGCTTGCAGTAAATAATAACCCTCTAAATAAACTCAGACGGCTATATCTTACTCCGAGATTATGGAACAATTCATTTTCTAGAGTTTCATTTCCTCTAAATAATGAATTATATGATTTCAATAAAAATTTATCGGCAAGTTTCGATACATCTGAAAAGTTAGATTTTAGGTTATAGTTTAATTGAAGTTTTTTTGATTTATTGAATTCTATTTTTAAACTAAAATCAGGAAGAAAAACCCATTTTTTATTAGATAATGATGTTTCTTGTTTAACTTGCCAGTTATATCTATGTATGTATACACCTTGTTTAAAGGTAAATATTCCTCTTCTCCATTTGTAATGTAGGCCTATAAAAAAGTCATTAAGTTTGAAATCTGTTGAATTATTAAATTCAAATAAACCAAAATCATTCTCTGATCCATCATCTAAAATCTGACTATCTTTACTAATAAACTTTTCATTTTGATAAGTATTACCTATTGTTGAATATATATGATTTTCATTATTGATTGTCCAAAAATCTTTAAATACAGTATGTAAATGATGTTTTTCATTTTCTTTTAATTGTTGTAGTGTAAAGTTATCTTGAAGGAGGTCAACAGGTATTAATCCTTGTAAAATAGGTTGTGATGTTGACCAAAAAGAAGTAGGAGAATCATTGTCATATGTATAATTAATTGTAGAAGAAAATGTATGATTCTGTGATTGTTTTTTGTGCCATTCAATATTTTGGTTTGTATACCAAGCTTTGCTCTTGTTGTTCGTGTTTATATTGTTAATGTTATTATTTACTTCTGAAGAAATAAAATTAGTTCTAGAATTTTTATTCTTTTTTATTTGGGTTCTTATATACCACTGTTCTTCAAAGCTAGGATTATAATCCATATTAAGTTTTCCTATACCTAATAAGTTGTTAATTTCATTTCTTGACTCTCTATTTTCGGTAAAAAAAGAATATTCGTTCAGGTTTTGAGTGAAATTTTCTGAAATAGAATGTGAAAAAATTGCATAGCCAGAAATATCCATTTTATTAGAAGTCGTTTTTGTAATATTTATGGCGTTAAAGTATTGTTTACTGCTAAGTATATCTTGCGGTTCTATAAATTGAGAGAAATCTCTATTGTGATAATTAAAATTACCATTAAATACAGCATTAATTCCTCCAGAGAAATTAAGATAATCCTTAATTGTAAAAGTTTGTTCAGCTATATTATTTAAGTTACCAATAAAGTTTATGTTTGTTTTTGGCGAATAATAAAATAAATTAGCATGAGTTTTATAATAGTCTTTATTCCCTTTTCCAGTTTGTAAGTCACCAAAAACAAAACGTTTTTTATCTTCTTTTAGCTCTATATTCATTGCCATTTCATCACTATCAGAAAATTTTTTTAAAAAGGCTACTTCATTATAATTATCTAATACTACAACCTTCTTTACTGCATCAGCAGGAATATTTTCTACAGCTAATTTCGTTCCTCCACCAAAAAATTTCTTACCCTCTACTAGTAATTTAGTTACCTTTTTACCTCGAACTATAATATCGCCATTCTTTTCGACTTCGACCCCAGGTAATTTTCTAAGTATATTCTTCAGTTTACGTTCTTCACCAGTTACGAAATATTTAGTATTGTAAACTATAGTGTCTTTTTTTAAAATCATAGGCATGTCAATTACTACTTCGTCTAATTGGTTTTTTGCCTCAGATAAAAAAAAATCTTTTTTGGTGTTTTTAGTTAGTTTTATTTCATGATTAATTTGCTCGTATCCCATAAAACTTATACTTATCGTATAAACTTTATTTTTATCTAGTTTTAATAGATATCTTCCTTTATCATCTGTTACAGTAAAACTTAAATTTTGATTTAAATCTTTGGGTTTTGCAATGATGTTAGCTGAAGTTAAGGGTGTTAGTAAACTATCCCTAACTTCACCAGATAAAGTTATTTTTTGAGCTATTAAAGGAAGTGAAAATAAGAAACAAACAGAAAATAACAGTTTTATCATTTATTTAATTTATTCTATTTTGTTTTTATATTTCATTACACCAATAGAGTATTATAATAATTCTTAGTTTCTAAAGATTAAAATCCTTTAAGCATGTTCTTTTTTAAAAATTCATTTAATTCCGATTGTGTGATTTCTTTCCCTTTTGTCGGTTTAGAAACTTCATTATCCTCGTCTAAAAAATTAAACTTAACTTCTGATAAACTGTAAATTATAGTTTGTTCATTAAGGAAGATCGTAGCACCTGGTAGGCCTTGAAAATCCTTGATTCCGAAAGATATAGGTAAGTCAGGGGAATACCAAGCAACAATAGGTTTCTCTTTTTTCTCTCCCTTTTCTGTAATTACTATTTGTGTTGTAGTGGCTTTGTAACAGTTATAATTACCAATTTTTTTAGTCTCTTGTGTAAGATTCCAATTATAGTCAGGGCTGGATTTTACAATAAAATCTTCTCCTATTACTTCTTTTTCTATTAATATTTCATTACTTTTTCTATTGTAATAATACTTTCCTTTACCAGCAAAAATAGATACTAAATCCATTTTTTTTCTAGAATTATCTACTTTAAGCCTTTTTTCTTCTTTAAATATTGACTCATTATTTTTGAAGTAAAGATTATATGTTTTGGTTCCTTGCTTGGCAAGTAAAGTTTTGATTCTTTCTTTAGAGCTTTTTTTAGATTTTGAGAGGTTTTTGTTAAAATTTTCTACATTTAAATAAACATTGTACGTTAGTTTACCTTGTTTTTGTTGTGAAAAAGTTTGTAAACAGTACAAAAATAATAGGACGAAAAGCTTTATGATTTTTGACATTTTTTCTTCTTGAAGATATGTTACTTAATTTTTATGATTTATCCGTTGTATGCTTAATAGTTTCTAACATACAACGGATAATATATTTCTAACCGTAAAGTTCTTGGTCTACACAGTCATTAAAAGTGTCTCGAAAAATTCTTGTCCAATCTTCCATTGTGTAAAACCCAGCGGCTTCAGTTATAATATCTGCAAACTCGTAAGCATAAGTTAAACAACTTACATCTTCTAATTGTTTGTTTTCAGTATTAGCATTTACTAAACTACTACTTGAAAATAAAAAGACTAATAATAAAATTACTTTTTTCATTTTTTAATTTAAATTAATTATACCTACTCTAAAAGGTTTTCGGCTCCCCCTTTTTTTGTTTTTCTTATAAACCAGATTTAATTCATCTAAGAATTAAGAAAATTAAATGTTGATATATTCCAAATGCGTTTATGATTAGGATATTCACAGTTTGTAATATTGTTAAACTATTATTATCACTAATAAACACTATGATTATTACAAAAAAATGGGGTTTTTAGCAATCTTTTTTTTCTCATACAATACAAATATATTAAAACCAGTAAAACTTCAAAATTATTTTGTTTTGAAATGTGTTAAAGTATGTTTAAATTGATTTGAAAAATGTTTTTTAATAACCTTATCTCATTCGAGCTGCACAAAATTTTCACTAAGTCACATTCGTTCCTTATCTCAAATCTTTGCTTGTCTCATTTCGCTAAGGTTATTAAAAAAACAAGAGCCAGTAGTTTCAACTATTGGCTCTTGTTTGATTTATAAGAATATTTAACTTTTTAATCTTTCTTTTGAGCATAATATTGTTTAGCTCTACTTGTAACTTTTTGAAATAAAATTAAATCTTCGTCGTCAACATTTGTAAGTCTAAGGTAAGGTTTAATATCTTCAGATTTGTAAATACGATATAATTGACCTATTGCTGCGTTTAAAAAGGCTGTAGTAACTATGGAAATTCTAGCGAAATCTAATGTGGTTTCATGTTGATCTTCAATATTTTTACGAATTATTTCGTATAAAGTTTCACCGTCAACAGTAGTGACAGCGAAATTTCCTTTAATAATATTAAAAATATCTATTATCTGTTTTTCCATCGTTTTATTAAGTTTTGCAAAATTAAAAAATATTGTTGATATCTATCTCATTTTTTAACATATATGAATTAGTATCGGCGAAATTAAACTCTAAATTAGCTATAGTCCCAGGGAATTGATATTCAAGATTTTGTTTTAATACTTTACCTCTATTGAATTCCCAATATCCGTCTGATGAAACAATTTGAAATCTCCCTTTATTCAATTTTATAAAATCAAAAATAAAAGCTAAACCTAGACCACCACTAATTTTTCCTGTTTTGGTTGTGTTGTTTTCTATCATAGCCCATTCTATACATTTAGCCCCAGATTTTGTTTTGTTTAAATAATTATTGACGTTAGTTTTTATTGTAGTCCCTAAATCTACAATTGTAAAATCTAAAATATTTTTATTTGGAAAATATTGTCCACAGGTATGGATGTTTTCACAAGCTCCATGTGTTCGTGCATTTTCAAAAAGTTCACATATACTCTGGTTTATTTTTTTATTCAAAAGTTTTGAAACTTTAGGGAAATCCTGATTGTTTAAAACTTCAACACCTACATAAGTAGAGAATTGACTTCCTTCATTTTCTTTAAAAGTTTTATATTCTATTTCTGTATTATATGTTAAATATTCTTCATTAAATCCATATCTTTTTAGAAAACCATTTCTGGTCAAAATTTCTTTTGGAGCTTTAACATTTACTATTTCTACATAATTATTTCTAGTATTTAAAAATTCAATTATTGCTCCGAGCGCAGCAACTAAATTAGCTTCAAACCAATAAGTTTTTCTCATATCAATTATTACCACACTATCCTTCAAGTAGATTAACTCTCTATAAAAATTAACTAAATTATTATATCCATTAACCTCAGAAGATATCTTCGCTGGAAATATCTTGATTATTTCTTTTTTCATCTTCTTTTTTTAACATTTTAGATATCATAGCAATAACATCATTATCATTATATGTTTTCGAGGAATCAAGTAAAGCACTAATGTGTCTATCTTTCTTTTTAATTGACTTTAATAATTCCTTGAATTGAATACCTATTTTATTTTCGACTTCCATTTCGAGAGTCATTGTAACTTCATCTTTGTATGACATAAAAGAATCATAACATTTGTGATATGCTAATCCTATAGCTCCAGAGAAAGGTATCATTTTAGGTCGGGTGTTCTCTCTTCCGCCTCTAAGTATTTGATCATTCGATATACCAGGGTAAGGATCTATGAAATATATTGTTTTTATACCCAGTTGGTAGGCTTTTTTAGAGCATAATTCACAGGGGCTAGCTGTGGTAAATAGAATTCCATTTTCAACTCCTTGTCCACCAAGTTTTGTGATTTGTAGCATTGCATTTTCTTCAGCATGTAAAGATCTAGTGTGTACTTGGTTTGCTTCTCCTTCATAATGATTATGCACTGTTTTAAAACAAAAAGCACAATTCTTTCCTTTTAAATCTTCTTTATGACTCTCAAGGGATAACTTAAAATAATCACTAAGAGCCTCCTTGAAGTCCCCAGGTTTTTCATTCTTATATTTAAATGAGGAATTATCGGATGCATTTCCCATCTCGAAAGGGCTATAGTGTATGTTTATTTCTGTTTTCTTTTGATCAGTAACATAAATTATATCTTCAGCCTCCCTTAGGTTACATGGTGTATGTCCTTTAGCAACATCGTTCCATCCAATGGATTTTACATGGAAATGAGAGTCTGTTATAGCAGCACCAACGTTTCTAGAAATACAACCTGAATTTAGTTTTGCAGAGTTAGCTACTTGCATTGATCTTTCAACAGAACTAGGTGTAATTAATCCTGGTTGAATAATTAATGAAATTAATTTTATTAATTGTTCTTCTCTACTTAAAAAATTAAATTTATCATATGGAGGTGTATATTTATTTAAGTATTTAGTGATTTCATTCTTTTTTAAATTTAAAATATGATAATCACTTTTTTGAATACAGTTTTCAACATCAGGGGATGAAAAAATTCCTTTTGAAAAATCTTTTGTTCCATATTCTTGATTATCTAATTTCAAAATTTTATCAGTAATTTTAAGACGTTCAGTTTCATTAATTGATTTAGGTATTTTGTCAAAAATTCTATCTTTTGAATTATCCAATACATCTTTAGTAGCTAACATGTAAAAGCCTGAATACCTTTCTTTAAAGAACATTATTTCTAAAGAGTTTCTTAATGAATCAATCACGATTCGAGTAGGGTTATTTTTGTTTGCATGTTTTTTTGCTTTAATAACTTTATTAATAACGCCTGCTATTTCGTATAGTTTTGAAATATCTTTTTCACTATTTCCTATTATATCTCCAGATTGTCTAATGTTTTTTGAAATATTATGTAGTAACTTTAACCTGAGGTAATAATCATGTTTTTTGAAGATATCAGAAAAATTAAGACAAAATTTCTTAAATGGATCTCCAAAAAATATTGTGTCTAATTTTTCTAAATCATCATCTTTTTTTATGTTCTCAAAACTTTCTAAAGATTTAATTTCTTCAATGGTATTCTTATGATTTTGAAATAGAACAGATAAACTTGTTTTAAAATCACTTTTAGGATTTACATCATTTAAGTACTTTTCAAAAAGCACCTGGTATTTATCAATGTCATTGCCGTAATTTTTAACAATATATAAGAATAAAACATTTCTATATTTAATTAACTCGAAAGGAGTCCAATTGCCTTCGTTTTTAATGAAGTTATTTACAATGTTATATTTCCTAATGAAAGTTGAACCTTGAGTTTCTTTAGTTTGAAAATCTCTTAATCCTTTCTCTTTTATTTCTTCATATGTTCCTGAAAGTAATTCAGCTATTTCTGAACATCCTGATCCTATACGTCCTGTTAATCCAATAACTATAAAATTACTTCGTAAGGAGTATATTTCGTCTAATTTCATATAATTTTAATAAGGAGTGAATAATCCTTAAAAATAGGGATTATTATGAGAAAATAAAATTTCTATTATCCAATTTATTAGAGTCTTTCACAAGTGTCTATTCACTATGTTTTATTGTCTTTAGAAAACTTTTATTTTAAATCTTTGTTTGTCTCATTTAGCAAAGTTTATTAAAAATAAAAAGCCAATAGCTGCAACTATTGACTTTCTTAGTATTTGAGCGATTAGCTCAAAGTGTTTCATCATCTTATTAATATCAAAGTTACGGAAAAAGATAGTCACTAATAGGTTGAGTTGAAATTTCTATAAAAAAACATTTCTAAATTTCTAAAGGGATCTTTAGTTGTAGTGATTTTCTAAGCCAAAAATGAAAAATTTATTTACCCCTTTTCTAACCCCTAAAAAGCAAAAAACCGTTGAAAATCAAAAGATTAACAACGGTTATTGTACTGAAGGCGGGACTTGAACCCGCACGAGCATTACGGCTCATTGGATTTTAAGTCCAACGTGTCTACCAATTCCACCACTTCAGCATTGGTATTTTATATAAGGTTCTGAGCGAAAGACGGGATTTGAACCCGCGACCCTCACCTTGGCAAGGTGATGCTCTACCCCTGAGCTACTTTCGCGTAGTCTTTGTGTTTAAGATCGTGTGCAATTGTGATTGCGGGTGCAAATATACAACCGTTTTTTAATCTGTCAAACAAAAATCAATTTTTTTTTAAAAAAAGTTTAAATAATCAATAAAACGTAAAAATTATGGTGGTTACATATATATAGAATATCTTTGCAAAAATTTTACAAAAGCAAGGTGGGTTCAGTTTTGACGGCAGAAAAATCAGTTTTAAAAACACTTTTTATAGATTTTAAACAATTAACGAAGGTTGGCTTGTCTATAAGCGTAGTGTTTACTTCAGTAGCTGGGTACTTATTAGGAGCAGAAACAGTAGACTATTCCATAGTAGCATTGTTAAGTATTGGAGGATATTTAATGGTAGGTGCATCAAACGCTTTTAACCAAGTAATAGAAAAAGATATTGATGCTATTATGCAAAGAACAAAAAATCGTCCTTTGCCTTCTGGTAGAATGAAACCTACAACTGCTTTAATTATAGCTACACTTTTTACAATTGCAGGTATTGCAATATTATATGCAATCAATCCAAAATGTGCCTTATTTGGTGCAATTTCAATTTTTTTGTACACAAGTGCTTACACTCCATTAAAGGCTATTACGCCATTAGCAGTTTTTGTTGGAGCGATTCCAGGAGCAATTCCTTTTATGTTAGGTTGGGTTGCTGCAACGGGTAGTTTTGGAATAGAAGCTGGATTTTTATTTATGATTCAGTTTTTTTGGCAATTTCCACATTTTTGGGCTATTGGTTGGTTGCAAGATGAGGAATATAAAAAAGCAGGATTGCATATGTTGCCTATGGATAAAAAAGATAAAGGTGCTGTTGCACAAATTATCTTTTATACCTGTGTAATGATTTTGATTTCAGTAGCACCCGTATTGAAAGTTACAGGGAACTTATACATTTACCCAATTACAGCAATTATAGTTGTGTTGTTAGGATTATTAATGTTATTCTACGGAATCAAACTATACAAATCTCAAGAAAATACAGATGCTAGAAAATTAATGTTAGCTAGCGTTTTTTATATCACAGTATTACCAATTATTTACGTAATCGATAAATTTTTACATTAAAAATGAGTGAAGTTCAAGTAGATCAAGAGCTTAAAGAAGCAAAAAGGAAATCAGCAAAACCAATGCTTTGGGTGTCTTTAATAAGTATGGTGATGTTTTTTGCTGGTTTAACAAGTGCTTATATTGTTAGTGCGAAAAGGGAAGATTGGGTAACATTTGATTTACCTCAAGCTTTTTATATCAGTACAATTTTAATTGTTTTGAGTAGTGTTGCACTATTTTTATCACAAGTGTTCTTGAAAAAGGATGATTTACAGAAGTCAATGCTTCTGTTAGTAGCTACTTTTATATTAGGTTTAGCATTTGTTTGGTATCAATATGTAGGTTTTAAAGAGTTAGAAAGTTTAGGGTTATATTTTACAGGTCCACAAAGTACAGTATCAACTTCTTTTGTTATTGGGATAACGTTTATTCACGTTTTACACCTTTTGGCGGGAGTTGTAGTGCTAATGGTCGTTATTTATAATCATTATAAAAAGAAGTATTCATCTACCAATATGCTTGGGTTTGAACTAGGTGCAATCTTTTGGCATTTCGTAGATTTACTATGGATACTTTTATTTTTATTCTTTAAGTTTTACAAATAATATAAAATGCGTAATTTTGGCGCATTATTTAACAAAAATTAACTGATAAAAGAGATTTATGGAATCTAATATCGCTGTAAATTCTGATAATAAAGAGACTTGGGGTGGTGGTGCCGGAGTACAACCGTTTGGTGCAAGTTATGGTAAAATGATGATGTGGTTTTTTATCCTATCTGATGCATTAACATTTTCAGGGTTCTTAGCCGCTTACGGTTTAACACGTTTTAAGTTTATTGACTCTTGGCCAATCGCCGATGAGGTATTTACACACGTTCCGTTTTTTCACGGAAACTACCCAATGTATTACGTGGCATTCATGACCTTTATTTTAATTGTATCTTCTGTAACTATGGTGTTAGCGGTAGATGCGGGTCACAAAATGCAACAAAAGAAAGTAGCGTTGTATATGTTCTTTACAATTATTTTCGGTTTAATATTCGTAGGTTCTCAAGCTTGGGAATGGAAAACTTTTATTAAAGGATCTTACGGTGCAGTTAGAACTACAGATAACAAGATTTTACAATTCGTAAAAGATGGTCATCAAATAGCGCTAGCAGATTTTGTAACTGGCGAAAGAACTGACGATAGAGAACAACACTCTAGAAAGAATGGTTTATGGTTTACTTCAGAAAAAACTATTTCTCAATATTCAGTTGCTCAAGTACAGGAAGTATTTAAAGCAGATCCTTCTTTACAAATTAGATCAGAAAGAATCGATTTAGATACTAAGAAAAAAATTATCTTATCAAGAGAAGAAAGTCTAAAAGAATTAGAAAAAGCAAACTTAGTTGTAGAAGGAGCTAACTTACATGTAAATGAGTATGGAAATCCAATCTTCGCAGATTTCTTCTTCTTTATTACTGGTTTCCACGGATTCCACGTATTCTCAGGAATTGTAATCAATATCATTATATTCTTTAATGTTGTTTTAGGAACGTATGAGAAGAGAGGACATTACGAAATGGTGGAAAAAGTTGGATTATACTGGCACTTTGTAGATTTAGTTTGGGTATTCGTATTTACATTCTTCTACTTAGTTTAATTAATTATAAAGATATTTTAAGATGGCACATTCACACGAGTCAAATACAAAAAGAATCTGGATTGTTTTAGCAATTTTATCAGTAATTACTGCAGTAGAAGTTGGTTTAGGTATTGTAAAACCTGGTTTTTTACACTTAAGTGGTCCTGGTACAAGTTGGTTAAACTGGATATTCATCATATTAACGTTAGCTAAAGCATATTATATTGCTTGGGCGTTTATGCACCTTGAAGGTGAAAAAAAATGGTTTAGAAGAGCTGTTGTTTGGACGGCAGTATTCTTAATCTGTTACCTTTTATTCATTGTATTATTTGAAGGAGGTTATTTATATGACACATTAGCACCATTAATTAAATGGTAATATTATAAATTAGAAAAGGTGGTGGTTTTTACCACCTTTTTTTTGCTGTATACTTTATACAAGAGTAACATAACCTATTTGAATAATTAACCGTAATCAATAAAATAGGTTTTTAGATTTTTTTAAGTAGTTATCATGGTTGTTTCACTAGTTCACAGCTACATAATTGCTTATTTTTGCAAAATAATTAAAATCAATACGTTGAAAATTTCAAAAAAATATATCGTCCTTTCTGTTCTCTTTATAGTTCCGCTATTGTTCTATATATTCTTGTCTATGGGGATGAACAACTTCGCAAAGCTTCCTGTATTAACAAAAAATATAGTTGATGTTTCAACCATAGATGCTAATTCTAAATTAGAAAATAACATCAGCATTGTTCTTTTTCCAGGAAAACAAGTAGATATCATCAAAGGAGAAATCTTTAATTTAAACCAAAAAATATACAAACCATTTTATGGCTTTAAAGATTTTCAAATGATTGTTATTTGTCCAAAAGGTACAGAAGAAGAAATAGATAAAATTAAAAAAGCCATAGGGAATTATACAGATATGGTAAAATGGAATTTCATTTTTGCTGAAGATGAAGTTGTAAAAGCCTTTTATGATAGCTTTCAAACAAATCAATCTTTGGATGGTAACCTTCACACTTCAAAGGCTTTTATTATTGATAAAGAATTAAATTTAAGAGGTCGAACAGACGATAAAGATATGGCAGACGGCAAATTATTTGGGTATAATATGGCTTCTGTCGGAGAATTAAATGATAAAATGAAAGACGATGTTAAAGTTGTTTTAGCTGAATATCGTTTAGCGTTAAAGAAAAATAGTGCAGATAGAAAAAAGTAAAATTAAATGAAGAAAGGTAAATATTCTTATGTAGGTATTGCGTTTATCGTATTATTATTTGGAATTTATTCAGTTCCTAAAATTGTAAAGAATTTTCAAAAATCAGATTTACATAAGTTTACTAAAGTTCCTGATTTTGAATTTATAAATCAAGAAGGAAAAACAATTTCAAATAAAGACTATCAAGGTAAAGTATATGTAGTTGAGTTTTTCTTTGCTACTTGTCCAACTATTTGTCCGATAATGAACCGTAAAATGGTTACCATTCAAAACGAGTTTTTTGGAAACCCGAACTTTGGAATAGCATCTTTTTCAATTACTCCCGAGATAGATACTCCTGAGAAATTAAAAGAGTATGCGGAGAATTATAAAATCACACATAAAAACTGGAATTTATTAACTGGTAAGTCTCAAGAAGAAGTATACAAACTATCTAATGAAGGATTTAAGCTATATGCAGGAAATGGAGAAGAATCACATGGAGGTTTTGAACACTCTGGATTGTTTGCCTTAGTAGATAAAAATGGATATATCCGTTCAAGATACGACGAACATGGAAATCCAATTATGTATTACAGAGCTCTTGAAGAGCAAAGTTTTCCTGATCAAATTAACGAGTTAAAACAAGATATTAAACTTTTATTAAATGAGTAATTTATCCTTAGAAGAAAAGAAATATAAGAAGTTTATCACTATAGTTTCTATTGTTATTCCAATAGCTGTTGCAGCTTTATTTGGTATTAAAATTCCAGGTGTAGCACCGTTATCTTTTTTACCACCAGTTTATGCCACAATTAACGGTTTAACAGCGGTACTTTTGATTGGAGCTGTTGTTGCAATTAAAAAGGGAAATAGAAAACTTCACGAGCAATTAAACACTACAGCATTAATTTTTTCAGCGTTATTTTTAGTTATGTATGTAGCCTACCATATGACTTCAGAGTCGACAAAGTTTGGTGGGGAAGGAGTGATTAAATATGTATACTATTTCATTCTAATTACTCATATTTTATTGTCTATAGTTGTGATACCTTTTGTATTATTCACCTATATGAGAGCTAAATTAGGGCAATTTCCACAACATAGAAAAGTAGCAAAAATTACGTTTCCTTTATGGTTGTATGTAGCTGTAACTGGTGTAATAGTTTACTTAATGATTTCACCTTATTATGTCCATTAGAATGAAAAAAGTAATTGTATTTTTTGCATTTTTACTGTTTTCTAATACTCTAATTGCTCAGTGTGCCATGTGTAAAGCTGTTGTAGAAGGAGGCAATGAGACTATGGCTGAAGGAGTGAATGACGGGATTACCTATTTAATGATATTTCCATACATTTTAGTAGCATTATTATTCTATGCGATATACAAGTATAGAAAAAAAACAAAAACAGAAGAATCTTAATTTTTTTTGTAACATATTGTGTACTTTGTCGTCATATCCTTGGTTTACAAAAACAAAATACTTTGAAAAATACGAAACTAATACTACTATCAACTTTTTTATTAGCTACTTCATTTTCTTATGCACAGAAGCAATGGACGCTTAAAGAGGCTGTTGATCATGCTTTGTCAAACAACATTACAATTAAGCAAAATAAGCTAAGTGTAGAAATAGCAGAAAAAGATGTAAAAAGTAATAAAGCAAATTTTTTTCCTTCAGTAAGTGCTAACACTGGTGGAAATTTAAACTTTGGTTCCACATTCGATCCTGTTTCTAATGACAGGGTTGCTACCAGTACTTTTGGTGGTTCTGTTGGTGTTGGAGCTAGCTATACGGTGTTTAACGGATTTAGAAACTTAAATACTTACAAGCAAGCAAAGCTGGGTGTAGAAAGCAGTAAACTAGACTTAAGTATTATCGAGAATGATATTTCATTACAAGTAGTTAATACTTATTTGAATGTTTTATTTGCTAAAGAGAACTTAGAGGTTGCAATAGTACAAGCAGAGATAAGTAAAAGTCAAATTGATAGAGCAAAAGCGCAATTCAATGCAGGATCTATTCCAAAAGGGGATTTATTAAACATACAATCTACAGCAGCTAATGATGCTCAAAATGTAGTTACGCAAGAGAATAGATTAAATATAGCCTTATTGCAATTAGCACAGTTAATTCAGGTGCCTTATGAAAATTTTGATGTTGCAGTAATTGAAGTAGGAACTCCTTCTGCAGCTTTACTTTACAGCAGTTCTAATGAAGTATATCAAAAAGCATTGACAAATCGTCCAGAAATAGAAAAAGCAAAATTAAATATTGAAAATTCAAGTTTAGGAATAGAAATAGCACGAGCAGGTTATTTTCCTTCTGTTTCAACTTCAGCAAACATAGGGACTAACTATGGTTTCTTATTAGATTTACCAACAGGTGTTTCGAATACAGACTTTTTTACTCAGTTAGACAACAACTTAGGTTATGGATTAGGGATTAGTGTTAACATTCCTATTTTTAATGGGTTTAGAAATGATGCAAATGTTGAGCGTTCTAAAATTCAGAAAATGATATCTGAAAATAACTTAGAGAATGAAAAACTTCGTTTACAACAAACTATTGAACAAGCATTCTTAGATGCAAAAGCAGCTGCTAAAACCTATGAAGCAGCTGGAATTTCTTTAGAAGCTCAAAAAGAAGCTTTTAAAAATGCACAAGTTAGCTTTGATTACGGATCAATGACTCAGTTTGACTATGATCAAGTTCGTAATAGGTTAGTTAATGCAGAATCAGCATCAATTAGAGCTAAATACGATTATATCTTTAAAACTAAAGTTTTAAAATTCTATTACGGAGAGAACGTATTAGATTAATACAATTTCGTTATGAAAAAGACTTTATTGCTTTTCTTTATTAGTGTAAGTGTATTTTCTCAAAGCATTAATAAAGAAAAGCTTGATGCATACTTTATCCAACTAAAAAATAACAACAAACTTTTTGGAAGCTCTGCCATATTAAAGGAAGGCACTATTACTTATGAGCATGCTATTGGTTTTGCTGATGTAGAAACAAAAAAAGAAAATACCACGAGTACTAAGTTTAGAGTTGGGTCTATTTCTAAGGTATTTACCACCGTGTTAATTTTTAAAGCAATTGAAGAAAATAAATTAAGTCTTACTACTACGTTAGATACTTATTTTCCTTCTGTAAAAAAGGCTTCTTCAATTACTATTAAGAATTTGCTTAATCATTCGAGTGGAATTTACAATTTTACAAATAGTCCTGATTATGCGAATTATTTTACCAGTGAAAAGAGTAGAAGCGAATTGTTGGATATAATTAACAAGTATGAAAGTGATTTTGAACCTGGAACTAAATCATCTTACAGTAATTCTAACTTTTTGTTACTTACTTTTATTGTAGAAGATGTTTTTAAAAAACCATACGCTGATTTAATAAAGGAGAAAATTACACAACCATTACAGTTAAATAATACCTTTGTTGGTTCACAAATTAACTTAGAGAATAACGAATGTAATTCTTATAATTATTTATATGAGAACTGGAACAAGATGCCAGAGACTCATATGTCTATTCCTTTAGGTGCTGGTGCTATTGTGTCTACACCTACAGATTTATTGATTTTTTTGGAAGCTCTTTTTACAAATAAACTTATAAGTAGTAAAAATTTAGCGTTGATGACTACCATAGATAATGGTTACGGATTGGGAATTTTTAAGTATCCTTTTGGTAATCAATTTGGTTTTGGTCATGGAGGTGGAATTGATGGCTTTAAATCAATTTTAATGTATTTTCCTGATCAAAAAATAGGTATTGCAACTACAACAAATGCATCATCTCCAGACTTTGATATGAATAATTTATCTATTGCTTTATTAAGTGCTGCTAATGGTATTGACTTTGAAATTCCAGATTTTAAGGTGTTAAAAATAGAGGAAACGATATTGAACAAATATTCTGGCACGTATGCGTCTCAAAGTTTGCCTTTAAAAATAACTATTAAAGTGCTAGATGGACAATTATCTGCTCAAGCTACAGGACAATCTTCTTTTATACTAAAGACTGATTCAGAAACTTCTTTTTCCTTTAAAACAGCAGGTATTGTTATAGAGTTTAAACCTGAGCAAAACGAAATGTTTTTATATCAATCAGGAAAAGTTTTTAAATTTTTAAAAGAATAAGCCTTCGTATATTTGCAAAAAAAATAGATTTTGGCACTTATACTGAATATAGAAACTTCTACAAAAAATTGTTCTGTTTCCATTGCAAAAAATGGAGAAGTACTTCATTATAAAGAAATCAATGATGGTAATTATTCACATGCAGAAAAGTTACATCCATTCATTTTAGGAGTTATTGAAGAATCAAATATTGATATTCACTCTATTGATGCGATAGCTGTAGGAAAAGGACCTGGTTCTTACACAGGATTAAGAATTGGAGTTTCAGCTGCTAAAGGCTTGTGTTTTTCATTGAATATTCCTTTAATTTCAGTAGAGACTTTATTATCTCTTGCTCATTCAGTTCATACAGAGGCAGGATATATTATTCCAATGTTAGATGCGAGAAGAATGGAAGTATATTCTGTAGTTTATAATAATAAGTTTGAAGAGCATAGAGAAATACGCGCAGAAGTAATTGATGAAAATTCTTTCAGTGAGTTTTCTGATGCTAATGTTATTTTTCTAGGAGATGGCGCAGAAAAATGTAAAGAAGTCTTAAAACGACCTAATTTTAGCTTTATTAAGGATAAATTTCCTTCATCAGTACAAATGGCAAAGTTGAGTTATGAGAAGTACAAAAAAAACGACATCGAAGATGTCGCTTATTTTGAACCTTTTTATTTAAAAGATTTTATTGTTACTCCTGAAAATAAAAAGGTTTAACCTTCTTTTTGTATTTCAACACTATGTGGGTATGGTATTTCAATACCAGCTTTATCTAAAGCAATTTTAGTGTTTTCTATGATGTGAAAATAAGCATTCCAGTAATCAGAAGAATTTACCCATGTTCTAGTTTTAAAATTAATAGAACTATCTGCTAACTCTGCTAAAACAACTTGAGTTGCCGGTTCTTCTAATGTAAATGGAGTATTGTTAATTACATTATATAACACATCTTTTGTTTCTTTAATATCTGCATCATATGAAACACCAAAAGTAATATCTACTCTTCTTTTATCCTCAGAAGAATAATTGGTGATTGCTCCATTAGAAAGCGCTCCATTAGGCAAAATAACTTCTTTATTATCTGGCGTGTTTAGTTTTGTAGTAAAAATTTGTATTTCTTTTACTGAACCTTGATGTCCTTGCGCTTCTATGTAATCTCCAACTTTAAAAGGTCTAAAAATCATTATTAAAGCGCCTCCCGCAAAATTAGATAGAGAACCTTGTAAAGCCATTCCAACGGCTAAACCTGCTGCAGCAATAATAGCAGCAAAAGAAGTTGTTTCTAGACCTAACTGTCCAGCAATCGTAACAAACAAGAAAATTTTTAATGTCCAATCCATTAGGCTTATTAGAAATCCTTGTAAAGAGGTTTCAATATTTCTCTTATCCATGACTTTATCAATTGCCCTAGTAATTAATTTTACTACCCATAAACCTATGATTAACAAGATAAAAGCAGCAATTACCTTAGGTGCATATTGAATTAAGATTTCTTTAAATTCCAGAATGTATTCTTCCATTTTTATTTGTATGATTTATTAAATTAATGAATTAAAAAAGCGATATGTAACATATCGCAAAAATGTAATTATAGTAGTAGTTAATTTTGTATACAGTAGTTATTTTACTTCGAAAGTAATTTTTAGGTTAACTCTAAATTCAGCTACTTCATCATTGTTAACAACTACACTTTGAGACTGTACAAATGCAGATTTGATGTTTTTTACTGATTTAGAAGCTTGTTTAATAGCTTTTTGAGTTGCATCTTCCCAACTTTTTTCTGAGTTCGCTAGAACTTCAATAACTTTCATTACTGCCATAATTGGATATTTAATTGATTAATAATAAAGTATGGTAAATATACCATTATAGGAGTAGATTTCCCAATAATTCTTTCAATGTTAAATTAATGTTACCAAAAAGTTGTATAAAAGTAAAATATAAGTTATATTTGTAATGTTAATGTAAACAATTAAAATGTTGTCCGATATGAAAAAAGTACTAGTTTTAGCTTGTATAGCTTTTTTAGGAATAGCTCAAGCACAGGAAGTAAAGCCAAAATACGAGAAAAATGGAGATTTAATAAAAGTAACTCACTTTTATGATAATGGTAATGTAAAAGAAGAAGGTTTTTACAAGAACAAGCTTTTACATGGAGTATGGAATCGTTATGATGAAAAGGGTAACAAAACAGTAATGGCTCACTATAATTTAGGAAAGAAAGTTGGAAAATGGTTTATTTGGACCAAAGATGAGCTAAAAGAAATTAACTACGGAGATAACAACACTATAGCTAGTGTACAATCTTGGAAAGAAAGTACTAAAATAGCTACAAAATAATTTATTTTAATTGTGTAAAAAATAAAAACCGAGGTAATTACCTCGGTTTTTTTATTTTAAAAGAAAATTATTTTCTTCTTATTGTCTAGTCCATCCAGCTCCCCAAGTAGCAAAATCAGTACCAGTAGCGTTAGCATCTTCAGTTAAGAAATCTGATTCAGAGAAAGTCTCTCCAGTATCATTTTTCATTTTAACGTTAACATCAGCAAAGATTACTGAATTAACAACTAAATCTCCACTTAAAACTCCTGCACCAGTTGGGTTAGCAGCATCAGCACCATCTAAATCAAAAGCCTCTTCGAAACCTTCAATCCAAACGTTGTTAAAAATACCTTGAGTACCAGCTCTTAAACGAACAGCTTCGTTTCCAGTTCCTGAACCTAAACCGATAATAGTTAAGTTAGTTACAGTAGGCTTAGAGAAATATCCTCCGTTGTTTGCAACGTCAGTGTTAAATCCGTCAGCTTCAATTCCTTTATCGTGAGAAGCTCCGTGCTTAACGTAAGCATCAGTGATTGTACCAGTATAACCTTCAGTCCAGTCGATAGAATCATCTTGAGCATTTAATACAGCAATATGACTAGCATTTACAGTTCCTCCGAAAAACTCGAATCCATCATCTTTTCCTTCAAAAACTTGAACATAATCAACGATAGTTCCGTTTCCTACACCGTAGAAAGAAACACCATTGTTTTCAGATTGTCCATCAGCTTTACCTCCAGAATACTCAACACGAACATAACGTAAAGTACCTGAGTTATCAGCTGGCTCGTTTCCACCATATGGTAAAGAAGCGATTTCAGAAGTAGCAGTAGTTGTAGTTGTTCCATCTACTGAGTTAATAGGTGCTTTTCCTAAAAGGATTAAACCTCCCCAATCTCCAGCGTTTGGAGTGTTAGAAGCAGAAGTAAAAACGATTGGTTGAGAAGAAGTACCTTCAGCAACAATTCTTCCACCTTGCTCTACAGCTAAATATACATCAGCACCAGTTGCAGCAGCTTTGATTACCATTCCAGCAGGAATTGTTAAAGTAGCTCCATCTTTTACGATAGTTGGTCCAGTAATTGTATAGTTTAATGTAGCATCTAAAGTTATGCTTGAAGCAATATCTCCTGTTAATTCTACATCAGTGTCAGGGTTTGTAGTACCACCTCCGTTGTTATTATTTGTAACACTATTATCGTTAATAATGATATCAGCAGTATCGTCATCTCCACATGAAGTTAAGATCGTCGCAGCAATAGCTAATCCTAGTAAAAAATTATTTTTCATTTGTTTTAATTTTAATTTTTATATGTTTTGTTATATTAATTTTCTGTTTAAAATTTATACTTAAGACCTAACCCTAAGTTGATACCTCTATTATATTTTGAAAGGGTAACATCATCAGAGCCTGGAATTTCTCTTACTCTTTCGATCGCAGGGTCTAATAAATTTTTAGCACTAAAGTTTACTTCGAAGTGTTTACCTATTTCGTTTTTCCAAACAAAATCTAAGGTTGGCACTCCTTTTTGTACAATGTTTCCAGTACCAGAACCTAATGCGTAAATTCTATCTGAGAAATAAGAAAATACTAAGTTGGCAATAGGTTTAAAGTTTTCAAATTGAGTAGGAGAATAATCAATATTAGCATTGAAAATGTATGGTGATGCTCCTTGTAACTCATCAGAATCTCTGTTAAATGTAGCAGTAAATAAACCAGTAGTAGATTTTAAATCCTGCTGCGTATGCATATAGGTAAAGTTAAATCCAAAACCTAATTGAGTTTGATCATCTTCGTTTTTAATTAAAGCCTTACGAACTTCTAATTCTGCACCAAACACCTCTGCTTGATCTCCAGTTCTAAAATAACGTTGAGTTCCAGTAGCATCATTAGCAATTACTAAGTTAACAGGGTCGTTTATTTGTTTGTAGAATCCTGTAAGCGATACTAATTCTCCTCTTGACATAAACCACTCATACTTTAAATCTAAGTTGTGAACTGCAGAAAAAGAAGGATCGTTTAATAAGTCAGAGTTACCTCCAATACGTTCTGTTACATCTTCGTAAACAAAAGGTGCTACTTCTTTAAATTCAGGAACAGATACCGTTTTAGCATATGATAAACGTAAGTTAGAATCGTCGGTAACTGAATACTTAACATTTAAATTTGGTAATAAGAATACTTCCTTTACTTTTCTAAATCCTGCATCATTAGGGTTTATGTTAATTACATCGTAATCGATTCTTTGATCTAAATATTCTAATCTAACACCAGGAACGATAGTCCATTTATCATTTGGAGTAATGTTAGCCGATACATAAGAAGCATGTATTCTTAATTGCCCGTTATATTCGTTTTCATTAGTACCTGGCAAGCTTACGAAATTACTATCAGCATAACCTGGAATCTTGTTGAATACTTCGATATTGAATAACTTGTTTTGTTGATTTTGGAAAAATTGTGTGTTCTCTAAGTTAATTACCGAATCAATATTATTAGGGTCTACTTCAATATTATTACTTACAAAGTTGTAACCGTAACGAATATTTTCAAAATCTCTAGTTTTAATTCTTCCGTTATACCCGAAGTTTAAAGCTAAAACATCCGACGCGTTATACGTTATTTGTACACGGCTATTTAATTCTTCGTCAATAATTCTTTGGAAGTAACGTTGGTTATCAAAAACGTTATTGTTGTAGAAAGTTGCGTTAGTAGTTGGATCATTATCCAAAGAAAACTGATAATTTTCAATACTTACTCTTCGTCTATCTGGTTCATGAGCAAAAACGTTGTTATAACCGATTCCCCAAGTAACTTCTAATTCAGGAGTTTTATCACCATCATTTTCATAGAATTTATGATCACCAGTTAATTGATTTACAAAAACTAAATCTTGGTTGAACTGAACGTTCATTTGATAAAAACCTTCATCAGTATTTAAGATAGCATCTCTGTTTTCACCTAAACCTTTAAATCCATAGTAACCTACTTCATCCGATGAATTGTTTAAGAACATTGAAGTATACTTCAATTTGTTATTATCGTTGATTTTGTATAATGCTGTACCAAAAACAGTAGTTTTTGTAGAGTATTGATATTCTTTTGAGTTAGGGAACGACTTTTTAAATACAGTGATAAAATCTACTGCAGGTCCTTCTCTATATTCGAAACCTCTTTCGAAAGAAGCTGTAGCATATAAACTTAATTTAGAATTATCTTCAAAGTTGAAGCTTCTACCAGCGCTTATTTCAAAGTTAGCATCAATAGGAGCACCTCCATCTACTGGGTCAATTCCGTGAGATAATACTCTAGCAAAAGGGTTACTTCCGTATCTTCCGTAAAAACCAAACTGACCAGTACCTTCACTTTTTACAAAGTTTTGTCCAGCAGCGCGAGAATTAACTCCACTTCCCACAGAAACTTCAAACATTTCTTTTCCTGTAAATTCTTTTGAAGTAATATTTACATTACCAGCAGCAAAATCTCCATAAAATTCAGAAGCGTAAGCCTTACTAATTGATACGCTTTGAATAATGTTAGAAGAGAATAAGTTTAAGTCAATATTTTTCTTGTTAACATTGTTAGAAGGTAATGTTAAACCATTCATGGTAGTATTTAAATATCTATCTCCTAAACCACGAACATAAACATTGCTATTACCTTCTTCTTTAGATACACCAGAAATTTTAGTAACTGCTCCTGCAGCGTCACTAACCCCTTTTTTAGCTAATTCTTGTGCTCCAATACTTTCTTTAATTACTGTAGCTTTCTTTTGCTCTAATAATAAAGCTGTTTCTTTATCTTTACTAACAGTAGCATTAATTTGCACTTCTTTTAATTGCTCTCCACCACTAGCAGCCATTACTTGGTTGATAATGGTTGTTTTTCCTGCTTCTACTTTAACTGGCTTTTCTACAGTTTGATATCCCACAAAACTAAATACTAACGTATAATTACCAGGCGCTGCTGAAATAGTATATTTACCATCCATGTCAGTATTACCTCCTATCGAAGTACCTTTAATAAATACGTTTGCAAAAGGTAATGGCTCGTTACTCATTTCTTTATCAGTAACTGTACCTGTTATAGTACCTTTATTTTGCGCGAAAATAAATTGAGTGAAGCTTATTAAAGCTAATATTAAAATTTTTCTCATCCTTGGTGATTCTTGTTGGACGCAAAATTGAACAGATTTTGTAAAGTAAAAGTTAGATGTAGATTATAGTTGCATTACCATAACGTTTATGAATCCTTACCTGAATGTTTCGCGAATGTTAACAAGAAAGAAGAAGTACTACATAGTTTAGTTATTTAAAAATTTTAAAGAAAGAAAATAAGTCCTTGGTCTTGAAGGGCCATAAATGTAATTGGCATCTCTATCAGCGCCTTGATCTAAATCATTTTGATAACTATCGAAAATATTTTGTACTCCTATGCTAACTCTTAACTGAGAATGATTATGGCTATCTAAAGAAAAATCGTAGGAAGATTTTACATTGAGTTCGAAAAAGTCTTTTGTTTTCTCTAGTGTATCTTCAGAAATAAAACCAGCTAAGTGCGGCACATACATACTGCCAGTATAAACTGCTGATATATTATTTTGAAATTTTTTAGTTGGAGCAAATGTAGCAATCAGGTTTCCATAAATATTTGGAGATTTAAAAAAGTTGTCTGCATTTTCTAAGGAAATAGTAGCGTCATCAGACCATTGTACAGGCTTGTCAAACTTTCCTTCTTGAATGGTTGCACCAGCTTGTAAAATCCATTTTTCATTTGGAGCGTATTTCGTTTCAATATTAAAACCTTTTACATATGCATTATCTCCATTTCTCTTTTCCCAAATGAAATCATTTAATTGTTCTAATATAAATGGATTTACAATTTTTGTGTAAAAAGCTTCAATTGTAAATGATAGCTCTCCTTTTGTTAAGGATGTATTCCAATCGAATGAGGTAGTAAAACTATGAGAGGTTTCAGACACTAAAGTTGAAGGATCTACACGAACAGTTAGTACTTCTCCAGCAGCTATTTGAGCATGTAAATCTTCAGTAAATACTTGTGGAGCTCTAAATCCTTTTGCATAGGAAACTCTAAAACGTGCATTTTCATTGGCAAAATACATGATGTTTAAACGAGGATTAAAGATTACACTTTCATCTGTTAAGTTGTGAATATCGGCTCTTAATCCTCCTAAAACTTTCCACTGTTTGTTTATAGTCCATTCTTGTTGTGCATAAATTCCGTAGGTTCTTAAAGTTTGATTAACAAAAGCGTTAAAACCAGGTTTTTCATCCTTCATTTTATCATACTTAAACTCAAAGCCTCCAGTAAAATTTCCTTTACCTCCCAAGAAATTAGCTAATTTATGTGCGTATTGAGATCCTAGTACCCAGGTCTCATCTCTTGAATTTCCAAAACCTAATACAATCCCGTTTTGAGCTACTAAATCTTCACCGCCGCCGTAATAATTTTTATTCTTAGAGCGAGAGGTAGATACATAAGCCGAAAAATGTTGTTTTCCTTCGTTAATTGACGATTCAAATGTAAGCCCTCCAGTTAATACATCAGAATCAATTTGTTCAGCTACATCACTTTCAAAAGGTTGTAGTCCCAGTTTGTTTCCTCCTCGTCTGAATTCACTTATAGAGCTAAATTCTGCTGTTAATCTAGCATTGTCTGAAGGCTTTATATATCCTTTAAATCCAAATGTCTGCGATTCTAACTTGGTTAATTCGGTAAAAGTATCTCCATCATAATCATAAGGGTTTCTATTTCTATACATACCGAAATATGTTAATCCAGAAGAAGCCTCATCATTAACAACGGTTCCATTTACCGTAGTTGCTATGTCTAATGTTTCACCTTTAATTAAAGATACATTTTGACCAACTTGAAATGTATTATCAACAGGGTCTTTTGTAATAATATTGATAGTACCAGCAATAGCGTTGGCACCATATAAAGCAGAACCACCGCCGCGAACTACTTCAATGCGGTCTATACTATTTGCAGGAATTTGATCTAAACCATACACACCATTTAAAGCACTAAAAATAGGACGACTATCTACAAGAATTTGTGAATATGCTCCATCTAATCCATTTATACGAACTTGTGAAAAACCGCAATTCTGACAATTCGTTTCCATGCGTAAACCAGGTTGAAAGTTTAATCCTTCAGATAAACTAACAGATTGTGTTGCTTCTAGTAGTTTTGCATCGGTAACAGTAACAATTACTGGAGCTACTTTTCTGTTTAAATAAGATCGTGTAGCACTCACTACAACTTGGTCTAAACCTAGCAAATCTTCTTCGAGTGCAATGTTTATGGTGGTTATTTCTGAATTACTTAAGTCAACTTCTTTTTCAACAATTTTAAAACCAATACTTTGAAAAACTAAGGTTACTTTCGTTTGATTGAGCTCTAATATGAAGTCTCCATCATCGTTTGTACTAGTTCCTTTTGATTTGTCTTTTGAATACACAGAAACAAATTCCATTGGTTTTCCCTTAAAACTAACTTTTCCTTTAACAGTTTGAGCGAAAGTAATAACGCTTGTAAATACTAAAAATACGTGTAGAAAAGACTTCATTTTTCTTTATTCTAAAATAAAATTCATGCAAATATAAATTAATTTTTAGACAAGACTAAAAAATGTATTTGATAAATCAAAATTTTGTATGTTTGTAGGTAAGAAATACAATTATGTTTTCACAGTCTGAAGAGAATTATATAAAAACAATATATCATTTAGCAAACAATTCTGAAAAAGGAATAAGTACCAATGCTATTGCAAATCAGCTAGACACCAAAGCTTCTTCTGTTACAGATATGATTAAAAAACTATCTGAAAAAGAAGTAGTAGTTTATAAAAAGTATCAGGGTGTTAAATTGACTGACTTTGGTAAAAAAACAGCAACAGGCATTATAAGAAAACATCGATTATGGGAAGTTTTTTTAGTTGAGAAATTAAATTTTTCTTGGGATGAAGTGCACGAGGTAGCAGAACAATTAGAACATATAAAATCACCTAAACTAATTAATGAATTGGATGCTTTTTTAGGGTATCCAAAACATGATCCTCATGGTGATCCTATTCCAGATGAAGAAGGAAACATTCATCAAATAGAAAAAAACTTATTGTCGGTTTTAAAGAAAGGAGTGAAAGGAGTTTGTGTTGGAGTTAATGATAGCTCTTCTGATTTCTTGAAGTTTCTAGACAAACAAGGAATAGGCTTAGGAGTAGAAATAAAAATCATAGATATTGAACCATTTGACGGTTCGCTAACAATAGAAATTAATAACAAACCGCTGTCTATTTCACATAAAATAGCAAGCAATTTATACATTAAGAAAATATGAGTTTTTTTGATCAAATAGTTGAGTTTTGTAAAGAACATCCTATTCAAGGAGCTTTGTATGCAACCTTATTTACATGGGGTTTAACAGCTTTAGGTGCAGCTTTGGTTTTTTTCTTTAAAAAATTAAACAGAGCAGTTTTAGATGGAATGCTTGGGTTTACTGGAGGAGTTATGGTTGCAGCAAGTTTTTGGAGTTTGTTATCTCCCGCAATAGATAATAGTCCTGGTGAAGGTTTTGTTAAGGTAATACCATCTGCGGTTGGTTTTGCATTAGGAGCTTTGGCATTATTTGGTATGGATAAATTATTACCACATCTACATATAAATTTTAAAGAGCATGAAGCTGAAGGTGTTAAAACAAGTTGGCATAAAACTACACTACTGGTTTTAGCAATTACCTTGCATAATATCCCTGAAGGTTTAGCTGTTGGAGTTTTATTTGGAGCGGCTTCTACTTTAGTTGGCGTAGAGCAAACAGAAATGATTATTGCAGCAATTTCGTTAGCTATTGGAATCGGAATTCAAAATTTTCCAGAGGGATTTGCAGTAGCAATGCCATTAAGAAGACAAGGAGTTAGTAGAAGAAAGAGTTTTTGGTATGGACAATTATCGGCAATTGTAGAACCGTTTGCTGGTGTATTAGGAGCGTTGGCAGTTTCGTTTTTTACTCCAATTTTACCTTATGCCTTAGCATTTGCAGCAGGAGCAATGATTTTTGTAGTAGTGGAAGAGGTAATTCCCGAAACTCAGAGAGATAAATACACTGATATTGCTACACTTGGTTTTATAGGTGGTTTTATAGTAATGATGTCTTTGGATGTTGGATTGGGTTAAACCTCACTAATTGGTCTTTGAAATTCTATTAATTGAAATATAGTTGTCAGAAGGATCATTGGAATCTACTACTCTATATAAAGAAACCATAGTAAGATATTTATTATTTTTGATTATTAATGGAGTAGATGAATTTGATAATTCGAAATCAAATCTTTTTTCTGATATCAACTTTCCATCTTTATTTATTTCGAAAATATAAGGAAAGCTTTCACCGTCTTTATAAAGACTAACACAAGCTGAGAATAGATAATTATTATCTAGAATAACAAAATTTCCTGCTTCTTCGTAATAATGTTTACTTAGTTCCTTTTTCCATAAAATTTTCCCATCACTATTTAGTTTAGCTACTACAATTATTTTTCTGGAGTTTTTTACATATTTCGTTCCAATTAAAATAAAAGAGTTATCCCTTAACTGTTTAATTTGTTTAGGAACTATAGATTCATTTAAAGTTGATTTCCATAAAATTTCACCATTAATTTTACTCAAGAATAAAGTAAGATAATCGGATTTTTCATCCAATGATGATATTAAAATATTGTTTTCTGAAGTTTTTGTAACAGAATATGGGTTTCCTAATTCTTTATAGAAAATACTTGAAATTAAGTTACCATTAAAATCAAATTGTTCAAAAATAAGTCCATATTGATTTCCATTATAAGCATCTGAAATTAAAATTATTTTTTTGTCTTCTATATTATAAATAAAGCTATTACCTGCTGGAAACTTTGTGGTTTTTAATTCTTTTTCCCATATTTTATTCCACTTATTGTCGTACTTACATAAATAATTATGTGTATAACTTTTTCCCATCGTTACACGTAATGTTTCTATTGTATAAAAACCATCAATAGATTTTACATAATCAGTGAGTGAATTGTTGAAGTTAACTTTGGAATTATTAATGATTTCTCCATCATTTGTTAGGTCGATGATAGATTCTGTTGTTTCTAAAGTATTATTAGTTGAATAATTGAGAAGAAATTTATTATTATCATTTTCGCTTTTGAAAAGACGAATATGATGATTATAACCTAATGAAACAGAGTCTGATGAAATAATTTCGAAAGTAAGTTCTTTAGGTTTAGTTTTTTCTCTTTTACAAGCAAAAGAAATTACTACAATGAGAATAAATATAATTCTTTTCATCAATGTGTTTTAAAAGAATGTTAAACTCTACTCAACAATTCAATAGTACTAATTACATCAGCAAATTCTTCATGTAGGTTTGCTAGGGTAGTTTGATGAATAGTTTCTGATGAAAATATTTTTCCATTCAATCCTTTTCTATCAAAAGTTGCAGTTGCATCGCTAACTAAAATGGTTTCAAACCCTAAGTTTCCTGCCATTCTTGTTGTAGTAGATATGCAATGATTGGTAGTTAACCCAACAATTACAACGTTTTTGATATTTCTGTCTTTTAAAAGAGTTTCAAGATTGGTTCCAATAAAGGCACTATTTACATCTTTTATAATTACAGGTTCGTGGGATAATGGTTTTACAACATCTTGAATTTCAAATCCAGGATGAGATTTATGTAACAATGAATTTGGGTTCTGAGAACTATGTTGAATGTGATAAATAGGTAAATTTAAATTACGCCACTCAGCTAGTATTTGAGCACATTTTTCTTCTGCATCTTTGTTGTTTCTATTGCCTCCCCAATAGGCTTCATTGTCAAATCCTTTTTGGATATCAACTAATAAAAGCGCGGTGTTTAATTCTCTTAATCTCATGAAAAATCGATAATTGATTGTCGTTCTCTATTGATAGTTAATTTAGTTATATCTGGTCTAGAATAATGACCAACACAATCAAAATTATGTCGTTCTTCTAATACTTTTTGATAGTTTACTTCTCCAGTGAACAAACCTTCTTCTCCAACAACTGGCGGAATTACCCATTCTCCATCGGGACCAGCAATACAAGAACCACCGTTAGCTAAAATTTTTGGAGCATTTTTTATAATAACATCATAATGAGGAGTGTCTTTTGGAAAATCTTCAAAAGTCATAAATCCAGACACAGATACTACAAAAGATCGACTTTCTTTTGCAATAAATTTAGTAATGTCAAAGGTGTTTTTTTCGGCTCCTGGCCAAACGGCGATATGTAAGTTTTCTCCTTGTGCATATAGGGCTGTTCTTGGTAACGGCATCCAATTTTCCCAACAATTTAAACCTCCAACTGTGAAATCTCCTAATGGATGAACTTTAAGTCCATTACCATCTCCAGGAGACCAAGTTAAACGTTCTTCATAAGTAGGTTGTAGTTTTCTATGTACCGACTGAATTTCTCCGTTTTTATCAATGTATACTAATGAGCAATACAAACTGTGTCCACCTCGATTTTGTGCTCTTTCAATAATACCAAGATATATAGCAATTGAATTTTCTTTTGCGGTTTTGCAAATACTGTTTAAATCACCTTTTTCAATAGTAATCGCATTTTTTAAATAATGAGCATGTATCTCTTTTTGAATTGGAGAGTTAAACGCTGAGCCATTGGTGATAGATAACCAAAATGGATATCCTGGTAGCAATCCTTCACCAAAAACTACTAAATCGCATGATTCTTTAGCCGCTTTCACTATATAGGAATTCACTTTTTCAATTGTTTTTTCCTTGTTTAGCCAAACAGGTGCAATTTGCGCCATCCCAATTTTCAAGATACTGCTCATTAAATAGTTAAATAGGTTTGTTTGTTAAACGAAGATACTTTAAAACTCGTGTCATTTTGAAATTACATAAGTATTTAACAGAATAAAGGAAATTGTCGATTCTAAAACAGCCGAGTTTTTTATATAAAATCCTAAATTGCATAAAAATTCAGTAGTGCACAACATTCCTTCATTTCAAATATTTAACGCATCTGCAGGTAGTGGAAAAACTTTTACGCTAGTTAAAGAGTATTTAAAGGTGTTACTACAATCTTCAGATGTGTTTTATTTTCAAAAAGTTTTAGCGATTACATTTACTAACAAGGCTGCTGGAGAAATGAAGGAACGAGTGTTAAAATCTTTTGCAGATGTAATAGAAGATGTCCCTAATCAAATTGTCAATCAAGTAGTTCAAGAAACATCTTTAGATAGAGAAACTATTAAAGACAGAAGTACTAAAATATTAGATGCTATTTTACAGAATTATTCTGCGTTCTCTATTACCACTATTGATAGTTTTACCCATAAAATTATTAAGAACTTTGCACATGATTTAGGATTAACACTCAATTTTGAAGTGGAAATGGATGCAGTTTCTTTACTGAATGAAGCTGTAGATATATTAATTTCTAAGATTGGGACTAATAAAGAACTAACAAAATTGTTGATTGATTTTTCTTTGTCTAAGATAGATGAAGATAAATCGTGGGACATTAGTTATGAGTTAAAAGAATTTTCTAAAGTTTTATTGAATGAAAATGATGTAACACATTTTAGAAATTTAGCAGATAAATCAATTAATGATTTTTTTGGCTTAAAAACGAAACTAGTACAATCAAATACTCATATAGAATCATTGTTTGCAGAAATTGCCACAGAAGCATTATCATTGATAAAAAACAACAACCTAGAGTTTTCAGATTTTGCTTATTCAGGAGAGGTTCCTAATCATTTTCAAAAATTACTAAGGCTTAAGTCTCTAAATGATGGTGATTTAAAATTTGATGGGAGAATCAATAAGAACTTTGAGCAAGACAAAAACTTGTTCGCAGCAAAAGCGAGTAGTGAAGCGAAAGGTAGCATAAACGATTTGTATGATGATTTTAAACGATTGTACTTGGAATCAAAAAAATTATATGAAGAATATTATGGAGTCTATCTTTTAAATAATTTGGCTTTAAAAAGTTTGATTCCTCTTGCAGTACTGAACTCTATAAATTCGGAATTACAAAACTTAAAAGAAGAAAATAACATCCGATTAAATGCTGAATTCAACCAATTGATTTCAGACAACATTAAAAATCAACCAACACCTTTTATTTACGAAAGAATTGGTCAACGTTTTATGCATTATTTTATAGACGAAATGCAAGATACTTCTGTATTGCAATGGGAAAATTTAGTTCCGCTTATTGACAATGCATTAGCGCAGGAAAATAGTAGTCTGTTGTTAGTTGGAGATGCAAAACAAGCTATTTATCGTTGGAGAGGTGGAAAAGCTGAGCAATTTATTGATTTGAGTAGCGAGGAGCATGTAATTTTTCAAGCTAGTAAAAGTGTAAACATACTAGATACCAATTACCGAAGTTTTTCTGAAATTGTAAATTTTAACAACCTGTTTTTTCAGCATGTAAGCTCATTCTTCGGAAATCAAAACTATCAACAATTATTTGTCGAAGGAAATAAACAGTTACAAAATCATAAAAAAGGAGGATGTGTAACCATTTCTTTTCTCGAAAAAGAAGAAGATAAAGCGGTAGAGGAAGAAAAGTACCCTAAAAAAGTGTATGATAAAATAGTTCATTTAAAGGAACAGTATGCACTTAATGAAATTGCAGTTTTAGTTAGGAAAAAGAGTGAGGGAATTATAGTAGCAGATTATTTGTCTGAAAAAGGAATTCCTATCATATCTTCAGAAACGTTACTGCTAAAAAACAATGAGAAAGTAATTTTTATTGTCGATTTAATTCAGTTTATAATTCAGTCAGATAATGAAGAAAAGAAGTTTGAAATCTTACATTTTTTAAAACATCATCTTTCTATTTCAAAAGAAGCGCATGATTTTTATGAAGGTCTTATTAAAGAAGAAATTTTTGATTTCTTTGAGAAATTAAAGTTGTTTGGCGTAGATTTTAATTTGAACATTTATTTAGAATTACCAACCTACGAAAAGATTGAATATATTATTCGAAGTTTTAAACTGATAACAAGGTCTAATGCATATGTGCAGTTTTTTCTAGATGTTGTGTTAGATCAACAAAACAAAGGAAAAGATATTCATGAATTTATAGAATTCTGGAATCAAAAAAAAGATACATTAAGTATTGTTACTTCTGAAGATGCAGATGCGGTTCATATTATGACCATTCATAAATCTAAAGGATTGGAGTTTCCAGTGGTAGTTTTTCCTTACGATTTGGATGTATACAGACAGGTAAAGCCTAAAGTATGGTTTGATGATTTACCTCCAACATTTGAGAACTTTAAAGAGCTATTAATCGATTTTAATAAATCGCTAAATACTATTAGTCAGCGTGGTGTTGAAATGTATCAACAACAGATTGAAGAACTGGAATTAGATAATTTAAACTTATTATATGTAGCGCTAACTAGAGCAGTAGAACAACTTCATGTAATTACGGAGAATAAAATTTCTAAATCAGGCGAAAACACCAACTTCTATTCAGGGATATTTATTTCGTTCTTAAAAAAAGCTGGTTTGTGGGAAGAAGGTAAGTTAGAATATACTTTTGGAGATGTTGCAAGAGTTAGTGAGAAGGAAAAAAAAGAACAGCAAGTTGAAATTCAAGAAAAATTCATCAGTATACCTTGGCAACATCACAATATAAAATTACTGCCAAGTGATTCTAAGTTGTGGGATATTAGTCAGGAAAAATCAATTCAGTATGGAAATTTAGTGCATGAAATTCTCTCACAAATTTATGTAGAAGCAGATATAGAAAAAGTAATTAGTTATTATGAATTACGAGGAGATTCCTCTGTGAAATTACTAAATCAGATACAAAAGTTACTAAAAAAGGTTGTTCAACACGATTTATTAAGGGGCTATTTTTCTGAAGGAGTTAAGGTGTATAATGAAAAAGAAATAATAACAGTAACGAACGCTTTAATTATCCCAGATAGATTAATTTTTAAGGAAGATAAAATAACAATAATTGATTACAAAACTGGAATTGAAAATGATGCACATTTAAACCAGTTAAATTTGTATGCTCAAGAACTTCATAATTTGGGTTTTAAAATCGAGAAAAAAATATTAGTCTATTTAAACGATACTGTGTTAGTTAAAGAAATTGACTAATTTTACCCAGCAAACAAACTAAATATGTACGGAAAAATCAAAGAACATTTACAAAAAGAGATTCAGGATATAAAAGATGCTGGATTATATAAAAGTGAAAGAATCATAACATCTTCTCAAGATGCTGTTATTAAAATTTCTACAGGAGAAGAAGTAATTAACTTTTGCGCAAATAATTATTTAGGTTTATCTAATAACAAAGAGGTTATTCAGGCAGCAAAGGATGTTATGGATACTCATGGTTTTGGAATGTCTTCAGTTCGTTTTATCTGCGGAACTCAAGATATACACAAACAATTAGAAGCTAAAATTGCAGAGTTTTACCAAACAGAAGATACTATTTTGTATGCAGCAGCTTTTGATGCTAACGGAGGAGTATTTGAACCATTATTGTCAAAAGACGATGCAATTATATCAGATAGTTTAAATCATGCTTCTATTATTGATGGTGTTCGTTTGTGTAAAGCAGCTCGTTATCGATATAATAATAACGATATGAGTTCTTTAGAAGAGCAATTAATCGAAGCAAACAAACAAAATCATAGGTTCAAAATAATAGTTACAGATGGAGTTTTCTCTATGGATGGTATCGTAGCTAAACTCGATGAGATTTGTGATTTAGCAGAAAAATATGATGCTATGGTTATGGTAGATGAATGTCATGCAGCTGGTTTTATTGGAGCTACTGGTAGAGGTACTTTAGAGTTAAAAAATGTACTAGGTAGAGTAGATATAGTTACAGGAACTCTAGGAAAAGCATTAGGAGGAGCGATGGGAGGCTATACCACAGGGAAAAAGGAAATTATAGAAATTTTACGCCAACGTTCAAGACCGTATTTATTTTCGAATTCATTAGCCCCAGCAATAGTTGGAGCTTCTTTGAAGGTGTTTGATTTATTGTCGAATGATACATCATTGAGAGATAAACTAGAGTGGAATACAAACTACTTTAGGTCAGAAATGGAGAAGGCAGGTTTTGATTTAGTAGGGGCAGATGCTGCAATTGTTCCAGTAATGTTATATGATGCAAAGCTTTCTCAAGTAATGGCCAATAAATTATTGGAAGAAGGGATTTACGTAATTGGCTTCTTTTACCCAGTAGTTCCTAAAGAACAAGCTAGGATACGAGTGCAATTGTCTGCGGCTCACGACAAAGAACATCTTGACAAAGCGATAAAAGCATTCATTAAAGTAGGAAAAGAGTTAAACGTAATTTAGTAATTCGGAGGATAAAAACTTGTTTTTTTTATAAGTTTTTGTAGATTTGCTTTTGTAAATAAGTTTTAAGAACTTACATTTGCGTTATATATAAACGAACTTTTAATTTAAATTTTTGATAATGAAACAATTAAAATTAGCTATGTTAGCTATGGTTGCGTTCTTAACGTTTGGTAACGTTAACGCACAAGACGAAAACAACCCTTGGGCTGTAGGTTTCGGTATTAACACTGTTGATGTGAGAATTCCATCTGAATTTGGTGACTATATGAAAGATTATATAGGAACTGGAGAGTGGGCAGATAATACTTTACCTTCAATTTCAAGAATTAGTATTGATAGATACTTAAATGATGGGTTTTCTTTACAGTTAGCAGGGTCTATAAACAAAGTTAAAACTTACGCTTCAGAAGAAGATATCGATGAGCTTTACTGGGCTGTTGATTTAATCGCAAAATGGGATTTAAACCACTTATTCGGAGACACTGCATGGTGGGATCCTTATGTATACGTAGGTGGAGGTTTTGTTGATTTCGGAAGAATGGAAGCTGGTAACTTTGTTGAAGGTAGTGAAGGTACATTAAACGTAGGTGCTGGTTTCAATGTTTGGTTTAATGATAACATTGGTGTTAACTTCCAAACTGGAGCTAAGAAAGAATTTGCTGACAAAGTACAAGATCATTTCCAACACTCTCTTGGTTTAGTTTTCCGTTTCGGTGGAAAAGATACTGATGGAGATGGTGTTTATGATAAGAACGACGCTTGTCCAGAGGTTGCTGGTTTAAAAGAATTCAACGGATGTCCAGATGCTGATGGTGATGGTATCAAAGATTCTGATGATGCTTGTCCAAACGAAGCTGGTGTTGCTGCATTAAACGGTTGTCCAGATGCTGATGGTGACGGTATTGCTGATAAAGATGATGCTTGTCCAAACGAAGCTGGTACTAAAGCTATGAATGGTTGTCCAGATGCTGACGGTGATGGTATCGCTGATAACAAAGATAACTGTCCAAACGAGGCTGGTCCTGCTGAAAACGGAGGATGTCCTTGGGGAGATAAAGATAACGATGGTGTTAAAGATAACGTAGATAAGTGTCCAGATGTTCCTGGTGTTGCTTCAAGACAAGGATGTCCAGAGCCTAAGCCAGTAATTACTGAAGAGGCTAAGAAGAAATTAGACGAGTTCGCTAGAGCTATCTACTTCAACTCTGGTAGAGATTCATTCAGACCAGGTGTAACTGGAAAGTTAGATTTAATTGCTGGAATCATGAAAGAATATCCAGATGCTAACTTCAACATCGAAGGTCACACTGATAGCCAAGGAGCTGCTGCTAATAACCAAAAATTATCTGAGAGAAGAGCTAAAGCTGTTTTAGATTATTTAACTGGTAAAGGAGGAATTCCTGCAAGCAGATTAAGTTCAGTTGGATTAGGTGAAGATTACCCAATCGCTACTAACAAAACTAGAGCTGGTAGAGCACAAAACAGACGTGTAGAGATTAACTTAAAGAAGTAATCGATACCCAAAAATAGATTAAAGAAAGCCTTGCATTCGCAAGGCTTTCTTCTTTTTTAAAAAAAATATACAAAGACTTTTTATATTGTCATAAAAAAATTACCTTTGCGCTCTGAAAAGTGGGATAAACATCACTTAATAAATACAATAACTAAATTACAGAAAGTAATGTCTACAATAACAGGTAAAGTTTCTCAAATTATTGGTCCAGTTATCGATGTTGAGTTCAATACAGAAAATGCTGAATTACCAAATATTTATGATTCGTTAGAGATAAAAAAAGCAGATGGATCTACATTAGTTTTAGAAGTTCAACAACATATTGGTGAAGATACTGTTCGTACAATCTCAATGGATGCTACTGATGGTCTTAAAAGAGGTCAAGAGGTAGTAGCTACAGGTAATCCAATTCAAATGCCAATCGGAGAGGATATCTATGGACGTTTATTTAATGTAACAGGAGAAGCTATCGATGGTTTAGGGAATTTACCAAAAGAAGGTGCAAATGGATTGCCAATTCACCGTCAAGCTCCTAAATTCGAAGAATTATCTACTTCTACTGAAGTTTTATTTACTGGTATTAAAGTTATCGATTTAATTGAACCTTATGCAAAAGGAGGAAAAATTGGATTGTTCGGTGGTGCTGGTGTAGGTAAAACAGTATTAATTCAGGAGTTAATTAATAACATTGCAAAAGGGCACGGAGGTTTATCTGTATTTGCAGGAGTTGGAGAGAGAACTCGTGAAGGAAATGATTTATTACGTGAGATGTTAGAATCAGGTATTATTAAATACGGAGATGATTTTATGCACTCAATGGAAGAAGGTGGATGGGATTTATCAAAAGTAGAGAAAAATACTATGAGAGATTCTAAAGCTACTTTCGTATTCGGACAAATGAATGAGCCACCTGGAGCACGTGCAAGAGTTGCGTTATCAGGATTAACAATTGCTGAGTATTTCCGTGATGGAGCAGGGGAAGATCAAGGTAAAGATGTATTATTCTTCGTTGATAATATTTTCCGTTTTACACAAGCAGGTTCTGAAGTATCAGCTTTATTAGGTCGTATGCCATCTGCAGTAGGATACCAACCAACGTTAGCAACAGAGATGGGAGCAATGCAAGAGCGTATTACTTCTACTAAAAAAGGTTCTATTACATCAGTACAAGCAGTTTATGTACCTGCTGATGATTTAACGGATCCAGCACCAGCAACTACGTTTGCTCATTTAGATGCTACTACTGTATTATCTCGTAAGATTGCAGAGCTAGGTATTTACCCTGCAGTAGATCCGTTAGATTCTACATCAAGAATTTTAACTCCAGATATCTTAGGAGACGAGCACTATAACTGTGCACAAAGAGTAAAAGAATTATTACAACGTTATAAAGAATTACAAGATATTATCGCAATTTTAGGTATGGAAGAATTATCTGAAGAAGATAAATTAGTAGTTCACAGAGCACGACGTGTTCAACGTTTCTTATCACAACCATTCCATGTTGCTGAGCAATTTACAGGAATTCCTGGTGTTCTAGTTGATATTAAAGACACAATTAAAGGATTCAACATGATTATGGATGGTGAGTTAGATAAGTATCCAGAAGCTGCATTCAACTTAAGAGGATCTATTCAAGATGCTATTGAGGCTGGTGAGAAAATGTTAGCTGAAGCATAATAATTAATAAAAACAATTTAGATAATGTTTTTAGAAATCGTAACACCTGAAGCAGTAATCTTTTCTTCTGATGTAACATCAGTAGCAGTGCCTGGTATTAATGGAGAATTCCAAATTTTAAATAATCACGCACCTATTGTTTCTGTATTGACTTCTGGAAAAGTAAGAGTTGATGCTGCAAATGCTTCAATTGATGAAAAGTTTCAAAATAGATTCAATAAAGAAAATGATGGTAAGTTAAGTTTTACTATTAACTCAGGAACACTTGAGATGAAAGATAATAAAGCAATTATACTTGCTGACTAAAAAAATTTTTTTAGATATTAAATGAAAGGCCCGTAAAAATTTTACGGGCCTTTTTATTTAGTTATTTATTGTTAATCTATCTGAGATACTCTAAGAGTGTTAACCATACCTTTTTCTTCTACAGGCATTGAACTTAAATTAATAACATACTCACCTGATTTAACAAATCCTTTTTCTTTGATGATTTCATTTAAATCTTTAATAGTGTCGTCTGTGTTCAGTTCTCTATCGTAATAGAAGGCTCTTACACCCCACAATAAATTTAGCTTACCTAAAATGCGTCTTTCAGATGAAAATGCAATAACATGGGATTTAGGTCTCCAAGCAGATATTTGAAAAGCTGTATAACCACTATTTGTTAACGTAGAAATAGCCGAAGCTTTAATATCATCAGCCATTAAAGCAGCATGGTAACATACAGATTTGGTGATAAAGCGATTGGTTCTAATATGAGGTGCCTCTATTGGTACTTTAATTAGATCAGAAAACTCAACACTTCCAATAATCTCAGTCATTTTTTGAATAACTCTTACAGGGTGTTTACCAACTGAAGTTTCTCCAGAAAGCATAACAGCGTCAGCACCATCCATTATAGAATTGGCAACATCATTAACTTCAGCCCTCGTAGGAACACTGTTTTCAATCATAGTTTCCATCATTTGAGTAGCTATAATTACAGGTATTCTAGCTTTTTTAGCACGTCTAACAAGCATTTTCTGAATCAAAGGAACATCTTGCATAGGTACTTCAACACCTAAATCTCCTCTTGCAACCATCAAACCATCACAATAAGGAATCAATGCATCAATATTTTCAACAGCTTCAGGTTTTTCAATTTTTGCTATTACAGGTACTCTGTAACGTGATTTTTGTTTGATTAAATCACGTAACATTCTTAAATCTTCTGGATTTCTCACAAAAGATAGAGCAATCCAATCTACCTCTTGTTTTAAGGCAAATACAACGTCTTTTTTATCTTTTTCAGTTAATGCAGGTAAAGAAATATTTGTATTAGGTAGATTTACTCCTTTTTTAGATTTTAAAGGTCCACCAACAATCACTTTTGTAATTACTTCTTTACTTTTATCAGTTGAAATTACTTCAAATTGAAGTTTACCATCATCTACAAGAATATTCTCACCAGCTTTTACGTCTCTTGGAAATTGTTGGTATGTCATGTATGCTCTTTCCTCAGTTCCAATACATTCTTCAGTAGTGAAAATAAAAGTGTTTCCAGCTTTAACTTCTACGCCATCCTCCATAACTCCAACGCGTAGCTTTGGACCCTGTAAATCGGCTAAAATCGCAACGTTATAGCCTCTCTCTTCATTAATCTCTCTAATCTGACGTATTCTTTCTTTAACAACATCATAGTCTGCATGAGAAAAATTAATCCTAAATACATTTACACCAGCAGCTCCCATTTCGGCAAGGATTTCTTTGGTGTTAGTTGCAGGACCTAGTGTTGCTACGATCTTTGTTTTTTTGTTATGTGGCATAGGTTAAAAAATTAAAAATTCTTTAGATTTTAGTGTGTTTGTATCAATATTGTATGAAGTAATTACACCAGGTATTTGATGGATTACTCCTTTTATGTTTTCTATTTTATTCTCAGTAAATTCTCCTTCTATTTTTAAGAAATAATCTACTTTCTTTTTTTCAGGAATTAAATACGATCGGGTTTCACTTTCGGCAAATAAACCATTAAAAGGATCTTTACTATTTGTTTTATAAACATTTGAAATTAAATACCAAACGTTATCATTGTAATCATCTGTAAATTCATACAGTGGGAAAAAGGATTCGCTGGTTTTGGTCTTTAAATCAATGTCGTTTTCACAGCGTTTAAAATGAACCCTTAAAAACGAATTCAATAGATAAGCCAGTTGATAATCTTCAAGAGCACTATGAATGCCTAAAATATGATAATCAGCACAAGAAAAATCCTCTAAACTTACCGTGTGAACTTGCATAAACCGTTTAAATTACTAATATGCTAAGTTAAAGAATGTAATGATAAGATGTTGTGAAAAAAACGAAAACGATTTCGATTCTAGCTATTCAGTATCATTAATTTCATTTTGAAAAGAATAATAGACTCTTTTAGCAGCCATTTCTTCTGCTTTTTTCTTTGAAGTTGCTCTTCCTTTTGCAATTTTTTGCCCATCAATGTAAACAATTACACTGAAATGTTTTTGAACTTGTCTTCCGGTATCTTCAAAACTCTCAAAAACATATTTCCTTTTTGTTTTTTGACACCATTCGATAATATAGCCTTTATAGCTAGATATTTTATTTTCAAGCTTTTGTAAATCTACATAAGGTATAATTACCTGGTCATATATAAATTGATGACAATAATTATAACCTCTATCTAAATAAATTGCGCCCACTAGTGCTTCAAAAATATTACCATGAATATTTTCTCCAATTTGATTTTGGTTAATGTTGCTTTGAACAAACCGAATTAAGTCGAGATCTTTTCCTAATTTATTCAAACTTTCTCTACTAACTACCTTAGATCGCATTTGGGTTAAGTAGCCTTCATCTCCTTTAGGAGCTTCTTTATACAAAAAAGAAGCAATAACAGAGCCTAGAATTGCATCACCTAAAAACTCTAAACGTTCATAATTTATAGGTTTGCCTTTACTGTCCGTCATTTTAAGAGAACGATGAATAAAAGCTTTTTTGTAGTGAAAAAGTTTTATAGGCTTAAAATTAAGCAGTGCTTTTAAATCGTAATAAAATTCTTCGTCCTCTTTAGTTTTGGGATTAACTATTTTGCGAAGAAAATTCATATAATAAGCTTAATTAATCTAACTTTCTAAAAGCTATACAGGCATTATGGCCTCCAAATCCAAATGTGTTACTCATTGCAACTTTAATATCTCTCTTTTGAGGTTTATTTAGTGTTAAGTTTAAGTCAGGATTTATATTTTCATCCTTAGTAGAATGATTAATAGTTGGAGGAACAATTCCATGTTTCATGGCTAAAATAGAAGCAACGGCTTCTATTGCACCAGCAGCACCAAGTAAATGGCCTGTCATAGATTTTGTAGAATTGATATTTATGTTTTTAGCATGATCACCAAAAACTTCTGAAATTGCTTTCAACTCAGCAACGTCACCTAAAGGTGTAGATGTACCATGCGTGTTAATATGGTCAACTTCTTCAGGTTTAATTCCTGCGTTTTCTAAACAGTTCTTCATTACTGCTATTACTCCTAAACCATCAGGGTGAGGAGCAGTCATGTGATGCGCATCAGAAGATAAACCACCACCGATAACCTCAGCATAAATTTTAGCGCCTCTTGCTTTAGCGTGTTCATACTCTTCTAAAATTAATGCTCCAGCACCTTCACCTAAAACAAAACCATCTCTTTCAGCATCAAAAGGTCTTGAAGCTACTTCTGGATTATCATTTCTAGTAGATAAAGCATGCATTGCATTAAAACCACCCATACCAGCAATTGTAACAGCTGCTTCACTACCTCCTGATACGATTACGTCACAATGACCTAGTCGAATGTAGTTAAGAGCGTCAATTAAAGCATTGGCAGAAGATGCACAAGCCGATACAGTTGTATAGTTTGGTCCCATAAATCCATGTTTTATAGAAATATGTCCAGGAGCTATATCAGCAATCATTTTAGGGATAAAGAAAGGATTAAATCTAGGGCTTCCGTCACCTTTTGCATAGTTTAAAACTTCGTCTTGAAAAGTTTCTAAACCACCAATTCCGGCACCCCAAATTACTCCAACTCTAAGTTTGTCAACAGAATCAAGATTTAATTCAGCGTCTTTAATCGCTTCATCAGAAGCAATTAAGGCATACTGAGTAAACCTGTCCATTCTTCTAGACTCTTTTCTATCGATGTAATCTTTTACATCGAAGTTTTTCAGTTCACAAGCGAAACGAGTTTTGAACTTGGCAGCATCAAAATATGTAATAGGGGCTGCGCCGCTAACTCCGTTAACTAAGCCATTCCAATATTCTTCAATATTATTTCCTATTGGCGTTAATGCGCCAAGTCCAGTTATAACAACTCGTTTTAATTGCATATATCCTTACTTTTTAGCTTCTTCAATATAGCTTATTGCTTGACCAACTGTAGCAATGTTCTCCGCTTGATCGTCTGGGATTTGAATATCGAATTCCTTTTCAAATTCCATGATTAACTCAACAGTGTCTAAAGAATCTGCTCCTAAATCGTTAGTGAAGCTTGCTTCGTTAGTTACTTCGTTATCGTCTACTCCTAATTTATCAACGATAATTGCTTTTACTCTTGATGCAATGTCTGACATAATTTTTTAATTTTTAAATTTAAAATCGAGGCAAAAATACAAATCTTAGGTTTTAATTCTAATTTTTGCCCGAAAATGTGGGGTCTAAAATAAAAAAATCTTTTCTTAAGACCACACAGATGTTAATAATTATTGTTTTTTTGCAGTAACTATATAGTGTTGTAGATTATGAAACGAATTGTAATTTTTGCTTCTGGCTCTGGAAGTAATGCCGAAAATATTATAAGGTTTTTTCAAACTAAAAAATCTATTGATGTTACTCATGTGCTTACTAACAACCAGCATGCCAAAGTTTTGGATAGATGTAAAAAACTAAATATCAAAACATTAGCTTTTGACAGGTCTGAGTTTTCTAAATCAGATGAAGTTTTAAATTTCCTTAAAAATGAAGCAGATTATATTGTCTTAGCAGGTTTTTTATGGAGGGTTCCTAGTAAAATTGTTGAAGCATTTCCGAATAAAATTATCAATATTCACCCAGCATTGTTACCTAAATATGGTGGAAAAGGCATGTATGGGATGAATGTCCATAAGGCTGTAAAAGAGAATTTAGAACTGGAAACAGGGATAACAATTCACTTTGTTAATGAAAATTATGATGAAGGTGCTATTATTTTTCAAGCAAAAACACCAGTTACTTTCGATGATACACCTGAAGATATTGCAAATAAGGTACATGAGTTGGAATATAAATTCTTTCCAGAGGTTGTTGAAAAAGTTATTTTAGAAGATAAAATTGGCTAAGAAGACTAAATATTACGTCGTCTGGAAAGGAAAAAAGCCAGGTGTTTACACTTCATGGGAAGAATGTAAAAAACAAATTAATGGTTTTGAAGGAGCTCAGTATAAATCATTTTTAAGTGAAAGTGAGGCTAAAATAGCATTCAAGAAAATGTATAACGACTATAAAGGAGTAAATACCAAGAAAGAAGTTCTATCAAAAAAAGAGCTTGAAAAATATGGTAAACCTATCCTCACAAGTTTATCAGTTGATGCTGCATGTGCAGGAAATCCTGGTATTATGGAGTATAGGGGAGTGGATACCAAATCAAAAAAGCAAATCTTTATACAAGGTCCCTTTAAAAAAGGAACTAATAATATAGGAGAGTTTTTAGCTATTGTTCATGGATTAGCCTTTTTGAAGCAGAAAAAATTAGATACTTATCCCATTTACACTGATTCAAAAATTGCAATGAGTTGGGTTCAAAAGAAACAGTGTAGAACTAATGTTGTTTTTGATAAAGAAAATAGCGATCTCCTTAATCTTATTAAAAGAGCAGAGAAATGGTTACAGGAAAACAAATATTCTAACCCTATTTTAAAATGGGAAACCAAAGTTTGGGGTGAAATTCCAGCAGATTTTGGAAGAAAGTAAATTCGCTTTAATTAACGAATTGTCTAAATAGTTCTATAATTTCTTTTAATTCCTTTGGTGGATTATTATCATCGAATTGAGCTGAAATATACGTTGTTTTATCAGTTTTTATACTAAAAGTTGCATGCATAGCTCTGTCGGAAGCTCTATTCTCTGAAGAAGCTTTAAATTCAGGAATTTTAGCTAATTGTATTTTTTTTATAAGATCAAATAGTTTATTTGTTTGTTCATTACTTAATACAATAGTTTTTGTTTCGTTGTATGTTTTATATTCAAGATTTTGATCAACTAATTTAATATTTTCCATTGCTCCTCTTGTTTGAGCACTAAATTCTATTTCTTTAATGGTCTCATTCTGATTTTTTTTCTGTGAAACACAGCTTAAAGAACTTAAAATAATTACTAAAGTGATAACTGTTTTCATGTTTTTTTAATTAAAAAAGCGCCATGAATTATGGCGCTTATAAATATAATAATTTTCAATTGTGCGATTAATCAGCCATTGTAGCTCTAAATCCACCAGCTGCAAAAACTGCATCCATTCTTGCTTTTTGACCGTTTGTAAACATATACATACAGCTATCAGAAGAATAATCCATAAAGTTCATAGTCATGTTAGTTGTACCACACTCAACAGTTGGGTAAGTTGGACAACCTCTACTTGGTCCTGCAGCATCTGGAGTATCAGCAACAAAATCAGAAGCACCACAACCACCGTCACCCCAAATGTGACGTAAGTTTAACCAGTGACCAACTTCATGAGTAGCTGTTCTATCAGTTCTACCAACAAATCTACTTCCTAATACTACACCGTCAGTAGACCAACTTCCTCCTGGAAATTGAGCATATCCTAAGATAGTACCTCCTCTGTAAGGCATGTCGTTAACAATCCAGATGTTTAAGAACTCTTGTGGGTTAACTACATTGCTACCTCCGCTTGAAGTAAACTTCATAGAGTCATCTGGTCTCCAGCTTCTTTTTCTGCTGTTAACTCTAATTACATCTTCAATAACAAAGTCAATACCAACATTTGCTTCTACAGCTGCAAATTCAGCTGGCATAGCACCTCTGTTTGGATTTTGTAAGTTAAAGTCTTCGTTTAACGCTGCAATCTGATCTTGTAAAACAGATAAAGGTAAATTTTCACTAGCTCTGTTGTAAATTACATGGAAAACTACAGGAATTTGAATTTTTCCATTAACTAATCTACCTTGAAGATTTTCATTTTCTGAAATGAATTTAAAAGTTTGTTCTTCAATACTAGCCATTTTTCCTGCTAAACTAGGATCTAGCGCTAAATTTTCATTTAACTTGTCCATTGTAAAACATTGCTTAGCATTTTTTTGAGCAACAACTTCGTCATTAGTTTCTACTGGTTGTTCAGTTTCGTTGTTTTGGCAACCTATTAATAAAGTTGCAGCTGCTACAATATATAAAACTATTTTTCTCATTTGTAAGGGCTTTTTGAGAAGAAGTTCATAAATAATATTTTTACTTATGAACTACTTAGGTTAATATAAATAATAATTGTGTGTTTATTAGTTTAAGATCGAAGCTCTACCACCTCCAGATTGGAATGTAGCTCTCATTCTTGCTTTTTGACCTTGAGAGAATAAACTCATACAAGCATCATCAGTATAATCCATATAGTTCATAGTCATGTCAGTAGAACGACAATTTACAGTTGGATAGCTAGGACAACCATAGTTAGGTCCGTCTGAAGTTGGAGTATCAGATACGAAATCATCTTGACGACATCTACCGTCTCCCCAAATGTGACGTAAGTTTAAGTAGTGACCAACTTCGTGAGTCATAGTACGTCCTTTGTTAAATGGAGCTTGTACGTATCCAGTAGTACCAAAGTACTGAGGAGAACATACTACACCATCTGTAGAAGAGTTACCTCCAGGGAATTGTGCATATCCTAAAATTCCTCCACCAATGTTACACACCCAAATATTTAAGTGAGTTGAAGGTGAAACTGGAGGGTAAGCAGCTTTAACAGCATCGTTAGTTCCCCATGAACTTCTAGAGTCAGCATATCTGAAAGTACCTGCTAAAGAAAAAGTAATTTCTGTATCAGCAGCTACAGCAGCAAATTCTGCTGGAGTATTATTTGCATCAGCATTTTGCATTCTAAAATCATCGTTTAAAACATTCATTTGAGATGCTATTTGAGCATCAGAAATGTTTTGTTGCGAATTAGAATATACAACGTGTACATACACAGGAATATTGATTACTCCTAAACCATCATCTGTTGGAGGAGTTGTACCTCCACCGCCACCACCGGTGTTTCCACCACCGCCGTTTCCGTTTCCTTTTTTAGCAGCGATAAGTTTTCTAGTGTTGTACTCTATGTCGTACATTTGTTTGTAAAGTCCAGGATTTTCTTTCAATTGACGGTTTAATACCTTCATTGATTGACATTGAGAATTTACTCCTCTTCCTGCTGTTTCATCGGTAGTTTGTACATAGAAGTCGCTCATATCTACGACTGCTTCTTGTGTTAATGTAACATCCTCTCTTGAGTTTTCATCTTGACATCCAGTTAGTAAGCTAGCTACAACAGCGATGCTCAATAAAACTTTTTTCATTTTGTAAAATTTAAAATTTAATAATTGTGAAAAAAACCAAAGGGCATGATTTTTTTCTCCCCATTTACAAAATTTAACATTAATGTTAAAATAGCTTAAATAAATTAGTAATAATGTTAAAATTTTGTGATGCTAAAAATAACTTTTTTTTACATACAAAAGCGAAATCTCTAAAAAAATGTTAATTTTTTTACCAATCCCTTATTATTATTGACTTAAAAGGTGTTTTTATGTAAAAAAAATGTCAGTTTTCATGTTTTTTTTAAAACAAAAAAAGGCTATTTTGTGTAATTTTAATAAAAAAAGGCATTGAAATTTATAAATTTAACAATGCCTTTTTTTGAATTTTTGACTTAAAAGAGAAGCTTAACTTAACATCATTTTTGCCCTATTAACAGCTTTGACTAATACATCAATTTCTTCTTTAGTATTATAAAATGATAAGGATGCTCTCACAGTACCAGGAATTTTATAAAAGTTCATAATAGGTTGCGCGCAATGATGTCCTGTTCTTACTGCTATTCCTAGTTTATCTAAGATGCTTCCGATGTCATACGGATGAATATTCTCTATATTAAACGATATAACAGAAGTTTTATTCGCTGTACCGTAAATTTTAAGTCCGTCTATTTTACTCAACTCTTCGGTAGCGTATATTAAAAGTTCGTTTTCTCTTTGTTGTATAGCTTCAAAACCAATAGAGTTCATATAATCAATAGCAGCACCAAAAGCAATTCCGCCACATATATTTGGTGTTCCAGCTTCAAATTTATGAGGTAAACCAGCATACGTGGTTTTTTCAAACGTAACAGTTTCTATCATTTCTCCTCCACCTTGGTAAGGAGGTAATAATTCTAACAGTTCTTTTTTTCCATATAAAACACCCACACCAGTAGGACCACACATTTTATGAGCAGAAGCAACATAAAAATCAACATCTAATTCTTGAACGTCGGGTTTTATATGAGGACATGCCTGAGCGCCATCAATTAGAACATAAGCCCCAAATTTATGAGCTCTATGAATAATTGTTTCAATAGGATTTATGGTTCCTAAAGCATTCGAAACATGGTTGCAAAACACTAATTTGGTATTACTGTTTAATAGCTCATCAAACAAATCCATTCGTAAAGAACCATCTTCATCCATAGGTAATACTTTTAAAGTAGCTCCAGTTTTTTCGCACATCATTTGCCAAGGAACGATGTTAGAATGATGTTCTAGAGCAGACACAATTACTTCATCACCTTTCTTTAAAAGAGAAGAAAATCCTGAGGCAACTATATTAATACTTTCGGTGGTTCCAGCTGTTAAAATCATCTCGTAAGAATGCTTTGCATTAAAATGTTTCTGAATTTTAATACGAGCTTCTTCATATTTATCTGTGGCTTCTTGGCTTAAGGTGTGTACTCCACGATGAATATTTGCGTTATAGTTAGTATAATAATCAACTATGGTATCGATAACTTGTTTAGGCGTTTGTGAGGTAGCCCCGTTATCAAAATATATCAATGGTTTCCCGTGAACCTCTCTTTTTAAGATTGGAAAATCTTCACGGATTTTATGAATATCAAACATGAAAAATAATTTATAACAAAAATAAGGCTATGTTCTTAAACGAACAATCAAACAGTTAAATTCTTACATTTGTTTAAAATCAACTTCATATGAAAATAGTAAAGAGAAGTTTATTATTACTTTTCACCGTATTACTTTTAATTGTTTTTTACAATTATCCAAAACTTAACATTATTGCTGGTTATTCTGCAAAAATGACGGGTTCTTCTGTTTTTTTAGCAAAACGAAATTTGGCTTTTACCGATAGTACCGATACTAATTTTTCTCCTATACATTTAGCGGAAAATAGAATTGATGAAGAAACTAAGATAGCTTATTCATCTGCTTTTGGTTTATTGAATCGTATATCGGTATATAGAGAGGGGTTTGGTAGTTTGTTGTTAGTTGACGGAGTGCAATTTGATAAAAATAGCATGCCTACACCTAAAAGAACCGAACCAGATATTGTTACAGAGTTTCCTTATGGAAATGCAGAACCGAAAGATTCTATTTTTTCAAATATAAATTATGATAAGTTAAACGCTTCTGTTAATGAAATGTTTAATGATACTAATAAAACTAGAGCAGTTCTTGTTATTTATAAAGACAAGATAATTGTAGAAAAGTATGATGAAGGTTTCGATAAAAACTCGTTATTACTTGGTTGGTCTATGACAAAAAGTATTACGAGTACCTTATTTGGGATTCTTCATTGTCAAGGGAAATTAAATGTATATGATAGAGCTCCTTTTGAGGAATGGAAAGACGATGAAAGAAAAGCTATTACCATTCATAATTTATTACAAATGAATAGCGGATTGGAATGGAATGAAGATTATAACACAATTTCTGATGTTACAAAGATGTTGTTTTTAACTGATGACGTTACCAAGATTCAATTAAATAAACCTTTAACTGGGAGCCCTAATGCGTCCTGGAATTACTCTTCAGGAACTACAAATTTATTATCTGGAATTTTAAGAAAGCAGTTTACAACGCATCAAGAGTACTTAGATTTTTGGTATAGTGCATTGATTGATAAAATAGGAATGAACTCAATGGTTGTTGAAACGGATATGGCTGGAAACTATGTTGGTTCTTCGTATGCTTGGGCTACGGCTAGAGATTGGGCTAAGTTTGGACTTTTGTATTTACATAATGGAAACTGGGATGGAGATTTTCTGTTTGATGAAGATTGGGTAGAGTATGCAACTACTCCAACACCAACTTCAGATGGATGGTATGGAGCTCAGATTTGGTTAAATGATGGAGGAAGGTATCCTGATGTGCCTAGAAGTATGTTTTCTTTTAATGGATATCAGGGACAAAATGTTTTTATTCTTCCGGAGCAAGAAATTGTAATAGTTCGTTTAGGACTTACTAAAAATGCAGATGTAAATCATTTTTTAAGTGAAGTTTTAAACTCTTTTAAATAGAAGTGAATTAAGACCAATAAAAAACGCTCGAATTGAATTCGAGCGTTTTTTATTTTATGTTTCTTGATGACTAAATTGTCATTTTTGTGCTAATATAAAACTCGTTATAGTTTTCTAGTAAGTTAATTAAACCAGAAACTAAATCTTGTGTTTCTAATAAAATACTAAAATATAACGTAGTGTTTTTCGGGCTAGTTTCGTACGTACGAATTCTTTCGACTTGTCTTTCAATGGATTCAGATACTTCTTTTAAAAGCTCTTTTTTACCGATTAAAATTTGATCTAAATTATCAAAGTGTTTAGACTCAAAAGCATCGCTTATGACTTGAAGTAAGTCACTTAATTTGTTATCAATATGTTTTAAATCTTTTAGCTGTGGCTTTTTAAGATTTTTATGATTATTGTTAACATGGTTGTAAGTAGACTTAGAAATATAGCTAATTGATTGCGCAATATCTTGAAGATAACCAAGTATTAAAATATAAAATTTACTAGCCTGAACCGAAGTGTCATCCAATGATTTAATGAAGTAAAACACGCCACTTTTTAAACTTTCAATTTCACTATTCAATTTAGCAACATGCTTTTCAGTTTTTCTAAGTTTGTTTAAATCGTGCGTAGCTAAATCATTTACAACACTTGAGTATAATTTATTTACTCTATCAGCAACATTTGCAATATGCCCAGAACTTTCTTCAATAACTTCATTAATAGAAATTAATTCAGCTCTTTCTACATATTGTTGTTTCTTTTCTTCTTTTGATTTTTTAGAGTATTGAAGTGTTGTTCTAACCAACATAGCAATTACAACCAACAATAATATTGGAATCATAGCGGTATGCCAATAGATTAAAAAGGCAATAATACCCGAAGCAGCAAACGCAATAATTGCAGTTAAGAACCAACCACCAATTACGTTAATTACACCTGCAACTCTGTATACAGCACTTTCTCTACCCCAAGCTCTATCTGCTAATGAAGTTCCCATAGCTACCATAAATGTTACATAGGTAGTAGATAAAGGCAATTTCATTGAAGTAGCAATAGATATTAAGATACTAGCCATAATTAAGTTTACGGAAGCACGAACTAAATCAAAAGCTGGTAATTCGTAAGTTTTGTCTTTTGGTAACTTAATTACTGGTTTTTCAAACTTTGAATTTATATAATCTTGTGTTTTAACTGGAATTAATTTATTTAATCCTAAGTTAGTAAGCATAGCGATTCTAACAACAACTCTAGACGCATTGTTAGGCTGAAACTTTTCATGTCCGTCTCCTTGACGAGATAGATTGATTCCAGTTTCAATTACAGCACGGGCTTTTTTTGAAGTCCATAAAGTAATCACCATAATTCCTCCAGCTAAAAATAATAACAACGTGTTAGAAGGAACTTTTTTAGCTAAAATACCCATAGAGAATTCATTTGCAGCGACTCCAGAAACTTCCCAAGCGTTATAAGAGTTTAAGGCAGCAATAGGTACACCAATAAAGTTTACCAAGTCATTACCAGCAAATGCCATTGCTAATGAAAATGTTCCTATAGCAATAATAGCAGTTAGAATATTAATTTTAAAAAATCGAATCAAACTGTAGGATAGTGCAGACCATAAAACAAAACTTCCAGCAATAATATATGAAGTATTAGCTTCTATAACTCCATTGATATTCTCATAAAAATCTGTTCCTTTTAACCCTTTTATAATAATAAAATAGGTAATAGCAGTGATAGCAAAACCACCAAATAAGGCACTAATATAAATAGGTCTAGACTCAAAATTAAAAGAATAAATTAATCTCGAAAAATATTGTACAATCGCTCCAACGGTAAAGGCAACAATTACGGAGAGTACTATTCCTAATATGATTTTTGTAGCTTGCTCGTTATTGATGTACTTCCAAATTTCATTAATTGATGCATCGGTTGCAGTAATTTTTAATAAAGCTATAGCAACAGCAGCTCCTAATAATTCAAATACAATAGAAACTGTAGTTGACGTTGGCATTCCAAGAGAATTGAAAATATCAAGTAATAAAATATCGGTTATCATTACTGCCATAAATATGTACATAATTTCTTCGAACATGAACATATTAGGATTGAAAATTCCTTTTCTCGCAACTTCCATCATTCCACTAGAGGTTGCGGCTCCAAAGAAAACACCCACACTAGCAATAATCATGATTGTCTTAATAGGAATGGCCTTTGAACCAATTGCTGAGTTTAAAAAATTTACAGCATCGTTACTAACACCTACTACCAGATCAAGAATAGCAAGACCAGCAAGTGCTATTAACATTAAAATATATGGATCTCCCATTTTAATACATTTAAAACTTGGCAAATGTATAAACGAATGTTTTCTGATATGTTACCTTAATGTTATGAAATCATTTTAACTACCGATATTCCTCAATATTTTTAGGGCCTTCAAGAACCGATTTTACTATTTTCATAGTCCCGTTTTCTTGTGTAATAAAATGCCATTTAATTAAGGTGATTTCGTAATTTTCTATTTCTAATCCAGTTATGCATCTAGGATGCACGCAGCTACCATCATTAAAAAAAGGAATTTCATCAGGTTGAGGGAAACGAGGTCGGTGTGTATGCCCTGTAATTACAATTTGATTGTTGTTGTTCTGAATCCAATTTTCAATTCTGCGTTCTACTTTTATAGATTCTCTAAAGTTTTGCGCAGGACTTGTGGGGTCTTTAATTCCGTGAATTTGTAGTGGTCTCCATAGAAATCGAACTAAAAATCGACTTAGTCGCCAAAAACTATAATTGAACCAATCCGCTTGATGGCCGTGCATTAAAAACAAAGATTGGTGTGTAGAATTGTTTTTTAGTATTATAGATTCAGAAAAAGAGGCATTTGGCATTAATTCTAAATTTTTTCCGCTAGCTCCTTCATAATAACTAGCCAAGTTTTTCTTTACTTTTTTAGAATTTTTATAATCCATGTCATGGTTGCCCCAGATAAAATGCAATCTGTTGTCATCATGGAATTTTTTAAGAAGTAGAAAAACATCTTTATTTTCTCTAAAAATACTACCGAACTTATTTTCCCATAGTTCATCACCATCACCTAATTCGATATAGGTAAATCCTTTTGCATAATATTGAGAAAGTGCGAAATTGAAAATATTTCGATTTCTAGCAAAGTCATCTGCAAAACTATTATCTCCTCTATGAGTATCCGAAAACATAATAAATTTAGAATTTTTATGTAATGGGAGTATTTTTGCTTTTTTAAAAGCTCTTGATATTCTTCTTTTAGATGGCATTATTTTTCTTTTGATAAATATGCATAAAAAAAGCCGAGTTTTAAAACTCGGCTCTTGTATTTGAAATATAGGAAAGTATTATTTTCCAGTTACTTTTACATTGTCAATGTGATATCTAGTTTCCATATTGTCAGCAGAACCTAAATATTTGAATGCTACATGCACATCACCACTTAAACATGAAATGTTGATTGTAGAAGAAACAAAGTCTCCAAATCCACCATCTCCAGTAGGAATGTTAGCATCAATTTGAATCCATTCTGTAGTAGTAGGATCACCAGTATAGTTTTCAGTAATATATGCAGTTAACACTTTACCAGTTTCAAAATTTGACGAAATATCAAAAGTTAACACTTCTTCAGTAGTGCTGTCTAAATTAATAGCTGGAGTTACTAACCAAGCCTCTAATGGATCTTCTCCTGTTCCGAAAGCAGAAATCTTCATATATCTGTTTCCAGAGAAAGAACTATCTTCATATCTTTCAGTACCACCAGAAACGTTTACGTTTGTCCAACCTAAACCGTCTAATATTGCTTCGTTCGTAATTGTTTGGAAATCTTCTTCGAATACAGTTACATCAGTAGAAGTAGCACCAGTACATTCTAAAACGATAGGGTCACATCTTTCAGGATCAGAGAAATCTAATTCAGCAGGATTGTTAGTAATTAAAACAAAGAATTCAGCTCTAAAGTCTTTTGCTAAAACAGCTGTAGCAGCTCCTTGACCTTCAGGTAACTTATTTGATTTAAAGCTAGAGAAAGTACTAGTTTGTAAAGCGATTTTAGCTTCAGTTCCACATTCAAAAATGTTTCTAAATCCATCAAATTCATCGTTTACTTCTCCGGCAAAAGTTTTACCTAATTCTTCTTTATCAAATTGAGCAGCTTCTAAAGTAATTAATGTATTTACATGCTTTTGCTCTATTTCACCGATTTTAACTGGAGTAGGAACGATAGTAGCTAATTCAGTTGATTTAACTACGGCTTTTCTTTGCTCTTCAGATGTATAAGGAATATCATCAACTCTGTTTTCACTTGTTAAAAATCCTAAAGTGAAAACTCCAGGCACATTATTAGTTGGGTTGATAAAACTAGAGCTTTCACCATCATCATAAGTTACAGTCAAACCATCTAATTTAATGTAAACTTTTCTACCTACTTCAAAAGATTGGCTTAAAGAGGCGTTGTTGATTAAAAGTTCGATACCAGCAGTTGGGTTTTCTGCTTTATCTTGAATAACTAAAGTTTTAAAGAAGTTACCAGCTGCGTCACTAGAAGCTACATAACCACTAACGTAAGTTGGAGTGTCATTAATTCTATATGTGTACGTTAATTTATTATTGCTGTTATACTCTTGAATTAAATCATTCTGAACTTTAGCAACTGTAAGATCAGTACTAATGTTTGGTTCCTCAAGTTTTATGTTAGGTGTTTCGAAAGAGTTATCTTCTACACAAGAAATGATTGTGAAAGCGAAGATAAAAAATGATAATATGCTTAAAATTTTATTAGTTCTCATTTTTTCTATTTATTAATAATATTTTATTAAAATCTGTAATTTAAGTTAATGAAGTAGGTAGTTCCTCTACCAAACCAGTATTTGTTACCGAATACAGGAGTTTCTAATGCTTTATCATCTCTTAACTGACGATAGTTAGCATTTCTTCCTTGTTCAAAACCACCTGTTCTGTATTCTCTATTGAAGATGTTTCCAATGCTAGCAAATAAACTAATGTATTGATTGTCTCCAATTTTCCAAGATTTACCCCCTACAGCATTAACTACCATATAGTCATTAAATCTCTCTTGTCTTAATAATTCTCTTGCGATTGAAGGATCGTAATCTGTAAAAGGAACTCCTCCGTCATCTGCAAAGTTACTACTTCTTGTTAAAGGAGCGATATCTATATACGTATCATTGAATACGTTAGCTGTTGCTCCGAACCACCAGTAATCTGGATCTCTATATTCGAAACCGAAAGAGTAAGCCTTTTGAGGTCCGCTTGCTAATCTATAATTTTTAAGATTAGAGGTTCCAAAATCTTTCACTCCAAACTCATTAGCATCAGCATCACCAACAAAATCTTCTGAAGCGATGAATAAGTTAGGATTGTTTGCATATGTATACTGACCTATGTTAGCTGCTCCTTTTAAGTTTAATGTAGGAGTAATCTTAACGTCAATACCGAATTCAGCACCAATATGTCTTTTCTCGATACCTTGTAATGTTTCTTGTACAAATGCAGTGTTATCACCGCCAATACCATCAGCAAAGAAGAATGAAGTTTCTACAGCATCTTTAATTCCTGTATAGTAAGCAGTAGCTCTAGCTTGTAAAATTGGTGTTCTTACAATGTAGCTTGCATCAAATGATAATACTTTTTCACTAGTTAACCCCTCTACAATAGCATTGTTTTCTCTTGAGTTAGCAAATGTATTTCTTAACGTAGGTGCTTTTGTTAAATACCCACCATTAAAGTCTAAGATATGACGACCAGTGATTTTATATGTTAAACCTCCTTTAGCACCCCAGTTAGTAAATTCTTGCTTTTCAGATTTTCCAAAAGAAGTGTTTATAAAGCCTCCATTTTGAAAATTACCATCGCGTTGGTGAGAAGTTTTAGCAAAACTACCAGCTACATAAAAATCTACTTTATTATATTTAAATTGAGCTTGAGCGAAACCATTGATAACTTCTGATAATAAATCAAAGTCGTATTTAAAACGGTCTCCTTCACCTGCTAAATGAAGAGGGTTTAATAAGTTGTTTTGCTTTTCCTCAAAAGTATCAGCAAATGTATCTACATCCAAATATCCATTACCTCCTAATAAATCTATGATTTCAGCAAAGTTCTCTGATTTTTGAGACGTATAATTAACAGAAGCATTTAATGTGATATTATCTGTTAATTCGGTGTTGAAAATAGTATTTACAGTAAATCTATCATCTTCATTTCTGTCTTCATATAATACGTACGCAGAATTTCCACCTGTAACAGATGCAGCATTAGCAGCGTATAACTGATTCCAATCTAATTGACCATCATTAGCAAAAGCTTGGTACATACCATAAATATCTGGTAATCCTTGTCTGATACCATAACTTGGTAATTTTTGATAGTAAGTTGGATCAGGATTAGCAGTTGCTAAATTTGTAATAAATGGATTTCCGTCTCCGTCAAGAACACCATCTTCAACTCTAGCTCCGTTAAAATCAATTCTACTGTTTCCGATTCCTCCAAATTGGTAAGAAACATTTGTAGTTAAAGAAGTTTTATCATTAATATTCCAGTAGTGGTTTAACATGATAAATGGCTCTTCAACATCTTTAACTCTAGAGTTTCTGATTTTACCGTTTTGATATCCCCAATACGGGTTGTACTGAATTCCTTTAATATCGATAACTTCTTGAGTGTTTGGAGCTGCTTTACCTCTTCTGTTAGAGGCAAATACAGACGTAAAGTTTAAGCTATGGCTATCATTAATAACTTTTTCGATAGAAGCAAAAGTAGAATATGCATTATAAGATGAACCATCTGCAAAACCTTCATCAGCAATTCTTCTACTTCCTGAAAAAGCAAATGCCCAACCGTCATCCATTAATCCTGTTGCATAGGTTCCCATAACTCTGTGAACATAACTTCTATTAGATGAAGCATAAGAAACTCTACCACCTTTTCTGTATTCAGAAGCTCTAGTACTAATGTTTGTAGAACCTAAAACTCCACCAAAAGTAAAGTTTGAAGGCGCTAAACCGTTGGTAAATTCCTGATTACGTAGTACGTCGTTTAAACCTCCCCAGTTAGCCCATTCAGGTCTTCCTGTAGAAAGTTTGTTCATTTCGATACCGTTGATTAATAATTTTGCATTGTCTGAATCTAATCCGCGAACTCTAAAAAAAGAAGAGCTAAATTCAAAAGCAGCTGTTCTTAAATAGATATCTCTAGATGCTTGTAATAAACCAGAAATATTATCAGCAGCAGTTGTGTCATCGTTAAGTTCGTCATCAGTAATTATAATTGTACTTAAATCTTGCTGTTCAGCAAATTCATCCTCGTACATATAAATAATACCTAAATCAACGATGCTTCCAGATAACGACACAGGATAGTTTTGTGTTTCATATCCTTCCTTTTTTATTACAATGATGTGTCTTCCGTCAGGTAAGTTTTCTAAAGTAAAAGAACCAATAACATCTGTAGTAGTACTTATGCTATTTCCTTCAACACTAATAGAAACACCTTGTAATAATCCTTCGGAGCTGCTGTCTTTCACAACCCCTTTTACAATGTTCTGAGCAGATAATCCTAATGAGAAAATCAAGCTAAACAACACTGTTAGAGTAAATTGTTTCATAAAATTGTTTAAATTATTTTTTAATAAAAAATGCGCACAAAATTATGTTTTTATGAAAATGCCAATGTTAACTTAATATTAACATTTGAGATTGTTAATAACTCGCATAATTGTGGCTTGGATTTTGTATTATTTTTGCCGAGTTAAATTTTTATAATGAGAAAAATACTATTGTTTAGTGTGTTGTTAATGAATATCTTATTTGTTAACGCACAAAAAAAATATAAAATTAGAACCGTAGCGTTTTATAATCTTGAAAATTTGTTTGACACCATCAATGATACTTCTAAAAACGATGAAGCTAGTCCGATTATGGAGTTAAATACGAATAGGTCTAAAGTTTATTGGGATAAAATTGATAAGCTAGCAGAAGTTATTAGTCAATTAGGAGAAGAAAAAGCAAAAACAGGTCCAGCTATATTAGGTGTGGCTGAAATAGAAAATAAGCAAGTATTAGAGGATTTAGTAAATTCTGAGCGATTAAAAAAAATGCGTTACGGAATAATTCATTTTGATTCACCTGATAATAGAGGTATTGATGTAGCTCTTTTATATCAGCAACGTTACTTTAAGCCTGTTCATTATGAAGCTGTAAATCCTAATATATTTTCTGAGAATAAAAAAGTATACACTAGAGATATTTTAAGAGTTTCAGGTTATTTAGATGATGAACTGGTTCATGTTGTTGTAAATCACTGGCCATCAAGAAGAGGAGGGGAAGCTAAGAGTAGTCCTTTACGAGAAAAAGCAGCTTATAAGGTTACTCAAATAATTGAAAAGATACGCGAGGATGATAAAAACGCAAAAGTGATGATTATGGGTGACTTTAATGACGACCCAATGAATAAATCATTTAAAGATGTACTTAAAACAAAATCTGAAGAGGAGGATGTAAAAAAAGGTGATATTTACAATCCTTATGAAAGCATGTTTGCAAAAGGTTTAAATACTACAGCTTATCGTGATAACTTAAGTTTATTCGATCAAATTTTGTTTACATCTCCACTTTTAAATAAGAAAGGAAGAAAAGATTTCTCAACCTATAAAATGTTTAAATCAGGAATTTTTAACAAACGTTTTATGGTTCAAAACAAAGGAAGATATAAAGGATACCCTTTTAGAAGTTTTTCTAATGGACAATATACAGGAGGGTATAGTGATCATTATCCAGTGTATATTTACTTAATTAAAGAACAATAATTAAAATCCCAGTTTTTAAACTGGGATTTTTAGTTTTTACATATTTCGTTCAAATAATTATTCAATCGTATTTGAAATAAAGTCCCTTTAAGTAGTTCTTCTATTTGATTTAATTCAATAAATGAAACAGCTAAACTTACTTTATTTGATGGAGTTTGTAATAGTAATGATCTGCAATGTTCTCCTAGTTCACATTCACTACATTTATTTTGAGTTTTAGAATCTACTATTTTATCTAAAAAGAGTTCCAATTCATCTTCAGTTAAATGAAACCCGATGTCTCTAAATATAACTTGAGTTAACAATGAGCTCGAATGTTTCCAGCAAAAAGAAATCCCTATTTGATTTTCATATATTTTTATAATTTCTTCCATAATCTTTTCGATTGATTATAGAACAAATATAATTTATTTAGAATTATTCTAAATAAATTATTTCAAATCTTTTAATAATAATTGTAAGGAGGTTTTTCCGTTCCAAGTATTTTCATCTATTTGATATATTACGTCAAAATCATTGACTATAGCATCAATTTTATCACCCATACTAAATCCAATTGCGCTAATTGAATTTTGTGGATTTCCTTGAAACAACGTAAGTTTAAGATGAGATTTATCTTCTCCAACTTGTTTACCATATCCATTATCTCTAACGGAAGAACTTTTAAAAACAGGTTTTCTGTTTTCTGGACCAAATGGAGCCATTTGGTTTATTATTCTATAAAATTTTGGTGAGATATCTGTAAAATCTAACTCAGCATCAATAGTAATTTCAGGAGTTAATAAACTTTCATCGATACTATTTTTTACAACCTCTTCAAATTTATGTTTAAAAGCTTCATAGTTCTCAGGAGCAATAGTAAGACCAGCTGCATATTTATGACCTCCGAATTGTTCAATAAACTCAGCGCATTCGTCCAAAGCATTATAAATGTCAAAACCTTTAACTGATCTTGCCGAAGCAGTTAGCTTTCCTTCACTTTCGGTAAAAACCACAGTAGGGCGGTAATAAGTTTCTGTTAAACGAGAAGCTACAATTCCTATAACACCTTTATGCCATTCTTTGTTGTAAACTACAGTTGTGTATCTATCAACTTCATCATTTTCTATTATTTGAAGTAAGGCAGCTTCGGTAATATGTTTATCTAATTCCTTTCTATGGATATTAAATTCTTCAATAGAAGTAGCAATTTCTAACGCAATTTCTAAGTCTGACGAAGTTAGTAACTCAACAGCATAATTGGCATGTTTTATTCTACCTGCGGCATTTATTCTTGGAGCAATAATAAAAACTACATCAGAAATGGTTAATTCCTTTTTTTCTATGGATTTTATAAGTGCTTTTATTCCAATTCTTGGATTCGTGTTAATAACCTGAAGTCCGTAATAAGCTAAAATTCTATTCTCGCCTGTCATAGGAACTATATCGGCAGCAATTGCAGTAGCAACTAGATCTAAATACGATACCAAATGACTAGTTTCAATTTCTTTTGTTGAAGCTAATCCTTGAATTAATTTAAAACCAACTCCACATCCACAAAGTTCTTTGTAAGGATAGTTACAATCTTTTCTTTTCGGATTTAGAACTGCAAAAGCTTTAGGGATTTCATCTCCAGGTTTATGATGATCGCAAATAATAAAGTCAATACCTTTTTCTGATGCGTAAGCTACTTTATCAATTGCTTTTATACCACAATCCAAAGCAATGATTAGAGAAAACTCATTATCGCTTGCAAAATCAATTCCTTGAAATGAAATTCCATATCCTTCTTTGTATCGATCAGGAATGTAGGTGGCTAAATTTGAGTATTCTTCACTTAAATAATTATAGAGTAAAGCAACAGAAGTAGTTCCATCAACATCGTAATCTCCATAAATTAGAATTCGTTCTTGATCAGCGATTGCGGTTTCAATTCTAGCTACAGCTTTTTCCATATCCTTCATTAAAAAAGGATCATGTAAATCATCGAGTGATGGTCTAAAAAAATCTTTAGCTTCTTTAAAAGAAGTAATTCCTCTTTGTACTAGTATTTCTGCAAGTTTTACATTAATGTTTAACGCATTGGCTAAACTAAAAACCAAATCAGGATTTGGTTTTGGTTTTAATTTCCATTTCATAGCAATTGGTATTAATTAAAAATAATTTCAGTGGTTACGGTAGCAAACTGTCTGAACATTTCCATAACGCCGCAATATTTTTCAACTGATAAATTAACCACTTTTGTTAGTTTTTCATGATCTAAGTCTTTTCCGTCAAAAAGATATTTTACATGAACTTTATCATAATATTTAGGATGTTCGTCAGTTAAGTTTGCTTCAACAATAATTTTTAAGTCTTCAAAAGAAGTTCGCATTTTTTCTGCAATCATAACTACATCTAGTCCAGAACAGCCAGCTAAAGACGAAAGCATTAATGCTTTGGGTGAAGCCCCAGCTTCATTACCTCCGTTAGCGTATGATGTATCTATTAAAATATTAGCTCCATTAGGATTATCACTTTTAAAAAGTAAATTTTTCTTCCATTCTGTAGTTACAATATTCGATGCCATATTAGATTTTTTTTGTTTCTTGTATGAAAATACAAAACTACTTAAAAAATAAATTATGCCATTAGTAACTCCGTTGGATCCTAATCACGATGAGGAAACAAAAAGGTTGTCGGATTTTTATAATGAAACACTTGGTTTTTGCCCTAATTCGGTATTAACCATGCAAAGAAGACCAGATATATCAAAAGCATTTATCAACTTAAATAAAGCAGTAATGGCCAACCACGGTCGTGTTACTTCTGCTTTAAAAAGAATGATTGCTTGGGTTAGTAGTAATGCTACTGGCTGTAGATATTGTCAAGCACACGCAATTAGAGCTGCGGAACGTTATGGAGCAGAACAAGAAAAACTAGATAATATTTGGGAATATAAAACGCATCCTGCTTTTTCTGAAGCTGAAAGAGTAGCATTGGATTTCTCTTTGGCGGCTTCTATAGTACCAAACGCTGTTGATGAAACTATTAAAGAGCGATTGTATGAGTATTGGAATGAAGGAGAAATAGTAGAAATGTTAGGTGTTATTTCTTTGTTTGGTTATTTAAACCGTTGGAATGATTCTATGGGAACCAGTATTGAAGATGGTGCAGTTGAAAGTGGAGAAGAGTATTTAGGCAAACATGGATGGAACAAAGGAAAACATGTTTAAAAGTTTGACTTTATAAAAAGATAAAAGCTCGCAAATTGCGAGCTTTTTTTATGTAGTAGTTAAAAGAAATAATAAAATTACTTCTTTAATAAGTCTCTAATTTCAGCTAATAACTCTTCTTGAGTTGGACCTGCTGGAGCAGCTGGAGCAGCTTCCTCCTCTTTTTTCTTCATTGCATTAACACCTTTTACAATCATAAACATTACAAAGGCAACAATGATAAAATCGATAACATTGGTAATAAATGCACCGTATAATACAGCAACTTCACCACTTACTTTCCCAGATGCATCTGCAACACCTTCTTTTAGTACATATTTTAAATCGTTAAAATTAGTACCGCCAATCATTCCAATTAGTGGAGAAACAATTCCGCCTGTAAATGAAGAAACTACTTTGTTAAAACCAGCACCCATTACGAAACCAACCGCAATGTCTACTAAGTTACCCTTCATAGCGAAGTCTTTAAATTCTTTTAGCATTCCCATGTGTTTTAGTTTTTGATTATTAATAAATTGTAATTTATAAAAAAATATTAATGTTTTACTAATCTTTTAATTCTTTGAGAGAGTCCAGTTAAAATTTCATAAGGAATAGTTTCACATTTATGAGCCATGTATTCTATATGTTGCTGATGATTGAAGATTATTACTTCATCTCCTTCTTTACAATCTATTTTAGTAACATCAACCATAATCATGTCCATACAAACATTACCTATAATAGGTGCAGGCTGATTGTTAACAATCACAAAACCATTTTTATTACCAAGCTTTCTTGAAATTCCATCAGCATGACCAACTGGTATAGTTGCACTTCTTGTTGGTTTATTAGCTACAAAAGCTCTGTTGTAGCCAACAGTTTCACCAGGTTGAATATTATGAATCTGTGAAATTATAGATTTTAAGCTATGTGTGTTTTTAAGCTGTGCAGTTTCATTGGGAGTATTACTAAATCCGTATAACCCAATACCAATTCGAACCATATCAAATTGAGCTTGTGGATAATGAACTACACCAGATGTGTTTAAAATATGAATCATTGGTTCGTAACCTAAATGTTCATATATCTGCTTTATGATGTATGCGAAATTATTAATTTGATTGATAGTAAATTCTTGCTCGTTCAAATCTTCACTAGCAACTAAATGAGAAAAGATAGATTGAACAATAACATTGCTCGATTTTTTCAATCTTGCTATAATATTAGGAACGTCGGTATGCCAAAAACCTAGCCTGTTTAAACCCGTATTAAATTTTATATGAATTGGGTAATTCATTAAAGGTACTTCTGAAGCATAATTCAGAAAAGCTTCAAAAATTTTAAAGTTATATAAATTAGGTTCTAATCTATATTTTACAATAGTAGGAATGTTTTGTATTTGTGGATGTAATACTAAAATAGGAGTGTCTATTCCTGCTTCACGTAAAGCTATCCCTTCATTACAATATGCAACCGCAAAGTAATCGACATTATCTTTTACAATTTTAGCTATTTCTACGGCATCACTACCATATCCAAAAGCCTTAACAACAGCTAAAATTTTTGTATCGGGTTGTAATCGTTGTTTAAAATAGTTTAGATTGTGTAATACAGCATTTGCATCAATTTCTAAGACAGTTACGTGGTTATTCATTCTTCTTCCTCTATTTTACGTTTGCTTTGTTCTTGTATGGCTTTGTAATAGGCTGCTCTGCTCAGTGGTTCGTATTCTTGAGTTTCCCCTAGCATTACGATATTATCTCCTTCGGCTTTTCTAAAGCTATAATGTGCTAAATTTCCAGTTCTTGTACATACAGCATGTACTTTGGTTACATATTCAGCTGTTGCCATTAATGCGGGCATTGGACCAAAAGGATTTCCTTTAAAATCCATATCTAATCCAGCAACAATTACTCGGATTCCTCTATTTGCTAAATCGTTACAAACAGCTACTATTTCATCGTCAAAAAACTGGGCTTCATCAATTCCAACAACATCAACATTATTGGCTAATAATCGAATATTTGCAGATGCAGGAACAGGTGTAGATCGAATTCTATTATCGTTATGAGAAACTACTTCTTCCTCATCATAACGAACATCAATTGCAGGCTTAAATATTTCAACTTTTTGCTTTGCAAATTTTGCACGCTTTAAACGTCGGATAAGTTCTTCGGTTTTACCAGAAAACATTGAGCCACAAATTACCTCAATCCACCCAAATTGTTCTGTATGATTTACTGTGTTTTCAAGAAACATTTTGTAATTTTAATGCTCAATTAGTTATTTTTGCTTCGCTTTTAAAAAAACAAATTTATTAAAATTTATAGGCAAAAATTAAAACCTAGAAAGAACTTATGCACAAAAAATTGGCTTCTGATTTAACTAGTTTAGCACACAGCATCTTACAAATGAAAAACAAAGAAGATGTTTTGGCGTTAAAGAAAAAGGCGTATGAGGTTTATGAAAAATTAGCATTACTGGCCTATATAGAAGAGTACATTAATACAACGCCCAATGCAGAAGAAACAAAAGAGGAGTTAATTCAAAAAGTGGAAGAATCTCTAGTAATTGGAGAAAAAGCAGATTTGGGTGAAGTATTTGATACGATTGAAGAAGTTGTTGAAAGTGAAATTGAAGGAGCTATAGAAGAAGCTTTTCAAGAGGTTTTAACAAATGAAGTAATAGAAGAAGATTCTGAGATAAGTGATAATGAAAATAAAGAGAAGGTTGAAGCTGAGGTTCAAGTTGAGAATAATGAAGTAGTTGAAGAAAAAGAAACTCCTGTAATTGCTGAAGAGATTATAGAACAACCTTTTGATGAATTGGAAGGTTTATTATTTGGTGAAGAAGAACTACCTACTGAAGCACCAGATTCAAAAAAGATTGAAGAACACACACAACCAACATTGGAAGATGAACTTCAAGACACACTTCCTGTTGATGTAATGGCGGATTTATTTCAGAAAATAGAACCACAAAAAACAGTAAATGATGTATTGCAAAACACGATTAAAATAGATTTAAACGATCGTATTGCTTTTGTAAATCATTTATTTAATGGAGATCAAACAGACTTTAACAGAGTAGTTTCGCAATTGAACACTTTTAAAACAGAAAAAGAAGCTAAAAGTTTTATCAGCAGAATGGTAAAGCCTGATTATGACTGGAGCGACAAAGAAGAATATGAAACACGTTTGCTGGAGATAATTGAACGTCGTTTTGCTTAAATTTATTACAAACTAATATATGAAGATTGAAGTATCAAACGGAGAAATCCTAGATAAATACACTATTTTAGAAATTAAACTTTCTGAAATAAAAGATGAAAATAAACTTAAAAATGTTCAACATGAATATGATGTTTTATCACCGATAGTAGAGCGTATTTATGAAGAAGTAAGCGATTCATCAAAATTGAAAGAGTTTCACGAAGGTTTATTATCCATCAACAAAAAATTATGGAAAATAGAAGATGATATTAGAGAGTGTGAGCGTAATAAAGATTTCGGACAAACATTTATTGATTTAGCTCGTGCGGTTTATTTTACTAATGATGATCGATCTGTAGTGAAGAAAGATATAAATATTCTTACTGGATCCGATTTAGTTGAAGAAAAATCGTATGAAGATTATAAATAAGTTAAGTTCATTTAAACTATTCTTTTTTTTATTTGCAGTTGTATCTTTTTATAACTGCAAATCTACTTACAAAACTCAAGCTTTTCTCCAAGAAAATATTCCACCTAAGCCCGATTACACCAAAGAAAGTTCTTGGGCAGTTTTGCCTGAAAAGTACACGGAAGAGTTTAAGCAGTACGCATCAACCAATATAGATAAGCTACAAACGGATGTTTTTTATGTGTATCCTACCTTAATTTCAGACAAGAAAGATGTCCGTTGGAATGTTCCAATTACTGATTCCGAGCAGAATGATAAGGTTTTAAACAAAGCTGTTTTAATGCAAGCTTCTGCTTTTGCAACGGCAGGAAAAGTATATGTTCCTTATTACAGGCAAGCGCATATCCGTTCTTACAGAATGTTTAACCAAGGAGGAAAAGAGGCGCAAGAATTAGCGTATTCTGATGTCAAGAATGCATTTGAGATCTATCTTAAAAAATATAATAATGGAAGACCTATTATTATAGTGGGTCATAGTCAAGGTACAACACATACTTCTCGATTGTTAAAAGAGTTTTTTGATGGTAAACCATTACAGAGCAAATTAATCGCTGCTTATATTCCAGGAATAAGAATGAAGGCAGATACATATACTTCAATACAACCGATGACAACACCAAATGAAACAGGTGGTTTTGTGTCTTGGAATACGTATAAAAAGGGGCATTATCCAAAAAAAGATAAAGATTGGTACAAAGGAAGTGTTACAACCAATCCAATTACTTGGGATAATTCTAAAGAAACTACATTAGAAGAACATAAAGGATTCTTATATACAAACGGGAAAATTTATGACGAAGCACTTTCAATAAAAATTACAGATGGTTTGGTTTGGAGCTCAAACCCTAAATTTCCGATGTGTTTTTTTATGTCTTTCCTAAAAAATTATCATGCAGGAGACATTAATTTATTTTGGCAAGATATTAGAGATAATGCTGTATTAAGAGTAAATACTTGGTTAAAAGAGCATGAATAAATTTTGTTGCTTGTAACAAAATAAATTACGGCTCGTCTTCATTACAAAACCAAGTATTATGAAGCAATTATTTACAGCAGTACTATTATTCGTGACAGTATCTATTACAGCACAAAAAACAGCGTATAACAACTTTTATAACGACCATAAAGAGGAGTCTCAGTTTTCTATGAGTGTTCCTGTTTCTTTGTCGAATTTAATTTCTGATGAGGCTGATTCAGAAGAAATAGAAGTGTTACTTAAAAAAGCAGAGCATTGTAAAATTACCGTTTTCAATAACAAAGGAAATGCTATTGAAAAGAGTTTTAGAAAATTTGCAAGATCTAATGGATTAACAACTTTAGTAAAAGTAAAAGATGGAAAAGACAGAGCTGCCATCTATTTTAAAGAAAAAGGGGATTTAATTAAAGAGATTATCATCAAAGCAAATAGTGATGAAGATAAATTGGTAATGGTAGGATTAAAAATTAGATTAACCAAAGATGAATTTGCTGAAATAGTATCTAATTTGAAAAATAAAGAAGCTTCTCGTTAGAGAAGCTTTTCTTTTAGTTGTTGAACAGTTTTTTTACTGTTTCCTACAAATATCTCTTCATCAACAATAAATACAGGACGCTTTAAAAAGGTGTATTCGTCTAGTATATAATGTTTATAATCTTCTTCCGTTAAATTCTGATTTTTTAAGTCCATCTCTTTATAAAGTTTAGCTCTTTTATTAAATAAATCTTCATAGCTTTTAGTATAACTGTACAATTCCTCCAATTGTTTAACAGTTATAGGATTTAACTTTATTTCTTGCTTTTCAAATCCGTCAAGATTTACTTCTCTTAAAATTCTTCTACACGTGTCACAAGTTTGTAAAAAATAGACTTTCTTCATGTTAAATAAGTATCTTTATCAACGCTAAAATAAACAGAAAATGGATACACAATTCGATATTTTGAGAAAATCTAGAGAACTTGTTTTAAAAAGAATTGAAGGATTATCTCACGAACAATTACATAAAATTCCTGAAGGATTTAATAATAACATTGTATGGAATGTTGCACACTTAGTAGTTACGCAGCAATTATTACATTATAAATTATCAGGTTTACAGTGTTTAGTTCCAGATGAATTAATTGAAAATTATAGAAAAGGAACTTCACCTTCTGAAGAAATGAATGAAGAAGATTTTGAAGAGGTTAAAGAGTTGTTAGCAGGTTTACCAGACACGCTTGAAGAAGATTATAAAGAAGGAATTTTTAAAGAATACACAGAATATCCTACTAGTACAGGATTTGTGTTAAGTTCGATTGATAATGCAATTACATTCAATAACTTACATGAAGGAATACATTTAGGAACTATTATGGCATTGACCAAATTGGTATAATCATTTCGCTAAAAATGCAAACCAATGAAATTTAGTACGAAAGTTATACATGGAGGTCAGCATCCAGAGGAAGCTACTGGTTCTGTGATTCCTCCGATTTTTCAAACTTCTACTTATGCACAATCTAGTCCGGGTGTACATAAAGGATATGCGTATTCAAGATCTGCAAATCCAACTAGAACTGCATTAGAAAAAGCGTTGGCTGCTATTGAAAATGGAACTCATGGATTTGCATTTGCTTCAGGGTTAGCTGCAATTGATTGTGTTTTACGATTGCTTAAACCTGGAGATGAGGTAATAGCTGGTGATGATTTATATGGTGGAACGTATCGAATGTTCACAAATTTATTTGAAAAGTATGGTTTACATTTCAAGTATGTCGATATGGACAATATCCAAAATGTTACAAATGCAATTACTGCTAATACCAAATTAATTTGGATTGAAACGCCTACAAATCCATTAATGAAAATTGCAGATATAGCTAAAATTGTTACATCTGTAAAGGCAGTAGATGCACAAATATTAACTGCAGTAGATAATACTTTTGCTACACCTTATTTACAGCAACCATTAAATTTAGGAGTTGATATTGTAATGCATTCAGCTACAAAATATATAGGAGGGCACTCTGATTTAGTGATGGGAGCTTTAGTTGTAAATAATGAAGAATTGGCTAAAGAAATTCATTTTATTCAATTTGCGGCAGGTGCTATAGCAGGACCAATGGATTCTTTTTTGGCCTTACGAGGAATAAAAACACTGGATGTTAGAATGCAACGACATTGTGAAAACGGAAAAGCTGTAGCTGAGTTTTTACAAAATCATCCTAAGGTGGGAGTAGTCTATTATCCTGGTTTTGAAAATCATCCTAATCATTTAATAGCAAAAAAGCAAATGAGTGCTTTTGGTGGAATGGTTTCTTTTAAATTAAAAGAAGATACTAAAGAAGCGACATTTAAATTTTTAGAAAGCTTACAGTTATTTACACTTGCTGAATCTTTAGGAGGAGTAGAAAGTCTAGCGAATCATCCTGTTACAATGACGCACGGATCAATACCCGAAGCTGACCGATTGAAGATTGGAATTACCGATTCTTTGGTTCGTTTAAGTGTAGGAATTGAAAATATTGAGGACTTATTGAATGATTTAAATAAGGCTTTAACTTAGAATAATTAAGCACTTCGAAAAAAAAAGCGCTTTTTTTTGAATAAAAAATATACCGTTTGGTATATTTTTATATATTTGTCAAACATGTTGAAATCTGAGAAGACGAGATTACATATTTTAGAGACAGTTGCACCGTTATTTAATAAAAAAGGGTACTCTGGAATGAGTTTATCTGAAATAACTAGAGCAACAGGTTTAACCAAAGGAGCAATATATGGGCATTTCGAAAATAAAGAAGAACTGGCCATTGAAGCTTTCCGTTATTCTATACGAACCGTACTCAAAGATTTAAACGCACATGTAGCTAAGGGGAACACAGCGTTAGATAGATTAATTAACGTTTCCAGTTTTTACAGAAACTATTATAGTTACAGTAAAAAATTTGGAGGATGTCCAATTTTAAATATTGGAGTAGATTCTGAGTATCAACAAACCTCGATTTCAAAATTAGTGAGATCGTATAATGAAAGAATTTTAGAAAAATTTACTAAGTTGATTGATGCAGCAAAGGAATCTAACCAAATTAAAAGTGAAGTAAACAGTGAGCTATACGCCAAAAGATTTGCCTATATGATTGAAGGCGCTGCTTATATGTCTCACGTTATGAAAGATGGAAGTTATCTACATGATCTAGCGGATGTAATGAAAAGTATGATAACGAATGATTTAAGAGTTTAAATTTTTTTGACTAAAAATATACCAATTGGTATAAAACAATATAGATAATGAATTTAATAGTAGAAATAATCCCAAAAGAAACAGAGTTCGGATTCTTCATCCTGACGTTGAGTTCGCTTATGTATTTTAATTTGTTACTATCGTCTTCCATGAAGAATTTATTGAAGACACAATCGCTTTTAACTTTTTTGAATAGAAATGTTACTTAAAATATAACAAACAACAAACTTTAAATGAAAGGGTCTAAAAGTTTTGCACTTTCAAAAACGGTTTAAGCGACAAAAAAAGCACCCAATTTGGGTGCTTTTATTTTTCTAAGTAGTTTTTTAGAGGATTATTTAGCCTCTGCATATCTTCTTTCAACTTCATTCCAGTTGATAACTTTAAAGAAAGCATCAATATAATCTGGTCTTCTGTTTTGGTAGTTTAAGTAGTAAGCATGTTCCCATACATCTAATCCTAAAATAGGAGTTCCTCCACAAGTAACACCTGGCATTAAAGGATTATCTTGGTTTGGAGTAGAGCATACTTCAACTTTACCTCCTTTGTGTACACATAACCATGCCCATCCAGATCCGAATTGAGTAGCAGCTGCATTTGAAAATGCTTCAATAAAAGCTTCTTTAGATCCAAACGCCGCTTCAATAGCATCTTTTAATTCACCTGATAAATATCCTCTATCTTCAGGATTCATTACTGTCCAAAATAAAGAGTGATTGTAAAAACCTCCTCCATTATTACGAACAGCACCGTTGCTCATATCTAAATTAGTTAAAATATCTTCAATAGATTTTCCTTCTAAATCAGTTCCTTCAATTGCAGCGTTTAATTTAGCTGTATATCCGTTGTGATGCTTAGTATGGTGTATCTCCATTGTTCTTGCATCTATATTTGGTTCTAACGCATCGTAAGCGTATCCTAATTCTGGTAATTCAAAAGCCATATTATTTTTGTTTATTTGATTACTAATTTACTTATACAAATTTACTGCAAAAAAATAGGACTAACAATTCGTAGTCCTATTAGATTCTTATATAGTGATAAGTTTTTATTATAACATAAAGTTATGGTGTACTTATGAATACTCACGCATAAACTCCTCTGCCTTTTCCACCATGTTTTTACTTCCACATAAAAAAGGAACTCGTTGATGTAATTCGGTAGGTTGAATGTCCATAATTCTCTCAAAACCATCACTAGCTTTACCATTTGCTTGCTCAGCTAAAAAAGCCATTGGATTACATTCGTATAATAAACGCAATTTACCGTTAGAGTTTTTGGAACTTTTAGGATACATATAAATACCTCCTTTGATCATATTTCTATGAAAATCTGATACTAAAGAACCTATATATCTGCTTGTGTAAGGTCTATCTCCTTCTTCTTCTTGACAGTATTTAATGTATTTTTTTATTCCTAACGGAAAGTGAATGTAATTCCCTTCATTTACAGAATATATTTTACCATCCTCTGGAAACTCCATATTTGGATGCGAAAGGTAAAAAGTTCCAATTGCTGGATTCAGCGTAAATCCATTTACACCATCACCAGTTGTATAAACAATCATTGTTGATGTTCCATACACCACATAACCAGCAGCAACTTGCTCACTTCCTTTTTGTAGGAAATCTTCAATAGTAACAGGAGTTCCTACAGGTGTTACTCTTCTGTAAACAGAAAAGATAGTACCAACAGAAACGTTTACGTCAATATTAGAAGAACCATCAAGAGGGTCTATTAAAACAACGTATTTATTTTGATGATTTTCATCTTGACTATTAACTACTATAAAATCATCTTCTTCTTCACTTGCTATTCCACATACAATATTTCTATTCGTAAGGGTTTGAATAAATTTATCATTCGCATAAACATCAAGTTTTTGTTGATCTTCCCCTTGTATATTAGTTTCTCCAGCAGCACCAATAATATCAACTAAACCAGCTTTGTTAACCTCGTGGTTAACTACTTTAGCAGCAAGTCGTATAGAATTAATTAATCTTGAAAGTTCTCCAGAAGTGTACTTGAAAGAGGATTGGTTTTCAATGATAAACTCACCAAGAGTTTGATTTTTTTTAGACATAAAGCAGCATACAATGTTTTACAAAGTACAAAGATGACAACTTTTTACAGAACTACAACGTTTTAGCTATGTAATTTTTTGAAATGAAAATTTGGATAAAAAATCAACAAAAGAATATGATGTGTTGTAAATTGTAATTTTTTTTAACAAGGTATCATAAAAGGTATTTTTGCATAAATTTTTTAAAAATGAGTTTTAAAATTAGAGAAGGAGAGGCAAAGGATGTACAATCAATTCTAGATTTAATTATAGAGTTGGCTGTTTTTGAAAAAGAGCCAGAAGCTGTCGAAATTACTGTAGAAGATTTGATTAAAGATGGTTTTTCAGAAAATCCAAGATTCAAAACATTTGTTGCTGAGGAATCTGACGGAACCATTATTGGAATGGCGTTGTTTTATGAACGATATTCAACATGGAAAGGAAAGGCAATTCATTTAGAAGATTTAATGGTTACTGCTTCTAAAAGAGGTGTAGGAGCTGGTAAAGAATTATATGGGGCAGTATTAAAATATGCGTACGATAATGGTTACAATCGTGTTGCATGGGAAGTGCTAGATTGGAATACCAATGCTATTGACTTTTACGAAAATACAGGAGCAAAAGTATTAAGAGATTGGGATGTAGCACAAATGAATAAACAAAATTTAGAAAAATTTATAAATGAGAATTTTTAAGTTTGGAGGAGCGTCTGTTCAAAATCCAGATGCAGTGAGAAATGTAGCACGTGTGTTACAACATGAAGGAACTGAAAACACATTAGTTGTTATTTCTGCGATGGGAAAAATGACCAATGCTTTTGAACGATTGATTAAAGCATATGTAGATAATACTGATGATTTAAATGAAGCTTTACAATCCATCAAGGGTTTCCATATCGAAATGATGGACGGCTTGTTTGATAAAAATGATGAAATTTATACAAAGGTAACCTATCTGTTTGGAGAATTAGCAGGTAGAATGGCTATAAATACCTCTAAAGATTATAACTATATATACGATCAATTAGTTGGTTTCGGAGAAATATTATCTACAACCATTGTAAGTGCTTACTTCACCAAAATAGGAATTGAAAATAACTTTTTGGATGTAAGAGAATACATAAAAACTGACAGTAATTATAGAGATGCTAAAGTAAATTGGGAACTTACGGAGTCTATTATAAAAGAGAAAGTAGATGTTTCAAAACTGAATATTACTCAAGGTTTCTTAGGTAGTAATGGAGAATATACAACCACTTTAGGAAGAGAAGGTTCAGATTACACTGCTGGGATTTTTGCGTATTGTTTGAATGCAGATAGCGTAACCATCTGGAAAGATGTAGAAGGTGTGTTAAATGCCGATCCAAGAGTGTTTGAAGAAACAGAATTATTAAGAGATATTTCATATACAGAAGCTATAGAAATGGCATTTTACGGTGCTTCTGTTATTCACCCGAAAACTATTCAGCCATTAGAGCAAAAACAAATTCCACTATTTGTACGTTCATTTGACGATTTAGATAAAAATGGAACTGCAGTTTCAGCGGGTACAAAAGGTATTGAGCCAGAAGTGCCTTGTTATATTGTTAAAAAGAATCAGATTTTAGTTTCGGTTTCAGCTAAAGATTTTTCATTTATGGTGGAAGATAATATAAGTGCTGTTTTTAAAAAGTTACATGATTATAAATTGAAGGTAAACTTAATTCAGAATTCAGCTATAAGTTTTTCGGTATGTATTGAAGATAAGTTTTTTAACTTCGATAAATTTTATAACGATCTAAAATCAACCTTCACTATTAAATCCTATAAAGACGTTACTTTATACACTATACGTCATTTTAATGATCAGGCTATTGAGAGTATAAAAGATAAAGGGAAAGCTATTATAAGACAAATTAATACAGAAACAGCTCAGTTAGTTATTCAAGAAAACGCCTAACACAAACAATTTTCTTATATATTTGCGGTTTAAGTTAACACCAAACTTATGGGTTTAGTTACATCTAAAGAAGTTGCAAAAGCTATAAAAGTTGATAAACTTGGTATCGTAGGAACATTTATTGGTTGGTTACTAATGAAAGTATTACGAATTTCTACCGCAAACAAAGTATATAACAAGCATAAGCATCTTAGCGATTTACCATTTTTAAAAGGGCTATTAGACGAATTTCAAATTGATTTTGAGATTCCGGAGGAAGACTTTAAGCGTATTCCTAAAGAAGGACCTTTTATTACGATTTCAAATCATCCACTAGGAGGAATTGATGGTATTTTATTATTACGATTATTAGTAGAGCATCGACCAGATTATAAAATAATTGCTAATTTTTTATTACATAGAGTAGATCCTTTAAAACCTTATGTGATGCCTGTAAATCCTTTTGAAGATCATAAGGATGCTAAATCTAGTGTTGCAGGAATTAAAAGTGCCTTATTACATTTAAGAGAAGGTAAACCTTTAGGAATATTTCCAGCAGGTGAAGTTTCGACGTATCGAGATGGAAAATTAATGGTTGATAAAGAGTGGGAAGAAGGAGCTGTTAAGCTTATTAAGAAAGCGAAAGTTCCTGTAATTCCAATTTATTTTCATGCGAAAAACAGCCGTTTGTTTTATGTGTTATCAAAAATTAGTGATACGTTACGAACAGCAAAATTACCTTCAGAGCTGTTATCTCAAAAAAACAGGGTAATAAAAGTTAGAATAGGTAAACCAATCTCGGTTGCAGATCAAGATAGTTACAAAGAAATTCCTGCATTTTATGAATTTTTACGTAAGAAAACCTATATGTTGGCGAATCCATTTGAGAAAAATCAGAAACTGATTTCAACTCAAAAACTAAAAATTCCGAAAAAAGTTAGCAAGATTACTTCTCAGAAGAGTCCAGAGTTATTTAAAAAAGAAATCGACGGATTAAGAGACCACGGTAAAAGAATGTTAGAGAGTAAGAATTATGAAGTGTTTTTTACCGAGGCAAAAGACATTCCAAACATTCTACACGAAATAGGAAGACTTAGAGAGATAACATTTAGAGAAGTTGGAGAAGGAACAAACAATGCTATTGATTTAGATAAGTTTGATAGATACTATCATCATTTGTTATTATGGGACAACACTACAAATCAAGTAGTTGGTGCTTACCGAATGGGATTAGGTTTAGATATTTATAAAAAATATGGAATAAATGGTTTTTACGTTCAATCGTTATTCAAGATTGAGCCAGAGTTACATCCAATGATGGAAAAGACCATTGAAATGGGTAGAGCTTTCATTATAAAGCAATATCAACAAAAACCGATGCCATTATTCTTATTATGGAAAGGTATTGTTCATGTAACACTTCGTTATCCTAGATACAAATATTTAATGGGAGGGGTAAGTATTAGTAACCAATTTTCAGAATTTTCAAAATCGTTGATGATTGAATTCATGAAGTCGCATTACTATGATCCTTATGTAGCTCAATATATTCATCCAAAGAAAGAGTTTAAGGTAAAGCTGAAAGATGGAGATAAAGATTTTGTATTTGACGCTACACAGTCAGATATGAATAAGTTTGATAAAGTAATTGATGAAATTGAACCAGGAGCATTAAGAATTCCAGTTTTAATTAAGAAATACGTTAAGCAAAATGCTCGTTTAGTAGCTTTTAATGTTGATCCAAAATTTAACAATGCTATCGATGGTTTAATGTACATTAAAGTAGCCGATTTACCAGAAAGTACAGTAAAACCAGTTTTAGAAGAATTTCAAGCAGAATTAGAATTAAAAGCTCAAGAAAATTTACAGAAAGGAAAATAATTTCAATTTCTATAGTAACATTTTGTCATTTTATTGAACGTACTAAAAAATGCTGTTTTAAAGTATTTACGTTTAAATAAATTATAAATGACGAAAGAGTTAGCTGTAATTATAGTTCAAATTAACAACCAAATAGAAGTCTCTCTAAAAAAGTTAATGACCATTAAACAATTACAGCAGCTTTTTTCACAAGAAGCTACTTTTACAACAGATCTTCTAGAAAACTTTATTCTTAGTAATGATAATATTCTTGAAAAAATTTTTCTTCATGTAAATGATTCTTACATTAGTTTAGAAATCGACTCAATTATTAAATGTGAAGCCTCTGGAAATTACACAAAGTTTTATACTGATGAGGGTAAAGAGTATTTAGTATCAAAGCCATTGAAATATTATGACAATTTTTTCTCAAAAAAGTATTTTTTTAGAGCTAGTAGATCTACTCTCGTTAATATGAAATTTGTGCAATCCATTTATAAAAAAGAAGCTATTATTCTATCAACTGGTGAAAAAATTATTGTCTCTTCTAGAAATAAAAATAAGTTATTGAGTTTTATTCTCGATCGCACTTAAAACCTAAAATACATACTTTAAAAAATTATTCTCTACGCTTATCAATACTATTATAAAATACTAATAATTATTAAATAGTTTTATTGAAACTTTTAAAAATTCAATAAAATGAAAAAATCAATTTTAAGCTTAGGAAAGGCTTTAAAAAAAAATGATCAGAAAGAGATTAAAGGGGGAAATCCGTTATTGTTAGAATGCCAATATCAGTGCAATGGAAAAAATTATGAATTGATTCCAGGTCAAGGAAGTGAATGTTATTTAAATTATCCTGCAATTATTACTAACCATCCAAATTGTGGAGGTTCAGGAGGCTCAACTGGAACTGGTGGTGGAGGTATTCGTCCTACTGGAGGAGGAATTGAAGTTTGGGCATAATTTACGAATTGAAACAATTAAAGCTTAAGAAAATGAAAAAATCAATTTTAAATTTAGGAAAAGCTATCAATAAGAATTCTCAAAGAGTAATTAGTGGAGGTTTTGGTTCTTTAAATTACCAATGCCCCAACGGAGGAAGAGCCTTAGTAGGTTGCATTAACGGAACTTTAATAGGATTTTGTGCTGGCGGGGTTACTGTAGATTTTGGACCTTGCCGATAGTTTTAATTATTAAAAACCAATAAATAAAAAAACATCACTTTTATAAGTGGTGTTTTTTTTTACAATAATTTTTGGGTGTATGTCGTTAAGCTAACAACTGATTTAATCAAAAACTATAAAATGAAAAAAACCGTAATCCTCCTAAGTTCGTTAGCTATTGTAATGAGTTCATGTGTATCAAAGAAAAAATACGCTGAATTAGAGCAACAATATCAAGACACAAAAGGTAACCTTCAAAAGACTACATTAGAAAAGCAAGAATTAGAAGCAAAATTTGCTAAAATTGAAAAAAGAGTTGAAAACTATAACGAGAAAATCAACTCTTTGAAAAGCTATAATTCTTCATTGAAAGAAGAGAACAATGTAAAATTAGATATGATAGGAAACACTGCTGTTATCTCTAATTCGATGAAAGAAAAAATGAGAGCTACACTTAAAAATGTAGATCTGGCTGAGTTAGCAAACGCAAAAACATTGAAAGATTCAATGAACTTAGCAATTGCTTATAACTTAAAAAAATCAATTGATACTTCTAAGTTAGAAAACTCTGATGATGTAAATATCGATATTGATCAAACGGTAGTAATGATATCTGTAGCAGATAATTTATTATTTAATACTGCAAGTTACAACGTAAAAAGAAAAGCATATAAGTTAATTGAGCAATTAGCTAATGTTATCAATTCGGAACCTAGTATGGATGTTATGATTGAAGGTCATACAGATTCAAGAACTATTAATAATGAGGTTATTCAAGATAACTGGGATTTAAGTGTAAAGAGAGCTACTTCTATTGTTCGATTACTAGAGAAAAAATATAAAGTTGCACCAAACAGATTAATTGCTGCAGGAAGAGGAAGTTCAGTTCCTTTAGTAGAAAATAATACAGCAAAGAACAGAGCAAGAAATCGTAGAACTAGAATTGTAATTCTTCCAAATTTAGACAAGTTTTTTGGCTTAATGGCAGAAGAACAAACGCTTAACCCGTAGTAAGGTTATTTATAATCCCTCAATAAAAAGAAAGCCTATCTGTAAAAAGATAGGCTTTTGAGTTTATTTTTTTCCGAAAAGTCTTTGAAAGAATCCTTTGGCTTTTCCTTTTGCTTCTTTTAATTCTTCAGCTGCATCTTCTGCAAAATCGGCTGCTTTTTCTGCTGCTTCACTTAAAGCTTCTTTAGCATCTTCAGCAAATTCTCCAGCTTTAGCTTTTAATTTTTGAGCTTCTTCACTTTCTAATAACTTGTTTACTTTCTCTTTTGCATCATTATAAGCCTCTTTCGCATCATCAGCTAAATCAGCTAATTTTTCACCAGCTTCACCAGCAAACTCTGAGATTTTTTCTTCTGCAACTTTTGCATATTCACCTGCTTTTTCTTTAACTTCTTTCAACGCTTCCTTAGCTTCACCGGCCATCTCTGTAGCTTTATCAGCTGCTTCATGAAACGCATCTTTAGCAGATTTTGAAGTTTCTTCAGTACTTTCATTTACAGTATCTTCTATATTCTCATGAGTTTCATTGATCTCATCATTTACGTTTTTGTTTTCTTCAGACATTTTTTTTGATTTAAAGTTAGTTACCACTCAAATTTATAAAATAAAAAGAAACCCAACAATCTCATATTGTTGGGTTTTTTGATTAACTAGTTTGTTAATCGAATTATCAAAACAAATCTTTTGATTTTTGATTTCTTTCGATATACGCAATATCTCTTGTGTTCTTTTGAACTGCAATTGCAGCATAAATACTTAACAAAAATGATATTCCATAAAATCCTTTTTCACTTAATTCTAAATCGGCATTCCATAAACCAATAACTAATAGTACTATTGAAATAATGGTGGTAGCCCAACTTATGCTGTAGTACATTTGTGTAACTTCAATTCCTTCCAATTTATCTCGTACTGCTTTTTGAACAGAAATAACCGAGAATAAACCAAATAATAAAATAGTAAAATAGTATCCTTTTTCATTTAGTAACATATCGGCATTCCATAAACCGATACAAAAAGCAATTGTTCCCACAAATAAACTAGTCCAAGATGCTCCGACAAATGCGGCTGTTGGCTTTTGGTCGTAAAACTTGTTGTCTTTTTTTTCTTTTTTGCTTGTAGCTTCTTTATTTGAAACTGTTGTTTGATAATCCATAATAATTTATTTTAAAAATTATACTTCAAAGATGAGATGATGAAAGTTGCTATGGAAAACAATTTTTGTTTAAAACTGATGATATATTATTTTTTTAATTATGTTTATTTATTTTAATTACTGATGATGTTTTATAAAAACTGATGATATAAAATGAGTTTGAATACGTTAATTTCTTCGTTTTCTTCGGAAGATGCTTCTAGGTTTATTAGTTTTTTGAATAAAAAAAACAAAAGGTTAGATGTAAAGAATATAGAATTATTTAAGTTGTTGCACACAAATAAATTTTCTTCTGAGGAGATTTGTAAAAAGTTGTATTCAGACGGTAAGAAAGATGCTTATCATGCTCTAAGAAAAAGGCTATATGAATCTATAATCGAATTTTTAGCAACCTTAAATCTAGAAGAGAATTCTGAAAAGGTAGAAGTTATCAAGTTTATTTTGGTTGCACGTTCATTTTTAGAACAACAACAATTTGTTCTGGGATATAAATTACTGGAAAAAGCTGCTAAAATAGCCCAGGAACATCAGTTGTACCCTTATCTAAATGAAATTTATCATCTAAGAATTCAATTTGCGCATGCCAACAATCAAGAAGATTTAGATGAATTGATTCAGGCATTTAATTATTACAGAAAGCAAGCTCGATTAGAAGAAGAGTTGAATATTGTTTATGCTAAAGTAAGAGCCATATTACACCAGATTACAGCTAAAGGAGAGGTAATCGATTTTCAAAAAATTGTTTTACAAATTCTTCATGAACAAGATATTGATATTAGTGAATCATTGTCTTTTAAATCTTTATATCAATTATTAACCATTGCAAGTATTTCCGCATTTGTGTCGAAAGATTATTTACAAGTGGAATCGTTCATGTTAGAAATGTATCAGATATTGGAAGAACATCCTAATAAAGTGAGGGAACGATTTTTTCATATTCATGTCTTATATATGATTGCCAATACTTTATTTAGAACGAAGCAATTCGAGAAATCGATGCGCTTTTTACAATTAATGGACAATGAGATTTTAAAGAATAAGAAAAAGTATGAACGAATTTTCAGGTTAAAGTATGAGTTACTCTATACGTTAAATTTAAACTATACGAACAATCAGAATAAAGCAATAGAGCGTTTAGAAGTATTAATAAAAAAGAAACACTCTGATATTGTTGGAGCTTTAGATTTACATTTAAGTTTAGTAGTGTTTTATTTTCAAAAAGGTGAAATACAAGCATCTTATAGCTTATTGTCTAAACTTTACCATACCGATAATTGGTATTTAGAAAAAGTTGGAAAAGAATGGGTTATTAAAAAAAGTTTGATTGAAATTTTATTGCTTGTTGAACTCGATAAATTTGATTTATTTGAAAATAGAATAACCAGATTTAGGCGTCAATATGGAGCGTATCTTAAGGAAGTTAATCAGGAACGTGTTTTGATTTTCTTGAAATATGTAGCACAATATTATGATAATCCAAAAGAAGTAACATCAGAAAGTTTTCTACATACGGTTAAAAATTCTTTTGATTGGATTGGAGCCAAACAAGAAGATATTTTCGTGATGAGTTTTTATGCTTGGTTAAAAAGCAAAATGATTAAAAAACCGATTTATGATGTTACTTTAGATTTAATTGCACAAGCTCAATCTTTATAAAAAAGCTTCATCTATAGGTTCCCATAACTCAATTTTGTTGCCGTCTAAATCAACAATCCAAGCAAATTTACCATAGCTGTACTCTTCAATATCTCCCAAAATAGTTACACCTTCTGCTTTGAGTTGTGCTAATAATTCTTTTAAATTTTCAACTCTATAATTTACCATAAAATCCTTTTTTGAAGGAAGAAAGTGGTTGGTGTCTTTTTTAAACGGACTCCATTGTGTTGAGGCTTTATTGTCGTTAGTATCTTTCCACCAAAATGTACAACCCCAATCGTCTGTATTAAAACCTAAATGTTTTTTATACCACTCTTTGGTCTCGTTAACATCTTCAGTTTTAAAAAACACACCTCCTATACCTGTTACTTTACCTTTTTTCATTTGTTATAAATTTTTTGTTATTAAATTCTAATTAAATATTCGAAACAACTATTTTTTAAATAAATACTTATAAGTAAACGTCAACCTGAATTTATTTCAGGTTCTCATTAATACAGTTAAAATAGCTTTATGAGATTCCGAAATAAATTCGGAATGACAGTAAGTCTTTAAATTACTTCTTTTTTACGTTAGTTTCATAAGTGTTTATCCAATTTTCCACCGAAATTTTAGTGCATAGTTCGGCAATTAAATCATAAGGAATATCGTCCATTTTTTTAAATCGGATACAGCTTTTCCCCATGTCTAATTTTCGATTGCTATGCTTTGGATATTCGTTTACAAACCAATCATGAATTTCAGGATTAGCATAAATTCCGCTATGGTACAAATTCACTGAATTCTTTTGTGAAGCCAAATTCATAAATGGTAACGGAAGCTTTGGGTCGCAATGATAACCGTCTGGATAAATTGAATGAGGAACATAATACCCTAACATGTTATAATTTATGCCTTCTTCAAAACCTTCAGGAAGATTCTTTTTAATGACTGTTCTTATTTTTTCAATTACTGGTTTTCTGTCTTCTGGTAACTGATTAATATATTCTTCTGGTGTCGATGCTTCGTATTTCATGTTTAGATTATTTGCGTTGAAGAAATAATGCTGAAATTAAAGATATAATAAATCCAATAATTAAAACGGTTACAAACATGATAAATGCCATAAAACCAGAACCTCCATATTGTTCCATTTGTTGGACTAGCTCTTTTCTTTTGATTTCAAATTCTTCCGGACTTAAAGTGTTTTTCATTGTTTCTAAACTTTTCTCCAAATATTCTGAAGCAAATTCTGGATTGATTTGCGTGGTATAGATGTAGTCTATAATTCCAAAACCAATTCCAGCGCAAGTAGATATTAGTACACCAATTACTAAAGCTTTGATAAAAGTTACTGAGCCATTATTTTCATTATCTCGAAAATGTTTTATTCCAAAATACACAAATGAAAGAGAGGCAACCATGGACAGGTAACCAATTATTTCTTGCGTTGAGTAGTCAAAAGTTTTTCCTAAAGTTAATGCTAAAAAGAATAAAATGGAAGCTGTGAGAATACTATAGATACCGTATTTAATGATAGTATTTTTCATAAAGGTTTTGGTTTAATGATGCTCAAAAGTAGTTTCCTTTACGAAAAAAGGACTCATACTAAAGTACCAAACTACTAGTACTTTTGTATAAAACTAAATAATTTCTAGTTCTTTAGCAATTTGAATGGCTTGTGTTCTTCTTTTTGCGTTTAATTTATTCAGAAGATTCGAAACGTGTGTTTTTATAGTGCTTTTAGATAGAAATAATGTAGCTGCAATTTCTTTATTAGAGAATCCTTTTGCTATTAATGCTAACACTTCATATTCTCTTGAAGTAATTTCAAGCTCTTTTATTTTCTGATGATTAATTTCTGATGTAGTTTCTTCTGAAGGTTTAATTGCTTTTTTATTGATTATAGCGCCTATAAAAAAAGCAACTACAGCAATACTAGTAATAACAAGTTCAGTTTTTATTCCTCCAGAAATAATTGAATACTTACTGATTTGAAATAAAACCAGTAAAGCAATTATTAAAGCACTAAAAACAAAAATTGTTTTCTTCATGCTTCTAAGTTAAAAATTAGTACTAAACTAGCAGAATTTCTTTTTGACTTTGTCAACAATTGTTTGAGCTAATTTTTCGTTGCTTTCTATGGTCCATCCTGCTACATGAGGAGAAAGTAATACTTTTTCTGAGTTGATTAAATATTGAAAAGCTTCTGGCATCTGGGTGTCTGTAAAAAGATTTTCAAAGGATTTTTTCTCATATTCTAGCACGTCTAAACCTGCGCCTAATATTTTTCCAGACTCAATGGCAGCAACTAAATCTTTCGTAACCACCGATTTTCCTCTTGCAGTATTGATTAACCAAAATGGGTTTTTAAAACCATTGATAAACGATTCGTTAACCATATTCATAGTTAATGCAGTTTGTGGCGTATGAAGACTTAATACATCAGCTTTTTTTTGTAATTCTTCAAGAGAAATTTGCCGGCAATTTTGGTCGCCAACATTTGGTTTTATATCGTAACACAACACCTCAACATCAAAACCTCTAAGTTTTTTAGCAAAGGCTTTTCCCATATTTCCGTAGCCAATAATACCAACTGTTTTACCGTCCAATTCGATTCCTCGATTCTCTTCACGTAACCATTTTCCTTCTCGAACTTCTTTATCCGCTTTGTTTAATTTGTTGAATAAAGAAAGTAACATTCCTAGAGCATGCTCTCCAACGGCATTTCTATTTCCTTCAGGAGCAGAAATTAATTCAATATTCTTTTGTAGTGCATAATCACAATCAATATTTTCCAATCCAGCACCCACACGACCAATAAATTTTAGGTTAGTGGCATTATCTAGAAACTGTTTATCAATAGTAAACCTACTTCTGATAACAATTCCATCATATTCATGAATTTTAGTTTCTATTTGGTCTTTTGAAGAGGTATAATCCTCATGATTCGTATAACCTAAATCAGCTAACTGTTGAATTAATAAAGGATGATTTGAGTCGAGGTGAAGGACTTTCATTTATATTGATTATTAGTTATCAAATACAACTATAGAATTTGCAATTTCGTCATGAATAGCTTGATTTTTTTTACTTGTAATCATAGTAAAAAAAGAAACCCAACCAAGTAATGCTTTACTAACAAATCTTAAGATGGCTTGAAAGAGATTTATCTTTTTGTTTGTGTTTACTCTTCTTACCTTTATTTTAAAGATTTGATGTCCAATGGTAGCTCCTGAAATAGAAACCATTAAAGGTTCATATAGAAAAAAGATAAGAATATAAAAGAACGCCCTTAAGTACTCTGATGAGTCAGGTAAATTAGAAAATATATCTGATGCAGCTAAAGATGCAATTATTAAAAAAACAGCATCAACAAAAGCTGCTTTAATTCGTATAAAAATACCAGGATAATTTTGGTTCATTATTTAGTATTAAAAATTCTAATACTGCTCTTTCTCATTAGGGAAATCAACGCTTTTTACATCAGAAATATATTGCTTAAAAGCATTGGTCATTTCTGTGTGTAAGTCTAAATACCTACGTAAAAAACGAGGATTGAACTCATGTGTCATACCTAACATATCGTGCATTACTAAAACTTGTCCGTCTACACCACTACCAGCTCCAATTCCGATTACAGGAATCGATATGCTTTCTGCAACTTCTTGCGCTAGTTTAGCAGGAACTTTTTCCAACACAATAGCAAAGCAACCTAACTCTTCTAATAATTTAGCATCTTCTTTTAACTTTATAGCTTCCTCTTCTTCCTTAGCTCTTACAGTGTACGTTCCGAATTTATATATAGATTGAGGAGTTAAGCCTAAATGTCCCATTACAGGAATTCCTGCTGTTAAAATTCTAGAAATAGATTGTTGAATTTCTGCACCACCTTCTAACTTAACGGCGTGTCCTCCAGATTCTTTCATAATTCTAATAGCAGAACCTAACGCTATTTTAGAATCTCCTTGATAAGATCCAAAAGGTAAATCTACTACTACTAAACAACGATCAATAGCTCTTACTACCGAACTAGCATGATAAATCATTTGATCTAAGGTAATTGGTAAAGTAGTTTCGTGTCCTGCCATTACATTAGAAGCAGAATCTCCAACTAAAATTACATCAATACCAGCATCGTCAACAATTTTAGCCATTGTATAGTCATACGCAGTTAACATTGAAATTTTTTCATTGTTACTCTTCATATCTACTAACGACTTTACAGTAACTTTTTTATATTCTTTTTTTGCTACAGACATTTGTTGTTTTTTATTTTGGTAAAAATAGACAAAATAGGCTAAACAAGTTAATCTATTGTTAATTTGAATATAGTAGTCGACTTTTTGTTAGTTTTACTAAAAACTAAACCCATGAGAAAACTTTTTACATTATTATTCTGTATTTTTTTAAGCACTTATTTACAAGCTCAAAACACTTCAGAAGAAAGCACTATTAAAACTGTAATTGACACTTTTTTTGAAGGATTACATGCAGGAGACTCTTCTATAGTGAGTAAAACACTTCATGCAGATATTAAAATTCAAACTACATTCACCAATAAAGAAGGTGTTAAAGTATTAAGAGATCAAAAGAGAGATCAGCTATTAAAAGGGATTGCTGGTAAGAAAAAAGAAGATGTATATTTCGAAAAATTACTATCATATGACATAAAAATTGATGGTAATTTGGCTTCAGTTTGGACACCTTATGAATTTTATTTTAACGACAAGTTTAGTCATTGCGGAGCCAATTCATTTCAGTTGTTTAACAATAATGGCAAATGGGAAATTATTTATTTAGTTGATATGAGAAAGAGAGCAGGTTGTAAAGTAGTTGAAGAAAAAAAATAATGTATCTTTAAAGCGTGAGTGAAACTAGTAAAAACCAACTTTTAGATCCTGATACTTGGGTAGATAGCTATTCAGACTATCTGTTTAATTATGCAATAGTTAGAGTGAATAATTCTGATATTGCGAAGGATTTAGTTCAAGAAACTTTTTTTGCAGGCTTAAGATCTGCAAAAAATTTCGAGGGAAAATCGACCGAAAGAACTTGGTTGATTTCTATCCTGAAGCGTAAAATTATTGACTATTACCGAAAAATAAACTCTAAAAAAGGACAAGCAGAGGTTCGAATGAGTTTTTATGAAGATGGAGAAAATGAAGGTAGTTGGATAGAAGAACGCGTACCACAATCTTGGGATAGTGAGACCGAGAAAGAAATAGAAAATGAAGAATTAAAAAACCAAATAGATGATTGTATAGATCATTTACCAGAGAAATATGCAATGGTTTTCAGAATGAAAACAATACAAGAGTTTGAAACTGAAGAAATTTGTAAGGAGTTAGATATAACTCCGTCAAACCTTTGGGTGATCATCCATAGAGCAAGAACGCAACTGAGAAGTTGCATGGAAAAAAATTGGTTCAATAAATAACAAATGTTTAAATTTTTTAAAATTACCTGTCAAGAAGCAAACGAGATTTGTAATAAATCTCAATACAATGAAGCTACTCTCTTAGAGAAGGTAAAGCTAAACATTCATATAGCCGTTTGTAAGATTTGTGCAATGTATTCTAAACAAAATGCCAAGTTAACAGATATATTTAGAGCAAAAGCTATAGACTGTAAAAATCATGTTCATTGTATGAAAGAAGAAGACAAAGAATTATTAAAAGAAAAATTAAAAGAAATGTCAAGTTAGTTTCTTTTAATGAATTAAAAGAACGTTTTTGATTTTTTGTTAGATTGAAACGGAGTTCACTTAAATTTAGGTAAATTCCGTTTTTTTAAATTATATACATGCACTTTTTACCTGAAGATATTGATAATTATGTTGTAAGTCACTCTCAACAAGAACCTAAATTGTTGAAAGAGTTAAGTAGAGAAACTTGGCAAAAAGTTTTAAATCCTAGAATGTTAAGCGGCGCTTTTCAAGGAAGGGTTTTGAGCATAATTTCGAAGTTGATTTCTCCAAAAACCATTTTAGAAATAGGAACTTATACTGGGTACTCTGCACTGTGTTTAGCAGAAGGGCTTCAAGAGGAAGGAAGGTTACATACTATTGATAAAAATGAGGAATTAGAAGAATTACAATCAAAGTATTTTGAAAAATCTCCGTTTGGACATCAGATACAACAGTATGTAGGGAATGCTATTGAAATTATACCTACCATAGAAGATACATTCGATTTAGTTTTTATTGATGCAGATAAATCTAACTACCTTAATTATTTTGAATTAATAATTGGAAAAATGAATAAAGGAGGAATTATTTTATCAGATAATGTATTATGGAGTGGAAAAGTAGTGGAACCTTTGGATGAAAAAGATATTGATACAAAAGTTCTACTTGAGTATAATCGTCTATTAAATGAAGATGATAGAATAGAAACTGTTTTATTACCGATTAGAGATGGTTTAACTGTAAGTAGAGTAAAGTAAAAACTTGCTCTACATATTTCTTTTGATAGGTCCGGTTAAATCGTCTATATTATCTTTAACTTCGTTTACTTCTTTATTAATGTCAGATACAATATCTGTATCTAACCCTTGATTTTTAGCACTATCGTTAATCTCTCTTTTAATTTCATTAGTTGCATCTTTTACTTGACGCATACCTTTCCCTAATCCACGTGCTATTTCAGGAATTTTATTAGGTCCAAATACAATTAATACAATTGCAAAAATCACAAAAATTTCAGGACCGCTTATGAATAATACTACTAAGTTCATGGCTACAAAGATACATAAAATACACTACCTTGTTTTTTCTTATTAGTATAAAAAACAATTAAATTTATTCAATAATTATTGCTTTACTACTAATAATAGCATCGTTAGTAACAAAAGGCATTGGCATCATTTTTTCATCTCTGAATTTTAAATTAAACGAAGGATGAGTGAGCAAGTCATTTGAAATTTCATTTAAAGTAAAGTTTAGCTTTTGATCTTTTGGAAACTTAATTTTAAGTTGTAATTCCCTATCCTGATTTCCCAAATGATAAATTAAAAGCGTTTGCTTTTTTAAATCCGTAATGCTATCGTAAATATTTACCGAGTTAGCTTGTAAAGATGATAATTGTATTTTTTCATTATTAAATACCTCGTATTTAGTAATGTCTCTTTGAGGTTGTATGGTTAGCCAAACCTCACGTTCATTTCCTATAATTGTATCTAAATTAGTTTGGATTATTGAGGTTTTTATTTCTTTGTAATCTGCCTTTTTTAAATAATTAAATTTCCTGTTGTATTTATTTACGGTTTCAGCATTTTCAATACTTCCTTCAGAAAAGCTTTTATCAAATATTTGTTTAGTATAGTTATCTAAAGTTTTATTATACGTTCCCCAAAAAGCAGTTTTAGTATCGATGTTTTGGATATATACCAAACTATTTGGCTTTTTTCTGTCCTCTGAAAATCCGCTATTAATTGTTGCTAAAAAAAAGAAAATAATACTTCCAAAACCAGCTAATTTAACCCATTGATTTTTTCTTTTCTTCTGATGAAAAATAGGAATCAATAGCCCAGAAACTAAAGCAATAAAAATAGCAGAAGTGAAAAGGTTTTTTAACCCTATACCAACAGGAAACATTTTTATTAAAGGTCCAAAAATGTAAAGTGTTGGAATAAATAAGATTGTGATGGTTAAGTTCTTTATTTTTTTATTGTCCTTAATAAGAATTGCTAATACTATTAAAGCTGTAAAAACAGGAATTAAGAAGAAAGCAGCTCCCTTGATGTATTGATGAATTAAAAGATTAATTAGAATCCAAAATAGCGTAGGGAAGACTAATAAATCAACAGCTTTTATTTGGAGAAATTGATTATAGATTTTAAAAACTAACCAAATATTTAAGAAGCTAAAAGCAGTGATGTAATAATAACCATTATAGGTAAATCCGTGTAAAATATCATTGTATGAAGGATGTAAAATAACTATTACTTTCCACAATAAAATAGTAATACCCGTACAAGATATAAGCGATAAGAGAAATGGAATGCTTCCTTTTACTATTCCAACAATTGTAATTGTCTTTTTTCTTATTCCTATAAAAACTATTGCAAACAAAAATAGTGTTGTTATTAGAATTAATGGTATAATCCATGAAAAAGGGAACGTTAGTAATCCGATAATTGGAAAATTAACAAAAACAAAATCTGTATCACTATCTAATTTTGATAAATCAATCGAAGAAAAATGATGCAAACCACTTACAAAATAATCTTTTTGATGTGCCAAGGAAGAACGATCTAATCGTTCATAATTGTCTTGAGCTGTATGGTAATCAAAATGATCTCCAATAAAAGCAAAATTAAATCCGTTAATATCAGCACCTTCTCTAAACACGGTTAAATCAGTGTCATTTGGAAGCATTTTATAAATACTGTACATTAACGAGTTAGCTGCAGGATATTTTGGATTCGCTTTCAAAAATTCTTTTATAAGCGTACTATTTTTACCATTGGTTTCCATAAGCATATAGCTAGGTCCGCCACTACCTCTTGCTTCAAAATTTAAAACTAAACCAACATTTTTTGCTTCGGGATGATGTTTTACAAATGCTTCAGCTCCAAGTAACCCTAGTTCTTCTGCATCAGAAAAAAGAATAATAATATCGTTTTTAGGAGTTATGTTTTTAGCTAAAAAAGCACGAATTCCTTCTAAAATAGTTACAACACCAGAACCAGCATCAGAAGCACCAATGGAAGAATGAGGATTACTATCATAATGACTCGCAACAAGTAAAGACTTTCTGTTGGTACTTCCCTTAATTTTAGCAACTATGTTTTCTACAGTAGCACCAGCTCTCCATTTTTTATTAAATACAGTTGCTGTTTGTATTTCTGGTTGTAATCCTATTTTTTTAAGTTCATTAAATAAATATTCTTGAACTTTTTTATGTTCATCTGTACCTACGTGATGAGGTTTTTTAGAAATATTTTTTAAATGATATAAAGCATTATTGATAGATAATTCTTCTGAGGATACTTCTTTATCCTCATTAAATGTAGGTTTCATATCATGAAATCCCCAATAAATACCTAATAATATAATAAATAGGGTAAATGTTTTACTGGTTGTATTCATTCGTTTTTTTCTTTTTAACAACGTGGTTGTGGATGCAATTTTTAAAGGACCAAATACTGTGTTTTGATTTCAATATAATAGAAATTTAATAAGTCAATTTTACTGGTATTAAAAATAGGAAAATTAAATTATTAGTTTATGTTTTTGTAAGTAACTATAAATCAGTATATTTAAAATAAACTAAACTACTGTATTATGGGAATTAAAAGCTTTCAAGGTAAAAGAACTGCAACTATTGCTAAACCATCTGAACCAATTCTAGTTTCAGATTATATGACAAGAAATTTAATAACATTTAAAGAAGACCAACCCATAGAAGAGGTTATAGAAACACTTATAAAAAATAAAATATCTGGGGGACCTGTTGTTAATGAGAACAATCAACTAATTGGTATTATTTCAGAAGGTGATTGTATGAAACAAATTTCTGAAAGCAGGTATTATAATTTACCAATAGATAAAAATAATACTGTACAAAAAGCCATGGTTAAAGAAGTAGAAACCATAGATGGAAATATGAATATTTTTGATGCTGCCAATAAGTTTTTAGAATCTAAAAGACGTAGATTTCCTATTGTAGAAAATGGAAAACTAGTAGGACAAATTAGTCAAAAAGATATCTTAAAAGCAGCATTACAGATGAAAGGAAACTCTTGGAAATAAAATTTATAATCTTTTATTTACTTTTTCCTTTGGTAAATCAGTGATAATTATTTTTTGTTTTTCAGAATTCTCTAAAGAGGCAATTTTAGAGTAAGAATAACCTTCAATAGGTTCGTTTAAATTTTTCCATTTTGCGATGCCTGCAACCGTTACTTCTTCACCTATTTCAATAATAGCCTCTTGGTAGCGTATACTTTTTTTAAACCCTAAAAATCCTTTACTCCTTACGTTGTATTCTTTTAAAAGTTGTTCAAATTCAGGAGTACTTTCTTTAAAAAAACCTGAAGAAGTTTTTTTATCAATAACCAAGTGAGCTTTATAGTTTATAGGATTTCTTGATGGATTAACAATCACATACTCTCCATTTCTTTCAATAAAAAAAGGTTGAAATCTTTCGTCTTTAACAAGAGTCGCCCAATGAGAACTTTTACCAGTATGTCTTTTTTCTTCAATTTTTATTCTATAAAAAATACATTTTCTTTTGCTAAAAGGAGCAACTAAAGGCTCTTCAACATGAAGTGCTTTTCCCGTTACCTTTGTAAGTTGGTTAGTTCTAATACCACTAATACCAGAGCTTGGTAGTTTTTTTAAGGTTCTCACAACTACTTGTTTATTATCGAAATAATAAGCAAGAAAAATGATCAAAATAAAAACAGGAATAATGAGTATTAGAATTTCCATAGTAGGTGATTGATTTGAAGTATTAGTCTGTAGTTAAAGAAAATAGTTACAGTTCTTTTTTTATAAGTAAGAACAAATCGTTTTCTAAAGGCAAATATCCCTGATCATAAATATAGAAATAGGTATTGCCATTTTTTGTATTATAAATTGATGTAAAAAGCTGAAAATCGAATCCCTTATCATATAACTTCGTTCTAGAAACTTTTGTTTTACCACTTGAATTAAGTTCTGAAAGGACTTTATAATTTTTTTTGAGGCGATTATTAATATTTCTAATCAAGTTCTTTGTAGCCTTGTCAACTTTATTATTGTAAGTATTTCTACAGTAATCAGAACAAAATTTTTGATCTGATCTTCCCTTTAGTTCTTCTGAACATTCTAAACAAACTCTTTTTTCCATAGGTGGTAAATATACAATATTATCTGAATGTAATCGACTACAAATATTTACAATCGAAAGTAATTGTTTTGCAACCGCATGTAACTTTGATTGTGTCGCATCTTTGCAGTGTCATTATTTAATGGCAAGGTCTTAACTGTTAAACGATAAAATTAAATAACATGAACGCATTAAAAAACAGAGTACAGTTAATTGGGAATTTAGGAAACAAACCAGAAGTAATTATTCTTGATTCTGGAAAAAAATTAGCAAAATTTTCAGTTGCAACAAATGAAACGTACAAAAATTCTAAAGGAGAAAAAGTTACAGATACACAGTGGCATAATGTAGTAGCTTGGAACAAAACGGCTGAAATTATTGAAAATTATTTAGATAAAGGAAGTGAAGTTATGGTTGAAGGAAAATTGACTTCAAGAAGTTATGAAACTGAAAGTGGTGATAAAAGATATGTAACCGAAGTAGTTTGTAACGAAATATTAATGTTAGGAAATAAGTAGAGGGGGAAATTGCTAAACTAGAAAAAAGAAAATTGAAAAAGAAGAAAATCCAGTAGCGAAAGCTATTGGATTTTTCTTTTATAAAATATAATTTTAAAATATTAATTGGTTAAAGTTGGATTTTTCGAAGGCTTTATTCTGATGATTAATGAAATAACAAAAATTGAGAACCCCATAGAAAAATAAATATATCCTTTAGCAATAGGTTGTTCTATACTTTCAGCGATAAGGGTAATTCCAATTAATAATAAAAAAGCTAAAGCCAATATTTTAACACTTGGATGTTTGCTTACAAATCCACTCACCATTTTTATTGAAAAAACCATAATAACCATGGCTATTACTACGGCAATAACCATTATTTCAACATGTTTTGCCATACCTACAGCTGTTATTACAGAGTCTAAACCGAAAACAATATCTAATAAACCAATTTGAATTATGGTTTGAATGAATGATAATTTTTTTATAGAAAATTCACTTTCCTCTCCCTCAAGCATTTCGTAGATTTCACTAATACTTTTATAAATTAAAAATAAACCACCTACTAACAAAATTAAATCTCTACCAGAGATTGCTAAGTTTTCGTGCCATTCACCAGTTATTCCAATCCATTCGGCAACATTAAAAATGGTACTTGTAAGTGTCATGACCCAAGTAATACTAAAAAGTAAAATAACTCTTGTAAACAATGCAAATGCGAGTCCTAAAACACGGGCTTTTTGTTGTTGTTCAACAGGAAGTTTATCGGTTTGAATAGTAATAAATACGATATTATCAATACCTAAAACAATTTCCATTATTGTTAAGGTAATTAAAGAAGCTAATGTTTCGGCGCTAAAAAACCACTCCATAATTTAATGATAAATTAAATTTTTAAAATCCTAAATATTGAATTTTATTAATTGTGATTAAGTTTTAGTTTAGGATTAACCCAAATTTAAGACACTATAAATTTAACAAATACATTTATAAGAGTACTACTACAATGAGCAATATTACTAGTAATGATATCTTTTTAAATTTATCTTGAGAAATGTATGTCAATTATTTTTTTACCAATGTATGTGCCTACGACTACAATAAAAAGAAAAAAAACATCTATATAAGGTATTCTTTTTGGATATATCCGTTTTTGAAATAAACAATCGAATGAGAAAATTAATTAAAAAAATCGATAAAAACAGAGGTTGTGATAAATACGTTTTCTAAATTAAAAGCAGACATGGTTAAACCTCTAATAGCTCTAACGATTCCTAAGAAACGAGTTGAAAATCCAGAAAGGATATTACCTGTAATTACTTTCTTTAACTTAGGCAGGAATTATATTAACTATTTATATATCATATATAGTAATAACACCAGAAGCATCTGTCGATATTGGTATCGCTGAGTTTGAATCACAAGATAATAAAGATGGCTTTATCACTATGGGAATAGGAATTCTGGTTTTACTAATGGGTTTATTTGTGAAGAAACGATAATACATTTATGTAAAATAGTAATCGTTCTTTCTTTTAATTTTTTTTACTAAATTCACAGAAATCATAAGTATGGAACTTGAACAACTTCTAAAAAAGTTTAAAGAAAAAGATGCATTAGCTTTTGAACAACTTTACGAAATGTATTACAAAAATATTCTAGGAGTAGTTTTTAATATTGTTAGAGATAATGATGTTGCTGAAGAAGTAACTCAAGATGTATTTATGAAAGCATGGAACAATGCCGATTCTTATAATGCAAAAAAAGGACGTTTTTTTACTTGGATGTTAAATATTGCTAGAAATGCAGCTATAGATAAAACAAGATCTAAAGAATTTAACAAAAAATCCAAAAACCTTGATGCCGAAATTTTCGTAGATATATTACAAGACAATGTAAGTTTAGATAATAGAACAGACGCAATTGGAATAAAAGCATTTGTAAATAAGTTAGCAGATACCTGCAAAAAGCTTATCGATTTACTTTATTTTAAAGGCTATACTCAAAAAGAAGCATCCGAAAGTCTGGAGATTCCGATAGGAACTGTTAAAACTAGAAATAGAAATTGTCTGAGTAATTTAAGAACAATGATAGAATAATCATGGATATACAAGAATACATAGCGTCTGGAATTTTAGAGTTATATGTAGCTGGTTCACTTTCTGATAAAGAAAATGAAGAGGTGTATGAAATGCTATTAAAATATCCTGAACTACTAACAGAAGTACAAAAAATTGAAGGAACGGTTTCTACACTAACTTCAAGTGTTGCACCATTAGAAAAACAGCCGTCTTTTAAAAATCTTTTAATTAAAATTATTCAAGATAAGGAGACAAATCCTAAGGTGATTCCTATTGATAGAGATAGAAGAAATTGGATTACCTATACAGGTTGGGCAGCTTCAATAGTGGTTGGTAGTGCATTACTTTTATCACAAATAAATAAATCTTCTTTATCTGAAGAATTAAGAGAAACAAGTGCAAAAAATCAACAATTTCAAGAGAAATTAAAAGAGACAACTAATAGCTTAGAAACTAATAAAACATTGTTAGCTGCAATTCGTGATAAGAATGTTATTAGTATTCCTTTACAAGGGCAAAAAGTATCGCCAGATTCTTATGCAAAAGTATATTGGAATAAATCTACTGAAAAAATTTATGTAGATGTTCAAGGACTTCCAGATCCACCAAAAGGGAAAGTATATCAATTATGGTCGTTAAAACTTAATCCTTTAACTCCTACAAGTTTAGGTACTTTAGATAACTTTACAGCAGATGCTACTAAAATATTTTCTATAACTAATCCTAATGAATCTCAGGCATTTGGAATTACGTTAGAACCTGAAGGAGGAAGTGAAAGTCCAACGTTAGAGCAATTATATACAATTGGAGTAGTAGAATCTTAAAATAAAAGCAACTTAATTTCAAAAAAATATAAATTAACAATAGCCACTATAATGTGGCTATTGTTTTTCGCCAATACATAACATGCCCCCCGACTGATTATATTAGCGAATGATTTAAATACAAATCATAAAACTATTTTTCTGCTAAAACTTATACGTAATCGTTGCTTTAGCATTAAAAGGTGTTCCTGGAGTAAAATGAATTTCTTCTACGGGAGAGGTTTCATTTGATAATTGAGAGGTCGTTGCAAATTGAGTTTCATTCCAATCAGTATCAAAAATATTTTCAATACTTACTCCTATAGTAATGTTTTTAATAGTATAATTAAGATTAAAGTCACTCACAAAATAGCCTTCTGCTATAATGGAATTATCTTCATTAGCTGGTCGATTGTCAATGTATCTAAATTGTAATCCACCTGAAAAATTATGAACATCATTAAAAGAAATTCCTCCTGTAGCTGTAAAATCTGGGGCTAAAGGAATGTAATCTTGTCCAGATATTTCTTTCAAACTTCTAGCAGTTGTTAATGTTACATCAGAATCAAAGTATATTTTTTTAGATAATTGATAACGTACCCCAAAATCTAAACCATATCGTTTTGATTTTCCCGAAGGTTCAATAATTCCAGCATCTCCAACATACACTAACTCTTCTTCAGAAAGTAAATACCATAATGCTGAGTTGATGATTATGTTTTTTGATGGCTTCCATATTCCGCCTACATCTATACCGTAAGCTCTTGGTAAGATTTTTCTAGTATCTTCTTGAAGAATAACTCTTGCATCGTTAGAGTGAAAACCTATTCCACTTTTTACAAAAAGTTGTAGGTTTTCATTAGCATTATATGCAATGTTTAATTTAGGATTTACAATTGCTTTACTTTTAGAAAGTGTTTGGTAATTAGGATCTAATCTATTGTTGTACAAAAACTTGAAATAATCTAAACGTAAAGCGGGTGATATTTCGAACTTACCGGTACTAAAACTGGCGTTAAAGAAGGTGTAAAAATTTGTTTGATTAACATCTCCAAGTTGAATTTGCTGTAATGTTTCATTTCTGTTTTTTGTTTTAGATAGTTCGATATTTTTAATATTATCGAAACGTAGCCCGATTCCTTGATTGTACTTAACTGAAAATGTACCGTAATCTTTTTTGTTATTGTAATTTGTGTTAAAACCATAGATGTTTCGTTGTTCTCTTTGACGAATTTGGTCTCCATTTACGGGGTCTTCAAGAAAAAAGGTGAAATTAGAGTACAAATCAAAATTATAATTTGATACGTATGCATTGGCAGTAAGTCCTCCACCGTTTTCAAATGATTTCAATAACTGAACGTTAAAGTTTGAACGAGAAGTTTCTCCACCTTCAGTATCATCAATTGCACCAAATCGAGTAATATTTCCGTTATCAACTTCACGTTGAGGTATTTGTCCGGAAGCGTCCCAATTACTAGTAAAATGTGATGCCGTTAAAATAAGTTGATCAGAGTTGTCTAATAAAGTTCTGTATTTAGCAAATAGATTGATTCGATTAAAGTTTTGAGAAGATTCGAAAGGACCATCACTTTCTATATATTCAATAGCCATATAAGCATTGTTTTTTATAGAACTCTCGGTAAGATTGAACATTCCGAGAGTTCTAAGTGTATTAAAATAACCAACCCTAACGCTTATATTATTTTCTTCTAAACTGTTTTTTGTAGAGAAATCAGCATATCCTGCGGTGTTAAAATCACCTTGATCTGCATAATACGGACCTTTCCCGAAATCTATTTTTTGAATGGTTTCAGGAATCACAAAATGTAAATCGCTATATCCTTGACCATGTGCATGTGAAACCATATTCACAGGCATTCCATCTACTTTAATACTCACATCGGTTCCATGATCTACATCAAAACCTCTTAAAAAGATTTGCTCTGCTTTTCCACCTCCAGCATGTTGACCAATAATTAGTCCAGGTATTTTTCTCATAATTTCTTGAGATGAATTAACTGGATTACTTTCTAAATCTATTGCTACTATAGAGTGTAAAGGATTTTTAGTTTTACCTATTACCAACTCTTCAAGCTCTATTGACTTTTCTGTTAGTTGAATTATTTGTTTTTTTTGCTGATCCTCTTTTTGAAGTGTGAATTTATGAGTGCTATATCCTAAAATTCCTACTTGGATAGTGTCACCTACACTACAATTAGAAAGTTTAAAGAGCCCGTTTGAATTAGAATGTGCATGCGACTGAGATGATAAATTATAAATGTATGCATCTGCAATAGGCAGTTTGTTTTTATTTATGATTTGTCCCTCTATTGAAAAAGTATCGCTTTTTTGAGCTTCTCCAATTAAGGCTATTACAAACGAACAAAGTAATAATATTGTCTTTCCTAGTTTCATTATAATCGCTCTATTTTATTAAACGTAACAGGTCCTAGTTCATAACCACATTCTAGTAATTCTACTTTAATTTTAGAAGCTTCATCCAATAAACCATTAGCTTTGTAAATCTCTGCGACATGGTATAGTATAGAAGGTTCAAAACTTTTTCCAACTATATGTTCGTTAGCTATTGATAATGATTTTTTTAACTCGCCATTTTTAAAGGCAGCCCATGCTAATAAATCGTAAGATTCTGCAGTAGCTCTATTTTCAATTTCTTGAAGTATAATGTTATAAGCTTTAGTTTGCTCGTCAAATTCATCAAGAATTACCTTGGCAATATGACTGTTATACATCACTCCATATGACTTGTTTTCAGTTTGACTTAAAAATGAATTCAAGTATTTGGTTTTCATTTCCTCATCATTCTTATACTCATATATTTCAGCGATGAATAATGAATAATCTGGAGAAGCATTCTGCTCTTTAATTTTCTCTAAAATTCGTAAAGCTTCATCAGGATTGTTTTCATAAGAATATACAATCCATGAAATGCCTTTCATAGCATAACTATTATGCGGTTGTATAGCCAAAGATTTTAAGTAGTACTGATACGATTTTTTGATTTCATTATTATGGCCATAGAAATCAGCTAAGTTGGTATAACTCCAAACTAATAAGTCTTTGTTATTCTTAAACTTAGCAATACTTAATGCTTTTTCTAAAAAAGTAATGGCTGAGCTTAAATCTCCTTTATGATCACTCCACTTTCCAGCTCTTATGAAATAATCAAAATCAGCATACTTCTCAATTTGATCTAAATAGTGTTTAGCTTCATCATTTTGTCCAAGTTCTAAGTGGACATCAAAAAGCATTTTTTGTGTAGCAACTAATTCTTCTCCATTTTTTTCTACTTTTTTTAGAACATTGAGAGCATCTTTAAATTTATGTTGAGAAATATAATTTCTTGCTAATGCTCTTAAATTTCCTACTGAAAAGGCTTTTTCGTTTACTTGTAATAATTTTTTTTCTGCTTCTTTTAAATAGTTGATATTTCCAGTAATGGTAAATAAATTAGTGTTAATTGAAGCGATCTTACTTAAGTAAGGATATTGAGTAGGAGATTTCTCTAATTTATCTTTCCAAAAAGATAAGTTCTTTTTTACTTGTTGAATTTCTGTGCTTTTAGATTCAGTTAAAAAAGCTTCGTAATCTTCTTTATTTGTAATGCTGTTATTAGCCTCGTTGTTAGAACAACTTAAAAGAGTAAAAACAGAAATTGAGTAAATAATATTTTTTAGTTTCATGTTATTTGTTTTTAAATTATGGTAGATTACTGGTTGATACATCTTACATACACCAACCAGTAAGGGGGATTAACAAAGGGGATTTTTATCAGGAGACTTCCATAATCTGGGGGGATTTTTTGGGGGACTGTTTTGGGGATTATACTTAGGGATTAATGTACTTCTATGACTACCAAGGAGAAGCTAAGTAAGGAAAAGAACTTAGGAAATTCTTATCATTAGCATCTACATGATCATCTGATAATGAAGGATTTTCTGTAAAGTCCTCACCACCAAAAATTAGTAATAGTTCAACTGTAATAACATCATCAGCTAAAGCCCTACCTGTTAAAACATTTGTTCCATCATAGAAAGTTGTGGTACCATCTAAAGAAACAGATAAAACATCGGTAGCTAATACTCCAGAAAATGCTGCTGTATCTAAACCAAGTGCGTTTTTATCACCCATATTTGCATAAGCTGGGCTTAATGCTTTTAAGTTAGTTTCAAACATTGCTTGAAAAGCTGCTCCTTGTTCTGATGGAATTGTTGTATTGAACTCGTCTTTTTTATCTGAATTCACAAACACTGTATTAATAGCTGGTCTACCCATTTGATCTTGTTGTACATATGTTCCAGAAAAATTAGGGGTAATTGGAACCATTGTTGAATCGTTGTCATCACTACAGCTTATAATTGTAAAGGCTAATGATGCGAATGCGAATAATTTTATATTTTTTAATTTCATGATGTTTAGTTTTTTTTGATTATGATCTTACTTTTGATTCTACCCAAGTGTTAATTGTTCCAGTACCACCAATCATAGATTTAGGAACTTCAACAACAATTGAAAGTACGTTTGTTCCAGCAAAAGTGTCAGAACCAGGATTGTTAAATCCAGAAGCATTTCCAGCAATAATTTCACCATACCTAGCAAAGTCCATGAAGAAAGGATCATCTCTTGGTCCAGCAAAACATTTCATGTTGTTTTCCATACCAATTATTGGCTCTTGACCATATTTGGTAATAGCTACTTTTGATAAGGTTACAGAGGTGTCGATTGTACTATTCAATCCTGTTGATGATGGAGCGTAAGGTCCAAAGAAGTACATTTCTCCGTCTCTTGGAGTTGCTTGAATAACTAAATCTTCAATACTGTCTCCATTGGTGTCAATATTAAATTCAATCATTGTGTTTTCATCAAATGTTGCATTCATCGTTTCAGAAGGGCTTAATAATCCTTTAATGTTTGCAACAAATACGATGTTGTTGGTGTCTTCACCTTGAAAGGCGTAAAAATCTGTAATGTCTGAAGTTCCTCCTGAAACAGCTGGGGCATCAATGTGGTCTGCTGCAATCAATACTGTAATAGCACTTATTACGAATAGGAATTTTGTTAATTTTGTGTTTCTCATTGTGAATGTTTTAAATGAAATAATTCGTTTTACAATTCTACATACGAGAATTTTTAGACCTCGGTTTTTTAAAAGATCAAAAAAGTTTAAAAAAATTTTGATTTAATAAGTTTTAAATTGTTTAAAAAACTAATAATCAGTATTTAAAGTAAATAAATAAATTTTAAAAAATAATTGACTTTTTTTAAAACAAAGGGTTTAAAGTTTAAAATCTTATCATGGTTATAGGTATTATTAGTAAAAAAAAAGCACACTATTTTTAAGGTAAAAACCCTGAAATTTTGGAGGTATTAACTTTTTAAAATTGTTAAAATTATAGTACCTTAACTGTTCATCATTCTTAAGATGTAATCAACCAAAAATCTAATAATGAAAAGCACCAATGTAAATACGCTACTACAAATAGTAGCCCTTATTATACTTTTAATAATAGGGTACTTAGTTTTCAAGTCTAGTTCTAATTGGAAAGTAATAGAAATAGAACTTAACAATGCTCGCCAAGAGCTTAGAACTTCAAAAGACAATGTTATAAATGCTAAAGCTGAGCTTGAAAATTTTAAAAAGGAATTTGAGCAAATGAAAGCAAAAAAGGATTTTATCATTCATCAACGAGATTCATTAATACTACATTTTCAAAAGAAAAATGCTAAAGACTGGGAAGAACTTCAAAAAATAAAAGATTCTATTAAAGCTGTAAATGATAAGTTAGCTAGAGATAGAATAATTTTAGACGGACTTTTTGGAGTTAATTAAGGTAGAACCAAATAAATAATTCAATATGAAAAAAGTAATAATACTTGCCTTCTTGTTCTCAATTATTTTCAGTTATGGACAACAAGCAAGAGATTCTGTTAAAATAATTGAAATTCCTGCTTCGTATGCAAATAGAGTTGGAGAGCCTTTGTTAGTAAAACAAGATAGTTTATACCGATTTAAAACAGCAGAAATTTATTTAGTGAATAAAAAATCTTTTTTAGCGATGAAAAGTATATATCAAGCTACCATTGATCAGGATAAAATGACTAAAGAACTAGTAGAAAAGTACACAACTACTTTGCGTAGAAATATTGATTTAGAAAGAAAGCTAAAACTTAACTTTCAAGAATCAGATAGTTTAGATCAAAAAATATACGAGCGAAATCAAATTACCTTAGATCGTACTCAAAAGGCATTAGACTATACTATTGAAAGTTTAGACAAAGCCACTAAGAGTTTAGACATCATAGAAAAAGAAGGAAAACGTCAAAGAAGAAAAAATGTTTTCGAAAAAATACTCATTGGAACTGCAGGAATTGGAGTCGGTATTTTAGTCGGACTCGCATTTTAAAAACATCTTAACATTATATAATACAGCCCAATAGTTTACTATTGGGTTTTTTGTTTTTTAATAGTAACAGACCAGCTCCTAATAGTAAAGCTGCTTAAATTTAACGAATATGTATTCTTTTTTTCTAAATGTTAAATTTTGTTAAAACGATATCAATTATTTAATAATATTGCTTCAAATAAATCTAAAATTAACATTTATCATGAAAAACCCTTTCATTAAACAATTCTCGCGAATTGTATTCATTTTGTTTGTTGCTTTTGCTAGTTGTTCTAAAAACGACGAAATTATTGCAGAGCAAGAGTTAAGTAAAGAAGACGTAAAATATAGTGCTAGAAGCTCAGAAACTTCAGATATGAATCTAGCCTCTATTCTACACTATAACATCAACGTAAGAGATTTTAATAAATCTAAAAAGTTTTATGAATTACTTGGTTTTGTAGCAGCTATCGATTTAAACATTAATGTTACCGATCCAATAGAAGCGCAAGGACTAAATTTACCTCCGTATTCATTAAAAACAACACCTTTATTATTGTTTGATCGTTTTGTTATTGATTTGATTAAATTCAACAATCCTTATGATGACGCTTCACCTTATACAGATGAAAGTGCGTTAGGAATAACTACGTTAAGTTTAAAAAGTAGTTGTGTTTGGTGCGATATGAAACTGTTGAAGAGAAATGGATATGCTTACGAATTACTTGCTGGAAGTTTTTTAAACCCTAAAAAAATTAAAGTGCAAGATCCGGATGGAAATACTATTTATATCCATCAAGTGTATGACGGAAATGTACCTAATATTTTCGGAAAAGGTTCTGTAAACGGTTTATACTCAACCAATATAAATGTGAGTAATTTACAAACTGCTGTTGATTTTTACAGTGAAATAGGTTTTACGATTTTAAATGTAGAAAATGGAATCGCAGAAATTGGATTACGAGATGGAAGAAAAATTACACTAACAGAGTCTGACAGTGAATTAATGCCTTATGAAAAACTAAACCATTTAGGAATTGCTCGTATTGCTATCAATACTGATGATTTAGATAGTGATATTGCAACACTACATTCAAAAGGAATTCAAACTTACAGTCCAGAAGCCATAAAACCAACAGGTCCGTTTTCTTTTATTAGATATGTTGCTTTTGAAGATCCAGATGGAACTGTAATTGAATTAGTACAAAATACTCTTTTTTAAAAAGAGATATTTCAATCAACCAATCAACAACCAAGAAAGTCCAATAGTTTATGCTGTTGGGCTTTCTTCATTTGGTGAGATGTATCTATTTCTAGCTCTGTGTAATTGTTGTTGAATTTGTGTTCTTAATTTTTCTGGTTTTAAAATTTCAATAGATTCTCCATAACCTAAAATAACACGTTCCAATTCAAAGTTCGGTTGTACTAGAATATTAAAAATCACACCATCTTCAGTTTCTCTAATGACACGTTGGGTATGATGAAAAGGTTTTGTAATAACATAAGGAGCTAATCTTTTTTCAATCCAGAATTCTATACGTCGAGGTTTGGTATTAGAAACAGTAACTCCAATTACATTTTTAAAATATTCATCTCCATCAATATTTTTATCAATAAAATTTATCTCAGGTTTTTCTTTAACAGTAACTATTCTATCTAAAGCCAAATTCATAAAATCTGATTTATGATGAACAATTAAAAACCAACGGTTATTAAATTCTTTTAAGAGTTGAGGATGAACAATCAGTTTACTTTCTTTTCTAGCTTTGAAAGACTTATAAGTAATTTCAAGAACTCGTTTTTTCTGAATTGCATTATATAAAGGATCAATAAAATGCAATCCTTTTAACTGTTCATTTTTATCCAAATGAATAATCGCTCTATTGTTTTTTTGTGAAGAGTATACCGAATCTTCTAAACGTTGTAAAACACCATCCATCTCTTTAAATAAAGAAAAATCTTTAAACTGGCGAAGTACTTGAATAGCATCATTCATCACTTTAACATCATTTTCCGTAACAGGAATATTCATTATCGAATAACCTTCTTCGGCATATTCATAATACTTACGTTGATAAACTTCAATAGGAGCATTATAACCCAATTTATCACTTCGCATCATTTGAATATCTAATTGAATAGTTCGTTTACTTACGTACACATCTTTTCCTTCATATTCATATAAAGCATCAGAACAAGCATCAATTAAATCATCCAAAGTCCATTTACGCATCGTGTTTCGTAAACATTGATCAATGGTTTTATAGCGAATAAGTGCGTTTTTATTGGAAGCCATTTTTAAATCTGATTTAATTCGTTTTGAAGGTTCTTTTTCGCTTGTTGCTCAAATTTTTCAATAAAGCTATCGGTCTTATATATAAAAGGTTTATCAATAAAATGTTGCAGTACTTTTTTTCTACCTTGTTTGTATAATAGATTAGGAACAAGTTTGTATTCGGTTCGAATTAACTTCGAATACTGTTGATACACTTCAGAAGACTGACCTAAAATTGCTAAATCAAAATCAATTAAATATTGAGAGTCTAGATGTTCACTTTCATGAGTTTTTGTAGCGATAATCTGTTCTTTGATAATTTCTAAATTCAATTCTGGTAATAAAGTATTCAAAACTTCTAAGGCAAAATCTGCACTTTTCTCTTCGTTATCTTTTTTCCAAATGTTATAAATAATATCATGATAAAAAATAGAAAAAGCTACTATATCAGATTGTTCAAGATGAGTTTTATAATCATCAAAATAAGAGAATAGTTCTTCTAAATGTTTTAGATTATGGTAGGTTCTATGTTTTTCAGTGTACTTTGATTCTATTGATTTCCATAAAAACGAAATCAACATAGTATCATTTGTAAAACGACTTAATAAGTCGGTAAAACGTTTTTGTAAAGTCAACTTTTTCAATTAAATAGTTTGCTTTACAAAAATAAAAACTAATTTTATACCGACTTTAAATGGAATAAAGTTATTCGTTCTTTTACTTTTTGTTCAACAATAGTCTTTGAATTAATGTTTAATTTAAATACAAATAATTATGAATTGGAAAATTCAAAAGCTATTGAATGGAGAAACAATTATCTCTAAAGAACCAGGAAACTCAATGTTACCAATTTTGAAATCTAGACAACCTGTGGTTTTAAAACCAGTAGATTGGCAAGATTGTAAAGAAGGCGATATCGTTTTTTGTAAAGTACGGGGAAATTGTTTTACACATTTAGTAAAAGGTAAAAACGAAAAACGAGGATTACTAATAGGTAATAATCGTGGACATCTTAACGGATGGACGAAAAATGTATATGGTATAGTAACTGAAATCTTACCATTTGAGTAGTGCGATTAAGCACTTTTTTTGTTTATAGACTTTTCTTCTCTCAAATAAGATTCAAAATTTTTCTAATTAATTTTTATTACGCAAAAAGATTGCGCATTACTATAAAATATTTGCAGTGTGATTAAGAAAAAGAAAACGCCGTAAGTGGGAAGATGCTATGAAAAAACAAAACAATTTAAAACAAGTAAAAATGGATAAGAGATTAAAGAATGAATATAGAAAGCAAAACGAAGATTTACCTAAAGCAATTATATGTGATTTAGATGGTACACTCGCTCTTATAAATAACAGAAGTCCTTTTGACGCAAGTAAGTGTGAGAGAGATTTACCGAATATTCCCATATTGAATTTGGTAAATAACTATAAGAGTTTAGGATATAAAATAATTCTTTTATCGGGTAGAGATGGAACTTACGAGTTTCAAACAAAGTCTTGGTTGAAAACTAATGAAGTTTTATATGATGCTTTATTGATGAGAAAACCAAAAGATTACAGAAAAGATTCGGTAATTAAGGAAGAGATATTTATTGAAAAAATAGAAGATAAATATTACATAGAGTTTGTTTTAGATGATAGGAATCAAGTTGTTGATTTATGGAGAAAAAAGTTAAAACTACCTTGTTTACAGGTGTTCTATGGTGATTTTTAATTGTTAAAAATTAAATTCAATGAAAAGAAAAATATTAGAAAAATTAAAAGAAATAGAAAGAGCGAATGATATAGAAATATTGTTTGCTGTTGAATCGGGAAGTAGAGCATGGGGTTTTGCTTCTCCTGATTCGGATTATGATATACGATTTGTATACAGACATAAAAAAGAATGGTATTTAAATCTTTGGGATAAAAAAGATACTATCGAATTTATGACTGAAAATGATTTAGATGGATCGGGTTGGGATATAAGAAAGGCATTAAAATTATTGGCAAAGTCTAATGCTTCTTTTACGGATTGGTTATTTTCTCCCGTAATCTACAGAGCAAATTCAGAATTTGTAGAAGGGATGAAATCTTTGGCGAATAGAAATTTTAATCCAGTTGCGGGATTCCACCATTTTCATTCTATGAATAAAGGTTTTGAAGAAACGTTAGGAACAGAAGAAATGACACTTAAGAGTTATTTTTATACAATAAGAACTGCTTTATGTGCAAACTGGATATTGAAAAATAACACTATACCACCTGTTTGCTTTAGAGATTTATTTTCTTTATTGGAAAAGGATTATCATTCAAAAATAAATGATTTAATAGAATTGAAAAGTAAACGTATTGAAAAGAGTACAGAGAAGGTAAGTGTTGAATTAATTGATGTAGTGAGAGGAATAATTAAAGAGAATAATTCTCTGAAGGATAAATTAGTCAATGTAAAAGCGAATCAAGAAGATTTTAATAATTTCTTTTTGAAATATATCTAATACAATTATGGTAATGGAGACTGAGCGGAGTCGAAGTTAGTATCAGAAACAATCTACATTTTATAATCAAAAAAAAGAGGGTATGACACTTGAAGAATTAAAAAAATCAAATAGTATAATTTTTGAATGTATCAGCGGAAGCCGCGCATATGGATTAAATACGCCTTCTTCCGACACGGATATTCGAGGAGTTTATGTTTTACCTAAAGATCAGTTTTATTCCTTGGATTATGTAGACCAAGTAAATAATGATTCAAACGATATCGTTTATTATGAGTTAAGGAAGTTTGTAGAATTGTGTCTAAAAAATAATCCGAATATACTTGAACTTCTGAATGTTCCTGAGAGATGTATTATACAGAAGCATCATATTTTTGATGAAATTAAGTCAAGTTTATTTTTGTCAAAACTGTGTAAAAATACATTTGCGAATTATGCATTCACTCAAATTAAAAAAGCAAGAGGATTAAACAAGAAAATTGTCAATCCGGTTGAGAAAGAACGCAAAACAGTTGAAGATTTTTGTGTTATTCATAAAGGAAAAGAATCAATATCGTTGAAGATGTTTTTAGAAAATTCTAATATGAATAAAGACTTTTGTGGTTTGGCAAAAGTTCCAAACATTAAAAATTGCTATAATCTATTTTATAATGAAAACCTGAATTACCAGGGAATTTCAAGAGAAAATGCAAATGAAGTTTGTTTAAGTTCAATTCCTAAAGATCAAGAGCCAATAGGATTATTGTACTTTAATATGGAGGGGTATTCAACATATTGTAAGAAGTATAAAGAGTATTGGGATTGGGTTTCTAAAAGAAATGAAGACAGATATAAAAGTAATATTTCTCACGATAAGAATTACGATGCAAAAAATATGATGCATACTTTTCGCTTATTACTTATGGCTAAGGAAATAGGTGAAACCAAAACAATTCAAGTTGAAAGAAAAGATAGAGATTATTTGTTAGCGATAAAAAATGCTGATTTTGAATATGAAGAGTTACTGGAAAAGGCAGAAGTTTTGAAGTTTGAGTTAGATGAAATTTATCTTAAATCTGATTTACAAGAGAAGCCTAATAAGGATTTAGTAAATAGTTTACTTTTGAGAATAAGAAGTCGTTTTTATAATGAACTAAACAATTAATTTTACCAACAAAGAAAAAGTATTTTGATCTACATAATTATTACAATTGCACTACTCCTAATTATTTATTTGTCTCTAAAAAAAGAGAAGAAATCCCAAGAAGTTGTAAATAAAATTGAAATCAAGGAACATTGGTACACAATTCTAGAAGAAAACGTATTGTTTTATCAAAAGTTAGATGCTCAGCAACGTTTACATTTTAAAAAGAGAATCCAATCTTTTTTAAATAGTGTTGAAATTGTTGCGGTAGATTTTGAATTGGAAGATTTAGATATTCTTTTAGTGGCATCAAGCGCAGTAATTCCGGTATTTGGTTTTAATAACTGGATGTATCCAAATTTGAAAACGGTTATTATTTATCCAGATTATTTTAATGAGAATTTGGAGTTTGCTGCTAAGTCTGAAAACAAAATTATAGGCGGTTTAGTCGGAAACGGGATGTTCGAAAACAAAATGATTTTATCTAGACGTGCCTTACATCATGGTTTTCTAAATAAAACAGATAAAGGGAATACAGGAATTCACGAGTTTGTTCATTTATTGGATAAACTTGATGGAAACATAGATGGAATTCCAAAAGCATTAATTGATAACGAGAATCTACTACAATGGTTAGATGTGGTTCATGATAAAATGGAGGCGATTAACAACGATGATTCTGATATTAGAAACTATGGAGGTACATCTAAAGAAGAATTTTTTGCGGTTGCTTCTGAGTATTTTTTCGAGCGCCCAAAATTATTACAACGTAAGCATCCCGAGTTATATAAAATGTTACACGACTGTTTTAATATAGATTAGAACTTTTTGAGGCTAAAGTTGGAAACGTAAAAAGGTTATGAAAATAATTGTAAGAGCACTTTTTGAATTCAAAGATGAGACTTATAGAGTTAATTCCCTTGAAGAAATTATTATATTCTTAGAAGAGCTTCAGAATTTTACTCAGTATAATTTTATAGTTTTTAAAGTGTATTCTGAAGAACAATACGAAGGAATAAGATTACATAAGAAAGATCAAATATATTCTATAAAGTACTTTAATCAGACAGAATCAAATTTTGATACGATACAAATTTCTACTATTTCCGAGTATTTTAGTTATGTCCGAAGTTTTCTGAATGAAAATGAAAATAAAACGAGAGAATTATTCGATAAATTAACCCTTCAGAATAAGGAAGAACAAAAAATAAAATATGAAAAATGGAAAAAGGAATATTCTGAATCAAAAGTTTCAAATAAATCTAAGTTTATAAAGAATATTATTATAGGGTTGTCCTTAATACCATTAGTGTTATATGTGTTGAATTTATTTTACACAGGAGATTATAAATTTATAGGTCAAGAAACTGAGATAATTAAAGCAGAGATTTATAAAACAAATTGGGCTCATGCAGCAGGTGGAGGATATTATCAAAGAATTTACTTTAAATTTAAATGTGAAGGGAAGACTTACAATGACATTACAAGGATAAATAAGTTCGTTGGAGAAAGAAAAATTGGAGATAAAATGTTATTGAAAGTTTCAAAATCAGATCCAATGAGATATGTAATCTTAGAATATTTAATTTCTGAGTAGTTTAAAAAGTCAATTTAAAATCAATCTAAGGACTTTTATCAAATAAAAATGGCATATTTGCCTCCTAATAAGTAATAAAACAATAAAATATATAACCTATGACAATGCAATTTGATTACATAATGGACGCCCAAAAGCGATTTCTATGGTGTTACAAATAGGTTATTGTAGTATAAAATCACTTAAAAGCGTCCAAGTTGTAAAATTTGGACGCTTTTTTTATGAAAAATTTTCAAGCTATTGAAAACATCCTGTGAAGTACTACATAGTTCTGCATCAGTAGATTAGTTATCTGAAGAAATTCGGACAGGAATTTTATTCTGTAAAAACAATATAACTAGTTGATTTTCAATAAAATAAATTTAAAAAAGATTTGTGTAATTCAAAAAAGCCTCACATCTTTGCATCGCAATTATGCAACAAAGCAACTAAAAGTTTATAGGTGTTTTGTCAGATCGAGCGCAGTCGAGATCATGTAAAATAAAAAGTTAAACAATTTTAAAACGAAGTACATATGTTTAGTAAAACAGTAAAACAAAGTATTACAATAGAACTAGGTTCTTTAGTATACTCGCTTCGTGACTTCAATAATAAATAGAATTCCAATCTAATTATATGAATAGTCCGAAGCCAAATTAAAGTTTCGGATTTTTTTTATGCCTTTTCCAAAAGTAGTTTAAGCAAAATTTCGAAACATAAAAGATTCGACAGCACCCTTTTTAGGAAGAATTGATCTGTGGAAAACTCTCAAATAACTAGTTATCGTGAGTTTTTTGAATGAAGAAGTATTTGCCAAAATTAATCGCTAATGCAAAAAAATCAACATGTATTGGCTTAGAAATTAAGTGGCTTTACATAGACAATAATCTAGTAAAGAACTTTAAAAATGAAAACGAATTGGAAAACACAAAATGTAGAGAACCGTCAAAGTAGTTTTATTCAACTTGTTGAAAGAATTGATAGAGAAAACAATAAACCAACACGTTATAAAAGAACTATTGAGACCATGCTTCTTGAGTTTTTTGGAAAAACTAGTAAGAAGCGCTATACCTGGAAAAGAGAGACTTTTAAAAGACTATTAATTCATTTATATAATCAAAAGTGTTATGCAATACTAAGAGATTATTACAGTGTAGAGGTAGTTCATAAAATGAGTTCTTTCGGAAATAAAATAGTGAGAAACATAGAAGACTGGAAGCAAGAAGGTTTTGAAAAAGAGGAACAGTTAAAGTCATTAATACAGCACTGTTTTGCAATTTATGAAACACCAGCTTTTTTGGAGAGTTCATTCTTTAGAAGTGATAAAAAACACATGCTTTGGTATATACAAATTGGTAGAGGAAAAAGCATTAAAGAGTTGTCACAAATGCCAGTACAATTAACAAGTAAAATGGCTCACGAATTTAGGAATGCTCCAGCTTTTTTTGAAGCGAACCAAGCATTACGATATGCACAAGCGCTCGGGTTTGGAGCTTCAACAGAAACAGCCAAAACAATAGGTTTTTCAAGGCTTTCAATTATCAGAGAAAGTGAAGAGGAATTTTGGGTAACAGTGGTTCAGTTTTTTGCAAAACAAAAAGGATTAGTTAAAAATGAAGTTGATCAAATAATCGATTATTTGACATATAAATATCGAGAAGATCAGTCATTTTCAATGAAAAGTAGAACGCTAAATGCACTAGTAAATCAAACCAGAGAGTGGCATAGAAATGTATACAAAGCTGAAATAGGTGAGGTATTAACTTGGAAACCATCGGGAATAAAACCTTTGTATGTAGAGGAAGTTGAGGAAGGTAAAAAAGTGATTTATAAAACAGTTGAATTATTAAACTCAGTTGAGCTCTACGAAGAAGGAAATGAAATGCATCACTGTGTTGCTGAATATGACGACGATTGTAAAGATAAGGCTTGTACAATCTTTTCATTACAGCGTCAAGTTGAAGGAGAACAGATGAAGCGTATGGTAACCATTGAAGTAGGATTACCTGAAAGAGAAATCTTGCAAGTTCAAGCAAAGTACAATGAAGAGCCAGATAAGAAATCTGCAGAATTGATTGACTTATGGATGACAAATGCAAAGATTAAAAAGCCAAAAGCTGTTTCGTACGGCGGACCAGTAAATGCAGTAGGAGGTGAAGTTTTAAATACAGTTCATACTCAAAGTTCTGAATATGATACAGGCGAAGTGATTAAAGCAGTTTTTTGGATTTTGTATTTCATTTTTAAGGTAATACTGTTCAGCAGATAAAAGAGAAGATGATGAAATTAACATTCATCTTCTCTTCAACAGAAAAGATTAGAAATAATGGGAAAAAAATTAAAAGGAAAAGACCTAATCAATTTAGGATTTCCAAAGAATAATAGTATAAACATCGCCTTAGGGCAAATTAACCGATATAGGAAAAAGGAAAAGAAAGATCGCATTTTAGAAGAAGCAAAAGACGTGTTGCTTCATCCAGAAAAATATCAAGGAAATGCGATTTGGGGGAAAGTTGCAGAAGGTTTAACAAAACCAGTAGAAGTGAGAATGCATCAATTACGAAATACAAGAGCACCATTTTCAATTTATGGAGAAAACGAAATTGACGATCAAGCGAAGTATCAATTGTACGATGCATTAAAATTACCAATAACAGTGCAAGGCGCATTAATGCCAGATGCACATTCGGGTTACGGTTTGCCCATAGGAGGTGTTTTAGCTACAGAGAATGCTGTAATTCCTTACGGCGTAGGATTAGACATTGGTTGTAGAATGGCCTTAAGTATTTTTCCGATGAAGGCTTCGTATTTAAAAGGGAAGCAACATCAACTAGAAAATATTTTAAAAGACCATACCAAGTTCGGAATGTATGAAACGCATGATAAAAAACAAGATCATGAAATTTTTGAACGAAAAGAGTTTCAAGACATTCCTTTGGTAAAGAGATTAAAAACAAAAGCCTACAACCAATTAGGAACTTCTGGAGGTGGAAATCATTTTGTGGAGTTTGGAATTGTAAACATAGTAGATGAGAATAATGAGTTCAATGTTACAGTTGGTGAATATGTAGGATTGCTAACACACAGCGGATCAAGAGGATTGGGAGCTAACATAGCAAAGCATTATACCTATTTAGCAACGAAACAATGTCCGTTACCAAAAAATGTGCAGCATTTAGCGTGGTTAGATTTAAATACGCACGATGGACAAGAGTATTGGTTGGCTATGAATTTAGCGGGAGATTATGCAAAAGCATGTCATGATAATATTCATAAACGAATTACCAAGTTGTTAGGTGTAAAACCATTGACTATGATCGAAAACCATCACAATTTTGCTTGGAAAGAACAAGTAGATGGGATAGAAAGAATTGTTCATAGAAAAGGAGCAACACCAGCAGGAAAAGGAGTTTTAGGAATTATTCCTGGATCTATGACAGCACCAGGATACATTGTTCGTGGAAAAGGTAATTCAGATAGTTTACAATCAGCATCACACGGAGCAGGAAGAAAACATTCTCGAAGAAAGTGTAAAGAGAAATTTACAAAAAGCGATATCAAACATCAATTAAAAATGAATGATGTTAGTTTAATCGGTGGAGGAATTGATGAAGCACCAATGGCGTATAAAAACATCAAAAAAGTGATGGGAAATCAACAAGAATTAGTTGATGTCGTTGGAACATTTACACCGAAAATCGTACGAATGGATAAGTAGTTAATTCAATAGTAAACCGGAGCCTGAGCGGAGTCGAAGGCTTAATATAAACCGTCATTACGATGAATGTAACGGAGTGAAGAGAAGAAGTAATCTTACGGATATAGATTAACAGATTGCTTCATTTCTTCCGAAGTTTCAGGATGTAATGACAAAAACAAAAAAACTATGGGAGCAAATCATAATATAAAAAGATACGGAGAATTATGGCCTGATTACCGAATAGAATTAGGCTTAAAAATATTAGAAAAATTAAAGCAATGGATTATTGTTTCTGGAGGATGGGCATGGCATTTTATGTCAGAAATGAATCATAAAGAATATAAACATGCTCATGATCATAAAGACATAGACATTTTTGTGAATCCGAAGAATATTGGAATTGTAATGCAAATTTTATTGGAAGAAGGATTTCAAAAAGTTTGGACGAGATACGATAAACTTCAAAGTGATGAAAACTTTAGACGATACGAAAAAGTAGAATGGTTAGATATTGGAAAAGAAGTAAGAATTACCATCGATTTTTTTGAATCAAAATCGCTTAAAACTATAGAGGTGAATGGATGGAATGTGGTAGATCCTGAAACCTTATTGAGTTTCTATTCAAACATTCATTCAAGTGATAAATGTTGGGCGGTAAAAGGAGCATTACAATTAGTATCGGAACATAAAAACCCAGTTGGTAATCCATTGTTATCAAAAATGCCTTAAAGGCACTTTGTCAATTCGAGTGAAAGTATTCGAAATGAAATGGAGAATAGTTTTGTATCGATAAGTGTACATATAGTTCTCGATAAAATTTTAATCTCATTTTTTATTCAATTAAAATCACTTGAACTAACAGTAAGAAATAATACATGGAAACAAAAACAATTCAGTTTACAGCAGGGCGTGGTCCGGCAGAATGTACTTGGGTAGTTGCAAAAGTTTTAAAAACGTTCATTAAAAATAGTTCGAATGCGGGAATATCATATGTGATTCTGCATCAAGAAAAAGGAGTTGAAAACGGAACAGTTCAATCTGTTTCGTTACAACTTAAAGGTCAAAACCTAACGCTCTTTTTAAAAGATTGGTTAGGAACAATTCAGTGGATTGGAAAATCAACTTTTAGGAAATATCATAAACGCAAAAATTGGTTTATCGGTTGTTTCGAATTAAAGGAGTTGAAAATTTTAGAGGTTTTTGAGAGAGATATAGAATTTCAAGCAATTCGTAGTTCTGGACCTGGTGGCCAGCATGTAAATAAAGTGAGTTCGGCAGTTCGAGCAAAACATATTCCAACAGGAGTACAAGTGCTAGTTTCAGAAAGCAGATCGCAACATCAAAATAAAAAGTTAGCGATTAATCGATTAAAAGAACAATTGGCAAATTATAATATTCAGCAATTGCAAGAGAATATTCAAGACGAATGGGAAAATCATTTGAATTTAGAAAGAGGTAATCCAGTTCAAATATTTACTGGAACAGATTTTAAAATTCAGAAGAAAAAGAAAAATTATAAATCAAAACGCGGTCAATTAAAAAGTGATTTGCGAAAAGAATTAAACTAATAAAACTCGTCATTACGATGAACAAAACAAAGTGAAGAGAAGAAGTAATCTGCTTATTTTATCCTAAATCTAGTTTAGAAAGTAACAGATTGCTTCGTTTCACTCGCAATGACGTTTAGTAAGAATTAAACTAAAATGAAAACACTAACGAATAATTACATTTTTAAGGCATTGGATGCATATCCATATGATTTAGAAGAAGCAATCGAAGCGTTAACATATGCCTTAGCCTACGATGAAAAAAATGTTATGGCTTTATGTTTAATGGGAAGAATTTATGCAGAACGTTTACATGATTTCGACAAAGCCAAGGAGTATTATGCAGAAGCAATCACAGAAAATATAAATGCTTTTCATGTATATCCACATTACATTAATGTATTGCTTTGGAATGATGACAATCAGGAAGCAGAGAGATTAATAGATTTTGCATTAACAATTAAAGGTGCAGATAAAGGAGTTTTAAACGTAAAGAAATCGCAGTATTTAGAAAAATGCGGAGAATATAAAAAAGCGTTGAAGGCTTTAAAAGAAGCGAAGCGAGTTACCTATAATAACGATTACTTATATACGATTAATCAAGAAAAGGAACGTATAAAGGGGAAAATGCCTAAAGAGAAAAAGAAAGAAAAAGGAAAAAAAGAAAAGAAAAAGAAAAAATAATTTTTAAAATCAATAATTATGAGAAGAGAAGTTTTACATAGGTTTTTACAGAATACAGATAACACGGGAAGATTTGTTGTACAATCTAAGATTACGGGAATCACCTATTATGTGGAACCAATTGATAGCGGAAAACCTGATAAATTATGGGGAGATGTCGATCCAGTTACGAAAAAGTTAACCGGTGATTATGGGAATATTCGAAGAGGTGCTGTTAAACCTTCCGAATCTCTAATTACTGAAGAAAACGGATTTGTAAATATCAATACGTTTAAAGGAAGTCCGCTTGCGGAAATTGACCGTAGAGATAAAATTTACGAGAAAAATTATAAATAATTTTCACTACGTAAAAAGAATGCGCAATAGCATTACATATTTGCAGTGTAATTATGAAAAAGAAGAAGAAAAAAGCTTGAAAAAGGGAAAGTAGAAAAAGAAAAAAGCCTCATCATAACAAATGGATTATGATGAGGCAAATTAAAATCCTCTTTAGCTCAAAAGGAAGAGCTGTGGTAAAAGACCTTTGTTTCGTAGCCACGGAGTGATTGGATGATGTTGTTAGTAACTTGCATACTAATGAATAGAATTTGCAGAAGCACCGAAATTAAAAGTTTAAGAGTAGGGAAGCGCATTTAGAGCCAGTCAGCCTTATTTTTAAGGAGTATCAGTTCGAATCTGATAAGAGGAACAAAAAAGTTCATTAAAATATTTAAAATATCAAACGAGTCTTGTTGCGTGTTTCTGTATAACACCATTGTATACAATCGTGCAAAATTTGTATTCGCTTTTGTATATGCAACTTGATTTGAAGGTTTCGATTATTAGCCAAAAAATAATCATCATTCTATAGGTCACGGGTTCGACTCCCGTCATAAACATTGTTTATGTAGTTCAGTTGGCAAGAACGATAGATTTTTTAATTGTGTGGGTTCGAATCCCACTATCCTTAACGGATATGGCGAAATGGTAGACGCGCTAGACTGTTAATCTGGTAATTGTGGTAAGCCTAATGGCGAATCGGTTCGACTCCGATCCAAAGCTCATCATCTTGTAAAACTGATGTTAGGAAAGAAAGTTGGTATGTTCTGAATGAGTTCTTAAATGAACACTTTGACAAGAACTTTGAGATTTTCAATACTAAAACTAGAAAGTAATAATTTTTTACAAATCAGTTGAAGTCAGATTAGATTTCAATCCATTTTTAAAAACGAATTATCGCCTTTTTTTAGATTGTTTATTTCCGTGCTTTGAAAAGCATTTGGACATATCGCTTTTATAAAAAAAATTAAATAAGAGTGTTTTAGTATTCACTAAAACCAAACAAAAAATAAAACTATAAAAATGAAAAGAGTAAAAATTAATGCAGGAAAAGTAGGGTTAGTTTTCAAAGGAGGAGACTATCAAAAAGTAATTACACAAGGAAAGCACTGGTTGTTCTTAAACCAAAATGTAGTTATGTACGATTTAACTCAAGAATTTAGAACGTCAGTAGCTTTAGAAATTTTATTAAAAGATGAGGTTTTAGCTGATATGTTAGAACTGGTTGAAGTTGATGATAATGAGTTAGTATTGGTTTATGAAAACAATAACTTCAAAACTACATTACAAGCTGGAAGATATGTGTATTGGAAAGGTTTGGTTGACAGAAAATTCAAAAGAGTTGATTTAAGTAAAATTGACATCACAGAAAATATTGAGAAATCATTATTTAGAAATTACGAATTGTCAAAATATATCAGAGTATTTGAAGTAGCGGCTTATGAAAAAGCAGTATTGTTAATAGATGATGTGTATACGAAAACCTTAACAGGTGGAACCTACAGATTCTGGAGAAACGATACCACTATTAAAATTGCAAAGGCTGATACAAGACAGTTACAAATGGAAATTGCAGGTCAAGAATTATTAACTAAAGACAAAGCAAATATTAGAATTAACTTTTTTACTCAGTATAAATTTATAAATATTGAAAAAGCGCTTTTAGAAAATAAAGACTTCGAAAAGCAATTGTACATATTAATGCAATTAGCATTAAGAACTTATGTTGGTACTTATACTTTAGACGAGTTATTAGAGAAAAAGGAAAACATTGCAACTGCTGTTTTTGATCAAGTATCTAAAGAAGCTGATCAATTAGGTGTTAAAGTAATTAACTGCGGAATTAGAGATGTTATTTTAACTGGAGACATGAAGGAAATCATGAATCAAGTATTAGTAGCGCAAAAAAGAGCGCAAGCTAATATTATTACAAGAAGAGAAGAAACTGCTTCAACAAGAAGCTTATTAAATACAGCAAAATTAATGGAAGACAATGAAATGTTGTTCAAGTTAAAAGAAATGGAGTATGTTGAAAAAATTGCTGACAAAATTGGAGAAATTACAGTTTCTGGAAACGGTAATATGGTGAAGCAGTTAAAAGATATATTCATCGTAAATAAATAGAAATAGTTCATTGAGATGAATAAGGTAACCTTTAGTCAAATTTTTAAATTTGATTAGAGGTTTTTTCATATTCAAGATATTCACATTATTTTTAATTTTTTAATTATAAAGAGAGTCTTGAGTTTTTTAACTGCATCCATAGTAATTTATAATAATATCAATCAAGTAAAGGATTTACTGAATGATCTCACTTTATATAATGGTAAAATACAAGTTTTTGTAATCGATAACTCAGATCAAAACCATTCACAGTTTTTTTCGAATATAGATAAGGTTAAGTATCTATTTAACAATAAAAATCTAGGATACGGAAAAGCACATAATATAGCTATCGATAAATCTATTGAGTTAGGTTCTAATTATCATATTATACTAAATCCTGATATCAGACTTAATAAAGGAACTTTAAATTCTATTGTCAATTTCATGGAAAACAATCCTGAAGTAGGAATGTGCAGTCCTAAAATTCTATTCCCAAATGGAGATTTACAATACTTATGTAAACTAATTCCAAAACCTCAAAATTTATTAATTCGAAGATTTTTACCTAGTAAGAAAATTATTAGCAAGCATGATAATAAGTATGAGTTGAGGAATTTTAGTTATAACCATAATATAGAAATTCCTTATATTTCAGGATGCTTTATGTTTGCAAAAACTAGTATTTTAGAAAAGGTTAATGGCTTTGATGAACGCTTTTTTTTGTACTTTGAAGATTTGGATTTAACAAGAAGAATAGGGCAACTATCTAAAACCTATTTTTTTGCAGAAACTTTTGTTTATCATGGGTATAATAAAGAATCGTATCGAAATAATAAAGTTTTGATTTATCACATGAAAAATGCAGTTAAATATTTTAATAAATGGGGTTGGTTTTTTGATAAGGAGAGAAATGAAATTAATAAAAAGACCCTTTTACAACTAAATAAATGACTAACTTAATAAAGGTAATATCATATTTTTCAATATTCAAGTATCCTTTAACAGCTGATGAGATTTTTTATTTCTCAGATAGAAAAGATAAAGATACTGTGATGGAAGAATTGAAAATGTTAGAAGAAAAAGGTGTAATTTATGAAAGTGAAGGTTTTTATTCTGAAGTAAAAAGCGATGATTTAATTTCAAGACGTTTAAAAGGAAATAAAGAGGCAGAACTTATAATGCCTAAAGCTTGGAAGATTTCTAAATTTATATCTAAATTCCCATATATAACTTCTGTTAGTATTTCCGGATCTTTGTCAAAAGGCTATTTTGAAGATAAAAGTGATATAGACTTTTTTATAATTACGAAGAAAAATAGATTGTGGATTGCCAGAACATTTTTAATTCTGTACAAAAAAATCTTTCTTTTAAATTCTAATAAGTATTTCTGTGTAAATTATTTTATGAGTTCAGGCCACTTAGAAATTGAAGAGAAAAATAGGTTTACTGCTACAGAAATTGCAACTTTAATTCCAACTTACGGAAAAGATATATTTCATGATTTTGTAAATAAAAATAATTGGGTTTATGAATATTACCCAAATTTTAAGCTGGAATCAGAAAATACAAAAACTATTTCAAAAAACTTGATTTCTAGGAGTGTTGAAAAAATACTGAATAAGAAATTAGGAAATAAATTAGAACGATTTTTTATGAAAATAACGATAAAGAAATGGAATGACAAATTCCATCATTTGTCTAAAGAAGATTTTGAAGTTGCCTTTAAATCTTCCGAAAATGTATCTAAGCATCACCCAAGTAATTTTCAAAAGAAAGTATTAGACTTATTAAATGAAAAATACGAGAACATAGAAAAAAAACATTACATAAAACTTACGCCAGAAAATGTTTAAAGTAGCACTAGCAAATTCATATTTCTACCCTTTTGATGAAAAACAATGGAATAATCAAACACCTTTTCCTCCTTTAGGAACTATTTATGCTGCTTCTTTATTACGAGAAAATGGTTATAATGTAAGTCTGTTTGATACTTGTTTGTTAAATAACATCAATTCTGTTGAATCTTTTTTAGATGAAAATGAGCCAGATGTTTTTGCTATTTATGATGATGGGTTTAACTATCTGACCAAAATGTGTTTAACTACAATGCGAGAAGCTGCATTTGAAATGATTAAGCTAGCTAAACAAAGAAATTGCAGAGTGTTAGTTTGTAGTTCAGATGCGACTGATCATTCCGAAAAGTATTTAAATGCTGGAGCAGATTTTATCATTCAGGGAGAGGGTGAAATTACTCTAAAAGAAATGGTAACAGCTATTGAAAATAATGATGATTTATATACCATTCAAGGAGTTGTTTATAAAAATGATGCGGGAGAGTTTATTAAAACAGGAAAAAGAATTGTGTATAAGCAATTAGATGATTTTCCAATGCCAGCTTGGGATTTGATCAACATGGATGCTTATAAAAGCATTTGGAAAAAAGGAGGAAATGAATTTACATTAAATATAGCAACAACTAGAGGTTGTCCGTTTAAATGTAATTGGTGTGCAAAACCAATTTATGGTAACAGGTATAATTCTCATTCGCCAGAATATATTGTAAATCATATAAATTTTTTGAAAGAGACTTATGGAGTAAGCAAATTTTGGATGTGCGATGATATTTTTGGATTAAAACCAAATTGGGTTCAAGAATTTAATTCCTTATTGAAAGAGCGAGAGTTAAAAATCCGTTATTATATTCAAAGTAGAGCAGATTTATTATTAAAAGAAGATACAATAGATGCTCTAGCAGAAAGTGGACTTACTGAAGTTTGGATTGGAGCAGAGAGTGGATCTCAAAAAATACTTGACGCTATGGACAAAGGAACTACCATAGCACAAATTGAAGAGGCTACAAAATTATTGAAACAAAAAGGGGTAAAAGTTGCATTTTTTATTCAATTCGGATATTTAAATGAAACAAAAGAAGATATTAACCTTACCATTAAAATGATTCAGGACTTACTGCCAGACAATATTGGAGTTTCTGTTTCTTATCCTTTACCAGAAACACCTTTTTACGAGAAAGTAAAGGAAGATTTAAAGGTAAAAGCAAATTGGACAGACTCTGATGATTTAGCAATGATGTTTCAAGGAACATTTAATTCAAAATTTTATAAAAAATTACAACGATATACCCACAAAATATTCAGAAGAAGTCAAGGTGTTAGCTTTTTAAAGAAAATTTTGAAATCTCCATTTTCTTTAAAAAAGAATGAACTAAGATTAATTTGTCTGTTACCTTATTATGCGATTACCTCTAATATTCAAGCTAGGCAATTAAAAAGATTACAAAACACAAATGCATAGTTTTTTCGACATAGCAGCTGCCACCTATGATGATACTTTTACCAATACCAAAATAGGTTTAGAGCAACGGAAAAAAGTATATCAAAGTTTAGATTTTATTTTAAATCAGGATAAAAAACTTAATATACTAGAATTAAACTGTGGTACAGGAGAAGATGCAATTGCGTTTGCTAAGAAAGGTCATAAGATTATTGCAACAGATATTTCGGAAGGAATGATTGCCGTTTCTCAATCTAAAAATTCATATGAAAATCTTCATTTTGAAGTACTAGATAGTAAAGCTATATATCAAGACAGATTTAAGAATAATTTTGATGTGATTTTTTCTAACTTCGGAGGATTGAATTGTCTTTGTTTTGAAGATCTAAAATCTGTAATTAACGATAGTTTTTCAGTTTTAAAACCGAAAGGTAAATTTATTATGGTTTTAATGCCAAAGAATTGTTTGTGGGAGCAAATTTATTTTTATGCAAAAGGAGATTTTAAAAAAGCAAAACGACGAAGTACAACAGATTCGTTACTAGTAAATGTAGAAGGCGAAGATGTGCCAACTTGGTATTATAATCCAAGTGATATAGAAACAATGTTGCCGAAAGATTTAAAAATAACGAACATTCTACCAGTTGGTTTTGCAGTGCCTCCTTCTTATTTAGAAAATTCTATTTTGACTAAATCTATTTTGTGGCCTGTTTTAAAATCAATTGAAAAAAGAATTAAACGTCCGTATTTTGCAAAATATTCAGATCATTTTTTAATTGAATTAACAAAAGAATGAGTGTAGTTTTAACCCATGCATATTATATCTTTGAAGATGAGAAGGAGCAGAATATTATGCGTCCCTACGCTCCTTTAGGTCTACTATACATTTCAAGCTATCTTACTAAGAATAACTTTAAGAATGAGGTTTATGATTCAACCTTTTATTCTTACCAAGAACAGCTATCATTTATTTATAAAAATCAACCTAAAATAGTTGCGATTTATACAAATTTAATGACCAAAATTAATGTTGTTAAATTAATGAAAGAGTTAAGGTCGAATCCGAAATATGGAAATCCAGCAATTGTTTTGGGAGGCCCAGATGTAACTTATAATTGTGAAAATTATTTAAAAGCAGGTGCCGATTTTTTGATTATTGGAGAAGGAGAACAAACCAGTTATGAATTATTTTCTGCAATTGTAGAAGGTAATGATTATAGCGAAGTTCAAGGAGTTGCGTTTTTAGATGAAGAAGGGAATGTGAAGAAAACTCCTTCTAGAATCAAAATGAAAGAATTAAAAGACTTACCATTGCCTAATCGTGAGGCAATTCCAGTTCATAAATATTTAGAAACTTGGAAAGAGCATCATGGTAAAAGTTCAATGACGGTAAGTACGCAACGTGGTTGTCCTTATACATGTAAATGGTGTAGTACGGCAGTTTACGGGCAGAGTTATAGAAGAAGACCTGCTGATTTAGTTGCTGAGGAATTAAAATTATTAAAAACAACATATAAACCAGATACCATTTGGTTTGTTGATGATGTTTTTACAGTGAGCCATAAATGGTTAAAAAGCTTTCATGAAGAGGTAATTGCACAAGACGCAATAATTCCATTTGAATGTATTACCAGAGCAGAGAGATTAAATGATGAGATTTTACAACTGCTTAAAGAAGCAGGTTGTTATAGAATTTGGATAGGAGCTGAAAGTGGTTCACAAAAAATCATTGATGCTATGGATAGAAGAGTAGATGTCGATGTGGTGAAATCTGCTATTCAGAAAACCAATGAATTGGGAATTGAAACAGGTACTTTTATTATGCTTGGATATCCTGGTGAAGATATGACCGATATTAACAATACCGTTCAGTATTTAAAAGATGCCAACCCAACACATTTTACAATAACGATAGCTTACCCAATAAAAGGAACATCTTTGTATAACGAGGTTGAAACAAAAATTACCAACAAACCTGAGTGGCAAACTTCAACAGATAGAGATATTGATTTCAAACGAACTTACAGTAGGAAATTTTACGATTACGCAGTTCGTTATGTAGTGAATGAGGTCAATAGTTCTAGAAATAAGTCAGTTGTTTCCTATGGAAAAACAAAAATAAGATCCATACTAGCACAAGTAGGAATGCGAATTTATAAATAAGAATTAATGAGTGATTTTCGCAGCAATGTTACAGTTGTTATACCTACAAGAAATAGGTTAGAATCTTTAAAAAGAACGTTGGTTTCATTAAAGAATCAATCACAATTACCTAAAGAGATTATTGTAGTCGATTCTAGTGATGATAAAATTAAAGAGGAAGATATTAATAATAGCTATACATTTTCACAGCTATCACTAATACATTCTAAACCATCAGTTTGTTTACAAAGAAATATAGGAATTGAAAAAAGTAATTCTGAATACATTTTTCTTTGCGATGATGATATGGAACTTCCCGAAAACTATATAGAATCGATTTCAGAATATTTAAATGAAAACCAAGATGTTAATATCGTAAGTGGTTTGGTTGTTGAGAAAAGAAATGAAGGATGGAAATATTCAGAAACCAGAATCTCATTTTTAAAACTTTTAGTATATCACATTTTTGGTTTATCAGTTTGGGCTGAACTTAAACTCAAAGACTTTTCAAAGAATAAGCTTATTCAAAACTTCGTAAAAAATTATTTAAAAAAAGGAAATAGAATTGCCAAGTCTGGTTGGCCTATAGTAATTAATTATGAGTTGCCAGTTTTTAAGACACCTATTTACAGTTTAATGTGTGCTATAGTTAGATCTGAAACAATTAAAAAGTCACCTTATGATGTAGCTTTTTATGAAAATGGAATTGGAGATAATTATGATGTGTTAATGTCTATGAATAGTGAAATCACAGTTTTAAGTACTATAAAAGTTAAACACCATAAAGCACCAATAAACAGATTAAAAACTGAACAAGCATATTATTATAGAGTATCGGCTTTACATTATATCTTGTTAAAATTTGAAAGATTTGATACTCGTAATTTAGCCTTTTTCATGTGGTCAATTATGGGAAATTCAATGCTTTTTTTATCTAAAGGAAGATTTAAAATGTTAGGATATAACATAAAATTATTAACCAGAATTTTAGCTAACAAGAGCATTTATAATTAGGAATGATAAAAACGTTATTAAAAGCATATCGGTTGATACCTATTTCGAAGAGAAAAAAACTTTCAGGTTTTTTCTCTTACTCCTTTATAAATACAGTTCTAGATTTTATTTCCTTAGCGCTATTAATTCCGGTTATTTTAATTTTACTAGATAAAGAAAGAGTAAAAACTATTTTTTTAGAGCATTTTAATATAGAATTAAACAACACATTAACAATTGTGTTATTATTGAGTTTGATTGTTTTTTATGTGGTGAAAAACTTAATACAAACCTTAATCATTAAAAAACAGTCAAGGTTTATTTATAGTATTTCTACAGAGATTTCAAGGAACTTAATGAAGAAATTTATTTACGATAACTATTCTAACTATAATAAAACAGATAAGAGTTCTTTTTTTAGAGACGTTTTTCAATTACCAATAGTGTTTTCTACAAACATATTAAATTCGTATTACACCATTTTTTCGGAATTGATTATTTTGTTTGTAATTATCATAATTTCAGCAATCTATAAACCAATGGTTACTGTATTGGCATCTATATTCTTATTTTTCTTTGTGGTTGTTTTATTATGGTTTAAAAGAAGAAAGTTAAATGTGTTTAGTGAAATCATTGTAAAGTTATACGAAAAGAACGTTAAAAACATAACCAATATTCTTCAAGGTTTTATTGAAATTAAATCAACTAGAACAGAGAAGAAATTTCAAAAAGTATATGAAGTTTCAAGTGCAGAACATAATCAGCAATTAGCATTACAAACCACCTTCAAGCAAACAAATTCTCGCTATTTTGAAATTTTAATTGTAACAGGGTTATCTGTTGTTATCATATTTTTTATGTTTAGTGCAGAGGCAGTTAATGTTTCGGTATTATTATCTTTTTTTGCTGGAATTAGCATAAAAATTTTACCTTCTTTCAATAAAGTTTTAAATGCTTATGTGAGTATAAAATCAAATAAAAGCTGCATCGATTTATTAGGAAATTATAGATTTACTGAAGAAAAACAATCTAGTAGGTTACATTTTATATCTAGTTTAAAGCTTAGAGATATCAGTTTTAGTCATGGAAAAAAAACATTGGCTTCCAAATTAAATTTAACGGTTGAAAAAGGAGATTTTATCACAATTTCTGGAAAATCTGGAGAAGGTAAAAGTACCTTGTTACAAGTAATGGCGGGTTTATTGCAGCCTAAACATGGTGATATTTTACTTGATGAGATTAGTATTCATTCAAATGAAAATATTTTTGATTTTGTTGGTTATGTATCTCAACAACCTTTTTTGTTTCAGGGTAGTGTGTTAGATAACATTACCATGTTAAACCACGAAAATCTAAATGTTGATTTTGTTAACCAACTTATTCAAGAGTTAGAACTGGAAGATTGGGTAGCTTCTTTACCAAATGGATTAGATTCTGAATTACTAATAGAAAGTAAAACTTTATCAGGAGGACAAAAACAAAGAATAGCTTTGGCAAGAGCTTTATATTTTAGACCTGAAATATTACTATTAGATGAATCTACTAATCAATTAGACGAAAGACTAGAAAAGAAAGTTTTCACTTTTCTAAAATCTCTAACGGACGATAGAAATGTTACTATTGTAGCAGTTTCTCATAACAACACCATAAATAATTTCGCGAAGAAAAAGTATGTTTTAAAAAACAAACAACTAAACATAAAAGATGTCTAAAAGATTACTGTTTATAACACCAATTTTCCCAAAAAAATTAGAGGAAGATTATGTCGTTCCATTTTTAGCTCAGTTCACTTATGTGTTTGCAGAACAAACAGATGTTGTAGTTGATGTTATCAGTCTTGCATATCCGTTTGAAAAGATAGAATATAAATTAAATAATGTGACAGTTTACGCCATTGGAAGTAAGTTTATTTCTCCAATAAAGCAATTTCCTTTTATGCTAAGAGCTGTTTATAAAGGAGTTCGTTTACATAAAAAAAATAAGTATGATGGTGTTTTATGTTTTTGGTATAGAGAAGCTGCTCTAGTTGGCGTATTATTAAATAAATTATTAGGATTAAAATTAAGAGTTTGGTTTTTAGGCCAAGATGTTCAGAAAGGAAATAAGTATATTCCATTACTACGAATCTCGCCTAAAAAGCTTATAATGATTTCTAAGCAACAGCGGGAAATTTTTTATAAAAATCATAACATCTTTATAGATAAAATCGCAAATGTAGCATTTGACAGGAAAAAATTCCCTGAATTGAACAAGGATGAAAGACCAATAGATATTATAGGAGTTGGAAATATTGGCTTCATAAAAAATTATGCACTTTTTTTAGATATTATCATAGTATTGAGGGAGTTTTTCCCAAATCTCAGAGCTGTCATTTGTGGTGCAGATGCAGGTCAAAAACCTTTACTAGATAAAAAAGTACAAGAAAACCAATTAGAACAAAACATAACTTTTACTGGAAGGATTTCGTTAACGGAGGTATATGATTACATGAACAAATCAAGGGTGTTTTTACATACCTCAAACGCTGAAGGCGCAGGTTTGGTTTTACAAGAAGCTTTATACTTAGGTTGTAAAGTTGTTAGTACTATTGAAGTTGAAGAATCTGATGAAATTAAAAATCATTTTTTCTTTAGTAAAGATACCGATGTTTTAACTAATAACATAAAAGAGTATTTAAATAACCCTTTTGAACCAGTTAGAATTGAAAGGTTTAAAATGGAAGACACTATCCAATGCATTTACGAATCTTTTTTTAACTAGCATTTTAATTAGTAGTTCTTAAGTTCGTTTTTTTATTTATTTTTTCAAAGAATGTTGGTTTCGGAGTAAACGGAACATTAAAAAAGTTGAATATTTTTTCAAATTCAGAAAGGTGATTTAACTTATCGATGGTTGTCTCAATTACTTTGATTTTTGGAAATTCTTTTTTGAATCTTTCTGCTTGGGAATAAGTTTCGTCAACGTACCAGTTTAAATATTTAAATTCAAACTTTTTCATAAAATTAGGTTTGTTAACTTTTTTTACTTGAAATGGATTGAACCTGCTTTTTAAAACTCTAATATAAAAGTAGAACAAGCGATATTTTATTTTATCATGAAAAGGGACTTTATGAATTGGACTTTTCATTAATGGATTGATCAACCAAATTAATCCGTTGTGAATTAAAGGAGTACAATTAACTCTATAAAAGCTGTCAACAATTTCTTTTTTACTTCTCTTTAAAAATATAATACCAATCTCTTCCTGCGGAATATGATTAGGCAGTAACCAACCAAAACCTTTTATAAAACAATGATTTGTTTCTATATAACATCTTTTATCTGCTAAAGAATCTTTTATTGTCTTTATTTTAAGAGGAATATCCTTTTCCATTTTCGATTGATCTCCTCTAAGAAAAGAAACCATAGGTTTATCGTTCATTATTGGGGAAGGTTCATGAAAAGAAGCAAAGCCCTCTACTTCCTCTAATATTCCTGCTAAATAATTAGAGCCTGATCTACCGGTATTGATACAGAAAATATATCTAATCATTTATAACTTTATTATTGCTTTTCTTTAGTGCAAAGGCACAAATTATTTCTTTTTCTTTGAATTCTTTGAAAAGGGATTCCTTTTTTATTTTCTTGAATATATCAATACTTCTTATATCAACTTTTTCACTTAAAAAATCAACAACTTCCCAGTCAAATATAGAAAAGGTTTGTTTCATTTTTTCTATATTATGTTTATAGTTTTCTATAAATAATACCTTATTGTTTTCATCTTTGAAACTTCTAGAGTTTCTTTTTCCAGATAAATTTGGGCTTAAAAAAGAGATAATAATATGTCCTTCAGGTTTTATAACACGATTCCATTCTTTAAAAGTTTTACCAAGTTCTTTTACATAACCAATCATTAAAGATGAAAGGATAATATCTGTACTGTTGTTTTCCATAAAAGGAAGTTTTTCATCCTTTACTACAAAACTTTCAACTTCTGGATATTTACTTATAAACTTTTCTAACATACCTTTAGAAACATCACATGCAATATATTTTTTAGGATTACACTCTAATAAACTAGAATAATTTGTGCCAGTTCCAGCTCCGATATCAAGTATTATTTTTCCGTTTATATCCAGTTTATTAAATATCTTGTTAAGGATTAAAGAGTTATAAAAAACAGCGATATTTCCTTTACTTAATTCATCATCATAGGTTTTTGATAAAATGTTATAAGCCTTGGAAGCACTCAACTTTTTACTAAACAAGGAATGATATACTTTACTAAACATTTTTATATCGAAATTTTTAATCCTAAATTGAAAAACCTAAAATAGCGATAATTACAGACATCCCACCAATGGAAAAAAAAATTGATTTTTTATGTATAGGAGCTCAAAAATCTGGCACCTCTTGGTTATATAAAAATTTGCAAGACATAGAAGAATTTAGTTTGCCACAGGTGAAAGAAATACATTATTTCGATAGAAGTAGCACATATCCATCGCCGTCTAAAAAATCTTTTTCAAGCCGTGTTTTAAACCCAAAGTATGTAGCAAGAGCCATTGGAAGTATTGTAAAAGCAATTTTTCAAAGAAATTTCAATAAAGCTGCATTTGTTTTTAAATGGAATTTTGCATTGAATTACAATGATAAATGGTATTTGTCATTATTTAAAAATCTAAAAGGTTATAAAGGGGAAATAACACCAAGTTATTCCATCTTGGAAAAAGAGGATATTAAGAAAATACATAAACTATTACCAGATGTAAAATTGATTTTAATGCTTAGAAATCCTATTGATAGAGCTTGGTCACACTACAGGTCTGGAGTTAGTAAAACATATAAGTTTGATATCAATAACTTAGATAGTTCTGAGATTATAAAATTTATGAAAAGCGAGGAACAAACAATGCGCTCTAATTATTTAAGAACTATAGATAATTATTTAGAGGTGTTTAAAAAAGAACAACTTTTAATATGTTTTTATGATGCCATTATAGATTGTTCAGATATTTTAATTAAAGACATCTTACATCATATATGCGGAGAAAATTCAATAGCTATTAATCATCTTAATTTAAGAGAAAATGTTTCAGTAACTCGCAATAAAGTTACTTGCCCCGAAGAAGTAAAAGAATTTTTAAAAGAAACTTATTACCATCAAATTAAAGAATTATCTGAGAAGTATGGAGGATATTTTACAAAATGGTATGAAGAGGTTTATAATGAGGGAATTCTAGATAAAAAGAGAACTTTTACATCAACGCTTACACCAGAAAAAGCGGAACAAAATTTCTAATAATTATCTTTTTATGATTTTGAAAAGCGTTCATATTTGTGGAGGAATTCATAACAATACCAGAAAAAACATTAAGATTGTTAACGACAAGATTGTACAAATTAGTACCGTTGGCAAAGATGTTATAGAGTATAAAGAAGGTATTTCCTTTCCTGATGATGTTATAATTTATCCGGGTTTAATTAATTCTCATGATCATTTGGCGTTGAATACGCATCCTATTTTAAAGAAAAGAACTTATAATGATTATATAGAATGGTCGAAAGAAGATTTTGATAAGGAAAAGAAGGAAATCAACAGTATTCCTTTTGAATTAAGATGCCAATGGGGAATGCTCAAGAATGTAATTCATGGTTTTACTACTGTTTTGCAACATGATAAATGGAGCGATGCAATTACTTCAGAAATGTTAGATGTTTATACGAAACCAAGAATAATACATTCCATAGAGTTTGATCGTAAATGGAAATTAAAGGCATTAATACCTTACAGAAAAAAAAAGATTATTCATTTGGCTGAAGGAAAAAGTAAAAAAATACTTCAGGAACCTCATGAGTTATTAAAATATAGTCTGTTTTCTAAACAAACAATTTTGGTTCATGGTATTTCTCTTAAAGCAAAAGAAGCAAAGAATTTTGGAGGGCTTATTTGGTGCCCAAATTCAAATATTCATTTGTATGATGAAACAGCAAACGTAATAGAATTAAAGAATAGTTTACCAATTTTATTTGGTACAGATTCTACTGTAAGTTCAGATTGGGATTTATGGAAACATATTAAACAAGCAAAAGCTTTAGAGTTGCTTTCAGATGATGAATTATACAATAGTTTAACTGTTACTCCGAGTAATTTATTTGGTTTTACTAGTAAAGGAATAATAGAGGAGAATAAGTTAGCCGATATTGTGGTTTCTAGAAAGAAAGATATTGATAGTATAAGTTCTTTTTTTAAGCAGAATAATGAAGATATTTTACTAATTATAAAGTCTGGAGAAATTGTTCTTTTTGATGAAATTATTCTTGAAGATGTAATATCTAAAGTTTCAGTTGAAAATTTTGAAAAAATTAAAATAGGGAATAGTATCAAATACTTGAAATTTCCTATTCAAAAGCTTGTTCAGCAAATAAGAGATTATTATCCCAATTTCGAATTCGATTCCTATTTTACAATTCACTAAAATTGAGTCAATTTTATCAATTTGAAATTAAATTAATCAAACTACATATAGCCTAAAATCCTTTTTTATATTTGATTGCTAATTAAAATCGGTAAAAAAACAATGTTTAATGGATAAAAAGGAATCACTTTTCAGTAAACCGTGGAAAAGTAAAAAAGCACCTAAAAGAATACTAGTAATAAGGTATCAAGCTTTAGGTGATGTATTCATTACATTCCCTTTTATTTCTGATTTAAGATCTAGATACCCTAATACTGTTTTTGAATTATTGGTTAGAGATGCATACGCTGATTTACCTTCAAAAATGAAAATGTTCAGTGAAATTCATACAGTAATTAGATCAGAATCAAAATGGCAACGAATTAAATCATTCTTTAAAGTACGATTAAAGCTCTTGTTTAAGAGATATGACATTGTTATCGATTTACAGCGAAATCATTATTCTCGATTTATACGACAATCTTTTTTCCCAAAGGCTTATACAGAGTTTGAGCGATATGCTCCTGAGCTCGCATCAGAAAGAACTAAAATAGCTATTGAAAAGTTGGAATTAGGAGTGTCTAAAATGGATTTTACTTTTGCAAAAGAGTTTCCTAAAGATCCAACAATGATAGATTTATTAATCGAAAATGGTTGGAATGAAAACAATAAGCTCATTTTATTAAATCCTGCGGGAGCATTTATTACTAGAAACTGGTCGTTAGATAACTACGTAGCTTTAGTAGAAAAATGGTCAGAGAACAATCCGAATACTCAGTTTGTAATCCTGGGTATTGAAAGATTAAGGAAAAAAGCCGAAGAAATAAAGAAAAGAGTAGGAGATAAGATTATAAATCTAGTAGGAAAAACTAATGTTTCTCAGGCCTACAGTGTGGTGTTAATGTGTGATTTGACGTTAACTGAAGATTCAGGTCTTGGTCACTTTTCTTGGTTGTCTCATATTCCAACAGTAACAATGTTGGGTTCTACAAGAAGTGATAAGTCTGCACCTTATGGAGACCATACCTACTTTTTTGATTCTTCAAACTTAGCATGCGGTAACTGTATGTTGCGCGAATGTATTCATGAAGAGGTAAAATGCATGGAGCAAATTAAAGTAGAAGATGTATACACAAAAATGAAAGAATTGGTTACTTATTGAAAAGCAGATTAAATATTGACTTAAATAAGATGCTTTTATAGGTTTTTAAAATGATGTTCAGCAGAACTGTAAGATTGATACAAGTCTTTCTTAGTTTGCTCATCAAGTTCTATTAGTTCCTTTTTGTTTTTTAAAATGGATTGCTTCTTTATATTTTCCGATCTATCTCCAAGGATTCCTGTAGTCTTTTTTAACTTATATTCTGGAGTTAATGGTTCGTTTAATTCCAAGAATTCACTTAACTTAGAAAGAGTTTCAGATGTATTAGAAACAATATCTTCGTAAGTAACAAATGTTTGCTGGCTAGGATGTAGCTTTTTGCTGAATTCTAATAAATAAGTAATCCTCTCTTGGTAATAGGAAACATAATCAAAATATTCAGATACGCCATTATATGCTTTTTTGAGTTTTTTCATACTCGAAAGCGTTTCGTGAGGATCTCTAATTAGAAAAATAAATTTACCATTTGAATCTTTTAATAAATCATGGTTTGGAGTAAGATGATTATGTAATACCTGATCAGTGAAATAAGGAAATTTTTTAAAAAAGGATTTGTTATTTACTCGTCCAAAAAATTCTGATTTCTGAAAATCGTATGTTGATTTATAAACACGGGCTTGTTCTCCCGAACCAATTATTGAAGGATTACTAGATAAAATATGTTCTAAAAGAGAGCTTCCAGATCGCATATGCCCCATTATAAAAGCAGGTGATCCGGATTTAATTACATTGAAATAACTCTTGATTATAAATTTCTTAGCTTTACTCATTTCCTAAAATTTCTTATCAATAATATCGCAAATACGATGTTCTATAAATAAATGTACTTCTTGAATAATCGGTGTTTTAGTAGAGCTTACGATAATATTTTTATTGCAATATTCATTCATTAAACCACCGTTATTCCCACTTAACCCGATAGTAAAACAGTTCTTTTTCTTCGACTCTTTGAGTGCATTAATAACATTTCTGCTATTCCCGCTAGTGCTAATTGCAATAACTACATCTTTTTCCGTAACAAATGCTTCAATTTGTCTTGAAAAAACATTGTAGTAGGTAAAGTCATTACTTACTGAAGTAATCACTGAAGTGTCTGTTGTTAAAGCGATTGCAGGTAAAGCTTTTCTATTTTTCTTGTTGAAACAACCAACAAGTTCTGCTGCCATATGCTGTGCATCTGCCGCACTACCACCATTTCCTAATATATAAATTCTTCCGCCAGCTTTTAAACGTTTAGAACATTCATTAGCAACATATATAATTTCTTGCTCGTAAGCTTTTATAGTCTCTCTTAATACTAGAATATGTTCTTCTAAGTTTTCTAATATCATTGTTTTATCTTGTTTATTATACTAGTCGTGCTTTTTCCTTTAATATAATCAATTACAACCGTTGATTTAGCAATATCATTTCCAACAATATCTTGAACTTTATAATCACCTCCTTTAACTAGAACATCTGGTTCTATAATTTTAATTAATTCATAAGGTGTTTCTTCATTAAAAACAATAGTATAGTCAACACTCTTTAGAGAGTTTAATAAGTAAGCTCTATCATATTCAGAATTTATTGGACGATTATCTCCTTTTAATTTCTTTACGGAATTATCAGAATTTACACCAATAACAAGAATGTCTCCCATTTTTTTAGCTTGTTCGAGATACTTTACATGTCCTAAATGCAAAATATCAAAGCATCCGTTTGTGAAAACTATTTTCTTATGCTCTTGTTTTAGTTTCGCTAGAGTGACTTTTAAATTCTCAATGTTTTTTACGTTGTGTTCAAGAGCATTAATTTCACTTATGGAAGCTGTAGCTACACCAATTTTTCCAACAACAACTCCAGCCGCTAGGTTTGCAAATTCAATAGCCTCATCGATAGTTTTATTCTCTGCAAGTTTATAAGCTATTGCAGCAATTACAGTATCTCCGGCTCCTGTAACATCGTATACTTCTTTGGCTTTGGTAGGAAAAATTTTTAAATGGTCGTTAAAAATTGCAATACCTTCTTTACCAAGTGTTATAACTGAGATTGTTAAATTATAATCTGATTTTAATTGAGAAATTCCTTTTTCTAAAGTATTATGATTAATATCGAAATTAGTAATACTACTAGCTTCTTTTTTATTTGGAGTTAATAAGTATGCACCAGAATATTTAGAATAATCTGAACCTTTAGGATCTACTAATACTTTTATGTTTTTTTTAGCAGCAAACTGTATAATTTTTGATGTCAACTCTTTTGTAAAGAGCCCTTTGTTATAATCAGATAAGATGACGATATCGTAGTTTTTAACTATATTTTTATAGCGTTCAAAAACGCTATCAGATGTGTCGCTAGTAATTTCTTTTACATCTTCTTTATCGTAGCGAACAATCTGTTGATTTGAAGAAAGAATTCTTGTCTTTTTTGTTAATACCCTTCCTTTTTCAACGATTAAAAATTCAGTGCTAATATTATTTTTTTCAAATAAACTTTCGATTTCCTGAAAACTGTTATCATCTCCAATAACACTTAAAATATCGGCATTTGCGCCAAAGGCTAAAAGGTTATTTACTACGTTTCCAGCACCTCCAATATTGGTAATGTCGTTATTAATTTTTACAACTGGAACAGGAGCCTCTGGTGATATTCTATGAGTAGAACCTATGAGGTAATTATCTATAATAATATCTCCTATAACTAAGATGTTCTTCATTATTTATGATTCCAATTAAATGATTGTTTGATATAAGGAATATACTGTTTAATTCCCTCTTCTAAGGTATATTTTGGAGAGTATTTCAAATACTTTTCACTTAGACTGATATCTGCCTGTGTATTCATTTGATAATTACTATGTGGATTTTCGAAATAGTCTACAGTTAGATTTGTGCCTAATTCTTTTTGTAAAATAGTGACTATATCTAAAAAGCTCCTGCTTATGCCTGTGCCAATGTTATAAACACCGTTGGTTACTGGGTTACATGCTAGTAAAGTAGCGTGAACAACATCTTTTATATAAACAAAATCACGTAGTATCTTATCTGATCCAAAAAATAATTTAGGAGCATTATTTGATAAAATTTGATGTCCTAATTGCATAATCATAGATGATGTTTTTCCTTTAAAAAATTCTCTTTCTCCGTAAACATTAAAATATTTTAAACCAATTATTTGAATATTCTTCTTTGTTTTTGAATAATTTGAGGCAATTTGATCCATTGCATATTTTGAGAAACCATAAGGAGTATTTGGTTCTTCCTCTCCTATTTTTTGTGGAGCAGTTGAATTTCCGTAAGTAGCTCCTGAACTTGCATAAACTAGTTTTGCGTTATTTACTTCAGCAAGATGTAAGATATCATAAAAACTATTAACGTTAGTTCTCATAATTACTTCTTGATCATATACTCTTGTATCTGAAATAGCTGCTAAATGAAAGATGTAATCTATATTATAATCGTTCAACTTTTTCAAATCGTCTTGCTTAGAAATATCACCGCATATAATGTTTCCATTGAACCCTATTAAATTTTTATAGTGTCCGAAGCTTTTTAAATTGTTGTTGTTAAAAGTTTCATTATTTCTAAAGATATCAAAGATGATTACTTCACAATCAGGAAAGTTTTCTTGTAAAAACCAAGCAATATTAGATCCTATAAAACCTGCGCCTCCTGTGATAAGAACCGTTTTGTTGTTAAAGTTTTCGTACATAGGTTAGTTGTCAACTTTTTAGTTTAGAAATTGCATTTATTTCTTTTATGGATGATATCATAAATTTAGCTTTACTATTCTCCTTACTAATATCTTGATTGTTATTGATTAATATGGTGTTTTTAATACCAAAGTTAATGGCTGTCTCTATATCAGTTTCTTTATCGCCTATAAGCCATGAGTTAATTTTATCTATCTTATATTTTTTGTCAGTAAAATCTAACATACCCGTATTGGGCTTTCTACAATCACAATTATCTTGAGGTATGTGTGGACAAAACAAGACTTCTAGTATTTTGATATTTTCTTTTTTAAATTTATCCAGCATCCAATCAGTAAGGTGTAAATAGTCTTCTTTTTTATAATATCCTCTACCTATACCACTTTGATTGGTGATTATGATAAGCTCAAAACCACGGTTTATAAAATCACGACAACTATCAAAAACTCCGTCAATAAATTCAAAGTCTTTTATTTTATGAACATAACCAATGTCTTTATTAATGACACCGTCCCTGTCTAGGAAAATTACTTTCATAAGAGTTTAGTTTGTGTAAAGATAAATTATGTAATACTTCAATTAAATATTAGTTACTATTAAGAGTAATTATAATTTTTATTGTTTTTAGTATAATGATAGTATCAAGTTTTATTGACCTGTTATTTACGTAATATAAATCATATTTTAGTTTGTCTAAATTATCTTTTGGTTTTGCTTTAGGTAAACAAACTTGGGCCCAACCAGTTATTCCTGGTTTTATTTCATGTCTTAAAGAAAAGTTTGGATCAATTTTAAGGAATTGATCAACATATTTAGGTTGCTCAGGTCTTGGACCAATAATTCGCATATCACCTTTAATAACATTAAATAATTGAGGAATCTCATCAATCTTACTTTTTCTTAGTACTTCACCTAAAAAAGTAATTTTATCATTAGCGGTATTAGCAATAGTCTTTATTTTATATATGTAAAATAGTCTATCATATTTACCAACTCGAATTTGATAATAAATAGGGTTTTCTCTTAAGTCTAGAAAGCTAAGAATACATCCTAGGATAAATAATGGAGAAGCTATTAATAGTAGGAATGATGCTATTAAAATTTCAAAAATCCTATGTAAGACGGATTTACTATGAGCATCTGAATTAATTAGTACACTTTCCATTTTTATTCAATATCAAAAAAACATCAATATATATCTTTTAATTGAATTGAATATTAAGAGTTGAATAGTTTTTGTGTATGAGTTTGTTTTAAAACAGTGATGAATTATTTAAAGACATAAGTAAATTTTAACGTAGGCGTATCGTCAAAAAAACTAGGAGAAACAGCTAGTTTATTTTCAAGATTAAATGGTTTTGTAAATATATAACTCATTCCAGTACCTATAATTGCTCCAGCAATTACATCAATAGAATCATGTTTTTTAGCTTTAATACGAGAGAATCCTACATAACCTGCTAATACATATGCAGGAGCTCCATATTCCCATCCATATCGCCTTTGTATAAAAGCAGCACTTGCGAAAGACACAGAGGTATGTCCAGATGGAAAACTATTTAAACTTTCTCCATTAGGACGTTCTTTATCAATTAATAATTTTAATCCCCAAGTAATTGCAATTGTACTTATTAACGATTCCGAAAATTGTAACGTTCCTTTTTGTCCGTCTTTCCAAATAAAAGATGAAGTTAAAGATAAAGCTGGTAGTAACCCAACAAGTAAGTCTCCAGATGTTTTGTGAAAGTTTTCGGAAGAAGTAAGCTCTTGCTGAGCATAGGAAAACGGATTATTAAATACAATTAGTAAAACAAAAATTAACTTCAGAGATTTTCTTTTTATCATTTAATTTAAATTATTTAAAGATGGGGGAACCTTAAAATAAAAGTTCAATAGGTTAATAAACCATATGATAATAACTAGTTGTTTTTTTAAGTTGTTTAACAACAGTGTTTTATCGATGAATAAAAATAGGAGTAATAAAAGAGGTAAAAATTTAATTTTTTTAAAATACATTATTCATTAGGCGAACGACATAAAAGTTAAGTTATAGTAGGATCTTACAAAAATGATTAAAAGAAGAATGTACTTTCTCTTTTCTATTGAAAAACAAGTGCATTTGATTATCAATTTGTTACGAATAATAGTCTCGTAATATACATAAAGAAATCACTTTTTTTTTGAATTTAGAAGTCATCAAGATTGTTAAGTTTTTGTGAAAAATATTCAATGGTAGTATTGTTTAACTAATATTTATTCATGATTTTTGCTAAGAATCAATTAAAAATGAAAAACATAATGAAAGGAAAGTCTAAAGGATTTTTGACCCTATTATTGTTGTTCTTTATGCAACTATCTTTTGCACAAGAAAAAACAATTCAGGGTAATGTTACTGACTCAAGTGGTCCACTACCAGGAGTTAGTATTGTAATCAAAGGAACATCTAAAGGAGTTCAAACTGATTTTGATGGAAATTATTCTATAAAAGCAAATACTGGTGATACATTAGTATTTAGCTTCGTAGGAATGAAAACTGTAGAAAAAGTTGTTTCAACAGATAGTACTATTAATGTACAGATGGTTGAAGATTCAAATGTGCTTGATGAAGTAGTTGTAACAGCAATTGGTATTAAACGTAAGCCGGACGAAATTACTACGGCAAACCAGGTTGTAAAAGCAGATGAATTAAACCAAGCAAGTAACCCCGATGCAGTCCAAGCCTTAGCTGGTAAAGTCTCAGGTTTACAAATTAACACAACTTCTGCTGGTTTAACTCCAAATACGCAAATTACTCTTCGTGGTAATAGATCTATTTCGGGAAATAACTCAGCATTAATTGTAATTGATAATATTGTTTCTTCTGCAGAAATATTATCAACTTTAGATCCTAACACTATTGAATCTATGAACGTTATTAAAGGAGCTAATGGAGCTGCTTTATATGGTGAATTAGGTGCTGCAGGTGTAATTATTGTAACAACTAAAAAAGGAGTAAAGGGAGCTGATAAATTTTCAGTAAACTTAAAGTCTTCAGTAACTGTTGAAGAAATTGCTTTTTTACCTGAAACACAAGATCGTTTTGGTCAAGGTTGGGGAGGTAATATTGAAACGGTAGATCAAGGTTCTTGGGGAGTTCCTTACAACAACGCAATTATTTCAGTAGGTACACCAGATGCTAATGGTAATTTTAGAAACTTCGAATACAAGCATATCGAAGACAATATTTTACCTTTCTTCGATACAGGCTTTAACCTTCAAAATGCGATATCTATTGCTGGAGGAAGTATGAAAACTGGTTTTATAAACTTTAGTTATTTAAACCAAGAGTTAGATGGAGTTATACCTACAAGTGAGTTGTCTAAGCATAACTTCTCATTAACTTCTGGTAAACAAATCGATAAGTGGTCTATTCAGGGTATTGCTAGATACACAGAGGAGTCGACTGAAGATGTAAACGGAGGAAACATGTACCAACGTTTATCAAATACACCAGGAAACGTTCCTATCGAGGCTTTTAATAGTGGAGATAATAATGATCACTGGACTATTTATGACACAAGCCCATACTGGACTTTACAAAATGACAGAAGATTAGGAACAAGAAGAATTTTTGATTTATCAGGTGAACTTACGTATCAGTTTAATGATCATGTGAATGCAATTTTGCGTTCATCGGTTAGAAATATCCAAGATGATGATGAGGTTCGAAGAAATTCGTATTTAGATACTGATAATTATGTAGGAACTAATAGATCTATTAGATCTTTCTATCAAATTGATAATAAGTCAGAAAGATTCATTTATACTGATTTATTAGTTAACTTCGATTATAATCTTACTGAAGATATTACGTTCAAATCTAATGTCGGTATGAACGCTACAGATAGAAGATTTTCACGACTAGTAAATGGAGGTTTTGATTTAGCAAGTGAAGGTTTCTGGAATTTATCAAACATTACTTCTATTCCAGATATTTTCGAGCAGAATACTAAAAGTAGAACAATAAGTGTTTTTGGACAAGTTGATTTAGGATATAAGGATTACTTATTCTTAAACATGACGGGAAGAAATGATTGGAATTCAGTATTACCAAAAGCAAACAGAAGCTTCTTTTATCCATCTGTAGGTGTTGCTTTTATACCTACTAAGGCTTTCCCAGAAATCAAAACTAAATTTTTCCATAAGGCAAAAGTTTCTGCGAGTTTCGTGAAAACAGGAAATGCTACTGCGTTAGCTCCTCAACAAGTTTCTACAGTTGCAGTAAATGATACTTTTTACCCAGATACTGGATTAGTATCTTTAGTTGGACAAGGAGCAATTGTTGATCAAAATATTAAAAATGAGTTTATCAATTCTTTTGAAGCAAATGTAAACTTAGAGTTTTTAAATATTAATGGTCCAAGAATAACATTAGATGCATCTGCTTCTTTCGGAAAAAACACTGATCAGATATTAAATATTTCTAGTTCTTCAGCTACAGGATTTTTTAATTCTTTAATTAACGTGGGAGAAACTAGTTCAACTTCTTTAGAAGTAGATTTAGGATTTACACCAATTAGGACAGAAGATTTTGAATTAAGCGGTAGAGTAGGTTATAGTTCGTTTAGAACTACTGTTGATAAAGTAACAGATCAATCTGATAGAGTTGAGGTTTTTAATGGCCCTGGAACTATTGGTGCTTATGCTATTGAAGGTCAGGAGTTTCCGATTTTACAAGGAACTGCTTACGAGAGAGATGATCAAGGTAGAGTCGTGGTTGATGCTAACGGAACACCTCAGATTGCTGCAGGTTTAAAAACGTTAGGACAAACTACTCCTGATTATATTTTAAATTTTGCCTTAAATGCAAAGTACAAAGGATTTAGTATAGCGGCAGTTGCTGATTATAGAACAGGACATGTATTCTATTCTGGAATTAAAAACCAACTTTCAGGTCAAGGTAGAACAATTGAAACGACTTACAACGACCGTTTGCCGTTTGTTTTCCCTAACTCAACTGTTCAAGGAACAGGTACTGATAACACAACTGTTTTATCACAGAATGGTGTACCAGGAAATCACCCATATAACAATGCTTATGATTACTATACAGGAGATCATAATGACATCGATGAAAACTTCATAACAGATGCAACTGCTTTTAAATTAAGAGAAGTATCTATTAGTTATGATTTACCTAATAAATTTATTGAAAAATTAAGTTTAACAAGGTTGAATATTGGAGTTAGTGGAAGAAACTTATGGACAAGCTTACCTTCTCAAAACTTAGATTATAACGACCCTGAATTTGCAGGTAGATTTGGTATTGGTGGATATGGAATTACACCACCAACAAGATTCTATACACTTTCAGTAAATGTTGGATTTTAAAAAAATAAAAATGAAGAATAGATTTAAAATAATATCAATGCTAATGCTTTGTATAAGCATAGTATCTTGTAGTGATTATTTAGATGTAAATGATAGTATAGATAATCAAAATTTAGATGAACTTACTCCAAACCAGTTAATTGTTGGAGCTCAAGCTTTAAGTGCAGAAACCTACGCTAATAGATTGAACAGAGTTGGAAACTGGATGGGTGTTGCTTGGTCTGGTAACTATTTAGCTTTTAATGATGCCTATGGTTTAGAAAGCAGATACCAATTTTCTAATACATTTTATGATGATGTATGGGATAATATTTACCGATTCACTTCTAACTTCGCTACTATTGAAAAATATAACGATGATAAGAATTGGAATAATCAAAAAGCGGCAGCAAAAATTTTAAAGGCGTTTTATTTTCAATATATCGTTGATTTATATGGCGATGCACCTTATTCTGAAGCTTTTCAAGGAACTGATAATTTGTTCCCTAAATATGACGATGCTCAGGATATTTATATGAGTCTTATTGATTCTTTAGACGAAGCAATGACGATGATCAATACTGGTTCTGAAGAGTTTGGTATAAATGACATTACCTTCAATGGTGATATGGGTAGATGGAGAGCTTTTGCAAATACAATCAAACTAAGGTTATTAATTCGTTTGACTGAAAAAGCTCAATCAGATGCTACATTAGGAACCTACGTTACTACTAAATTTGCAGAATTAAACGGAGCACAATTTATTACTCAAGATGTAACTGTGAATCCAGGATATTCTAATGCAGATGACAGACAAAATCCATTCTGGGAGGTTTATGGTTTTACACCAGTAAATGTTCCTACTGCGCAAGGTAGACAAACTGGACCATCTGAATTTGCATTTAATTTGTTAGACAATTCTAATGATCCAAGATTAAACAGATTATGGAAGCCTAACACAGGAAATAGTAACACTTTTGCAGGAACTCAGCAAAATGGAACAGGAAATTCGGCTTCTATTGGAGATGGAGTTTTAAAAAGTGCAGATGCTGACTTACCAATTATGTTAGCTGCTGAAAGCTATTTTTTACAAGCTGAAGCTGTTCAAAGAGGATACTTAACTGGAAATGCTAAAATGTTGTTTGATCAAGGAGTTACAGCTTCTTTTGATTATTTAGGAGCAACCGACGCTGCAACTTACATTACAAATACAGATGCAGATGCAGATCTAGGATTTAATGGAGGAGATCCGTTAAGAGCGATTATTACTCAAAAGTGGATTGCTTTAACAAGTGTATCTGGAGCTGAGTTATGGATTGAGTACAATAGAACAGGTTTTCCTAGTAATTTACCATTACCAAATGCTAGCACAGATAGTAATATTCCAGTAAGATTATTATATCCAGCTTCTGAATATTCAGGAAACTCTCAAAATGTTAAATCTCAAACTAGAAGTGATGCTTTCTCTTCTAAGATTTTTTGGGATGTTAATTAATAAAAAGTATTAAAGATGAAAAAAATAGTAAATATAAAATCATTACTAGCTGTAGTTGTTGGACTTACATTAGCTTCATGTGATCAAGATGTTAGTGTGCCAGATATCCCTAGAGAAAACTCATCTGCAGCAATAGTAAAGGAGGAGACTGTCTCAGTTCAGGAAGGAAATACTTTTTCTTTTACAATTGAACAAGAAAATTTAGTAGAAGAGAGATTCGACGGTCAAGAATTTTTTGATGTTGTTTCTGGTCAAATTGGAATTAGAGTAATCGGTGGAACGGCTACTTTAGATGAAGATTTTAGTTTTAACATTCCAAAAATTTTCGATGTAAGTCCATTCTTATTGCAAGACGGATACTACTATGGTTATGATGCGAGTGTAAGTTTAGAGCATATAGTTAATAATGTAATCACTATTATTAATGATGGTCAAACTGAAGGAACAGAAACTATTGAATTACAGTTTTTCCCTGTTGGTATAGCATCTGTAATTATTAACGATACTTTAATTGTAGAGATTAACGATTAATAACTATTCGTTATTTTTAAATGAAACAAAACAGGTTAAACTTTTTAGTTTAACCTGTTTTTATTTTAATAAACAGCACTTAATTTTTTTTAAAGTTACCAATATCAAAAAAATAATTAGTTTTGTAACTGAAAAATGAATATAACAGCAATACATAGTAAACAATTAGGACTTTGTTCTTATGATTTTCGCCCGAGAATTTGGCGAATAGGATGCTATGTATTCAATATTTAAGTATGATTTATAAAATTTAGAAAATAAATATATACAAATGAAAGCGTCCAATTGAATTGGACGCTTTTTTTTGGAAAAAATTTTAGGAAAGAAAATGCTCAACTAGTAGAAATAACATAAAGCGATAAAAACTGAAAACAATTGAGAGACAGGCCTTTGTAAAAATGTTTAAAATCCGTTGAAAAACGGACAGGGAATCTATTGCTTAAAAACAGTATAACTAATTGAAAATCAACAAAATAAATTAAAATATTTCTTGTGTAATTGAAAAATGCATTCCATATTTGCAACGTCAAAACGAAGTAAAAAAGACATTTATAAAAACAATATAAAATGAAACATTATTCAAAACATAGTATAACAAATCAGTTCCGATATAGTGATCCGGGATTTGATCTTCAGTTATGCGGAGATAAACTATTCATTTTATTAAAGGAGATATATTACGATGGTATAAACTAACAATTAGTTTATATGTATAAAATTAAAAGCATCTCCGTAAAAAGAGATGCTTTTTTTATGAAATAGAATGAAGGAAGAGCAATTGACGGTGGCAACGGTTTTGAAATGAGTTTACGAATTCAATGAGTCCACGAGAAACTAGAATTATTCGAGTTAAAACCTTTCGGAGTTAATCACTCGTGTGGGCTCTCCCGAAATTTCGGGACCACTTCTTCCGCATAATAACAAGGTGGCTGAAAGGTTAAGGCAGCGGACTGCAAATCCGTTTTTTATGAGTTCGAATCTCATCCTTGTTTCAATGATTGAAATAATTTCAAATTGATTTGAATATTATGGAAATCCAATTTGGAACTCAATGAGATCGTATGACAATCTCATCCTTGTTTCAAAGTTCATTGACAATAGGAAGTGTTGAGCAATTGGTTGGCTCGCCAGACTGAAATGAGTTTACGAATTCAACGAATCAACTATGTAACTCTTGAGTTTTGAGTTAAAATCTGGTCTTGTATAAGCGTGTAGGTTCGAATCCTATCACTTCCACAAAAAATGCATCTATAGTGTAATTGGTAACATAGGAGACTTCCAATCTTCAGTTTCGAGTTCGAGTCTCGATAGATGCTCAAAATACGCTCATGGTGTAATGGTAGCATATTAGTCTCCAAAACTTACGATTAAGGTTCGAATTCTTATGGGCGTGCAAAATGGTTCATTGTGGTTAATGGCTAACCTTCCCGACTGTCTCTCGGGAGATACGAGTTCGATTCTCGTATGAACCGCAATACTGGGAAGATAACGATTGGTTGTTTACCTGCTTTGGATGCAGGAGGTTGTAGGTTCGAGTCCTGCTTCCCAGACAAATTTTAGAAAGGAGAGTGTGTTTAATGACTTGGGATAATTTTATGAATTATCATGGCTAAAAAAGGAAAAGAAAATTCCCAAGTCATTTAAAATGAGGTATAACTCAGTTGGTAGAGTACTGTGCTTTTAACACAGGAGTCTTGGGTTCGAATCCCAATGCCTCAACAAAAGCAGGAATGGCGGAAAAGGCATACGCGTCTGATTTAGAATCAGAATATTGAGAGTTCGAATCTCTCTTCCTGTACAAATAAACCTGTGATGTAAAGGTTAGCATACAAGATTTTGATTCTTGTTGTATAGGTTCGAATCCTGTCAGGTTTACAAATGGTGGTTTTAGTTTAACTGGTAAAACGTCTCATTGTGGATGAGAAGAATAGGGTTCGAGCCCCGAAATCACCCAAAACGGAACAATAGCAAAGTTGGTCAATGCGTCGGTTTGAAGCACCGAAGATATAGGTTCTCCCGACATTTCGGGACTATTTGTTCCACAAGAAAAAGAGAATTTTAAGAGTAGAAAAAATGAAAATTGTTAATCAGAAATGGAGAAACTTTAGTGGAAAGGTTTTCCAAGAGCCAATTACAGAAATTGTTGAAAAAGCAATTGTAAGAGAATTAAGTGAAGGATATAAACTTAAAGTATGCGTAGGATCGGATTCTCAAGCTTATAAATCTCACATTGAATATGCAACAGCAGTTGTTGTATTGAGAGAAGGAAAAGGAGGTTTTATGTTTATAAAAAATTTAAAAGGAACTAAGCAAATTGGTATTAAAGAACGTATGTTAAAAGAAGTAACAATGTCGGTTGAAGTTGCCTATGCAATTTGCAATATTCTAGATAAACATAAGGTGAGTCTGGAAGTACATGCGGATATTAATACAGATGCTAAGTTTCAATCAAATGTCGCGTTAAAAGATGCTATGGGATACATTTTAGGAATGGGATTTGAGTTTAAAGCCAAACCTCATGCATTTGCAAGTTCATCATGTGCTGATAAAGTAGTATAATATTTAAGCATATAGTTTAACGGATAAAACGTTAGGTTACGACCCTGAAGATGCGAGTTCGATTCTTGCTATGCTTACTACTTTATTTCCTTTCTAAAATCTTTATCATTTTAAAAGATTTCAATAAGTGAAATAGACCTGGAACTATTAATAAACCACCAACTAATAGTGAAGCTCCTAAAACATCTATTACAGCATTCGGAGCAATCTTATCTAAAAGATTGATTGTACCATTTTTTGTAATTAAAAAATTAGGATGGTGTGGATATAAGGCTACTGTGATAATTAATAAAACTTGAATTCCGGCAAAAACTCTACTGGCAATACGTATTCCTTTTTTAACGGAATACCATAGAGGATATAAAAAAGCTGCAGAAACTAAAATTAAGCCAATGCTAATGTTATTATGAATTATACTTTTTACAAAAGTTGAATCGGTAACATATCCATATATTATTGTAATTAGCCCTAAAATTACTACTACTATAGTAGCAATTTTCGCTTTACGAACATATACAGGATACCCTTCTTCATCTGCTTCACCGATTAATAGAACAGCAGATAAGAACGTGCATAAACTAGCAAAGAACAATCCTATTAAAAAGGAAAAAACATTAAACCAAGGATTGATGTAAGCTTCCACAAAATCTAAAGGAATATCTTTAGTAATCAAGATAATTTTACCGCTTACCATTCCTCCGAAAATCATTCCTAAAAAAACAGGTGTAATTAAACTAGAAACATGAAATAACCAATTGTATACGTGTTGCGATTCATCTACATAAGCATCGTAATGTCTAAATACAAAAGCAACACCACGTAAGGTAATTCCTAATAACATTAATGTAATAGGAATATGCAATGAAGTAACCATTACTTTATAATACAGCGGAAAAGCAATCCAAAGAATAACAATTAGAATGATAATCCAAATATGATTGGCTTCCCAAACAGGCCCCATTACACGATAAATTGTTTTCTTGGTAATTTTCTGATTGTCTTCTGATGAGAATAATTCAAGAATACCCGCGCCAAAATCAGCTCCACCTAATAATACATACAACAGTAAAGAGAAAAATAAAAAGAATAGAACAACTGAAATCATAACGTAGTAATTAGAGTTGAGTTTAACGATTTAATTTGTCTGCGAAGTAACCAAGCTACTGTAATAGTTAAGATGGTGTATAACACTACATATAAATAAAAGCTATATACAATTCCAGGCATCGGTGTAACTGCATCTGTAGTTCGCATTATTTTATGAATAATCCATGGTTGACGCCCAACTTCAGTAACAATCCAACCAGCTTCTAAGGCAATAAATCCAGCAGGGGCTAGAAAAGCGAATACTTTCCAAAATAATTTCTTATCAAACCAATGTTTCTTTTTCCAATTAGAGAAGAAGAAAAAGATTCCTGCAAACATCAATAATCCGCCCAATCCAACCATCACTTGAAAAGCATAATGAACAATAGCTACATTCGGAATTTCATCTTCTGGAAAATCATTTAATCCTTTTACTTCAGCATTAAAATCGCCAAAGGCTAAAAAAGAAAGTGCTTTTGGAATTTCAATTTTATAGTTGACTTCTTTTTTTTCTTGATCAACAATTCCACCAATATATAAAGGAACACCTTTAGAAGTCTCATAATGAGCTTCCATAGCTGCTAATTTTACAGGTTGACGTTGAGCAACATCTTTTGCAGAAATATCTCCACTTATTGGCTGTAAAATAGCTGCAATTGCACCAAATGTTATAGCAATTTTAAAAGCCTTTTTATGTAATTCTTTCTGTTTGTTTCTTAGTATTTGAAAAGCATGAATACCAGCAACGGCAAATCCTGTAGCTGTAAATGCTGCTAACACCATGTGCAAAGCTTGTGTAAACCAAGCCGGATTTAATAATGCTTTAATAGGATCGATATTTAAAAATTGCCCATCTACATAATCAAATCCAGAAGGAGCGTTCATCCAACCATTAGCAGAAACTACTAAAATACCAGAAGCAACACCTGCTACACCAACTATAACACCAGTAAACCAATGAAATTTAGGTGGAATTTTGTTCCAGCCATATAAGTAAAATCCGAGTGCAATTGCTTCCACAAAAAAAGCAGCTCCTTCTAATGAAAATGGCATACCAATTATAGGTCCTGCATGTTCCATAAATTCGGGCCATAACAAACCTAATTCAAAAGATAAAGCAGTTCCCGAAACGGCGCCTGTTACAAAGAAAATAGCAACTCCTTTTTGCCATGCTTTTGTTAGTTGTAAGTATACTGGATTTGCTGTATTAAGCCACTTCTTATGAGATACAATCATAAAAAAAGGCATCACCATTCCGATACAAGCAAATACAATATGAAAAATTAGCGTGAATGCCATTTGAAGTCGTGCAGCATCTATATTTTCCATAGAGAGATTTTAAAAAGATAAGTGTTCCGTAAATTTACGAAATTATACACTTTTAGCCACCTTTTTTCATGCTCAATTGTATACGTTTTCTGGCTATATCTATCTCTAAAACTTTTACCTGAACTTGTTGTTGTAGTCGAACAATTTTATTGATATCTTCTACGTATGTGTCGGATAAATTTGAAACGTGTACCAATCCACTTTCTTTAATACCAATATCAACAAAACAGCCAAAATTTGTAATGTTATTCACGATACCAGGAAGTACCATTCCAACTTTTAAATCGGTAATGGTTTTTACTTCTTCACTAAATGAAAACGCTTTTGCTTTTTCTCTAGGGTCTAAACCGGGTTTCTCTAATTCTTTTACAATGTCTTTTAACGTAAGCAAACCGAATTCTGAAGTTACGTACTTACTTAATTGAATCTCTTTTAGTTGTTTTGTATTTCCAATTAAATCTTCTGTTTTTAACTGTAAATCTTTAGCCATCTTTTTTACTAAAGAATAACTTTCAGGATGCACACTTGAATTATCTAGCGGATTATCTCCTTGCTTTATTCGTAAGAAACCAGCAGATTGCTCAAAAGCTTTTCCTCCTAATCGCGCTACTTTTTTAATATCATCACGTGTTTTAAATACACCGTGCTGATTTCTATGAGTAACAATATTCTCTGCTAGTTTTGGCCCAATTCCAGAAACATAACTCAATAAAGAAGCACTAGCAGTATTGATATTTACACCAACTTTATTTACGCAGTGTTCTACAACTGTGTCTAACGATTTTTTAAGTTGGTTCTGATCAACATCATGTTGATATTGGCCAACACCAATAGATTTTGGATCTATTTTTACCAATTCAGCTAATGGATCTGCCAAACGTCTTCCAATAGAAACAGCACCACGAACCGTTACATCTTCTTTTGGAAATTCATCTCTTGCAATTTTTGAAGCAGAATAAATTGATGCTCCAGCTTCATTAACTACAAAAACTTCAAGATTTTTTGTAGCGGGAATGTTCTTTATAAATCGTTCTGTTTCTCTTGATGCCGTTCCATTTCCAATAGAAATAGCTTCAATATGATATTCTTTTATTAAATGTTCAATTGTATAAGCAGATTCTGTAATATTGTTTTGAGGAGCATTTGGATAAATAGCTGTGTTATAAAGCAATTCTCCATGTTCACTTAAACAAACTACTTTACACCCTGTTCTAAAACCAGGGTCGATAGCTAAAATTCGCTTTTCGCCTAATGGAGCTCCTAATAATAATTGTTCAAGGTTGTTTTTAAAAACTGTAATAGCGGCTTCATCTGCTTTTTCTTTAGCAATATTCATTGCTTCTGTAGTTAAAGAAGGTAATAATAAACGTTTGTAAGCGTCATCAATAGCCAATTGAATTTCGGCTCCACATTCGTTATTACTTTTAATCAACTTGCGATCTATTTTTTCTAAAACACGATCATCATCAATTTCAATTTTAACTCTAATAATCCCTTCTTTTTCTCCACGTAAAATTGCTAATAAACGATGAGAGGGAATTCTATGCAAACTCTCTGACCAATCAAAGTAATCTTTAAATTTCTGAGCATTTTCATCTTCTTTCTTGGTTTTTACAACTTTGGTAACAATTGTTGAAAAACGCTCTAATTCTCTTCGAATTAAATTACGAATATCCGAACGCTCATTAATCCATTCTGCTATAATGTGTCTGGCGCCTTCTAATACTTGCTCTTCATTTTCAACAGCGCTATTTATGTACTTAGAAGCTATGTAATCTAAATCATCAGCTTTTTGACTCATGATGATTTTTGCCAACGGTTCTAGCCCATTATTTTTTGCAGTTTCGGCCTTGGTTTTACGTTTTTTCTTGTAAGGCAAATAAATATCCTCAAGTGTTGTTAAATCTTGAGTGTTTTCAATTTTAGACTGTAACTCAGCGGTCAATACTTCTTGTTCTTCTAAAGCTTTAAGAATTGCTTTTTTTCTTTTTTCTAAGGTTTCAAAAGCTTCTTTTAAGGCCACGATTTCTCCAATTTCAACTTCATCTAAATTCCCAGTTCGCTCTTTACGATAACGTGCAATAAAAGGAATGGTACAATCTTCATTTAATAATTCAACAGTGTTTTGAATACTTTTTTCTGAATAAGAAGTTTTTGAGGATATATATGAAATCAGCTGCATCGACAGTAATAAATTTTTAAATAGTATTTCGAGTTACAAATAAACAAAAAAGAAGGATTTTAAAATTTGTTTTTCTTCCATGTTTAAAAATTATACATTCTTGATTAAATATAATATGCTTAGGGTAAATAAATTGAAATGAGGAAAAGATTGATTTATTTTTAATTCAATAACCTTTAAAATTAATAAGTATGAGTCATGTGTATAGTCCGTCTAGGCATAAGGAGAAAAAAGAAGTTGTATCTGATAAGAAAATGAAAGAGATTATGAATGAGAGAAGATGGCAATATGTTGATTTAGGAATATCAGATGAAAGTTTAAAAGAGAACTTTGATTTTTTAAATGATGCAGTTGTTATTCGTTCGGGAGCTGAAGGAATTCCTTTAATGACAACTACGGGGATTTATGGTCCAATTAAACCCTATCAAAAAGTTCGTTTAGAACAAGGTACAGGAAGAGGATCCGTTGTAAAAGTGGAAGAGGAATATACTGAAGAACATTCTTTATTAGACGAGTTAAAAGAAAGACGAATTAATGCGAAAGTTCCTAAAAAAGGAAATGCTTTAAAAGTTCAAGCAAAGTGGGTGAGCGGAAAAGATGGTGGAGGTTTGCCTTCTGTTGGTAATTCTGCAAATGTTTTTGGAGCAACAGGATCGTTATTGGTAAATGAAACAGAAATCGATTTTCCTGTGTTAGATATTCATCATAAAGATTTTGATGAAACATTGAAATATTATGGGGCAAAAATTTTAAAGCCAGGAGAATCTTTTCATATGGGATTTAATAAGCCTTTGTTTGGTATGGAATACGACACTAGTTTGCCAGGCTACATTCAAGATTACGTTATGAAGTCTTATGGAGGCGGAGGTTTATTTGTTGAGCATCATCCGTTTCCACATATTTGGTTTCCAAATCCAACTGAAGAAGAAAAGTCAACGAATATTTGTCGTATTTTATTAGGACGAATTATAGAAAGTAAAGAAGAACAAGAGAGAGATAATAGAGAAAGTTGGGAAGAGAATAAATGTCCAGAAAGACATGGAAATAAGTTACAGCCAGAATATCATTTTACAGTTTTTAGATTTCCTTCTGATGGACATGCAATTGCTGTTGATGAATGTTGCATTCATAATGATAGTTTTTGTAATGGGAAACAAGTTGTTTTTTTAGCAAATACAGATGCAAATACGGTTGCGTTACGAGAAACGGCTCCATTTAAAAACCTTCGAATTTCAGAGCAAGAAACTCCACATAAATAGAGAGAAATAAGAAAATTAAAAAAGTCCAGATTTACTGTAATCTGGACTTTTTTATTTGGCAAACGTGTTCAGATAATAAGTTTTTTTACTCTCTTATGTAACTATCCTTTTTGACCGTTATTGTTCATATAAGTAACTAACCGTAATTTTGTTTGTATATATTCAGGTTGAAATTATATTTAAAGTATTATGAATAATAAAGTAACAATCCTTCTTCTTACCATTATGTTTATATCTTGTGCCTTACAAGAAGAAGAGAAAAAATCAAATAGCGCAGTTTTATCAGAGGTAAAAGAAGATTCTATTACTAACCCAACCAATAAAGTATTGTTGTATTCTGATGTGGTTTGGGAAAAGTTAAATCCAGCTAGAGGAGAAAAAAGTCCACAAGCAGGAACATTATGGGGTAATCGAAAAAGTGAAGTACCAACAGGTTTTCTAGCTAAGTTTATTGATGGTTTTTCTTCGCCACCACACATACACAATGCAACTTATAGGGCAGTAGTTATAAAAGGTTCTATACATAATGATGATCCTGCTGCTGAAAAATTATGGATGAAACCAGTTTCATTTTGGACACAGCCTGCTGGTGAATCTCATATAACTGCTGCAAAAGGTTCTGAAAATATTGCCTTAGTAGAAATTGATAAAGGTCCTTATTTAGTTAAACCTATTTCTGAAGCTTTTGATAATGGAGAACGACCAGTTAATATTGATGTTTCTAACTTAATTTGGTTAGACGGGAATGATATTAAATGGATATCTGAAAAAAGTAATATTTCGACAAGTTTATTATGGGAAGAAACAAGTTCAAAGAATAAAGGGTTATTTCTTAAAATACCTGCTAATTCTAAAGGAAAAATAGTGTCGTCGGGTAATGTTTTTCATGGAGTTGTTATTAAAGGAATTTTAAACTATGATCTGCCTAAAGACCAAATACAAGTGCTGGAGAGCGGAAGTTATTTTGGAGCTACTGATAGAGCAGAACATAAAATTGAGAATAATACAACTTCAGAGGTAATTATATATATAAGAACAAATGGGGAGATTTCTGTAAGATAATTCGATTAATGTTTTGAATATTCTTTTCTGAATAAAAACTTTTTGAGGAGATTTATGTTTTCAACTGTTTTTACAAAACTTAATTTTAATACTTCTTAATGATGCAAATGAAAAAATAAGTCTTTTTATTTTGTTTTTTTGTGGAAGTTACTGAACTATTCGCATATAGTTAATAGATTTAAAAAAAGTCCAGATTTACTATGATCTGGACTTTTTTAATTTATAGAATTTTTTATTCTACTGGGTAAATTTTGTAAGATAGTATGTCTTAGTTTTAGTATCCATATCTCCTTTTATAAAGAAATCCTTGTATTTAAATATGGTTTTCGCTACTTCACTTTTTGTAGGATGTTTATCAATCTTATCAAAAATATTTTCAGGAACTTCCTTTTCTGGGGAGTGTTCAAAATTATCATTAAAAACACCTTCTATTCTGGTAGATTTTGTACTAGAAAATGAGTTATAGGCAAACATTGTCGGATTAAAGAAAAAAGTAACGTTTCCTGCGCCTCCTATTGGAATTCCACCAAAACCAGGTCCCATCATAAATCCACCACCACCTCTGGCTTGTTTTACATATCCACCAATGGTAAATAAATAATCATCAGCAACCTTAATTACCGAAACGCCTATATTTTCTGCTGTTATTTTTCTTAAAAACTTTTTTGTTTTTTCTAATTCACGATAACTATTGTAAACTGCACCTTCTTGAATAATTGGAGTGTTTTTAAAAGCAATAGTTTCATTTTTATTAACTGCGTATTCCTTAATGAAAGCACCTGAGTTATAATTAAGAATTTGCATTGAAAAAATGTCTTTAGTAGCAGCAACTTCAAAAATATACTTATCGTATAAAAACGAATTAGTTTTCTTTCTTGGAGAATTTATATTTAACAAAGGTTTTTCAAAAGTTTTCATTGAAGATTTTTTAGTTTCAATATCAATTGTTAAAACCTGAGTTTTTTCCTTGTTTTGGTCGAAGGTAATTACTATTTCGTTGTTTCGAACATATATTTTTGTTTTATCAGAAACAGCTTCTATTGAATTAGGTACATCCTTTTCAAATTTATTTATCTTATCTGGGGTTGTCAGTAAATTTGCAATTCTTACAGCTTTACCGTTTTTACCAGCTATTAATGTACTTTCTAGATCAATTTTATTTTTTATTGGTGATCCATCAGCATCAAAATTATATAAAAACAACTCACCTGAAAGTTTATTTGCGGTTAAGAAATGGAGCTTATTAGCTGGAGAGATTGTCTGAATAAAGTATTCATATAGTGGTAACTCGAACTCATTATGATTTGTAGATTTAGATGAGTAAGAAAAATTAATTGAGGTAAACTTGTTTTTGTTTGGATTAGATAAGAAAATTCGATAATCTTCATCATGAATATCAGCTCCTATAAAAACTTTATATTTTCTTTTTTTTGTATCAGAAGCTAATTTATCTATAAGTTGAAACTGATCATTTAATTTATAACCATATACATTTTTTGCGTCTGCAATAAAAATTACAGAATTTCCATTTTCTTTATTAACAATGGGAATGACATCTTTAATATCAGTAGAATTTTGTTTTAAAACATTCCTAAAGTTAGTTAATTGAGTTTGTGCTGGTAAAGCTATTACAGTTAGGGTTACAACAATGAAACCTAACGCTTTTAGGAAACTTTTTCTCATCATATTTTTTTTCAATTTAAAATCGACGGCAAATATAAAACAAACGATTTATTTACTCCTAACAAGAGGAAACTTTAAAGCAATACCAGTTTGAATATCTGGTGAATTGTTAAGATATAAATCTTGTTTAAGGTATAAATTAAGAGTGGTTTTAGGAGTTCCATAGGTATATAATAGACTCCAGGCCGATTGATGTTCGGTGAGTTTTTCAAAACCGTTTGACCAACCAGAATGTATTTCTTGCCATTTTCCAACTAACTGATAATAATTGGCTTCATCAGGATTGTTATAACTGGTTTGTCTTTGATAGTTTATACCCCATGAATGATAATTTTTCTTTGCAGTATATTTTGTGTATTCAATCATAGATTCAAGACTTCCTAAAAAATTAAGGTCTCCGAGTTCAACCGTATTTCCAAAATTCATAATGTTTTTTCGTAGTACAGCCAATCCAACACCAAATCTAAATTCAGTATTATTTTTAAATCGCCATTCTTTTGTTAAGTTACTCGAAAACCCAAAGTCTAAAGAAGGATTGTATTCTGAAGTATTTATCCCCATGTGAGCGCCAAAACTCATAAAAATATTTTTATGAGTTAACTTGGGAAAAGAAGGATAATAAAAATAGTTAGTTTCTATTCCTCCAAAAATAAACTCACCATCTTTTAAGGTTAAGACTCTTCCGTTTTTGTCTTGATATCTTACATTTACTTGATTTAGTCCGTAATATCTTCTTCCAAAAGGATCTTCACCGCCCGCAATATTACTATGAAACCATTCAATAAAATTATCACTGGTAATAGTTGAAAAAGGAAAAAGCCCTTTGGTAACTAAATACGATCTAAGTGTAAAAGTAAGATCGCTTTTAGCAGTAAGCTTTGTAGTAAAATCAATTCGTATGTTTTTAAAAACAGCATCAACAACAATAGTAGAGTATTCGGCTGGCGTAGTTTCTTGGTCTATAAAAAAGTGTCTATTGTACCAAATTAATTGTCTCATTTCATTTCTCGTAGCTTCATCTTTAGGGATGTACTTTTCAACAAACGGATTAAACGTATTTGCACTGGCAATAGAAACTTGTAGTTCGTTTTTATCAACAGGGCGCACTTTAAAATTTTGGTTGATTCGAGAAGAAAACATTCCAAAATGATGAATAGGAAGCATGCTAGGTTTGTCTATTCCGTTTTTAAGAAAAGCACTACTGTTATGTTGAGCCGAAGCATCAGTTAAAAAAGCAATTCCTAAAATGATAAAGACAAGTTTATGCATGTAGTAAAAATAAAGCTTTTAAGATTTTTTTCTTCTATTCTACCAAAAGAAGCGACTTAAAAAAATATCTCTTGAGCTAAACGAAACGTATTCGCATGAGCTTGCACAATGATATTAATATCTGTTGAGTAACCACCGCCCATACTGCACATTACTGGAATTTTGTTATCATAACAAGTTTGAAGAACAAAGCGATCACGTTCTTTACAGCCTTCAAGAGAAATACATAGTTTACCAAGTTTATCACTTTCTAAAATATCGACACCACACTGATAAAAAATAAAATCTGGTTGCTGCTCTTTAATAAGTTTAGGTAGCGTGTTTTTTAAAATGGAGAGATACTCTTCATCTTTTGTGTTATTTTCTAAAGGGATGTCTAAATCAGATTGCTCTTTATGAAAAGGATAATTTGTTTTTCCATGCATTGAAAATGTAAAAACAGAAGGGTCATCTTTAAAAATTTCTGCTGTACCATTTCCTTGATGTACATCTAAATCAACAATTAATACTTTTTTAATCAATCCTTTGTTTTGAAGATAACGTGCCGAAACCGCTTGATCGTTTAACAAACAAAATCCCTCGCCACTATTGGTAAATGCATGATGTGTTCCACCTGCAATATTCATTGCAATTCCATGTTCTAGCGCAAATTCCGAAGCTTTCATGCTTCCATCAGTAATCACCATTTCTCGAGCAATCAATTGCTCACTTAAAGGAAAACCAATTTTACGTTCTTCTTTTTTAGATAAGGTAATGTTTAATAAATCGAAAAAATATTCTGGTGTATGAACGGAAAAGAAATATTTGTTATTTGGAATTTCTGGCTCAAAAAAGTTGTCTTTTGCACAAGTGCCTTCATGGATTAATTGTTGCGGTATTAAATCATACTTTTCCATCGGAAATCGATGTGTGTCTGGTAAAGGATGATTGTAAATTGGATGATAGGCGATCTTTAACATTCGTATTCAAAAGAGATGCTCAAAGCTATTTAATATATTAGAATGCTAAAAATTTATAGCTATTATTTTTCCTGTCATAATAACTATAAACGGTCTTCTGCTGTAATCTAAAAAAGTGACTTTCATTATTCTTTAAATCACTGTTTCCTAAAAATTGACTTATTTTATGATATACATTTTCCTTTATTTTACTAGAACTTGGGTTTAAATCTAAATCAACCGAGTAGGTTAAATAATTGGATTTAACCTTTCGATAAACGTTTAAGATATAAGCGTGAGGATCTAAAAAACCTCTATAATTATTTACAGAGTACAAATAGGTTAAGTTACTCATGTTTACTCCTATCATAGGATTATCAATTGTAGCTGGCTTTTTCCCTCCAACAGTAATTTGATAACTTTCAGGTTGTTGCTCAACAAAAATCCCGATGTCACTATAGTAAAGATTGTTCAAAAACTTTTGATTGCTTGTTGATTTTCGATGCTTTTTCCCTTTAATCACCATTTCATAATCTTTAAATGGAAAAGGTTTAGCTACATCGGCAACAAAACTTTTTATAATACTTTCATCTATTACATTATGCACATTAATTTTTAACTGCTTTTTAGTACAAGCAACAATAAATAACATGTTATTTAGTAGAAAAGAGTTAGTAGTTTTATTTTTACTAGCAACTTCAAAAAAAGGTTTTTTTATTTTCTGTAAGGAAAAAGATTCATTAGCTAAATCGAGAGATAAAATTTGTGTATAAAATTTATTTTTATCAAAAACTATCTTGATTGTTGCATCAACAACATACAATTTGGTGAAATCTGTAGCGCTTTCAATAGGAATTGTTTGTAGTTTATTTTCTACGCTATTATTTTCAAGCTCTATAGAATGTAATTTTGTAATGGTGTAATCGTTATACAATACATTAAATAACAGTTTAGACAAACTTGTTTCTTTACTGTTATTTAGTAATAGTTTCTGACCTTTTAAATTGAAGGATTTTAGTGTAGATTTTCCATCATTAAAATATGTTTTGACAACTAAATTAGAAGAGTTGTTTTTTAAAAACAGTAAATGAGTTTTATCTCCCAAGTTCACACTTTGTAAAAGTGTCATGTTTTTAGCAGAGAAAGATTCGTTTTTATAGTAAGCAGTATCTTTTTTAAAGTCAAATTCAACTTGTTTGAAACGCTTTAGGTTTTTGTCTGAAACAATAAAAGTATAGGTGTTTTCAGTATATGTTTTTCCTACAATTCCGCTAAACCTTCTGTTTCTTTTTATTGATAATTGCTTCTTTGATTCAAATTTCGAGTTTGTTAAATAACTATAGATAGAGTCTTTATTACTAATAAAAGTAACAATATCATTATTCAAGTTGTTCACTATTGAAAGTGAACCTCGTATTGTTTTTGAAGATGTTTTTAAAGAAGGTTGAATTTCACCTAACTTTTCTTGCGCAAAAACTATTGAACTACAAAATAAGATTAAAACTAGGGGTAATTTTTTAATCATGCATCAACATTTAAAACACTAATTTACAAAATATTGAATAAATATAAGTTAGTAGTTTTTCTGATGTTGATGTAAATTATAAAGAATAAAAAAGAGCCTTGAAAAAGGCTCTTATATTTACTAGGAAACTTGTCCGCCGTTATGTACTTTTTGTTGTGGCTCTACAAAAGCTAAAGATCCATCTTCAGCATCAGTCATTAAAATCATACCTTGACTTTCAATACCACGTATTTTTCTTGGCGCTAAATTACATAATACGGTAACTTGTTGCCCAATAATATCTTCTGGTTTAAAACTTTCAGCGATACCAGAAACAATTGTTCTTACATCGATTCCAACATCTACTTTTAGTTTTAATAATTTTTTCGTTTTCGCAACTTTTTCTGCTTCTAAAATAGTTCCAATTCTAATATCCATTTTAGTGAAGTCTTCAAACTCAATAGTCTCTTTTTGAGGTTCAACTTCTTTATTTGCAGCTTCGTTTGCTTTTTTAGTAGCTTCTAGTTTTGCTAATTGAACTTCAATAGTTTTGTCTTCTATTTTAGAGAAAAGTAAAGGAGCTTTACCTTCCATAATTTTATGACCAGTCGGAAGTAAAACTTTCTTTGAAGTTATTTCACTCCATGAATTTTCTACATCTTTATTAATGTTTAAAATATCTTTTAATTTTTCAGAAGTAAAAGGAAGAAATGGTTCAGATAAAACAGATAAGGCTGTAGCAATCTGTAAAGCTACATACATAATTGTTTTTACACGCTCTTCATCCTCTTTGATAAGAGTCCAAGGTTCTTCATCCGCTAAATATTTGTTTCCTAAACGGGCCACATTCATAAACTCTTGTGAAGCTTCTCTGAATCGATAACGTTCAATTGACTTAGCAATAACATCAGGGAACTGTTGAAGTTGTTCCATAATCTCTTCATCAAGTTCTGTAAAATCATTAGGTTCAGGAACTATTCCATTATAGTATTTATTTGTTAAAACTGCTACTCGATTGATAAAGTTTCCGAAAATAGCAACTAACTCATTGTTGTTTTTTGCTTGAAAATCTTTCCAAGTAAAATCGTTGTCTTTATTTTCAGGAGCATTTGCTGTCAAAGTGTAACGTAAAACGTCTTGTTGATCTGGGAATTCTTCTAAATATTCATGTAACCAAACAGCCCAGTTTTTAGAAGTAGATAATTTGTTTCCTTCTAAGTTCAAGAATTCGTTTGCAGGAACATTTTCAGGTAAAATATAACCTCCATGAGCTTTTAACATTGAAGGGAAAATAATACAGTGGAATACAATATTATCTTTTCCAATGAAATGAACTAGTTTGGTATTTTCGTCTTTCCAATAATCTTCCCAGTTTTTACCTTCACGAGCAGCCCATTCTTTCGTAGAAGAAATATAGCCGATTGGTGCATCAAACCACACATAAAGTACTTTTCCATCTGCACCTTCAACAGGTACAGGAATTCCCCAGTCTAAATCACGTGTTACAGCACGCGGACGTAATCCATCATCAATCCAAGATTTTACTTGTCCTAATACATTCGATTTCCAGTCGTTTTTATGTCCTTCTAAAATCCACTCACGTAAAAAAGCTTCATGTTTATCTAAAGGTAAAAACCAGTGCTTAGTCTGTTTTAATACAGGAACATTTCCAGTAATTGCCGATTTAGGGTTGATTAAATCTGTAGCGTTATGACTCGTTCCACACTTCTCACATTGATCTCCATAACTTTCTTCATTTCCACATTTAGGACAAGTTCCAATTACAAAACGATCTGCTAAAAATTGGTCTGCTTCCGCATCATACAATTGTTCAGAGACTTCTTCAATAAACTCACCATCAGCATACATTTTCTTGAAGAAATCTGAGGCAGTTTCATGATGTATTTCTGCAGATGTACGAGAGTAATTATCAAATGAAATTCCAAAATCTTCAAAAGATTGCTTAATAATAGCATGATATTTATCGATAATTTGTTGAGGAGTAACACCTTCTTTCTTTGCTCGCATAGGAATTGCAACACCGTGCTCATCTGAACCACAAATGTATGCAACATCATTTCCTGTTAAACGTAAAAAACGTGCATAAATATCTCCAGGTACATAAACCCCAGCTAAATGTCCAATATGAATAGGACCATTTGTATAAGGTAATGCCGCTGTAATTGTATATCTTTTTGAAGAACTCATTTTCTTGTATTTTGAAGTGCAAAAGTACAAAACACGCTTCTATTTTGTTACATTTACACTAACTAGATTTTAACGTGATTAGAAGAAGTTAATCGTATGCGAAAATTCATGATACTAATGCTGTTAACGGCACTCCCAATAAGCGCTCAAAAAACAATGAAGTTAATTACACCTCCTTATTTAAAAAAGGGAGATACGATTGCAATTGTAGCTCCTGCAGGAATATTAAAAAATAGAGAAGAAGTTATTAATGATGCTAAAAAATTAGTAGAAAGTTGGGGGTTAAAAGTGGTAATAGGAAAACACGTTTTTGCTCAAGCAAATCATTTTGCAGGAACTGATGAGCAACGTTGTCAAGATTTTCAAGAAGCATTAGACAATCCGAAAATAAAAGCTATTTGGAGTGCTAGAGGGGGGTATGGTTCGGTTAGAATTTTAGATAAGCTTGATTTTACAAAGTTCAAGAAACATCCAAAATGGATTATCGGGTATTCTGATATTACAGCATTTCATAATCATGTACACAATTTAGGAGTAGAGAGTTTGCATGCAATGATGGGAACAAGTATGCAAGATAAACCAGAGGATATCACAGAGACTATTGATACTTTTAAAAAAGCATTGTTTGGTAAACAACTTGATTATACTATAAAATCTTCCGAACATAACAGAAGAGGAACTGTAGAAGGTGTTTTAGTAGGAGGAAATATTGCAATTTTGAGTTCTATGCTAGGTTCGGATAGTCAAATAAATACTGATGGAAAAATTTTATTTATTGAAGAGATAGGCGAATATAAATATGCTATTGATAGAATGCTACAAAGCTTAAAAAGAGCGGGTTATTTTACAAAAGTTAAAGGAATTATTGTAGGTGATATGACCAAGGTTAGAAAAAACACAACACCATGGGGAACATCTATAGAACAGTTAATTCTAGACATCGTTCCTGATGACATTCCGGTTCTATTTGGGTTTCCAGCAGGTCATGAACCAGATAATAGAGCTTTGCTAATGGGAAGAGAAGTAAAGCTATCAGTTGGAAGTAAGTCTTCTTCGATTAGTTTTAAATAACTTAGAAATATCTACTTGTCCCGAAGTTTTGGGAGTTTCAGGTTCTCATCAAATGAAGTAGTTATAGTGTGAGATTCCGAAACAAGTTCGGAATGACGTTAGTAGACAAATATTATGTAAGCTTAATATTTAGTTTTAAAGAAATCACATCGCTTTTAATCTAAACTCAAGATTCTCCAGATCATTAGATAATTTTTGAAAACGATTTTTTCGGTTTTCTTGTTCCGCATACCTTTTTCCATAATCACCACCAAATAACCAGAAAAAGATACTAGGCTTCGACCGGTTATGTCGAGTTTCTTCAAGGTTAAAATCAACTTTATAAATTTCTTGTTTGAAAGCATCAGAAATAATCGTTGAGTCGATTACGTACTTTTTAAATCTTCTAATTTCTATGTTTAGTTGATTGATTTCATCTTCATCGATGTATTCATCATAGCTGTGACGAGCAAATTCTGCTTTTAAAAAGGAAATGTACTTAAATAATTTTTCTTCATTCATAATAATCTAAATATAGGTATTTTTGTAAGAAAATGCTATGGCTCAACATAATAAATTAGGTGAAAGAGGAGAGGAGTTAGCAGTACACTATCTCCTTAAAAAAGGTTATAAAATAGTGCATCGTAATTATAGATATTTAAAAGCTGAAGTAGATATTATTGCTAAAAAAGATGATGTAATAGTGGCTATTGAAGTAAAAACAAGAACTTCTAATTACCACGGAAACCCCAAAGATTTTATCAATAAAAAGAAAATTCAGTTATTAACTTCCGCTATGGATTTTTACATGCAAAAGAGTAATTTAGAGTATGAAGTTCGATTTGATATTATCTCTATTGTTGGAAGTACTTCATTTAAGATAGAACACATTGAAGATGCATTTTTATATTTTTAAAATAAAAAAAGCGATGCATTTGCATCGCTTTTTCAATATAAATAGTATCTAAAAAATTATTCTTTCTCAGCATTACCATTTTCGAAGTAATCTTTAACGTCTTCGAAAGAATTTGGCATTGCTACTATTTTCTTGTCTTTGTTTAAGATGAAATAAGTTGGTGTTCCTACTAATTGATAGGTAGTTACAACTTCATTTTCCCATTTATTATCAGGATGAGTTCCCATTACATTATGCCATCCTTCTAATTTTTTCACATATTCTGTCCACTCAGCAGCTTCTTGTTCAATACCAAAAGCAATCACAGAAGTTTTAGCATGAGTTTTCATGTACGTATGTAATAAAGGAATTTCTTTTAAACAGTGAGAACAACCTGTACTCCAGAAAACTAATAAGTATTCGTCACTATCGCTTAAAGTAGATAAAGAATACTCATTTCCACCTTCTGTCCATGAGAAATCTGGAGCAATTCTTCCTACTGTAGCACGAAGTAACGCTACTTTATCATCTCTAAATTTTTGATCTTGTAAATCACTTGGAAGTTTATCATAATAATCAGCAAAAAGACCATCTACAATTTCAGAGTTTCTAGCATTTGCAAAACGAGTTATTAGATATTCAATTACTTCTTTCTTAACATTATTATCATCTAATAATCCCATTACTTTAGCAACTGACTGCTTATATAACTCCTGTTGTGTAGATTGATTTTCAGCAATGTTTAGATAAAAAACATAGTTCGTTATTTTATCAACTATAAATGGAGAATTGTATAATTTCTTATTCGAAAAATCAACATTTTCAAAGAAATTTTCAATAACATGATCTAAATATTCTTGAGTATCGTCAAAAATAGAAGAAGAGTTTGTTGGTTTTGAAGCTTTAATGTACGTGTTCACTAACATTCCTTCAGATTTACCTTCGTAAATTTCTTGAATATCTTCTTGCTCTTTATACGCTTTTTTGTAATCTTTTTTGATTTGTTTATCTTCAGACTTTAAGTATTCTACCTGATAAGAATCAATCTTTCTTTGCATTTTACCAATTGCTTCTAAATATTCACGATATACTTTATTCTCTCTTGATTTAGTAAAAAGAATAGATTCTTCTGGATACACTGGGTTGAAAACAAATTCAACATTTTCATTATTGAAAAAGAAATCAACAAATCCTGCTCCTTGGTTTCTATAGGTAACTCTATAAGCACCTTCTTTCGCATCTGCAGGTAAATTTAGTTCAAACCTACCAACTTTTTGAGTATTCCCACCAATGTTTACATCTTCAAACACAATAGTAGAGTTACTAATAAATTTTTGCTTTGCACCTTCGATTTTATATAAAATAACCCAATCACTTTCTTCTGGCGGTGTCATCGTTCCTTTTACAGAGTATTGAGCATTTGCAATCGATGTAACAAATAGTATTAATGCAAGTAATCTTTTCATCGTTAACAAGGGATTTATTTAAAATAATATTTATAATTCTGTTACCAGTATTTCAATAAGTATACCAAAATTACTATTTCTTATTTAATTTGAGTACTTTAGGTTAAACTTTATTCAAAATAATGGTTATAAAAAACAAAATAATCTGGATTACCGGAGCTTCTTCAGGCATTGGAAAATCACTGGCAATACATCTTTCGCACCAAAATACAAAATTAATATTATCTTCTAGGAATGAATCTTCTTTAAATGAAGTAAAAAAAATATGCGGAGGTTTAGAAAGCATAAAAATTTTGCCATTAGATCTTGAAGATTATTTGAATTTAGACAAAAAAGTAACTGAGGCCATTGCATTTTTTGGTCGTGTAGATATTCTAATAAATAACGGTGGAATTAGTCAAAGGTCTTTAGCTAAAAATACAAGTATTGAAGTAGATAAGCGATTAATGGATATTAATTACTTAGGAACTGTTGCGCTTAGCAAAGCAATTTTACCTCACTTTATTGAAAACAAATCAGGGCACTATGTGGTTACTACTAGTATAGTAGGAAAAATAGGAACGCCTTTACGTTCTACCTATGCTGCAACTAAACATGCTTTGCATGGTTTTTTTGATAGTTTACGAGCAGAAGTTCACCAAGATAATATAAAAGTTACGTTGGTTTGTCCAGGTTTTGTTACCACGAATGTTTCTAAGAATGCTTTAACCGGAGATGGTACACCACAAAACAAAATGGATGAGGCCACAGCTAATGGAATTCACCCAGATAAGTTTGCGAAATTGATGGTTAAAGCAATTACAAAACAAAAAGAAGAAGTTTATATTGCAGGTGCAAAAGAAAAATTAGGAGTGTTAGCTAAACGATTTTACCCAAAACTACTTTCTAAAATGATTCGAAAATTAAGTGTTACCTAGTTAAAAAAGTCAATAGCTTCAAAATACGTAACGATAGCTTCTTTCATTAAAACAGTTTGTTCACCAGGTTTTAGATTAGGAAGTTCTGTTACAATTTTGTAGTGTGGCCAGCCATCATCATCAAAAAAATCAAACTCATAATACCCATAAGGTTCTAAAAGTTTACAGATAGCTATATGCATTAAGTTAACCTTCTCATCTTTTTTAAACTTACGTTGTCCTTGTCCTAATTCTTGAACTCCAATAAGGTAAATGATACTATCTAAATTTAGCTCGTCTCCTTCGGCAAATTGTTCTGATAAAGACGTTACTAAAAAATTCCACTTTTCCTTTAAATTACCAACTTTACTCATTCGTTTTTAATTGAAGCGCAAAGATACGAATGAGTTATTTATATTTGTTAAAATTCTAGTACTATGAATGTATTTGATATTATTATAGCTTCATTGTTACTCTTTGGTTTTGTTAGGGGATTAATGAAAGGATTATTTGTTGAAGTAGCATCTCTTGTAGCGTTAGTTGCTGGTGTATATGGAGCTATCCACTTTTCTTATTTTTTAGGAGATTGGTTGAAAAACAGTTTAGATTGGTCAGAGCAATACATTACATTGGTAGCCTTTGCTGGGACTTTTGTAATAATTATAGTGGTTATAGCATTACTAGGAAAAATATTAACCAAAATAGCAGATTTTGCTTCTTTAGGAATCTTAAATAAAATTTTAGGAGGAGTTTTTGGAGCCTTAAAAATTGGATTAATTCTAAGTGTAGTATTTATTTTTTTTGGTAGAATGAATGATACTATTCCTTTTGTAAAAAAGGAAAGTTTAGAGCAATCAATTTTATACAAACCAGTAAAGAAAATAGCTCCGATGATTTTTCCTTCAATAATTAAAGGAGATGAAGAAAAGTCCGAATCGGAAGCTAATGATTTATAAATAATAAAAAAGGGATGATTAATCATCCCTTTTTTATTATTTATGTATAATTTATAACATGTTTACCTTTCCAGTAGCTAATGAATAAACACCTCCTACGATAGATATTTCTCCATTGTCTTCCATTTCTTGTAAAATTTTACTTTTCTCTCTAATCCTTTCTATAGTTAATTTTACATTGTTTTCAACTGTTTTTTCTACAAATTCTTTATTAGAAGAATCAGCAACTCCATCTACTTGTTCAGAAGCCATTTTTGCAGCTGGAGTAATATTGCTTAACATTGCTGTAATGTTTCCTAATTCAACACCATCACAAGCGGCTTTAACAGCGCCACAACTTTCGTGTCCTAAAACTAATATTAGTTTACTACCAGCAACTGCACATGAATATTCCATACTTCCTAAAATATCAATATTTTCAAAGTTTCCTGCAACACGGGCAACAAATATGTCTCCTATAGTTTGGTCAAAAACTAATTCAACAGGAACTCGTGAATCAATACAAGATAAAATCACCGCTTTTGGGAACTGACCATTGGCAGTCTGTTGAACTAATGAACTTATATCAGAATTCGTTACATTATTACTAACATAACGTTTATTTCCATCTAGTAAATCTTCTAATACCGATTGTGGTGTATAATTAGATTGTATTTCTTTTGTTAAAGCATTATTTCTCATTCGTTTATAATTTATGTTGTTTTGATATGTTGTTTTTTACCCACTCTAAACATTCAGAAAAGGTTTCAAATATATGATTGTTTGGAATTAAATCGGGAATAATCCCAATACGTTCCATCATGTATTGAGGTTGTTCTAATACACCTACAAACAATATCTGTTTTCCATTTTTTTTCAGATCAATTAAAATATCTTCTAAAGCAAATAAACCAGATTGGTCTATGTAACGCATTTTATCCATACGAATAATTACCATTTCTGCAGTTTCAGGTATTTGCTTTGATAGCGCTTGAAAATTACTTGTAAAACCAAAAAATAAAGGTCCGTTAATATGTTTGATAAACACATCATTGATAAGACTTTCTGGAAATTCAGTCTCATCATCCCATGCTTCTTCTAGCGGTATAATATCTGATTCTTTTGAGGTGACATCGCCAATTTTTTTCATGAAGATTAAAGAAGCAATAATTAATCCTAAACCAACTGCATATACTAAATCCCAAAAAATAGAAAGAATCATAACCGTAAACATTATAATTACTTCAGAACTTAGTCTAATTGGTCCTATTTTTACATCTTTCGGTAAGTTTGGTATTGCTTTTAGTCCTTTATAATCCATCACACCAATACCAACTGTTATTAGAACACCAGCAAGAACTGCAGCAGGAATTTTGGAAGCAATTGGTCCTAAACCTAATAATATAATTAAAAGCATTAGGGCAGCAACCATTCCTGAAAGTTTCGTTTTTCCACCAGAATTAATATTTACTACTGTTCTAATTGTAGCACCTGCTCCAGGAATTCCTCCAAATATAGCAGCAACGGTATTCCCAATACCTTGACCTACTAACTCTTTATTAGGTAAATGTTTAGTTTTGGTCATATTATCTGCAATAACTGAAGTTAATAAAGAATCAATAGCACCAAGTAAGGCTAAGGTAAAAGCAGTAAATATATATGGGGTAACTGTCGAGAAGTTGAACGTTGTAAAAATTTCTAAATTTGGAGTAGGAAATCCACCAGGAATTTCTTGTATTGGAATATATTTCAAATCGAATATCAAAGCAATTGATGTCATCACTACTAAAGCAACTAGCGTACTAGGTATAGATTTGGTAATTCTTTTAAAGCCAAAAATTATAAGAATGGTACCTAAAGCCAGTAAAAACTCTAAAAAATTAATCTTTTTTATGGCTTGTGGTAATACTTTTAATGTGCCTAATACTCCAGAAGATTCTTTACCTGCTAAGGTTTTAGATTCTTTTAAAATATTTTTTTCATTAATTTCATCGGCACGTTGAATTGTATTTTGAAAGTCTTCTATTGCCAAAACATCTTTACCAGCTTCATCTTTTAAAATGTTTTGTAAAATAATTTCGTTGGCCTGAGGCTTAAATTGATTAACAAAACTAACATCATCTTTAGCATAATACCCAATAGAAGGTAGTATTTGTGTAATCAATATTATAACTCCAATAGCCGTCATAAATCCTGAAACTACTGGATAAGGAATGTACTTAATATATTTTCCAAAGCCAAGAGCACCTAAGCCTATTTGCATTAAACCAGCCAATAAAAAAACTGATAGAATAATTGGTAATGCTTGCTGAAGGTTTCCATCGTTTGTGGCAATTATTGCTGCAATTACCACTATACTAACAGCCGTCATTGGAGCAGTTGGCCCTGAAATTTGCGTATCCGTACCTCCGAAGAGTGAAGCAAAAAAGGCAATAAATATTGCTCCATATAAACCAGCACTAGGCCCTAATCCTGAGGAAACTCCAAAAGCAAGGGCAAGTGGTAGGGCAACAATTCCAGCTGTAATACCGCCAAATAAATCACCTTTAATATTAGAAAATAGATTTTTCATTTCGGTCGATTGATTTTTTGCACAAGTTAAAATAATTAATTTACCTAGCTGGCTTTAGATCTTAACTTAAAGAAATCAATATAACTAGGTGGATTTTCTACAATACCTCTTTCAGAAATAAGCTTAATATTAATGTTCCTTTCCTTAGCTTTTAAGGCAAAATCTTCCAAAATTTCAATAATATCGTTATCTAAGAATTTTGTTTTTGTAACGTCTAATTCTAAAAAGCTATTTTCAGGTAAATTATCTAATTCTTTAAGAATAGCACCTTTATTGAAGAAGGTTACCTCTTCTGCAAGTGTCATTTTAATTTTACCATCATCTATATCTTCACCCTCTTTGTGCAAGAAATGAGAGTTTTTAAAGCTTCTATATAGCACTATAAAAATTCCTACTGCTAAACCAAAACTAATTCCTTTGAGTAAATCTGTAAATACAATTCCTACTACTGTAACGATAAACGGCACAAATTGCATCCATCCGCCTTTGTACATTGCTTTAAATGTAGATGGTTTAGCAAGTTTATAACCTACAATAAATAGGATGGCAGCTAAAACAGATAATGGAATGTAATTTAATATATGCGGAATAGTTACTACTGATATTAATAAAAAGAAACCATGAATAATAGCACTCGCTTTCGTTTGTCCACCTGATTGAATATTAGCAGAACTACGAACAATAACTTGCGTAATTGGCAATCCACCAATAAGACCAGAAACCACATTACCAGTTCCTTGTGCTAATAATTCTCTATTTGTAGGAGTTACTCTTTTGTGAGGATCGATTTTATCGGTTGCTTCTACACACAATAATGTTTCTAGAGATGCTACAAGAGCAATTGTAAATGCTGTAACAAGTACGTCAGGTCTTGTAATAACTGCAAAGTTAGGAAAGGCAAACTGAGATTTAAAATCTGAAAGACTTTCAGGAACTGGAACAGAAACTAAATGTTCGCTAGATAAGGCTAAGAATGAACCATTTGTAAAAAAGAAATATAATATTCCAACTACAACAGCAACTAATGGACCTTGAATCAATTGGAAAATCTTTCCTTTTTTACTCAATACGTTGCTCCACAAAATTAGAATTCCCATAGCTATAAGCGCTATAAGCGTAGCACCTTTATCAAAATTACCACTCAACAACGCATTTAAAGTTTTCAATAATTCGGTTAACGTGTTTTCTCCATCAACCTGTAGAAAAGCAAAATCACCTTCAGGGTTTTTATCGATTCCAAAGAAATAAGGAATTTGTTTTAAAATGATAATAATCCCAATACCAGTTAACATCCCTTTAATAACCGAAGAAGGAAAATAATAACCAATAATGCCAAGGCGCAAAACACCAAATATAATTTGTATAACACCACCAAGTACCACTGCTACTAGAAAATTTTCCCACCCGCCTAAAGCGGTAATTGCTGTTAATACTATTGCAGCTAATCCAGCTGCAGGTCCACTCACTCCAATTTGTGAACCACTCAAGAATCCAACTACGATACCACCTACGATACCAGAAATTAAACCTGAAAATAATGGAGCTCCACTAGCTAATGCAATACCTAAACATAAAGGTAATGCAACGAAAAACACCACTACACTAGCGGGTAAATCGCTTTTTATTTTTTTAAACATAATATAATGTATTATCTAACTTGTTTTTTAAGTTGTCGGTTTTATTTTTTTATCAGAAATGTTGTCGAGAAGTATTAGACTAATTCTGGAGGAGGAGAATCAACTTTAAGTGACAAAGGAATGTATTTGCTTGATAAATAACCTATACTGTGTTGAGTATTTATCGATTTATAAGGTAGAACTTCTTGGAAAGAAAAGATGATTTTAACATCAGTATCAAGGTTTTTTTCTGTTTGCTCAGAATCATCTTCTAAATCAGATAGGAGTAACTCATATTCGCATGCTTTTTCACTCAAACTTATATAAGTAGGTAACGCTATAGAAGAGATAAAAGTTATAGCAAAAAAGTATGTTAATAATAATGTTTTCATATCGTGCTAATGCTAAAAGTATGAAAACTAGATGAAGATGTTGTTAAAAAAACTAAAAAAGATTTAAAATATTGATCTGTTGGCTTTTAAGCCAGCCTATTTTTCCGTCAATTAATTTAATTTTCTTCCAATCATCAACTTCATCCAATACAAACACTTTAGTTCCTTCATGCAAAATAAATGCTTCTTCTGCATTTTTAGTTGGTTCGTTTTTTACGGATACTTCTGTAGCAAATACAATTGCTTCAATAGTGTTAGAAGCTTTTTTATATTGATTTACAGTTATTAATAAAGTTGAGATGAGTAAGATTACGCTAATAATACTGGTTGTAAAAAATAATCTCTTTAACGAAGGAGTTTGTGAAAAATAATACATTAAAAACAAACAAGAGGCTAAAAACGAAAATACTACAGTTAGTGTAGCCCATTGGTCATAGCTTAATTTACTAATATACTTTTTATTAAATTTTTGAAGAGTTGACTTAGGTAATTCTTCAATTCTGTCTAAAGAAAGTCTTTTAGCAAAAATTAAGTTGTTATGTGCATCTTCATTTAAAGGGTCTAAAAGCAACGCTTTTTCATAATTGTAAATAGAAGGGCCAACTTTATTTATTTTATAGTAACTATTTCCTAAGTTATAATACAATTCAGAAGATACCTCACCTGAAGCTTCAATTTGTTCATACAGTTTAATTGCCTCATTATAATCAGCATTTTTATATAGCGTATTTGATTTATCAAAAAGCTGATTAGCATCTTGAGCTGCACTATTGCTCAACGTAAAAAACACAAGTAGTAAAACGATTTTTTTTATCATAATTGCTTATCTATTTGGGTTATTACTTGTTTTGCCTTTTCGTATTCTTGATTCATTTGCACATTTGTAATAGGTGTATAACGTGCAAAATCACAATCTTTTAGAACGCTTATAAATTCATCAATTGTAGAAATCTCTACGCCTTTTTCTTGTAATAATTGACTGATTTTTTCTCTACTGATATCAGAAGTTTCTACTCGAAGTTTTGCTTTTAAGTAATTATGTAGAGCTCTTTCTAGCGCTTCATAAAAAGCTTCTTTATTACCAAGTCTAGATTTAGACTCCGACAGGTATTTTCTTGCTAAACGATCTGCTTTTCTTTGTTTGCTTCCAATAATATCCGCATCTCTTTCTTCTTTCTTCTTATTGATTATAATAGCAATAGGTATAAAAGCTATTGGTAATAATAGTAATACATAAAATAAAGGAGATCTATAAAAATCTGACTTTACTAAAGGAGCTAAACTTGTAGAGGTTTGAATGTATCTAAAGTTTTTACCAGTGGTAACTACATTTTGTTTTACTACTTGATTTTCTGATGTATTTGTAACAAGTTCTTTTCCTTCTGTAACATCAACAAAAATATCATCAGTAGCTATGGTGTGATATTTCTCATCTCTTGGATTAAAGTAAGAAAACTCGGTTTTAGGAATTTTATATTTTCCTTTATATGCAGGAACTACAGTATAGTTGTCAGTAACAGATCCACTTAATCCTCCTGTTGTAATGTTTACCTTTTCTTTTCGTTCAGGTTGGTATACTTCTAATTCTTTAGGAGTTTCAATTTTTGGTAATTTAAACAATTTTAAATTACCTACACCTTTCACTTCTACTTTTATTTGAGAAGATTCGTTAGCTTTCAAAACATTCTTAGAAGAAGTTAATTCGTAAGTAAACTCACCAACAGCTCCTGAGAAACTTTCTGGTTTGCCTTCTAAAGGAAGTTGTTTAACATTGACTACTTTTCTTGCAGAAGCATACTCTTTTCTAATTTGTTTGGTAATTGGATTTCCAAAAAAATCACCTCTACCTGTTGGAACTGCAACTACAATATCCATTTTCATTGGATCAATAGTAAGTTTTCCTGATTTTGTAGGAATTAATAAAGCTTTGTTTAAAACGGCATAACGATATTCTTCACCATTATACAAAGCAGTTTTTACCTGAGATCCATCTCTTTTAATTTCTTGATTCCAGAACCCATTATATTGTGGAGCCTCAGTAACTGCATTGTCATAAATACCAACATTATTACTAAAGTATAAACGATATTCTACATAAATACCTTCTCCTACGTAAGGTCTAGATTTAGAAATCTCTGCAACTAAGTGAATATTTTGTTCTGCAATATAATCAGGGTCGTTAGGGTTTTTTGGAACCTCTACCTCGTCAGTTACAATAATTTTAACGGGTTGGGTTTGTAAAGTTTTACCTTCAAATTCTATACTAGCAGAAGGTAGGTTGAATTCACCTTTGTTAAGAGGTTTAATAATGTAAGAGTACTTTTGAGAGAAAGTAGCTTTCCCATTAATCCAAGATTGACTCACGGAGTGGCTTGGTCCGCCTACAATTTTAAAGTTTTTGAAATTAGGTGGTGCAAAATTATCAGCTCCTTGTTTGTTGATAGAAAACTCAACACGAAGTCGTTGGTTAAGCCCAAGTTTATTTTTACTTACTTTGGCTACAAATTCAGTTTCTTGCGAAAAAACAGAAACTGTAATGAGAGACACGAAAAATGTAATAAACTTTAATTTCATTTGTAAATTCAAATCGGACAAAAATACTATTTTTTTGGAATGATAAATTAATTGATTTTTAAGATTTTGGTCTTAAAATTATGCTAATTCTTACCAATCTTTTTCTTGTTTTACTTTTCTACCTTTTGATTTTTTTACGTTCATCTTTTTCTGAGTTTTCTTTTCTTCATTATTTAAACTTTCCAACAACTGTTTCATTTGCTCAGGAGTCATTTTACCTGGTTGAGGTTTCTGCTGCTTATTATCTTTCTTGTTTTGGTCGTTTTTAGGATCTTGTTTATCGTCCTTATTCTGATCTTTGTTTTGTTGATCTTGGTCTTTTTTATCGTCTTTGTCGTCTCCTTCTTTCTTGTCTTTGTTTTGATCTTTGTTTTGTTGATCTTGATCTTTCTTCTGATCTTTATCTTGTTGATTCTTTTTATCCTTATCCTTGTTATCTTTATTCTGCTGTTCTTGTTTCTTAGCTTCTTTTTGAGCTACAGCTAGATTATAACGAGTTTCATCATCACCAGGATTGTTTCTTAAGGCATTTTTATAAGCATCAACGGCTTGCTGATATTGTTTTTGCTCCATCATTGCGTTACCAATATTATGGTAAGCTTCAGCTTTTTCAACTTTAGTTTTGGCGGTTTTAGTTGCTAATTCATATTGAGAAACTGCTTCTTTATATTTTTTTCCTTGGTATAAAGCATTTCCGTAATTATAACTTGCTTTGTCGTATTTGGTGTTTTTACCTAGAGCTTTTCTATAAGCAATAGAAGCTTCATCAAACTTTTGCTTGTTGTATAATTTATTTCCTTCTCTAAGTAAAGAACGTGCTTCTCTTTTTAATTTTATTGTATCTATTTGAGCATACGAATTTGTTGCAAAGCTCGTAAGTATTAAAATTGCTATTTGAATGATTCTTTTCATACTACTTTTCCTCCTTTTCATTAAATAAATCTACTTTCTTTAACCACTTTGTTTTTCTTTCAAAGAAGAAAACATCAATAAATAAGAACAAAAATCCAATGCCTAAGAACCATTGAAATTGGTCTTTATAATCTGAAAACTGTTTGGTTTCAAATTCACTTTTTTGAGCATTAGCTATAATTTTTTCAATAGCTTTAACTGGTTCTTCTGTTTTGTTCCCATCAATGTAAATTCCGTCAGCAGCATCGGCAATGCCTTGAAGAATTTCAGGTTTTCTTTGAGTAATTACAGTTTCTCCTTTTCGGTCTTTTTTGTAACCAATAAGTCCTCCGTTTAATTCAATAGGAATAGGACCTCCTTTTTCAGTTCCAACACCAATTGTGTAAACTTTTACGCCTTCATTGGCAATATCTTTCGCTTTTTGTTTTGTTTCTTCTTGATGATCTTCACCGTCTGAAATAATCAATAAAAACTTGTTAGTTTGCTCTTCGTTATTGTAGTACGTTTTTGCTAAATCTAAAGCCTCATTAATTGCTGTTCCTTGACTTGAAACCATATCAGGATTTGCATTTTGCAAAAACATTTTTGCAGCAGCATGGTCGGTTGTAATAGGTAATAAAGGATAAGCGTTACCTGCATAAATAATTATTCCTATGCGATCGCTACCAAGTTTATCTATAATTTTTGAAATAATTTGTTTAGCTTTTTCTAACCTGTCAGGAGCGATGTCTTGAGCTAACATACTTTTAGAAACGTCTAAAGCAAAGATAATATCCACACCTTCTCGTTTAACGGTTTGGAGTTTGGTACCCATTTTTGGATTTACCAATGAAATAATTAAAAAAGATAATCCAAGAAGTAAAAAAGTAAGTTTTAAAACAGACTTAAATGTTGAAAGATTAGGTGCTAATTTTTCTAATAACGCTAATTCAGCAAACTTTTTTTGTGTTCTTTTTTTCCACCATAAAACCAATAAAAAGATTACAACAATTACTGGAATTATTGCAAAAAAGTAAAAATATATTGGTTCTTCTAATTTATACATCTTCTTATTATTTAATGCTTAAATCTTTTAATTCTTTAATTGGCTATATAAAACTCTTAAATAAAGTATTACGTAAAACAAATTCTAGTATTAAAAAGATTCCGGCTAACAGTACCCAGAAACGATATTTTTCTGAATAATTATAGTACTTGAACTCTTCTATTTTTGTTTTTTCTAACTTATCAATTTCATCATAAATCTCTTTTAGTTTAGCATTTCCTGTAGCACGGAAATATTGACCATCAGTTTGATTTGCAATAAATCGTAATAGCTCTTCATCTATTTCAACTTGTTGATTTCTAAAAGATAATTTACCAGTTCTAGGATCTTTAGCCCAAGGAAATGGAGCCATTCCGTTGGTTCCTATTCCTATCGTGTATACTTTAATATTTAGTTCTTTAGCTAACTCTGTAGCCGTTTTTGGATCTACGAATCCGGCATTGTTAACTCCATCTGTAAGTAAAATAATAACCTTACTTTTTGCTTTACTTTCTTTAAGTCTGTTAACAGCAGAGCCAAGTCCCATTCCAATGGCAGTTCCGCCCTCTAATTGTCCCCATTTAATTTCCGAAATGGTACGTTTTACAATAGATTTATCGCTAGTAATTGGAGTTTGTGTAAAACTTTCTCCAGCGTACACTACAATACCAATTCTGTCATTAGGTCTTCTATTAACAAAATCTACAGCTACTCTTTTTAAAGCCTCTAATCTATTTGGTTGTAGATCTTTAGCAAGCATACTAGCAGAGACATCAATTGCCATAACTATGTCTATTCCACGATTTGTTTTTGTCTTTTTACTTACAGAAACATTCCTTGGTCTTGCTAAAGCAATTATCAACGCCGAAAGGGCTAATAATCTTAAAACATGCAGTAAAGGTTTCATTTTTGAAAGTATTGAACTACTTCCTTCAAAACTTTTAATGCTTGGAACAGATAATAGTGTGCTTTCTTTTTTTCTACTAGAAAAAAACCAAAGGGCTATTATTGGAATTAAGGCAAAAAGCCATAAAAACTCTGGACTATGAAACTCAAAATTATTGAACATTGGTTACAGGAGTTTTTAATGAGTTCGACTTAGGAATTACTTTAGATAGAGAGAAAGCTATAAGCGCTGTTATAACAAGGATCAAAATAATCGAAATAATTCGTATTAAAATTGAAGGCTTTTTTACATTAGGTTTTTCAACAATAACAACAGGATGTATTTCGGCGCTTTCTTCGACTTCAATATTTGGTTTGATATTATCAACAATGTGTTTAGCTATGTTTCTATCAGCTTCAATTTCGTGTGCTAAAGGCTTAGACTTGGCAAATTTCACCAAATCTGCTTGTTGTAATAGCTTGTGTAAGCTTTGTATAGTGTCTTTATCTGTTAGGATGAAATTAGTTTCACTAAAATCAGATAGCGTTTCTATTAAACCGCTTGTGGTAGTTTCAAGAGCTGGCACGTTTAATTCACGTTCAATGAAATTACGAACAATGTCTGTTAATTCACTATAGTACTGCTTAACTTTATTATTTTGCCATAATAACTTTTCATCAAGTAACTTTAAATTTCGAACAGCTTCTTGATATGGATTTAAGAGTTGTTCTCTAGTTTTAATTTCATCAGTGTCACTTCGTTTTAAAGCAAAATAGAGTACAGTAGTAACAACTAGTATAATGGCAAGTATCCAAAAAAGAGTGTTTTTATAATCGTCAAATTGATAAGGCTCTCCTTTTATTCCTTTAATTGGAAACTTTTTAATTTGGGTAGTATCAATTTTTACCGTAGCAATATTGATTAAAAGACTATCTGTTAAATGCGCTTGATTACGAATAAAAACTTGTTGTTGAGGAATGTAATAAGCACCGCTATCAAATCCAGTTAGAATGTAACGTTGTATTAATTTACTTTTTAAGGTGTCTAAACCAAGACTGTCAACTACTTCAATTCCTTTTAATTCAAGCTTTGGTAGTATAACATTATCAGTGGCGTCAACAGAAATTTTATATTCAAATTGTTCTCCTATTCGAATGTTAGTAGTGTCAACTTCAGCTTTTACAGCAGAAGTCTGAGCGATACTCCAAGTTGAATAAAATAATGCTATGTAGAGTAAAATCTTTTTCAATTTATCCTTTGTTTTTAAAGTAACCTAATAGTTTTTTTACATAACTTTCGTCTACTCGAACATTAATGGTTCCTAGTCCACTTTTCTTAAATGAAGTTTGAAATTCATCTTTTAAGCGTAAAGCATTTGCTTTGTATTTAGTTCTAACGGATTTAGAACTGGTATTAATTAGTCTTACTTCTTGCGTCTCATTATCAAGCATTGGAACCATTCCTAAGTTTGGAATTTCTTCATCAAACTTATCATAAATTCTAATTCCAGTTAGATCATGTTTATTTCCAACAATTTTTAAATTTCTCTCGTAATTTTCATCTACAAAATCAGATAGCATAAACACAATTGCTTTCTTTTTCATTACACTTGATAAAAATTTCAAAGCTTCGTTGATGTTGGTGCGTTTACTTTTAGGAGAAAATTCTATTAACTCTCTGATGATACGTAATACATGACTTTTTCCTTTTTTTGGAGGAATGTACAATTCGATTTGATCAGAGAATAAAATAAGACCTACTTTATCGTTATTTTGAATTGCAGAAAACGCTAGTGTAGCAGCAATCTCCGTAACGGTATCTTTTTTAAATTGAGTTGAAGTACCAAAAAGTTCTGAACCAGAAACATCTATCATTAACATCATGGTTAGTTCTCGTTCTTCTTCAAAAACCTTAACATAAGGCTCATTATATCTAGCAGTAACGTTCCAGTCGATAGCTCTAATATCATCTCCATATTGATATTGACGAACTTCGGAAAAAGTCATACCACGTCCTTTAAATGTAGAATGATATTCACCGCCGAATATATGATTAGACAATCGTTTTGTCTTAATCTCTATTTTTCGAACTTTTTTAAGTAACTCTTTGGTATCCATATATTAATTTACCCATTCTATTGGTAGAGGTGGTAATTCTATATCTTTATCTTCTGATGATTTTTTAATAGAAAATAGGGGAGCTTCTTTAACGGTTAAATTCACATTGTTTTTTTCTCCTATTTCCTCAATCACATTTTTCATGCTTCGTTGTTGGCAAAGAACTAAATAGTTCATTTGCACGTTTGATTCGGTTTGTAAATCAAAACAGTCAACTAAGTAAGCTGGTTGATTATTTTCATAAACTACTGCTTCAGTACTTTTTCTTGTTTTTGTTTCTAAAATTTGTTTTTCACCTGTTAACGTTTTATACGTCGTTAATTTAAAAGTCATTCCTAGCTAAATTTTAAGGGATTAATTAGTCTTGTTGAATGGCTAGTTATTATAATCTAAGTTGGTTTGGTGTTATAGTTATGGAACCTGAACTTCGTTGATGATAGCGTTGATAATATCAATTGAACTCATGTTTTCGGCTTCAGCTTCATAGGTAATACCTATTCTGTGACGTAATACATCATGAGCCATAGCTCTAACATCCTCAGGAATAACATATCCTCTTCTTTTGATAAACGCATAACATTTTGCAGCTTTTGCTAGCGCTATACTACCACGAGGAGATGACCCGAAGCTAATTAAAGGTTTTAACTTACTTAGATTGTAATTTTCTGGATAACGAGTAGCAAAGATGATATCAAGAATATATTTCTCAATTTTCTCATCCATGTAAACTTCGTTAACAGATTCTCTAGCTTTTACAATTTGTTCTAAAGAAATTACAGGGTTTACTTTACCAAAACTATTATGTAAACTTTGTCTCATAATAAGTTGTTCATCATGCAGTTTTGGATAATCAATAACAGTTTTTAACATAAAACGATCTACTTGAGCTTCTGGTAAAGGATATGTTCCTTCTTGCTCAACTGGGTTTTGAGTCGCCATTACTAAAAAAGGTTCGTCTAGCTTAAAAGTTTCATCACCAATGGTAATTTGTCTTTCTTGCATAGCTTCTAGTAAAGCAGATTGTACTTTTGCTGGAGCACGGTTAATCTCATCAGCTAAAACGAAGTTGGCAAAAATAGGTCCTTTTTTAATTGAAAAGTCGTTGTCTTTTACATTGTAAATCATAGTACCTACTACATCAGCAGGAAGAAGATCTGGTGTAAACTGAACTCTACTAAAACTACCTTGAACAGCTTTCGATAATGTGTTAATCGCTAAAGTCTTTGCTAATCCAGGAACTCCTTCTAATAGAATATGACCGTTACCTAAAAGTCCAATCAAAAGTCGTTCTATCATGTCTTTTTGACCAACAATAACTTTATTCATTTCGTTTGTCAATAAATCTACAAACGCACTTTCAACTTCGATTTTTTCATTAATAGCTCTTACATCTACATCCATATGTAAAAAAATGTTATTCGTTATAATTTCTGTGAACAAAGCTACAATATTAACAATTTTTTTCTTGTTAAAAGTAGGTTAAAGGTTCGTGTAAATTTGATTAAAAAACATTCAAAATAAAACTTAAAAAAATATCGATTCTTACATTTTAAACACCTATTCATTACTAAATATGTATAAAAAGATTGTTTTTATTATATATAATCTTAAATTTGGTTACATAATCATTAACTCAAACTTTAAAATAAAATGGTAAAAATTAGTTATTTAACTAAAGTATTGGCTTTAGGCTTGTACTTAATTTCGATTTGTGCATTTGCTCAATCGGTTAAAGGAAAGGTTCAAGATTCTTCTGGAGAACCGATACCTTATGCAAACGTTATTGAGAAAGGCACTACTAATGGAACAACAACTGATGAGTTGGGACAATTCACTTTGAATCTTAAAAATAGTCCAGCAGTTATAGTGATATCTTCAGTAGGATTTTCTACCGTTGAGAAAAATGTTTCTTCTGGAAGCACTGTAAATGTAGTATTAAAGGAAGAAAGTGATTTGTTAGAAGAAGTAGTTTTAACAGGTAACAGAGCAAAGCCAAGAACTATATTAGATTCAGCAGTTCCAATAGATAACATAGATTTAGGTGAATTACAAGCAACGGGTCAACCAAGTATTGATCAAGCATTAACGTATACTGTGCCTTCGTATAATTCAAGTAACCAAACAGTTTCTGATGCTACAGCTCATTTTGATCCAGCAGATTTACGTGGTTTAGGACCAAGTAGAACGTTGGTGTTAGTTAACGGTAAGCGTAAAAATCAGAGTGCTTTAGTATATGTAAACGACACACCAGGAAAAGGTGAGGTTGGAACAGATATGAAAAGTATTCCTACAGCGGCTATCGAAAGAGTAGAAGTTTTACGTGATGGAGCTTCTGCGCAATATGGTTCTGATGCAGTTGCTGGGGTGGTTAATATCATTTTAAAGAAAGATATTGATTACACACTGGTAAATGCATATTCTGGAGTAACTAAGGAAGGTGATGGGTTAAATTATGGAGCTGATGTAAATCATACATTTTCTATTGGAGAAAAAGGATTTGTAAATGCTACTTTAAGTGGGTATCATCAAGACTACACTGATAGAGCAGGTGAGCCTGGTAGAGATGATTTATTTGGAGTAGATAATCAGTGGACAAGAGATAATCCAGACTTAGGAATGATTATCGGTCAACCAGAAATGACTAAAGGAGATATTTTCGTTAACGGTGAGTATGACTTAAATGATGATACAAAATTATATGCTTTTGGTGGTTTCAATTACAGAATGGGTAAGAGTTTTGCACTATACAGAACACCTTATTGGATTACTGACGATTTTGGATTATTAACTCCTCCAGGTGAAACGTATGATGGTTTCCAACCAACATTTGAAACAGATATTAAAGATATTTTATTTACAGCAGGAGGAAAGTTTACATTAGGTGACTTCAATGCTGATTTAAGTGCTACTTATGGAGGTAATACAGTTGATTATACAATTGGGAATACTATTAACGTAGATTTAGGAGCAAACAGTCCTACAACTTTTGATGCTGGAGCTTATGGTTTTAGTAATATTATCGGAAACTTAGACGTTAATAGACAGTTTGGTGAAGATGTAAACGTAGGTTTTGGAGTAGAGGCAAGACAAGAACGTTTTGAGGTTACAGCTGGTGAAGAAGCTTCTTATTTTGGAGGCGGAGCACAATCTTTTCCGGGATTACAACCAAGTAATGCTTTAAATGAGACTAGAACTAATGTTGGTGCCTATGGTACTTTAGATTGGGATGTAAATGAAGACTTTTTAATAGGAGGTGCAGTTCGTTATGAAAATTATTCTGATTTTGGAGGCAATACTACATGGAAAGTAAACTCAAGATATAAAATTGGAGAAGCAGGTGTTTTAAGAGGTTCGTATAGCACAGGGTTTAGAGCACCATCTTTACACCAAGTATATTTAAGTAATGTTCAAACATTAGTTTCAGGAGGAACTATTTCTAATCAAGGTACTTTTAATAATGTTAGTCCAGTTATTAGAGATTTAGGAGTAGAGCCTTTATTTGCTGAAACTTCTGAAAATATATCAGCAGGATTGACTATTAAAGCTTCTAGAAACTTTACAATTTCGTTAGACTATTACAATGTAAGAGTTAACGACAGAGTTTTATTTACAGGAGAAATTGGAGGAACAGATGATAATGGTAATCCAAATGCTGCAGTACAACAAATCTTAGATGCAAACCAAGTTACAAGTATTAAATTCTTTATAAACGCTGTGAATACAATTACACAAGGTTTTGATTATACGATGCGTTATAAAAACATTGAGTTATGGTCTGGTAAATTCGGATTCAACTTAGCGTTAAATATCAACAAAACTGAAATAGATGGAGAAGTAAAAACACCATCTAGCTTAGCTAATTACAAGAATAATATTTTCAATAGAAAAGAACAGTCTAGAATTATTAGTGCGCGTCCAAATACGAAGTTCTTATTTGGAGGAACTTATGAAATAGGTAAATTCAATGCGGCTGTTAATAACACATTTTTTGGAGAGGTTACTTGGCAACATGCATCAGATCCTTTAAAAGATCAAACATTTACAGGTAAGGTAGTTACTGATTTATCGTTCGGGTATGAATTTTCAGACTTAGTTTCGTTAAATGTTACAGTAAATAATTTATTCGATGTTTACCCCGATGAAATTGATACACGTGGAGATGTAGTTACTGATTTAGGAGGTCGTTTTAGATATCCTTGGGAAGTTAACCAATTTGGATTTAATGGTATGACCTTTAGAGGAGGACTTACTTTTAAATTCTAATTGAATTAATCAATTTTTGTTTAATTAAAAGGTGCTGAGTTAGTTCAGTGCCTTTTTTATTTATATTCTGATAATGAAAAATCGCTACCATCAAAAATTCCGTATGTGTAGAAATTTATCCAATCCCCTAAATTGAAGTAGTTACTTTTTTTATTGAGTTGTATATCTAAAGGAAGGTGTCTGTGTCCAAAAACGAAGAAATCATAATGCTTTGTTTCTAATTTTCGTTTACAATACTGAACCAACCATTCTTTATCTTCTCCTAAAAACTTAAAATCTTCATCACCAGAAATCATTTTATTTTTTACTGACATATACTGACCAAGTTTTACGCCCAAATCAGGATGTAACCAACGAAACATCCATTTAAATAATGGGAATGTAAATACTTTCTTCATTCTCTTGTATCCTTTGTCATTTGGGCCTAAACCATCTCCATGACCAATTAGAAAAAGTTTGTTGTTTATTGTAAATTCTTGTGGCGAATGAAATACAGGAATAGTAAGTTCCTTTTCAAAATAATCTCGCATCCATAAATCATGGTTTCCAACAAAAAAATAAATAGGAGTTCCATTATCTCTAATTTCTGCAAGCTTTCCTAAAACTCTTACAAAACCTTTTGGAACGACGGTTTTATATTCAAACCAAAAATCAAACAAATCACCTAGCAAAAAAATAGCTTCTGCATCTTCTTTAATTTCATCTAACCAACGAACAAATTTTTGCTCTCTAGGAAAACTTTTTTCTTGTGTAGGAGCCCCTAGATGTTGGTCTGAAGCAAAATAAACTTTCTTATTATTTGATATTGTAATGGATGTCAAATCAAAATATTTTGGGTAAAAATAACTATTTTATTTAGCTAACTTTGTATAAAATGCATTTGTATGAAAATAGTTGCTACAAATATAGGTAAGCGAAGAGAAATAGATTGGAAAGGTAAAAAGGTTACTACTGGAATTTTTAAGTTTCCTGTAGAAGATCCTATTTTCCTTGATGTTGAAGATGTTAAAGAAGATGTTATTTGCGATAGAAATCATCATGGAGGTATAGACCAAGCTGTATATGCCTTTTCTGAAAAACACTACGATTATTTTAAAGAATTATATCCCGATTTAGATTGGCAACTAGGAATGTTTGGTGAGAATTTAACACTATCTGATTGTGAAGAATCGGAACTTCATGTAGGAGATACTTTTAAAGTAGGAGAAACTATTATTGAAGTTACAAAACCAAGGCAACCATGCATGAAGTTGGGTGTGCGTTTTAATGACATGAAAATTGTAAAACAATTTTGGAATACTGATAAAAGTGGTGTGTATTTTAAAGTCTTACAAACAGGTTTTGTTAAAAAGGGAGATGTTTTTGAGTTGTTAAAAACAGATAAAACGAAACCAACAATTGCAGAAGTATATAATGAAAAAAGACTAAGAAAGAATCCCTAATGAATCCTTTTGATGATACTTATTTTATGAAGAAAGCACTTCTGGAAGCAGAAGAAGCTTATAAAAAAGGAGAGGTTCCTGTAGGAGCTGTGATTGTTTTTAAAAATCAAATTATTGCTAGAGCTCATAATCTAACAGAACTTTTAAACGACGTAACTGCACATGCAGAAATGCAAGCGTTTACCTCTGCGGCAGATTATTTAGGAGGAAAGTATTTGAGAGATTGTATATTGTATGTTACAGTAGAACCTTGTCAAATGTGTGCAGGTGCATGTTATTGGACTCAAATTGGAAAGATAGTTTATGGAGCTGCCGAACCTAGATCAGGTTATTCAGTTTTGGGAACTAAGTTACATCCAAAGACAAAAGTAGTGTCTGGAGTTTTAGAAGAAGAGTGTAGTCAGTTAATGAAACGTTTTTTTATAGAAAAAAGAAATTTGAATTAGTTTTAAAGTTTAAAGTCTAAAGTCCTACTTTGGTCTTTTGTATTCTTTCTTTGGTCTTAGAATAAGCTCTGTTGTTTGTTCCCGTTTTCGTGTTCTAATAACCATTTTTTTCGCCAAACTCCACCTGCATAACCCGTTAAAGAACCATCAGAACCGACGATTCTATGACATGGAATTATAATTGAGATAGGATTTTTACCGTTTGCTGAAGCTACTGCTCTAATGGCTTTAACATCACCTAGTTTTTTAGATTGTTCTAAATAGCTTCTAGTTTTCCCAAAAGGCACTTTTAGCAATTCAGTCCAAACTTTTCCTTGGAATTCTGTTCCGTTCGGGCTCAAATTTAGTTCAAACTCTTTTCGGTTTCCTAAAAAGTATTCATCTAATTGTTGAATACATTTTTTAATCTCTCCTGATGTCACTTCGAGCGTAGTCGAGATGTCTTCTTCAATAAAATAAATAGAATGAATTTCTTTTGAGTTTCCCTTTACTTCAATAGTTCCGATTGGTGATTTGTAATAAGCGGTATGAATTTCAGACACCAAAAACAGTTTTTGAATTTTCAGTTGTAATTTCTGAAATTTCTTGGAAAGTTTTATTGTAAATGTTTACTAATTTACCTACTACTTGGTCTATATAGCTACTTTCATTTCGTTTTCCTCTATAAGGAGTTGGCGCTAAATAAGGCGAATCTGTTTCTAATACAATATGCTCTAAATCTATTTCGTTCAAAAATTTATCTATTTTTCCATTTTTAAACGTAACTACTCCGCCAATTCCTAATTTCATGTTATACGAAATGGCTTTTTTCGCTTGCTCAAGAGTTCCTGTAAAACAATGGAAAATGCCTCTTAAATCATCTCCTTTTTCCAGTTCTAGGACTTCAAAGATTTCATCAAAAGCATCTCTACAATGAATTACTATTGGTAGTTGCTTTTCTTTAGCCCATTGTATTTGGATTCTAAAAGCTTCTTGTTGTTGCTTTAGAAAAGTTTTGTCCCAATATAAATCAATCCCTATTTCGCCAATAGCATAAAAATTACGCTGATCAATCCATTTTTTTACATGTGCTAACTCTTCTTTATAATTCTCTTTTACAGAAGTTGGATGTAAGCCCATCATTAAATACACATCATTTGGATATTCTTTCTCTAATTCAAACATTCTTTGAGTGTACGAACTGTCAATAGCTGGAATAAAAAAGCGAGAAACTCCAATCTCTTTGGCTCTAGCTATCATTTCATTTCTATCATCGTCAAATTGTTCAGAATATAAGTGTGTATGTGTATCTGTAATCATTAATAAATATTAGAATATTATAAAGTTTTTGTCATTGCGAAACGTTAAAAATTAAAGTAAGCTTTTAATTAAGATTACTTCGTTGTTTGACAACTCGTAATGACGTATTTTTGCTTTTCGGATGCAAAAGTACAAGAAATGGCAAGTTTGAAAAAAGTATTACGTAAAAAGAAATACGTTCGAATTAAATTAAGAAAAATGATTACAAATCATTTAGAAGTATCTGCTAAAATTAATGGAGTGGAAGGAACGTTTATTTTAGATACTGGAGCATCTAATTCTTGTGTTGGTTTAGATTTATTAGAACGATTTAAGTTGATTTCTGAAGAAAGTGAGGTGAAAGCAGCTGGTGCAGGTGCAACTGATATGGAAACGTACAAATCAATTAATAATAATCTAAAAATTGGAGATTGGAAGCTTAAAAGCTGCGATTTGGTATTGTTTGATTTAATGCATGTTAATACAGCTTTAACTCAGCACAATGCCGAAAAGGTTGATGGAATTATAGGGGCAGACGTTTTAGAAAAAGGAAAAGCATTTATCGATTACGATAAAAAAGTATTGTACTTAAAGAAATCAAAAAAGAAAAAGCAACGAACATTGTCGTTGCCTTTTTAAAATTTTTAGAAGCTTGAGATTTTAACTCAAAACCTCTTTTATTCTTTTGATTGCTTCTCTTAGTTGTAATTCAGAAGCAGCGTACGACATTCTAATGCATTCAGGAGCACCAAAAGCATCTCCTGTTACCGTAGCAACATTAGCTTCTTCTAATAATAACATAGAAAAGTCGTTTGCATCTTTAATCTCTTTACCTTTAATAGTTTTTCCAAAGAAAGCTGAAACATCAGGGAAGATATAAAAAGCTCCTTCAGGAATATTTAATTTAAAGCCTTCAATTTTTCCAAGTAAATCTAATACAATATCTCTTCGAGATCTGAATTCATCTACCATGTACTGAACTTTATCAGGAGAAGCTAATACGGCAGTAATAGCTGCACGCTGCGCGATACAGTTAGTCCCTGAGGTAATTTGTCCTTGCATTTTAGTACACGCTTTAGCAATCCAATCTGGAGCACCAATGTATCCAATTCTCCATCCTGTCATAGCAAAAGCTTTCGCTAAACCATTTACAGTAATAGTTCTATCATACATACTTTCAATAGCAGCAAAACTAAATGGCTTTACTCCGTAATTAATGTGTTCGTAAATTTCATCAGAAAGAATATAAATATGAGGATATTTTTCTAATACCGCAGCTAATGCTCTGTATTCTTCTTCACTGTATATACTTCCACTAGGATTGTTAGGAGAGTTAAAGAATACCATTTTTGTTTTTGGCGTAATAGCTTCTTCTAATTGTTGTGGAGTAATCTTAAAATCGTTATCAATTGAAGACGGAATTTCTATAAATTTCGCTTCACATAACATAGCTATTGCAGAATAACTAACCCAATAAGGAGCTGGTAATAATACTTCATCTCCAGGGTTTAATAAAACCTGTGCTACGTTAGCTATAGATTGTTTTGCACCCGTAGAAACAACAATCTGGTTTGGTTGGTAATCTAAATTATTATCACGCTTAAATTTGGTGCAAATAGCTTCTTTTAACTCGCCATAACCATCTACTGGTGTATATGAGTTGTAATTTTGATTGATAGCTTCAATTGCAGCATCTTTAATAAAATCTGGAGTGTTAAAATCAGGTTCTCCTAAGCTCAAGCTAATAATATCTTTTCCTTGCTCTTTTAACTCTCTTGCTTTAGCAGCCATTGCTAAAGTTTGTGAAACAGGTAAACTGTTAATTCTGTTTGATAATGCTTTAGACATTTTTGTGTTTAATTATGCTAGTTGTGGTTTTTTTCCTAGTTCAGCAATATGTCTTAAATGTTCCAATATTGCTCTACGTGTTGTTTTATATTCGTGATAAGGTAAATTAAATTCTTTAGCAGTTTGCTTTACTATTTTAGCTATTTTGCTGTAATGAATATGAGAAATATGTGGAAAAATATGATGTTCAACTTGGTGGTTTAATCCTCCTGTATAAAAGTTGATGAACCAGTTTTTTGGTGCAAAATTCGCTGTAGTGTATAGCTGATGAATTGCCCAAGTATTTTTCATATTTCCACCTTCATCTGGTAAAGGAGTTTCTGTTTTAGGAACAATATGTGCTAACTGGAATACAAAGCTTAAAATAATTCCAGCTGTATAATGCATAACAAAGAAGCCAATTAATACTTTCCACCAAGCGATGTCTAAAACCAATAAAGGTAAAACTAACCACATTGCGTAATAAGCAATTTTAGTAACAATTAATTTAGTCCACTCAACTTTTGGGTTTGGATACTTACCATAAGAAAGTTTTCTCTTTAAATAACGGTGCATTTGCTTAAAGTCTGTAGTAATAGCCCAGTTAATGGTTAATAATCCATATAAAATTGGCGAATAATATTTTTGATATTTATGAAAAGGTCTCCACTGAGTGTGTTTTGAGAATCGGATAATTCTACCAGCATCCATATCTTCATCATGGTCTTGAATATTCGTATAGGTATGGTGTAATACATTGTGTTGCACTTTCCAGTTATACACATTTCCTGCTAAGATATACATACTACTTCCCATAAGATTGTTTACCCATTTTTTACTAGAAAATGACTCGTGGTTACTATCATGCATAACATTCATTCCAACACCAGCCATTCCAACACCTATTATTACAGTAAGAATTAATTGAAGCCAACCTGGCATATTTACAGTAAGTATTACAGCAAATGGAGCTAAAAATAATGTAAACATTACGATTGCTTTTAAGTACAGCTTCCAATTTCCTGTTCTTTTAATTTCGTTTTCTTTGAAGTAGTCGTTTACTCTTTTGTTCAAAGTTCTAAAGAACTTTGTTTTATCTATTCTGGAGAATTTAATTGTATTCATGTTCTAATTTAAAGGGGTAAAAATAAGTGTTTTTGTTACATTATTATCTGTTAACGTAAGTTTTTAACTATAATTATTAAATTGTTTTAATCTTTAACTATCAGTTAATAGTTTTTATTTTTGTGGACGCAAATAAAATGACATGGATATTATTTTAAAGTACTTCCCTAATTTAACAGAAGACCAAATTAATCATTTTGGAAAACTACAATCGTTGTATGAAGATTGGAATCTAAAAATCAACGTTGTTTCTAGAAAAGATATCGATGAACTGTATTTACGTCACGTACTGCACTCTTTGGGAATAGCAAAAGTTATGGACTTCAAGCCAGGTACTATGGTTATGGATGTAGGAACTGGAGGCGGGTTTCCTGGGATTCCTTTGGCAATTTTGTATCCAGAGACTCAATTTCATTTAGTGGATTCAATCGGGAAGAAGATTAAAGTGGTAGATGAGGTTGTTGAAGGTTTGGGTTTAGAAAATGTTAAAACTACACATGGTAGAGTTGAGGAGGAAAAAGAAACCTATGATTTTATTGTTAGTAGAGCTGTTGCTCAAATGGAAACATTCCATAGATGGGTAAAAGATAAAGTTCAGAAAAAACAAAACCACGAGCTTAAAAATGGGATTTTATATTTAAAAGGTGGAGATTTAACAGAAGAATTGGCTAAATTTCCTAATGCAACAATTTATGATTTGCCAGACTTTTTTGAGGAAGATTTTTTTGAGACTAAAAAAGTAGTACACCTGCCTATAAAATTCAAAGGATAAAAAAACAGGGAATCGATACATTACATATTGATTCCCTTTTTTGGTGTCATCTGAAGGGGATAACAGCCAATAAAACATATTTACTATGACTAAAAAATGGCTGGAAAATTTTCCAGCCATTTTAGACTAGTTAGTAGTCTTAATTTAAAAATTATAGAACTTGATTTTAGTAATATATACAAGTTCCCCATCTAGTACAAGCTCCTGGCTCGCAAAATGTTCCCATTACAGTTCCTGTTTCTCTACAGCACATTACACCTTTTTGGTAACAAGGTCCCCAAGCACCTCCGTTAATTTCCTTTTGTTCGTTAGTAGTTAAAGCCTTTCCTAGGTTTAAAATTGATTTTTTCATAATTAGTTATGATTTTAATTAAGTGGTTAATAAATCCTTAAATTATTTAAAGACATTTAAGGTCTATGTCTATTCTTTTGTAAAGAATTTTATTCAAAATCTACTCAAAAACATTAGTCCTTAGTGAGTGAAAACATCATAAAAAGGAGGATGAATAGATTTGAGTCATTTTATTTTAATTCAGGTGGTTACCCAAATATAATATAAATTCATTAAGTTCCAAAACCTACTAAAACAGTGTTCCGTCTTTTTGTTTACGATACCAAAAAGGAATTCAAAAAGTATATAGAAACATCAAAAAGATTACTACAATTTGAAAATTTTATGATTCTCAGTATTTCCAGCGCTTTCAACCTGTAAAAAGTAAAGTCCAGTTGCTAACCTAGGTAAATCTAGTACAGCGCTATTGTTCGTGGTTTCTTTTTGACCTTGAGTTACCAAACTACCGCCATTAGTAAATAACTTATAATTTAATCCTGACCGGTCTTTTAAAGCGTTTAAACTTATTTGATCTACAAACGGATTCGGATAGATAAACCAGTCCTTACGTTTATTAATTCCTGGTTGTTCTAGGAAATCTCTTATGCATCCTTTAGCTACAGAAAATTCACTTTTGATAATTTTTGGAATTTTATCTCCAGTGAAACTTTTATTGGTTGTATGGTTAAAAAATGTATTATCAATAATAGTGTCCGATGCTCCTAAAAAATCTTGTAATAATGTAGAAATGGTTTGTCTGTAATCGTATTGAATGGTTTTAAGTTGATAGTTATTGTCATCCGTAGCTTCCGATAAATCAACGTTTGTACCAGAAACTCCACCTAACACAGGTTTACCAAATATAAACATAGGAGCGATCTCGCCGTGATCTGTTCCTAAGTTTCCATTTTCTTTTGCTTTTCTACCAAATTCAGAGTATGTTAATCCTACTACATCTTCTCCTAAAGATTGCTCGTTTAGGTCTTTCATAAATGTTTCAACAGCCGAAGAAACTTCATTCAAAAGTTCGTAATGCTTTCCTTTAACATCTCTGCTTTCTTGAATCTGATTATCATGTGTGTCAAACCCACCAATACTAACCATATATACTTTAGAAGGTAAACCACCACTAATTAATCGAGCAACAGTTTTTAGTTGATTAGACAAGTTAGTATCTTCATAAATAACAGCATTGTTTCCAGCATTAAAAGCATCCGATATTGATTTAGAGTATTTATTAGATATATTGTTTACATCTATTATATACTTTAATTCTTCTCCAAAATGGGAATTAGGAATATTAGTTGGAGATTGTCCTCCTAAGCCGCTAATTTCTGTGAAAAATCCAGCAGGATCTTGTCCCGTAATATTTATTGATAATCCATGCTCTTCTGCACCATGAAATCCTAATTCTGTTTTTCCATTTCCTATTTGGACACCTAAAGGATATGCTTCTTCAACTTCTTCTGGATAGAAATTTTCCATAAATCGACCAATCCAGCCTGAGTCTTTTCCATTGTTCCAGCTGTTTCCATCATTCCCAGTAGAATAAATATCTTTTGAGGCAAAATGACTTTTATTTTGAGATGGATATCCGACAGATTGTAAAATTCGTAACTCTCCTTGATCGTATAGTGATTTAAAACCTGTAAGTGCTGGGTGTAAGCCTAATTGTTGGTTGTCAGGTAGTGAGCCGTCTAACCTAATGAACCCATTGGTGCCCGAATTTGGAATTCTAATCGTTGGTCTTAAATTTGCATATGTATCATATACATTGATAGGTATTAAAGTATTTAATCCGTCATTTCCACCAACAAGGTTTACAAGTACTAGTTTTCTGTTAGAGATATCACCACAATCTATATCTAGGTCGATTGTTTTTAGCATTGCTTTTAATTCAAAAGGCATTAAACCTATGGCAGAAGTTGTGGTTGCTAATTTTATGAAATTTCTTCTTTTCATGATAGTAAATTTAGGGGATGATTTTTTACATTATTTGGAATTCAGGAGCATTGATCATTTGAATCATCAAGGCATTTAATCTAGATTTTACAACAGTATCATCTCCTGATCCTTGATAACCTAACCAAGCATTTGTCCAATAATAATCTGGAAAGCCTTCTAATAAATTTTGCGCAAAATAAGCTTTACGTTCATCATCTATTTGTTCAGGGTATAATAAATCAGATAACTCGGTAATTAATTCAATAGCATCACTAGGTTGGTCAATATTATTTTGAATAAACTCAACAATATTTAGTTCAACATTTATTTTACCGTTATATCGAATTTTATTTCTACCCGTTAATAAGCTTTCTATGAGTTTGTATCTAGCTAACACAGTATTAGATGAAAACCAATGTCTATCAAAATCGGGACTTTGATAATGGGCTGGATAACCCGCAACAGAATCTGGAGCCCACATTACCAATCCAGCTGAACTTAGATAAAAACGATATAAAAAATCAAAAAACCTAAAAAAGTCTTCCGATTGACTAACAGGATCAGGGATTGTTAGTTTGAAAAACGAAATAACTTCATTGCACAGTTGCAACGGACTTTTAATAATACTTCCAATAATTTCATCAGTATTATTTGTGTCGTCTAAATCATAAAAATGTTTTGATGTTAGTAATGTCTTGAGTGTCGGTAAAATTTCGTAATTATCATTTTTTAATTGAAGTGCAAGAGGTTGTATTACATTTTCTTCAATTTCATTTTCCCACTCACTTTTAACAAAATAACGGTATAACTTTCTAACAAAAGAAATGGCAGTAGCATCTTTGTTAAAAACCATTTCAACAAAATTGTCCAATTCTTGTTTAATGCCTTCTTCAGTATTACTTCCGCTAATTACTGTTTCATCAAATGCATGACTAAAAGTTTTGTCTTCCTGATCGTGTCTTGGAATGTCTATTCTCCCAATTGGAAGGTTAGTGTCTGGGTCAATATTAGATCTGTCGTTTTGTGTTTTTATTCCAGAAAAGACTTTAGCGGCTTGTTGAACATCTAACTCAGTATAATTTGTATAATCACCGCTTCCTACTTGTTCAGCTTTTAAAATAGTGAAAAGTTCTAGGAATTCTCGAGCGTAATTTTCATTTGGATTGTTAGCATTATTCTTAGTGTTATCTAAATAATCTAACATTGAATTGTCAAAGGTGATTTTTTTAGATAAGGTTTTAAGATTTCCAAAGGCAAAATGCTCTAAAAGTCTCATGTGATCGTAAAAATGTACCGAGCTACCTGCATCAAATTTTGAAACTGTAAAAGAAGTATGAAGAAAAAACGTCAATTTTTGCTTCAAAGAATTTTGATGTAACCCGTTGTATAACCACCAATACGCAACATAAATTTTCTTGCGGAATTGTCCGTCTAAAGAAGATGGATCGGGTGAAGATATCCAAAATCCATGAGGATTGTCTTCGGGTTTATTATCGTAAGGTTCTGCTAACTTATTACTTTGTGCTAACAGTAGTTTGTCAAATGCTTGCTCAGGAGTAAGATTTGAAAACTCTAATAAGGTTTCTTTGTTAAAAGTAAAAGAGGTTCTTCGGAGCAAATGCTTGGCATTTCGGAGCCCTAAAGTTTGAGTGTGTTGCTCTAAATTCATTTACAGGGGATTTGTGAATGTATGTTTTTGATTTAAAATGGATTATAAAAAATATACTTGTAATAAGTAGGTTTTTTGTTAAAACGAAAAAAGGCTGGAAATATTTCCAGCCTTAAAAATTATTTTAAAAATTTAGTTTCTTATCCTAAAAAAGGGTAACGATAATCTGATGGAGAAACAAACGTTTCTTTGATTAATCTTGGTGAAACCCATCTTAATAAGTTTTGAGCAGAACCTGCTTTGTCATTAGTTCCAGAAGCTCTAGCTCCTCCAAATGGTTGTTGTCCAACAACAGCACCAGTTGGTTTGTCGTTAATGTAGAAGTTTCCTGCACAGTTTTCTAATGCTTTTGTCGCTTCTGCGATGGCATATCTATCTGTAGAAAAAACAGCTCCTGTTAATGCATATTCAGAAGTTCCATCAACTAACTTTAATGTTTCAGCCCAGTTTTCATCTTCGTAAACATATACAGTAACCACAGGCCCGAATAATTCAGTACACATTGTGGTATACTTAGGGTCTTTAGCTAAGATAACGGTAGGTTCAATAAAATAACCTTTAGATTTATCATAACTACCTCCAGCAACAATTTCAGCATCAGTATCTTGTTTAGCTTGGTCGATGTATTTAGCTAATTTATCAAAAGATCCTTCATGAATAACTGCTGTGATAAAATTGCTCATATCTTCTGGTGAACCCATTTTGAACGAAGCAATATCTTCTTTTACATACTCTAATACTTCGCTTGCCATAGATTTTGGTAAGTATACCCTTGAAGCAGCAGAACATTTTTGTCCTTGGAATTCAAAAGCACCTCTAGAAATTCCAGTAGCAACTTGTTTTGGATTTGCTGATGGATGCGCAACGATAAAGTCTTTTCCTCCAGTTTCTCCAACAATTCTTGGGTATGTTTTATAAGTATGAATGTTTTCTCCAATTTTCTTCCAAAGCTCTTTAAAAACAAATGTTGAACCAGTGAAGTGTAATCCAGCAAAATCAGGAGAAGATAAAACTACCTCAGTAATTTCAACAGGATCTCCATAAATTACATTGATAACTCCATCAGGTAATCCAGCTTCTTTAAATACTTCTACAATTACGTTTGCAGAGAAAATTTGACTGTCAGATGGTTTCCAAACTACCGTATTACCCATCATAGCAGCAGATGCAGGTAAGTTAGCAGCAATTGCTGTAAAGTTAAAAGGAGTGATAGCGTAGATAAAACCTTCTAAAGGTCTGTATTCAACTCTGTTCCAAATTCCGTCATCAGAATTTGGTTGCTCAGCGTAAATTTCAGACATGTATTCTACATTGAAACGTAAGAAGTCAATTAATTCGCAAGCAGCATCAATCTCAGCTTGATGTATTGTTTTTGACTGCGCAATCATAGTAGATGCATTCATTTTTGCTCTGTAAGGTCCAGCAATTAATTCAGCAGCACGTAAAAATATTGCAGCTCTTTGCTCCCAAGGCATTTGAGACCATTGTACTCTGGCTTCTAAAGCACTATCAATTGCTTTTTGAGCATGATTTTTATCTCCTACATGATATTGGCCAACAACGTGTTGATGATCATGAGGAGGTGTCATGTTTTTTGTGTTTCCAGTTCTTACTTCTTCATTTCCAATATACATTGGAACATCTACAGAACCGTTAAAATATGCTTTATATTGTTTTGAAACGCTTTCTCTTTCAGGAGAACCAGGTGCATATGCTTTAACAGGTTCATTAACTGCAACTGGAACATTGAAAAATCCTTTTCCCATGGTTGTTTGTTTATTGAATTTAATATGATAATTTTGGTTTAGCAAATGTACAATTTTTAAGGTGGTTTTTGTAATGTTTCTGGTTAAGTTACCACAAAAGGAGTTGAGATTTAAAAATTAAAATAAAGCTGTATGTGCACCGTAACTTATTTACCTCTAGGCAAAGAAGGTTTTATATTTACTTCTAATAGAGACGAAACTCCTAAAAGAAACACTATTGAACCCAAAGAATACATCGAAGATAATGTTGCCTTAGTGTATCCAAAAGATGAATTAGCAGGAGGTACTTGGATTGGTTTAAGTGATCATAATAGGTTAGTTTGTTTGTTGAATGGAGGATATGAAATTCATGAGAGAGAAGTATCTTATAGAATGAGTAGAGGAGTTATTGTAAAACAATTACTAAAAACTGAAAATGCTGTCGATTTTGTTGAAAAAGTAGATTTACAAGGGATAGAGCCTTTTACGGTTGTCATGTTAGATTGGGCTGAAAATTTTAAAGCTTATGAATTAGTATGGACTGGTTATCAAAAAGATTTTAGACAGTTAAAAGATGAGCCTCATATTTGGTCAAGTTCTACGCTGTATACTTCTGAAATGAAATATATAAGAAAAGAATGGTTTTCGGATTGGTTAAATAAAAATGAAGATTTTACGCAATCAGATATTTTAAAGTTTCATTTGGATGAATCTAACGGAGAGGAAGTGTCTTTAAAAATGAAACGACCGTATGTAGAAACCGTAAGTGTAACTTCGGTTAAAAAACACAAAGACTCTTTAGAGTTACAGTACTATGATTTATTGAACGATCAAACAACTATGCTGGCGTTTCAGAATAAAGCAAATGAAATTAAGCCTACTAGTGTTATTCCAATTATAGCCAAGAACATATAAACCATATTAACCATAATAAACTTAAAAATTGTTTTAAAGTAGCCTTGTTTGTAAAACTTTTTCATGGCTATAAAAAGATAAATTAAAAACAGGCCAATAAAAATTTCACTTCCTACATTGTTTGTGAAAAAGTTTATTATCATTAAGAGCGTTAATAACAAAAAAAAGACAGTTTGCGTGTGGAAAACAAAAATTAAATGTTCTACATAAGTGTATTTTCTTCTAACATAAAAAAGCTTGAGTGCCAAGGTGAAAATTGGGAGTAATATAAAAAGGGATATCGATCCGTAAGAAAGCATTTTACTTACAAATTCTTTTCTTTTTTGTTTTTCGCTAAAAAATGAATTTGCTAATTCTGCTCTATTATAAAAAAAACGATTCCAAAACGTGTTTTCTTGTTTCAAACTATCAAGCGCGGTAGCTGCATCAATATCAGGGTGTTTTTTATTGAATTTAATGTAACTATCAAATCTTGGATCTCCCCATAAATTAATTTTTGGAGATTTATTAGTTTTAATAGAGTCGTTAATTTTAACGTTAAAATTTTGCGCTATTTTTTGTTGAGTTGAATCAATTGGAATTTTATTTTTAGCTAATTCTTCGTTAATGATATTGTTTATGGAGTCTAAATCAACTTGTTTTTCGCTTTTGCTTTTAGAGGTAAATGCTTTATCTAATTTTTTAAAATTATCAATGGTTTCATTGATTCCATAAAAAAGAAAGAACAAGATAGAAGCGGTTATATAAAAACGAAATGGATTAGCATAGCGTTCTCTTTTACCTTCAATATAATCAGCAGATATTTTTCCAGGTCTGGTTATTAATGTAAAAGAAGTCCTCCAGAATTTAGTGTCCCATGAAAAGAAACCAGCAAATACTTCTTTAATAAAGTTTCCGAAAGTTATTTTGTTTCCCTTGTTTTTTTGTCCACAGCTAGGGCAAAATAATTCATGTCCAACAAAAGGAAATCCACAATTTAAACAGTTAGAATCTTTTATTACAGCTAGTTTGTTTTTATTAGCCATTTAATTAAGTGTAGGTGTAGTGATTAGTTGAAAAGTTGGTACTTCAGCAAGAAATTCTTTGTTGTTTTTGAGATTGATCATTTTATAACTTCCTTTCATAGAGCCCACTGAAGATATTAAAAAACAGTTGGATCTGTAATTATACTCTTCATTAGGTTTTATTATAGGGGTTTGTCCAACAACACCTTCTCCGTGTACACTTTCAATTTCATTTAAGGAATCGTAGATAGTCCAAAACCGCTCTAATAATTGTACTGTTTCTTTAGAGTTATTTTTGATGGATATAAAATAACTAAATGCATAATGTTGCACATATCCTCTGTAGATAATGCCATTATACACAGTCTTCACTGAGACCTTTATTCCTTTAGTTATTTGCTGAAACATAAATTAAAAGTAACCTTTTTTCTTTAAAGTTCCAATACTTGTTGTTTTATCGGTTTTGGTCAAAAAAGCCATTTCCTACTCCAATTACTCTGTAAAACAGTCCGCCAAAGGGTTTGTAGTATGTAATTATAGTGTACTCGTTTTCAGTTTGAAAAAAAGAACCGTTAAGTTCGTTTAGGTCTATTTTGTTGTTTTTGTCAAGAGTTACATACGTGTAGTTATAAAACCCTTGTTTCAATAAAAATGAAGTTTCATAGGTGTTTTTGAGTGTGCTGTAAGTCATTCTATTTTCATCAGTCAACTCATAATTATTAAATGCACCATATACAAATACGTCTTTATTTTCGTAAGGTTGGTCTACTTCCAATGAAAAGTGCATCATCGCATAATCAGCTTCGGTTTCCTCATTTTCTGCATCTAAAGTTCTGATGAGAAAATTCCCATTAATATCAGGGTAATAAGTGTAAGGTTTTTGGCTTCTGTCAATATCAGTGTACAAGTAATTATGAAAGATATCTTCTCTAGTTGTTTTTGCTATGTTAACATTAGTATTTCTGATGTACTTGTTGTCAAAAAATAAAAACTCGTTACCGCCTGAAAAGTTAGTTTCGTTTGTATAGTTATATATCAATTGATTGGGTCTTATGAAAAGTGGATCGATATCGGTAACAGAAGTGTTCCAGTTATTATTTTGAAATAATTGAACTTTAATTTCTTGAACAGGATTGTTTATTTGAAATCCTTTATGGTTTATAATAAATTGAACTGTTTGTTCCGAATTGTTCGTTAACGCATTCCTACCTCTAAGAACATTTACACCTACGGTTACTTTGTTTTCAAAAAACACGCATCTTCTTGAAAATATAACTTCATCATCATCATTTAATACAGAAATTAAATAATTACCACTTTCGGTAATAATCGTATTCTGATTTGGAATCTGAATTCTGTAATGAGTATAACTTTGTAAAGTGTTAAAAGAGTTTGCAACATCAATAATATAATTTTGTTGGAAGCCATTTATATATTGATTTGATTGTAAATTACTTGGCTTCCAATCATAGGTCATATGTTCAACTCTATACTGATAATCTTTATTGTCAGCATCTAAATCATCGAACGAAAGCTGTAATGTGCTTCCTAATGGAACAATTGGAATAGGAGATTGTTTATTTAGCGGAACTAATTCAACGGATTTAATATTTTGACTATTAACAGTTAAGCTAAGTGTTATTAGCAACAGGAAATTCAAGTGTTTTACCATAGTTAACAAAAATATCAAAATGTAAGCCAAATCACAATTTTTTATTTAGAATAAATATAAATAAGAAATTATAAACAAGATATAACGCTAATTGATTACAAGTCATTTTTTAAATTTTTAAATTTGCATGTTTTTTAAGAAAATCAAATACATTAGTTACTATGTCAAAAGACATCCGTATAAAAAAAGGGCTTGACATTAAGCTCGTTGGCGAAGCAAATAAAGTAACTGCCGAACTTTCTTTAGGTAGTGTTTTTGCAGTAAAGCCAGATGATTTTCACGGCGTAATTCCTAAAATTTTAGCAAAAGAAGGTACTGAAGTAAAGGCAGGAGAAGCTCTTTTTTACAACAAGAGTGACGAACGTATTTTATTTCCTAGTCCTGTAAGTGGTAAAGTGTCAGAAATTGTCCGTGGAGCTCGTAGAAAAGTTTTAGAAATTAAAATAACAACTAACGGAACACAAGAGTACAAAGATTTCGGGAAGGTAGATGTGAACTCAATGTCTGGTGAAGAAGTGAAAAATCACTTATTCAATACAGGATGTTGGCCATTTATCAAACAACGTCCTTATGATGTTGTTGCAAATCCAAATCAGACTCCAAAAGCAATTTTTGTTTCTGGTTACAACAGTGCTCCATTAGCTGCTGACTATGATTATGTTTTAAGTGGAAAAGAAGCTGAGTTACAAGCTGCATTAACAGCGTTAACTAAACTTACAGATGGTAAAGTTCACGTTTCAGTTGGTTCTTCGAATTCTCCATTAAAATCTATGTCTGGAGTAGAAGTGCATTCAGTGTCTGGGCCTCACCCAGTTGGTAATGTAAGTACTCAAATAGCTCAGGTTAATCCAATTAATAAAGGAGAAGTTGTTTGGGTTGTAGCACCACAAGACTTAGTTGTTATAGGAGAGTTGTTATTAACTGGTAAATTTAACATCACAAGAACTGTTGCTTTAACTGGTTCAAAAATTAATGAGCCAAAATATGTAACAGTAGTTGCAGGAGCTCAAATTTCTGATGTTGTAAAAGATAATATTACAAATGATAATACTAGAATTATCAGTGGTAATGTATTGTCTGGTTTACAGGTTGATGAAAATGGTTTCATAGGATATTATGATAATCAAATAACCGCGATTCCTGAAGGTGATGATTATGAGTTGTTTGGATGGAATAAGCCAGTTTTCAACAAAATCTCAACTTCAAGAGCATTAACGTTCTCATGGTTGAATCCTAAAAAGAAATACGATTTAAATACTAATACAAACGGAGAGCACAGAGCATTTGTTGTTACTGGTTCTTACGAAGAAGTATTTCCATTAGATATTTATCCATTACAGTTGTTAAAAGCATGTATGTATAAAGATTTAGATGAAATGGAAGGTTTAGGAGCTTACGAAATTGCTCCTGAAGATTTCGCATTAACAGAATTTATTTGTGTGTCTAAACAACCGCACCAGAAAATTATTCGCGAAGGTTTAGATTTAATGATGAAAGAATTAGGATAAGATATGGGCTTAAAACAAAACTTACATAATTTAAAAGAAAAGTATAAAGGAAAGAAAATAGCTCCGCTATTTAATGGTTTCCATACTTTTTTATACCTGCCTAACGAAACTACTCACGGTGGTACACACGTTAAGGCAGCTGATGATTTAAAACGTACAATGAATACAGTAATTATGGCATTAATTCCATGTTTACTATTCGGTATGTTTAACGCAGGATACCAGCATCACTTGGCTACTGGTGAAGTTGAAAAAGTAACAAGCTTTTTCAGTGGAAACTTTTGGAACTTATCTAACCTTTGGATTGGAGCTTTAAAAGTATTACCATTAGTAATTGTATCGTATGTTGTTGGATTAGCAATCGAATTCGTTTTTTGTATTATCAAAGGACACGAAATCGAGGAAGGTTACTTAGTAACAGGAATGTTAGTTCCGTTAATAGTACCAGTTGATTTACCATTATGGATGTTAGCTGTTGCTGTTGCTTTCGGAGTAGTAATTGGTAAAGAAGTTTTTGGTGGTACAGGTATGAACATCCTAAACCCTGCATTAACTATTCGTGCCTTTTTATTCTTCGCATATCCAACTTGGATGTCTGGAGATAAAGTTTGGGTTCACGATGCAGTAAATAGAGCAGGAACTGCTGATGCAATTTCTGGAGAAACAATGTTAGGAAGTTTAGCACAAAACTTAACACCTAGTTATTCAGTTTCAGATATGTTCTTCGGATTTATTCCAGGTTCTGTAGGAGAGACTTCAACTTTATTAATTTTATTAGGAGCGTTATTCTTAATCTTTACTAAGATTGGTAACTGGAGAATTATGGTTTCAGCTGTATTTGGAGCTTTGATGATGGGATATATCTTTAACACGGTTGTAGATGCAGGAGTAATCACAGAATCAAGTAAGTTCTATGGATTAATGAGCTTAGAATCTTGGAAACACTTAATTATTGGTGGATTTGCATTTGGTGTTGTATACATGGCAACAGATCCTGTTACCGCTTCACAAACAAATAAAGGAAAATGGATTTATGGTTTCTTAATTGGATTTGTTTCAATTATGATTCGTGTGTTTAACCCAGCCTATCCAGAAGGAGTAATGTTAGCAATTTTATTGATGAATGTATTTGCTCCAACTATTGATCACTATGTGGTTCAAGGTAATGTGAAGAAAAGACTAAAACGTTTAAAAGCTAAAACTGCCTAATTATGAGTAAGAAGACAGATAGTAATGTGTATACAGTACTTTTCGCTGTAGGAATGGTACTAGTAGTAGGTGCGTTGTTAGCTTTTACAGCGTCATCTCTTCGCCCAACAATCGATGCAAATAAGCGTATCGAAAAGCAACAAAACATTTTGTATGCTATGGGTGTTAATGAAAATGATGAAACAAGTGTTGAGTTTGTTTCTAAGGATAAAGTAGCTGATGTATTTTCAAAATATATCAAGAAACAATTAGTAATCAAAGGAGATGAGGTTTCTGAAGATGAAAAAGCTTACTTAATTGATATCAAGAAAGAACAAGCTTCAGCAAAAGCAGGAAACAAAAGGAGATTACCATTATTCGTTGGTGAAAAAGAAGGTGAAACTTTCTACATTGCACCAATTAGAGGTAAAGGTCTATGGGATGCTATTTGGGGTTATGTTGCAATGAATAAAGATATGGTTGTTCAGGGTGTATTCTTCGATCACAAAGGAGAAACTCCAGGTTTAGGAGCTAATATCAAGCAACGTTTCTTTATGGACGATTTTAAAGGTGAAGATTTGATGAGTAATGGACAATTCAAAGGAATCGTTGTTTCTAAGTCAAATGCAGACCCTAAGAATGAAGATAAAAATGATAATGAGGTGGATGCAATTGCAGGAGCTACTATTACTGGTGATGGTGTTTCAGCAATGATTAAATCTGAATTGAAATTGTACGTGCCTTACTTTAAAAAAATAAAATAATATGGGACTTTTATCAAAAAAAGACGCAAAATTAATCACAGATCCTTTAGCGGATAACAACCCAATTACCATTCAGGTATTAGGTATTTGTTCTGCTTTAGCAATTACTGCAGAATTAAAAGCTTCTATTGTGATGTCTATTTCTGTATTATTTGTATTAGGAATAGGTAACGTGGTAATCTCTTTAATGAGAAATATTATTCCATCTAAAATTAGAATTATTGTACAGTTAATTGTAGTTGCAACTTTAGTAATTATAGTTGATCAGGTATTAAAGGCTTTTGCATATGAACTGAGTAAAACATTATCAGTTTTCGTAGGGCTTATTATTACCAACTGTATTATCATGGGACGTTTTGAAGCTTTTGCTTTAGGAAACGGTCCTTGGAAATCTTTCTTAGACGGAATTGGAAATGCTTTAGGATATGCAGCAATTTTAATTATTGTTGGATTCTTTAGAGAATTATTAGGTTCTGGTACTTTATTAGGTATTAAAGTATTAGGAGATCCTATTGAAAAAACAGGTTTATATGCTTTAGGATACGAGAATAACGGATTCATGTTGTTATCACCAATGGCGTTAATCGTGGTTGGAATCATTATCTGGGTTCAACGTAGTAGAAACAAAGCATTAATTGAAGACTAAACGCATAGCGTTTCAATAAAATAAGATTATGGAACATATAGAATTATTTTTCAAGTCAATATTTATAGATAACATGGTATTTGCTACGTTCTTAGGAATGTGTTCTTACCTTGCAGTATCTAAAAAAGTATCAACAGCGGTTGGTTTAGGAGCAGCGGTAATTTTCGTATTAGCGGTAACAGTTCCTGTAAACTGGTTGTTAGATCAATACTTATTACAGCCTGGAGCTTTATCTTGGTTAGGAGAAGAGTATGCAGATTACGATTTAAGTTTCTTATCATTTATCATGTTCATTGCAACTATTGCAACCATGGTACAATTAGTAGAAATCATTGTAGAGAAATTTGCACCAGCGTTATATAACTCTTTAGGTATTTTCTTACCATTAATTGCCGTAAACTGTGCCATCTTAGGAGGTTCATTATTTATGCAATCAAGAGAAATTCCAACGTTAGGATTATCATTAGTTTATGGTATCGGTTCAGGTATCGGATGGTTTTTAGCAATTTTAGCAATTGCTGCTATTCGTGAAAAAATTAGATATTCTCAAGTACCAGGTCCGTTAAGAGGTTTAGGTATTACTTTTATCATTACCGGTTTAATGGCTATCGGATTTATGAGTTTCGGTGGAATGTTAACTGGAGGTGATGATGCAAGTGAGAAAAAGGAGACTCCTAAAGCTGAAGTGAAGGTAGACAAGAAAGAAGAGGCTAAAGAGGAAGTAGAAAAATTAGCAACTAACACTAAAGAAATTACAGAATAATGATGTTTTTAGAAGTAAGTACAGGAGGAACAGTTGCAATAACGGTAATCGCTTTTTTAACTATTACATTGTTATTAGTAGCGTTATTACTAGTTGTAAAGCAAAAATTGGCTCCGTCTGGACCAGTTAAAATTACGATTAACGGAGAAAAAACTATTGAAGTACCATCAGGAGGAACTTTATTATCAACGTTAGGTAATGAAAAGATATTTTTACCATCAGCCTGTGGAGGTGGTGGATCTTGTGTGCAGTGTGAGTGTCACGTAAATTCTGGTGGAGGGGAAGCTTTGCCAACAGAAACACCTCACTTTACACGTAAAGAATTACAACATGGTATTCGTTTAGCTTGTCAGGTAAAAGTTAAACAAGATATGGATATCTCAATTCCAGAAGAAGTTTTTGGAATTAAAAAATGGGAAGCTGTGGTTGTAAGAAATTACAACGTAGCAACTTTTATTAAAGAATTTGTAGTTGAAATTCCAGAAGAAATGGACTACAAAGCGGGTGGATATATTCAGATAGAAATACCACAATGTGAAATAAAGTACGAAAATATGGATATCACTGCTCACCCAGATGATCATCCAGGAGAGCCAGATAAATTTAAAGCAGACTGGGATAAATTTGGATTATGGCCATTAGTAATGAAGAACGATGAAGTTGTTGAAAGAGCATACTCTATGGCTTCTTACCCAGCAGAAGGAAGAGAGATCATGCTAAATGTACGTATTGCTACTCCGCCATGGGATAGAGCTAAAAACGGATGGATGGATGTAAACCCAGGTGTTGCATCATCCTATATTTTTAACCAAAAGCCAGGTGACAAAGTAACGATTTCAGGACCTTATGGAGAATTTTTCATCAATGAATCTGATGCTGAAATGTTATACGTTGGTGGTGGAGCAGGTATGGCACCAATGCGTTCACACATTTATCACTTATTTAAAACGTTAAAAACTGGTAGAAAAGTAACATATTGGTATGGAGGTCGTTCTAAAGCAGAACTATTCTATATTCACTATTTTAGATCATTAGAAAAAGATTTTCCAAACTTCAAATTCTTTTTAGCCTTATCAGAGCCATTAGAACAAGATAACTGGAAAGTTAAAAAAGATATTAACGATGAATCAGGAGATGGTTTTGTAGGTTTTATTCACCAAGTTGTAATAGACCAATATTTATCTAAACATGAAAGTCCTGAAGATTTAGAACTGTATTTCTGTGGACCTCCTTTAATGAACAAGGCAGTACAAAAAATGGGTGAAGATTTTGGTCTTGATGACGAAAATATTCGTTTTGACGATTTCGGAGGATAATAAAATTCAACCTAAAAAAATAAAAACCAGCAATTTTGCTGGTTTTTTTTATATTTAAGCTATGAGGGGTAATTTGTTATACGTTTTTTTTGTACTGTCTATATTATTTGTAAATGCTCAAGAGATTGATAGTGTATTTGTTACGCTCAAAAGAGAAGTAGATGTACTAAAAGATACCAAAAGCAAGATAACTGCGCTTATTGATGCGGGTGATCAATTTATTGATAAAGATGATGTCAAAGCGGAATACTTTTATGATAAAGCGTATAATTTTCTTTTAGAAGAAAGTAATCTTGAAAAAGCTCATGTTCTTCTGCAAATGGGTAGAATTTATCGAACAAAGGGAGATTATGGTAAATCATTAAATCTTCTACTAGAGTCTAAGATGATTTATGAGAACCAAAATGAAGAACGCAAATACGCAGAGGTTTTGGTAGATATTGGAATTTTATATAGATATTTAAGAAAGCCTGAAAAAGCAATCACCATATTTAATGAATCTATAAATCTCGCTACATCCTTTAATGATAGCAATACTATAGGGCGTTCATATAACATGTTAGGAGGTGTATATCGTGTCTTGCAAAAGTATGATTCATCAAAATATTCATATAATAAAGCTCAGTCTATTTTTAAAGACTTAAAAGATTCCATTAAGCTTAATGAAATTCAGAGTAACATGGCTATGCTCTATGGAAGACAAAAGCGATATGATAAAGCACTAGAAATCCATCTTAAATGTTTAGAGTTTTTAAAAAAACTAAAAGATCAAAATAACATTGCTACTGGTTATAGTAATATATCTTTCGAATACCGAATGCTAAAAGATTACGATAAAGCGTTAAAGTATGCTGATTCTTGTTTACAATTATCCAAAGAATTTGGTTTTAAACAACATATAACAAGTGCTTATCGTTCCAAAAGTCGTATTTATAAAGACTTAGGAATGTATAAAGATGCTTTTGTTAATCATACTTTTTATAAACGGTATTCTGATTCAACATTTACTGTTAATAAAGAAAAAATCATTAAAGGCATTGAGCTTAGGAATGAATTGGAAAAAGAAAAATTAGAACTACAGAGGATTAATGATAGAAAAGAATTAATGGCAAACTTATATGCTGCTTTGTCTATTGTAATATTTAGTTTTAGTGTAATTACAGCGTTATTAATCAGTAGAAATTATAAAGAAAGGGCGAAAAGAGCTAAAGACAAATTAGAAAAAGAGAAATTAAAAAAAGAAATTCTGGCACAGAAAGTTAAATCTTCTGAAACAGAATTAAAAAATTTAATAGCAGATAATTCCATGCGTCTTGAGTTTATAAAACGATTAACACAACAAATTAAAGACGATAAAGACAGCGCTGAAGATAAAAATGTTAAAAGATATGCTAACGGATTATTATTAAAGTTGCAGCAACAAATTATTACAGAAAATAAACTCTCATCACTTCAAGATAAAATATCTGAAGTAAATAAAAACTTCGATCAAAATATCAGTAATAAATATCCAAGTTTAACTAAAACTGAACGAGAAATTTGTTCTTTATTAAGGTTAAATCTATCTATTAAAGAAATAGCTTCTATTAGAAATTCAACTACAGATTCTGTTAAAGCAATTCGATATAGAATTCGAAAAAAAATGGAAATTCCTAAGAGTCAAGAGTTAGAAAACTATATACAAACCCTATAAAATAGTTTTACTTGTTACTTGCTTGTGGTTTTTTTAAACACTGTAAATCAGAAACTTAAAACATTTCTTTAAGTTAAATTTTTAATTGTCACTTTTTGTTACCTGTATTATTATAGATGAATATTCATTTTATAGTAATATTGTACTGTAAATAACGTAGTAATACTACAGGGTTATAATTCCCCTATAAAATAATCCTAAAGAATTAATCCCTAATTTCTGTAAGAATTATTATCCCCAATTAAGTAGTATTAAATAACCAGTATCCCCCGATACTGGTTTTTATTTGAAAAGTAATAGTAGTATTTTTCTTCTTTTAAAATGAACATAGGTGTAATGTGATAAAGTTGGTATTTATCTAAGAAAAAATCTTTGTATCTTTAACCTTTGTAACTTTTAAAACAAAACCTCAATAATGGATTACGGAAAAGAATTCGAAAAATATGCTACTAAGCATCACGGAATTAGTAGTACTTATTATAATAAAATCACTAGTAGTTTAACTCCATACATCATGGAAGAGCGTCAATTGAATATTACTCAAATGGACGTTTTTTCTCGTTTGATGATGGATAGAATTATCTTTTTAGGAACAGGAATTAATGACCAAGTTGCGAATGTTATTCAAGCACAATTATTATTCTTAGAAAGTGTAGACGCTACAAAAGATATTTCAATTTATATTAATTCTCCAGGAGGAGGAGTGTATGCTGGATTAGGTATTTATGATACGATGCAGTTTATCAAACCAGATGTAGCAACTATTTGTACAGGTATTGCGGCTTCAATGGGAGCAGTATTAATGTGCGCAGGAGAAAAAGGAAAACGTTCTGCGTTGCCTCATTCAAGAATTATGATTCACCAACCATTAGGTGGTGCACAAGGTCAAGCTTCAGATATTGAAATTACAGCTCGTGAAATTTTAAAGTTGAAAGATGAGTTGTATACTATTATAGCAAATCACTCAGGTCAACCATTTGATAAAGTTCATCAAGATTCTGACAGAGATTATTGGATGAAAGCTAATGAAGCAAAAGAATATGGTATGATTGATGAAATTCTTAGCAGAAAATAACATCTACCAATAGTATAGTAAAGTAGTTATAGAGTAATAAAATGTCACAAGATCAAAATTTAGAGTGTTCGTTTTGTGGGCGTAAAAAAGCGGAAACGGATTTATTAATTGCAGGAATGGATGCACATATCTGCGATAAATGTATTGAGCAAGCTCACGGTATTGTAGAGGAGGAAATAGCAGAGGCAAAAACAACAAGTCTTTCAAATGATTTAATTCTTAAGAAACCTCTTGAAATTAAAACTTTTTTGGATGAGTATATTGTTGGACAGGAGCAAACTAAAAAAGCGATGTCTGTGGCAGTATATAATCACTACAAAAGATTATTACAATCGAAAAGTCCAGCAGATGGTGTAGAGATTGAAAAGTCTAACATTGTTTTAGTTGGAGAAACAGGAACTGGTAAAACATTGGTAGCTAGAACTATCGCAAGAATGTTAAATGTTCCATTTTCTATTGTTGATGCTACTGTATTAACACAAGCAGGATATGTAGGAGAAGATGTAGAAAGTATTCTAAGCAGATTATTACAAGCTGCTGATTACGATGTGGAAAAAGCTGAACGAGGTATTGTATTTATAGACGAAATTGATAAAATAGCTCGTAAAGGAGATAACCCTTCAATTACTAGAGATGTTTCTGGAGAAGGAGTGCAACAAGCTTTGTTAAAGTTACTAGAAGGAGCCGTGGTTAATGTTGCTCCAAAAGGAGGAAGAAAACATCCTGAGCAGAAGTTTATTCAAGTGAATACAAAAGATATTTTGTTTGTAGCTGGTGGAGCTTTTTCTGGTATCGATAGAATCATTAGTAAGCGATTAAATATGCAAGCTGTTGGGTATAGTGCTTCCATAGATGAAGATAAAATTGATGAGGATAATTTATTACAATACATTATTCCTTCAGATTTAAAATCGTTCGGATTAATACCTGAAATTATTGGAAGGCTACCAGTTTTAAGCTATATGAATCCGTTAGATGCTAAAACATTAAGAGCTATTTTAACGGAGCCAAGAAATTCTATTATTAAGCAATATACAAAGTTGTTTAAAATGGATGATGTTGAATTCTCAATGACTGAAGAAGCATTACTATATATTGTTGATATGGCTGTAGAATATCGATTAGGAGCTCGTGGTCTGCGTTCTTTGTGTGAAGCAATTTTAACTGATGCTATGTTTGAACTTCCAGGTTCTGATATAAAAGAATTTGAAGTAACAAAAGATTACGCTGAAGAGAAGCTTACCAAAAAAGCATTACAAAAGCTAAAAGCTGCATCTTAAAAAATAAAAAAATATAGAATAAACCTCGCAAAAATTATATTTGCGAGGTTTTTTATCTTTATCATATGATTACCAAACAAACCATAGAACAAGTTTTTGAAACTGCTCGTTTAGAGGAAGTAATAGGGGAGTTTGTCCAATTGAAAAAAGCAGGAAGTAATTTTAAGGGTTTAAGTCCGTTTACAGACGAAAAAACACCGTCTTTCATGGTGTCTCCTGTAAAGCAAATTTGGAAAGATTTTAGTACTGGAAAAGGAGGAAATGTTATTTCATTTTTAATGGAACATGAACATTTCACATATCCTGAAGCTATTAAATGGCTTGCTAAAAAATACAATATTGAAATAGAGGAAACCGAACAAAGCGACGAACAAAAACAGCAGATAAATGAAAGAGAAAGTATGTTTTTGGTTTCTAAGTTTGCGAAAGATTATTTTCATGATGTATTAATGAATACTCAGAAAGGGAGAGCTATAGGGTTGTCTTATTTTAAAGAAAGAGGATTCAGAGAAGATACTATTGAGAAGTTCGATTTAGGATATTGTAAAGACGAATGGGATAACTTTACGAAAGCAGCTTTAGACAAAGGCTATGATATTAAGTATTTAAAGTCAACCGGACTTACGATAGTCAAAGAAGGAGGAGAACAAGATAGAATGTTTGACCGATTTAAAGGAAGAGTTATGTTTCCTATACATAGTATGTCGGGAAGAATTCTAGGTTTTGGAGGTCGAATTTTAACAAATGATAAAAAAGCTGCGAAATATTTAAACTCTCCTGAAAGCGATATATACCATAAGAGTAAGATTTTATACGGTATTTATCAAGCAAAAAAAGAGATTGCTAAACAGGATAATTGTTTTTTAGTTGAAGGATATACAGATGTAATTTCGTTCCATCAGTCAGGAATAGAAAATGTGGTTGCTTCATCTGGAACAGCATTAACTCCTGAACAAATTCGACTAATACACCGCTTAACAAATAATATAACAGTACTTTTTGATGGAGATGCCGCAGGTATTAGAGCTTCTTTAAGAGGAATCGATTTGATCCTTGAACAAGGAATGAATGTTAAGGTAGTTACGTTTCCTGAAGGTGAAGATCCGGATAGTTTTGCAAAAGCAAATTCTGATGCGCAATTAAAAACATATTTAGAAGAGAATGCGCAAGATTTTATTAATTTTAAAGTATCATTATTAACTAAAGATGCAGAAAACGATCCTGTAAAAAAAGCAGGTTTAATTAGAGATATTGTTACGAGTATTTCTAAAATTCCTGACGGAATTCAGCGTGAAGTTTATGTGCAAGAGTGTGCTCGAATTATGGATATTTCCGAGCGTGTTTTGTTTAGTGAACTTGCACAATTAATTAATAAAGATCAAAAAGACAAAGGTAAAAGCGAGCAATATCAAAGTGCTGCACCATCTTTACAACCTGTAAAAGAAGAGCCTTCACAACCTAAAATTAACAGTCTATTATTACTAGAAAAAGAGATTATTAGAATATTATTACTGTATGGTAATGAGGAAATTGAATTGGTAAATTGGGTGCATTCTGAAGATAAGCATGGTAGACCCATCATAGAAAAAGAGGAATATACCAATACGGTTTCAAATGAGTTGTATTTAAATTTGCAAGAAGACGAAATTGAGTTTACACACGAAGCTTTTCGAGATATTTATTATGAAATTATACATCAACTAAATCAAGATGAACAAATCTCTATTGATAAATTAATTGCCAGTGAGAATGGTGCTGTTTCTAGTTTGGTCACCAATATTTTAATGGATGAAGAAAAGTATGAATTGAGTGATTGGGAACGAAAAGAAGTGTTTGTAACAGAGACAACTAAAATCCTTCCTAAACTTGTAACAGATGCAATTTTAAACCTTAGAAGGGTACTTATAGAAACAAAAATCAATACTATTATCAGAGAAGCTCAAGAAGGAGAAGAGGAAGATCAATCTCTTGATTTTGAAGAAGTAACCAATTATATAGAATTAAAAAAATTACTATACGAAAAGCTAAATAGAGTAGTTTAGGGTTTTTTCCTATTCTATAAAGGGGAATTTCTCCTTTGAAACTGTTATATATTTGAGTAGTTTTGATATCCTGTTTATAGAATATTTAAAACAACTTCAATTTTAATTAATAAGTTGTAAAATTTTAATTAAAATTTTGATTGTTACTAAAAAATGAACAATAATTTTAGTCTACCGATAATTTTTTAGTAAATTTAGTTCCCCAAAGAAAAGAAACAGAAATAAAACTTGACAAAACTATGAGAAAATTGCTTCAAATAGGTAAGCTAATTCTTTTATTTATAGAATTACCATTTCAAATTTCAAACGGGCATAAAAAAAGAGCGTACAAAAGAATTAAGCAATTAATGGTGTCCGCAAACTTACTTTAAGTTTTTAGGTATATCACATACAGGTATTGGAACCATTTTGTGTTGATTTATTGTGTTTAGTCGTGTATAAATTTTATACACTTCTTTTTGACGGCCTTCAAAGTCATCGGCTTTTTTCCCATTGGCTTGCATTTTCATAGCCCATTCTAATTCATCATAAGATGCTCCAATTTGGTCTTCATCTGTACGACTATCACCAAACAAGCCATCAGTTGGTTGTGCTTTTTGGATAGATTCAGGTACTTGAAGGTATTCTCCCAATGCATAAACTTCTGATTTTACCAAATCAGCAATCGGACTTAAATCAACGCCACCATCTCCATATTTTGTAAAAAAACCTACACCAAAATCTTCCACTTTATTACCTGTGCCAGCTACTAATAAACCATGTAAACCAGCAAAATAATACAAAGTGGTCATTCGTAAACGAGCTCTAGTATTAGCCAAAGACAAATCTAATTTAGGTGATGCTTCAGTTTCTGGTACAACAGTTTTAAAATCTTCAAAAGTTGAAGTTAAATTTACTCGAGTATCACTAACATTCGAAAAGCGCTCTTTTAATTGTGCAATGTGTTCTTGTGCTCTTGTTACTTGACTTTGTGCTTGATGAATTGGCATTTCAACACATAGTGTTGGTAATCCGGTTTTTGCACATAACGTAGAAGTTACTGCAGAGTCTATTCCTCCAGAAACACCTACAACAAATCCGTTGACTTTTGCATTTGTAGCATAATCTTTTAACCAATTTATAATGTGTTCAGCAACTTTTGGAGTATTCATGTTATACGATTTTAGTAAATTCGAAGTTTATTAATTAAACGTAAATATAGCCATTTAATGCGAAAAATAGTGTCCTTTTTACTGTTGCTGTTGATCTTGATTTCCTGTAAAAAAGAAAATAAATTAGAAGTGGACGTTTCTACTATTAGTGTAGATGTTAAGTTAGCTCGATTTGATGTTGATTTCTATAACTCAACACCTGAAACACTTTCAAAAACAAAAGAAATTTACCCAATGTTTTTTCCGCATGATATAGATTCTGTGTGGATCAATAAAATACAGAATAAAGATGAGAGAGAATTGTTTGCAGAAACGATTAAGAAATATCCTGATCTCTCTTTTTTAGAAAAAGAACTAGAACAATTGTTTCAACATGTAAAATACTACAACGAAAACTTTAAAGAGCCTGTAGTTGTAACAATGTTAACGAATGTAGATTATGAAAATCGTGTGTTATTCGACGCAGGATTATTGCTAATTTCTCTAGACTGCTATCTTGGAATAAGTCACGAATTTTATGTCGACTTCCCAGAGTATATTAAGCAAAATAATAGAAAAGATCATATAATAGTTGATGTAGCCAATGCGATAATTAATAAGCAAATGCCGCCAAATAACGAGCGTAGTTTTATTAATAAAATGATTTACGAAGGAAAAAAAATGTATGTGTTAGATGCGTATTTACCGACTATTTCAGACAGAGAAAAAATTGGTTATGAAGAAACAAAATTTAAATGGGCTTTAGAAAGTGAAGAAGAAATATGGAAGTATTTTATAGAGAAAGAATTGTTATATGATACAGATTCTAAATTGAATAAACGCTTTTTAGACGTAGCACCTTTTTCCAAGTTTTATTTAGGTGAAGATAATTTGTCTCCTGGTCAAATAGGAGTTTGGATTGGGTGGCAAATTGTACGTTCTTATATGCAGAATAATGATGTATCTTTGCCGGAACTTTTACAGACAGAAGAAGATATTATTTTTAAAAAATCAAAATACAAACCGAAACGATAATGGCTATAGTACATACATCAGAAATAAAATTTAAAGTTGGTTTAGATGAAAATAGAGTACCTGAAGAAATTTCATGGAATGCTCAAGATGGAGGAATAACAGAGGAAGCTTCTAAAGCAATTATGTTGTCTGTTTGGGATCATAAACAAAAAGATACGTTGCGTATGGATTTATGGACTAAAGATATGCCTGTTGATGAAATGAAACAATTTTTTCACCAGACGTTAGTTTCAATGGCAGACACTTTCGAACGTGCAACAAATGATGATAAAATGAGCGCAACTATGCGTGATTTTTGTGATTATTTTGCTGAAAAATTAGAGCTGATTAAGAAGTAATTAGCCTTTTTAAAATAAGAAAAAGTACGGTTTTTCCTTACCAAAAGTATGGAGAAACCGTACTTTGTTTTTATAGTAATTAATTATTTTTATAAATATGTACTTATAAGAGTAACAAATGTTTATTTGTGGAGTCTAAATAAGGAAAGATTAGATATAATTATTTACTATGGCATTTTTGAATTTTTTATTTGGGGACGAAAAATCAAACAATACATCTAAAATTATAGATAAAGATATATTGCTTAAAAGAGAACGTTTAATCGAACTTAAGGAGATTTTATGTAATTACGCTGATAAAGTATATCATAAATGGTCTTCTTCTAAATTAGTTGAAGAAAGAGAGCAGCTAATTGAAGCGTCTTTTGGTTTGAATCGTTTTTTATACGAGTTAGATTATGATATTCAGAGTAAAACTTACAGTGAAGGAATTATTGAAGAGTGTGAGGATTTTGAAAAACAATTAAGAGCAATAATTTAGATCATAACTAATAAGCTATCTATGAAGACTTATTAGTATGATTTTTAATTTTATTTAAAATCGTTTTATAATCGTTTTTATTATTTACAAAATCTAATTCAGATACATCAATTACCAAGATGTTCAAATCTCGTTGTGTTTTAATAAAGTTTATGTATCCTTCGTGGATTTTTTCTAAGTAGGTAGCTTCTATATTCTGTTCGTACGCTCTGCCGCGTTTATGAATGTTTTGAAGTAATCTTTCTGTGTTTTGATATAAATACACATACAAGTCAGGTTTAACGATTTCCTTGTACATTAAATCGAACATTTTACGATATAATTTATATTCATCGTTATGTAAGGTAACCTGTGCAAAAATCAACGATTTAAAAATATAATAATCGGAAACAATAAAGTTTTTAAACAAATCAAACTGCGCTAAATCATCAGAAAGTTGTTGGTAACGGTCTGCTAAAAAACTCATTTCTAAAGGGAAAGCATAGCGCTCTTCGTCTTTGTAAAATTTTGGTAAAAAAGGATTATCAGCAAATCGTTCTAAAACAATTTTAGCATTAAATTCATCTGACATCATTTTTGCCAACGTAGTTTTACCAGCTCCAATATTACCTTCAATGGCAATATAATTGTATTTTTCTGCAATTGAAATTGGTCGAACTAGTTGTTTCTCAATTTTGAAAATTTCAGAATTATCTACACAATTTTGTAAGCAACTGCCTATTTGCTTTTTCTCAATTGGATGAATAACGGTATTTGCGATATCAGCTAAAGGAGCCAAAGCAAACTTTCGTTCTAACATTCTTGGATGAGGAACAATTAAATTTTTAGAGAAAATAATTTCATCATCAAAAAGAAGAATGTCGAGATCAATTAATCGATCCGCATATTGGTTGTTTTCTTTACGAACTCTACCTAATTCTTTTTCAATAACTAAAAGTTTTTCAATTAACTCTTCAGGAGGTAAGTAGGTAGAAACTTTAACACAAGTATTATAGAAATTATCACCATCAAATCCCCATGAAGAAGTTTCATAAATGGAAGCAATACTCAAAACACTACCAATTTCATCTGCAATTAAATCTATTGCATCTTGTAGGTTTTTGAGCTTGTCTCCTTGATTTGTTCCTAATGATAAGTATGTAATACGTTGTATTTTCAATGCAGATAAATATGAACACAAAGAAACAAAACCTTATATGATTAATGTTAATTTTTAATCTGTTTTTTTATACTGGATGCACTAAAAATAATATGACTACGTTTGCTAATAAATCAATCCCTAAAGTCATGAAAACCGACAAAATCAAACTATTTTTTTTATTATTAATCATTAAAAACTTATCGTTATTTGCTCAAAACACATATTATGTAGCAATAGAAGGAGATGATAGTAACACAGGAACAGAAATTAGTCCGTTTAAAACATTTAATAAAGCTGTGTCTACAATGACTCCTGGTAGTACTTGTATTATTAGAGAAGGTGTTTATGAAGAGCAATTATTTGTAAATAAAAATGGATCTGAAGGACATTATTTGACATTTAAAGCTGCTGATGGAGAAAATGTAACTATAAAAGCTACTACTTTTATTAATGGTTGGCAATTACATTCAGGAAATATTTACAAGACATCAGTAGATATGTCTATTGAAGAGAGATTTAGAAATGTATATCATAATGAAGCTTATATGGATTTGGCAAGATGGCCAAATAATGAAGATAATAACAGGTTTACATTAGATTGTAAGTTTATAGAAAACGGGGGAAATAACTTTTTTACGCTTACTGAAGTTCCAGACTTCGATTGGGCTGGTGGCTTGGTATACTATATTGGTGGACATTCTGGTACGAGTTGGACTAGGAGAATTACAAGTAGTACGACAACGAGAATTGAACATGATGGTGTAGATATTACAAAATGGCCTTTCGATCCACACAACCCAACTATTTTAAGAAACGGGCATAGAGGTCAATTGTATTTATTTAATATACTAGAAGCTTTAGATTATGCTAGAGAGTGGTACTATGATGAAGGAACTAAAACATTATATTTTCAAACAGAAGATGGTTTAAAACCTGAAGATGATACTGTAGAGTATGCTACTCATAAATTTACAGCAGAATTAAGAGGAGATTATATTAAAATACAAGGAATAAAGTTTTTTGGAGGTAGTATAAAAATTACAGGAGATTTTAATGTTTTTGAAAATAATGAAGTAGTCCATGGCAGTGAAGGTTTCGATAATTTAGCAAGTACTTCAGCTGGAGTTGGTGAATCAGCCATTGAAGTTTTAGGACCGAGTACAGTTATAAGAAATTGTAGAATAAATCATAGCTCATCTAACGGAATTTCAATTCAAAATTGGGCGGGAGCTCATAATTCAATTATTGAAAACAATACTATCTCTAACATTGATTATTTAGGAATTCATGCTACTCCTATTAGATCTACTGCTAATAATGTAAAGGTATTAAAAAACACAGTTTTTAACTCAGGGAGAGATGGTATTTATGTGAGCGGAAATACTTGTGAGGTGGCATATAACGATGTTTCTAAAGCGCAATTAATTAATGCAGATTCAGGTGTGTTTTATACTGTAGGAAATGATGATTTAAAAGGAACTGAAGTTCATCATAATTGGTTTCACGATTCTAAACCACCTACTTATGCAGGAATAAAAGCTGCTGGGATTTATTTAGATAATAATAGTAAAGGATATGTAGTACATCATAATGTGGTGTGGAATGTATCTTGGTCTGGTTATCAGGTAAACTGGGAAAATTGGAATTTAGATTTTTTTCATAATACTTTGTGGGATTGTGGTCAAGCAATGGCTTCTTGGGTAAACGGTTACGAACAAAAAAATAATAGAGTCTATAATAATTATTCTAACGTAGGTGACTGGTTTAATGAAACAGGTTTTGATGTAAAAGATAATTTGATAACAGCAGTTTCGCCTTTTGTAGATGCCAATGCTCAGAATTTTTCTCCTGTAGAAACAGGATTAGTGGTTGATAAAGGTGTAGTTGTTTCTGGTTTTACAAAGCTATTTAATGGAACTGCTCCAGACCTTGGAGCTTATGAGTATGATGGTACTGCTTGGACAGCAGGCGTGAATGCCATAGAGGATGTAGGAAGTACTTTAAGCTCTGAAGATATAGTTAAAGATGATTCTGTTGAAACTATGTATCCGAATCCTGCTAATGATATATTAAATATGAATCTTAATAATTCTCTAGATTTTAGTAATTCATCAATAGAAATTTTTTCTATATTGGGAAATAAAGTAAAGTCGTTTGATATTGAAAAGAAGGTTATTGATGGAAAAGTAACGATACCAATTTCCGATTTAACAACAGGGAATTATTTAGTAAAAGTGATTTTACGAGACAGAATTAGTAACAAAATATTAGTAAAAAAATAAGAAACAAATAAAAATCGTCAAGTAAAATTTTACTTGACGATTTTTTAATATACTAGTTAGAAGTTTTTAAGATTCTTTTCTGTTTTCTCTAGGTTTTCTGTCGTCACGACGATTATCTCTAGATCCTCTATCTTTATTATCTCTTGGTGGCTTTGATACATGACCTTCTGGTTTAGGTAATAAAGCTTTACGAGATACCTTTTCTTTACGAGTTTTTGGGTCTACACCGAAGTATTTTACATCAATAATATCACCAACATTAACAACATCAGTAACGTTATTAGTGCGTTCCCAAGCTAATTCAGAAATGTGTAATAAAACTTCATTTCCAGGAGCTTCTGTATATTCAACAACAGCACCAAATTCAAGAATTTTTACAACCTTAGTTTCGTAAATGCTTCCTTTTTCTGGTTTAAAAGTAATTGCTTGAATTCTAGCTAATACTTTATCAATTCCTTCTTGATTAGTACCTAAAATTTCAACAATTCCTTCTTCTGTAGCTGGATCTTCATTTATTACAATAGTAGTTTCAGTTTCTTTTTGTAACTCTTGAATATGTTTACCACCTGGTCCAATAACTGCACCAATATATTCTCCAGCAATACGTACTGTTACCATTTTTGGCGCGTGAGCTTTAACATCCTCATTTGGAGTGGCGATAGTGTCAGTTAACTTTTCTAAAATATGTAAACGTCCATCACGTGCCTGTTTTAAAGCTTTCACTAAAATTTCATAAGAAAGACCTTTGATTTTAATATCCATCTGACAAGCAGTAATTCCATCTGCAGTACCAGTAACTTTAAAGTCCATATCTCCTAAATGATCTTCATCTCCTAAGATATCAGATAATACCGCATAACGATCACCATCAGAGATTAATCCCATTGCAATTCCAGAAACAGGCTTTTTTAATTGTACACCAGCGTCCATTAATGCCATAGTACCAGAACAAACCGTTGCCATAGAAGACGAACCGTTACTTTCTAATACCTCAGATACAATACGAACAGTGTAAGGACAATCTTCAGGAATCATTCCTTTTAAAGCACGTTGTGCTAAATTTCCGTGACCAATTTCACGACGAGAAGTACCTCTTAAAGGTCTTGCTTCACCCGTAGAAAAAGGAGGGAAGTTATAATGTAAATAGAAACGCTCTTCGTCTTGAACAGTTGGAGAGTCAATCATATTTGCATCTCTAGAAGTACCTAAAGTTACAGTTGCTAATGCTTGAGTTTCTCCTCTTGTAAAGATTGAAGAACCATGAGTTCTTGGTAAATAATCTACCTCACACCAAATTGGTCTAATATCTGTAGTTGTACGTCCGTCTAAACGTAAACCTTCATTTAATGTTAAATCTCTTACCGCTGCTTTATGAGCTTTACTGAAATATTTAGAAACTAAATCTCCTTTTTCTTCTAATTCTTCCTCAGTAAACATTGCTAAAACTTCATCTTTCACCTCAGAAAAAGCCAATCCTCTTTCTTGTTTAGACGTTCCTTTTTTAGCGATATCATAACATTTTTGATAAGCAGCTTCGTGAATTTTTGCAGCTAATTCTTCGTCTTCTGCTTCACCTTCATATTCACGAGTTTCTTTCTTTCCGAAAGCCTCAGCTAATTTTGTTTGAGCTTCACATTGAACTTTAATAGCTTCATGAGCAAAACGAATTGCGTCTGCCATTTCTTCTTCTGAAACTTCGTCCATTTCTCCTTCAACCATTGCAACGAAATCATTAGATGCACCAACCATTAAGTCGATATCTGCTTCTTTTAATTGTGCCGGGCTAGGGTTGATGATAAATTCTCCGTTAACACGTACTACACGTACTTCTGAAATTGGAGCTTCAAAAGGAATATCAGATAATTGAATTGCAGCTGAAGCAGCTAAACCTGCTAATGCATCTGGCAACACTTCAGGGTCATGAGACATTAACTGAATCATTACCTGAGTTTCAGCATGATAATCTTTAGGGAATAATGGACGTAAAACACGATCCACTAAACGCATTGTTAAAATCTCTTCGTTACTTGGCCTTGCCTCACGCTTCATAAATCCACCTGGGTATCTACCTGAGGCTGCAAATTTCTCTCTATAATCTACAGTTAATGGTAAAAAGTCAATACCTGGGTTTGCAGTTCTTGCAGATACTACAGTTGCCAATAACATTGTGTCTCCCATTCTTACAACAACAGAACCGTCCGCTTGTTTTGCTAATTTTCCTGTTTCTAATGTGATAGTTCTTCCGTCTCCAAGTTCAATAACTTGGTTAAATACTTTTGGAATCATAAAATGTTTTTTTCTAATAAAAAATTACTTTAAGTTGTGTGTTGTGTTGTGTGTGTTGTTGTTTCAATGGAAGTTGAAGTAGAATACAACTTTTGCTAAAGATAATAAAAAAGAGGCTGAAAATTCCAGCCTCTTTTATTTAGGTATTACTTTCTAATTCCTAATTCTTTAATGATTGCACGATATCTGTTGATATCCTTTTTCTTTAGGTAGTCTAACAAGCTTCTACGCTTACCTACCATTTTCACTAACGAGCGCTCTGTGTTAAAATCCTTACGGTTTTTCTTTAAGTGCTCAGTTAAGTGGTTAATTCTGTGAGTAAATAACGCGATTTGTCCTTCTGCAGAACCAGTATCTTCAGCGCCTTTACCGTGCTTAGCAAAAATTTCTTGCTTTACTTCTTTAGTTAAATACATACCAATATTGTTTTAAATAATTTTAATGTACCAATGATTTTCATTGAAGTGGCAAATGTACAACTATTTTTTGAAAGATTATGATAGGGGTTTGTCTAAATTGAATAATCTTTTTGATAGGTTAAATTAAACCTTTTTTAAAACTCAAGGTCAAAGATGCAGATTAACTTTTAATACTTATTAATTATGATACTTAAGGTTTTTAATTTACGATTACTAACAATTATGGGAATGTTAATTTTTGCATCATGTTCAAATAACGATGGTTCAGATGATGTAGAAACTGATTTAAGCACAGATGATGTAGAAGCAGTTGTGTTAGCGGATGATATTACTTCTGATATTGATAATATCTTAGAAGATGACGATAATGATTTCAACTTACTAGGGAAAGGTGTAGATCAAAGTAAAAGTAGTATAGCAGATTGCGTTGTTCGAACTGTAGAAGAAAATCCTAATGAAAATACAATTACTATTACGTTAGATTTTGGAGATGGATGTGTTGGTAAACGTGGAAGAGAATTTAAAGGAAAAATAATTATTGTTTATGAAAGAACAGATACTGGATATTCTAAATCTGTAACTTTTGAAAGTTTTTCAATAGATGGAAATGTACTTGAAGGGTCTAAATCAGTAGTTAAAGTAAAGGAAAATGAAAATGGAAATAAAGAAGCTACTCATACAGTAAATTTAACATTAACATTATCTACAGGAGAAGTAGTATCTCTTGAAGGAACTAGAACAAGAGAAAAAATTGAAGGTGATGACACGGTTTTAAGAGGAGACGATGTGTATTTAATTTCAGGAAACTGGAAGTTTATAAATAAAAATGGAGTAGAATTTTCAGGAACTATTCTTGAGAAGTTAAGAAGAGAGTATGCCTGTAAATATATTGTAAGCGGAGTAACAGAAATCTCAAAAAATGGAAATGTGTATACATTAGATTTTGGAGATGGATCTTGTGATAATAAAGCTACCTTAACAAATGCAAATGGAGAAAGCATAGAGATTTCATTACGAAATAAATAGGTAGTGTAGTAGTTTTTCAGTTAAAAAAAACCAGCCCAAAAGGCTGGTTTTTATTTTTATGCTCTAATATGTTGGTTTTGTATCAAATCTAAATACAAATTAACCTGTTTTTTTAAGTTTTTTCTTTCATAAATTGCATCTAAGAAACCGTGTTCTAAAACGAATTCAGATCTTTGGAATCCTTCTGGTAATTCTTTACCTGTTGTATCTTTAACAACTCTAGGTCCAGCAAAAGCAATTAATGCATTTGGTTCAGCGATATTAATATCTCCTAACATTGCAAAAGAAGCTGTTGTACCTCCTGTAGTAGGGTCTGTACATAAAGAAACATAAGGAATCTTAGCATCCGCAAGTTGAGCTAACTTAGCAGAAGTTTTTACTAATTGCATTAACGATAAAGAAGCTTCCATCATACGTGCTCCTCCTGATTTAGAAATCATTAAAAATGGAATGTTATGCTCAATTGAGTAATCGATAGCTCTAGCTATTTTTTCTCCAACAACACTTCCCATTGATCCCCCAATGAAAGCAAAGTCCATTGAAGCAATCACTAAATCCTTACCTAATGATTTTCCAACTGCTGTTCTAACAGCATCTTTTAATCCTGTTTTGTCTTGTGCGGCTTTTAATCGCTCAGGGTATTTTTTAGTGTCCTCAAATTTTAAAGGATCTTTAGCAGATAGTTTTTCGTTAAGTTCAGTAAACTCATTATTATCGAAGAATAGTTCAAAGTATTCTTTACTTCCTACTCTAACGTGATAACCATCTTCTGGACTAACATAAAGGTTTTTTCGTAACTCTTCAGTATCAATAATTTTTCCACTAGGAGTCTTGTACCATAAACCTTTAGGAGTGTCTTTCTTCTCTTCTGTAGGGGTTTGTATCCCTTTATCTTTTCGTTTAAACCAAGCCATATTACGGTGTATTATAGTATTTAGTCAGTTTGTTAATAAGCCCGCAAAATAAGTAAAAAACTAAAGTTAATTACCAAATAAAACTAAAAAGTGATTTTTACACCTATAATGTATTGATGTTGTTTAAGTCTTCAAAAGCCTTTTTTAAACGATTTTTAAAGGTTATTTCACCTTCACGAAGCCATTTACGTGGATCGTAATATTTTTTGTTAGGTACATCATCTCCTTCAGGGTTACCAATTTGAGTTTTTAAATATGGTAAGTTTTCAGTCATATAATCTCTAATCCCTTCATTGAAAGCGAATTGAAGATCTGTGTCAATATTCATTTTTATAACTCCGTAACCAATTGATTCACGAATTTCTTCAACTGTAGATCCTGATCCACCATGGAAAACAAAATCAATAGTATTGTGAGGAACATTGTATTTTTCAGAGATGTATTCTTGAGAATTCTTTAAAATTTTTGGAGTTAATTTTACGTTTCCTGGTTTGTATACACCATGAACGTTTCCAAAAGCAGCAGCAACGGTAAATTGATCGCTAACTTTCATTAACTCTTCATAAGCATAAGCAACTTCTTCTGGTTGTGTATATAATTTAGAGCTATCTACATCTGTATTATCAACACCATCTTCTTCACCACCAGTAATACCTAATTCAATTTCTAAAGTCATACCCATTTTGCTCATTCTAGCTAAGTATTCTTTACAAATTTCTATATTTTCTTCGATTGGTTCTTCAGATAAATCAATCATGTGTGAGCTGAACAAAGATTTTCCAGTTTCAGCGAAATGTTTTTCACTAGCATCTAGTAATCCATCAATCCAAGGTAATAAGTTTTTAGCAGCATGATCTGTATGTAAAATTACAGGAATACCATAAGCTTCAGCTAATAAATGAATGTGTTTTGCTCCGGCAACAGCACCAGCAATGGCAGCTTTTTGATTTTCGTTAGATAATCCCTTTCCTGCGTTAAATAATGCTCCTCCATTGGAGAATTGTATAATTACTGGGGCGTTAACTTCTTTAGCTGTTTCTAAAACAGCATTAATTGAATTAGAACCTACAACGTTTACAGCAGGTAATGCAAATGCTTTTTCTTTGGCTAATTTGAAAATCTCTTGAACTTCACGTCCAGTTGCAACTCCAGGTTTTATCATTTTTTATAATTTAAGTTTGTGTCATGAATAGTAACAAAACTACATAATTTTTCGATTATAATGAGAAAAACAAGAAGAGATTACGATTACGTTATAGTTAAGTCTTATCAAAATAAGCTGTCTATATTGAGACAGCTTATTTAGAATTGAAAATCTTAAATTTTATCTGTTGAATGGATACTCACTTATCCAATGGAAACCTCTATTTATTAAAAGAAAATCATCTTTTCCTAATTTTCTTGTTTCAACAGAAATAGTGTCTTTATTGTTGATAAACTTGAAATCGAATTTATCTTCTGACTTAGTATAGTTCATGGTAAAATTATCGCCTTTTCCTCTGTAGGGAGAAAATTTGATTTTTTTGTTTGTTGTATCAATTTCAGTTTTATAAGAAATTCTTTGTTTATTCATTTTTCTTACCTGAGCAGATCCTTGTCTTTCAAAAACAAGATATTTCCATAATTGTTTACTCTTGTAATGGGTTAAAGTATCTCCATTAATTACATGATTTGTAATTTCATATGCACCATATAATTTTGATTTAGGTGCATCACTCCCATATGTTTTTTTAGCTTCTAAAGTATTGTAAAAACCATAGCCTAAAGAATAAATTAGTACAAAGGCTTTTATTAATTTAAAACTTATGTCAAGAGGTTTTTTAAATATAGGACGTTTAATAACTGTTAATCCTTCTATTGTTTTACTTGAAAATAAGAATGTAAATAGCTTTTGAATATCTCTAGACAACAAGAATAAAGTCATTAATACTAAATGAGTTGAAAGTAATTTAACTGGTACATCATAAAAATAATTTACAGCCATTACATTCATAGCAGTCATTAATGTAATGATAGCACCAAAAGTTAATGTTCTTCTAAATAGTAGTAATCCAGCGAGCACTTCTGCGATTCCCATAAACATGTTATAACCCTGTGAAAATCCTAAGAAAGTCCACGCTAATCCCATTGGAGATGATTCACTGTAAGGTTGAAATAATCGATAAAAGCTTGGTTGAGAGAATTGTAATTGGATTACCTTAATTAAACCATAGCTAATTAACATTAAACCAACATAATATCTAACTGCCGCTGTTAACCAATAGTACAGCTTTTTGTAATTAGCACTTTTCTTGTCAACTAAGGACCATATTACAGTACTTACAGTAGCTATGAAAAATACAACGAACATAATTACGTAATCATAAGTTGTATCTCCACTTCCATTAGTAAATGTTGTTATATCATAAGGAAGGTGTAGGATATTTTTTCCTACCCAAGGGATGAATTTATGCAGTAATTCATTCGGGTAACTCATTAAACTACTCCAAAAAGGATAAGCCCCATTGTTTTGAAAAATAATAAATAAAAGGAAGTAAATGAATGAAAAACGGAATCCTATTAATTGGGTTTTAGACCAGCCATCTTCATTTTTTGAAGAAATGTTTGTCATTAAAGAAAATGCTAGAATCAGTAGATATACAATTACAATAAAAGGTCCAATTCCTGAAATAGATCCTGTACTTTGAGAAATACCACTACCAGTCATCAACAAAGAATATTTTCCATCTACTTTATCATTACTAGTTGAAATTGTAAATTCTTTTACTCTATAAGGTTTTCCTTTAGAAATACCCAGACTCCATTCAGGTAATAAATTATCTACTATTTTTGTTTCAAAACTGGAGTTTTTTATTTTAACTGGCTGAAATTCTCCATTTTCATCTTCGATATACAGTTCAAATTTGTCAAAATAAAATTTTCCGTTCTTGTAGCAAAGCGCTCCAAAATTTAGCTTTTCAGAATCTTTATTAATCGTTCCTTGAATAGTATACTGTTGCCATTTACTAGATGTAATTGGTCTGTCTTCCATATTATCAAAGAACCCTCTCCCTGCGCCTTCTTTATTGTCAACTCTCGCCCAAAGACCAGTTTTTGCCTTTTTATCAGTAGTTTCTACTTTCGCAAATGCTGTTAACTTAAACTTTTTTACACTATCAGTTTTAATTTTAATAACTTGACTAAATGGAGCCCAGTCTCTTGAAATTTGATTAATGGATTGTGCGTTACTTGATAGATTGATTATTATAGCAATTACAGCTAAAATTAACTTTTTCATATTTGAATTTGGTTTGATTAATTGTAAATGAATTCGATGAATTTATTCAGCGGCAATTTATTAAAACTAAATTGATTGTAAAATTTAGAATGGATAGTTTATACCGATGTTGTAAACAGCGCTAGAAAATCCAAAGTTTTGAAACCACCTCTTGTCTGCTAAATAAGGTTCTCTTAGCTTGAATCCTAAATCTAAACGAGCAACTAAAAACTTAAAATCGTAACGAATACCGAAACCTGTTCCCACAGCCATATCGGTTAGAGACTTTAATCCAGAGAAACGAGATTCTCCATCTACTAAAGATGAGTTGGTAATATCCCAAATATTTCCAGCATCCATAAAAATGGCACTTTTTAAGTTTCCTGCAATATCAAATCGATATTCAAAAGAAGTTAAAAACTTTAAACTACCAATATTATACTCTAAACCAGGTTGTCTTCTACCGGGACCTAAGTCGTATGTTCTCCATGCTCTAATATCATTAGAACCTCCTGCAAAATAACTTCTAGAAAACGGAATAGCAGAATTGTCATAGGTTATAATAGCTCCTAGAAGAGTTCTATGTGCGATTACATTATTTTGACCTAAATCCCAAAACTTCTTATATTCAATATCGGTTTTAAAATATTGAGCTATAGGAATCTTAAAAACAGTTTTTTGATCGTTTTGATTGGTTTGATTTGATAACAAACCCATTACATTTCCGGAATTGGCTATTCTTAACCTAAAATAGGAAAAATCATTGTCTTTAATGTTTACTTGATTATTGTAGGTGAATGCATACGCTATTTCAGGAATTAAGAAGTCAGAAGTAATAATCGAATATCGATTTAAAATATTTAAGTTGTCTCGATATTCTTCAGGATTTGATGCTAGAAAGCTTGAGTCGGTCAAAATATTTTCCATAAAGCGGACTATATTTTGGTTTTCTGATGGAGTGTTTTCAGGAAGTGTAAAGTTAGGATTAGCATTATCAATTTCCACTAACTTAGCATATTCCGAGCTGTAAATAGTAAAGTAATTGTCTACATTCAGGTTTCTAACATATTGTGCATTTAGCAACTCTAATTGAATTGATTTACGTTCGTTGAAATTCCATCGGTAATCGATTCCAACAGAGATGTTCTGTTTGTCCAGTGCAATATTTTTTTGAATATTTAACCCTGAAGAAAAAGTAGTTCTAGGCTGCATACTTTTTGGAACTAGCTTGTGTAGTCCAAAAGGAACCATAAATCTTGGCACTTCTAAAGTAGCATTGGTACCAATTTCCCAACCAGGTCCGTTTCTGGAGTTAAAATATCCACCAGAAAAAGAAAGTTTAAAAATTTCTGCACCTTTAAATGTATTTCTATTGGTAACTGAAAACTTCGCTGAAATATCAAAGTTTCGAATATTTGATCTAGATAATTCTGTTTCAACACCAATAGTATACTTTTCTCTTGGAGTCAAAAATATATTTGCTTCTAAAGATTCTTCTTCGTTACCATAAGGGTTATATCGTATTGAAGTAGATTTAAAATTTCGCAAACCTCTTAAATGAGTTTGAGTCAAGGTTCTTAAGGAGTCTGTATAAACTTGGTTAGGTTGTATAAAGATAGATTGACTTAAATATTTAGGATTATACTTTATTTTTTTGTGTGCATAAAAGTTAATTCCATTGTAAGAAATAGAATCTAAATACGGTTCATTTCTTTGTGCATAAGTGTAATCGGTATAAATGTTTATGTTTTTTATTTTTTGAATTTTGAAGGGTTTTGAAACATAATCACCATCCTGTTCCACCAATCTATCTAAAATGCCAAGTTCAACTTTTGTTTTCTGATAATTTTGTAGCGTATCATTAACAAATTCAATATAGTTTTCATTAAAATGAAAAACTCCTTTATTTCTAAATAACTTCACCAATCGATTTGCTTCATTAACAAAACTCTGATTTTTGTATTGATCTCCTACTTTTAAGAAACTTTTGTCTTTCTGAGTAGCGTAAATTGAATCTAATACTTTAGATCTAATATTTACAGAAATTGAATCTAAAAATGATGGTTTGTTTTTTTCAACGAAATAAGAAACGGTTCCTTTTTTATATGCAACAGAATCTTTTTTAGACCATACTTTAGCTCTAAAGTATCCTTCTGTTAAGAAATAGTTTTCTAAATTTTGAACAGTTTTATTCGTTTTTTTATCATTGATTATTACTGGAGCTTGCCCGTTATTTAAATACCATTGATTTAAACCAATAAAGGTGTTAGCAACCGCTATACTTTGTTTTTCAGAAAAAATGTCTTTAAATAAATTATACCATTTTGGGTGATTTACTTTCCACTCTTCTACATCTTGAGATCCTTTAGGGTTTCCTAAATTGTAAAAGTATAATGATAAAGGAAGTGCTCCCAAAACACGAACATTTCTTCGTTGTAATAACAGTTCATTTAATTTTTCATCATTTTGCTGAACGTTATCTATCGTGATTGTATTTTTAGTAAGTAATAATTCGTTTTCAGGTACATGTTTAATAGTGTTACATGAACTTAAGATCAGTATAAATAAAAAATAAAAAGAAAGTTTTTTCATTAACTTTACGCCTCGCATTTAGTCTTTTAATTTTGGGCTAGTTTTAACTGTAGTAAGTCTAGAAAAGCTAGAAATTACCGTTGTTATAAGTGAGTTTTATTACACACCCAAAAATAACTGATTTGTCAAAAATACCATTTTTATGGTTAAGTGCTGTTAAAAAACTGCCAATGAGTTTATCCAAAAATCAAACCAAACTAATTAATAGTTTACGACAAAAAAAATACCGACAAGAATACGGCTTATTTGTAGCTGAAGGAATAAAAGTAGTGAATGAACTTTTAAATTCTAATTTAGAGATTGAGCAGTTATTTGTAACAGAGCCTAATCTTGTTTCAATTAAAAACAGTAGCAAGGTTGTTTTAATTACGGCATCTGAACTTAAAAAAGTTAGTGCCTTTAAATCTCCGAATAAAGTTCTAGGGATTTTTAAAATTCCAAAAGAAAAAGAAGTAAAAGAGAAAGGAATAATTTTAGCCTTGGATACTATTAATGACCCTGGTAATTTAGGAACTATTATTCGTTTGTGTGATTGGTTTGGTATACAAGAATTGGTCTGTTCTAAAGATACTGTTGATTGCTATAATCAAAAAGTAATACAATCTACTATGGGATCTATTACAAGGGTACATATTGTATATACAGATTTAGTTGACTTTCTTAAGAACGCAACTATTCCAGTTTTCACAGCAGATATGAATGGGCAAAACGTTTACAATGCTGATTTACCCAAAGAAGCTATTTTAGTTATGGGTAATGAAGCTAACGGAATTTCAGAAGCTGTTACTAGTGCAATACAACAAAAGCTAACTATCCCAAGATTTGGTGATGTTCAAGAAACGGAAAGTTTAAATGTTGCAACCGCTACAGCAATCCTACTAAGTGAATTTAAAAGACGAACTTAAAAATGTGCTTCCATTTGATTTTTTTGAGAGAAAAACTCTAGTTCAGCATTTGATAAAGAAGAACTGGTTGATAAACTGTTTAAATAAGTTCTAATTTCTTGCGGATTAATTGGCTCTATTTCTTCTTGCTTATGTAATTCTGGATAACAAGAAATAAAGAATTTTTGAACATGGGCAATTAGTTTTATTAAATCGTTGCAATACACAGAAGAGTTGTTAAACCCATTTTCTTTACTAAAACGATGCACTAATCGTCCTCCTTTACAAACTTCTTTCAATGGACATTCCATACACTGGTTAGAAAGTTTTTTTGTAAAATCATTAAAGTATAAGTTTCCTAAAGATGTGTTTTGAATATCATCGAAGTCATTATTTTTAATATTCAATCCGGTCTTAGTAAATCCATGTCCACAAGCTTTTAATGAATCGATAGCTTCAATTTCTCCATTGGTTTCAATTACTAGAACAGTAGATTCATTTTTGGTGTTTTCTTGAAGTCTCATTAAAGAATTTAATAAGCCTAGGAATATGGGAATTTTAAATCGATTTTCGTCTTTTATCCAAATTTCAAATAATTCAATTAACCAATCAGCCATCGCTGTTTTATTTTTATCAAAAGGAAAATTATCATGTGTGTAATCTGGGATTAAAAAATTCACATAGCTTGCATTCATTTTTTTAAAGCTATTGTATATTTCTTGTGGACTTTCTTCAATGTTGATAACACAAGCAATATCAGCAAAATCCATTTCTTTTCTTAACAATTTAGCACTTTTAAATACGTCATCATAACTTCCATTTCCTTTATGATCAACCCGATACATATCATGTGCTTTTTTTGTTCCGTCAACACTTATACTAGGAGAAATATTTAATTTTTTAAATAATGTAATCCACTCTTTATCTAATAAAACGCCATTGGTTTGTAAGTCAAAATAAAAAGATACATTCGGTAATTCTTGTTGTATTTTCTCAACTTTATTCATAAAGTCAACATAAAAACTTTTAGGAGCTAGTAGAGGTTCACCACCATGAAATATAAAAGAGAATTCTTTTTTATTGTATTTCTGTATGTAGTTTTTGGTTTTGTTTATGATTTGATCTACAGTTTCACTAGCCATGAATTTTGGCTGCTTTTTATAGGTAGTGTCTCCTAAGTTGTACATAAAACAGTAAGAACAATTTAGATTACATCTACTGGCTATTTTTAATGCTAAAGAATTAAAGTTCATGGTTGAAAAGTGTTTAGTATTCGATTGATTTTTAACAAGGGAATTGTTACAATTCCCTTGTTGTGATTCTTATTTGTATTAGAATCTTAATTTCTCTTCCTCTTTTTCCGCAATAGCAATACATCTTTGTAGTTTATCACTCCAAACTTGACCGTATGGGCATCTTCCGCCACCACCACTAGTTGGGTAATAAATTACATCATCATCAGTTGGAATTGCTCCTCCTTTAATAAGAGATAAATCGTTAAGTTGGTTATTTGAAAATTTCTCTAATCCTTTTGGTAAAAAAAATGATTTTTTCATTTCAGTAAAATTTAGTTTTCTGCTTACTCTTTTTAGATTTTAGTTAAATACTACATTTTCAGCTTCCTGTAGATATTTAAACTTTGGTTACCGTTTATCTGGCAATAAACTGGTGTTGTTGCGAAATGTGCCAGCATTTCTTAACCTATAATTGGGTTATTTATAACTATATAAACAACTGTAAAATTTTGTTACCCTATTTGGATGAAAAAAGCGTATTATTTTTTTGATAACACGTTACTGTAAATCTTTTATGCCTTATGCTTTATGTTTTAGGTTGATTAGATGGTTGCAAATATTTAATCAATTGTAAAAAGAAAGAAGATGTAAGTGTTCTTATTTATAAAAAATGGGGGTATTTTTTGGAAAAAGTAACTTATAAAAAGTAGTTGTAAGTAGCTATTGTTTAGTTCTTTATTTTAAGTATAAGAAATAAAAAAACTCACTATTTTTAAAGAGAATAGAGAGTTTTAAAATTGTAAATAATATTTTTTAGAGTGTGGTTAGTCTTTTAAAATAAACCATTTATTTGAGCATCAATTCTGTCAATTATATACCCTAAATCTTCTGGTTTATCAACAAAATCAAGCTTATCTACTTCTATGATTAATAATTTTCCTTTGTTATAAGTGCTTATCCAAGCTTCGTAACGCTCATTTAATCGACTTAAATAATCAATGCTAATAGAGCTTTCGTAATCACGGCCTCTTTTATGAATTTGCCCAACAAGTGTCGAGATATCTGCACGTAAATAAATTAACAAGTCAGGAGGTGTAACCAGATTTTCCATCAATTCAAATAACGAAGAGTAATTACTGTAATCTCTATTCGTCATCAAACCCATTGCGTGTAAGTTTGGAGCAAATATGTGAGCGTCTTCGTAAATGGTTCTATCTTGAATTATAGCTTTACCAGTTTGACGCAGTTCTAAAATTTGACGAAATCTACTATTCAAAAAGTAGACTTGTAAATTAAAAGACCATCGTTCCATTTCACTATAGAAATCATCTAAATATGGGTTTTCATCTACCGACTCAAAATGAGGATCCCAATGATAGTGTTTTGCTAATAGTTTAGTTAGTGTAGTTTTACCAGCTCCAATATTTCCTGCGATTGCTATGTGCATACATCATAGTTTTAAGGCAGTCAAAATTACATATAATTTTCAATTATTTTTAAGTTTAGCAAGTTAATTTGTAACCATAACCTCTGATGTTAATAATTTCAACTGAAGGATCTTTTTTTAATTTCTTTCTTAATTTAGAAATAAATACATCCATGCTTCGGGCATTAAAGAAGTCATCATTTCCCCAAAGTTTGTTCAAAATAAATGTTCTGTCTAAAACTTCATTCTTTTTTTCTGATAGATAATATAGGAGTTCACACTCTCTGTGTGTTAAAAGCTCGGTGTCGTTTTTATAATGTAGTTTTTGTTTTTCGTAATTCAAGATAAACTCGCCTATTGGAATTTTCTCTAGATTTCGTTTTAAACTGACACGATCTAATAAATTGTAAACTCTTACAATGAGCTCTTCCATAGAAAATGGTTTTTTTAGATAATCGTTACCTCCATGTTGAAATCCATCAATTACATCTTTAGTTTGCGATTTAGCTGTAAGAAAAATAATAGGTATTGTACTATTTTCTTGTCGTATTTCTTTGGCTAATGTAAACCCATCTTTCTTTGGCATCATTACATCTAGTACCAAAATTTCAGGCTGTTCTTTTTCAAATAATTCATAAGCTTCTTCACCGTTTAAAGCATGAATTACTTCAAAGTTTCGAGTTTCTAAACTCTCTTTTACTATTTGTCCTAAACTAGGCTCGTCTTCAGCCAATAATAATTTTATCTTTCTACTCATTAGCTAGCTTAATTTTAAATACAGTTTTATTAGGATTTGCATTAAGACTTATTGCGCCACCATGCTTTTCGATGATTTTTCTTGTATAATATAAACCTATACCAAAACCTTTTACATCATGCGTGTTTCCTTTAGGAATACGATAAAACTTGTCAAAAATCTTTTCTTGTTGACTTTTATCAATTCCTTTTCCATTGTCTGAAACCGATATGGTAATAGTGTCTCTCTCAGCTATTAAAAGTACATCAATTTTATCACCACCATATTTTACAGCATTATCAATTAAATTAGAAACAGCATTCTCAAAATGAAATTCATCTACATGTAGAAGTAAGGATTTCGCATTAGATGAAAACTGAATATCTTTTTCGGTAGTTAATAATTGATGTTTGTTGGCTAGTTTTTCTAATAAATTAATTACTTCAATTTGTTCCTTTTTCAGTAATAATTTTTCACTATCGAGAGTTGCAGTTTCTAATAGTTTTTCAACCATTAGGTGTAGCTTTTTAATTTGATTTTCTGAAATAGAAACATATTTTTTAGTTTTCTCAGTGTCTTCAATAGCGTTGAAGTTATTAATAGCTTCTAATGCTGTAGAAACTGTTGTGATTGGAGTTTTGAATTCGTGTGTTATGTTGCTTATTAAATCGTTTTTTATTTCAGCTAATTCTTTTTGTTCATTAATGATTTTTAATAAATAGAATAAACTCGATATAACTGCTAGAGATAATAATAACGACAATAATATTCCAGTAGAACTTCTTTTTAAAGCCTCAGCTGAAGGGTTGGAATATTTCATTTTAAATTGTTTGTCAGGCCCAAGAAAAGTCGATTTAGACTCAATAATCTCAAATTGTTTTACAGGAACAGGATGGAAGTCTACCTGTAAAGTATCAGCCTTAAAGTATTCAAACCCGTAGTTAACATTAATGTTTTTTTGGATTAATTCTTTCCTAAGAATAGAATCTATTTTTACAGGATTAATAGTATCGTTTTGAACTGCAACAAAAACAGTTTGTAAACCTTTAATAAGCTTTAAACTATCAGTAGCTCTTTTACCTCTAAAAACTCTTACGTCAGAAATAGTATTGCCTTCAATATGAGTTCCTGTTTTACCATCTTTATGAAATTGAGTAATTCCTTTTACAGCATTATCGGTCTTAAATTTATAATTAAAACCAAAAACAGTATCCCCCATAATACTATCAATTGCAGAAGTAGTTTTATGAAAATCTGTTTCATCATCAGTCTCAAGTTTTATGGAAGTAATTTGAAAATCAACTTTAGAGGTTGAATCTTTTTTTCTATTCTTTTTGTTTGACTTATTGTGTGTACTATCTATTTTAGAAAAAATGTTTTTCCAAACGTTTTTCATTCTGCCCTGACCATTAGTGTCTTTTTCATCAGTAACAATGGCAAAATAACTTCGTTTAGATAAATCAGCAAAATACTGCTCTACAGCATTATCTAAACTTATCTGAATTTCATTCATTACACGCTGCTTGTTTTCTTGGTAATTTTTGTAATTCCAATAAAACTGAACTGCAATTGTGGTAATAATTGTTACAGTAATGAAATAAAGAATCCAATTATATTTTTTTGATTTCATACCTCAAAAGTACATTTTATATGCATACAAAATCAATCGGTTAACACTAGTTAACACTAGTTAACCTAGTAAGCTATTTTTTGAAATCATATTTGTAGTGTGAAATTAAATAAATCAAAAAGTAATGAAAAACATAGTTCTATTAGTAGTAGTATTAATATCAATAAATGCCTATGCACAGGAAAAGAAGAATGTAAAGTTTAAAACAACATCTTTAACATTTACAGTGGATTCTACAGATGAAGCAAAAAAAATAAATTGGGATGAAACCAAAGAGTTTTTTGAAGATGTTGATAAAGATGAAGAGATAACATTAGGCATAAAGATTAAAAAAAATGGAGAAGTTTTTAAGTCAGAATCAAAACACAATTTTTTAATATCTGGTAAAGCAGGAAACATTGACCAACTAATTAAGATTATATCTAATTATGAAGTAGAAACCAAACCTGAAGTAAAAATGTCTTCATTGATTTACACTGTAGATTCTGTTAAAGAATTAAAAGAAATTGATTGGAAAGAGGTAAAAAAATCATTTGCAGATAAAGATGAAGACGAAGAAATCACTTTAGGTTGTAAAGTAAAAAGTTCAGCTGAAGAGAATTCTAAAGTGGATATCAAGCTAAGCTTTATTGTAACTGGAAAAGTAAAAGATTTAGACAAGTTAATTAAAGCGATGTCGAACTATACTAAAAATCAATAAACAAAAAATAAACATTAAAATTAAATACAATGAGAGTTCAATTATTTCTAGCACTAGTCTTGTTATCATTAATTGTAGGAGCACAAGACTTCCAAGGAAAAGCTACTTATAAAACTCATAGAAATATGGATATTAAAGTAAGTACTGACCAAAACGCTCCTAATTCAGCAATGCAAAAGAAATTGCATGACCAATTAAAAAAAATGTCTCAAAAAACATTTACGCTTAATTTCAACAAATCAGAATCTACCTATACGCAGAACAAAGAATTAAAACCAGAAACTCAAACAGGAGGTGTAAGCATTGTTATGATTGGAGACGGAGGAGGAAATGATGTTTTATATAAAGATGTAAACAAAAAAATCTACAGAAATAAAACAGAAATAAGTGGTAAGAATTTTTTAATTGAAGATAAGTTGCAAACTGCTGACTGGGAAATGACGGCTGAAACAAAAAAGATAGGTAAATTCACTTGTTATAAAGCCACTAGATCAAGAGAAGAAGATCGTGTAAGTTTTACAATGACAGATGGAGACAAAGAAGAAACTAAAGAAAAAGTTACTGTAACAACAGAAGTGTGGTATACACCAGAGATTCCAGTAAGCAACGGCCCGGGAATGTTTTGGGGATTGCCAGGGTTAATTTTAGAAGTTCATGAAGGTAAATTAACTATTGTTTGTACAGAGTTAGTTTTAAATCCTTCAGACAAAGTGTCTATTGATAAACCAACAAAAGGAAAAAAAGTTTCTCAAGAGAAATTTGATAAGATTATGAGAGAGAAAACAGAAGAAATGATGGAGCGATTTAAGAATAATAGAAAGTCTAAAAACAAAGGAGAATCAATAAGTATAGAAATTCAAGGATAGCGATTAAACCTTTAGCTTTTTTTTAAGTCTAACACAAGATTACGAATAGTATCTTTAACAACAAAATTAAGCTAATCAATATGAAATCACTTATTACCTATTTGTTTGTTTTCTTTACAATAACCTGTTTTTCTCAAAAAAACTTTTATGGTAAAGCAGTTTATCAATCAAAAACATCGTTCGACTTAGAGCAATGGAATAATCGCGAAATGTCGGAACAACAGAAAAAAAGAATTATGGAGCGAATGAAGAATATGCTTGAAAAAACATATGTACTTCAGTTTAATAAAAGCGCTTCTATTTATAAAGAAGAGGAGAAGTTAGAAGCTCCAGGAAGTGGGGGAGGATTTAGATTTGGAGGTTTTTCTGCAGAATCACAATATAAGAGTATTACTGAAAAGCAATTTTTAGAAGAGCGTGAATTCTTCGGGAAAAAGTTTTTAATCGAAGATTCAGCTGAAATGCCTAAATGGGAAATGACAGGGGAAACGAAACAAATAGGTAATTATCTGTGTTACAAAGCTACAATGCTAAAAAAAACAGATGAGTTCGATTGGCAAAATATGAGAAGAAGAGGTAGAGATCGTGATAATGATGAGAAAAAGAAAGATACTGCCAATGTAAAAAAAGTAACAGAGGAGATTGAACTGCCAAAAGAAGTATTAGTAACAGCATGGTATACACCTCAAATTCCTGTGAGCAACGGACCAGGAGAATATTGGGGATTACCAGGATTGATTCTAGAGGTGAATTCAGGAAGAACCACTATTTTATGTACACAAGTTGTATTGAACCCAAAAGAGAGAATTGAAATTGAAGCTCCAACTAAAGGCGATAAAGTTTCCAGAGAAGAATACAATAAAATTGTAAAGAAAAAAATGGAAGAGATGCGCGATATGTGGAGAGGAAGAAGAGGTAGAGATTCTAGACGTTAGATAACCAAAATTTTAATAATGAAACAAATTTTATTTTTTGCGATTATTTTAATCGCTAGCCATACTAGTGCCCAAATTAAACTATCTGGAGTAGTTTCAGATGAAGGAGGAAATAAGCTGGAAATGGCAAATATGATTGCTATTAATCAACAAACTAAAAAGATAGATTCGTATGGTTTTACAGATGCGTTTGGTAACTATAAACTGAATTTACAAAAAAATACAAGCTATATAATTAAAGCGAGTTATGTAGGAATGAAATCTGGCGACGTATTAGTGTCTACAAAAGAGTCAGATATGATAAAAGATATAACCTTAACTATTGATGAAACTTTAGATGAAGTTGAAATTGTTTCTAAAATGCCAGTAACCGTTAAAGGGGATACTATTGTATACAATGCTGATTCTTTTAAAAGTGGAACGGAGAAAAAATTAGGAGACGTTTTAAAGAAATTACCAGGAGTAGAAGTAAATGATGATGGAGAGATTCAGGTGGAAGGGAAAACGGTTAGTAAAGTTATGGTAGAAGGAAAAGATTTCTTTGACGGAGATTCTAAATTGGCTACAAAAAACATTCCTGCAAATGCCATTGATAAGGTTGAAGTGTTGAAGAATCATAGCGAGGTTCGTCAAATGAGCAGCGTAACCGATAATGAAGATAATATTGTTATCAATTTAAAATTAAAAGAAGGGAAGAAAAACTTTTGGTTCGGAGAAGTTTCTGCTGGAATAGGAATGGCAACGGAAGATACACGTTATGTTGTACATCCAAAGCTGTTTTATTATAGTCCAAAATATAGTTTGAATTTAATAACAGATTTCAATAACATTGGTGAAGTACCATTTACACGTCGCGATTATTTTAAGTTCACAGGAGGTTTCCGTGGAGGAGGAGGACAAGGTACAGGGTTTAATGTTTCTTCTTCTGATATAGGTTTTTTAACGTTGAGAAATAATAGAGCAAAAGAAATTGTGTCTCGTTTTGGTGCATTAAATTTTAGTTACTCACCAAAAGAAAATTGGGATCTAAGTGGTTTTGCAATTTATTCTGGTTCAGATACTGATTTAGAAGAGAATACAGTAAGAAATTACTTAACTCCAAACAGAAATGATCCTCAAGCTATTGAAACAGAAACAACACAAAGTATTACCAATCAACAAAGTGATTTAGGATTAATTAAGTTGAGTTCAAGTTACAAAGCAAACCCAGATAACCAATTTGATTATGATCTTTTTGCTAAAGTTTCTGATCAAAAAGAAACACAGTTGTTAACTTCAAATAGAACTGCTATTGATGGTACTTTTACATTAGTGCCAATTAATCAATTAACAACACAGAATCCATATTCCATTAATCAGAATTTAAACTATTATTACACATTAAATGATAGAAATATTTTTGCCTTTGAAGGACAACATTTATGGCAAAATGAAGATCCGTTTTACAATGCACAGTTAGCCCAATTATCATTTTTTAATCAATTAGGATTAACAAATCAGTCGTTATTTGATGTTTCTCAGAACAAAAGAGTTAAAACAAATAAGTTAGATGCAAAGTTAGATTACTTCTATGTGATTAACTCTAAGAGTAATTTAAACCTAACGTTAGGAACTACCTTAAGTAATCAGCAGTTTAATTCAGATGTTTTTCAGGTTTTAGACAATGGAGATCAAACAAATATTAATAATCCAGATGCTATTAATGATGTAGCTTATACTTTTGACGATTATTATGCGGGATTACATTATAAGTTTATCACTGGGATTTTTACTTTTAATCAAGGATTCACAGCTCATAAATACGCGGCTGTAAATACACAGTTAGGTAGTGTTTTCGATAATAGTTTTACAAAGTTACTTCCAGATGCATCAATAAAAATAGCATTAAAAAAATCAGAAAGTTTACGATTAAATTATAGTCAGCAAGTCAGTTTTACGGACATCAACCGCGTTGCTGAAGGTTATGTATTCAATAACTACAACCGTTTATATAGTGGAAATAGAGAGTTAGAGAGTTCATTGTCTCATAATGTAAATTTGAGTTATTTTAGCTTTAATATGTTTAATTATACTAATGTATTTGCTAGTATTAATTATAGTAAATTAATTGAAGCAGTAAAAGGAGCTACAGTTTTTAATGGAGTAGATCAGGTATCGAGTTCAATCAATTCAGCTTTTCCAGACGAAACGATTTCAGCAAATGCAAATTTCCAAAAAAGCTATAGAAAGTTTAAACTGACTTTAGGAGGAAATTTAGCTTATTCAGTATCGAATAACCTTTTCTTTTCTGGGTTAACTGGGCAAAATGAAAACAGAGAATCGAATTCTTTTACACAAGCATACAGAACTAGATTTAGTACTAATTTTAGAGAGTTTCCAAATTTTGATGTTGGTTACAACGTTAGTATTAATAAGTACGATCAAGGAGGAGTTATAAACACTTTCACAACACATAGTCCATTTATTAATTTTGATGCTTTTATCACAGATGAACTAGTTTTCAATACAAGTTACACGTATAATAACTTTAGAAATCAATCTAGAACATTAAATGATTATAGTTTCTGGGATGCAGATTTAACCTATCAAAAAGGAGATAGTAAATGGGAGTATAAAATTAAAGCAACGAACCTGTTAAACACAAAATCACTGAACCAAGACGATTCAAATGCAATATTTAACAGTTCATCTGTATATATTGTACAGCCGCGATTTGTAACATTTAATATTACGTATAATTTATAGTTTTCGGGATTAATCAAAAACGGTGGGCTTTATTAGTAAGCCCACCGTTTTTATTTTATATAAAATCTTATTATTTCAAGATTATTTTATAATTAGTTTTCTCGTAGTTCGCTTATCTCCATTCTGAACTTGTAATATATACAATCCAGTGTTAATTCCGTTAAAGCTTAATTCTTCAGAGAATGTATTTGGAGTGTTTGTAAACTCTTTTTGCTCAATCATTCTTCCTCTAATATCAAATAATTTAATTTTTACTTCTTGAGTATCAATTACCTCAAAAGTAATATTAAAGTTTCCATTAGATGGGTTTGGATACACACTAAAGTTGTTAAAGTCAAAATCATCAACAGATGCGGTAGGATTATCAATAATATTGAAATTAATTGAATTCATATTATAAAAAATATTATCTACAGCCTCTACCATAATTCTTGCCGTTGTTGTAGGATGATTAGGGATTGTTACCGATTGAGAACCATCATTAGGCGTACTTTCTATTAAAGTTGTAGGAAATGTTAATCCTCCGTCAGTTGATAATTTAATACGAACATTTTGACAATTGATAGGAGATTGATGCGTAGTAGATCTATTCCAAGTAATAATTTGAGAAGTTTCACCAGTCAAATTTGTGTTACTTGGATTAGAAACTGTAAAAGGGCTAGCACTAGTAACAGTAACTTTCATGTCATCTCTATCAGCTGCACCACCACCAGCATTATTATCACGAACTACTAAAGAAAAGTTCATTTCTCTAGCAACTTGAGGAATAACCTCCCATGTTGAAAAGGTTGATCCTCCAGCGACAGTTTCTATTTTAGGTAAATACCTATCTGAAGACGAACTCGGAGCGAAAGATCTAAACAAAGCACCAGCAGTGCTCCCAGATAATGGGGGAGCTGTAGTTAGTTCATTGTCAATTTGTTCCCAGTTGTAAGTTAGACTATTTGTACCGTCTGCATCAGTAGCATTTCCTTTTAATTTTAACGGGGTTCCTCTAGGAACACTGAAGTCAGAACCAGCATTAGCAACAGGTGCGTTATTTCCCGTTGCAGTAATTGTTCCACAGAATGTTCCTTGAATATGAGTCCACATGCTAGTGATACTAAAAGAATGAAAATGATCATCACTATTACTCTGAACATCTGGGGGACAAATTCCAGCATACGCCATAATTGTTGATCCACTACCTGGTTCAACAGCACTTGAGTTTGATCGATTATTATCGCATGAATTGTTAAAAGTATGTGGAGCTCCAAATTGATGCCCCATTTCATGGGCTACATAATCTACATCGTAAGGGTCTCCAATAGGATTAGAGGTACCTGTAACTCCACGCCCTTTTCCTCCGAAACAAACAACACCTAATCCCGCTACGCCACCTCCACCAGTACTAAATACATGGCCAATATCATAATTTGTGTTTCCTATTATATTGTCACATTTAGATTGATTTTCTGAAATCAAAGACCCAGGTGAGTCATCAGTAAAGCCATCAGTATCAGCATCCAAAAAAATTAAAGGATTATCACCATCTTGTAAAATAATATTCATTCTAACGGCTAAATCTCTTTCAAACAAACCATTTACACGTGCCATGGTTGTGTTCATTGCAGATAATACGGCTGCTCTTTGTACTGTTTCTGTACCACCACTAACTCCTTGTTGATTGATGTGAAATTGTGCGTATTCACCTGTACAACTTAAAGCTAGTCGATATGTTCTTAAAAAACCATCATCTGCAGTTCTTTGAGCAGCAGTGTTTATTTCAGTTTTTTTAGCTTCTACAGTTTCTTTTACGTGACACGTAAAATCATCATCAGCTTTTTCAATATTAGCTCTGTTGTAACTCATATACAAAGTTTTATCCTTAGAGTAAGGATCTACATAAAATGTAGGATGATTTCCTGAGAAAATAGTGATATGAACGCCGTCAGTTCCAACAGTAATTTTACCATTTTCAGTCCTATCAGAAATCCCTTGAATAGAATATGATTTGATGAATCCATATTTTGGATGAATAGGTTCTGTAAAGTTAGAATGCTCAATTACAATGTAGTTATTTAATTTATCGTTGTAACCAGGTAAAGAAATGATTTTGTTAACTCCTTTAGCTTGAGAAGTGAGTTCATTTTTGAAACTCTCTATATCTAAATTATATATAGAGAATTTTTCAGGTTGATTTTTTATAAAAGCTTTCTCTCCTTTAAAGGCAAAGTCTCCGGTATCCATTTTTTTCCAAGAACTTTGTGCATTAGTTAAGGTTATGCAAAAAAGCGTTAATACAAGTGTGATTTTTCTCATTAGGATTAATTTTAATAAACATGTTTTTAATGCATTGTTAATGAACAATGAAACTTGTAAGGGATGTCAAAAATATTAATAAAATAGTTGATTTACAGATTTATTCGTAAAAAAATGTGTTTTATCTTTTAAAATTAATGAATATGTGAAGTCTTGTCTGACTTTTTCTCTAACTATATAATTTATTCTTAAAACACAAAGTTTTTCGAATCCATTTTTTTCCACGAACTTTGTAAGAAGTTAAATCTGTTTAAAAAAGTATTCAAACAATTATAAGCTTATTTAATATTGGTTTACTATTAAAAACGAGCTGAATAGCAAAAGCATGAATAAAAATATCCATTTAATAGAGTTATTACAAAAAGATTATAAAGAAACCTGGGATTATCAAACTGATTTATTACAAGGAATCATAGATATTAAGGTAAAGAACAGAAGAGAGGAACTAAATATTGAAACTAATAATTATTTTCTGTTTGTAGAACACCCACATGTTTATACACTGGGAAAAAGTGGTGATATGAGTAATCTTTTACTCAATGAAAAGCAGCTTGAAAGTAAAGGGATTTCTTTTTATAAAATCAACAGAGGTGGAGATATTACGTATCACGGTCCAGGACAAATAGTAGGGTATCCAATTTTAGATCTAGAAAATTTCTTTACGGATATTCATAAATATCTTCGATTTTTAGAAGAAGTAATTATAAAAGTAATTGCTGAATATGGTTTAAAAGGAGAAAGAAGTGATGGTGAAACAGGCGTATGGTTAGATGTTGGAACTCCGTTTGCTAGAAAAATTTGTGCTATGGGAATTCGGACTAGTCGTTGGGTTACCATGCATGGTTTTGCGTTAAATGTAAATGCCGATTTAGGATATTTCGATCATATTATTCCATGTGGAATTAAAGGTAAAGCTGTTACATCATTAGAAGCAGAACTTGGGAGTAAGTTGCATATTGAAGAGGTTAAAGAAAAAATCTTAAATCATTTTAAAGAAATATTTGAAGTAAATGAATTCATAAAAAAAGCGAGCCTATAGCTCGCTTTTATATTCTTAATAATTATGGTAATTATTTTCTAGCTTTTAACTCGAAAGAAAACTCTACTAAGTCGTTAATAGCTTTATCTTTTAAATCTTCGAAAAATTTCCCAGAATTATATTGAACTCCAAAGTCAGTTCTGTCAACCATAAACGTATCACTTTTTAATGTAATATCATTTCCGTTTTCAGTTAAAGTAGCAGGAATTGTAATGCTCTTAGTTACATCCTTAATAGTTAAATTACCTGTAATGTGTAATTTTCCTTCTTTAACTTCAGAACTAGCTACTTCAAATTTAGCTGTAGGGAATTTTTCAACATCAAAAAAGTCAGCAGCCTTTAAGTGACCCTCTAATTTCTCTTTTCCTTTACCAGCTTCTAAGTCTGTACAAGAAATTGAATTCATGTCAAAAGTAAATTCTCCAGCTTTTACAAGTCCATTCTCAATATCAAACAATCCTTTTTCTAAACCGATTGTTCCATTGTGTCCACCACCAATTGCTTTATCTCCTTTCCATGTAACAGTAGATTCTGCTACATTTACGTTGTATGAGTTAACTGGGTCAGTTACTTTTTCCTCAACTTTTACCTCTTCTTTAGTTTCTACTTTTTTCTCGCCTTTACAAGAAGTTAATGCTATAGCAACAACTGCTAATGATAAAATTAGTTTTTTCATTTTTTTTATGGATTAATTTTAATTTATTTTCCATGGCAAATATATTTAATATCTGTCACTTATGAAAACTATTTTTTGTCTTTTGTATCAATTATTATAGTAACTGGCCCGTCGTTTAATAATTCTACTTTCATATCCGCTCCAAATTGACCAGTTAGCACTTTTCTTTGAGTAATATTCTCAAAATCAGCAATAAATTTTTCATATAAAGGAATAGCGACATCAGGCTTTGCAGCAAGAATATAACTTGGTCTGTTTCCTTTTTTAGTGGATGCATGTAAAGTAAACTGACTTACAATAATTGCATCACCATTAATATCAATTAGTGATTTATTCATCACATTATTCTCATCGTTAAAAATTCTAAGGTTTGCAATTTTTTTAGACAACCATTCTATGTCTTCTTGAGTATCATCGTTCACAATTCCCAATAAAATCAATAAACCCGAATGTATAGAAGCAACTTTTTTACCTTCAATAGTAACGCTTGCTTTACTAACCCTTTGAATAACTGCTTTCATAAGAATTTATTTTCCAGAAAGAATATCTGTTCTATAATTTTCCTCTTCTCCTTCGATAATTTGTAGATAACTTTTATAGCGAGACCAAGAGATTTCTTCATTTTCTAAGGCTTCTTTCACTGCGCAATGCGGCTCATTGATGTGAATACAGTTATTGAACTTGCAGTCTTGTTTTAAAGCAAAAAATTCTGGGAAATAATCACCTAACTCATCTTGTTCCATATCTACAACACCAAAACCTTTAATTCCTGGCGTGTCTATGATTTGAGCATCAAAAGTTAAATCAAACATTTCTGCAAAAGTAGTAGTATGTTGTCCTTGCTTATGTTGTTCTGAAATTTCTTTTGTTTTTAAATCTAAAGATGGCTCTATGAAGTTTAGTAACGTGGTTTTTCCTACGCCCGAATGTCCAGAAAACATACTTACTTTACCCTTCATCATTTCTTTGATTTTATCAACATTAGTTCCGTCTGTAGCTGAAACTTCTATGCATTTATAACCAATAGGTTCATAAATATCTTTTAGGTATAAAATCTCAGCTTTTTGTTCTATTTCGTAGGTGTCAATTTTATTGAATACTAAAACTACGTCGATAGAATAAGCCTCTGCAGTCACTAAAAAACGATCAATAAAAGTGGTAAAAGTTGGCGGATTATCAATAGTAACTATCAAAAAAACTTGATCAATATTTGATGCAATTATGTGGGTTTGTTTTGAAAGATTTACAGATTTACGAACGATGTAGTTTTTGCGATCATAAATCTCAGTAATAATCCCAGTTTCTTCATCGCTTTTGGTGTCTATATCAAACTTAACTTTATCACCAACAGCAATAGGATTGGTACTTTTAATACCTTTAATTCGAAATTTTCCTTTAATCCTACAATTTAAAAACCGACCTTCCTCTGTTTTTACCCAATACCAACTTCCTGTAGATTTATACACCGTACCTGTCATATAACAAAGATGAGAATAAAAATTGAATCTCCTAACTAAGTTTAGTCCATTAAATCTTTTATTTTCTTTGAAACACTTCCCTTTTCTCCCAATCGGATAATACCAAAAATAATATTGGCAATTATACCTGGTTTACTGATTAAAGTAGCGGTTTTTGCTACGCTAATATCTCGTTCATTAATAACTTCATTAACGTTGTTTTCTTGAGAGTTTGATAGCTGAACAGCAAAATCCCAAGCTCCATTTCGAGCTATTTCCATACTAAAATCAACTAAAAAATTATCCACATCACGCGTATATTTCAAAATTTTTCTAAGGAAAGGATATATTTTTGCTAAATCATTTTCTACATCTAAAACTAAAGAAGATAAGACGGAATTAATTTTATCAAAGTCACCTTTTAAATTTTCAATCGGAGCACCTTTAGAAACTTCGGCAGCAGCAATTCCTAAATCAAGATTAATGTGTGCATTCATACCAATTAGTAAATGTTGTAATACAATTGGCCAGAATTTTTTTGATAATAAGAATGCCTTTTCCCAAGATTGTGTAACTACCTTATTTTGTGTAAAACTATAATAAGCATCAATATATCTTTTGGCAAATATGATATCTAATTTTTCCATTCGAGGTCCGTCTTCAAAGAAACCGTTATGAATTCCTTCTTTAACTTTAATAGTTACTTTTTGATATAAAGCAGCGAAATATCCTAAAGGGTTTTTCTCTTGGATTGATGTGTCAATAATATCTTGCAATATAGCTATTACATCATCAATAGTGTGAATTGGTTTCATTGATTTTTGGTTAGTTTGGTCAGGTTAATGTACATAAAAAAAGCGCAATTACTGCGCTTTTTACTATTATGAATTGATAATTTTCTTTTGATGGTTAATACTTTCTTGGTGAATAGCTTTGAATATTCTAAGTACAAATTCTTCACTTAAATTGTTTTCTTCGCCTTCTAGAATCATTTTGCCTAAAATTTCGTTCCATCGTTTTGTTTGAAGAATGGCAACGTTCTTATCTTTCTTTAAAGAACCAATTTGGTCAGAAATTTTCATACGTTTGCCTAACATTTCAATTAACTGATGATCTATTACATCAATTTGTGTTCTAAGTGTATTTAAAGCATTGCTATAATCGGCTTCTGTATCCGTTTCTTTTCTGATTTTTAAATCGACCATCATTTGAATTAACGTGTCTGGTGTAATTTGTTGTTTTGCATCACTCCAAGCGTTATCTGGATCGTAGTGAGTTTCCACCATTAAACCATCAAAATTTAAGTCTAAAGCAGTCTGACAGATATCGAAAATAATATCTCTACGACCAGCAATGTGAGATGGATCACAGATTAACGGTAAGTCAGGGAAACGATTTTGTAATTCAATAGGAATTTGCCAGTTTGGGTTATTTCTATATCTCGTTTTCTCGTAAGTAGAAAACCCTCTGTGAATAACTCCTAGCTTTTTGATATTTGCAGAGTATAAACGCTCAATAGCTCCTAACCATAACGCTAAATCTGGATTTACTGGGTTTTTAACTAAAACAATCTTATCGGTTCCTTCTAAAGCATCTGCAATTTCTTGCACGATAAATGGGCTTACCGTTGTTCTTGCTCCGATCCATAAAATATCAATATCGTGCTCTAAAGCTAACTTTACATGATCTTTATTGGCAACTTCTGTAGAAGTTAACATTCCTGTTTCTTTTTTAGCTCGTTGTAACCATTTTAATCCTAAAGCACCAACACCTTCAAAGTTTCCTGGTCTAGTTCTTGGCTTCCAAATTCCTGCTCTTAAAACAGTTGCATCTGTGTCTTTTAATTCATGAGCAATTTTTAGAACTTGCTCTTCTGTTTCTGCGCTACATGGTCCTGCTATTACTAAAGGATGACTTAATTTGAAATCATCTAACCACGTTCTTAATTTTTTGGTATTTTCCATTTTTTTGTTTTTTAAGAAAGCTTAACTTCTTGAATTCCGCTTAAAATTTGTTTAATATGATTGGTATTTTCCATTTCAGAGTAGATCTCTGAAAAATTATTCTCTTCTAATAAGGTTTTAAAGTTTTGTAAATTTTGAATGTATTCATTTAGGGTTTCTATTACGTTACTTTTGTTTTGTTCAAAAATGGGAGTCCACATAGCGGGTGAACTTTTAGCTAAACGAACAGTAGAAGCAAATCCACTACCTGCCATATCGAAAATATCACGTTCGTTTTTCTCTTTTTCGATGACAGTTTTTCCTAGCATAAAAGAACTGATATGAGATAAATGCGATACATAAGCTATATGTTTGTCATGAGATTTTGGATCCATGTATCGAATACGCATTCCTATTTTTGAGAAAATTTCTAACGCTTTTTCTTGAAGCTTAAAAGCAGTCTTTTCAACTTCACAAATAATATTTGTTTTTCCTCTGTATAAGCCGGTTAAAGCTGCTTGAGGTCCAGAAAACTCTGTTCCGGCAATTGGATGAGTTGCTAAGAAATTCCTTCTTTTTGGGTGATTTGAAATGCCCTCGCAAACCAATTCTTTAGTTGAACCAACATCTAAAACCAAACATGTCTCAGAAATATGATTTAATACTTCAGGAATAACTTGTAAGGAAACATCCACAGGAATTGAAACGATTACAATATCTGCAATTGCTAAATCTTCATTAGTAGCCTTTTCATTTATAATACCTAATGTTAAAGCTTCTTCTATGTGATCTTCATTTCTGTCTATTCCGTAGATGATAGCGTTATCGAATTCTTTTTGAATATCTAGTGCTAAACTTCCGCCAATTAATCCTACCCCAATTATAAATACATTCATACTACCCTAAATTATCGATTCTTTTGATTGCTGTTTTTATATCTTCTTCCTTAACACACAAAGAAAAACGTATGTAACCTTCACCTTGACTTCCGAAAATGCTCCCCGGAGCAACAAATAAATCGTATTTATGAAGAAGGTTATCTATAAATTCTTCAGATGTTTGGTTAGACGGAATTTTAGTCCAAACAAACATTCCAGAGCCATCTTTTTTACAAGTAAGTCCTAATTTTTCTACAAGCTCATGGATTAATGCTCTTCTTGTTTCGTAAATTGAATTAATACTAGTAAACCACTCTTTTGAAAGTTGTAATGCAGCAATCGCTCCTTTTTGAATTCCGTAAAACATTCCAGAATCCATCTGGGTTTTTACTTTTAAAATTTCATTTAAGAATTCTTGTTTTCCTGATAACATTCCCACTCTCCAACCTGCCATATTGAAAGATTTACTTAGAGAGTTTAATTCTAAAGCAATATCCATAGCTCCATTAACTTGTAAAATACTAGTCGGATTTTCGTTTAAAATAAAACTATACGGATTATCATTTACAACAATAATATTATGCTTTTTAGCAAATTCAATAATGTTTTTGAAAGTGTCTTTAGAAGCGTTTGTTCCTGTTGGCATATGCGGATAATTAATCCACATTAATTTTACGTTACTTAGGTTCTCTTTCTCTAATGCCGTAAAATCTGGTTGATAGTCGTTTTCTTCAACTAAATCGTAAAAAACAGGCTTGGCTCCTAAAAGTTTAGTTACCGAACTGTATGTTGGATATCCAGGATTTGGAATTAAAACACTGTCTCCTTCATTTAAAAGCGCTAACGAAATATGCATAATCCCTTCTTTACTTCCCATTAATGGAAGGATTTCAGAATCTGGATTTAGATTCACATTATAGTTAGTTTTATAGAATGAGCTAATTGCGGTTCTAAACTCAGGGATTCCTTGGTAACTTTGGTATTTATGTGCGCCCGCTTCTAACATACTTTTTGTAATTGCTGTAATTACTTCAGTAGGAGGAGCTAGATCTGGACTTCCAATTCCCATGTTAATGATTGGTTTTCCTTTAGCAACCAATTCTCTTACCTCTCTCAATTTTTTTGAGAAGTAGTATTCTTCAACAGTTTGTAAACGGTTTGCGAATGTTATCATGATCTTCCGTTTTTGTATTCACCTAATATTTTAAAATCTGTGGCCATAATTTCTATAATGGCTTTGGCTTTTTTGTAATCTTCATAGCTGTCAAAAGTAACATCTACAAAGAATGAATATTTCCAAGGAGTTTCAATTTTAGGTAAAGATTGAATTTTTGTTAGGTTCAATTTACAATCACTCATTACATTTAAAACAGCAGCTAAACTTCCTCTCTTATGATCTAACTCGAATTTTAAAGAAGCTTTGTTAATAGATTCGATTCCGTTTGCTGGTTTTGAAGTTTGTAGAATTACAAATCGAGTTGCATTGTTTTTTATGGTTTGAATCTCGTCTTCTATGACTTCTAGATTAAAAATATCGGCTGCTATTTTGGGCGCAATTGCCGCTACGCCTTTTAATTGTTTTTCAGAAATTCGTTTGGCAATCTCAGCAGTATCAACATCTTCTACCAATTTAATATGCTTATGTTGTTTAAAGAATTCCTTACACTGTAACAATGCCATTGGGTGTGAGCAAACTTCAGTAATTTCATTTATATTCTGATTGGGTAAAGCCATCAAGTGGTGGTGAATTGGTAGGTAATATTCTCCTGAAATATGTAAGTTATTTTTATCAATCAAGGCGTAGTTTGGAATGATAGAACCTGCTATTGTGTTTTCAATAGCCATAATTGCTTGGTCCGATTCATTGGTTAGTAAACTATCGACAAGAACATCAAATGACAAGCATTCTTTGAGTAATATCTGCTTATCGAAAAATTGCGTTGCAACAATATGATGGTTGCTACCTTCTATTCCTTGGATGGCTATTTTCTTCATTTTACATCAAAAAAAAAGCCTCGATGCAATCGAGACTTTATATTTATATTGTTTTATAGCTACCTAAACACATAACACAAAGTCTCTCCTCTTACTATAAAAGTAAAAGTAAAAATAGAAACCTTGCCATACGTTTTGTAACATAACTTCTTCGTTGTTATTTTGTTGGTAACAAATCTTGAAAATTAATTTTAGTTAAGCAAATTTTTTTTTCGATTTTTTTAAGGTATCGATTTCGTAAGGTGTTTATTTAACAATTTTGTAAGTCTTGTTTACAATGAAACAAAGAAAAGCTCCAATTTATGGAGCTTTTCTTAAATTGTTAAAAAGTTATACTTTTTAACTCAGTATGAAGGGGGGATTAAGAGATATGCTTCTGTAAATCGTCTAATTGTTTAATATTTAGAGCGTCTTTTAAAATTTCATCTCTTTGATTTTTTAGAATTCTATTAGTGCTTTGTGGGAGCTCAATTTCTGAGGTGATAACCTCGTTGTACTCATCAATAGTAGCTTGTTCTCCTCGTAAAGCTTCCTCGAGCATAGCTTCATCATTTTCTGGGGTTAAGAATGCTTTTACATTCATCCAAGTTCTGTGAGCTGTACCTTTTAAACTACCTTCTTCATTTGGGTTTTCTCCGAATGATTTAATTTCATTCTTTAAAACTTGTCCAAAGCGTTCACGCTCATTAGATTTTCTTTCAAAGAAGTCAGTTAATATATTACTTTTAGAATTTTTTGCTGCTGTTCTATATCCTTTCTCAGCATCATAATTTTTTTCTAATAAATTATTTAATTTGGTTGCTACTTGTGCTGTATAATTCTGCATATTATTTGGTTTTAAAGTTATTCGACACTATTTTTAGAGATGCATATCGATTAACATCTGTAAGATTAAAACTGGTAACGAATACCAAGTGCGATATCAAAATCTAAATCGTCACTAAATTCATCATTAAACCCTAACTCAGGTCGAATATCTAAGGAGATTAACAAAGGTATTTCTAAGTCATATTCAATACCTAAATTACCAGCTACTAAAGCAAAAGCTCCGCTATTTATAGGGTTTTCATAAGAACCAACTCCTGCACCTGCGCCTACATACCAATGAAATCGATTTTCTAATGTAAAAACCCATTGATACAGTCCAACTAATTTAAAAGCTTCTACATCTCTGGAGTTTCTGAATCCTAAATCTAATTCTAGTCGATTATTACTTTTTAAATAACGTTGGTAAGAAATTTCTCCTCCAAATCCGTCATTATCTCCAACTCGAATACCTAATGCATTTTTTGAAATACTTTGACTGTATAAACAAGAAGTCATTAATAAAGCTGTACTAATAATCACTCTCCTTAAATGTTTCATGATAAATATGTTTTAATGTTCACTTCAAAAGTACAAATGAGATAGAGTTGAGTTTAGTTCATTTAATACAGATGTTAGCTCATATCAAATGAATGGTAATTGAGAAGGTAATATTAGGTTTTTTAATAGTAGATGATGCTTTTTGAAGAAAAATAACATTGAAAAATGATTAACTTTAAAAGATAACCGTAATCTTAATTTTACTACCGATGATAGTTAAAGAAGCCTTTCAATGTACAATACATAAGCTGGATAAATTAGATAATAATGTTCCTGTAAATTTAGTATTAAGTGGTGGTGGAATGAAAGGTGTTGCTCATATACCTTTAATTGAAGCTTTAGAAGAAAGAAATATTAAAATCAATGCAATTTCTGCTTGTAGCGCAGGTTCATTAGTTGGTTCCATGTATGCATCTGGAATTTCTACAGATGAAATGTTAGAATTTTTCAAATCAACAGATATATTTCAATATTCATGGATAACTTTTGCAAAAGCAGGTATTTTTAATTCAGAAAATTACGGCAAATTACTAGACGGAAAAATCAAAGAAACTTTTGAAGAATTGTTATTTCCTTTATACATATCTACTACAAATTTAAATAAAGGAGTAACTAATTATTTTAGTGAAGGAGAATTAAAAAAACCAGTATTAGCTTCATGTGCAATTCCAGGATTATTCAATCCAATACATATTAATAAACAGTTGTATTCTGATGGTGGTGTATTGGATAATTTCCCGTTAACACCATTTAAAGAGTCGGAATATCCAGTAGTTGGTAGTTATGTAGTGTATCCTTCGTCTAAAAGGAATAATGAATTAAATTCTACTTTGCGAGTTTTAGAACATTCATTTAAATTATTATCTCTAGCTTCGGAAGAATATAAGTTTTTTGAAACTTTTGCTACGGTTTGTTTTCCTTTGGAAGAATTTAGTGGTTTTGACAAAAAACAGGTAGATAAAATTTATAAAAAGGCTAAAGAATATTTAGGAGAAAGGTTACAATAAAGGACTGAAAATTTTAGCAAAGCCTTCTAAAAGTTTCTTAAAAACAGATCGGTTTTTAAACGTTTCGTATTCAAGTATTTCACAACTTTCCTTACTAGTGTTGAAATTTTTAGTTAGCTCTTTTGCTATTTCTTCATCATAAAGCATAGTATTGATTTCATAATTATGCTCAAAACTTCTATAATCAAAGTTTCCAGAACCTACGGAAGCTATTTCTTCATCTACGATTATGAGTTTACTATGAGAAAAACGTTTTTTTAAAATACATATTTCAACACCAGTCTCTAACAACGTTTCAAAATTACTATGCATACTGTATTTAGCTATAGTACTGTCATTATTCTTTGGTACCATTAAAGTAACAGAAACTCCGCGTAAAACAGCCATTTTCATGGCTTCCATTAAGGTTCTATTTGGAATAAAATATGGATTTTCTATTAAGATGCTTTTTTGGGCTTGATGAATCATCATAGAATACTGATGTAAGATGGAATGATAATCCAAATCAGGACCACCAACAATAACTTGAGCAATGGTATTACCTTTTTCTTCTTGTACAGGAAGATATTTGTTGTTTAATAATTCTTTTCCGCTTGCAAAATAATAGTCTTTAGTAAAAACTCTATGAATATGATCAACAATTGGACCTTCAATTCTTAAATGTGTATCGTCCCATTTTCCTAATTCTGATTTTGATTTAATGTATTTATCAGAAATATTTACACCTCCAGTAAACGCAATTACACCGTCAACAATGGCTATTTTTCGATGGTTTCTATAATTTAGTGTAGATAAAATGGTGTTTATTTTTAAAGGTAAAATTGGATATACCTTGGCACCTAAACGAATTAAGTTGTTTACGGATTTATTTTTCCATTTGTAGCTGCCAAGTGCGTCATATAAAATTCGAATCTCAACTCCTGATTTTATTTTTTCTGTAAATAATTCGATAAATTTATCTAACAGTTCGCCTTTTTCTATAATGTAGTATTGAATATGGATGAATTTTTCTGCTTTAGAAAAAGTTTCAAATAGCTCTTCAAATGTAGCTTCTCCGTCATTCAATAATTTAATTTTATTGTTTTTGACTACTGGAAATCCAGAACTTTTTCTAAGTAATTTACCTATTTCATTAAATTTTGAGGAATCAAATTGATGTGTAAAGTTTTCTATTACATCACTTTTGTGATTTAAATCGTATAGCTTTCTTTTAGCGTTAAAATTTAGTTTATAAAATTTATATTCTTTACGATTAATTCCAAAAATTATGAATATAACTATTCCTATGAATGGAAAACCAATAATAACTAATAACCAACCTATTGATCTTGAGGGTCTAGTTCCGTATAATAGAACATTGTATATTCCCCATAGGGCACTAACTACATATACTATTATTGCTAAAATCATTACCGAGAAGCTATTTTGTTAACGGCTAATCTCGAAGAATAAGGTTTAGATAAAATTTGTTTGATTTCGTCCAAAGTAGATTCTTTGTTTAACCAATGATTTTTTAGAAGTTTTGGGAGTTCAAGAGGCATGAATTCATATAAATTATTCATAGAGGTTAATTCATCGTTTGTTTCAGTGTTAATTACTGAACAAGTTATGAAGCCGTCTTCTAATATGTTGTATATTCCAGCTAAATAAAAAGGATGCAACGGATCTTTCTCTACTAAATAATTTTTGACTTTTGCACCTTTGAGATAATACAGGTAAAACCCAGTTACAATAATTAAACATCTACGTTCCATTGAGGCCTCTCTGTATAATGTGTTTGTGAATAGTTCTTCTTTGGATACATGAAGTGTAGTTTTTAATTTTTGAAAAGTTTTCCAACTACCCTCATAATTTTGAGGTAGAATACCCCAAATTCCTGGAATTATAACATTTGGATCATCCATAGTTATTATGGAAATAGTCTGTTCTCTATTACCATCAATTTTTAACCTAGGCTTATACAGAGCAGGATATTTTAATGAAAGACCTAGTTCTTCTGTTAGTAGTGTTTTACTCGCTATGTTTGATAATTTATACTTCAAAACCTTAGGATATTGTGAATGCAACAATCATTGAAACTCCAATAAATAAGCAAGTTAAAACGATGTAAAATCCTAATCGTGTTACCTTGTTATTCTGAAATATATAATTCCTATTCTTTTGTTGTAAATCGTTTTTTATAAACTTAAAGTTTTCATGTTCTCTTTTCATTGTATTCTGTTTTAATAAGTTTCTCTACAAAATTATGAAGTAGATGTACTTGAGATTAATTCATTTCATTTATTCCTTTGCTCATTTCAGTTAAGTCTTTCTTTTTGCGTTAAATCATAGCTTCGTTGGCAGTTTGAATAATTTATAGTTATGTTGTTTTTAAAAAGCTTAAAGAGATTTGTTTTTAGTGATTATATATCATATTAATTATATAGATAAAAAATTACTAAAGAATTTACTCAAAAAAGTTAATAAATTATGAAATGAGCAAAGGAATAAACGAAATGAACCAAGAAGAACTGTAATGCTGCGCTACTTTTGTATCGAACCATAAAAGATATAGCATGTTAAGAATTTTAGTTAAAGAAGATGAAAACATAGATAGAGCTATAAAAAGATATAGAAGGAAATTCAGTAAAACTCAAATCTTAAAAGAATTAAGAGAGAGGAAAGAATTTAAAAAGCCTTCTGTTGAAAAAAGAGAACAAATGCAAAAAGCTCAGTATCGAGAAGAATATCTTCGAAAAGAAAACAACCAATAAATCAATAAAATTAAAGATGTCATATAGTAAGCATCTTCCTAAAGAAATTACTTGTAATCTAAATTTAAAGTAATGAAAAAAATAATTTTAACAACCTTATTAATTAGCGTAATTAGTTTTGTAAATGCACAGAAAACCGATGTTATTGAGTCAACTGAAGTAGTTGAAAATCCAGAGGTTAGTGAAGATGGAACTTTATATAGTACCAAAGTAAAAGTGATTACTAGAAAAGCTCAAAAAAACAAATTTGACCCAAAACAAAAGCATCAATTAAATCAGGATAGAGTGGCGTCACCAGTATCAGTAGATAAAATCATTATGATTGATAATGATATGGATCCATTTTATGATAAAACTACTATTATAAAATACTATAAATACAAGGGAAGAAAATATAATTTTCAAGTAGAGAAAAATAATTTATTAATCTCTTATAGTACCAATAGTAATACTGTAAATTCAGCTAAAGCCTATAAATCTAGAAACAACAGATTTTATATTGTTACAGGTAATGATTTTAACGGTGTAGGGTATTTTAATAGCAATAACGATTTTGTATTAGAGTATTATGATAAGTTAAAAGGTGATACAGAATATGCAATTTTCGAAAGTTTTAAAATGTAATTACTGAGGAAATAACGTATTAAAAGACAGTTTGTAAACTGTCTTTTTTTTGGTCAATTTTTAAATAAAATTAAATAAACACTTAAGCACAAAAACATGGATTTTGAACCCACATTAAAAAAGATAGAAAAGTCATTTATAGAAAGTTGGAATTATTTTATAGAACAAGTTCCGCAAATTATTTTAGGGATTGTAATAATTACTGCCGGATTTATGTTGGCTAGAGTTATTACTAACTTTTTTCGAAAAACAATTTCAAATAAAACAGAAGACCCACTTATGGTCAATTTTTTAAGTAAAACCATAAAATTAGGGCTGTTAATTTTAGTCATAATGTTTGCCATGAAAGTAGTTGGGTTGGAGGGAGTAGCTACTGGACTTTTAACGGCGGTAGGAGCATCAACAGTTATTATAGGTTTTGCTTTTAAAGATATTGGAGAGAATTTTATTTCCGGAGTTATTTTATCTTTTAAACGTCCATTTGGAATTAATGATACGGTAAAAATCGATACTATTTTTGGTAAGGTAAAAGCTTTAGAGTTTAGATATACAAAGCTTAAAACATTTGACGGTAGAGATGTGTACATACCCAACAGTGATATTATAAAGAAAGCAGTTTATAATTATACCGAAGATGGATTTTATAGAAATGATTTCTTAGTTGGTATAGATTATGAAGATGATATTGATATCGCTAAAAAGGTCATTTTAGAAGTAGTAATTAATACAATTGGTGTAATCAATACAGAAGAACATCAAAGTTTTGTTACAGTGGATGAATTAGGGGTTAGCACAGTTAATCTTAAAGTTATTTTTTGGACGAAGACAAAAGAGTATAAAAGAGGTGCATTAGAAACAAAAAGTGAAGTAATTAAGAATGTTAAAAACGTGATTATTGAAAACGGATTTAATATGCCTGCAGATATTAAAGAAATTAAGCTGTATGGTTCTCAAGAAAGCCTTCCAATTACAATAACAAATGATAATAGGTAATGGACTTAAAAGAATTAAAAAATGCCAGATTACTTGAGTCGTCCTAAAATAGGTTGACAGTTAAAAAAAAATATTTAAACTAGAGAAGGTACCTTCTCTGGTTTTTTGTTGTGTATAAAATTAGGAGTTTTCATATTCAAACTCAAGTGAGGTCTTAAATTATTATAAACATTTATTGATTGTTTTATAAGTTTTTCCAGTTCCTTTCTTGTATTACATTTATACATTAAAAATTCATGTTTCAAAATTCCATTGATTCTTTCTGCTATAGCATTTTGATAACAGTCATATCCATCTGTCATTGATGCTTTTATTCCTTGTTTTTCTAGCTTACTTTGATATACTGTTGAACAGTATTGTAGTCCTCTATCAGAATGATGAATCATTGGTTCAGATGTAATTCTATTTTTAATGGCCATAGTTAACGCTTTAACTACATTTTCTGCACTCATATCATCGCTTAAATGATATCCCATAATTTTTCTACTAAAAGCATCGGTTACCAAAGATAAATAATGGGTTCGTTCTCTACTTTTAATATAGGTGATATCGCTGACAAAGTATTGTTCTGGGTGCACTGCCTTAGCATCTTTAATCAGATTTGGATGTTTGCGTAACCAATGTTTAGAGTTAGTAGTTTTGGTATAATTCTTTTTAGGTTTGATCAACATAGATTCTGAACGCAAGTAATCAAATAGGGCATCTCTACCTATTTTTATCCCTCGATCATTAAACTCATCCTTTAACAAATAATACAACTTACGGGTACCTATCCTAGGCATTTGCATACGTATTTGGACAATTAAAGGTTTGATTTTAGAACGTTCTGCTCTTCGAGCTTCCTCACGCTTAATACTTTGATAGAATCCTTGTCTTGATATCTCAAACAATCGACAACAACGAGATAAACTTATTCTTTGTTCTTGTCTGATGCGTTGGATTGTTGAGATAAATACTTTTTTCTAATAGAAGTCCCATATTGACTATCGGAGATATCAATCATGGTATTAAGAATCTGATTCTTTAACTTCTGATCTTCTAACTCGCGTTCTAATCGCTTAATCTTTTGTGCAGGTGTTTCTTTGAATGTTGATTTCATTAGTAAGGCAGGTTTACTCCAATCTAAGATACCATGTTTTCTCAGCCAAACCAAAACGGTACTCCTCCCTTGAATACCATACTTCTTCTGAGCTTGTTTATAAGTTAACTCGCCTTTTTCTACTTGGGAAACTACAGCTAATTTAAAGCCTAAATTGTAATCACGCTGGGTACGCTTTTTCTTGTCTACATTGTTATTCATAAAATAAGTCTAATTTGTGTCAACTTATTTCAGGACGAGACAACTTAAATAAAAAAAGCTCTCAAAATTTTGAGAGCTTTTTGCGGTCTGGACGGGACTCGAACCCGCGACCCCATGCGTGACAGGCATGTATTCTAACCAGCTGAACTACCAGACCGTTGCGTTATTGCGGGTGCAAATATAACATGCTTTTTTGTTTCTGCAAACTTTTTTTTAAAAAATTTTAAAATTTATTTCTACTCACTAAATAAGTGGTGAGTATTTTATTGTAATTTTCTCTAATATCTACAGGCACATAATTAATTTTATACTGTAAACATTTGTTTTTTAAACTGTCAAAAAAATCCGTAACAGCTTTATTATAAGATTCTTTAATAGTCTCTGCGTATAAATTTATTTCTTGTCCAGACTCAACATCAACAAATTTTTTGGGTGAATTCTCAAAATCAAAATTAAATTCTAAAAGTTTGTCGTACGTATGAAATAAAATAACCTCATGTTTATTATACTTTAAATGTCGTAGTGCATCAAATAGTTCTTCATTATCTTTTGAAGGCTGAAACATATCAGTAAATAAAAAAATCATTGATCTACGATGAATTTTTTGAGCTATCTCATGCAGATATTGATATGTTTCTGTTGTTTTAGATTGTTTTGGTTGTTTTAACAAGGTTTCTAATTGATGTGTCAACAATTTTCTATGTCGATCACTTACTTTCTCTGGAGCATAATATTCATAGGAATCAGAATACACGCTTAAACCAACTGCATCTCGCTGTTTTTTTAATAATTCTATTAAAGAAGCAGCTGCAACTATAGAAAAACCAATTTTATTCAAATCATCTAAATGCTGAGTCTTCTTTATTGGATAATGCATAGAAGAAGAGTTGTCAATTATAATATGACATCTTAAATTAGTTTCTTCTTCATACTTTTTGGTATATAATTTCTCTGTCTTCGCATATAACTTCCAGTCAATATGCTTAGTGTCTTCACCTTTATTATATAATTTATGCTCAGAAAATTCTACTGAAAATCCGTGATACGGACTTTTATGCATACCTGTAATAAACCCTTCTACAACTTGTTTTGCTAAAAGGTCAAGGTTTTTTATTTCAGATGATTGTAATTCAGAAAGATTTATAGCCATTTACCGAAAATAAAAAAGGTTTGACATTTGTCAAACCTTTTTTATAGAATAATTTTTTTCTACTTATAATGCAGCGTCAATTTTATCTGTGTATGCTTTTTTAGGAGCAGCTCCAACTTGCTTAGCAACAACCTCTCCGTTTTTGAAAACTAAAACAGTAGGAATGTTTCTAACTCCATATTTAGCCGCAAATTCTTGATTTGCATCTACATCTACTTTACCAACTACCGCTTTACCTTCGTATTCTTTACTGATTTCGTCAATGATTGGCCCAACCATTCTACAAGGTCCACACCAAGTTGCCCAAAAATCTACTAATACCGGCTTATCAGACTTCAATACTGTCTCTTCGAATGTTGTATCTGTAATTTCTAATGCCATTCTTTTGTCTTTAATCGTTAATGCTTACAAATGTACTAATTTATTTTTCTATTCTCAATCTTAAAAAGATTGGTTTTTCTTATCTATAAATCAATTTTATAAATATGTTTGCTCAGTTATTTTTATAGTTAGATAATAATAGTAAATTTGCTGGCAACCTTAGAGGAAAGATTTGGTTATGATTGCAACCTCGTAAAAAAATGCTAAAGCAGTAATGTTTGGCTTCTTTTACGACCAACTTTTCTCTTACTAATTTAATAAACAACAAAATATGTCATATTTTTTTACATCAGAGAGTGTATCTGAAGGACATCCAGATAAAGTAGCTGATCAAATTAGTGATGCTTTAATAGACAACTTTTTAGCTTTTGATCCTAATTCAAAAGTAGCTTGTGAAACACTAGTTACTACAGGACAAGTAGTTTTAGCAGGTGAAGTAAAGTCGAATATTTATTTAGATGTTCAGAAAATTGCAAGAAACGTAATTAATAAGATTGGTTATACAAAGAGTGAATATATGTTTGATGGAAACTCTTGTGGAGTTTTTTCAGCAATACATGAACAGTCTGATGATATCAATAGAGGAGTAGATAGAGCAAAAAAAGAAGACCAAGGTGCTGGTGATCAGGGAATGATGTTTGGTTATGCAACTAACGAAACAGAAAACTTTATGCCTCTAGCGTTAGATTTATCTCATTTAATTTTAAAAGAGTTAGCTGATTTAAGAAGAGAAGGAAACGAAATTAAATATTTACGTCCAGATGCTAAAAGTCAAGTAACTATTGAGTATTCTGATGATAACGTTCCTCAAAGAGTAGAGGCTATTGTAGTTTCTACTCAGCATGATGATTTTGCTGGGGATGATGAAATGTTAGCTAAAATTAGAAAAGACATTAAAGAAATTTTAATGCCTAGAGTAATTGCAAAATTACCTTCACAAATTCAAGCACTTTTTAATGATGATATTAAGTATCACATCAATCCAACTGGGAAATTCGTAATTGGTGGTCCTCATGGAGATACTGGATTAACTGGTCGTAAGATTATTGTAGATACTTACGGAGGAAAAGGGGCACACGGAGGTGGAGCTTTTTCAGGTAAAGATCCTAGTAAAGTAGATAGAAGTGCTGCGTATGCTACACGTCATATTGCTAAAAACTTAGTAGCTGCTGGTGTAGCAGATGAGGTTTTAGTTCAGGTGTCATATGCAATTGGTGTTGTTGAGCCAATGGGTATTTTTGTAGATACGTACGGTACAGCTAAGGTTGATTTAACTGACGGGCAAATTGCGGCAAAAGTTTCAGAAATTTTTGATATGAGACCTCATGCTATTGAAGATCGCTTAAAGTTAAGAACGCCAATGTATAGCGAAACTGCTGCTTATGGACATATGGGACGTAAGAATGAAGTAATCTCAAAAACTTTTGAACAACCTAATGGAGAAACTAAACAAGTAGAAGTTGAATTGTTTACTTGGGAGAAGCTTGATTATGTAGATAAAGTAAAAGCTGCCTTTTCTTTGTAAGAAATAAGAGAAATGTAGTAATAATTTAAAAAACGCTTTGTACAATTACAAAGCGTTTTTTATTAAAGTATATATACATATAAAAGAAGAGTTACTATCGATTACATTAACTCTTCTTTTTTTATTCTTTTCTCTCAGTAAATTAATACAGCTTTACTTGATGTTAATTATATAAGGCATTCTTGCTTGGATACCTTCCATATTCTTAAATTGATTTATCTGATAAAACAATTCGTAATTTTCATCTCCAATTGCTTCTTTTATAATTTCTTCTTTATTCACTTTTCCAAAAGGAGAGAAGTTTAGCATTTCTTTTAAATCCTTTTTATAATCTGGATAATTTCTAATTCTGTAACTTTTAATGTCAGATAATTGAACTGCAACGTTAATGGCATCTTGTAAACCACCTAATTCATCAACTAATCCATTTTCTAAAGCTTCTTTACCAGTCCAAACTCTTCCTTGAGCAATAGCATCAACTTTTTCAAAACTCATTTTTCTTCCTGTAGCTACGCGATTAACAAAAGTGGTGTAGATTTGTTCCACTCCTTCTTTAGTAACTTCATAAAACTTTTTATCCATAGGTTCAAATAAGCTATATTTTGCACTGTTATTAGTAGCAACTTGCTCCGCATTAATTCCCATTTTCTTTGATAATTCATAAGCATTAGGAATTGCACCAAACACACCAATAGAACCTGTAATGGTTGTTGGTTCTGCAACAATAACATCAGCATTACAAGCAATATAATAACCTCCAGAAGCGGCTAAATTACCCATAGACACTACCAAAGGTTTTTCTTTTTTAGCTAGTTCTAACTCTCTCCAAATTAATTCTGAAGCTAAGGCACTACCTCCAGGAGAATTTACGCGTAATACAATTGCTTTTACACTTTTATCTTTAACTGCTTTTTTAATTGCTTTATTAATAATGCCTTGTCCAATAATATCTTCATTACCTTCACCATACATTATTTGTCCTTGTGCATAAATAACAGCAATTTTATCTTTTGCAGTAGATGAGATTCTTCCTTTTCCTGATTTGATATAATCAATAAGATCAATGGTGTTTGGCTTTGAACCTACAGCGTTTTCTAATTTTTCTAGATATTGGTCTTTATAAATAATTCCGTCAACAAGTTTGTTTTTTAAAGCAAGTTCTGCATTTCTTCCTTCGGTGTTGTCGGCAATAGCATTTAGTTGTTCAACTGAAATCTTTCTGCTCTTACTAATGTTATCTGTAAATTCAGACCAAATAGAGTTTAAGAAAGAAGTGATTTGCTCTCTGTTTGCGTCACTCATCTTATTATCTAGATAAGGCTCAACAGCGCTTTTATATTTACCATGACGGATAACTTCCATTTTAACACCATATTTGTCCTCAAAATCTTTGTAATAAAGAATTTCTGTAGAAAGACCAGAAAACTCAATCTGCCCAACAGGATTTAAAAATAAGCTGTCAGCAACTGAACTTACATAGTAATTCTTTTGAGTATAAATATCGTTGTATGCATATATAAACTTTCCAGATTCTTTAAATTCTTCTAGTTTTTTTCGAATAGCTTGTGTTTGAGCCATTCCTGCACTTATGTAATTTGTTTTGATGCTTATTCCTTTAATATTACTATCTAATTGAGCATTGTCAATAGCATTTAATATTTTATCAAGTGATAATTTTTCTTCATCAAGTTCTAAAGCTTGCGCAATCGGACTTGTGTCTTTGGGAGCGTAATCTTTAATTTGTTTGGTTAAATCTAATTCTAAAACCGAATTTGGCTTCACTACTATTTCTTCACCACCGCCAGCAATCGCAGCAATTAATAAGAAAAAGCAAAATAAAATAAATAGACTTATAAAAAAACCTAATATAGAGGCTAATAGATTGCGTAAAAACTTCATTTTTTAGTGTTAAAATTCGGGTGCAAATATACGTTTTTAGTACGATTCTACCATTGTAGTCTCATACGGTACTTTTGTTGGGCAAATTCAAAATAATTGAAGAGCTTGTAGTTTACGTCATAACCATAATCTACATGAGGATCATACAGTATGATGTTTTCATATATATTAGGGTTAAATCTCGAAGGATTGTTAACTCTAGAATTCCAGATAGACACATAGAAACGATTTTTGTTTTCAAGGAATATCTGTGAATGATAGCCTGGTGGTCTTGCTACGGTTACTAAATAATTATTAAAACCAGGATCTATGATAGTTATTTCATATTCAACACTATCATTTCTTATCACAACTGGTTCTTCCTTAACAGTGTATTCCTTATTTTTTGAAATTGAACCGCATGAAGTTAACATAAGTGCAAAGGAAAGGTAAATGATATGTTGAATTTTTATATTCATAGTTAACAATCTCTTATAAAGATAAAAAAAAGATACATCACTACAATGTATCTCTTTGTTTTAAAAGACGTTAATCTTTTGTTATTTTAATAAATCTGATTGGTTGAATAGATTATTTAAAGTGTTTTTTGACTTCTCTTTTCCGTCTAATAACCAGTTTAAATACTCATCTTCATTAGGTGTATATCCAACAGGTTCATTTAAAATTTGTTTCCCATCAGAGCTCAATAAAACATAATACGGTTGTGTATTCGTTTTAAAGAAAATTGTTTGAAAATGAGACCATTTATGTCCGTAATTTGTTAGTTTTCTAGTTCCTCCATTAATCCTGTTAACTACAATTTGTTCTTCTTTAGGAAGTTCTTTTTTATCATCAACATAAAGCGAAATCAATACATAATCATTACGTAAAACATTATCTACTTTCGGAATTGGCCAAACATGCTCTTCCATTTTGCGACAATTTACACAAGCATATCCTGTAAAATCTAACATGATTGGTTTGTTTTCCTTTTTAGCATACTCTAAGCCTTCTTTTAAATCTTTAAAGCAAGTTAAATTATTCGGACAGCTATTAGGATGTAAAATACTATACCCAACAGGAGGTGCTAAACCACTTAATAACGATAGTGGTGTAAATGTTTTAGTTTCTTCATTATACCTAAAACCAGTAGCTAAATAGATAGCAAAAGCAAATGAAGCTATACCAATTAGGATTCTAGTAATACCAATTTTTTGCATCGGAGAATCGTGCGGGAATTTAATCTTACCAAAAAGGTATAGGGCTAGCCCAGCAAAAATGAGAATCCAAATAAGTAAGAAAGGTTCTATTTTTAATAAGTCCCAGTGAGCTACTAAATCGGCATTTGATAAAAATTTAAAAGCTAAGGCTAATTCTAAGAAACCTAGAACAACTTTTACAGTAGTCATCCATCCACCTGATTTTGGTAAGGATTTTAACATGTTCGGGAACATGGCAAATAGAGTAAAAGGCAACCCTAATGCTACGCCAAATCCTGCCATTCCTGAAGTTAACTGCCAAGCACCTCCATCAGAAGATAAAGACCCAGCAAGTAGTGAACCTAAAATTGGACCTGTGCATGAGAAAGATACAATTGCTAATGTTAGCGCCATAAAAAAGACGCCAATAATACCACCAGAACCTTCTCCAGCTGTTGTTTTATTTGTCCAACTACTAGGCAATGTTAATTCGTAGTATCCAAAAAACGAACCGGCAAAAAACACAAAAACAATAAAGAAAATTATGTTTAACCAAATATTGGTAGAGATTTCATTTAAGATGTCTGGATTTATTGAATCTAATAAGTGAAATGGAATACTCAATAATAAGTATACAGCTAAAATAAAAAATCCATACAAAACAGCTTTAGAAACTCCAGATCCTTTAGAAGTATCTTTCTTTGTGAAAAAGCTTACAGTTAAAGGAATCATTGGAAATACACAAGGTGTTAGTAAGGCTAATAAACCGCCTAAAAAACCTAAACCAAAAATACTTAATAAAGAAGATGATTTGTTTTTCTTTTTAACATTTGAATTATCTGAATTGGAATTCAAATTGTTAATATCTGTAACAGGCTGTTGTAACTCATCGTTTGAAATTCCGTACAATAATTCAGAAGCTTCAGCATCACTTACATCAGCTTTTCCAGTGTTTTGATTTTGTGCGGTATTTGTCTTTCCAGAAGCAAAAATTAAATCTTCTGTTTTAGGAGGCAAACAACGAGTATCGTCACAGACCATAAACTGAACTTGACCATTGATTTTAGCTTTCTTATCTATTAGTTTAATTTTTTGTTTAAAAGTAGTCTTATAAGCAAAATATTTAATCTTCATTTTGAAGATTTTATCATCTTCAGTTATTCCATCTTCCTCTAATGTTTTTCCAATAAGTTCATAACTTTCATTAGGTTCAAATGTAAAAATGGTAGGTCTTGGTCCTCCCGTAGGAATTTCTTGTGCATATAAATGCCAGCCATTATCAATAGTTGCTGTAGCTACTAAATAAAATTCTTCCTCAGTTATTTTTTCAATACTAGTTTTCCATTTTACAGGTTCAAAAACCTGAGAAAAACTAATAAAAGAAGACATAATTGTAATATACAGAAAGAAAATTTTCTTCATAATTGATACTCTTAAATACTGTGAGACGTAAATGTAGTCTTTTTCATACAAATTGTTTAAAGCTGTTTTTATTAAATTTAACTCAAAATTATTTAAAATGAAGAAACGTTGTTTTTGGGTAAGTGATGATCCCTTATATATAGCCTATCACGATGAAGAATGGGGAGTTCCAGTATATGATGATGATACTTTGTTTGAGTTTCTAATTTTAGAAACCTTTCAGGCTGGGTTAAGTTGGATTACCATTTTAAAGAAAAGAGAGAATTTTAGAGAAGCATTTAATCAATTCGACTATAAAAAAATAGCTAAGTACAACGACGATAAATGTCAAGAACTATTAAATAATGCGGGTATTATAAGAAATAAGCTGAAAATAAAAGCAACCATCACGAATGCCCAAGCTTTTATGAAAGTACAAGAAGAATTTGGTAGTTTTTCAGAGTATATTTGGGTTTTTTGTAATAGTAAGCCTATTAAGAATTCTTTTAAAAACAAAGAAGAAGTTCCTGCTACAACGGAGCTTTCTGATAAAATTTCGAAAGATTTAAAGAAACGAGGTTTTAAGTTTGTAGGTTCAACAGTTATTTATGCGCATATGCAAGCTACAGGAATGGTAAATGATCATACTGTAGATTGTTTTAGATATAATGAAGTTTAACTTTTTTTTAATAGTTTTTGATTAGGTTTTATTTAATTTAAGTGCAATCTAAAATTATTATTATGTTAAAAGATTTTTTAAAAATTGATGGAGTTAAAGAGCTAGACAAAGAAAAGTTAAAGAATACTACAGGAGGTATTTTGACAATTACATGTGAATTTAGTGATGGCGGTAACTGGTCTGGTCAAACTTGTCAGTATCATGTTGCATCAGATATGGCAAGACATTGTGTAAACAGTGGAGGGTCTCCAAGTTATTCGAATTCAGACTTTGAATAATAACTGATATTATCAGTAACTAAAAAACTGTTGTTTAAACTACTTTTAGTTGCTGATTTTTAAAACGTTTGCTACTTCGGTAGGATCGAAATTCCATCTCCTATATGATCGCTATCACTTTCTCCACAACTTATGATACAAAGTGAAACAAATAGAGCTAAACTTGGGCTAATTACTTTTTCCGTAATTACAGTATTTGGTTAATTAAATTTGGAATCTAATCGAAGCTCTTGCAGAAATTTCAGAGCCTTCTATGAATTGTTTAGTAACGTCTACTCCAATAACAGTACTATCAGAAATGAAATAAGAAAGCGTTCCTCTAGCTACAAAATAAATTCAGCATTAGTATCTGTGTCTAATTGAACAGTTAAAAATCCTACTCCTGCGTTTGGTGCAATGTCCAAACCATCTGTAACTGAAATATCATATTTAATTAAAACATCAAAGGTCAAGGCGTAATCAATTACATCTTTAATAATTTCTGCTGGAGCTAGCTACGTAAGTTGAGCGATATAACCAAACCCTTCAGAAGAATCTCCAAAGTCATTATTAGCAACTAGCCCAATTCCATAATTGTATCCTTTACTAATTGTTGAAAATTGATAAGATAAAACCAGGCCTACTTTCAGCTAGCGTTGAGTTTTGTCTTGTTAAACAATTTGTAGACAGCAGACATACAATAATTGCGAGTAAAAATTTATTTTTCATTTGTTTGGAGTTTTAATTCAGGTCAAAATTAGAGTTAGAGATGTTTTTGGCTTTCGTTACAAATAAGTAATTTAGTCCCTACTTGTTGTTTTAAAATAATCAAGAATCTTAAGGAATATGGCTAAAAAAACGAAAGATCCAGGTTTTGGATATAGTTCTGCAAAAAATGTTAAAGGGATCATCAATAAAGACGGGACAACCAATATTGTTCATGTTAATAGGCCATTAAATATTGATGATTTATATACTTTTTTTATTGGATTAAGCTGGTGGAATTTTTTTTTATTTGTTGTTCTTGGATATACGTTAATTAATATCCTTTTTGGAATAGTATATGTTATCATAGGTATAGAGCAAATCACTCCAACGAAAGGAACTTTATTGCAAGATTTTTTAAATGGATTTTTCTTTAGTGCGCAAACACTTACAACAGTTGGTTATGGAGGTATTGCGCCAAAAGGAATAACCGCTAATATTATAGCAGCATTTGAGGCATTGATTGGGTTAATGAGTTTTTCTTTTATAACTGGATTGTTATATGGTAGATTTTCTAAACCAAAAGCAGCGATACGATTTAGTAATAATTTAATTTTAAGAGAATTTAATGAAGGTAGAGCTTTAATGTTTAGGTTGATGAATAGTAGAAAAACATTAATGATAGAACCAGAGGTTTCAGTAACGTTATCTATGAATGAAGAAGACGAAGAAACCGGCAAATACAAAAGAAGTTTTTTTGCAATAGACCTTGAACGAAAAAAGATTACCTACTTACCAACCATTTGGACAATCGTTCATATGATTGATGAAAATAGTCCGTTGTATAAGCTTTCAAATGAGGAAATAGAAAATTTAAATGCAGGTCTATATATATTAGTTCAATACCATGAAGAATCTTTTGGACAAAAAGTATATCAAACATCTTCCTATAAATTTACACAAGTTGTATCCAATGTAAAATATACGGCGTCTTCTAGTATAGATGAAGAAGGATATACAGTTTTAGATCACGATAAACTAAGTGAAGTGGAACCGTTATAATTAGTGGGTTAAAAGCTTTGATAAAAATAACAGCGCAATTGTAACTGCTAATCCTATGGCAACGTATAAAGCTGAGTTCTGATAATGCTTTTTGTTATTCTTTGCATCTTTTTTGTAACTAATAACCATCAAAATAACAAAAGCAACTACAAAGATGCTAGCAAATATAATTCTTCCAGTGGTAAACATTTTAAAGGCTATTAGTGAAGACATAAATTACTTGTTTTAATATAAATTTTGTTACTGTAAACTTTGTATTTTTAGCAAAAGTACTAATTAAATGAAAAAAGCAATCGTTTTTGGGGCATCATCTGGTATTGGAAAAGAACTTACTGAAGTTTTAATTAAAAATAACTATAAAGTAGCCATAACAGGTAGGCGATTAGATAAGTTAAAAGAGTTAGCAGATAAATACCCAGACCAAATTAGTATTAAGCAAAATGATATTCAACAGACAGATGAAGTTGAAAAAGTTCTTAATGAAATTGTAGAAGAGTTTGGAGAAATTGACTTAATAGTTCAGTCTTCTGGTGTAGCTTATATTAACCCTAAGTTAGAGTGGGATAAGGAAGAAGATACAATTTTAACCAATGTTTTAGGGGTTACCAAACTATACGATTTAGCGTATAATTTATTTAGAAAACAAGGATATGGTCATTTGGCAGGTATTTCATCAATAGCTTCCATTCGAGGGAATAGGGGAGCGCCTGCTTATTTTTCATCTAAAGCTTATCAGAAAGCATATTTGGAAAGTCTGTACATAAAAACCAAAACGTCTAAAAAAGTTGTTATCACAGATATTCGACCAGGTTTTGTAGATACTGCAATGGCTGTTGGAGATGGAATTTTTTGGATGGTTCCTTTAGAAAAAGCGGCTAAACAGATTTTTAATGCTATAAAACGTAAAAAACGAGTGGCTTATATTTCTAAACGATGGGGATTAATAGCTTTTGCGTTAAAGCTTATGCCAGCTTGGTTGTTGAAAAAAGTCTTTTAAAACGAGAATAAGAAGCATATTTAATATAGAATAAATAGAATAGAATGAAAGAAAAAATTCAAGCAGTTACCGAATTTCATGAAGCTTTTGGTTTGGGGTTAAACAAAAAACCAACCGTAACAATAGGAGAAGATAGGAAATTACTTCGTTTTAATTTGATGAAAGAGGAAAATGAAGAATATTTTGAAGCTGTTAAAAACAATGATTTAGTTGAAACAGCTGATGCTTTAGGTGATATGTTATATATCTTATGCGGTACTATTATTGAACATGGAATGCAACATAAAATCGATGAGGTTTTTAACGAAATTCAAAAAAGCAACATGAGTAAGCTAGGTGAAAACGGAAAACCAATTTATCGAGAAGATGGTAAGGTGATGAAAGGACCTAATTATTTTAAGCCAAATATTAAAGCAATTCTAAACCAAGAGTAATTACATTCCTGGCTCATTAAAATTGGTTAAATCAGGTTCTGCAATTTTTTCTAAAGCAGCTTCAAGTTGTGATACGCTACTCACCATTTTTTCAATATTTCCTTCTTCATCTACAATTAAATGAGTTGGAAATTGACGAACCTGTACTTGGTCTTTCATGTAAGATTCTTGGTTAGCAATTACAGGATGTCTAAATTCTTGTTTAGTTAAAAACTGAAGTAATTTATCCGATGTATCTGTAGCCATACTTAAAAATACTACATCTTCATATGCTTCGTATTTGTCATACAACTTATTAAGCTTTGGAAATTCATTAACGCTTGCTTTAGAATTTATTTCCCAACAAGTTACTATTACTATTTTGCCATTTGTAGACGCACTTGAGAAGCGATTTCCATTAATGTCTGAAAATTTAAATTCAGGTAATTTTTGTCCTATTCGATTAAAGTAAGCATATGCTATATCAGCCTCTTCTTTAATATGGGTAATTATTTTAGGATTTTTTACATCTTCGATTTTGTATAATTGATACATTACATTAGCAGAAAGTAACTTAAGAGGAGCAAAACTACCAGAGGTTAAATCACTTAAAAAGTCACCTTTGTTAATTTCCTTACCTTCGTTATCCAATGGAATAAAATCAGAAGACAGGTTGATGTTATCAATGTAATAGGTTTCCCATTTTGGAAAGTTTGATAAAATGGTAGCTACATCTGGGAAAAGATCATTATTACTAGTGTCAGTATCTATATCAGAATTATCTGTACTATCAACATCATCAGAATCGTCAGCATCATCTTCTTTTAAAGTATCATTAGAATCAGTGCTAGAATTTAGTGCAGTTTTTTCTTCAACAAGAAAATCTAATTCATCATTGTTTTGTTGATTAAAATTAGTCAATATATAAAAGGTGATGCCGAAGGCAACAGCCATTGTAACAATAGTAATTAGAATGTTTTTCATAATATTTTGTCCCGAACCTTTACAAATATATAAAAAAACATTGCAGATGTTATCTTTTCGTTATCAATTACTTATCTGCAAACTAAATTTTAAGCCTCCATCCATGAGGGTCTTCAGAAATATTGTATTGAATGTTCATAAGCTTTTCTTTAAAGAATAAAGCATAAGAATTTTCGATTTTAGGCAGATCAAAACTTTCACCTCCGTGGCTAAACCCAATAATAGGATTTACCACTGTAGCAGTTCCTGAACCAAAAATCTCTTTTAATTCGCCTTTTCTAGCAGCCTCTTTAATTTCAGCTACAGTAACTCTTCTTATTTCAACTTTAATATTATTGTCCTCAGCAAGTTGGATTAGTGACTTTCTTGTAATACCATCTAATATTCTATCATTATTAGGAGCTGTTAAAAGCGTATCGCCCACACGAAAGAAAATATTCATTGTTCCAGCTTCTTCTAAATATTCATGAGAATTGGCATCTGTCCAAATAATTTGCTGAAAACCTTGTTCATGAGCTAATTTTGTAGGGTAAAATTGAGCGGCATAATTACCTGCTGCTTTAGCAAACCCAACACCACCATCAGCGGCTCTACTATATTGTTCAGCAAAAACTACTCTTACTTCTCCAGCGTAATAAGCTTGAGCAGGAGACAAGATAATCATGAATTTATACTCATTTGCAGGAGAGGCAGAAATTGCTGGTTGAGTTGCAATCACAAATGGACGAATGTACATAGAATTACCAATTCCTTTTTTTATCCAGTCTTTATCTAAATTTAAAAGTTGCTTTAAACCGTCGAAGAAATAATTTTCAGGAAATTCAGGAATAGCCAGACGAGCAGATGATTTATTAATTCTTTTAAAATTTTCATCAGGTCTAAATAAAAAGACATCATCATTTTCGTCTTTGTACGCTTTCATTCCTTCAAAAACAGCTTGCCCATAATGAAAAACTCTAGCTGAAGGAGCCATTGAAATCTCTCCATAAGGTTTAATAACTGGGGTTTGCCATTTGCCATCTTTATAATCACATTCAAACATGTAATCTGTAAAAACAGTTCCAAATACTAAATTGTTAAAATCTACAGTATCAATTTTTGATTGTGAAATTGGAATAATTTGAATATTTGAAGTGCTCATAAATAAAGATTTAGTTAATACCGCTAAAGTACAAAATAGCAACGAGTTTATAGAAGTAATTTAAGGATTCAAAGCAGTTTAAAGTTGTATCTTTACCACTTGAAACTTAATAATTAACTTATAATGAAAAACTTACTTATTTTATTTTGTGGTTTATTTTTAGCTTTAATTTCTTGTAAATCTGAGAAAAAAGAAACACCAACTGAAAAAGAAACTATAGAAGTAACATACGCTTCTTTTGGGGAAAAAATCTCAGAAGAAGGAGCTTTATCTAAGGAACAGGCTTATGAAAAGTACAATTCAATGAATATTGGAGATACGCTAACAGTTAAGTTTGCTACTAAAATTAACGAAGTATGTTCTAAAAAAGGATGTTGGATGAAAGTTCCAGTTTCTGATTCTGAAGAGGTGATGGTTCGTTTTAAAGATTATGGTTTTTTTATGCCTTTAGATAGTAATGGTAAAGAAGTAATTATAGAAGGTAAAGCATTTATTCAAGAAACTTCTGTAGAAGATTTAAAGCATTATGCTAAAGATGCTGGTAAATCAGAAGAAGAAATAGCAAAAATTACTGAGCCAAAAAAGGAAAAAACGTTCCTAGCACACGGAGTTTTATTAAAATAATTTGAAAAGAGAAATTATCATAACTTCTGATGGTTCAACAACCATTCATCTCCCTGCTTGGAATGAACAATACCATTCCAAGCATGGAGCTATTCAAGAAGCTTATCATGTTTTTATAAAACATGGTTTAGAATATGTTTCTCTTGAAAAAATAGCAGTTTTAGAGATTGGGTTTGGTACAGGTCTTAATTGCTTTATTACCTATTTAGAATCCAATAAAGAAATTGAATATGTTGGCGTTGAAGCCTATCCTGTTGCTGGAGAAGAAATAAATAAATTAAATTATGTGTCCGAGTTAAAAGCGGAAGATAATTCAAGTGTTTTTAATAAAATACACAAGGTTTCTTGGGAAACACGTCATCAAATTCAGGAAAACTTTTACTTGACAAAACGTCAACAGTTTTTTAAAGATATTGAAGATGTTGAAGCTTTCAACCTTATTTATTTTGACGCTTTTGGAGCAAGAGTTCAGCCAGAATTATGGACAGAAGAAATCTTTGAAAAGATGTTTAAAGCTCTGAAAAGTGGTGGTGTTTTAGTTACTTATGCTGCCAAAGGAAGTGTTAGAAGAGCTATGGAAGCAGTTGGTTTTTTGGTAGAAAGATTGCCAGGACCTCCAGGAAAAAGAGAAATGTTACGAGCTATTAAAAATTAATCAATCAAAATATTCGTTAGATGAAACGTTTCGGAAATAGAAAAAAATCTAATCCAAAAAAAGGATTGTTTTTGGTAATACTATTAGCAATTGCACTATTTTTATTTTTTAATGCAGAAAAACTTATCAGTCGCCTGTTTTAAATGAAGCCATTTAAGTTTAAAGAATTTACTGTTTACCAAGATAAAACAGCTATGAAAATAGGAACAGACGCTGTTTTATTAGGAGCTTGGTGTTCCATTTCAAAATTTCCAGATAGTATATTAGATGTTGGAGCCGGAACAGGTGTAGTTGCTTTAATGTTAGCTCAAAGAACAGATGCTATGACTATAGATGCTGTTGAAATTAACGAATATGCTTACGAACAAACTGTTGAGAATTTTGAGAGATCTGATTGGGGAGATCGTTTGTTTTGTTACAATGCATCATTTCAAGAATTTGCAGAAGAGTTTAGTGAAGAAGAAGAAACGTATGAACTGATTGTTTCTAATCCGCCTTTTTATACAGATGATTATGAAACTGATAATAATGCTAGAAATGAAGCTCGTTTTACTTCGTCGTTAAGTTTTCAAGATTTATTAAGTGGAGTTAATAGTTTATTAGAAGATAATGGAGTTTTTGCTACTATTATTCCTTTTAAAGAAGAGAAAAGCTTTGTTCAGTTGGCGTTGACTTTTAATTTACATTTAAATAGAGTTTGTAGAGTAAGAGGTAACGAAAACTCAGAATTAAAGAGAAGTTTATTAGAGTTTTCTTATGAAAAAAATGAGCTAATCTCCGAAGAACTTGTAATTGAAAAAGAAAGGCATCAGTACACCGATGCCTATATTGAACTTACTAAGGATTTTTATTTGAAAATGTAAGTATTATTTCCAACTCACAATATCTTTAAAATTCCTTCTTGATTTTGCTCTAGCTGGTTCCTCTTTTCGATAACCGAAAGCAACCATATAAGACAATCCATATTTTGTTGTGTCAACATCAAATTTGTCTTGTAATAATTTTTCTAATTTCTCTTCATGAAATCCTTCAATTGGACAGCTATCAATTCCAACTAAAGCAGCAGCAGTCATCATATTTCCTAGAGCAATGTAGGTTTGTTTAGAAGCCCAATCAAATAGCTTTTTGTCAGTATCTAAATTGAAATCTCTTTCTTGAAACTCTCTGTAAAATTTAGAATACATTTCTATAACATCTTCTGGAAGTTGCTTTACATCTTTCATCATATGATTGATATATTCACTATCCCATTTAGTCATAGGAGATTTCATGCTTAATCCCAATATAAAATGACTAGCTGTATCTAATTTTAATGGAGCTCCCCAAGCTAAGGGCTTTAGAGCTTCACGTAATTCTTTGTCTTGTACAACTACAAAATGCCATGGCTCAAATCCAAAGGAACTAGGAGATAAATGAGCAGTTTTTAAGATAAAGTTAATTTCATCGTCAGATAAATGTTTTGTTGCATCAAATTCTTTAGTGGCGTGTCTAAATTGAAAAGCCTCTAAAACTTCTTCTTTGGTAATATTGGTAGTACTCATAAAAATATTAACTATAAAAATTATAGTTACAAAATTATTTATAGTTTTGTGTTCTCACAATAACGGTCAAAAAGGATAGTATAAATTTAATTAGGTATGCATAGTTTTAAAGGAAAGGAATATCCCTGTTGTACAAGTTTGACAATGGGTATTATCGGAGGAAAATGGAAAACGGTAATTTTATTTTATTTAATTGAAGGAAAGTTGCGTTACAGCGAGTTGCGAAAAAAAATGGGAACAGTAACAGAGAGAACGTTGAGTTTACAATTACAACAATTGCAAGACGATGGAGTGATTCATAGAGAAGTTTTTTATAGTAAACCACCTTTAAAAGTAGAATATTCCTTAACTGAATTTGGAAAAACGTTGATTCCACTTTTAGAGGCAATAGCGCATTGGGGAGATTATGCTATAGCAAATCATTCAGAGAACTAAAGTCGCTTACTTATTTGAACTGAATAAGGTATCAACAATAATTTTTGCAGCTATTTTACTACCTTTTTCAGAGGGATGAAATCCGTCTGACCCATAAAATGAATAATCTTTGTTTTTTTCAACATAAGATTTCCAATATTCACCAACTGGAATAAGAGTTGCACTATTAAGATTGGCTGCTTCTTTGTGGTTTTTGATAACGTTGTTAAAAGTATTATAGTAGGTTAAAGAAGGCCATACCATAAAATAGCAAAGTTGAGAATTGCTTGATTTAGATAGTTTTTGAAGTTTCTCTCCATAATCAACTAACATTTTTCTTCCAGTATCTTGTGAAGAAGGACCTTGCTGAATTATAATATAATCAAAGCTTTTGCTTTTAAGTAATTTTTGAATTTTACCTTCTTTCCAATGATCTTCAATAGCATAGTTAGGAAACGCTATCATTTGAGTAGTAATAATTATTTCTTTATTTTTCTTAGCGTACTCTACCACTAAGTTAGGTAAATTATTGTAGTAGGTAAGGCTATTACCTATAAACAAAATAGCATACTCTTTAGTTGTTTTTGATTGACCGTTTATAAATTGATAACAAACGAATAAGAAGCAAACAAAGAATTTTTTCATGTGATGACATTAAAATTTACTCAACTCTAGTTAGTAGAATTGACTCATAATCCTCAAATTTAGTTGAGTGCGTAGTTTTTTTATAAGCTATACCAAATTTCATGGTGTTTTTACCTTGAAATTCTGCCAAACAATTAAGTGTTCTGATAACATCACCATTCATATACGAAATGATAATATCTATTTGATAAGGTGCTTTTTTAGAATTGAATTTATAGGTTGCTTTTGCTTCTTTTCCTTTGAATGTAAAACTTTGGCCACCCATTTTTTTTCCTTCAAATTCCATTGTCAAATACCCATCTTTATCAAAAGTCATAAATCCGATTTCGCCTTTATCTTCTCCAGACCATTTACCAATAATATCAGATTCTTCAGATTTTGTGATGAATGAAAAAAAAGGTATCAATAAAAGTAGGATGTACTTTTTCATAAAAAAAATGTTTGCAGCAATATAAATCATTCATAGCTAAAAACGGTTAAATTTGATATAAAATTAAATCAAAATAATATCTAAATTAATTGAAATACAGTGTCTTTGTATGTGCTAAATAGACAGTATCATAAAAATTTTATTTTTTTTCAAAAAAAAAGTAGGGTGTTTTAGAAATTAACTGTTTTATGTCCGTGAAGCAACAATTTCATTTTTGAGATTTCTATGGGTAAGGGCATAATAAATTTTTAATTGAGATAAGCTTCCAAATAAATTTTAACCATATGGGTTGCAAAATTATTTTTACATAATTAAGCAACCCTTTTTTGTTTCAACCGTTATCCTATAACAACCTCAGGGTTATAACCTAAGTAAGGAACATTTTTTTCAACAAAGTTAATACCATAATCTTCTAACTCTTTTAAAATAGGTTCGTATACCTCTTTATTAATTGGTAGTTGTACACCCGGAGTGGTAATTTTACCATTTAATATTTTAAGAGTAGCCATAGCTACAGGAAGCCCTACCGTTTTAGCCATAGCAGTGTAAGTTTGATCATCACCCTTAATAATCATACTACTCTCTATTTGATGTTTGCCGTTTTTATCTTGATACCCAAACTTATGATGCATCACAATCATATCTTTGTCTTCAGCTTCTAAAGTCCAAGAATCCATTAATATTTTTTGTAAAATTTCAGCTGGAGTAGCATTTTTCAAACCTACTTTTTTAATAGCATTAAAAAGGTCGAGTTCAAGAAATTTATCCCACATTACATCATCTTGATCTATTTTTAAATATGATCGAAATTTCAATTCAACAGAATCTGATGGTGAATAGGCTAAAAAAGAATTTGTAAAATCACGATAGCTCATATTTTCAGAATCTTCAATTGTATATGTATCATCAGTCATTCCTAATTGAACAAATACATTCCAGGCTCTTGAAAAACCAACTTTTCTTATAGTTCCTCTATACATTGTCGGAATATGTTCTAAGCCATAAATACTTCTGTATTTTAAAGAGTCTCTGTTAGCATAAGCTTCAAACTGTCCACTACCATTAATAGTTAAAAATTCAGTTCTTCTGAACAATTTATGATATGGAATATATTTATAAGAGCCTTCTTGAATAAATTTTGATGCACCTCCTTGACCTGCTAACACTACATTTCTAGGATTCCAAGTAAATTTATAGTTCCACAAATTAGTGTCGCTTTCAGGAGCTACTAGACCACCACAGAAAGACTCAAACAACAACATTTCTCCGCCATTCTTACGAATTCTATCAATCACATCCATTGCACTCATGTGGTCAATTCCAGGATCTAATCCAATCTCATTCATGAAAATTAATCCTTTCTCTTTGGCAGTCTGATCAAGTTCCTGCATTTCCTTTGAAATATAAGATGCAGTAACCATATGTTTTTCAAACTCAATACAGTTTTTTGCTACTTCAATGTGTAAGTGTGCAGGTAACATTGATATAACAATGTCTGATTTTTGAATAGCAAGCTTTCGTTCTTCTTCATCAAAAACATCTAGTTTAATTGCAGAAGCGTTTGGATGATTGTTTATTTTTTTCTCAGCATTTTCTTTTGAAAGATCGCCAATTGTCACATGCAAGTTCTCTGTAGAAGATTTATCAAGTAAATATTTTATCAACGATGAGCTCGATCTTCCGGCTCCAATAATCAGTATATTTCTCATTAATTTATATGGTAAATTTGCTTGGTTTTATAAACCCAAAAATACTTTTTAAAAGTTTAATATTTAACAAATATAACAATAATGTATAAAAATTTAACAATAATTGCGTTTTTAGGAGCAATAACTATACTGTTAGGTGCTTTTGGGGCTCATGCTTTAAAAGAGACATTAGCTCCTGAAGCATTAAAAAGTTTTGAAACCGCAGTAAGATATCAAATGTATCATGTGATTGTTTTGTTAATTGTAAATTCAGTTGACTATTTTTCAAACCAACTTAAGAATAGATTAGCTATTATATTCTTACTTGGTATCTTTTTATTTTCAGGTTCAATTTACGGTATATATCTTTTTGGAATACCTGTTCGTTACTTATGGTTTGTAACGCCTTTAGGAGGATTATTATTCGTAATAGGGTGGTTGATGTTGTGTTATGATTTTTATAAAAAAGCACTCAAAAAATAAAAAACACTCAAGAATAAGTAGTTTAAACAAAAAGATTTATTTTTGTCGAAAATAAAACACAACTAAAAAGATAATAGATGACAAATCTTGAAACGAAAACGATTTCGTTAGAATCATTAGGTATTAAAAATTCTACGATTCGTTATCAGTTAACTTCAGAGGAGTTACACGATTTAACTATTGAGAAAGGACAGGGAAAAGAAACTACTTTTGGAGCTTTAGCTGTCAATACTGGAGAATTCACAGGAAGATCTCCTATGGATAGATTTATAGTTAAAGATGAAATTACCAAAGATGAGATTTGGTGGGGAAATATAAATATCCCATTCGATTCTGATAAGTTTGATAAATTATATGACAAAGTAGTTGCATACCTTTCTGAAAAAGAAATTTTTGTAAGAGATAGTTATGCTTGTGCTGATGAGGATTATAAATTAAACATTAGAGTTGTAAACGAATATCCATGGAGTAACATGTTTGCTTACAACATGTTTTTACGTCCAACTAAAGAAGAATTAAAGAATTTTTCTCCTGAGTGGACTGTAATTAACGCGCCTGGGTTTATGGCAGATGCTGAAGTAGACGGAACACGTCAGCATAACTTTGCCATTTTAAATTTTACTAGAAAAGTTGCTTTAATTGGTGGTACAGGTTATACAGGAGAAATTAAAAAAGGAATTTTTTCTGCGTTAAACTTTATTTTACCTGTTTACAAGAATACTTTACCAATGCACTGCTCTGCTAATGTTGGAGAAGAAGGTGATACTGCTGTTTTCTTCGGATTATCAGGAACAGGAAAAACAACGTTATCTACAGATCCAAATAGAAGTTTAATTGGAGATGATGAGCATGGATGGACTTCAGAAAATACAGTTTTCAATTTTGAAGGAGGTTGTTATGCTAAGGTGATAGATTTATCAAAAACTAAAGAGCCAGAAATTTACGGAGCAATTAAAAAAGGAGCAATTCTAGAGAATGTTGTTTTAGATGAAAAGGGTAATGTAGATTTTGCAGACACCTCTATTACTGAAAATACTCGTGTAAGTTACCCAATTCATCATATTGAAAATATTAGAGTACCTTCAATTGGTAAAAATCCTAAGAATATATTCTTCTTAACAGCAGATGCATTTGGTGTTTTACCTCCGATTTCAAGGTTAACTCCAGGTCAAGCTGCATACCACTTTATATCTGGTTACACTGCAAAAGTAGCTGGAACAGAAGCAGGAATTACAGAGCCTCAACCAAGTTTCTCTGCATGTTTTGGAGCACCATTTATGCCTTTACATCCTACTCGCTATGCAGAAATGTTGAGCAAAAAGATGAAAGAAACGGGTGTAAACGTATGGTTAGTTAATACAGGTTGGTTTGCTGGTCCTTACGGGGTAGGTAATCGTATGAAATTAAAGTATACTAGAGCAATGATTAATGCTGCACTTACTGGTGGATTGCCTGAGGAAATAAATAAAGAAAATTATCATATACATTCAGTGTTTGGTTTAGCTCAACCAAGACAATGTCCAGGTGTACCTTCTGAATTATTAAGTCAGCGTCAAGCTTGGAATAATGATGAAGAGTATTATAAAACAGCTCATAAATTAGCAAATTCTTTTAGAAGCAACTTTAAAAAGTTCGAAGAATATGCTAACGAAGAAATATTAGCTGGTGGACCACCAATTATTGAATAATAAAATTTTGAAAAGCATCCTGAACAGGATGCTTTTTTTTTGAAAAACTAATTACTTTAGCATAAAAGAATACCTCATGCAAATTCAAGGAAATATAGTAGACATAGAAAATAGGAGAATTTTTAAAGGAGAAATTGTTGTTGAGAACGGTAAGATAACGTCAGTCAAAGAAAGTAATCATACTGTAAATACTTTTATACTTCCTGGTTTTGTGGATGCTCACATTCATATTGAGAGCTCTATGCTAGTTCCTTCTGAATTTGCCAAAATAGCATTAACTCATGGAACCGTTGCAACAGTTTCAGATCCACATGAAATTGCTAATGTTTTAGGAGTAGATGGTGTAAATTTTATGATTGAAAACGGTAAGAAAGTTCCCCTAAAATTCAATTTTGGAACACCATCTTGCGTGCCTGCTACATCTTTTGAAAGCGCAGGAGCAGTTATAGATGCGAATGATATAAAAACACTTTTAGAAAATCCAGAGATTAAGTATTTAGCTGAAATGATGAATTATCCAGGTGTAATTTATCAAGATGAAGAGGTGTTAAAGAAAATAGCTTGGGCTAAACATTATAATAAACCAGTTGATGGTCATGCTCCTGGACTAAGAGGAAAAGATTTAGATGCCTATATAGCTGCAGGAATTTATACCGACCATGAATGTTTTACCTACGAAGAAGCCTTGGAAAAACTTCAGAAAGGCATGAAAGTTATCATTCGTGAAGGAAGCGCAGCAAAGAATTTTGAAGCTTTAATTGATTTGTTACCTGAGCATTATGAGAACATGATGTTCTGTTCAGATGATAAACACCCAGATGATTTATTAGTTGGACATATCAACCAGCTTTGTGAACGTGCAGTAGCCAAAGGAATTGATGTGTTTAAAGTTTTAAATACAGCTTGTGTAAATCCTGTAAAACACTACAATTTAGATGTTGGTTTATTAAATGAAGGAGATACAGCAGATTTTATAGTTGTAGAGGATTTAGAGAAATTCAAAGTAATACAAACCTATATAAATGGTGAGTTAGTAGCTGAAAATGGAAAATCATTTGTAAAGTCTGTTGATTTTGAAGTGTTGAATAACTTTAATACTGATAAAAAGAAGAATTCTGATTTTGAATTTCATTCAGCATCTGAAAAGATTCGAGTAATTGAAGCTTTAGATGGAGAATTAGTAACAAATGAAATTGAAGCAAATTCACTTATACAAGAGGGAAATTTAGTTTCTGACGTTAATAACGACATATTAAAAATGACGGTGGTCAATCGCTATAAAAATGCTGAACCTGCAGTAGCGTTTATCAAAAACTTTGGTTTGAAAGAAGGTGCAATCGCAAGTTCTGTAGGTCATGATTCACACAATATTATAGCTGTTGGAGTTTCTGATGAAGCCATTTGTAAAGCAGTAAATTTATTGATAGAAAATAAAGGAGGTATTTGTGCAGTTACACATTCAGAAGAAAAAGTTGTTCCGCTTCCTGTGGCAGGTATTATGAGTGATCAACCTGCTGAAATAATTGGAAAAGCGTATGCTGAATTAGATGCTATGGCAAAAAAAATGGGAAGCAAATTAAGAGCTCCTTACATGACGTTATCTTTTATGGCATTGTTAGTTATACCAGCATTAAAACTTTCAGATAAAGGCTTGTTTGATGGTAATTCTTTTAAGTTTACTTCTGTAGAAATAAAATAAAAGAGAGCGCTTTTTTAAGTTAGCACTCTCTTTACGTAATTAAATCTAAAAATCACTTTAGAGCAAGGGTTACCATCTAACCACGGTTTCTCTATTTTGATATATGATTTTACCGAACTCAGTAATTTCAAATTGACATTCTAATTTAGAGTCTGCAGAGTTCGCAGTAAGTTCTCCACTAAATATTTGCATTCCTGTATTTTTCCATATTGTTTGTTTTGGTTGTTCAGGAGTCATAGTTCCACTTCCTAAATCAAGTCCCTCAAAATTTGATGAAGTTGTAATAGTATTAGTGATTGTATCAATACTATATGATATTTCAAGGTCGCCAACATGACCCGTTCCTGTAATCGGAGTTGTTTGTGTGTTATTTGACATGATGTTAATTTTTTTAATTATTAAGTTTAAGAAGTCAAAATTTACTCAGCAGCCGAATCTAAATTGAAAACCGAACCTTTTACAGGAACTTTCTCATCATGTTGTCCTTGGAAAGAAAATCCTCCTTCACCACTCCAATCGGCTTTTAAAGCCATGTTTGCTTCAAAAGGAAATTCTAACGGAGTTAACTTATTATCAGAAGGAATATGTCCGTGTAAACTAATCACTTTTACAATATCGTTTAATCCAGTTGCATATACTGTTCCGCTTACTTTACCAGAATATGATTTTTTATCTGTTCCTACGTTAATTCTTACGGTTCCACTTACCGTGTGATTATCAGGATGAACTAATAATGAAAAATTAACGACTGTTGCTAAAAGGTTAGGAGCAAATCCCATGGTTCCTTTGTAGTAAATAGTTTCTGTTGTTGTTTTTACTGTTGTAGCCATGATTAATTTTTTTGATTGTTATTGATTGGCAATAATAACCTCCGACATAACGATGTTCATTAATCCTCCTGTTACTAAGCTACCAGTAAAAAGAACAGATTTTAAATCGTCACTAATAGAAAAAGTACCATTTAACGTAACATTATTGTAAGTATAGTCAATTTTTTCTGTCGGGTTAAATTTTGGTAAATCAATAGTTTGAACAGGTACTTTGGTGTTAGCTGGACCATTATCAACATATACTTTTACTAAAGCTCCTGAATCGTGAAACTCTGTGTTAAATAAAGATGAAAGTTGCACTTGGTTGGTTGTAGTTCCTTGGAATATTGTTTGTAAGTTAGCCATAATAATAAAATTTTAAGTTTTCCTACTCGTAGGGCTTTTCGGAATCCGCCTCGTTTTTTTAAGTGATTTCTGCTTCACTATAGTTTAGTTAGTTTAATTTGTTTCAATTGTGTTTGAAGTAACTTTGTTTGAAATACCGAAACACGGCTGAGTTTTTACTTCATAAATTCAATTTGAACATTTTCGAGATATATTCGTTTAAGAATTATTTCTGATGTAAAACTACTGTGAATAAGGGTTTTGAAATTTTAAAATGGAATAAGAAGAGGTTTCTTTTCCATGAAAACGGAAAAAAAAGGAATAAAGATTTTACACGTTATTGAGAGGCAAGAAGTAATCTGTAGTTTTTAAGTTAGATGTGTTTTTTTCTTAAGATTACTTCATTTCACGTTGTTTCATTCGTAATGACGCTTTGTATTGTCATTGTGAGGTACGAAGCAATCTTTTCTTCGCTTTTTATTAAGGTGACTGAGCGAAGTCGAAGTCAATTCTTGTAATTTAGTGTAGCTTCGACTCCGTTCAGCTACCAAAATAACTTTAGGTTTTGTTAGTATTCCGAAATTTTAGAAGAGCAGAATTTTACTACTTAAGCGTTCGAACTTTTTTAATTAAGTCTTTATAGCGTTCACTTAAGGTAACATGGTGGTTGCCTTGTAATACGATAAGATTATCTGTTGGAACAATCTCAGTAATTTTATCAAGATTAACAATGTAGTTTCTATGGGTTCTGCAGAACGAATTTTCGTCTAGCAGTTTTAAAATTTTAGTCAGAGAAATTAGAATCACAAACTTTTCTTTTTCTGTAATGATATTACAGTATTTCTCCTCAACTTCAATGTAAATAATATCGGATAATAATACTTTTTTAAGCGACTTACCTTTTTTAATGAATAGATAATCACTACTAATTACAGTGTCTTCTTCATCTGTAATAAATACATCATTCTGATTGTAGAACTTTTCTACAGCCATTTCAATTGCGTATAAAACCTCTAACTCATTAAAAGGTTTCATTAAAAAACTAAAAGGCTGTGTTAACTTAGCGCGTTCAAAGATTTTACGATCAGTAGAACTAGTTAGAAAAACAAATGGTTTTGAAGCGTCTGGAACTGTATTGATGGTTTCAGCAAATGTAATTCCATCAGGAACCCCATCTAAAAAAATATCAATAATAACAATATCAACTTTTACTTTGTAGAATAAATCGAGTGCTTCTTTAAAGCTTTTAGCAACACCAGCTATACTATAATTATTCTCAGTTAGTACCTTAATTAATTTATCACTTTCTTGGGGAGTATCTTCGATAATTAAAATAGTAACGTTATCCATTTGAGTTTGTTTTAGGTAAAGATACAATCATTTTTGTGCCATTTCCTAATTCACTTTCAATATTGAATTTTCCATTATTTTTTTCAATCATCGATTTTACCAACTGAATACCTAATCCAGTTCCAATGATATCTTCATGTTCTTTTTTATTGAGCAAAACTGAATCATCCAAAAGTTTTAATCGCGTAGTTTCGCTCATTCCTAACCCAGAATCTTCTACAATTAAATCGGTATATCCTTCTGTGGTAGTTGAGCTATATATTTTGATAAATCCATTGGGTTGAGAAAACTTAATAGCATTATCAATTAAGTTTCTTAATATGATTTTTAATGATTCTTGATCGGCCTGTACAACTTCTTTTTTAGAAATAGTATTTTCAAAGTTTAGCTCTTTTTCTAGGAGTAGAGGTTTATAGTTATATGCAACGTGTTCGGTAATAATAAATAAACGTTGACTTTCAATGCTAAAGTATTGTTGTTCCGTTTGTAATAAGGCCCAATTAAGCAAGTTGTCTAGTAAGCCATAAGCTCCATTTACAATGCTACTATTTTTATGAAGCAAATTCTCTAATGCTTCTAGATTTTTGGAAGCAAGATTGTCTAGCAACATTTTATTACTTGACTTTAAAGCATTTACAGAAGAACGTAAATCGTGACTAACAATTGAGAATAACTTGTCTTTAGTCGTATTTAACTCATCTAAAGTTTCTTTTTGAGCGGCAATAATTTTATTGGTTTTTACTTTTTCTCTGAAGAAATAAGCTCCAATTCCTAAAAAGAGAAGTAAACCTATGGCAGAGAACAAAAAGATTTTGCGTTGTGTTTCTTTTAATCTATTTTCTAATTGTAATACATCGATTTCTTGCTGTTTCGCTGCGACTGCGAACTCTTTTTCTTTTTGGCCTAACTCATAGATCCTCGCTCTATTATTTATAGAATCTTGCCATTGTTCATATTCTTTTCTGTATTTCAGAGCTTTTTGGTAATCTTTTCTGTTCTCCTCAATAATTGCCATATTGAAAGCAGCTGTACCTTTTTCATTTAGGATTTTTCTATCCAATTCGAATTGATTGGAATCTATATTATCGGAAGATAGTTTTAATATTTTGGATAGATTATAAGCTTTTGTGAAATAATTAATTGCAATGTCATCTATATATTGGTTGTAATACAAATTAGCAATATTATTATAATTACCTATTAACTCTATAGTATCTTTTTCTTTTTTTAAAATTTCCAAGAAATATTTTTCGGCGATACTGTATTTTTTTAATAATAAATATGAAACTCCTATATTATTAATAATGTTTTTCCTTTTCATATAGAAGGAGGTATCTTTAGTAGACAATAATGATGAAAAGTATTTTATGGCTTTGTTATAATTTTGTTCTTTTAGTGAGATTTCTCCTTGCCGCAGTATAACTAAATTATAGAATTGAAAATCTTTTGAGACTTTTAAAAGTTCATTTAGAGCAGGTTTGTTCAATTTTAACTTTTCAAAGCTAAATCCTCTAATGAAAAAGCAGTAATCTTTTTCTTGAAAGCTTAATTTATTGTTATTTAAAAGTTTTTCTGTGTATACGATAGTTGAGTCCCATTTTTTTTCACAAAAAAAGTCTATTGATTTACTAAATAGAGGAAGATTACTGTGACTTTGGGATTTTTCTTTTATTAAATTGAAAAGTACTCTATCTTTTTCTTTGGATTGAGAGTTTAAAAAAAAAGAAAAGAAGAAAAATAAAAATGTCAGTTTAATCTTATAAATCATACATTGGCTATAATCAATTACTAAAACAATGTACGAAAAAGCGCTTTAGTATGATATTTAAAAGCGCTTTTATGTTCAATTTATGTTAAAGTGGATCACCAGCTCCAGATTTTACAGTAACTTTTGTTCCTCTTGAAGTTGTTGGTCCGTCTGTCATTCCGTTTCCAAATACTGGATTTTGACAATACAATTCAATTTTTTCATCTAAAGTAAACCCTAATTGAGTATCAGAAATATTTCCTGTGAGTTCCCAAAGAGTTACATCAGTTGGAGTTGGGTTTTGAGCTTTATTGATATCTACATATAAATTTGCTCCCTCCGCATATAAAGAGATATCATCCGCGGCAATTGCTGAATCAGTATAAAAATACAATGTTATATTAACTTGATCTCCTAACATTTTAATCGAGCTTGAATATGTTCCTTGACCTGGTGCTATCGGATGCACCGGAAATGTATCGTTACCAAAATTCCCAGCATATGTGTTGTGTCCAAATGCTGTTGCTGTGCTCGGTATAGTAATTTTTGTCCCCATAATTTTTAATTTTTGATTATTTATGATAACAAACCAACAAATTAAATATCATTTTTAAAATTTTAAAGGAACAAGAACTGTATTTTTTGTAATAAGAACCTGATAAACAGTAATCAAGTTTTTGGAGGCTGTTAAGTATATTTTTATTAAAAAGAAACTCTTTTAAATTTATAGTAGCTTTGTAATTGAAATATCAAAAGATTTTTTTGAAGACAGAAAAGATAATATTAGGGATAGATCCAGGAACCACAATCATGGGATTCGGAATTATAAAAGTTATTGGTAAGAAGATGGAATTTGTTCAAATGAATGAATTGATCTTAAAAAAATACGATGATCATTACCTTAAGTTAAAACATATTTTCGATCGAACCATTCAACTAATAGATACGTATAACCCAGATGAAATTGCTTTGGAAGCTCCGTTTTTTGGTAAAAATGTCCAGTCAATGTTAAAGTTAGGTCGTGCACAAGGAGTTGCTATGGCAGCTGGTTTATCAAGGGAAATTCCGGTAACAGAATACGCCCCACTTAAAATTAAAATGGCAATAACAGGAAACGGAAAAGCTAGCAAAGAACAAGTTGCATTAATGTTAAAATCGTTACTTAATCTAAAAGAGTTACCTAAAAATTTAGATGCCACGGACGGATTAGCAGCAGCAGTTTGTCATTTCTATAATTCAGGAACAAAAGTAGGAGGTAAGAACTACACAGGTTGGGCATCTTTTGTAAAACAGAATCCTAAAAAAATTAATTAGAGTAATTTTTTAAGAAATCAGAAAAAGCAAATCAATAAATTTGATAACTGATAACTGATAACTGATAACTGATAACTGATAACTGATAACTGATAACTGATAACTAAGAATTGGCTGGAATCTACATTCACATACCGTTTTGTAAACAAGCTTGTCATTATTGCGATTTCCATTTTTCAACTTCTCTGAAAAGAAAAGAAGATATGATGGAAGCGCTGATTTCTGAGATTGAATTAAGAAAAGATGAATTCAAAGGGGAAGAAGTAGCTACAATTTACTTTGGAGGAGGAACACCAAGTGTTTTATCTACAGATGAAATTCAAATGTTGATTGATGCAGTGTATAAAAACTATACTATCATTGAAAACCCAGAAATTACCTTAGAAGCAAATCCAGATGATTTAACCAAAATGTCAGTTCGAGCGCAGTCGAGAACTATTTTTGAAGATTATAAAAGTATTGGGATTAACCGACTCAGTATCGGAATTCAATCGTTTTTTGAGAAAGATTTGAAATTAATGAATCGAGCTCACAATGCAGAAGAAGCAAAAAAATGTCTGTCTTTAGCGACTCGCTACTTTGATAATATTTCTATCGATTTAATCTACGGAATTCCGAACATTACCAACGAAGAATGGAGAGAAAATATTGAAACGGCATTATCTTTTGGGATTCCTCATATTTCTAGCTATGCGTTAACAGTAGAACCAAAAACAGCACTACAAAAGTTTATTGAAAAAGGAATTATTGAGGATGTTGATGATGAGTTAGCACAAGAGCAGTTTTTAATTTTAGTTGATGAATTAGATCAAGCAGGTTTTGTACATTATGAATTATCTAATTTTGGAAAAGAAGATTTCTTCAGTAAAAACAATTCGGCGTATTGGCAAGGAAAAAAATACTTAGGTATTGGTCCATCTGCTCATTCTTTTAATGGAAAAGAACGTAGTTGGAATATTGCAAACAATGCTTTGTATATAAAGAAAATCAAGGAAAATAAATTACCAAGAGAGATAGAAGAACTCTCAGTTACGGATAGATATAATGAATATATAATGACAGGTTTGCGAACTGTTTGGGGAGTACGTTTTACTCGAATTGAAGAAGAATTTGGAAATCAATATTTACAGTATTTAATAATGCAGGCAGAGAAATTTATTCTTCAAGATTTATTGTATATTGAAAACGATACATTGAAAACAACTCGAAAAGGAAAGTTTTTAACAGATGGAATTGCTTCCGATTTATTTAAACTGAATTTATCTTGATCGCAGAAATAATACATAACTCAAAGAAATATAAAATTGATTTAAGTAAACCAATTGATATTTCAATTTCAATTGATGTTACCAAGCAAAAAGTAAATGCATGGTATTTAGATGATCCTAAAATATTTCCAGAGCAGTTTGATGAACAAATTATCAGTGTTTCTGAAGGAGCTGCGGTAAACTTTAATAGTATTCAGTTTAATCCACATTCTCATATTACGCATACAGAATGTGTCGGTCATATCACTAAAGAAGTACATTCTGTAAATAAGCATCTATCTCAATTCTTCTTTTTTGCAGAAGTAGTTACAGTAGCACCAGAAACTATAAACGGAGACGAAGTCATTTCAAAGGAGCAACTAAAATTAGCCTTAGGAAACAAAAAAAGAGAGGCAATTGTGATTAGAACACTTCCTAATGGAAATGATAAAAAAGGAAGAAGGTATTCGAATACAAATCCGCCTTATTTATTAGAAGAGGCTGCTATTTACTTAAGAGAAATTGGAATCAAACATTTGTTAATTGATTTGCCTTCTGTAGATAAAGAAAAAGATGATGGCTTGTTATTATCTCATAATGCCTTTTGGAATACTAAGGAAGATATACGTTTAGATGCTACCATAACTGAATTTATTTATGTTTCAAATTCGGTAAAAGATGGCACTTACTTTTTAAACTTGATGATAGCACCATTTGAAAATGATGCTACACCAAGTAAGCCTGTTTTATATGCAATTGATTAATAATTTAATCTAACCAATTGTTTTCTTTTAAATTTTGTAAAGTAGTATTCATAATTTCATTTAGTTTACTTCTATACTTATTGAATAATCCAATGAAGATGATGTCTTTTTCAGGAATACTAATAAGAAATGCTGTGAAGCCTCCCTGGGATCCTGTATGGTAAATTACATTTGTGTCTAATGAAGGTGTTTTTTCAGAAACAAATCTTCTGTCCCCAGTAAACCAACTGTAACCAATATTAGGAGGAATTGTATCCGACCAATTTTTAGGATAATAAGGCTTTCTAGACTCTTCGGTTAATTCTTTACTTAAAAAAGTGTTTTTTCGAATTGCTTCTTCGTATTTAGCTAACTCTAATACGGAACTCCATATGCCACCATTACCAGAAGCAGCAAAAGTAGGTACTTCTCCATAATCAATTTCAATATAATTCCCATTATCATCTTTATAGTAACTGTGCGCAACCCCAGTTTCAGGATGAGGTCCGTCAGTAATTTTGCTATTTTTCATTCCAGAAGGTTTGAAAATATTTTCTTTGATAAAGTCTTGCCATTTTTTTTCTGCTAAACCTTCAATAATTAAAGCTAATCCATTATATGAAGGATTAGAGTATTGATATCGTTCTCCAGATTCAAAATTCAAACTATCAGCTCGTTTTATAGGTTCAAAATTGGCGGTATCTTTAGCCGTTATAAAGAATTCATAATTATCTTTTACATTTCTTAAATCAGGAAGTCCTGATGTATGAGATAGCATATGTTTGATTTTGACTTTTTGAGCGATTTCTTTGTTGTCAAAATCTTTAAAGTATTTATAAATACTATCTTCTATAGATAATTTCCCTTGTTCTTGAAGAATTAATATTCCGTTAGAGACAAAAGTTTTGGAAATAGAGCCTGTATTAAAAATTGTGTTTTCTGTAATTTTTTTACCAGTTTTTATGTCTTCTACACCATAACTTTTCATAAAAACTATCTCTCCATTTTTTTTTAGTAAAACGGAACCTCCTGGCTCATCCATTTTAAATGTCGATAAAAGTAGGCTGTCAAGTTCTTTAGTGACGTTTTCTTTTTGAGTATTAGTAGTCTTTTTTGAGCAAGAAATTATTGTTAAGCCCATAAGTATGAATAGAAGTCTTTTCATAGCTATATTTTATTTAGATTTTAGGTTTCGTTTGCAATTTAGTTAAAATCTTAGAATGTAAATTGTTCTTTTTAGTTTAGCTTAAATCTTCTTGAATTTGTGACTTATATTTAAAAGAAGCGTCTTAGTTTGCATAAGAAGAACTATATTTAACCTATGGAATTATTGTTTTTAGGATCTGCAGTAGGAGCTGTAATATCGTATTTTATTTTTCAAAAGTTTTCTAATGATAGAAGAAAAAACTTAACAGAAACTCAATCTGTAATACTTCTTGATAAAATAAAAAAGGTTACAAAATTAATTACAGTAGAAGGTGAGTTTGCTGAGATTTATCATCATGAAGATAAGCAGAATAAACTTTTAGGATTAATATCAAGTAAGAAAAAAGCTATTATTTTAATCAATGCAAAAACACATATTGGTTTTGATTTTAGAAAGATTAAAATGCAAGCCGATACCAAAAATAAAACAATAAAATTGTCTAATTTTCCTGAGCCGGAAGTGCTTTCAATTGAGCCAACGATACGTTTTTACGATATTCAAGATGGATTGTTAAACAAATTTTCGTCTGAGGATTTGACGCAAGTAAATCAGGCTGCAAAAGAACATGTGTTGCAAAAAATTCCGGAAAGTAATTTAATGCAAGCGGCAAATCATGAAGCGCTTGAAGCAATTGCTTTAATGAAAAATTTAATAGAAACAATTGGATGGCAACTAGATTATTCTTCTTTAGAGTTGCCTAATGGAAACATACAATTACTAGAATAAATGCACGTAGAACAACTTAGAGATTATTGCATAGCTAAAAAAGGAGTGACAGAACATTTTCCTTTTGATGAAGTAACCTTAGTTTTTAAGGTGATGGGAAAAATGTTTGCTTTAACTGGGTTAGATCGTTGGGAAAAAGGAGAAGAAAAAGTCAATCTTAAATGTGATCCTGATAAGTCTGAGGAATTAAGAGCGGAATACGAAAGTATTAATCCAGGATTTCATATGAATAAAAAACATTGGAATACTATAACATTAAATATTGATGTTCCAGATGCTTTAGTTCGTGAGTTGATTGATCATTCTTATGATTTAGTTGTTAGTGGGTTGACAAAGAAATTAAAGGAAGAATTAAAGTCTCTGTAACATAGCGTTTCTATATTTTAAAGGAGTTGTTTTTTTTATTGCTAAGAACTTACGGTTAAAATTCGAAAGACTGTTATAACCACATTTGTAAGCAATCTCTTTTATAGATATTTCATTGTTGGTAGTCAATAATTTACATGCATTTTCAATTCTAAGTTCATTTAAAAACGTAAAATAACTTTTATTGGTTCGTTTTTTAAAATATCTACAAAAAGCATTTTTAGTCATATTAGCCTTTTCTGCAATAGTGTCTAAAGTAATTTCTGAATTAAAATTATCCATCGTATAACGCATAATAGTCTGCATTCTTTTTCCACTATCATCACTATGCTTTTTTTGAGCGATAAAGCTTGCCAAAGGAATCGATTCACTTTTGTTTAGGATTTTCAAAAGCTCCAAAAAGGTGATAAATCGTTCTAGATTAGAAGCCTTTTGTAATTGTAAAAACAAAGGAACTAGAGGTTGAGAATTTATTAGTTTACATCCATTTGAAGATTTTTTGAAAAAGTAATCAAGTTCCTTGAAATCATCCAGTTTAAAAAAGCCTGTACCAAAGGAAGTTTCAGTAAAGAACAAAGAAATCATAAACGAATCAGCCTTTTCCTCATTTCCATCGCTTTTAAATACATGTGGTAAGTTGCTTCCAATTACAAATACATCATTTTCTGAATATTGATGAATGGTATCGCCGACAACCAAAGTGCCTTTACCCTTAATAATACATGAGATCTGAATTTCTTCATGTTCATGAAAATTACCATAAAAAATAGGCGTTTTATCCTCTTGATAAATAACTCCTAGATTTTTGGGTTTTGGTATTTTAAAAGGAAGAACCTTCATTACTATTAATTTATATAAAGACGTTATAAAATTAGCTTATATTATTCTTATTGATGTTAAATCATTTTAAAAAAGATAATATAGTATTATTTTAAGGTAATAATTATAATTTAGTTAGAAGATTTTGAATATAAATTTGCCAAAAAACTACATATAATGGCAATAGAATGGAAAGGAGTTATGCCAGCCGTAACTACCAAATTTACAACAAACGATCAGCTAGATTTAAAAATGTTCGAGGTGAATATTAATGCACAATTAGATGCAGGAGTACATGGAATCGTATTAGGAGGAACATTAGGAGAAGCGAGTACTTTATCAGATGATGAAAAAAGAGAACTAACGAGAACTACTGTAAAAATTGTTGATAATAAAGTTCCTGTATTGATTAATATTGCCGAACAAACAACAAAAGCAGCAGTTTTAGCAGCTCAAAAAGCCGAAGAAGATGGAGCAAAAGGACTAATGATGTTGCCGCCAATGCGATACAAAGCAGACGGTAGAGAAACGGTTGAATATTTTAAAGCGGTAGCAAATAATACTTCATTACCTATCATGATGTACAATAACCCTGTTGATTATGGAATAGAAGTAACATTAGAGATGTTTGACGAGTTATTAAAGTGTCAAAATATTGAGGCAGTTAAAGAGTCAACCAGAGATATCTCAAATGTAACTCGTATTAAGAACCAGTTTGGAGATAGATTAAAAATCATGACGGGTGTTGATACATTAGCACTAGAAAGTTTACTAATGGGAGCAGATGGATGGATTGCAGGTTTAGTTTGTGCTTTTCCGAAAGAAACAGTAGCTATTTATGAATTACAAAAAGCGGGAAGAATTCAAGAGGCATTAGAAATTTATAGATGGTTTTTACCGTTGCTAGAGTTAGATATAAACTCTAAATTGGTTCAAAATATAAAATTAGCTGAAGTTGCTACAGGTATTGGAACGGAAAATGTTAGAGCGCCAAGATTACCATTAATAGGAGAAGAGCGTAAACGAGTTTTAGCTATTATTGAAAAAGGTTTAAAAAATAGACCAACACTCCCAAATTATAAAAATTTGTAGACCATGATTACTGGAAAAAATTATATAGGAAATCGATTATCATCAGATGGAGATATTACGTTTAAAACGTTTAATCCAGAGTTGAATCTTGAGAATGCGAATTTGTTTGTTCAGGCAACTGAGCAAGAGGTTATTAAAGCAGTTGATTTAGCTACTGAAGCTTTTGATAGTTACAAGCACTTTTCAGGAAAAGAAAAGGCAATATTTTTAAGAATTATTGCTGATGAGATTGAAGCTCTGGGAGAAACATTACTACAAACCTATTGTTCTGAAACTGGTTTACCAGAAGGAAGAGCAGCAGGAGAGAGAGGACGAACAGTATTTCAATTACGATCGTTTGCAGATTTGGTAGAGGATGGATCTTGGGTGGAAGCTTCAATAGATACTGGAATTCCAGATAGAACTCCTGCTCCAAAACCAGATTTACGAAAAATGAATATTCCTATAGGCCCAGTGGTTGTTTTTGGAGCAAGTAATTTTCCATTGGCATATTCCACAGCTGGAGGAGATACTGCAGCAGCTTTAGCAGCAGGTTGTCCGGTTATTGTAAAATCACACCCTATGCACGCTGGTACAGGAGAATTAATAGCTTCAGCAATTATAAAAGCTGCTGAAAAAACAGGAATGCCAAATGGAGTCTTTTCTAATATCAATTCTCAAGATTATAATGCAGGCCAACAATTGGTGAGTCATCCAAAGGTAAAAGCAGTTGGTTTTACAGGAAGTATTAAAGGAGGAAGAGCCTTGTTAGATATTGCTGCTAAAAGAGAAGAACCAATCCCGGTTTTTGCAGAAATGGGAAGTATAAATCCAGTAGTTGTATTACCAAAAGCGTTACAAAATAGAGGAAATGAAATTGCAAATACGTATGCTGGTTCAATTACCTTGGGAACAGGACAGTTTTGCACAAATCCAGGGTTAATTTTAGGGATAGCTGGAGAAGCACTATCTAATTTTACAAATGAATTAGGTTCTAAAATTAAAGAAATTAATCCAACTTGTATGCTACATCCAAATATTCATGGAGCTTATGAGAAAGGAAAACAGCAAGCTGTAAATCAGGAAGAGGTAATGATTGTAGCTGGTTTGAATACTGAAATACAAGTGAATTATGCTTCGCAATTAGTTGCAACAGTTTCTGGCAAAACGTTTTTAGAGAATACTACGTTACATCATGAAGTTTTTGGTCCGTTTTCTATAGTAGTTGCTTGTCAAAATATACAAGAATTAGAGCAAATAATTGCTAGTTTGGAAGGACAGTTAACCGGAACTATTATTTCTGATGAAAATGAAGTTGCAGACTATGTTGATTTGGTTGCTAAAATGCAAAACAGAGTCGGACGGTTAATTTTTAATGGAGTTCCAACAGGAGTAGAGGTTTGTCCTTCAATGGTACATGGTGGTCCATATCCAGCTTCAACGGATAGTCGTTTTACTGCTGTAGGAATTAATTCTATTAAGCGTTGGGTACGTCCTTTCAGTTATCAGAATTGGCCAAACAATTTATTGCCAGATGAGCTAATGGATGAAAATCCATTACAGATAACAAGACTGATAAATGGCGAATTAACCAAATGATAGAAGTATGAAATCAGTTTTTACTTGTATAGATGGTCATACGTGTGGGAATCCTGTTCGAGTTATCAAAGAAGGAGGACCAAAACTCATAGGGAATTCTATGAGTGAAAAACGCCAACACTTTTTAAAGGAATTTGATTGGATAAGAAAAGGATTAATGTTTGAACCTCGTGGTCATGATATGATGAGTGGTTCGATTTTATATCCACCGCAACATCCAGATAATGATTTTGGGATTTTATTTATAGAGACCTCTGGTTGTTTACCAATGTGCGGACATGGAACTATTGGAACCATAACTATAGGAGTTGAGGAAGGCTTAATTCAGCCTAAAACTCCAGGGAAAATTAGAATGGAAGCCCCTGCAGGTTTGGTAGAAATTGAATATCAACAAACAGGAGAAAAAGTAGATTGGGTTCGTTTAACCAATGTAAAAAGTTATTTAGCAGCCGAGAATTTAACTGTTGATTGTCCGGAGTTAGGAGAAATAGTTTTTGATGTGGCTTACGGTGGAAATTTTTATGCGATTGTAGATCCTCAAAAAAACTTTTCAGGAATACAAGAGTACACAGCTTCTAAAATTATTCAGTATTCTCAGGTTGTTCGAGAGCGGATTAATAAAAAGTATCCTAATCAGTTTATTCATCCAGAAAATGATACGATTAGAGATGTAACTCATATGTTATGGACAGGTACTCCTTTAGATAGTAGTTCTTCTGGAAGGAATGCTGTTTTTTACGGAGATAAAGCCATTGACAGAAGTCCATGTGGTACAGGAACTTCCGCGAGAATGTCACAACTTCATGCGAAAGGTAAGTTATCGGTTGGAGAAGATTTTGTGCATGAAAGTTTCATTGGAAGTAAATTTATAGGAAGTGTTAAAGAAGAGACAACTTTAAACGGAAGAAAAGCAATCATTCCGAGTATTCAAGGTTGGGCAAAAGTGTTCGGATATAATACTATTATTATTGATGATGAGGATGATCCGTATGCACATGGTTTTCAAGTAATTTAAGATGAGTAAAAAAGTAGTTATTATTGGAGGAGGAATAATAGGTTTATGTTCAGCTTATTATTTGCAAAAAGAAAATCACGAAGTTGTTGTTGTTGATAAATCTGACTTTTCCTCAGGGGCGTCTTATGTGAATGCAGGAATTATCACACCAAGCCATATTATTCCATTAGCGGCTCCAGGAATGATAACTAAAGGAATAAAATGGATGTTTAATTCCTCAAGTCCTTTTTATGTTAAGCCACGATTAAATATAGATTTTCTAGAATGGTCATGGTTGTTTAAAAAATCAGCTACCAAACAAAAAGTAATAACTGCTATTCCTGTAATTCGAGATATAAATCTACTGAGTAGATCTTTGTACGAAGAAATGAAATCTGAAAGAGCTTTAGATTTTTTCTATGAGCATAAAGGTTTACTAATGTTATATAAAACAGAAAAAGCAGGAGAGGATGAGTGGAATACTGGTAAAAAAGCTATAGAATGTGGTTTGAAAGTAGCTAATTTATCTCAGGATGAATTAAGAAAGTTAGAGCCCTCTGTAGATAACTCAATTAAAGGCGCTGTTCATTATTTGTCGGATGCGCATATGTCGCCAAGCGAATTCATGCGGCAAATGAAATCGTATTTAGTTAGTAAAGGAGTAGTATTTAAGTCAGGTACAGAAGTAAAAAGTTTTAATGTAAAATCAAATTCCATAGAATCGATTAAAACGAAGGATGAAGAAATTCATTTTGATGAACTAGTTGTAGCTTCTGGTTCATGGACTCAAAATTTACTGAAAGATTTACAATTAAAAGTACCAATTCAAGCAGGTAAAGGCTATCGAATTGATGTTCAAAAAGAAACGAATATTACATTTCCTTCTATTTTATTGGAAGCCAAAGTAGCGGTAACTCCTATGGATGGTTATACGCGTTTTGCTGGTACCATGGAAATAGGCGGGATTAATCATATTATCAATCCTAAAAGGGTAGATGCAATTACAAAAGCAGCTATAAAGTATTATTCAAACCTAGAAATTTCAAATGAAGCAAAACTAGCTGCCGATTGTGGTTTACGCCCATGCTCACCTGATGGATTGCCGTACATTGGAAGAGTTTCATCTTTTAAAAACCTAACGGTTGCAGCTGGACATGCCATGATGGGTTGGAGCTTAGGTCCAGCTACAGGAAAATTAGTTTCAGAGATAATTACTGACTATAAAACAAGTATGGATATTTCACCTTTTTCTGTGGAAAGATTCAAATAATGATTCTTTGAGTATGTCTTGGTTTCAACGGTTATACAACCTAATAAAAATAATAAACCTACTATCAAAGCTAGGTTTGAGCTATTATGCTGTTGTAATAAGTTGTTCCTTATATCGCGCTTTTTGAACTTCTTCTCTTCTTTTTACAGAAGGCTTAGTATATTGTTTTCTGTCGCGCAATTCTTGTTGAATTTTTGTGTTTCGAAACTTTCTCTTGTATCTTTTTAAGGCTTTGTCAATTTTCTCGCCTTCTTGAACTTTAATTATTAGCATATATTTAATTTATTATTTAAGTGTTTTTTATCCCAAATACATTTTTAGGGTTCTCGATTTTGGTTTGTTTTTTAATCGTCTCAAAGCACGTTCTTTAATTTGGCGAACTCTCTCTCTTGAAATTTCAAAAATATCTCCGATTTCATTTAAACTCATAGGTTTAAGATTGTCTAATCCGTAAAAAAGTTTAAGAACATCAGACTCTCTTGGAGAAAGAGTGTTTAAAACTCTATTGATTTCAACTTGTAATGATTCTTTCAACAAACTTTCATCTGTGTTAGGGATGTCACCAGCATTAAAAACATCATAAAAATTTGAAGTTTCGCCTTCTTTTAGAGGGGCATCTAAAGACAAATGTCTACCAGAATTTTTCATAGTTTGTCTTACATCTCGAACAGACATATCCAAATCGTTAGCTATTTCATGAGCAGAAGGAGTTCTTTCTTTAAGTTGTTCTATGCGAGCCACCGATTTTTTAATTTTATTAAGACTGCCTATTTTATTAAGAGGCAAGCGAACAATTCGAGATTGTTCTGCAAGAGCTTGTAAAATAGATTGTCGAATCCACCATACTGCATAAGAGATAAATTTAAATCCACGTGTTTCATCAAAACGTTTCGCAGCTTTTACTAAGCCAATATTACCTTCGTTAATTAAATCCGATAATTTTAAACCTTGATTTTGATATTGTTTAGCAACTGAGACCACAAATCGTAAATTGGCATTTACAAGCTTTTCTAAAGCTCTCTGATTTCCTTTTTTAATTTGTTGAGATAATTCAACTTCTTCATCCGCAGTGATTAAATCTATTTTTCCGATATCCTGAAGATATTTATCTAAAGATCTAGTTTCTCTGTTGGTTACTTGTTTTGTAATTTTAAGCTGTCTCATGAGTGTCTTTTTTTAATCGCATTTCTAAATAAGGTGTAGTAAAGCCAAGTTTTTTATATAAAAATTGAGCAGGATTATCTTTTTCAACATGAAGAGCAATATCACCAGAGCAATTTTCAATAACATATTTCATCATTTTTTTTCCAATCCCTTTCCCTCTATGTTCTTTGTGAGTAGCTATATAAACTAAAATGTTCTCAGGAATATATTCATCCATACCCGTTTTGTTAATTACTACTGCGCTAACAATTTCATTAGCATCTTCAAGGGTAAAAACATATCCTCCTAAACCAGTACGTTCTTTAGCTGCATAGTTAATAGCTTTACGGATAGCATTTTTTGAATCTCCATATTCTTCTAGGTGAGTAAATAGGAAGTTGACTACTCTATCTATGTGTACTGGAGTAATTCTGTTGAAGGCGTCGTAGGTAATAAATTTCATTTTATATGTTTTTTAAAGACAGGGTGTTGTATTAGTCTTATGATGATACTTAGGCTTTTGCCAAAAAAATAAAAGCTTGAAAATAAATTGGATAGAATTTTATTTTTCAAATGCTTAAACAGTAGGTTGATGCAGTTACTTTTTTAGAAAGAAGTAAATATTGATAAAAGCTTTACTCGAAAAACTTTATAAGTTCAATTGAATTTAAATAAGAAAAAAACTACTTTAGTTAACAGTAATTTAGAAATTCTAAAAAAGTAAAATTGATAAAATTATAGACAAGGAGGAATGAATTTATCCGATTGATTTCGGAAAATCAAAAAGTTAAAAGTAAAAACTCGCTTGTTTTTTTTGTCTTTTAGTTTTTTTATCATGCGGCGCAAAATTACGTCTTTTTTTAGGGTCTCACAAATTTTAGTTTAGTATGTTTGGTATTTAATGCTGATATTCATGTATATATGAACAAAAGTGAGTTAAGAAAATTGTACAAACAAAAGAGAAGGGAACTCTCTGAGGATGAAATAATGAAGCTGCAAGAAAGGATGTATGCTAAAATCTTTAAACTTGATTTTTCTGAAGTACAGAATATTCATGTTTTTTTGCCTATTGAGAGACAAAAAGAAATTAATACCTATCCTATTATTGCGTTTTTAAGATCGAAGAATAAAAATATTATTGTTAGTAAAAGCGATTTTAATACGGCTACACTTACACATTTTATATTAGAAAAAGATACAGTACTTCAGACTAATGAATATGGCATACCTGAACCTGAAAATGCTACGGAAATTAATGTAAAGGATATAGATTTGGTGTTTGTTCCTTTATTAATTTCGGATGAAAAAAACTACCGTGTTGGATATGGAAAAGGTTTTTATGATCGGTTTTTAAGTACTTGTAAGTCCTCAGTAAAAACAATTGGGTTAAACTTTTTTGAGCCAGTAGCCAAAATATTAGATATAAATGAATTTGATGTTCCACTTGATATTATGATTACACCATAAAAAAAGAAGCTATAAATTAACGTATTTATAGCTTCTTTTTATTCAGTGAAAAAAATGTCACTTATTCGTTAGTTTCTGTTGTTTTATTTTCAGTTTCTTCTTCCTCTTCTTCTTTTTCAGGTGAAAATTTACTCCAAAGTATAAAAGCAATTATAACAAGATATACGGCTTTACCTCCTATTTTTTTCCAAATAGATAATGGATGATCAGCTAATTCTAAGTTATACTTTGTTTTTAGCTCAGTTAATTGCGCATCAGTAATCTCATAGTATACTGTTTGATCTTCATTAATTAAAACATAGGTACCTTTTGTGTTCCATGCAGGAATCCAAACAGCACTATATTCCTTGTAGAAATAACCCAAGTTAAGGTAATCTGTACCTTCTTTGAGATTTTCATCATTAGGTAAATCTTTTACCAATTCTAATTTTTCGCAAGGAAAACAAACAGGAATTCTACCTCTTTTAGCAAAAGCTTGATTAGCAAATAAAACAGTAAACGTAATAAGTAATACGATTTTTTTCATAGTAATAGTTTTTAATAGTTGAATTACAAATAAAGTAAATTATATCAAAATGAAGAGTAAAATAGTTAAATAATTTACTGTCTATGAAAAGAATACCTTTTTGAATTTTGGGTAAAACAAAAGCGCCTTGTGAGAACAAGACGCTTCTATACGTTACTATATTTTTAAGGATTATCCGTTCATTGAAATTAAAAACTCCTCATTATTAATTGATGTTTTAATTCGTTGTTGAATAAATTCCATTGCTTCGATTGGGTTCATATCTGCTAAATATTTACGTAATACCCACATACGTTGTACCGTTTTTGGGTCTAATAATAAATCATCTCTACGAGTACTAGATTTAATTAAATCAATAGCAGGATAAATTCTACGATTTGAAATATTACGATCTAATTGAAGTTCCATGTTACCGGTTCCTTTGAATTCTTCAAAGATTACTTCATCCATTTTAGAACCTGTTTCTGTTAAAGCAGTAGCAATAATGGTTAAAGAACCACCATTTTCGATGTTACGAGCAGCTCCAAAGAAACGTTTTGGTTTGTGTAATGCATTGGCGTCAATACCTCCTGATAAAATTTTACCAGATGCAGGAGCAACCGTGTTGTATGCACGTGCTAAACGCGTAATAGAATCTAATAAAATAACCACATCATGTCCACATTCAACTAAACGTTTAGCTTTTTCTAATACAATATTAGCTACACGTACGTGTTTATCGGCAGGCTCGTCAAAAGTAGAAGCAACAACCTCTCCGCGAACACTTCGTTTCATGTCAGTAACTTCCTCAGGACGTTCATCAATTAATAAAACAATTTGATATACTTCAGGGTGGTTAGCCGCAATTGCGTTCGCAACATCCTTTAATAACATGGTTTTACCAGTTTTAGGTTGTGCTACTAACATACCACGTTGTCCTTTACCAATTGGAGAGAATAAATCCATAATTCTCGTAGATAAAGAACTTCCTTTTTCAGCTAAATTAAATTTATCATTTGCAAATAAAGGAGTTAAGTGTTCAAAAGAAACACGATCTCTAACAATGTTTGGGTTTAAACCATTTATTTTAGAAACACGAATTAAAGGAAAGTACTTCTCACCTTCTTTAGGAGGACGAACATTACCTTTTACAGTATCTCCAGTTTTTAAACCAAAAAGTTTAATTTGAGATTGAGATACATAAATATCATCTGGAGATGATAAATAATTATAATCAGAAGAACGTAAGAAACCATAACCATCTGGCATCATTTCTAATACACCTTCACTTTCAATAATTCCATCAAACTCATAATCAGGATCACGGTATTTGTTACCGCTTTTATGTTTCGGACCTTGATTTTTGTTTAGGTGTTTATTATTGTTGTTGTTATTATTTCTGTTCTGGTTATTATTTCTGTTCTGATTGTTATTTCTGTTAGAATTCTGTTGATTGTTGTTCTGAGAATTCTGAGGTTTTTGATCAGAAGATTTTTGACGCTGATTGTTCTGTTGATTGTTCTGTTGATTGTTTTTTTGAGGAGCACTAGTTGTAGGAGTAATAGTACTATTGTTTGAAGTTTTATCTTCAGTTTTTACCGTATTAGCAGCTTGTTCAACAGATTTAGAAATGCGTTTTCTTTTCGGTTTTTCGTTCGATTGATCTGCGTCAGTTGTTTTTTTAGAGGCAGTTGCTTTAACTGCTTCGCTATTATTAGTTTTACTAGGTGCTTTTTCTTTTGGTAAATCTTTATTTGCTTCAGCTTGAGCATCTAAGATTTTATAGATAAGGTCTAGTTTTTTTAGTTGGCTTATCTTCTTTAAACCAGTAACCTTAGCTATTTCCTGTAATTCAACTAATTTTTTTGCTTTTAAATCCGATATTTCGAACATTAGTATATTTTTAAATTATAAAAGTATTTTTGAAAAAAAAGGGATTGTTGTCTTGATTTCTTAGTAAGACGCTTACTAACATTAAGTAATATATAATAAACTTTTGTGAGGTATCCGTCGCAACAAATATAGCCAAATATTTTAATATGCAAAGTTTCTTATTATAAAAAGAAAATGTACATTTGTTGCCCTAACGCATAAGAATGATACAACGAATTCAATCTATATACTTATTATTAGTCGGAATAATTTCTGGCGGATTGACTTTTGTTTTCAATTTATGGAGTACAGCAGCTACAAAAATCTATTCATTAGATTTATTGGCTACTAATTCAGTAGTAGAAAAAATAGTACCTGTACTATTTTTTATTTCAGCTCTTTTAGCAATTATTACTATCTTTTTATTTAAGAATAGAAAGTTACAGTTTGTATTAGGGCGTTTAAATATTTTGACAAATCTTTTTTTATTAGGAGTGTTGGTATATTTATCACTAACGTTATCTGGAGAAGCTTCGGTTTCTGAGAAAGGTATTGGGATGTTCTTTCCTGTTATTATTATTGTATTGCTAGTTTTAGCAAACAAAGCCATTAAAAAGGACGAAGATCTCGTAAAATCAGTAGATAGATTACGATAAACCTAACATCTTAGTATATTTAGTGCGACAAAAACCGAGAAAAATTCTCGGTTTTTTTTATACTATAAATAACTATTTTTGAGTTGTTTAGTTTTATATACTAAGTAGCCTCCCTGAGTGCTGTTCTAAGGGTTTTCCCTTAGAGGCTAAAGGGAAACCCTGAGTGTGTTTTCAGGGTGTTTGTAATTTGGTAGGATTGTAGTAACGTTATAAATTTGTAAGTGTAACAATGAGAGATAAAATCAGAGTTCATATAGCCGACGATCATGAAGTAGTAATAGAAGGAGTTTCGGCATTGATAAATACAGATGATAGTATTCAAGTTGAGGGCTATTCATTAACAGGAAAAGATGTTGTTGAATGGTTTAAGAATAATAAAGCAGATGTTTTAATTCTCGATATAAACATGCCAAAGTTAGATGGTATCGGAGTTTTAAAAACATTTAGAAACAGAAGCTTTCAACAGAAAACAATTATTCTCTCAGGGTTAAGCGATCCGAAGATAGTTCAGGAAATGATTGCACTAGGTGCTAATGGTTTTATAGAAAAAGGATCGGCAAGTGAACACATAATACAAGCTATCAAGGCGGTACACAGGGGAGAGCAGTATTATAGTGATGAAATAAAGGACAGTTTGTTCGATTTATATATAAATGAATCTAAAACTGACGAAGCAATTAAGAGTAGTGTGGCAGATGAGCCACTTACAGAAAGAGAGATTGAGGTGCTTAAATTGATAACACAAGAGTTAAGCACGGCAGAGATAGCAGATAAATTAAATATAACTGTTAAAACAATAGAAACACACAGAAGAAATTTATATAAAAAATTAAAAGTAAAAAATGTAGTAGGTTTGGCAATATACGCTGTTAAAAATAATATAGTTTAATTAACCTCCCTTCAATTTTATATAGAGGTTCCCCGTCCTTATATATGTTCCCCCCCCCTCGAACTATGTTATAGCAATTGTCAAGCCTTCTACATTTAAACTAAAAGAAAAATCAACTAACCAACCCCTAAAATATTAGTCTCCCATTAATCTACCCTTTAATTATTCAAATTATAAGAGTTTATTAATCCACTTAAAGTTTTTAGTTACCATGAGAAGAAGTTACTTACCTTTTTTAATGATCCTGTCTATTCTAATTTCAGCATGTTCAACAGAAGAAAATATGCCTGAAAACAACGACCAACCATTATTAAAATCATACAAATTAAGTAAAGATGCGAACGGTAGATATGCTATCGATGTTGATTTAGTTGAAGGTGCTTACACAGAAACTTACAAAGACGAAACAACTAATACTAATACTATTTACGCTTACCAAGGAGAAGCTGGCAATAGAAGTAAATCAAGCTCAAATACATTAACATTAGATAACAACAAAATTTCGGTTGATGTTTATGAAAATAATGTGCAAAAGAACACAATTTGGGTTGAAGATGAGAATATTACATTAGCTAAAGGTCAAATAAGCCCTGATTTTCTAGAAGAATATAGTTTAGAATATTTGGGAGGTGGTGAATATGTTTTGGATTTTAAAGTAAGAAGTGGAGTTATGGTAAACTTTGAATACAATGCAGATGAAAATATTTATGAAGTGCATTTAAAAGAAGGAACTTCTAACGGATTAAAGTTTACAAAATTATATAACAAGTCTCCTAATTTGCCGTTAAGAATAGATTTTGTAAATTACATATTAATTAACTCTCAGGCTAGAAGTACAGAAACTTTGGAATATGCAATGACTAGAGTGCCTAGAACTGGATCTGATGGGGTGTACTAACATTTCTCTATTTTGAATAAGAAAATTTTAATATTATTTCTACTATTCATACAAATCAAAGCTGAGTGTTATAACTCGGCTTTTGCTATTAAACTAAGTCAAGAGCAGGAATATAAGGCTAGTGAAAATCAAAGAAATTATGAATTGGCAAAAATTTATTTTGAAGAAGAAAAATACTCAGCAGCTTTAAAAAAAATATTAGAATTAACAAACCAAGAGTTTAAAGATAAACTATTAGAATTAAAGGTTAATTTATTAGCAGGCGAGATTTTTAGAAAGACAGGAAATGTAAGTGAGAGGGAGATTTATGCTTTGGAAAAAACTGATTCAATTTTTAAGAGTAATTTACGTACACCAATTTTTTTAAATAAGGCTTTACAAATAGCTAATGAATTAAAAAATGAAGAGGAATATGGAATAAGGGCTGAAGATTTTAATAATTATGTTTCAAGTATATATCATACATTTTCAGTGTTTTATTTAGATGTAAGAAAACCTGATAGTTCCAGATTTTATTCTGAAAAGCTACTTCAAATAGCTAGTGTAAATAATAAAATTGAAATACTAAAAGGAAAAGCTTATACGAATATTGGGAAAGGGTATTTTATGGAAAGAAATTTTGTTAAGGCAGAAAAACTTTTTTTAAAATCTATAGAAATAAACAAACAACTTAATAATGATGTCTCTGTTGCTTTGGCGTTAAATAACTTAGCTTCTATATACATAATCAATGAAGAGTTTCAAAAGGCTAAAACTTACTATGAAGAAGCCCTAACCTATATTGGTGATAAAAAAACTACTGTAGCTACCCAAAGAAAAGAAATGATATGGGATAATTTAGCTTGGGTATTATATAATTTAAAAGATTATAAAGCTTATGATTATGTAACAAAGTCTTACGCTATTCGTGATAGTTTGAAAGAGTTGGTTGAGAAAAATAGATATGAAGAGATTCAAGCTTTTTATGATGTTAAGTCTGTGAAGCAACAGGAACAAATAAAAATTGAACGGCAAGAACGTAAAACTTGGATTATTGGTGTTACCGGTATATTGGTTTCCTTATTGTTATTGTATTTAGCTAATTTATATAAACTAAGACAACGTAGTTTAAGTTTAAAATTATCACAAAGTGAGTTAGAGCAACAACGTAATTTAGAACAATTAAAGTCGCAAAGCCAGGTAAAAATATTAAACGCTACAATAGATGGTAAAGAAACGGAGCGTAAGCAAATTGCAGAGATTTTACATGATAATGTAAGTGCTTTACTTTCATCAGCAAGCATGCATTTACAAGCTAGTCAAAAACAATTTAAAGATACGGCAGTACCTATAGAATTAGCCAAAACGCAAGAGATTATAGCCGAAGCTTCACTAAAAATCAGAGATTTATCGCATAACTTAATGTCGTCGGTTTTACTAAAATTCGGTTTAGAGTATGCCGTAAAAGACGTGGCTAAAAAGTTTTCTAATTCTAGTATAAAAATTAATACAGCTATACATAATGTGTATCGTTATTCTCAAGACTACGAAATAAAAATTTTCAATGTCATCCAAGAACTGATTAATAATATTTTGAAGCATAGTCATGCTAAAAATGCTTACATAATCATGGAAGAAGAAGATGATTGTTTAAATATTATAGTAAAAGATGATGGTGTTGGTTTTAAAAATAAATTAGAAGAAGACAAAGGTGTTGGTATTAACCAAATTAAAGCCCGTATCCACATGATGAATGGTAGTTTTTTAATAGAGTCTTCTCAAGGTATGGGAACTAAAGCAATAATTAACATTCCAGTAGTACGCGGAAATTCTAGAGTGTACTCCGCTTAGCCAATTCAATTACCTCCATATTTTTTATTTCTCCATTATCCAATTCAAATCGTACCATAGTTCTTATTTTATGAAATCCGTGTTTACCTGCTGCACCAGGATTTATATGTAATAGGTTTAAACTGTTATCAAATTGAACTTTTAAAATATGTGAATGTCCACATATAAAAATTTGAGGAGGATTCTTTTTTATTTCTTCTCTAACTCGCTGGTTGTATTTACCGGGATACCCGCCAATATGCGTAATCCATACTGGAACATTTTCAACTTCAAATTTGTTGTCTAAAGGAAATTCAGAACGAGCTTCTGCATCGTCTATATTTCCATAAACACCTCGTAAAGGTTTTAAAGCTTTAATAGTATCGGTTACTTTTAAATCGCCAATATCACCAGCATGCCAAACTTCATCAGCTTGTTTTACAAACTTTAAAATTTGATCATCAATATAGCTATGTGTATCCGAGAGTAGTAAAATTTTTTTCACAAAACGAAAGTACAAAGAATCTAGAATATTTTTTTCAGTTATTAATGAAGAAGACTTTGAAAAGAGATCTGGTTCTCGAGTATACTATTAAAGTTTTTTTAAGAACTCACTAAAACTCTTAACCAAATAAAATCTGTAATTTAGCCTTTTTAAAAAATAGCAGTTTCTTGAGGTATTTTATAGAACTTTCATACAATGGGAAAAACTATTATGGTTGGCAAATTCAACCAGAAGTAATATCAGTACAAGAGAAAATAACAACAGCTTTAAGTACTATTTTAAGAGAAGAAATAGCCATTGTTGGCGCTGGAAGAACTGACTCGGGTGTCCATGCTTCACAAATGTATGCGCATTTTGATGTTGATAAAGAGTTAGACGAGAATTTCACGTATAAACTAAATGCAATTTTACCAGATGATATTGTCATATATAGAACAATAGCTGTAGATGCCGAAGCACATGCAAGATTTGACGCGGTTAGTAGAAGTTACGAGTATAAAATTTGGCTGGGAAGGAATCCGTTTTTATTAGATACTACATGGCAGCTTAATTATAAAACCATAGACATTGATGCAATGAATACTGCTGCAAAACTATTGTTTGAATATGAGGATTTCGAGTGTTTTTCAAAAGTAAAGACAGATGTTTATACGTTTAATTGCACAGTTACAGAGGCTATTTGGAAATTAGAAGGAGAGGAATTAACATTCTATATTTCTGCAAATCGATTTTTAAGAAATATGGTAAGAGCCATTGTAGGTACTTTACTTGACGTAGGATTAGGCAAAAAGACGGCGGAAGATTTTAGAAATATTATAGAGAGTAAAAATAGAAGTAATGCGGGAGTATCAGTTCCAGCAAAAGGCTTATTTTTAACAAAAGTTGAATACGATTATATATAAACAGTGAGTACTACTAAAAAAGGAAATACATTTGATATGGAAATTTTTGCAAGGTTAATGAGCTTTGCAAAAAAATACCGTACTCAATTTTGGATTGCAGCATTATCTACTATTTTATTAGCTGGATTTTCTATTGCCAGCCCTATCATTTTATATAAAGCAATTGATGATTTTACAGTAACAAAAGATGCAACTATGCTTTTATATTATACCATAGCAATGGTCGTTGTTTTGTTAGTACAAGTTCTGTTACAATTTTCATTTATATACTATGCTAACTGGGTTGGGCAACATATTATCAAAGACATTCGAACTAAAATTTTTAAGAATGTACTTCAGTTTAAAATGACCTATTTTGATAATAATTCTGTAGGGAAGTTAGTAACAAGAGTTGTATCTGACATTGAGACAATTGCCGATTTCTTTTCACAAGGAGTGTTTATGATAGTTAGTGATGTCTTAAAAATGTTAGCTGCTGTTGTTGTAATGTTTGTAATTAACTGGAAACTCGCTATAATCGCCTTAGCAGTATTGCCAATTTTAATTTACGCTACCAAATTATTTCAAATTGCCATCAAGAAAACATTTCAAGATGTAAGAAATCAAGTTGCTAACTTAAATGGTTTTGTACAAGAGCGTGTAACAGGTATGAAAATTGTGCAACTGTTCAATAGAGAAAAAATTGAATACGAGAATTTTAAAGAAATTAATAACAAACATAAAGAAGCACATGTTAAAACAGTTTGGTATTATTCTATTTTCTTTCCAATTGCAGAAATTTTATCATCAATAGCCATCGGTTTAATTGTTTGGTATGGAGGTTTAGAAGTATTAGGGAACAAATTGATTACTGTTGGCGCTATCATCAGTTTTATACAAATGGCACAAATGTTATTCAGGCCATTACGACAAATAGCTGATAAATTCAATCAATTACAAATGGGAATTGTTTCTGGTGAGCGTGTTTTTAAAGTAATCGACACAGAAAGTTCTATTGATAAATCTGGAGATATAGATGCGAGTGGTTTACAAGGAGATATTACTTTTAAAGACGTTAGATTTAGTTATGTTAAAGGAGAAGAAATATTAAAAGGAATTAATTTTACCGTTGAAAAAGGAGAAACAATCGCAATTGTAGGATCAACAGGAGCGGGTAAATCAACTATCATAAATTTAATAAGTCGTTTTTATGAATTAGATAGCGGAGAGATTTTAGTCGATGGAGTTCCTGTAGAAGATTATAATATCAATTCGTTACGAAATCAAGTAGCCGTAGTGTTGCAAGATGTATTCTTGTTTTCAGATTCTATTTTAAATAACATTACTTTGAAAGATGAAAATATTTCATTAGAAGATGTAAAAGAAGCTGCAAAACAGATTGGTATTCATGATTTTATTGAAAGTTTACCTAATGGTTACGATTATAATGTAAAAGAAAGAGGCGCAATGCTTTCTTCTGGTCAGCGTCAGTTGATAGCTTTTTTAAGAGCCTATGTAAGCAGCCCGAGTATTTTAATATTGGATGAAGCAACATCATCAGTAGACACGGAATCGGAACAAATGATTCAATATGCTACCGATAAAATTACTAAAAATAGAACATCAATAGTTATTGCGCACCGATTGGCAACCATCAAAAAAGCAGATAAAATTTTAGTGATGGATAAGGGTACTATTGTAGAACAAGGAACTCATAAACAGCTGTTAAAAAAAGAAGGATATTATCGAAATCTTTATGAAAAACAATTTAGTGCAGAGGTAATATAATTCCCTCTGTTTTATTTGTTTAGTTTAACCAAAATGCTACATTTGTTACTCAATCACAAAAACTTAAAATACATAAACCATGAAAAAAGTAATTTTATCTCTATTTGTAGTAGGTTCTTTAATGGCTACTGCATGTAAAAACGCAAAGGAAGCAGAAGAAAAGGCAAAAGAAGTTACAGAAACTGTTGTTGAAAAAACAGAAGAAGCTACGAAAACTGTTGAAGAAAAAACAGAAGAAGCTACGAAAATTGTTGAAGAAAAAACAGAAGAAGCTGTAAAAACTATTCAGTCTGCTCTTGAAGGTATTACTATTCCAGAATTTGAAGACCCTAAAGTAGCTGAGCATTTAAAGTCTTATGCTGAGTATGCAAAGAAATATATCGAGGCTGGAGGAGACGTAGTTAAAAACGTTGATTTAGCTAAAACTGGAACTGAATTAGCTGCTAAGAGTAAGGAAATAGTTGCTAATTTAGATGAAGAAGCTACTAAAAAGTTCAATAGCACTTTAAACGCTATTTTAGCTAAAATGGCACCTGCAAAATAATTAAATTAAAGTAATTATACTTTATAATAAAAGCTCGCGTTAAGCGAGCTTTTTTAATATCTAATTATTTTAGATTTAGCAATCTTTTACGAGTCCTATATACATAGGTTAATAAAATTGTTTTTTTCATATAACTATTTTATTTATAACGTTTTATTTATTATATTTATGAAAGTCAAACTAAACAGTGTAAAATTAAACTTTAGAAAAAGTTTATATTTTTTGAATACAAGAATTGTGTTTTTAAAAAGTCCCCAAACTTCAATAAAAACACAGCTAATTCCGATATAAAAATTAACGCAATCTTATGTTATAAGAGTTTTGTAGTGTAGTACTTTGTTAACTATCTACCTATAATAATCCCCCCTGAGAAACCTAGATTAAAAAAATAATCTAGGTTTTTAATTTATTAGTTATTTCAATTAATTAGAAACATCTTTCTTTAGTTTTTCAGAAAGTTGCTCGTAGTCTTTAAACAATACAAACTCGCCATCTTTTATATAAGAAATATCACCAGTTTCCTCAGAAACCAGAATACAAACAGCATCTGTTTTTTCGGTAATCCCAAAAGCAGCTCTATGACGTAAACCAAATCGAGACGGGATTCTAGGATTATCTGATACTGGTAAAATTACACGAGTAGCGACAATAAAATTGTCTCGTATAATAGTAGCACCATCATGCAAAGGACTATTTTTATAAAAAATACTTTGAATAATAGCATCATTAACTTGAGCGTTCATTGGATCACCGGTATTAACAAGAAAATCTAATTTGTTAGTCCTTTCGATTACTATTAAGGCTCCTGTTTTTGTTTTCGATAAAGTAATACATGATTTTAAAATCGTGTCTGTATCTGTTTCAGAATTAATCTCAGACTTTAAAAATTTTAATTGATTTAAAAATCCTCTTTTGGTTGAAAAGTTAGTAGTTCCAATCATAAGCAGGAATTTTCTGATTTCTTGTTGAAAAACAATAATCAATGCAATTACACCACCAGATAATAAGTAGCCTAAAATTCCACTTAACATTTCCATACGTAGTGTTTGAGTAATTTTCCAAATAAGGAATATCAAAGCAATACCAATTACAATATTAATTGCAACTGTACCTTTCACTAATTTGTAAATGTAATAGAGTAGTACAGCCACAAGAATAATATCAAGAATATCTAGAAAGGAAAAATCTATAAAGTCTAACATGTATCCACTGTGGTTTGCGTAAATGTACTAATTATTTACTTCTTTGCCATGGTGCTTTCTAACTCGATGTTTCCAATTAATAAAGGGTATTTACTTTTAATAAGTTCTATTTTTTCGAATGTTGAATTACTATGTGTTTTTTTATAAGCTGTTTCTAATGCTGTAAAACTTTTATTGTAAAGCTGCATTGACAATCTATTTCTCAAAGTATTGTAAGCTAAATGGACTTTGTCTAAAACGCTTACGTAGGTTTCATAGCTAGCTTCTCTGTCAGCTTCAATAGTAATAATAGCTTTTGTAGGATGATCTGATGAAGTGGATAACTTTTTTCCTTTACACCAATCACAAGAGTTTCCTGTGGCATCTTTTCCTGCACCGTTATCAATAAAATCTTGAGCGAGTTGAGATAGTTCATCTACAGTAATCTCAGTATCTCCAACCAAAATTTCGTTGTTACGATTTATAGAAATATCAAAAACATTTCTTTTATGAGTATCTAGTGGATTTGGATTTTCTTGGGCTATCCTACTGAAAATTCCTTGGTCAACATCAAGAGTGGTCGTAACCAAGAAAAAAATTAACAATAAAAAAGCGATGTCTGCCATAGATCCGGCATTAATTTCTGAAATAGGTTTTCTTTTCATAATACATAATGTTTAAGTGAATAATTAGTTTACCCTGAATCGAGTTCAGTTTGAAAAAGTTTGATTAAGCAATTTTTGGTAGTACTAGTTATTCATCAAAAACAATACCGAATCTTTTTTTAAAAGATTATTGATGAAGCATGTTTGTAATTTTAACAGCTTCCATAGCTTCTTTAACGTCATGTACTCTGAGTATATTAGTACCGTTAAGAATGGCTATTGTATTGGCTACAGTAGTAGCGTTTAAAGCTTCTTTTGGAGAGGTGTTCAATGTTTTATACAGCATTGACTTTCGAGAAACTCCTGTTAAAATAGGAACGTCTAAGTTTTTAAATAAGGAAAGTTCCTTTAAAAGTTGAAAATTGTGTTCTATAGTTTTTCCGAACCCAAAACCTACATCTATAATTACATCATTTACATGAAGTTGGCGTAATTCAAATAGTTTTTCAGCAAAAAAAGAAATTAAATCAGTCGTAACGTTGTTATAACTAGGATGATGTTGCATGTTTTGCGGTGTGCCTTGCATGTGCATTAAAATGTAAGGTACTTGCAGATCAGCAATAACCTGAAACATGTTTTTATCCATATTTCCACCAGAAATATCATTAACAATGGCTGCTCCAGCAGTAATTGTTTCTTTGGCAACCTTACTCCTAAACGTATCAATAGAAAGAATAATGTCTTCAAATTTTTTAGTTACTAATTGCACTATAGGAACAATTCTTTGTAGTTCTTCTTCTTCTGAAATATGAGCTGCACCAGGTCGAGAAGAGTAAGCTCCAATATCTATAAAACTCGCCCCTTCAAGTAACATTTTTTCAACTTGCATCAAGATATCTTTCTCATTTTTATATTTTCCGCCATCATAAAAAGAATCGGGAGTAATATTTAAAATTCCCATTACTTTGGGAGTTGATAAATCGATTAAAGTTCCGTTACAATTAATTGTCATTGATACCTTTTTATAGGTTATAGGTGTAAATTTCTATGTAAAAATAACCGAAAAGCTTTTTGATTTGCTATTTTTACAATGTTTTTTCTGAATACATAAAATGCAAAACACCTCAGAACAGTATGATGCGGTAGTGAATGAATGCCGTAGTTTGTTTGTTAAAAAAATGTCTGACTATGGAAGTGCTTGGAGAATTTTACGTTTACCATCACTTACCGATCAAATATTTATTAAAGCACAAAGAATCCGACAATTACAAGAAAATGATGTTAGGAAAGTAGACGAAGGAGAAAAATCGGAGTTCATAGGAATTATCAATTATTCTATTATGGCTTTAATTCAGTTAGAACTTGGATTTGTAGAACAACCAGATTTGTCTACAGAAGAAGCAACTGTTTTGTACAATAAATATGTGAAAATCACGAAGGATTTAATGGAGAAAAAAAACCATGATTATGGTGAGGCTTGGAGAGATATGAGAGTTTCTTCATTAACAGATTTGATTCTTCAAAAATTATTACGAGTAAAACAAATAGAAAATAATAAAGGTAAAACCCTGGTTTCCGAAGGAATTGATGCAAATTATCAAGACATGATTAACTATGCGATATTTGCAATGATTCATTTAAACGAAGCTTAAAAATCCCTATCATTATGTTATTAAAAATGCTTACACACATTTCAAGAGTTCTAGTAGGATTGTTGTTTATTTATTCTGGTTTTGTAAAATTAGTAGACCCTATTGGTTCACAGTACAAGTTTGAAGAGTATTTTAGTGAAGATGTTCTTAATCTTGAGTTTTTAATTCCAGTAGCGTTAGGTTTTTCAATTCTTCTAATTGTAACCGAATTAGTTTTAGGAGTAATGCTTTTAGTGGGTTACAAACCTAAAATTACGGTTTGGAGTTTATTTGGATTGAACTTAATTTTCCTATTCTTAACATGGTATTCGTACGCTTACAATAAAGTAACAGACTGTGGTTGTTTTGGGGACGCAATTAAATTAACACCAAAAGAAACATTTTATAAGAATATCATTTTCATGATTTTTATAGTGATTCTAATCATAGGAGTTCGTTATATAAAACCAATAATTTCAGATAAAGTAGCAACTTATAGTACAATTGGTTCTGTTGTAATTTCTTTATTTATAGCATATTATGTTTTAAATCATTTACCAATTATTGATTTTAGAGCATATGCTGTGGGTACAAATATTGCAGAAGGAATGAAGTATGGAGGTGATGGTGAAGTACCGCCAATTCATGATTTTGAAATTAGTACTGAGGAAGATGATAAATTAGAGGAAATGCTGGCGCAAGATAAGGCAATGCTTATCATGATGACTACAGCTAGTAAAGTGAGTAAAGAAGGATTAAAAGCAATTTCTGAAGTTGCAGCAAAAGCTGATAAAAGTGGTTATAAAATCTATGTGTTAACTTCTGATATAATGATGGCAGATGTTATTTATGAAGGAAATACTGAAAAGTTAGATGCTTTCAAAAAAGAATATAATTTACCGTATGTTTTTGGAAGTTGTGATGAAAAGGCTATAAAAACTGCTGTTAGAGCAAATCCTGGAGTTATAACTGTACATAAGGGAGTTATCGTTGGAAAATGGAACTGGACAGATGCTGATGATGTAGAACTATAACAACTAGTAATAATATTAATAGAAAAGTGAAAAACATTTGTTTTTCACTTTTTTTGTTTTTAGAATATCATTTCATGTTACTTTCTGCTCTCTATCTTTTTGCATCAATTAAATTTATATATTTAAGTACTAATAACTAATCTAACTTAACTATGAAAATCTTAAAATACACCCTGCTTTTTCTGTTAGTACTTATATTATTTGGATTGATTTATGTGTCTATGCAGTCTTCAGACTATAATGTATCAAGATCAAAAGTAATTGAACAACCAATTTCTAAGGTATTTAATACAGTTAACGATTTAAAAACTTGGGAACAATGGGGACCGTGGCACGATGAAGATTCAACTATTGTAGTAACTTATGGAGATAAAACTGTTGGAGTAGGTGCAAGTGATAGCTGGACAAGTAAAGATGGTCCTGGAGCAATGAAAACAGTAGCTGTAGAAATGAACAAATCTATTTTGCAAGAAATGAGATTTGGTGATTATGAACCTAGCGAAATTCTATGGGGTTTCGAGGATGTTGGAAATGGAACAAAAGTTACTTGGACAATGAGAGATGATAAAGCTCCGTTTTTCTTTAAGGTGTTTTCAGCACTTTCTGGAGGTTGGGATAATATGTTAGGGCCAATGTTAGAAAATGGATTGAATAATCTAGATGGAGTTGTAAAGGCAATTCCAGACAAGTATACCTTAAGTAAAGTAACTATTGTAGATGCTGATGAAAAGATATTTGTTGGATACCCTTTTAAAATCAAAATTGATCAAGAAGCAATGATGAAAGCATTTACAGAATCATTGCCTAAGGCAGGAATGCATGCAGCTAACTCTGGTTTAGTAGAAGGAGATTTTATACCAGCTGCTTTATATCATAAATGGGATGAAAAAACAGGAGAAACAGAATTTCATATTGGATTATTTTTACATAAAGAGATGCCGTTAGCAGAAGGTATGGAAAAAGTAACAGTTGCTGGAGGTAAGTATGCTACAATTTCTAAATTTGGAAATTATGGAGATGGAGATTATGAGGCACATACTGCAATTGGAAAGTATCTTGAAGCAACTAATATGAAAAGTAGATTTCCACTTTATGAAGTATATGTAAATGATCCTTCAAAAGTAAAACCAGAAGAAATCCAAACTGATATTTACTATCCTATTGAATAATTTTTAAAATATACAGTTCTAAAACCTCACCAAAAAGTGAGGTTTTAGTATTTTAGTGCCGATATGAAACAACTAGTATTAGTATTTATTGGTGGAGGATTTGGAAGTGTTTTACGATATCTTTTAGGAAAGATGCTGAATAATAGTGATACAGGTATTCCAATAGGTACTTTTTTAGCCAATATTCTAGGAAGTCTTTTAATAGGTTGTATTCTAGGTTTAGCAGCAAAAAATGACACCTTAACTCAAAATCAAATGCTATTGTTAGCTACTGGTTTTTGTGGAGGTTTTACTACATTTTCAACATTTGCATATGAGAATCACGTTTTTTTAAAATCGGGAGATTTTTTCTCATTTGGATTATACGCCGTTGCAAGTTTTGCGTTAGGAATAATGGCAGTTTTTTTAGGAATCTTTTTAGTTAAATAAATAAAATATGGACAAATTAGTACAGATAACTACTGACGAGAATTATGCAATTATTAAAATTGCTAATGGTAAAGTAAATGCAATTTCTCATGAAGTTATTGATGAAATAAATAACAGTTTAGATATCGCTGAAAAAGAGGAGAGAGTAGTTATTATCACTGGTCAAAACGGTATTTTATCGGGCGGTTACGATTTAAAAGTAATGACGAAATCTGCTGATGCAGCTAAAGAATTAGTAACTAGAGGTTCTCAATTATCTCATAGGTTATTGTCGTTTCCAACACCAGTAATTATGGCTTGTAATGGTCATGCAGTTGCTAAAGGGGCTTTCTTATTATTATCTGCAGATTATAGAATTGGTACAGAAGGTGCTTTTAAAATTGGATTAAATGAAGTGATGATTGGTATGACAATGCACAATGCTGGAATTGAAATAGCTAAAGGAAAATTAGCGCCTGTATATTTCGAAAGAAGCGTTAGTAATTCAGAAATGTACAGTCCTGAAGAAGCAATTGCGGCTGGATTTTTAGATAAAATAGTTCCTGAAGAACATTTGTTAGGAACTGCAACAAAGGTTGCACAACTATTTGGAAAGCTTAACAAGAATGCTCATAAAAACACCAAACTTAAAGTTCGAAAAGAATTATTGGAAAGATTAGCAAAAGCAATCAAAGAAGATAGTGAACAAGAATTGTCATTTAATTCGTAAAATAAAAAAACCGCTTTTAAAGCGGTTTTTTTATTTTTCATAAGCCATTACACCAGCTTGTATTTCAATATCTAGAGAATTATCTCTAGGTGTAATCGGACAAGAATATCGATCACTGTAGGCGCAATAAGGATTATAAGCTTTATTAAAATCTACAATAATGGTTCCGTCTCCTTGTTCATCTTTAGTAGTAATATCTACAAAGCGACCTCCTCTGTAAGAAGTCTTTCCGTTGGTTTTATCAAAGAATGGTAGAAATAAATAATCTTCGTATTCAGGCATTGGATCTGGACTTTTGTAAATGTCTAGCTCAAATTCTTTATCGTCAATAGTAAAATTAATTACGCCATACTTTTGATATTTAGCTATTCTTTTTGTTGTTGTAGGAAAGTTGAAAATTTTTATATCTGTTGTTTTAGTCAACTTTGCTGTAACCTTAAATTTATCATTCACAGGGAAAAAATCTAATCCTTTAAATTTTTTTAATCCTTTTTGGGTTAGAGGAGAAGTAGAAGCATCTTTAAATTTAGCATTCATTTCTTTTTGAAAATCAGACTCTCCGAGTGGTTTTCTCTTGTCTTGTGCATTACATGATAAACAGCATTGAGCAACTAAAATCGCCACAATAAATTTCTTCATAGGAAAACTTTTTTAAAATTATGTGTGTTCACAAAACTACAGCGAATTCAAAATAAATGAGCATATTTTGAGTGTAAATTTGTAAAATATTGATAAACAATGTTAAATAAATATACAACCTATAGATATTTTGTCTATGTTTGTTTGAGAATTTAAAGAAAACATGAAAAACATTTGTACATATAAGCAATCGAAATCGGTGGTTAGGTTACCACTTAGTCGGGCTTTTTGTATGTGAATGTTATAGTTATATAAGAATATACAATTGCTAAGTCCGACTTTATAGTCGGACTTTTTTTATTTTCAAAAACAACTAAATCAAACCAGTATGAAAAAGTTATTTTCAAATTATGCAGCTACCTTTAGCGGACTTTCAAGAGAAGTTTGGTGGTTGTCGTTGATTACTTTAATCAACCGAGCCGGAACAATGGTAATTCCGTTTTTATCATTATACCTAACTCAAAGTCTAGGTTTTACTCTTTCTGATGTAGGATTAATTATGGTGTTCTTCGGACTAGGATCTGTCGCAGGTTCTAGGTTAGGAGGGTATTTAACCGATAGGATTGGGTATTACAAGGTAATGCAATGGAGCTTGTTTTTAACAGGGGTTTTATTTGTATTGCTTCAGTTTATTAAAACATTAAATGGATTTTGTGCTTCTATTTTCTTTTTGATGATGGTAGCTGATACATTTAGACCAGCCATGTTTGTAGCATTAAGTTCATATAGCAAACCAGAAAATAAAACAAGGTCGGTTACGTTAATTCGCTTAGCAATAAACTTAGGATTTTCAGCAGGTCCAGCTGTTGGAGGTTTAATCATAACAACGATGGGATATCAAGGATTGTTTTGGGTAGATGGTATTACCTGTGTGATGGCAACAGTATTATTAATAAATGTTTTGAATCCTAGAAAGGCAAGGGTTTTAGATGAGGTAAAAGTAGAAAATCCAGTATCTGTATACTCTGATAAGCCTTATTGGATTTTCTTAGTAGCGATGGCATTATTTGGAATCGTGTTTTTACAATATTTCTCAACTATTCCATTGTATTATAAAGAGGTACATCATTTATCTGAACTTGAAATTGGATTGCTTTTAGGTGCTAACGGGTTTATAATCTTCTTGTTAGAAATGCCTTTGGTAAAGTCTTTAGAAGATAGTCAGTTATCTAAAATAAACTTAATGCTAGCAGGAGGAGTTCTGGTAACCCTTAGTTTTATTGTGTTGAACATGACAGGATGGGTTGGAATTTTATTAGTAGGAATGTTTTTTATGACCATAGGAGAAATGATAATGTTTCCTTTTTCAAACGCTTTTGCAATGGAAAGAGCAAAAAAAGGAAATCAAGGACAGTATATGTCTTGGTATAGTATTTCTTTTTCTGTAGCGCATGTTTTTGGGCATTTTTCAGGAATGCATTTGATTGAGAAAGTTGGTTTTGATGCTACTTGGTATATAGTATTCGGACTTTCTTTGTTAAGTGGTGTATTTCTGTTAATTCTAAAAGGAAAAACTAAAAGTAACACTGTTAAAAAAGTATTGCAATTTGACAAATAAAAGCAAGTAATAGTATTTGGGGATTATAATTTTTACATGAAATTTAAGTTATTAAATGTATTAACCTAATCCCCAAATAAAATGAAAAAACTAATTATTTTCTTCTGGTTTAGTATACCAATTTCTATTGCTCAAAATGCTAATATCGAATTTGTTAATGCTACCTATCCGTTTGGAACAATGCCTTCGAATAGTATAGAGTCCGATTTACAAACTGCCTATATACAATGGAAAAATGCTTTTGTAGAAACTAATTGTACAAATGGTAGAGCAAGAGTAAAATTTGATGATCCTAACTTTACGGTTTCTGAAGGAATAGCTTATGGAATGTTGCTGTCGGCTTATGCAAATGATCAAGAACTTTTTGATGGTTTATGGAAATATTATCAAAGTCATGAAAATAGTAATGGTGTTATGAACTGGAAAATAGAAGGTTGTGATATTGTAAACGGTCAAAATGGTGCAACAGATGCAGAACTAGATGCTGCAATAGCGTTAATTGTTGCAGGGAATCGCTTTGGAAATACAGGAAGCTTCAATTATCATCAAGATGCGAAGAACTTAATCGCTATTATAAAACAGCATGAAATTGAATCAGGAAGTTTTGTGTTAAAGCCAGGTGATGCTTGGGGAGGATCAAATAATACGAACCCGTCTTATTTTGCTCCTGGGTATTTTAGAGTTTATGGAGAGTTTACAAACGATGTTACTTTTTGGAATAATGTAACTACTAAAACCTATCAAATTTTAAATGCTAATTTAAGTGTAAACAATGCTGTAGATTGTTTAGTTTCAGATTGGTGTAAAGCAGATGGTTCGTATTCTGATATTGTTTCTTGGGCTTATAATTCAGGGAAATCGTTCTATTATGATGCCGCCAGAACTCCATGGAGAATTGCTACAGATTATTTGTGGTACGGAAAAACAGATGCATCTGATTATTTAGATAAATGTGTAAATTTTGTGAACAGCGTTGGAGGATTAGATAATATTAAAGCTGGTTATCATCAAGATGGAACAAGTATTCATAATTTTCAAGATCCGGTTTATACAGGTTCTTTTGCTGCTTCCTTATTAATTTCAAATAATCAAAATATAGTTGATGAAGCTTATACAACTACAAAAAATCTTACATCAACCAAATATTTTGCAACAACACTAAGAGTAATTTATATGTTTACTTTGTCTGGTAATTTTTTCAATCCAGTTACAAGTGTTTTAGGAACAGATGAAATAGATTATGCAGGGAATAATCATTTTGTGTACCCAAATCCAACTTCCGATAAATTATTTCTAAAGAATTTTGAAGCAGGAACAGTATTGAAGATTTATACTTTGAATGGAAGTGAAGTAATTAAAGTAAAAGTTGATAATCAAGAAAATGCTACGATAGATATCTCAAAGTTAGCAACTGGAGCTTATTTTATCAGAGGGGAAAAAGTAAAGCTTCGGTTTATTAAAAAATAGGAATAACATTAAAAATAAAAAGTGGACTATAAAGCCCACTTTTTATTTTTAATGCAGTTTTGTCTTAAAACATATTATCACCACCAGTTGGAATTTCTGTTTTTACACAAGTACCCGATTTTGTAGCACAATTAACACTTGGAGATTTTCCGCTAGTACAACATTTTCTGTAACCGTTACCACAAGTTATACATACTTGTCCTGTTGAAGCATAAATCATTCCTCCTAAAATGTTTAATTGTTGAGACTTCTTTAAAGGGGTTCCTAAATTTAAAATTGATTTTTTCATTTAATAGCGTTTAATGTTATAATAAATAGTTACTAATAAGTATAAAATGTTACTGGTAGAATGATTTTTCTATTTCCTAGCTTTTCTAATTAGAATCGTAATGTAAGTAAAAACTTTAAAATAATTATAAGTAAAATAAATTGTAATAAGTATGTTATTTTTGAAGCTGAAACTTATAGAACGATATGAACATACAAGACGCTCAAAAACAAGTAGACGATTGGATTAAAAATCACGGAGTTCGTTATTTTAATGAATTAACGAATATGGCTCAACTAACCGAAGAAGTAGGAGAGGTAGCAAGAATTATTGCTAGAAGATACGGAGAGCAAAGTGAAAAGGAAAGTGATAAACAAAAGGATTTAGGTGAAGAATTAGCAGATGTTGTATTTGTGGTTTTATGTTTAGCAAACCAAACAGGCGTGAACTTACAAGAGGCTTTTGATAAGAAACTAGATCTAAAAACTAAAAGAGATCACGATCGTCACCATAACAATGAAAAATTAAAATAATGTCTTTGCATAAAAATATAGGGAAAAGTTTATTTTGGATAAATACATTCAAAATCGGAATTCCTTTTTTCTTAATAGTTACTATTTTCTCATTATTGTTTAATAGTGCGAGTGATATCTTCTCAGGAAATTTTGATAAGGTTGCTGAAGTACATTTTACAAATATGAAATGGGTTCGATTTTTTTTAGGAAAAATCGTAATAAGTATTATGTACGGAATGTACATTACCAATAAGAAAATGAAATAAAAAATTGTCAGGTCGAGCGAAGTCGAGACTTATTTTTTGATTTTAAAGAGCTTCTCGACTGCGCTCGAAGTGACAAATGCTTAATCTAACTGAATAAAATCAATCTGACTATCTTTTACTTTTTGATTTAATTGTTTTACCTCTGAATTAAATAATTGATATAGTTTATTTAATTCGATATCAATGTCTTTTGTGATTTCGTTTTTAAAAGCTATTGCTTGATCTGTTGGTTTAAAATCGCCGATTCTAGTTAAAGAATTCAAATGCCCTAACTTGTTGTTTAATTTAATCGGGAAGTTCAATGGATCTTGATTACTTTTACTTTTCGTTTGATATAAATTGTTTTCAACAACAGTCATATCTTTCAATAATTTATCTGCAAAATCTATTAACTCTTTATGTTTCTTTTTGTCTTTAATAGATTTTTTCAGAGTGGTTATTTGAGTTCTAACTTTCTTTACATTTTTCAACGCTTTATGAATTTCCGTCATTTTAGCATTAATGCTATTAATGAAATCAAACTGTGCTTTTAAATCAGCTTCAGAAGATTCTGAATTCGGCTTGTTTTTAATAGAAAATTTTTCAGAAGTTATATTTCCATTAGCAGTAAGTGTTACTGAGTAGTTTCCAGGTAAAGCCATCGGGCCATTTAAAGAAGCCCACCATAAAATCATACCTTCTACTTTTTCAGCGCCAGCATACATCATATCCCAATGGAAAATATTATTTCCCTGTTTTACGTCTAATTTTCGCTCTTTTTCTTCTTTATTAGGATGTGTACTAAAAACTTGAATTTTATTGTTAGTATTATCATAAAATGAAAGCGAGATAGTATCTTTTTCAGTATAGTTTTTTACGAAATAATTTACAACAACTCCTCCGTAATGATTTGTTCCATTTCTTTTTGATGTAGCTCCATTTCCGCCGCCCATTCTATAACTAGTTTTTGGTTTGTACACAAAAACATCCTTATTAGTAATAGTTGTATTTAGTTGATGAAGTGGCGTTAAATCATCAATAATCCATAAAGATCTACCTTGGGTAGCGGCAATTAAATTGTCTTCTTTTATGGCTAAATCGGTAATAGGTACAATTGGTAAATTCAATTGGAATTGTTGCCAATCTTTTCCATCATTAAAAGAAATATACATTCCTCTTTCGGTACCTGCGTATAATAAACCTTTCCTTTTAGGATCGGCTCTTAAAGCTCTAGTGAAATCTTCATTTCCAATTCCGTTTGTAATCTTCTTCCAAGAAGCACCGTAATCTTCTGTTTTGTAGATATAAGGTTGGTAATCTCCCGTCTTATATTTTGTTCCAACTATGTAAGCTCCGCCTTTGGTAAATGGATCTATTTCAATACAATTAATCATCATCCATTCAGGCATTTTTTTAGGAGTGATGTTTGTCCAGTTTTTCCCGCCATCTATAGTAATATGAACTAATCCGTCATCGGAACCTGTATAAATTACGCCGTCTTCATTTGGAACTTCAGCAACAGCGAAAATAGTTCCATAGTATTCAACACCAGTATTATCTTTTGTAATTGGTCCACCAGAAGGTCCTAAAGTTTTTGGGTCATTTCGTGTTAAATCAGGACTAATAATTTCCCAAGACTGACCTTCATTAGTCGTTGCATGTAAATGATTAGAAGCTGCATATAATTTCTTCGGATTATTCGGAGAAAATAAGATAGGGAAATTCCATTGGAAACGATATTTAAAATCTTCAGCTCCATGTCCCATAGGATCATCCGGCCAAACATTAATAGCTCTAACAGAACCAGTTTTATGATTAACGCGTGTTAATAGTCCACCATAACTTCCACCATAGGCAATATCGTTGTTTAAAGGATCAACGGCAATATGAGCACTTTCTCCTCCAGCAGTTTCTTCCCAATCCTGATTGGTAATATATCTTCCTTCGGATCTATGGGAAATTCTAATAGTTGAATTGTCTTGCTGCGCAGCATAAATCCTATAAGGGAAATGATTATCAGTAGTTACTCTATAAAATTGAGCAGTAGGCTGATTTAAATATGTTGACCAGTTTTCACCTGCGTCAAAAGAAATTTGAGCTCCACCATCATCACCAATTATCATTCGCTGATTGTCTTCAGGAGCAATCCATAAATCATGATGATCTCCATGTGGTGCATTATATGTTTTATACGTTTTTCCTCCATCTGTTGATTTATGATAACGTACGTTTAATACATATACGATATTTTCATCTTGAGTATCTGCATAAATTCGAGTGTAATACCAAGCTCGTTGACGTAATTTTCGTTCACTATTTATAAGTTTCCAGGTTTTTCCTCCATCGGTTGATTTATATACGCCTCCTTTTTCATTTTCTATTAAAGCATATACTATTTCTGAATTAACAGGTGAAACCGCTACACCTGAGATTCCCCAAATCCCTTTTGGTAAACCATCATTTTCGGAAATATTTGTCCACGTTTCTCCTTCATCGGTACTTTTCCAAATAGCAGAACCTTCACCACCACTAGATAAACTATACGGAGTTCTTCTTACATTCCAAGTTGAAGCATATAAAACTCTAGGGTTATTTGGGTCAATAATTAAATCAATTGCACCAGCATCAGAATTACTAAATAATACTTTCTTCCAGTTTTTCCCTCCATCTGTAGATTTGTAAACACCTCTTTCTTCCGTAGATTTATATAAATCTCCCAATACCGCTGCAAAAACAATATCAGGGTTTTTAGGATGAATTCTAATTCTTGGAATATGACGTGAATTAGGTAAACCAATATGTTCCCAAGTTTTCCCTGCATTTACAGATTTCCAAACACCATCTCCAGAAGAAACATTTCCTCTTACTGTTTTTTCACCCATTCCCACATAAATAATGTTGTTGTCCCACTCACTAACTGCTATTGATCCTACAGATCCTCCGAAAAATCCATCTGAGATATTTTGCCAAGTATTACCAGCGTCATTGGTTTTCCAGATTCCTCCACCTGTACTTCCCATGTAAAAGAGATTTGGTTTTTTAGAAACTCCGGTAACAGCGCAACTTCTTCCGCCTCGAAATGGACCTATGTTTCTCCATTCGATTGCGTTAAAATATGCTTCAGAAAATTGGCTATTGTTTTTTTGAGCGTTAACTTTGAGACTTGAGAGTAGCAATAAACATACTCCTAAAAAAAGTAGTTTTTTCATTTGATTTAGTTGATTAAGAAGCTAAATATAAAATTTTGTTAATGGACTTATTGTTAAAGATTCCTAAAAATCAATTATTTAAAAATAGTGTAATTGTTTCAGGTTCCAAAAGCGAATCGAATCGTCTATTGATTTTACAGCAATTATACCCAGAATTAGAAATTGAAAACCTATCAAATTCAGATGATTCTATCCATATGCAACATGCTTTAAAAAGTAACGAAGAGGTTGCAGATATTGGTCATGCTGGAACAGCAATGCGATTTTTAACTGCTTTTTTTGCATCTCAAGAAGGAACAACTAAAATTTTACAAGGATCTGAAAGAATGCACAATCGTCCGATTAAAATTTTAGTAGATGCTTTGAGAGATTTAGGGGCAGATATTACCTATTTGGAAAAAGAGGGATATCCTCCTTTAAAAATTAACGGAAAAAAATTAGCAAATAGTAGTGTTACCATTCAAGGAAACGTAAGTAGTCAATATATTTCTGCATTATTATTAATTGCTTCGAGTTTACCAAACGGACTAGAAATTGATTTATTAGGTGAGATCACATCGATTCCATACATAAAAATGACATTGAGTTTACTGAGTCAATTAGGAATTGAAAGCTCTTTTGAAGGCAATATCATAAGGGTAGAACCTAAGGAAGCTATTGAAAATAGTAAAGTTATTGTCGAAGCCGATTGGAGTTCAGCATCTTACTTTTATTCATTGGTTGCGTTAAGTGAAATCGGAACCGAAATTAAATTATCATCCTACAAGAAAGAGAGTTTACAAGGTGATAGTTGTTTGGCTTACATTTATAAACATTTTGGTGTTTCCACAACTTTTGAAGAATATACAATACTTTTAAAAAAGGAAGAAGAGACAAAAACTTCGTTGTTAGAGTTAGACCTTGTAAAAGCACCTGATATTGCACAAACTATAGCAGTAACTTGTTTTGCGTTGAGGGTTCCTTGTAAATTAGTAGGATTGCATACACTAAAAATTAAGGAAACAGATAGACTAGAGGCATTAAAAGAAGAAATAACAAAGTTAGGCGGAACCATTTCTGTTACAAATGAAGAATTACATTTAGAGACTTCTGATAGAATTAATAATAACATCGAAATAGAGACATATAATGACCATAGAATGGCAATGGCATTTACTCCATTAGCATTAAAAGTTCCTATTAAAATAAAAGATGCAAAAGTGGTAACTAAGTCATATAGAAATTTTTGGGAGGACTTTGAAAACCTCGGAATTCCTCAAGAAGTTCTAAAATAATATGGCAAACGCTTGACAAGCCCTGTTTTGAAGTCGTATATTTGCCGCCATTAACAAATATTCTACAATGAAATTATCTCAATTTAACTTCGATTTACCAAAAGAGTTATTAGCAGAATACCCATCAGAGCACAGAGATGAAGCTCGTTTAATGGTATTAAATCGTAAAGAACAAACTATTGAACATAAGTTGTTTAAAGATTTAATCAATTATTTCGATGAAGGAGATGTAATGATGCTTAATAACACGAAAGTTTTCCCTGCTAGAATGTATGGTAACAAAGAGAAAACAGGAGCGAGAATTGAAGTTTTTTTATTAAGAGAATTAAATGCTGAGCACAGATTATGGGATGTTTTAGTAGATCCAGCTCGTAAGATTCGTATAGGAAACAAACTTTTCTTTGGAGATGATGATAGTCTAGTTGCAGAGGTTATTGATAATACAACATCTAGAGGAAGAACATTACGTTTCTTATTTGATGGTTCTTACGAAGAGTTTCGTAGAAAGTTAATTGAGTTAGGAGAAACTCCATTACCAAAATACATCAAAAGAGAGGTTGAACCAGAAGATGAAGAGCGTTACCAAACAATTTATGCAAAGCATGAAGGAGCTGTAGCAGCACCAACAGCAGGATTACACTTCTCTAAACACTTAATGAAGCGTTTAGAAATTAAAGGAGTTGAGTTTGCAGAAATGACATTACATGTTGGATTAGGAACTTTCAATCCAGTTGAGGTTGAAGATCTTTCTAAGCATAAAATGGATTCTGAGCAAATTATCATTCCAGAGGAAGCATGTAATGTTGTTAACAATGCTTTAGATAGAAAGAAAAGAGTTTGTGCAGTTGGTACTACGGTTATGAGAACAGTTGAATCTTCGGTATCTGCAAATCATCGCTTAAATGCTTATGACGGTTGGACAAATAAATTTATTTTCCCTCCATATGATTTTAGTATTGCTAATTGTATGGTAACAAATTTCCATACTCCAAAGTCTACATTATTAATGATGATTGCTGCATTTGCTGGATATGATTTTGTAATGGAAGCATACGAACAAGCTGTAAAAGAAAAGTACAAGTTCTACTCGTACGGTGATGCAATGTTAATTATTTAAGAACTATAAGAATCACAATATAAAAAACCTCATAGGAAACTCTATGAGGTTTTTCCTATTTTTGAAGAGAATGAAACCGCAGAAGAAAGACATACGAGCATTAACAAAAGAACAACTTCGTGTTTTTTTTGTTGAAAATGGAGATAAAGCATTTCGTGGAAATCAAGTATACGAATGGTTGTGGCATAAAGCGGCGCATTCTTTTGATGATATGACAAACATTTCTAAAGAAACAAGAGAAATGTTAGATGCTAACTTTGTAATTAACCATATTGAGGTTGATACAATGCAACGTAGCAATGATGGAACTATTAAAAATGCCATTAAATTACATGATGGTTTAATCGTAGAATCTGTTTTAATTCCAACAGAAAAAAGAACTACTGCGTGTGTTTCAAGTCAAGTAGGGTGTAGTTTAGATTGTAAGTTCTGTGCAACTGCACGTTTAAAAAGAATGAGAAATTTAAATGCAGATGAAATTTATGATCAGGTAGTAGCTATCGATAAACAAAGCAGGTTATATCATAATCATAAGCTAACCAATATTGTTTTTATGGGAATGGGAGAACCATTAATGAACTATAATAATGTTGTAAAAGCTATTGATAAAATCACATCACCAGAAGGTTTAGGTATGTCTGCAAAGAGAATTACATTGTCTACTTCTGGAGTTCCAAAAATGATAAAAAAAATGGCAGATGATGAAGTGAAGTTCAATTTAGCGGTTTCCTTGCATTCTGCAATTGATGAGGTAAGAACTTCAATAATGCCATTTAATAAAACCTTTCCTTTAACTGATTTAAAAGAAGCTTTAGAATATTGGTACGAAAAGACCAAAAGAAAGATTACCTATGAATATGTAGTGTGGCAAGGAATTAATGATCGTAAAGAGGATATTGATGCTTTAGTGCAATTTTGTAAATATGTGCCAGCTAAGGTGAATTTAATTGAGTACAATCCGATTGATGATGGTGAGTTTCAGCAAGCTTCAGAACGTGCATTGAATAGTTATATTTCAAACTTAGAAATGAATGATATTGTGGTAAATGTTCGTCGCTCCAGAGGAAAAGATATTGATGCTGCCTGCGGACAATTAGCTAATAAGTCTTAAATGAATTTTTCTAAAACCTTATTAGGACAAACTATTGAGTCTGTTGGTTGGTTAATTTTTATCATCTCTCTAGGCCTATTTTTAGATAGTTCTTTTTTTGCGAATAATTATTATGAATATGGGCAACAAATCAATACGCTTCTAGTTGTGTTGGTTTATAGTTATCTCTATTGGAAAGGAACCTCACGTGTTCGTCAGCAGTTAGTATATGCTTTTCTTATTGGCCTCGTAGGAGAGTATATTTTTTCCATAGCATTAGGAATGTATACGTATAGGTTGGAGAATATTCCTCATTATATTCCTTTCGGGCATGCTGTAGTATTTACTGGAGTTTATTTTTTTTCAAGAAAACAAAAAGTAAAGTTTTTTAGAAAACAATTAGAGTTGTTTTTTACCATTTCTATAGCCATTTATTCACTTTTTTTACTGCTATTTAAAAATGATATATTCGGATTTAGTTTAACAATCTTAGTCTTTCTTTCCTTAAGAAAATACCCAAAAGAAAGATTGTTTTATTTGAGTATGTTTTTTATTATCGGTTTTATTGAAGTACTTGGTACTTCATTAGGTTGTTGGGAATGGCCAAGTATAGCTTTCGGGAAATTTGAGTTTTTACCAAGCTCAAACCCACCATCTGGTATTTGCTTTTTTTATTATGGATTGGATCGCGGAACGCTTTCTATTTATAAAAGAAGAAATAAAGCAGCTTGGAATAGATTTAAGCAAATGAGAAGTTTAAAATTTTAAATGAAAAAAATGAAAAAAGAATACGATGTAATAGTTGTAGGAGCTGGTCCTGGTGGCGGTCAATGTGCAAGGAACTTAGCTAAACTAGGAATCGATGTTTTGTTGGTAGAAAGACACGCTAGCTTTTATGATAATAACTTTTCGAGTGCTGGGATGTCTATGGAAGGATTTCATGAATTCAATTTACCAGAGAGTGTAATCGGTAGGTATTGGAAAAATTTTACGCTACAAACTACAACCGAAATTGTATCGTGGAAAGGAGAACAAAATAAAGGAGTAGTACTAGATTTTGCTAAATTGAGACAGTATCTAGCTGATGAATGTATAAAGTATGGTGGAGATGTTTTAATGGGTTACACTTATACTTCTAAAGAGATGTTAGAAGATGGAGTGCTCGCTAATTTTAAAGGAAAAGAAAGTAAAGAGGTTGTTTCTATTAAAGCTAAGTTATTAGTTGATGCAACAGGACCTGCCAGAAAAGTTATTTACGATTCTAGAGATGACCAACCTAAGATGGATTTGAGTGTGGGTGTTGAATACATGATCAAAGTGAATGATGAAGTTTATGATAGATTCAAAGATGATTTGTTCTTCTTTTTAGGAAATAAGTGGTCATTTAAAGGGTATTCTTGGATTTTTCCTATGGACGACAATGTTTTAAAAGTAGGAACAGGAAAAATACTGGTAAAAGAAAACGATGAAGCTTCAGAGACGTTAAAGCAAATTACTGAGCGTATCATTGCTGAATATATGGAAGTAGATTCTTATGAGTTAATAGATATTCATGGAGGTTCTGTTAGGACGACTAAAGACATGTCTGAAGATTTCTTTAATGAAAGAGTAGTAGCTATTGGAGATGCTATTTCGGCAATTAATCCGTTAGGAGGAGAAGGGATTAGGTATGCTTTAAGAAGTGCTGATTATGTTACCGAACACGCAAAGAATTTTATTAAACATAACAAGAATACGTTTAAAAAATATCGAAAGAATTGGAAGAGAAAACATCTATTTACTTGGAAATTATGTTTCTTTTTAACAGAAACGGTATATCATAAATACTCAGACGAACAATTAGATTACAAAGTAAAAAAGTATCACAGTTTAGTAGATATAGATCAAATTGTTGATATTCTTTTCGAATTTAAGTTTACCAAAATGAGAGCACGACTTGTATCGTATGCGTGGAGCAGAATCAAGCAAAAATTTAATAAAACAACTGCTTAGTCATTAGTTAAAACAAGTTTAGCTTTTTGAAAAACTGTTATAGGATAACCGAATACTTCTGGAACGTCTTTTGAAATTCCTCCAGTTGTAGTTTTGTTTTGTAATCTAGAAAATAAAATTTCGAACATTACTGTATTTGAAGTACTAAAATCGAGGCGAGTACTTAAAAAGTTTCCTTGAACTTCAAAAAAACTATATAACACGTTTTGATTATAATGAGTAGGTAGAATAATCCCGTTATTTTCATCAATTTCAAAGCCCACTTTTTCTTTATTTTTTACAATAAGCGTATAGTTTCTAGGATTGTTATTGTAAACTAGTTTGTAATGAAATTTATGAATAGAATCTGTTTTTAGTAAATGAAACTCCATCGGAATTTTTTGATTTCCTCTTTCAGTAGTAATATTCAATTCACCTTTATAAATACCTAGAAAATCTTCAGGAAAACTCTTTGTTGTTTCCTGAGCATAAGAAAGACTAACTATAAATAAAAAACAACAGATAATTAAATTTTTCATACTTCTTAAAGTTGAAAACGAAGATAACCAATTTAATTAATTTCTGTACTTTTGAACTTTCACGGAGAAAGGAGCGCTTTAATGAAACCTGTTGAAGAAATAAAACTTCCCATAGCTAAAGAAATGGAACTTTTTGAGTCTAAATTCAAAGACTCAATGCTTTCTAAAGTTCCGTTATTGAACAGAATTACCTATTACATAGTTCGAAGAAAAGGAAAACAAATGCGACCAATGTTTGTGTTTTTGGTGGCAAAAATGGTCTCTAAAGGTGGTTTCGATGAAAGAACTTACAGAGGAGCTTCTGTGGTTGAATTAATTCATACGGCAACACTTGTTCATGATGATGTTGTGGATGATAGTAATCGAAGAAGAGGCTTCTTTTCTATCAATGCGCTTTGGAAGAATAAAATAGCTGTTTTAGTTGGCGATTTTTTATTATCAAAAGGCTTGTTGTTATCTATTGATAATGAAGATTTTGACTTGTTGAAGTTGATTTCGATTGCAGTTAGAGAAATGAGTGAAGGAGAGCTTTTACAAATTGAAAAAGCACGTAAGTTAGATATAACTGAAGATGTTTATTTTGAAATTATTCGTCAAAAAACAGCTACATTAATTGCAGCGTGTTGTGGTATCGGAGCAGCTTCTGTTGGTGCTAATAACGATACTGTTCAGCAAATGAGAAAATTTGGAGAGTATATAGGAATTGCTTTTCAAATCAAAGACGATTTATTCGATTATACCGAAGATAAAATTGGAAAACCAACGGGAATTGATATCAAGGAGCAGAAAATGACGTTGCCGCTAATTTATACACTGAATAATTGTTCTTCTGAGAAAAAAAAGTGGTTAATCAATTCTGTAAAAAATCATAACAAGAATAAGAAAAGAGTAAAAGAAGTAATTGCTTTTGTAAAAGAAAATGGAGGCCTAGAATATACCGTCAAAAAAATGCATGATTATAAAAATAGAGCGCTAGCTATTTTAGATAATTATCCAGATTCTGAATATAAAAAATCATTACTTCAAATGATAGATTATGTGGTTAATCGTAAAATTTAAAAAGTACCTAAACTACAACTCATCGATTAAATACAACCAGTCAACCTAATTTTGTTACCAAAAAGTTAAAAACAGTCAGGTATTGTTTATCCTTTTTTACCTTTGTAATACATGAAATCAACAATCACTAAAATATCATCAACTTTGCTAACACTATTAGTGTTGTTTTCTACATTTTCGTTTACGGTAGAAAAGCATTATTGTGGTGATTTTTTAGTAGCAATTTCTTTTTTTGGAGAAGCAAATAATTGCGCTGATGAATTGGAAGAAGATGATTGTGATAGTCCTGAAGTTATTCAAGAAAAAAATTGCTGTAAAGATGAGGTTCAAAATATCGAAGGTCAAGATGATTTAAGAAATTCGATAGAAAAGTTCGACCTTAAAAAACAGCAATTAGTTGCAGCTTATCTTTTCTCATATCAGTATGTTTTTCAGTCTGATAGTAAAGAAGAAAAACAATTTTTAAACTATTCACCTCCTAAATTATTTAAAGACTTACAAGTACTTCACGAAGTCTTTATCATATGATTTTTTACTTTTTCTAGTCGCGTCAAGCAAAAAAATAGTAAAAACATAAATCATATTAATACATGAAATTTAAAATAATCTTTTGTGCGTTATTTGCAATTAATGCTCAATTGATAGCTCAAGAAACATTAAAAGGAATGATAATGGATAAAAAAAATCCTAAAGATAACCTTGGTGTTTTTGGAGCTAATGTATACTGGTTAAATACCAGCATAGGAACAACCACAAATAATAAAGGGTGGTTTGAAATACCTTATAAAAAAGACTATAAACAATTAGTGATAAGTTTTGTTGGCTATAAAACAGATACAATTGAAGTTGCTAATTTAGAACCCTTACATCATTTTATTACAGAAGAAAATACCTTAGATGAAATTTCTATAGCAGCAAAAAAAGAAGCAACTTCTAGATCTTTTTTACAAACACAAAATGTGTTTACGGTTAATAGTGAAGAGTTACTCAAAGCAGCTTGTTGCAATTTGGCGGAAAGTTTTGAAACAAACCCTTCCATAGATGTAAACTTCTCTGATGCATTAACAGGAACAAGACAGATTCAAATGCTAGGTCTTAATAGTCCGTATTTATTAATAGCGCAAGAGAACATTCCTATGGTACGTGGAGCTTCACAGGTATACGGACTTACATTTACGCCTGGTACTTGGGTAGAAAGCATACAAATTAGTAAAGGAGCAGGGAGTGTTGTAAATGGATTTGAAAGTATTTCTGGTCAAATTAATGCTGAATTGGTTAAGCCTTTAACGGATAAAAAAATATTTGTTAACGGATATGGTAATTTAAATGGTAGACTAGAATTGAATACGCATTTCAACCAAAAAATTAACGAAAAGTGGCAAACTGGTTTATACTTGCATGGAAATTTAAGAAGTCAGAAGTTTGATAATAATGATGATAGCTTTTTAGATGCTCCATTAGCTGAACAAATAAATGTGATGAATCGTTGGCAGTATGCTAATAATGAAACTGGTTGGATAAGCTTTATGAATTTCCGTTTTCTAAACGACCGTAAGCAAACAGGACAACTAGATTTTAATCCGGATATAGATAAAGGATCTAATACGCTTTGGGGAAGTGAAATTAAAACAAAACGTTTCGATTTTTCTGGAAAAGTAGGTTATGTTTTTCCTGAGTTACCTTTTCAAAGTATGGGATTTCAGTTAGCATATAGCAATCATAATCAAGATTCTTATTTTGGTCTAAGAGACTATAATATTAAGCATGAAAGTGTATATGCTAATTATATTTTTAACTCAATTATCGGCGATACACGTAATAAATTTAAAACAGGACTTAGTTTTACCTATGATGATTATGAAGAGTTAGTTGAAACTACAAATTTCTCTAGGGATGAAAATTCTTTAGGAATCTTCTTTGAATATGCATATGATAATTCTGAAAACTTTAGCTTAACTGCTGGTTTACGATTAGATACTCATAACTTATTAGGAACATTTATTACGCCTAGATTGCACTTAAGATACGTTCCATGGGAAAAAGGTGTTTTGAGAGCTTCTATTGGTAGTGGTAAGAGAAGTGCTAATATTTTTGCTGAAAATCAACAATTATTTGCTTCATCAAGACAGGTTAATATCATCAATGCTGGTGGTAATATTTATGGCCTTAATCCTGAAAAAGCGTGGAATTATGGAGTGTCTTTCTTACAAGGGTTTAGGTTGTTTGGTAGAAAAGGTGATATTTCCTTTGATTTTTATCAAACCAATTTTGAAAATCAAGTAGTAGTAGATTGGGAAAACCCACAAGAGATATCTTTTTATAATTTAAATGGAAAAAGTATGGCAAATAGTTTTCAAGTAGAAGCAAATTATACGCCTTTTGATCATTTTAAAGTAAGAACTGCGTATAAATATTTTGATGTTTCTACCGATTATATTTCAGGGAATTTATCAAAGCCAATTCAGCCACAACATCGTTTTTTTGCAAATCTTTCTTACGAGACTTGTAAAACAGATAAAATAGGAATTTGGAAGTTTGATGCCACTTATAATTTCATAGGAAAGCAACGCTTGCCAAATACTTCAACCAATCCTGTTGTTTTTCAATTACCAGAATATTCAACGGGATATAACTTATTAAACACTCAAATTACAAAAGTTTTTTCAGAAAAGTTTGAAGTGTATGTCGGAGGAGAAAACATTACGAATGTACAACAAGAAAATCCTATTTTAGGAAGCGAAAATCCATTTGGAGCTAATTTTGATAGTACCATAGTGTATGCTCCAATTTTTGGAAGTGCTTATTATGCAGGATTTCGATTTAAAATAGATTAAACAATTAAAAGCATGAAAAAAATCGTAACAATTATTTGTCTAGTAGGTATTGTAATTACCAGTCAGGCACAAAAGAAAAACGCAAAACTAGTATTAGAAGTTGAGGGCGTTTGTAAAATGTGTAAAAAACGTATTGAGAAAGCTGCTTTAAATACGAAAGGAGTAAAATTCGCGAATTGGAATGTTGAAGATCATCAATTAACCGTTATTATTGATGAACGTAAAACAAATAAAAAAGCAGTTTGTGAAAGCGTTGCTAAAGTTGGTCATGATACTAAAGAAGTAAAAGCAACTGATGAAGCTTATAGTAATTTACATGCATGTTGTAAGTATAGAGATATTGAAATAAAAAAACAGCATCAAGAAAAGCAATAAAAAAAACTCCCGATAAATCGGGAGTTTTTTTAAATACTATTTTTTGAGTTCTAGGATAACTTTTTTAGAAATTAGTTTTCCTGATTCGCTAATTCCTTCAATATAAACTTGAATTTTTTCTTGAGTGTTAGCCGGTATTTTAATGCTTTTACTAGTGTTATTTTCTAAATGAATATTTGGTTCCCAAAAAACACTACCAAATTTTTGATAAGTATCATCTGTAAAAGATGGGTATAATGGATTATAATATTCCTTTTCAGCTGCAAAACCTATTGGAGCTTTTACATGAGCAAAACGAGATGTTTTATTTATATATTCTAAAGGAGAAAGACTAAAAATATGAATTTCTTCACCAAACCCACCAGGGTTTCTTCCGTAAAAAATCTCTTTGACAGTGTCCAAATAGGTCGTTTCTGCTATCCAGGTACTAAAAGTAATCTCATCGTTGTCAAGAAACATTCTTACTGCTGATCTACCTCTATTCGAACCTATCTTGCCAAAGCCTCTTGGCAAAATTACAGGAGCCCCAATTGCATCATATCCAATAGGATAGTTTTTAGATCGTAAAAAGTCTATCACCGTTTCACCAGAAGCTATAATTCTTTTGTCAAGATTTCCTCTTCTAAACATTGTAGCTCGTCCATAAAATTTGTAATCTTCTTTCTTTTTTTTATTTGCTTTAACTTCTACTTCATCTAAATCTTCAAATTCACTTTTAAGTTGTTTAAAATTACTTACTTCTAGCTCAGTTCTTCTCTCTGATTCTATTTCTGAATCATCAATATCTTCATATAATTTACCACCAGTGAAGGATAGTGCTGGTGAAATTTTGAAGTAATTATCCCTGCTATTTAAACCAAAATTTAAGGTTGAATTCTTTTTAATAAAAGAATTTTCTAACTTGTATGGGGTTTCATTATGAGCGATAACTCGAACTAAGTTATTATCTTTTGAAGAAAGCAAAATAGATTGCTTAGACGACAAGCTTTTATTAATTCTTGCAGTTATATCAATTCCGTTTTCAAAATCAAAAAGTGTTTTAGGAGGAGAGTTAAAAATCAAGTTCCAATTGTATTTACTCCATCCTTGAATAAGTAGCAATAAATCTAAATCTCTTTGTTGTCCTTTATAACCTTTTCCTAACAATTTTGATGGACTCTGGATATCTCCTTTAATATAAGGTTTTAATAGAAAGGAAGAAATAATATTATTTTTTGGCTTATAAGCTTTGCTGTTTTCTGGAAGGAAAGAAGCGCTGATGTATACATCTTCGTTTGCAAGATTTTTTAGTTTTACATCAAGCGAGTCCTTTGTTCTATTTCTAGTGTCACTAATGTTAACTTCTTGAAACAATTCCTCGGACTTAACGAAAAATAATCTTTCTGAAATAGGTTTATCTTCTTCATTAAAAACCGTTACGATATTTATTCCAGGTTGAAAATTGTCTTTATCTAAAAGTAAAACATGATTTAAGTGGTTTTCATTTAATTTAAAAGGATAGTTCTTAAAACTCCTAGTATTATGAATCATCACTCTATATTGTTTACCAGCTATTGTTTTTAAAGTTTCATTGTTAGTAATAACATTAATACTTACTTTTTTCAAATCTTTACTATTAACAATTAAAGAGATACCTCTAGATTCAGGTTTTGGTAGATTTGCTGTTAATTCAGTTCCGTTTTCTAGAATTGCATGGAAAGAATAAGACTCGTTTTCTTTCAAGAAAAGTTTAACACTATTCATTCCAAATAAGTTAGTAGAAAAATGACGAACCGTATTATTGTTTTGGTCATTGATAATACCTTTAGTTATTTTAACACCTTGGTTTTTGTCGTTTTTAACAAGTATACCTATGTTATTTAGTGTATTAGATACTAAATGACCGCCTTCCGGAAATAATTTAAATTCGTAAAAGTCTTTTTCTGATAGTAAAGTTCGTTTATTGTTATTGTTTGAACTAACAATCTTTATTTTTTGATAGAAAGCATTATCATCTTCAAAATTTTTCATCCACTTTGTCGAAGCTTTCAAATAATATGAATCGCCAGTGAAAGTAGAATCTATAAGAATATTTCCTCGACCTGTTCCATCAGTAATATGAACAAGTTGTTGATCTTTTAAGATTCCATTTTTATTGAATATTGATACATAAAGATTTGTGGTAGTTGGATGAAGTTTTTGTGTGTTTTGCTCTTGAATATAAGCTTTATACCAAATTTCTTCTCCTCTTAAAAAACTAGTTTTGTTTAAATGTAAAAAAGGGATTTCCCTTGTGTTTTCAAAGTAATTGACATAGCTAGAGTCAATTTGTTTTTGCGCGAAAACATTGCTATACTGGACAACCAGTAAAAAAAGTAATAGTGTTTTTTTCATAGTAAAATAGGTTGATTAAACATGAAAAAAACATCAAGAATGATGCCGAAAACCTTTTTTTACTATTTAATTATAAGTTCCACTTTTTTTGAAATTAATTTTCCAGATTCAGTAATTCCTTCAATATAAACCAGCACTTTTTCCTGAAGATTAGCTGGTATTTGAATGGTTTTATTTAAGTATCCTTGGAGTTTTATATTTGGTTCCCAAAACATGCATCCATACTTTTGATATGTATCATTTGTAAAAGATGGATAAATAGGGTTGTAATATTCTTTTTCAGTTGCAAAACCTATCGGAATTTTTATATGCGCAAACTCAGCTCTTTTATCGATGTACTCAGCAGGATTTAATCTGAAAATATGTATTTCTTCACCAAGTTTTCCAGGATTTCTGCCGTAAAAAATTTCCTTTATCGTATTTAGATAAACTTGTTCTAAAACCCAATGTTCCTGTGATATATCATACCCATCAAGAAAAATTCGTAGAAGAGGTCTTCCAAATCTATCGGACTCTTCCACACTCTCTGTAATTAATGATGCTTTAGGCCCTAATCCTCTAAGAACAACTTTATCCTGAGCATAATCATAATATCCTTTTTCTTTAAAAAAATCAAGAAGCGTCTCACCTGAGGCAATCATTTTGTTTTCTAACCTTGCACTAGTGAGCATAGTTATTCCTCCGTAAACTTTATCATGATTTTCAGTTTTTCTTCTTTTTTTATTAGCATCAACTTCTACTTCATTTAAATTTTCATATTCATTTTTAAGCGGTTTAAAATTGCTTACTTCAAGTTCTAGTCTTTTGGATAATTCAATTTCAGAATTAGTAATCTTCTCTCGCAATTTACCTCCAGAGTAAGATAGTGCTGGAGCTATTTTAAAGTAATTATCATTACTACTTAATCCAAAATTTAATATGGAGTTTTTCTTAAGAAAAGAATTTTTTAGAATCCAAGGATTTTCTTTGTGAGTAATTATTCTAATTAACTTGTTTTTATTTGATGATAAAACAATTGATTGTTTCGAGGATAATTTTTTATTTAATCTTGCTGTAAGATCAATTCCATTTTCAAATTTAAAATTGGTTTTAGGTGGATTGTAAAAAATGTCATTCCAATTGTATTTACTCCATCCTTGAATGAGTAACAACAAATCTAAATCTCTTTGCTGACCTTTGTAAGTTTCTCCTAAAAGTTTAGTTGGGTTTTGGATGGAACCTTTTATATAAGGTCTTAATAAATAGGTTGAAATTATATTGTTTTTAGGTTTGTAAGCTTGCGTATTACCTGGTAAAAAAGTAGCGCTTAAAAATATTTTCTCATTAGATGGATTTGTGAATTTTACAGCTACTGAATCATTACGCATTCTTTTAGTGTTACTAACTCGAATGTTTTGGAACAAATCCTCAGATTTTATGTAAATCAATCGTTCAGAAATAGGTTTGTTTTCATTATTAAACACTGTGATTATGTTTATTCCAGGATTCAATTCTTCTGGTTTTAAAAGTAAAGCATGGTTGTAGTTGTTTTCTTTAAAAGTAAATGGAAAATTTCTATAATTACGAGTATTATGAACCAATATGCGGTATTGTTTTCCTGCAATTTCTTTGAGTGTTTCTTTGTTCGTAATAACATTAACAGTGACTTGATTTTTGTCTTTGCTGTTAACTATCAAGGAAATCCCTCTTGACTCTGGTAATGGAGTTGAAGCTTTAATTTTAGAGCCATTTGAGAGCGTTGCATGAAAGGTATAACTTGTGTTCTCTTTTATAAATAATCGAATATTGTTCATTCCGAACTCATTAGTATTGAACTTTCTAATGATATTGTTATTCTGATCTTTGATAACTCCTTTCTGAATTTTTACACCTCTATTTTGATAGTCCTTAATAAGAATTCCAATGTTGTTTAAAGTATTAGCTACAAAATGACCTCCTTCGGGAAATAATTTAAACTCAAAAAAATCTTTTTCGGATACAGTAATTTTTTTTTCTTCTTCAATAGAGGATACAATGCTAATTTTTTGATAAAAGGCGTTATCCTCATTAAAGTTTTTCATCCATTTCGTAGAAGCTTTTATATAATAATTTTTACCATTGTAAGTGGAGTCTAAAAGAATACTTCCATAACCTACACCATTTATGATATGAATTAATTGCTGATCTTTAAAACTGGTATTTTCGTTAAATATGGAAACATAGAGATTGGTAGTTGTAGTGTGTAATTTTTGAGAATTTTGTTCCTGTATATAAGCTTTAAACCAAATCTCCTCTCCTTGTAAATAGCTTGTTTTATTAAGATGTAAATAAGGGACTTCTCTAGTGTTTTGGAAATACTTGACGTAACTACTGTCAATTTCCTGTTGAGCAAAAATTGAGTATTGATATACTAATGTTCCGATTAGGAGGATAAATATATTTTTTTTTCTAAGCATTTTGAGATGTTAATAGGTTAATTTTATTTGGATAAAATGACTTCTTGTGAGATTAATTTTCCTGATTTTGTAATTCCTTCTAAGTGAATCTTTATTTTCTTTTGTGTATTCAAAGGAACTTTTACGTTTTTAGTTGAATTTGCTTCAATGTCAATTATTGGTTCCCAAAAAACACTTCCATATTTTTTATACGTTTCGTTGGTGAAAGAAGGGTAAATTGGATTGTAATATTCTTTTTCAGTAGCAAATCCAACAGGTATTTGAATATTTGAGAAATTTGCTCTTTTATCAATATACTCGGTAGGGTTTAATCTGTAGATGTGAATCTGTTCACCAAATCTTGAAGGATCTCGACCGTAAAAAATTTCTTTCACAGTATTTAAATATATCATTTCTAACATCCATAAAGATTGTGATATTTCTTCACCGTCCAAAAATACTCTAACAGCAGGTCTTCCAAATCTTTCGTTAAACTCATCTCCTCCTTCTGGTGCGGAATTTAATCCAGAGTTATTTGATCCTGACAGAGAATTTATACCTCTTAGAGTTATAGTTAAGTCTCCAATTTCATTTCGTAATACGGAATAATTTTTAGAACGAATAAAATCTACTACGGTCTCACCCGAAGCAATAATTATATTATCCATTTTTGTACTTGTTAGCATCGTTACTCCGCCATAAATATTATCTTGGTTTTTGGTTTTCCTTCTGTTTCTTATAGCTGTAACTTCTACTTCGTTTAAATCTTCGAATTCACTTTTTAATGATTTAAAATTACTTACTTCGAGTTCTAAGTTTTTAATAGTTGGAAATTGAGAAATATCAATATTTTCCAATAAAGAGTTACTAGAGTAAGAAATCGCTGGAAAAACTTTGAAATAATTCCCGTTACTACTTAATCCAAGTTTAAGAGTAGAGTTTTTCTTAATGAAAGAATTTTTAAGAATCCAAGGATTTTCAGTAGGGTTAATTATTCGAATAAGATTATTTTCCTTTGAGGTTAAAACAATAGATTGTTTTGAGGTTAAACGTTTGTTTAGTCTCAATGTTAGATCTATTCCGTTTTCAAAAGTATAGTCTGTTGCTGGGGGAGTTGTGAAAATGGAATTCCAGTTATATTTACTCCATCCTTGAGTAAGCAAAAGAAGATCCAAGTCTCTTTCTTGTCCTTTGTAAGGTTTACCTAAAAGTTGCATAGCATTTTGGATATCTCCCTTTACATAAGGTTTAAGTAAAAAAGACGATATAATATTATTGTTAGGATGATAAGCTTGTGTGTTTTCGGGTAAAAAAGAAGCACTTAAGTACACTTCTTCTTTTGAGGGGTTCGTAAACTTCACAGTAATTGAATCATTACGTATTTTTTTTGTGTTGCTAATTTTAATATTCTGAAATAAATCATCTGATTTTACAAATATAATGCGCTCCGAAATAGGTTGATTTTGATCATTAAAAACAGTAATAATATTAATACCTGGATCTACTTCTTGTTCTTTTAAAATTAATCCATAATTGATTTGATTTGCATCTAGCGTGAAAAGAAAGTTTCGGTAACTACGGGTGTTATGAACTAAAACTCGATATTGCTTCCCCGAAAAATCGTTCAAGGTTTCTTGATTTGTAATTATATTTAAACTTATGCTTTTAGGGTTTTTACTATTTACAATTAATGAGAATCCTTTTGGTTCTGGTTTTGGAAGAACCGCTTCTATTTCTGATCCATTATCTAAAATAGCATAGAAAGTATAAACATCATTTTCTCTAAGAAATAATCGTACGCTATTCATACCGAGAGAGTTCGTGTTGAAATGACGAATAGCATTCCCATTTTGGTCTTTAATTATACCTTTTTGGATTTTTACTCCTTGGTTTTTATAGTCTTTAATTAATACTCCGATGTTATTTAAAGTATTTGCAACATAATGACCGCCTTCAGGAAATAATTTAAACTCATAGAAGTCATGTTTATTAGCCGTTATTTTTTCTTGGTTTTCAACTTGTCTTATAAGTTTTATTTTTTGATAATAAGCGTTATCCTCTTTGAAGTTTTTCATCCATTTTGTAGATGCTTTTAAATAATATTCTTTATCAGTATAAGTTGAGTCAAGAAGAAAACTTCCACGTCCGATACCATTAGTAATATGAATTAGTTTTTGTTTAATCAAAGAGGCGTTCTCATTAAAAACAGAAACATATAGATTGGTAGTAGTAGGATGTAGTTTTTGAGAATTTTGTTCTTGTATATATGCCTTAAACCAAATTTCTTCTCCTTGCAAAAAACTCGTTTTGTTTAAATGTAAAAATGGAATCTCTCGTGTATTTTCAAAATATTCTTGATATTTCTCATCTGTTGTTTTTTCTTGAGCAAAAGAACTCAAAACAACTAATAGAAAGAATGTTAGTATGTAATTTTTTTTCATATTGAATTTTTGAAATGTTTATCTTAAAGATATTAAATAATTAGTTTGATAGCAAGATGAATGAGTGAACGATACGTTTCAATGAGTGAACATGATTTCGTAAAAAAAAGCAACCCCGTAAGGGATTGCTTCAATAAGTTATAAGAAAGACTATTTGGACTTTGTAAACAAATATATTTCTCTATCGTAACTCGGATTTGAAACATAAATTTTACTAAACTCTTTTAATCTTCTATTATCTAAAAGATAAAGTCTGTTTATACCCATTCCGAGTATTTGTGTATTGTCCAGATAAATTGAGGTAACTCCTCTACTGGCACTTCCAAAGCTTTTTTCTCTATACATCTTGCTTCCATCTTCAATAGTATTAAATGAAGTAGACTGCTCATTTAGTTTTTTTAGTTCACAATAATTAAAACCACCTTCTTTTCTAAGAAATGAAAATACAAATTGATTCAAATTAAAAGATTCATCAATCTCATAAGCTTTGAAACTTATAAATTCGTTCTTTTTTGAAGAGTTTTTGGCTAATTGTTGAGCTGATAGTCCAGATGCTGCAAAAAGAGCTAAGACAAAAGATGTAATGAAAAGTTTTTTTGTGTTCATAGCATTAAAATTTAAAAGTTAGTAATACTAAAATAACATCAAGAATTAGACCAAAAAAATGAGCTTTGATTTTTATCAAAGCTCATTTAATATATTTAACTCATTAAAATTAAAGAATGATTACATCATTCCAGGCATTCCGCCCATTGGAGGCATTCCTCCACCAGCATTCTCTTCTTTAATATCAACTAAAGCACATTCTGTAGTTAAGATCATACCTGCAACAGAAGCAGCATTTTCTAAAGCAACACGTGTTACTTTTTTAGGATCTATAATACCAGCTTCTAACATGTCTACATATTGCTCAGTTTTAGCGTCGTAACCAAAATTAGTAGCACCTTCTAATACTTTGTTAATTACAACAGAACCCTCACCACCTGCATTTTCAACAATAGTTCTTAACGGAGCTTCAATTGCTTTATTTACGATTTGTATACCTGTAGTTTCATCTAAATTATCAGAAGTTAAGCTTTCTAATACTTTTTTAGCACGAACTAAAGCTACACCACCACCAGCAACAATTCCTTCTTCAACAGCTGCTCGAGTTGCGTGTAAAGCATCATCTACACGATCTTTCTTTTCTTTCATTTCAACTTCAGAAGCAGCTCCTACGTATAATACAGCAACACCTCCAGCTAACTTTGCTAAACGCTCTTGTAACTTCTCTTTATCGTAGTCAGAAGTAGTAGTTTCGATTTGTGCTTTAATTTGATTTACTCTAGCTTTAATTTGAGTTTCATCTCCAGCTCCATTAACTACGGTAGTGTTATCCTTATCAATAGTTACTGTTTCTGCAGTTCCTAATAAATCTAATGTCGCATTTTCTAAAGAGAAACCTCTTTCTTCAGAGATAACTGTACCACCAGTTAAAATAGCGATGTCTTCTAACATTGCTTTTCTTCTATCTCCAAATCCAGGAGCTTTAACAGCAGCAATTTTTAATCCTCCTCTTAATTTATTTACAACTAAAGTAGCTAATGCTTGTCCATCTACATCTTCTGCAATAATTAATAACGGACGACCAGATTGAGCAACAGGCTCTAAGATTGGTAAAATTTCTTGTAAGTTAGAAATCTTCTTATCGAATAATAAAATGTATGGGTTTTCTAACTCAGCAATCATTTTATCAGCATTTGTTACAAAATAAGGAGATAAGTATCCTCTATCAAACTGCATTCCTTCTACAACATCAACATACGTATCTGTACCTTTCGCTTCTTCAACAGTTATAACACCTTCTTTACCAACTTTACCGAAAGCAGTAGCAATTAAATCACCAATTACAGAATCGTTATTTGCAGAAATAGATGCTACTTGCTGAATTTTCTCAGAAGAATCACCAACTTCTTTTGCTTGTTTAGCTAAGTCCTCAGTTAACGCGACAACAGCCTTGTCAATTCCTCTTTTCAAATCCATTGGATTAGCACCAGCAGCAACGTTCTTTAATCCTTCTTTAACGATAGCTTGTGCTAAAACTGTTGCAGTAGTGGTTCCATCACCTGCTAAATCGTTAGTTTTAGAAGCAACTTCTTTTACCATTTGTGCTCCCATATTTTCAAGAGCATCTTCTAATTCTACTTCTTTTGCTACAGAAACTCCGTCTTTAGTAACATGAGGTGCTCCAAATGATTTAGAAATAATTACATTACGGCCTTTAGGTCCTAAAGTAACTTTTACTGCATTAGCTAATGCATCAACACCGCGTTTTAAACCGTCGCGTGCATCTATATCAAATTTAATATCTTTTGCCATTTTGTTTCTAGTTTTTGTTTATCCTATTGAATAGGAATCTAGTTAATTTTTGTTTTTAATGAGATTCCGAATTGAAATCGGAAAGAGAGTTTAAAAATTAAATGATAGCCATGATGTCTGACTCTCTCATCATTAAGTAATCTTTTCCTTCGAATTTTAATTCTGTTCCTGAGTATTTGCCATACAAAACAGTATCTCCAACTTTTACAGTTAAAGGTTCGTCTTTTTTACCAGTTCCAATGGCAACTATAGTTCCTTTTTGTGGTTTTTCTTTTGCGTTATCAGGTATAATAATTCCTGACGCAGTAGTAGTTTCAGCTGCAGCTGGTTCTACTAGAACTCTATCTGCTAAAGGTTTGATGTTTAATCCCATTTTATTTAAAAATTTTGATTAATCTGTGTTTAAATTTTTCAGTTTATATTTTGTCAGAAATTATGCCAATGCTACAAAACTGACAATTTTTCTTAGCTTCATTGGTTTTAAAATTTGATATAAAAAAAAATGCCAACGTGTCATCGTTGGCATTTTATATATTTTTATCTCTCAATTACTATTGAACTGAATCTTTTGTAGTATCAGGAGTAGTAGTTGTTGCTGGTGCAGTAGTTTCAACTCCATCTAAAGTATTCGTTAAATCTGGAGTGTTGTTAGCGTTACCTCTGTCAATTGCAAAGTTTGATAATAAGATTAATGCAAACATAGCAATAGCTAAAGTCCAAGTTGTTCTGTCTAAAAAGTTGTTTGTGTTTTGAACACCACCAATATTTTGTCCACCACCACCGAAAGTAGAAGACAATCCTCCTCCTTTAGGATTTTGAACCATAACGATTAAAATTAATGCAATCGCAACAATGATTATTAAAATTAAAATTGGTAAATACATATCTTTATTATGATTTTTGTAAAATTCGTATCTTCTTAATTTGGTCTGCAAAGAAACTACTTTTTTCTGGATATTTCAAACTTAAAATTTCATAAGCTTTAATAGCATTATCATATTTTTTTTGTTCCAAGTAAATTTTTGCTAAAGTTTCCGTCATTAATAGCGGCTCATGAACGGTTTCTATAGGTATATTAGTAGGTGTAGCGTTCTTGCTTATTTTGGATATTTTAGGATTATTTGCAATAAAACTGTCAATAATATTATCTTGTAAAGACTTTTCTTTAGGTGGATTTATTTTTCTTATTGTTCCACTCGATAGTTGCAACCATTGATTAAAAGAATGTGTTTCATTCTTGTCAAAAGAGAGTGGTTGACCAATTCCCAACTCATCTTTTACCTTTTCAAAGGTGGATGTGCTTACGTTATCCTTAAGAATACTTTTGCTCTCAGATTCTTGTTTTTTATTGAATACATCAGAAGTAATGAAATCAAATAAAATTGATCTATCGGTTGTGTAAGCGGCAGTAACTTTTAGTTCGTTATTGTATTTAAAACTTTCTTGATCTTTTAACGCTTTTAATAAAAGAGCTCTAGCTGATTGGAAATAAGGATATTTATCAATAACAGACTTCAGTTCGTTAACATTCTCTCTTTCTAAAGCTTCAGGGTTCTTTAAAATAGCTATGTAATTACTTTTTACCATTTTGCAACAGATGCATTAAAAATATCTTGAGTAATTCTAGGTAAAATTTCATTATAAGCAGCTTCTAAAACGCTACCTGCTAATTGTTCTGAAGCTCCATAATCATAATAAAAAGAAAATTGTTTTTCAAAATCATCTTTTTCTTCAAGAGCGTTCGTAAATCGAACGTTTATTGATATTGTTAATCGGTTTTGGGCAGCTGTTTGATTAGCAGTAGCACTAATTGGTGAAATTCTATATCCTGTAATTTCACCTTCAAATCGTAAATCACCACCAGCATTAACCAATGTTAGGTTAGTTTGTCGAGTAAATAAATCTTGTAAATCTTGAGTGAATCGCTGACTTAAAGAAGGTTCTACTAAGGCAGCTTGATTAGGAAAGAAGTTTACCTGAATAGTTTTAGCATTACCAGTATTTCCGCCTGTAAATGAATAAGCACCACAACTAACTAAGATTAATGTGAATAAGAAAGCTGTAAAAAAGAATATATTTTTTTTCATGTTAATTATCAATAAACAAGTTTACAAAAATCTATTATAAATCATATTGTTTGATTTTTCTATAAAGTGTTCTCTCAGAAATTCCTAATTCTTTCGCAGCTAATTTTCTTTTTCCTTTGTTTTTTTCGAGAGATTTTTTAATCATTTCCACTTCTTTTTCTTGTAAAGATAAGTTTTCGTCTTCTTCAATTGTCTCAATAAAATCATAATTATTGTCAGAAGAAGATTTTGGTATTTGTACTACTTCTACATTGTTAGAGAAATCTTGGTCATCATAAATTCGTTGAATTAAACCTCGATTTTCTTCTTGAACTTCTTCCACATCACTATTTTGCATTAAATCTAAGGTTAATTTTTTTAGATCATTAATGTCGTTACGCATATCAAATAGTATTTTGTACATGATATCACGTTCGCTGGAAAAATCACTTGAAGAAGATGAATTTCCTACTAGCGCAGGTAAGTTGTTAGTAGTGTTATTAGGTAAATATTGCGATAAAATTTCAGGAGAAATAACTCTGTTTTCTTCCATAATTGAAACTTGTTCAGCGATATTTTTTAACTGACGTATGTTTCCAGGAAAACGATAGTTTAATAACATTTTACTAGCATTCTCATCTAATCTTATTACAGGTATTCTGTTTTTTTGAGCAAAATCCGATGCAAATTTTCTAAATAACAAATGGATGTCATTTCCTCTTTCACGTAGAGGAGGAAGTGAAATTTCGATGGTACTTAATCGGTAATACAAATCTTCACGAAACTTTCCTTTGTTAATAGCTTCTTGCATTTTAACATTGGTAGCAGCTACAATTCGAACATTTGTTTTTTGTACTTGTGAAGAACCTACTTTTATAAATTCCCCATTTTCCAAAACGCGGAGTAATCTTACTTGGGTAGTTAAAGGTAATTCTCCAACTTCATCTAAAAAAATAGTTCCACCATCAGCAACTTCGAAGTAACCTTTTCTAGCTTGGGTAGCACCCGTAAATGCACCTTTTTCATGACCAAACAATTCACTGTCAATTGTACCTTCTGGAATTGCTCCACAGTTAACAGCGATATACTTTGCGTGTTTTCTGTGCGATAATTGATGAATTATTTTTGGTATATTTTCTTTACCAACACCACTTTCACCAGTAACCAAAACGGAAATATCAGTAGGAGCAACTCGAATAGCTTTTTCAATTGCTCTGTCAAGTTGAATATCGTTACCAATAATTCCAAATCGTTGTTTTACTGCTTGTAAATTTTCCATAGTGTAAGTAAAGTCTTAGCTCTAAAGTTTTTTTGAATAATTCTTTTAAAGTTAGAATTTCATCTTTTAAGCCGTTTTTAATTAATTGTTTTCAGAATATCCAACTGCTATTCCTTTTAATGTTGTAGAAGTACAATCTTCAATTCTTACATTAACAAAATCACCAAGTTTATAATGTTCTTTAGGAAATACAACTACTGTATTTTGTGTATTTCTACCTTTCCATTCATTTTCATTTTTCTTTGAAGTTCCTTCAATTAAAACTTCTTGAATTTTGCCAATATGCTCTTTTGCTCTATATAAACTATGCTCTTGTTGTAAATTGATGATTTCTTGTAAACGACGTTTCTTTACTTCTAACGGTACATCATCTTCCATTTTTTTAGCAGCCAACGTTCCTGGTCTTTCAGAATAAGCAAACATGAAACCGAAACTATACTTTACTTTTTCCATTAAGTCAAGTGTGTCTTGATGATCTTGTTCAGTTTCTCCACAGAAACCAGCAATCATATCTTGACTTAAATTCATTTCAGGAATTATCTTATAAATATTTTCTACTAATTCTAAATATTCTTCACGAGTGTGAAGACGATTCATAGCTTTTAACATACTGTTACTTCCACTTTGAATAGGTAAGTGAATGTATTTACATATGTTTTTATGTTTTGCCATTACATGTATTACATCTAAGGTCATATCTTGTGGATTAGATGTAGAAAAACGGAAACGCATTTTTGGGAATTCTGTAGCACACATATCTAATAATTGTGCAAAGTTAACCGCAGTCGCTTGTGCCATTTCAGAAGCCTTGTTGAAATCCTTTTTAAGCCCACCGCCATACCATAAATAGGAATCTACATTCTGACCTAAAAGAGTAATTTCTTTAAAGTTTTTTTCATGCATAGAACGAATTTCCTCAATAATACTTTGAGGATCTCTACTACGTTCTCTACCACGAGTAAAAGGAACTACACAGAACGTACACATGTTGTCGCAACCTCTCGTGATTGACACAAAAGCAGAAACCCCGTTTGAATTCAATCGAACAGGAGAAACATCGGCATAGGTCTCTTCTTTAGATAAAATAACATTTACTGCGTCTCTTCCCGCTTCAACTTCTTCAACTAAGTTAGGTAAGTCTCGGTAAGCATCTGGTCCAACCACTAAGTCTACAATTTTTTCTTCTTCTAAAAATTTAGCTTTTAATCGTTCAGCCATACAACCTAACACACCTACTTTCATCTTTGGATTGCGCTTCTTGGCGTGGTTGTATTTTTGAAGTCTGTTTCTAACCGTTTGCTCTGCTTTTTCGCGAATTGAACAAGTATTTACTAAAACTAGATCAGCTTCTTCAATATTCCCTGTAGTATTAAATCCTTCTTCAGCTAAAATTGCGGCAACAATTTCACTGTCATTCATATTCATTTGACAACCATAACTTTCAATAAAAAGTTTTTTTGAATTACCTTCTTTTTGCTCTGTTAATAAAGGCTTGCCTTGTATCTTTTCGTCTATTACTTTTTCAATCTGTTCCATGATCTATAAACTCGTTCTTAGTGGAGGGCAAAGATACAACCAATTTTATGATTATGTGACAAATTGTCATTAAATAATTGCTATCACAGAATTTAAATTAGCGTTAATTCTTAGAAAACAATTCTCAATAAAAAAAAACTATATACTTTTGCACTTTAAAGAACACTACATACTGGTGTAAACCAAATGAAAAAATATGGCAAAAAATTTAGTAATTGTCGAGTCACCTGCTAAGGCTAAAACCATCGAGAAATTTTTAGGAAAAGATTTTCAAGTTGAATCAAGTTTTGGTCACATTGCAGATTTACCTTCAAAAGAGTTAGGAGTTAATGTAGAAGGAGATTTTAAGCCAAAATATATTGTATCTTCAGATAAGAAATCAGTAGTTAAAAAATTAAAAGATTTAGCAAAAAAAGCGGAAACGGTATGGCTAGCTTCCGATGAGGATCGTGAAGGAGAAGCTATTGCTTGGCATTTAGCTGAACAATTAAAACTAACGAAAGATAACACCAAGCGTATTGTTTTTAACTCGATTACAAAGAATGCAATTTTAAAAGCTATTGAAAATCCAAGAACTATTAATTATGACTTAGTAGATGCGCAGCAAGCTCGAAGAGTTTTAGATAGAATTGTTGGTTATGAACTTTCGCCTGTACTATGGAGAAAAGTAAAAGCTGGATTATCAGCTGGTAGAGTACAATCTGTAGCTGTTCGATTAATAGTAGAAAAAGAAAGAGAAATTGAAAAGTTCAGTCCTGTAGCTTCTTACAGAATTGATGCAGAGTTTGAAAATGAGGAAGGAAAGACGTTTAAAGCAAAACTTCTTAAAAATTTCGATACAAAAGAAGAAGCTGAACGTTTTTTAAACTCGTGTTTGTCTGCTGAATTTAAAGTAGATGAATTACAAACTAAACCAGCTAAAAAATCACCAGCAGCACCGTTCACAACTTCAACATTACAGCAGGAAGCTTCAAGAAAACTAGGTTTTCCTGTAGCTAAAACAATGATGATGGCTCAGCGTTTATATGAAGCAGGATTGATAACGTACATGAGAACTGATAGTGTAAATTTATCGGAAGAAGCAAAACAAGCAGCTGCAGAAGAAATTACAAAGTCGTACGGAAAAGAGTTTAGTAAACCTAGAAACTATACAACAAAAGCCAAAGGAGCTCAAGAAGCGCACGAAGCAATTCGACCAACAAATATGGGACAGCATGAGGTTTCAGTTGACTATGATCAAGATAGATTGTATAGTTTAATATGGAAGAGAACATTAGCCTCTCAAATGAGTGATGCGGAGTTAGAGAGAACAAGTTTAAAAATAAGTAACAATAAAAACGAACAGCGTTTCTCAGCTAATGGAGAAGTAATAACTTTTGAAGGTTTCTTAAAAGTATATTTGGAAGGAACCGATGATGAGGATGTTGAACAAGATGGAATGTTGCCGAAAATGAAAGTTGGAGAAGAATTGGTAAATGAGTTTATATCTGCGACAGAAAGATATACTAGGCCGCCAGCTCGTTTTACTGAAGCTTCATTAGTGAAAAGACTAGAAGAATTAGGAATAGGACGCCCTTCTACATATGCACCAACTATTTCTACAGTTCAACGTAGAGGATATGTGGAAAAAGGAACGGCTGAGGGAACTGAAAGAAATTATACACAATTAATATTAGCCAAAGGAGTAATAGCTGAAAAAGAATTAACTGAAAAAGTAGGAGCAGACAAAGGAAAGTTAATGCCAACAGATATAGGAAATGTGGTTAATGATTTCTTGGTTGAAAACTTCTCTACTATTTTAGATTATGGATTTACCGCAAAAGTAGAGTCTGACTTTGATGAAATAGCAGAAGGAAAAGAAGATTGGACTGCAATTATAAAGGGTTTTTATAAAGACTTTCATAATACAGTTCAAGACGTAGCCGAAAATGCTGAAAGAGCTAGTGGTCAACGTTTATTAGGTGTAGATCCTGAGTCTGGAAAGAATGTTTATGTTCGTTTAGGTAGGTTCGGAGCAATGGTTCAAATTGGTGAAGCATCTGATGAAGAAAAGCCTAAGTTTGCAAGTTTACAAGGTGATCAAACTATGGGGTCTATTACTTTTGAGGAAGCAATGGATTTGTTTAAGTTGCCTAAAACTTTAGGAAATTATGAAGGTAAAGAAGTTGAAGTTGCAAGTGGAAGATATGGGCCGTATATTAAGTTTGATGGCAAGTACGTATCATTAGATAAAGATGAAAATCCTATGTCTGTTGATATGGACAGAGCAATTGAGTTGATTGAAGCTAAAAGAAAAGCAGACGCTCCAATTGGAACTTATAAAGAAATGCCAATCCAAAAAGGCGTTGGAAGATTTGGTCCTTTTATTAAATGGAATTCTATTTTTATTAACGTAAATAAGAAATACGACTTTGATAATTTAAGTCAGTCTGATCTAGAAGAACTTATTGAGGATAAGTTAAAGAAAGAACAAGAAAAATTGATTCATGACTGGGAAGATGTAGGTATTAGAGTAGAGAAAGCTAGGTGGGGGAGATTTAATGTTATCAAAGGTAAATCAAAAGTAGAATTACCTAAGACAACTGAAATAGATAAATTTACTAAAGAAGAGGCAGTTAAGCTTTTTGAAGCGAAAAAAACAGCTAAAAAGACTGCTAAAAAAACAACTAAAAAGAAATAAATTTATATCTTGCCCCAGTTCACTAATCCCCTAAATTAATGAATAGCGATTTTTTATCACCTATAGATGATAAGGTTGTTACTCATATAGAGTTGCAATCTCCAAACTCCATTGGTAAAAAAATGAGAGTTCATACGGTCCAAAGTGGTTTTCCAGATTTGGAAGACGTTGCTGTGGCTATTATTGGTGTTAAAGAAGGAAGAAAAGCAATCAATAATAATTGTTGTGGAGAAAATCTCACAGAAATAAGAAAAAACTTATATCAACTTTTTCCTGGTAATTGGAGTTTAAATGTTGCTGACTTAGGCAATATAGAGGCAGGTAATAAGGTGGAAGATACTTATTATGCAGTTTCAGATGTAACTTCAACTTTGTTGAAAAAAAATATAGTCGTAATTTTAATAGGTGGTAGTCAGGATATAACATATGCTAATTACAGAGCATATGATACGCTGGAACAAACGATAAATTTAACAGCTATTGATAATCGATTTGATTTAGGAACTATTGAAGAAGATTTGAATGCTAATTCCTATTTGAGTAAGATTATTATGGAAGAACCAAATAATTTATTCAATTATAGCAATATTGGTTATCAAACGTATTTTAATGCTCAAGAAGAAATTAATTTGCTTCAAAATTTATATTTTGATACCTTTAGGTTAGGAGAAGTTAAACCACTTGAGTTAGTTGAACCGATTTTAAGAGATGCTGACATAGTAAGTGTTGATATTGGAGCTGTTCGTTCGAGCGATGCTCCTGGAAATAAAAATGCTGTCCCTAATGGATTTTACGGAGAAGATTTATGTGCAATTGCCAGATACGCGGGTATTAGCGATAAAGTTACTTCTTTTGGAATTTATGAGTATAACAGTAGATATGATAATAACAACCAAACATCTAGTTTAATTGCCCAAACAATTTGGTATTTCATCGAAGGAGTAAATTTTAGAGCCAAAGATTATCCGTATTCTTGCAATCAGAATTATCAAAAGTTCAGCGTTATTCTCGAAGATGATGATCCAATTAATTTCTATAAAAGTGACAAAAGTGGCAGATGGTGGATGGAGATAAATTTAATATCGGATAATAAATACAAGAGACATGCGTTAATACCATGTGCATATCAAGATTATGTATTGGCATTAGAGCAAAAAATTCCTGAAAGATGGTACAAGGCGCAACAAAAACTTACATAAAAAAAGTTATATTTGCATCCCTTGAGAGTAAATGTTGAAAAAATAATAATTCATTAATAAGAAAGTTACGAACTCTTTAATAAGTGTAAAGTATGAAGAAAGTAGCACTATTTGCCCTAATATTGGTTTTTTTCTATAGTTGTGGATCAAGCAATGATAGAGGGGAATTAGTTGGAGTTAAGTCTAAAAGAAAATGGTTTGCCGAAAAACCTTTCGGTATGGTATATATAAAAGGAGGTTCGTTTACTATGGGTAAACAAGACGAAGATCCTCTTGGAGCTATGAATGCTCCAACAAGAACTGTAACAGTTCAGCCATTTTACATGGACGAAACTGAAATTACAAATAGCGAGTACAAACAGTTTGTGTATTGGGTAAGAGATTCAATCGTTAGAACTAAATTAGCTTACCAAGCAGAATTTGCTTCTGTAGATCCAGTAGATGGAGCTAAGCCAACAGGTATTCAATTATATGCTTTTGCTTCGAAAGATACAGTTGGAGAATCTCCATATGAGAAATATATGAGAGAGAATTATTATGAAGTAGGTCAAGGTTTAGATTCTATCAAACCATTGAATTGGGAAGAAGAGATCATTTGGAATAAAGAAGATTTTCCTGACGCAGATTATGTAGAGGTTATGGACTCATTATTTTTAAATAAAGATGAGGCTTTAAACGGAATACCTACTTTTAATACTAAATTGTTAAACTATAGATATTATTGGTTTGATAATGAAGAGGCTGCCAGAACTGGAGGAAACAGAAAAGCCTTTTTAAGAGATAAAGTTTTAAATGTCTATCCAGACACCACTGTATGGATTAAAGATTTCAACTATTCATACAATGATCCAATGCACCAAGAATATTTTGCACATAAAGCATTTGAAGATTATCCAGTTGTTGGTGTGGATTGGTTCCAAGCAAGAGCTTTTTGCCATTGGAGAACTAAAAATAAAAATGCTTACCAACGTTCTAAGAAAAATTTAGGTTTAGTTCCTTCATTCAGATTGCCAACGGAGGCAGAATGGGAGTATGCTGCTCGTGGAGGTCTTGATTATGCAAAGTATCCATGGGGAGGTCCAAGTACGACAAGTGATAGAGGATGTTTCTTAGCTAACTTTAAACCTGTACGTGGAGATTATGCTGCCGATGGAGCATTATATACAGTAGAAGCAATGTCTTACAATCCTAACGGATTTGGATTATATAATATGGCTGGAAATGTTTCTGAATGGACTCATACTGCTTACAACCAAATGTCTTACTATATGGGGTCAACAATGAACCCAAATGTTGAGAATATTAAAAACCGTCGTAAAATTGTACGTGGTGGATCATGGAAAGATGTAGCTTACTTTTTAGAAGTTGGTTCTCGTGATTGGGAATATGCTGATACCTCAAGAAGTTATATTGGATTTAGAACCGTACAAGATTATTTAGGTACCAAGAAACAATAAGAGAACAATTAATAAGTAATAAATAAATATCCCTAATTAAAAACAAGTATTATTATGGCACAATCAAAATCGACTAAGAAATTATTCAACATGGCTTATGGTTTAGGAGCAGCAGTAGTAATTGCAGGTGCATTGTTCAAAATTATGCACTATCCTGGAGCTAATACCATGTTAGTAGTAGGTATGTCTGTTGAAGCATTAGTATTCGCATTATCTGCTTTTGAACCAGTAGAGGATGAGTTAGATTGGACAAAAGTGTATCCTGAGTTAGCAGATGGAACATCTACAGGAAGAGGTGGTAAGAAAGAAGCATCACCAGAAGAAGCACAGTCTATGTTGTCTAAAAAATTAGATGAAATTTTACAAGAAGCTAAATTAGATGCACAATTAGTATCTAGATTAGGAACTTCTATCAAAGATTTCCAAGGAGCTGTAGAGCCATTAGCTTCTGCATCTCAATCTATTTCTGCTACAAATAATTATAATGAGCAAATGTCTAAAGCAGCAGCTCAAATGGCTTCTTTAAACAGTTTATACCAAACACAAGTAGAGAACGCTTCTAAGCAAGCAGATTTAAACTCTGCTATGGTTGAAAATTCTCAACGTTTACAAGAGCAAATGCAATCGTTAGCAACGAACTTATCGTCGTTAAATGGAGTATATGGAGGAATGTTATCTGCAATGAGCAATAAATAATTTATTATTAACTAAACAAACTAATTGTAAATTATGGCAGGCGGAAAACAATCTCCAAGGCAGAAGATGATTAACCTTATGTATCTAGTATTCTTAGCTATGATGGCTATGAATATGGGTAAAGAGGTATTATCAGCTTTTGGCTTGATGAATGAAAAATTAGCAGATGCAAATCAAAGAGCAACTGAAAAGAATGCTGCGGCTTACGCAAATTTAGCAACAAAGGCAGCAGAACAAGCTAAACAGTACGGTGAGGCTAAAGAGAAAACAGATGAATTAAAAGTAAAGGCTAATGAACTTTATTCTTATCTAGAGGATCTTAAGGGTAAAATGACAGCAGATATTGAAGATAAAAAGGACTATGAGTTAATGGATAAGTCAGCTTTTTTAGATTCTTATTTCTTTGAAAGTGGTACTATAAGTCCTAATGGTAAAGAATTTGTTTCTAAAATTGATGAATTTAGAAAATCTGCTTTAGATATTTTAGGAGAAACTGATTTAGGAACTGTGGTTGAATCACGTTTTGATACTAACCCAGTAAAAAACAGAGAAGGATTACAGTTAAATTGGTTAAATTACAATTATGAAGGGTTTCCTTTAATTGCTTCGTTAACTAAATTAACTCAGATACAAGCAGATGTTAAAGCTACTGAATCTGATGCGTTATCAGCTTTATTGCAAGGAGAGATGGAGAGTGCAGTTTCTATGACAAACTACGATGCAATGGTAGTTTTTGATAAAAACGCATATTATCCTGGTGAAAAATTATCTGGTAAAATTGTATTAGGTAAGAACGATCCAAATTTAACTGCTGAAAAAGTAGTTATCAATGGTGAAGATTGGCCAGATGATAAAATCAAAGCAGGTCAGGTTATTTTAGATGGTCCAGCAGGTAGCGTTGGAGATAGAGAAATTAAAGGTTCTTTCTTCTTCAAAGAAAATGACTCTTTAGTAGAGATCCCTATTAAAGGAGGATACTCTGTAATTCCAAGACCTAATGAAGCTGTAATTTCTGCTGATAAAATGAACGCAGTATACCGTGGATTATCTAACCCAATGACTATTTCTATGCCTGGAGTACCTTCTAATAAGGTTTCTGCCTCTGCAGCAGGTTTAAGAAGAGTTAAAGGAGATAGCTATATGATGACGCCAGGTAGCGGAAGTGAAGTAACTATTCGTGTTACCGGTACATTACCAGATGGTAAAAAAGTAAGCTCTAACAAGAAGTTTAGAATTAAAGATATTCCACCAGCAGTGGGAGCAGTAAGAGGTGAATACGGTACAGTATCTATGCCAAAAGCGAGTGCAGGTAATGTGTCAATTGGTGCATTATTACCAGATTTCTTATTTGATCTTAAACTAAACGTTACTAGCTTTAAAGTTAAAGTTCCTGGACAGCCTGCAGTGCCAGTAACAGGAAATAGAATAAATGCTAGAGCTAAAGCTGCAATTGCAAAGGCTAGAAGAGACGATGTTGTTAATATCTTTGATATTCAGGCTACAGTTTCGGGTTCTGGAGCAAAAGTAAAAAAAGTAGTTGGAGTAGGTATTAAAATTTCTAACTAAGAAAGTAAATTAAAAAACAATATAGTATGAATTGGAAGCGTTTTTATATGGTTACTATGGTATTAGCTACATCATTTGTAGGAAATGCACAGGCCAATCTATTAAATGCTAGTAAAGTAGAGGAGATTGGTGTTAAAAATCAAAATGAGATTGATGCTGATGATGATAAACCACTACCTTACGGTTACATAAGTGACAGAGACGTTCTATGGTCTAAGGTAGTTTGGGAGTTTGTTGATTTGAACCAAAAAATTAACTTACCGTACTATTATCCGATTGATACAACTAATACTTCTAATACAAGACGTTCTTTGTTTGATACTTTAATGAAAGGTATTAAAGATGGAAAAATAACTGAAGTTTATGATGACTCATACTTTACTACAAGAATAGGTATGAAAGAAATCAAGCAAAAAACTTATAACCTTAGAGAAGTAGATGGAGGTGAAGCTAATGGAGGTTATTCAGATCCGTATTATGTACAGTCTCAAGATATCAAAGGATATTTAATTAAAGGTATCTGGTATTTTGATAAGCGACAAGGTGAGTTAAAGTACAGAATGTTAGCTATTGCACCAATGGGACCAGACGTACAAGTTATGGGAGTTGAAGAAATTGAGGATGATGATATCTATGAGTTATTCTGGGTGTTCTTCCCTGATGCTAGAGACGTATTGCATGCTTCTAAAGTATTCAATCCAAAGAACTCAGCGCATCCAATTTCTTATGATAACTTGTTAAACGCTCGTCGTTTTAATGCAACAGTTGTAAAAGAAGAAAACTTATATGGAGATAGAAAGATTTCTGACTATATCAGAGGAAATTCATTATTCCAATTATTAGAAGCTGATAGAATTAAAGAAGGTATCCGTAACCGAGAAATGGATATGTGGAATTATTAATTCTATTCTAAATAAAACTAAAAAGCGCTCTGTACAGAGCGCTTTTTTTATGGATTTATAGTTACTTTTGAGACATGAAAGTTGATTACATTGTAGTTGGTTTAGGATTAGCCGGTTTAGCATTTATAGAACAGTTAGAGAAACATCATAAAAGCTATAAAGTTTTTGAAGATGATTCGCAAAATTCTTCTAGTGTTGCAGGAGGTACTTACAATCCTGTTATTTTAAAACGTTTTACGCCTGTTTGGAATGGTCACGAACAATTGGAGTTTGCTATGCCGTTTTATAAAGAACTTTCTGATAAATTACAGGCAGAGTTTGATACTAAATTTACTACTAAGAAAGTGTTTAATTCTGTTGGAGATGAAAACAATTGGTTTACAGCGCTTGACAAACCGATGCTTTCAAATTACATGAAACCTGAAATTTTTAAAAAAAAGATACCTGGTGTTATAGGAGATTTTGGTTTTGGAGAGCTTATCGGTACAGGTAGAATAGATACTAAAAAGTTAATTTCAGAATACCGTTCATTATTAATTGAACAAGACTCTTTAACTAAAGAGCGTTTCGATTATCATGATTTAAAGATTTCTGAACATAAAGTTCAATATAAAGAATTAGAAGCCAGTAAAGTAGTTTTCTGTGAAGGATTTGGTTTAAAAGCAAATCCGTTTTTTAATTACTTACCACTTAACGGTACCAAAGGTGAGATTATCACTATTCATGCACCAGAATTAAAAATTGACTTTCTATTAAAATCAGCTGTCTTTGTACTGCCTTTAGGAAATGATTATTACAAAGTCGGAGCAACATTTAATTGGACAGACAAAACACTACAGCTAACTGACAAAGGAAAAAAAGAGTTAGTTGATAAACTAAACAAAACCATTTCTGTTGCGTATACTATAGTAGAACAAACAGCAGGAATACGACCTACAGTAAAGGATAGGAGACCATTAGTAGGCGTGCATTCAGAATACCCACAATTAAGCGTTTTAAACGGTTTAGGAACTCGAGGTGTTATGATAGCACCAACAATAGCAAAAAACCTTTTTAATCATCTCGAATTTGGCGAAGAATTGGATAGAGAAATTGATATCAAAAGATTTGATTAGCTTTAGCTATTAGAAGTTTATCTGGTGATTGAGCGAAGTCGAAATCATATTTTAAAATGAAATCTAGCTTTATTGTTTGTAAAGTATAAATAGGTGATTGAGCGAAGTCGAAATTACTTGCAAGAGAGAGTTTTAGCTTCGACTCCGCTCAGCTACCATTTTATTTGTTGTTTATAGATAGTGATTATACGAAGTCGAAATCACTCAAACACTCCAAATACAATTTGATATAGAATTTATTCATCCTTTAAGTTCTCAATCTTATTGTTATAATTCACAAATAAGTTAATCCAAATAATCCTAGAAAGCCTTAATGTAAAAGGTGTTAACAGTAATGATACTACAATAACTGCAATAAAACTAGTTAAGATATCTTGCTGTAAAAAAACTTTTGAAATGATAAAGACACTAACGAATAATAATACAGCTAACGCATAATTTACATACATAGCCCCAAAAAAAAACGAAGGCTCCATCATATATTTTAAATTACAATGAGAGCAATTTTCATGTAAAGAAGTCACCTTTTTTAAATTAAAAGAAGCTTTGTACTTGAAAAAATCACCTTCATGACATCGAGGGCATTTGTTATTAAAAATACTATATAATTTGTTTCCTTTTTGCAACATATATTCTTTAATTTTTACTTCTGAAGATATTCAGTTTTGTAAGTTTGTACAAATTTCTGAAAAATAAAAAGGATTATAGTAGGCATTTGTAAAAAATGCGAATTAAATAATAATAATTTACGATTCAAATATGTTGAATGTACATAACTTATCGGTATCTTTTATGGGGACGGATTTGTTCTCTGGAATAACTTTTAAATTAACTAAAGGAGATCGAATTGGATTAATTGGGAAGAATGGAGCTGGAAAATCTACTTTGTTAAAAGTTTTAGCAAAAGATATTGAGAGTAGTGGAGGTACGCTAGCATTTGATAAAGATATTAGAATTGGTTTCTTAAGGCAGGATATTGATTTTGTGCAAGGTAGGACTATCTTAGAAGAAGCTTACCAGGCTTTTGAAGAGATTAAGGAGATAGAGGCTAAATTAGAAAGCATTAATCAGGAATTAGCTGAAAGGACAGACTATGAAAGTGAAAGTTATAATCAATTAATAATTGATTTGAACGAATTTACTCAACGATATGAGCTTTTAGGCGGGTACAACTATCAAGGTGATACCGAGAAAATTTTACAAGGTTTAGGTTTTCAAAGAGAAGATTTTGATAAACTTACGGATACTTTTTCTGGTGGGTGGAGAATGCGTATTGAGTTGGCAAAATTATTACTTCAAAATAATGATATTTTACTACTCGATGAGCCTACAAACCACTTAGATATTGAATCTATTATTTGGTTGGAAAACTTTTTAAAGAATTATGCAGGAGCCATAGTTTTGGTTTCCCATGATAAGATGTTCTTAGATAATGTAACCAATAGAACTATCGAAATTTCTTTAGGACAAATTTATGATTACAAAAAGCCGTATTCTCAATTTTTAGAGCAAAGAGCAGATATTAAAGAAAAGCAACTTCAAGCTCAAAAAAATCAGGAAAAAGAAATTAAAAGGACTGAGCAACTTATTGAAAAGTTTAGAGCGAAAGCTAGTAAAGCTTCAATGGCGCAATCATTAATTAAAAAACTTGATAAAGTAGAACGAATAGAGGTTGATCAAGATGAGAATGCCGTAATGAATGTTCGTTTCGAAATTTCCAAAGAACCTGGCAAAATTATAGCAGAGATTGAGAATGTAAGTAAGAGCTATGGTGATAAACAAGTGCTTAGTAATGTTAATTTAATGATAGAGCGTAATGCTAAAGTAGCTTTTGTAGGTCAGAATGGGCAAGGTAAATCGACTTTAGCAAAAATGATGGTAGGCGAAATTCCTTTCGAAGGAAACTTAAAACTAGGGCATAATGTAGAAGTAGGATATTTTGCGCAAAATCAATCAGAGTACTTGCCACCAGAAAAAACAGTACTAGAAATAGTGGAAGAAGTGGCTAATGATAGCAATAGAACTCGTGTAAGAGATATGCTTGGAGCTTTTTTATTTAGTGGAGATACCGTTGAAAAGAAGTCTAAAGTATTGTCAGGAGGTGAAAGAAATCGACTTGCATTGTGTAAATTGTTGATGACTCCATTCAATGTTTTAATTATGGATGAGCCAACCAACCACTTAGATATTGCCTCTAAAAATGTATTAAAAAAAGCATTACAGAACTTCGATGGAACTTTAATTTTAGTATCTCATGACCGTGAATTTTTACAAGGTTTAGCAACTAAAGTATATGGTTTTAAGGATAAAGTAATAAAGGAATATCTTGGAGACATTGATTATTTCTTGGAACAGCATAAAATTGATAATTTAAGAGAAGCTGAAAAACGTACTATAATTGAAGAAAGTAAGGATACTACTAAAAAAGAAGCGTATAAATTATCAAAAGACCAGGAAAAAGAATTAAAAAAACTTAGAAATAGATCTTCTAAAATTGAAAATGCTATAGCTGATCTAGAGCAGACAATTCAAAAAATTGACTTAGAACTAGCCCAGAATTATGATGAAGTTTCATCAAGACCTAATTTCTTTGATGAGTATAAAGCTAAAAAGAGTAAATTAGATGATTTAATGCTTGAGTGGGAAGAAGTTGAGGAAAAAATATCAAATTTTTAAAAGAGGTCTAACTAGTTGTAACAACTAGTTAGTTTTTCTTTAATTTTTAACAACCGTTATTAAAAACAGCTAAATTTCCATTTTGTTGAGTTATTGTAAAAGGTGCTTTTTCTAATGTACAATCAGGTTCAATGACAAATTCTACTTCACCAGATAGTTCAAAATCTTGTTTACTGTTTAGAGTGATTTTTTGTTCGTAGCGTGTAGTTACTTTTACCCAATTTACAAATCCAGCAATAAATGGATGAGCATCATATTCTTCAGTCGATTTAGGACTTTCAATTAGAGTTTTATCTATAATTATTGTATTATTTTCTGGTAGATTTATCTTAAATTTTCCTTTGAAATCTCTTTTTGAATTAGGAGAAATAAAATGTGCACCTTGTTCTAATTGTATGTTAGCAATTAAGTGGTAGGATTTTTCATCAATCTGTTGAAGATTAAACGTAATTGCATATGATTTTTTATTGTTTTTTGTAAAACTTGCTACATTGTAGTTTTTCAAAGTACTATTTTCTACGTAAGCAGATTCTGAGGGCTTTGATTTACATGATAGAACTACTATCAATGGAATGTATAAAAGTAACTTATTCATATTCTTAGGATTAATTCAATAAATAGTTTTTATTTTGTTGTGTAAAACTAGTAGTAAACGTTTTAAAAAGTGTCAAAAAAGTGTAAAACAAGTGTCAACCTATGTAAAAAGTCTACAAAAAGTAAGTTATTTGTGCTACCTATGAACAAATTATTTTTTGGAGTACTTTTGTGTACTTTTTTATTATTTTCCTGTGAGCAACAAAACTCTGAGTTTTCAGAACGAGTAAAGGTGTCTTTACGTAATGTAGGACATGAATTATTATTATCTCAAAAGGATACCACTTCGTTAGTTTTACCGGTTACTAAAATTCAAAAAGAAAAGTATAAACTTTCATTCCAAAAAGGTCTTCAGATAGAACCTAGTCAATTGGTAAGCTTAATTAATAAAAACTTCAAAAAATCTGAACTTCCACAAAATTATCTAGTTGAAGTTTCTAATTGTGTGAACAAAGAAATCGCTTACAGCTTTGAAATGATTTTTGATGAGGAAAAATCAATCATACCTTGTAAAGGAAGGAATTTACCTAATAGTTGTTATGTGATTACAGTTCATTTTGTGTCTGAAAAAGGAGGAAATAACTATATTATATATCTGCTAGTCTCTTTATTATTTTCTGGTGCCGTTTTCATGGGGATATTTTATACAAAAAGTAACACAAGAGAACCTGTTAGTAAAGAGAGTGATGAGCAAAAATTAGGAAGCTTTTTATTTTATCCTGAACAAAACAAATTAGTAAAACAGGCTGTTGAAATTCCGTTATCCAAAAAAGAATGTGAATTATTAGCCATATTTATAGAAAGACCTAATCAAATTATAAAGCGAGAAGAACTCACTAAAAAAGTTTGGGAAGACAATGGAGTTTTTGTAGGAAGAAGTTTAGATACATATATTTCTAAAATTCGAAAAAAGATTAAAGATGATACTTCTATCAGATTAACCAATGTACATGGTGTAGGATATAAATTAGAAGTAGATTAAAGCTTATATGGAAAACTGTTCAATAGAGTTTAATTTAAATATTAGAAACCAGCAAGTACAAATACCTATTTTTGAAAATTTGGGTATCGAACTATGGATTAAAAGAGAGGATGAAATTCACAAGCAGATTTCAGGAAATAAGTTTAGAAAGCTGAAGTATAATATTTTAGAAGCCAAAGATTTACAAAAAAAGAAATTAGTAACGTTCGGAGGAGCTTATTCAAATCATATTTTAGCTGTTGCTGCTACGGGTAATTTACATGGTTTTGAAACAATTGGAGTAATAAGAGGAGAAGAATTAGCCTTAGATCTGGAAACTGTTTTAAAAGAAAATTCCACATTAAGAAATGCTAGTGAATTAGGAATGAAATTTAATTTTATTGATAGAGAATCCTACAGAAATAAAGATTCAAATGAATTTCAAGTATATCTAAAAAAGAAGTTTGGAGACTTCTATTTAATTCCTGAAGGAGGTACTAATCAACTGGCTATTAAAGGTTGTGAGGAAATCTTAACAGCAGAAGATGAAAAATTCGATTATATTTGCTTGGCGGTAGGCACAGGAGGAACAATTTCTGGAATAATTAATTCGGTTAAAAATCATCAACAAGTATTGGGGTTTCCTGCTTTAAAAGGTGATTTTTTAAAAAAAGAAATTCAACAGTTAATAAGTGTTCAAAATAGAAATTGGAGCTTAGTAACTGAGTATCATTTTGGAGGATACGGAAAATTTAATACGGACTTAATTCGTTTTATGAATGAGTTTAAAGAAGAGACAGGTATTTTGCTAGATCCTATTTATACTGGAAAAATGATGTATGGTCTTTTGGATTTAATAAAAAAAAGAACATTTAGAAAAGGAGCTAAAATTTTAGCGATTCATACAGGAGGAATTCAAGGAATAACTGGAGTCAACAGAAAATTAATAAAGAAAAATTTAGAGGTAATAAAGGTGTAAATGAAGTTGAGAGTAATATTTTTTAGTGTTTTAGCAGTTATATTAACGAGTTGTGGTTCCAAAAAGCAGGTGGTTCAAAAAAACACTCAAAAACCAATTGTAGTAACAGCTCCAAAAAAAGATCATTCCCTAGAGATTCCCGAAATAGAGCAAATTAAAACAGAGAAAAAGTCACAAGCAGTTATTACTGAGACAACCAAAGATTATATAGAAAAATTTGCTCCAATAGCAGTTAGAGAAATGCATCGCTATAAAATTCCAGCTAGTATCACTTTAGCGCAAGGAATCCTAGAGTCTGGAAGTGGAAGAAGTCCGCTAGCCATTCGTTCCAACAACCATTTTGGTATTAAATGTCATAAAGGATGGGAAGGAAAGAGCGTAACTCATGATGACGATGAAATTGGAGAATGTTTCAGAAAGTATCAACATCCAGAAACATCTTATGAAGACCATTCTCATTTTTTAATATCTAGAAAACGATATGCAAAATTATTTAGGTTAAGATCAACAGATTATAAGGGGTGGGCATATGGATTAAAAAAAGCTGGATATGCAACAGATAAGAAATATCCTGCTAAGTTAATAGCGCTGATTGATAAATATGATCTTCATAAATATGATAGAGCCACAGACACCATACCAGATGCTAAGAGTTATACAGAGGAGACCACAAAAACAAGTTTTTATTATAAAGTAGTAAAAGGAGACACTTTATATTCAATCGCTAGAAAATTTAATACTACAGTACCTCAGTTAAAGAAGATTAACAAATTAAGAGGCAACACTATAAGTATTGGTCAAGAATTAATTTTAAAATAAAAAAAAGAGTAGTTAAACTACTCTTTTTTTTGACGATTAACTTTCCCTTCTTCTAATTGATTTCTAATTTTACATAGCTAAGAAATCTTTATATTGTTATTATAATTAATATCAAATTTGTTCTTTTTTCATACTCAAATCTAATAGTAACATTTTTTATAAAAAAACAAGGATGAGTTATTACACTTCTAGATTTAGTTAAACTATAATTTTAATGAGTAAAGTGGTTATTTTGATGCTTTTTTTGTTCTGAAACCGATATAAGACATTTTTTTTATTGGTTTTTTGGTGATAAGTTTACATATCATAACAAAGTTTAAGAAAGTTGCATCACAAGAAATACATATTAATAATTTTCTTTTTTTCGTACTTAGTTTCTAAAGGACAGACAGATTCTTCTTCCTGGGGAAATGATAAGTTTTTTGAGTTAAATGTTAGAGTTTTTGACGAAACAAATAAAAGGTATATTGAGGATGCTCAGGTAAGTGTAAATTCCTATATATTATATAAATCTGATACAAAAGGTGTTTATAGAGTTAAAGGAAGAATTCATGATGAGTTAGTTGTAAGACATCCTGATTTTAAAACAGTATACCATGTTATTGATACTAACAAAGACATTAAAGTTAAAATCAAAAAAATTTCAAAGAAAGAAAAAGGTTTTTTAGTTAGTGCTAAAAAAAGAGAGACTAATTATTTACAGTTAATAGACTCTGCTAGGTTTTATACAGAAAAAGATATAGATAAAAGTTTAAGTTTTATTCAAGAGTTATTAAAGTCAGAACAATCTAAGAATAGACATGCAAACACCTACAAAGTACTGGCAGATATCTATTTGTACTGGAAACAGTATGATATTGCTATAAGCAACTACAAAATCTCATTACGTATTTATGAAAAAGTTGAGACGATGCTACAATTAGCAAAAGCTCAATATTTAGGTGAGAAATATGAAGATAGCGAGGTTACTTATAATGAATTGAAAACTAGAGATTTGAGTAATTATGAAAAAGTTCAAGTTTTTCAAGGACTTGCCGATGTGTTTTTAGCTAAAAATGAAATTGAAAAAGCAAAAACAAACTACCAAAAAGGGTTGAAGATTGCAGAAGAAAAAACGATTAACGAGCAAATTCCTGATCTTAATGCTAAAATAGCAAATATATATGCCAAAGAAGGTAATTTAACCAAAGCCAATACAGCTATAAGTAAAACGCTAGAGCAGGCTTCTAAACTTGAAGAAGAACCTTCACTTGAAGTTCAACAAGAGGTTGCCGATTTTTATAATAAAACAGAACAATACGATAACGAGATTAAGCTTCGAAAAGAAATTCTTGAGAATGTAGATAGAAACTCCAGAAATAAAGTAAAAAGAAGAAGAAGTGATAATTCTCTTGATGTAAAAGAGGACGAAAAAGAGACTCTTAAAGACTCTCTTACTTCCCAAAAGTTAAATTATAAAATAGGTAATGCTTATTTGTTGAAGGAAGATTACTCTGAAGCAGTAGAGTATTTAAAAAAGAGTATAAAAGAGGCTAATAAGAAAGAAGATTTTGAAGTAAAGAAACACGCAACGAGAAAATTATCTGAGATATATTATACTGTAGGTAATTATGTAGAAGCTTTCAAAACCTATCGAGATTTTGTAGATGTCGTTGACACATTATACTTAAGAAAGGAACAAGAAATTTATCAAATACAACGGCTAAGTAATAAAATTACGGAAAATCAAAGTAGGATAGCAATTCTTGAAAAGGACAAAGAATTGTCTGAAAGTAAATTAGATGTAGCTTATAAAGACAAAGAATTAACCATAGAAAGAAACAAACAACAACAACTTATTATTTATTCTTTATTACTTGGTTTAGTATTAATGAGTTTATTAAGTTACTATTCTCACAGAGCCAATCAAAAGCAAAAGCTAGCTAATAACTTATTAGCATTAAAATCAATGAGATCTCAAATGAATCCTCATTTTATATTCAATGCATTAAATTCAGTAAATAGTTTTATAGCGGTTAATGATGAACGTAATGCGAATAGATATTTATCTGAATTTTCTGTTTTAATGCGGTCAGTTTTAGAAAATTCAGATGAAGATTTTATTCCATTTACCAAGGAAATTGAACTGTTAGAATTATATGTAAAGTTAGAACATAACCGTTTTCAGGATAAGTTTGAGTATACAATACAAGTTGATGAGTCAATAGATTTAGATGAGTATAAAATTCCACCAATGCTCTTACAGCCATATATTGAAAATGCCATTTGGCATGGATTACGATATAAGAAAGAAAAAGGAAGTTTACGTATTTCTGTTGATAAAGAATCGAATGAAACGATAAAAATTACGATTCAAGACAATGGTATTGGAAGAGAAAAGTCCATGGAAATGAAAACGAAAAATCAATTAAAACAAAAGTCAAAAGGAATGAGTACTATAAAGAACAGAATTGCTATTTTAAATGATATGTATCAAGATAAAGTAGCTGTACAAATTTCCAATGTTTTTGAAGACGGCTCTGGAACAAAAGTAGAAGTAACACTAAAAAAATAAACTATGAAATTGAAAACAATTATTGTAGAAGACGAACAAATTAGTAGAGAAATACTAAGAAATTATATAGGTAAGTATTGTCCTAATTTAGAATTATTAGGGGAAGCTAGTAATATTGAAGAGGCTTATGAGTTAATTCAACAACACGAGTTAGATTTAGTGTTTTTAGATGTAGAAATGCCATTTGGTAATGGATTCGATTTACTTGAAAAAGTTGAAGATAGAACCTTTGAAACAATTTTTGTTACAGCTTATGATCATTATGCTATTGAGGCACTAAACAATCAAGCAACCTACTATTTGTTAAAACCCATTTCAATAGATGAACTAATAAAATCAGTAAGTTTAGTTACAGAAATAAAAGAAAAAGAAAATCAATTGCAAAACAGCATTCTTCAACCAAAAACAGCCGTTATCAATGGAAAAATAACAATCCCATTACAAGACGGATTTGAAGTGATTAATGTTGAGGAAATTGTTTTCTGCAAGGCAGATGACAACTATACTGAAATTCATTTTTCTAACTCAAGGAAAATAGTCAGTAAAACATTGAAACACTTTGAAGAAGTATTAAAAGAGTATCCTTTTGCTCGAATTCATAAATCGTATTTGGTTAATATTAATGCGATTACCAAATACAAAAAAGGAAAAGGTGGTAGTGTTGAACTTACGAATGGAAAAGAAGTTTTGGTGTCTGCATCTAAAAAAGGTAACTTGTTAGCCTATTTTAAATAATATGTAATGCCAGTAATAAAAGCTGTAAGAGGTAAAGAGCCTCAAATACCTGAAGATTGTTTTGTAGCGGAAAACGCCACTATTGTTGGAGAAGTAACAATGGGTAAAGAATGTAGTGTGTGGTTTAATGCTGTAATTCGTGGAGATGTACATTTTATTAAAATGGGAAATAAAGTAAATGTACAAGATGGAGCAGTAATACATGCAACTTATGAAAAATCTCCAACTATTATAGGTAATAATGTTTCAATTGGACATAACGCTATAGTACACGGTTGTACAATACAAGACAATGTTTTGGTAGGAATGGGTAGCATTATTATGGACGATTGTGTTATTGAGAGTAATACAATAATTGCTGCTGGGGCTGTTGTAGCCAAAAGTACTAGAGTTGAGAGTGGAAGTATATATGCAGGTATACCAGCAAAAAAGATAAAAGATATTTCTCCAGAACTTACCTCAGGAGAGGTTAATAGAATAGCTAATAATTATGTGAAGTATGCCAGTTGGTTTAAATAAAAATAGGCCTAATTTAATTAGACCTATTTGAAAATAAATCTAAATCCAAAAACTAACTTGATGCAATACCACAAGCTTTATTGATTTTCTCTATTTCATTGATGAAGTTTTCCACACTAGTAAACATATCATCAAATACATTTAAACTATTTACTAAGTTGTCAATAGGAGTAATTATTTCTCCTTCAAACGAAGTAAGTTCATTTACTAAATCACTTAAAATACTTAACCCTGGAATTTGAGGTAAGTTAATATTTAAGTGTAATGCTTTTAAAACTGGTTGTAAAACAGCGTTCATTGCTTTATTTAACAAATCCATTACTGGTCCAATAACATGTAGTCCTCCTTTTATAATTTGTTCTACAGAAAATGAGAAGTACACTGTATGCCATCCACAAGGATAAGGTACTTTAACTCCTAAAACATGTTTATAGCACACTTTTGGATATCCTCCATAAGGAACTCTTATGGTATGACTTAAAACGTTTTTAACAGCATTCAAAGAGGAAATTAATGGGTTTAAAACATTCATAACAGCATTAATTTGGTTTTGTAAACTAGTCAGTCCCATTACCAAGTGCTTAACATCTTCCGCTTCTTCAGAAGCTTTATTGATAGCGTTTAAAATTGCTACTTGTTGAGCGTCAAATTTTAATACCGCAGGATCAACATCCGCAGCAGCAGTGTCTAATTCATGATCTAAGTTTGATTTTATAGTAGAGTTAGGTAAGCTGTCGATGCATTGAATAGCACTTCCTAAGGTTGATGCAAATTGGTTTTCAGCATTCATCAATTTCAAAAGAATGGTATCAATTTGTTTAATTTTTGGTTCTACTTTTCCAATAGCATTTCTAATTGGTCCAACAACAGATTCTACTTTGTTAGATACAACTAGTGCTTCATCTACTGGTTTTTTAAAGGTAGAAATTACATTTTTCAATTCCGATGCTTCTGTTCCTATTTCAGGTATAATTGAGACTACCTCTAATAACTCAACAGCTTCGTTTAAGGCATTGTCTAATTGTTTCAAATCATTATTAATGGTTTGAGAAATTGCTAAATCGTTGTCAATTGTTTGCAGATCATTATATACTGTTTTTACATCCGATTCTAATTGGGCTGTATGAGATTCTGCAGTACTAACATCGTGCATTAATTTGTTAGCTTGTTCCATAGTAGTTAGGTTTTTAAAATTTACTCTAATATCATTCTTATACTAAAGCAAAATCTAAAAAAGAGTTTAAGTGATGATAAATAAGGTATTAGCGTAAAAAAATGAAGCCTGATTCTTACATGAGAATCAGGCTTCATTTTAAAAACCAATTAAATCACAAAATATTTATCCCCTATCAAAGTCTCTTTCTGTTCTATCGTGTCTGTCGTGTTTCATTCTTCTGTGCTTGCCTCTTTTCTTCATTTTATGCTTTTTTCGAGCAGCTATCTTTTCAAATCGTTCGTATTGTTTATCGTCTAAAATATCTCTCATGTTAGCCTTAAAAGCAATCATTTTATCTAATCTGGCAACCTCTCTGTTATAACGTTCATCAGAACTTAATTTTTGTCGTTCTTCTCCTTTAGCTTTTCTATGCTTTTTATGAGTCTCTCTGTCTGTAATTTTTTCGGTTAATAGAGGTCTAATCTTATTTTGCTGACGTTCAGAAAGATCTAATTGTAATGTCATTTTTTTTAAAGCTAATTCCGTTTTTTGTGCTACGGTAAAATCATTTCCTCTTTTTCTCTTTTGTGCTGAAACCGACACCGAAAAAGCTACTGCAACAAGCACGATTATAATTTTTTTCATGGTATGTTTTTTTAATATTTATTACACCCTTAAGACCTTTCATTTGTGAAAAGGTTTAATTTTTAAGAAAAAACTTTTTGTAATCTGTATTTTAGCGGCAAATTACTCTTGAATTATATATAATGATTAAAAAAATAGTTTCTTTTTTGTTGAGATTAGTAGCTCTGTTAGCTATTTCTGTAGTGCTTTTTTACTTTTGGGGTTCGAGTACTACGTTAAAAAAAGAGTTGTATGCTGAACTTATCGAGAATAGTTATGAGAGTACTACCAATAACGATTCTATTTTTTCAATAGTTACTTACAACATAGGGTATTTAAGTGGAATGACAAATAACACAGCTAAAGCAAGACCTAAAGAATTGTTTGATGCTAATTTGTCGAAAGCAAAGAAACTTTTTGCAGAACTAAATCCTGATATTATTGCTTTTCAAGAGATTGATTACAATGCAAAACGTTCTTACGAAATAAATCAAGAGGAGGAACTTTCAAAACTAGGATATAATTATGTGGCTCGAACTGTTAATTGGGATAAAAAATATGTTCCATTTCCATATTTTCCTCCTTCTTCACACTTCGGTAAAGTTGTTTCTGGTCAATCTATATTGAGTAAATATCCGATTAAAAATCAGGAGCGAATTGTTTTAGATAGAGTCGAAAACACGCCTTTTTTTAAAAATGCATTTTATTTAGATAGGTTATTACAGGTAATTAAGTTAGATGTTAATGGGAAAGAATTAGTTGTAATGAACGTTCATTTAGAAGCTTTTGATAAAGAAACAAGAGTAAAACAATTGCAATATGTGGTGAAAAAATTCATTGAATTTTCAGAGTCATTTCCAACAATTCTATTGGGTGATTTTAATAGTGATCCTAACTTCGAAAATCCAGCAATATCACAAGTGTTGAATCTAAAAAATACAGGCTGTGCTGCTTTTACAAAAGAGAATTTTGCGAACACTTTCGATGCTGAAAATCCATACAAGAGACTAGATTATATTTTCTATACAAAGAATTTTATCGACTATGTAGATGGTGATGTTTTAGAAGAGTTTGGTCAAGCTTCAGACCACTTACCAGTACTGATGAAATTCAAGTTCAAATAATTTTTTTTCAAAAAAAGAGGTAAAAAATTTGGATTTTAAATTTTTATAAACAAATATTTGCACACGTAAAGTTCAAACACTTATCGATTTAATGTTATCAAGAAAGGTGGAGGGAATAGACCCTGTGAAACCTTAGCAACCCTTGGTTAGTCTGAAGTCTTTTCAGAATTTCAAAGAAGGTGCTAAATTCTACCCTAAAAATTTTTGGGATAGATAACAAAAAGAAGTTTTTCGTAGTTCTCCTACGAGTATATGCTTCTATAAATTCTTAATAACATTTTTCTATAAGCATCATCGTAAAAGATGTGTTTTGGCTTTTGGTTTAATTATTAATTATTTCTAAAAGAAGAAAAATGAGTACACAAAAATTCGAAACGTTAGCATTACATGCAGGTCATGATGTTCAACAAACATTAGGCACTAGAGCAGTTCCAATTTATCAATCCAGTTCGTATGTATTTCAAAATTCAGATCATGCCGCTAATTTATTTTCATTAAAAGAACTGGGGTTTATTTACACACGCTTAAATAATCCAACAAATCAAATTTTACAAGATCGTTTAGCAGCGCTTGAAGGTGGAGTAGGAGCAGTAGTGTTTGCTTCAGGAACTGCTGCAATTTCAACAGGTTTATTAACGCTTTTAAAAGCAGGTGATCATATTGTAGCATCAAGTAGTTTGTACGGAGGAACCTATAACTTGTTAAAAGTTACTTTACCAAGATTAGGAATTACAACCACATTTGTAGATGCTTCTAATCCAGAAAACTTTAAAGAAGCCGTACAAGAAAATACTAGAGCATTTTTTGTTGAATCTCTAGGAAACCCAAAACTAGATGTGTTAGATTTAGAAGCAATTGCTGAAGTTTCAAAAGCAGCAAAAGTTCCATTTATTGTTGATAATACTGTGGCTACTCCTTCATTGTTAAATCCTATAAAACATGGAGCAAATATTGTAATCCATTCACTTACAAAATATATTGGCGGACAAGGTAACTCGCTAGGTGGAGTAATTATAGATGGTGGTAATTTTGATTGGGATAATGGAAAATTTCCTGAATTCACCGAACCATCCGCTGGTTATCATGGATTAAAATATTACGAAACGCTGGGACAGTTATCATTCACTTTTAAATTAATTCTAGAAGGGTTAAGAGATTTTGGAGGAGCATTAAGTCCTACTAATGCTTTTAACATTATTCAAGGTTTAGAGACGTTAAATGTTAGAATTGAACAGCATAGTAAAAATGCGCTAGAATTAGCTGCTTGGCTTGAAAACCAAGAAGAGGTAGCTTGGGTAAATTATCCAGGATTAGAAAGCAGTCCATATAAAAATTTAGCAGATAAATATTTGCCTAAAGGTCAAAGCGGAATTGTAACGTTTGGTGTAAAAGGAGGATATGAAAGTGCAAAAACTGTAGCAGATAACACAGAATTGTTTTCTCTGCTTGCGAATATTGGAGATACAAAATCTTTGATAATTCACCCTGCAAGTACCACGCATCAGCAGTTAACAGATGAAGAACAAGAAGCCTCTGGAGTTACTAAAGATTTAATTCGTTTGTCTGTAGGAATTGAAAATATAGACGATTTAAAAAGCGATTTAAAAGAAGCTTTTGCAAAAATTCCAAAATCAGTTTTAGCGTAGAAAAGTGAAAAATAATTTATCTCATATACATATTCTTAGTTATGTTACTGAGAGTGGTACTCAGTTTTCTAATATTCAATTAAGTTATCAATTGTTTGGAAGAGAATTGGGTACTGCACCAGTAATTATGGTTAATCATGCGTTAACAGGTAATAGCAATGTAGCTGGAGACTTTGGTTGGTGGAAAGAAGTTATTGGAGCACATAAGGTTATAGATACTAATCGTTTTACAATTCTATGTTTTAATATTCCAGGTAATGGTTATGATGATTTTTTGATTGATGATTATAAAAGTTTTGTAGCTAGAGATATTGCCAAACTTTTCCTTTTAGGTTTGAAAGAATTAAAGATTAACGAGTTGTTTGCGTTAATTGGAGGTTCTCTAGGAGGCGGAGTTGCCTGGGAAATAGCTGTATTAAATCCTACTATAACAAAGCATTTAATTCCAATTGCTACCGACTGGAAATCTACGGATTGGTTAATAGCCAATTGTCAAATTCAGGAACTGTTTCTCACAAATTCCAGTAATCCAGTACATGATGCGAGAATACATGCAATGCTATGTTATCGAACACCAGAATCTTTCAAACAACGATTTCATAGAAGTAAAAATGAAGAATCTACCTTGTTTAATGTAGAGAGTTGGTTGTTGCATCATGGAAAAAAACTACAAGAAAGATATCAGTTAGCTTCTTATAAATTGATGAATCAATTGTTAAAAACTATTGATGTTACTAAAGGTGATGAAAGCGATGAAATATTGAAAAGTATTAACGCACAAATTCACATTATTGGCGTAGATTCTGACTTGTTTTTTACAGCTGAAGAGAACAGAGAAACCTATAAGAAACTCGCACAAAACAGTTCAAATGTAACATATAACGAAATCAATTCGGTTCATGGGCATGATGCTTTTTTAATTGAATACGATCAGTTAATACGCATTTTCGAACCAATATTTAATGAGACTGAAAACATAAAGAAGATGAAAGTTTTAAAGTTTGGTGGCAAATCGTTATCCAACGAAGGAATATCGAAAGTTATTGATATTATAGAAGATAAAATAGACAAAGGAGAAAAAATAACAGTGGTCGTTTCAGCTAGAGGAAATGCTACCAACGAATTAGAATCTATTTTACATAAAGCAGCTAGCAATCAGGTGTATCAAGAACAATTAGAAGCGTTTAAGCACAGTCAGCGTCAAATTACGCCTTTACTCGATTTTAGTGAAGAGTTTGGTAAACTTGAAAAGCTACTGGAAGGTGTAAGTTTATTGCAAGATTTTAGTACAAAAGTTAAAGATGAGGTGCTAGCCCAAGGAGAGTTAATAGCAATAAAATCGGTAACTGAGTTATTACAGCAAAGAGGAATTAATGCGAATGCTACCGACGCTAGATTATTGTTAAAAACAGATGAAAGCTTTGGAAATGCACAACCAATTGATGTTTTATCAAAGGAAAATATAGTTGATTATTATAAGAAACACAACGGAACAACTGTAAATGTAGTTTCAGGATTTATTGGTTCTAATCTTAAAAATGAAACAACAACTTTGGGTAGAAATGGCAGTAATTATACAGCTTCTTTGTTGGCTAATTATTTAGATGCTGAAGAATTACAAAATTATACACATGTTGATGGGATTTTTACGGCAAATCCAGATTTAGTTTCGGATGCTAAAAAAATTGAAGAGCTTTCTTTTTCAGAAGCTAACGAGTTAGCAAATTTTGGAGCAAATATTTTGCATGCAAAAACCATAATTCCATTAATTGAAAAGAATATCAATCTAAGAATTTTAAACACTTTCAATCCAGAAGATAAAGGAACTTTAATTACTGCAAAATCCAATGCAAAAGGTATTAAGTCGATTTCTGTTTTAGAAAATGTAGCCTTACTAAATTTTGAAGGAAGAGGTCTCTTAGGTAAAGTTGGTGTTGATGCAAGAATTTTTAAAGCATTAGGAAATCATGATATTAGTGTAAGTATCATTTCCCAAGGTTCTTCAGAAAGAGGTATAGGATTAGTGGTAGAGAAAGATAAAGCTCAATTAGCAGTTAAAGCGTTAAAAAACGAGTTCGAGTATGATTTAGTAACTAAAGATGTAAATCAGATTAGTATTGTAAATGAGGTGTCTGTGATTTCTATTGTGGGACAAGATTTGAGTGAGTTTCATTTACCTTATAACGCACTAATTAAAAATCAAATAGTTCCATTATTGTTTAACAATACTATTACGGGTAAAAACGTAAGCTTGGTTGTTAAAAAGGAGGAATTACACAAAGCTGTAAATGTAATTCACGGACAAATTTTTGGAGTTGCCAAGAAAATTAACATAGCCATTTTTGGGAAAGGTTTGGTAGGCGGAACACTTATCGATCAAATTATTCAAAGTGCTCCAGCTATTTTAGATCGAAGAAAAATTCAGTTAACTATTTTTTCAGTAGCTAATTCAAAGTCGGTATTACTTTCAAAAAATGGAATTGATAACAATTGGAAAGTTCAATTAAATGAGAGTAAAATTGAGAGCTCTGTTGATGCAGTAATTGATTTTGCAAAAGCACATCATTTAGAAAATTTAATTGCCGTTGATAATACAGCAAATCAAGAGTTTATAGAGAACTATATTCCGTTAGTAGAAAATGGATTTGATTTAGTTTCGTCTAATAAAATAGCAAATACCGTATCGCATTCTTTTTATAAAAAACTAAGAGAAGTATTAGAACGAAATAAAAAAACATATCTCTATGAAACTAATGTGGGTGCCGGATTACCACTAATCGATACGATTAAATTATTACACGATTCTGGAGAGAATATTACACGAATTCGAGGTGTGTTTTCAGGGTCCTTAAGTTTTATTTTTAATAAATATTCTGAAGAAAATATTCCATTCTCAACTGTACTGAAAGAAGCAATAAATAACGGTTATACTGAGCCAGATCCTAGAGAAGATTTATGCGGTAATGACGTAGCTAGAAAGTTACTAATCCTAGCAAGAGAATTGGATTTAGAAAATGAATTTGAAGATATAAACGTTGAAAATTTAATACCTGAAGAATTCAGAGATTCTAGTGCATCAGAGTTCATCGAAAATTGTGATAAACTCGATGAGCATTTCAGTAAAATCAAAGAGCATCAAGAAGAGAATCATGTGTTGCGATATATAGGAGATTTGCATGGTGACCTTCAACAAACCAAAGGAAACTTAGATGTAAAATTAGTTTCTGTAGATAAAACTACTCCTCTAGGAAGTTTAAAAGGTTCCGATGCCATTTTTGAAATTTATACAGAATCTTATGGGAATCAGCCTATTGTTATTCAAGGAGCAGGAGCAGGAGCAGAAGTAACAGCTAGAGGTGTATTTGGTGATATTTTACGATTAACAAAAAAATAAATAATGAACATTCAATTATCTAATTATAATAAGCATTTGGTTTTTGAAGCTAAAAATCAAACAGGTTATTCTTTATTGGTTGGTCAAACTCTTGACCACACACAAGTAAATGCGATACGACCTATGGAATTACTACTAGTAAGTTTAGCTAGTTGCAGTAGTATTGATGTGGTAAAGATTTTAAACAAACAGAAGGTTTTTGATTTTGGTTACAATGTTTCTATTGATGCATCTAGAGAAGAAGATCAAATCCCATCAATTTTTAAAGAGATTACTATTACCTATAGTTTTGATGGTGAGATAAGTAGTAGTAAGGTGAAAAAAGCAACAAATCTAGCTTTAGAAAAGTATTGTTCTGTTGCAAAGATTATTGAACAAACTGCTAAAATAAATTACAAAGTAGTTTTAAATAAAGAAGAAATATGAGCCACAATTTCGAAACACAAGCAGTTAGAATTCAGACCGAAAGATCCCAGTTCTCCGAACATTCAACACCATTGTATCTAACATCAAGTTTTGTTTTTGAGGATGCTGAAGATATGAGAGCTTCTTTTGCAGAAGAAAAGCAGCGGAATTTGTATAGTCGTTTTTCAAATCCTAATACAACTGAGTTTGTAGATAAAATTGTAGTCATGGAAGGAGCTGAAGCAGGTTATGCATTTGCTACAGGAATGGCAGCTGTGTTTTCTACTTTTGCAGCGCTCTTAAATTCTGGAGATCATATTGTTTCTTCTCGTTCTGTATTTGGTTCTACACATAGTTTGTTTACTAAATATTTGCCGAAATGGAATATTGAAACAAGTTATTTTAAGGTAAATGAAGTAGATAAAGTAGAAGCTTTAATTCAACCGAATACTAAAATTATATATGCTGAATCACCAACAAATCCAGCTGTTGATATTTTAGATTTGGAGTTGTTAGCGGCAATAGCAAAAAAACATAATTTACTATTGGTTATCGATAATTGCTTTGCAACACCTTATCTACAGAACCCGATTAAGTTCGGGGCAGATTTAGTAATTCACTCTGCAACAAAATTAATTGACGGACAGGGAAGAGTTCTTGGTGGAGTTACTGTTGGAAAAGCCGATTTGATTAAAGAAATCTACTTGTTTTCGAGGAATACTGGTCCGGCTATGTCACCTTTCAACGCTTGGGTATTATCAAAGAGTTTAGAAACATTGGCGCTAAGAGTTGAAAAACATTGTGAGAACGCCATAAAAGTTGCTCAATTTTTAGAAGAGCATCCAAAAGTAAATTTTGTAAAATATCCATTTTTAAAATCACATCCTCAGTATGAAGTTGCAAAAAAACAGATGCGTTTGGGTGGAAATATTGTGGCTTTTGAAATTAAAGGAGGAGTAGAGGCAGGAAGAAAGTTTTTAGATGCAATTAAACTATGTTCTTTATCAGCAAATTTAGGAGATAGTAGAACAATTGTTACGCACCCATCCTCAACAACACATAGTAAATTGAGTTTAGAAGATCGATTAGAAGTAAGCATTACAGATGGTTTGGTACGATGTTCAGTTGGATTAGAGTTTGTAGAGGATATAATTAATGATTTAAAGCAAGCTTTGGAATCAGTTTAAATGGTAGCTGAGCGGAGTCGAAGCTATAAAAAGAAGATATATTAGTTTTATTTACTTCGTTCAATTACAAAAATGACATTATCAAATAAAATCAATTAATAGAAGAAAGTATATATTTGTAATATGCTTTCTAAAAAGACAAAATATGGGATAAAAGCACTTACTTTTATTGCTAGGCAAGAAAAAGGTGTTAAGGTTCAGATAGCTACAATATCTGAAAGCGAAAATATATCTCATAAGTTTTTAGAAAGTATCTTACTTACTCTAAGAAAAGCAGGTATTCTTGGTGCAAAAAAAGGAAAAGGTGGCGGATATTATTTATTAAAAGATGCTACTGAAGTTAAAATGACAAAGGTTATTAGAACCCTAGAAGGTCCTATTGCAATGGTACCTTGTGTGAGTCTTAATTTTTATGAAAAGTGTGCTGATTGTCCAGATGAAGACAAGTGTTCTGTTCATAAATTAATGATTCAAGTTCGAGATAACACCCTTAATGTCCTAAGAAATACAACACTTGCAGATCTAGTATAGATTTTACTAATATTACTATAGTGTTAATTTTTGAACTTTAATTTTGATATTAAATTCATGTATGTATATTTGTCAAATATTAAATCCTAGTAACCCGATAGGGTAAATGTATTTTAATAAAATGATTTTAGAACAAGTAATAGAAAGCAAAACAAATTTTAAAGAAGATAAGGATTCTGAGAAACCAATTAGAAGTATTGTAAAGTCAATTAGCTGGAGAGCAGTGGGCACTTTAGATACTATTTTGATTTCATGGATTGTTACTGGGAAGATAGATACAGCTCTATCAATTGGAGCAATTGAACTAATTACAAAAATGATATTATACTTTTTTCACGAAAGAGTTTGGAATACGATAAAATGGGGCAAAAGATGAGTTTAGAAAAAATAAATATTTCAGCAATAAATAAACAATTGGAAGGAAAATCTCCTGAAGAAATTATAAAGTGGAGTTTAAGCGTAGCAAAAAATCCAATTATAACTACAAATTTTAGACCTTATGAGGGTGCAATTTTACACTTGGTTGTTTCTCAAAAGAAAGATATTCCAGTAGTTTGGTGTGATACAGGATATAATACTCCGCAAACTTATAGACATGCAGAAGGGTTGATAAAAAGCCTGTCGTTAAATGTAAAACTGTATGTTCCTAAGCAAACAGTAGCTCATAGAAATGTTGTTTTGGGCTTACCAACTGTAGATGACCCAAATCATAGTATTTTTACAGAGCAGGTTAAGTTAGAGCCTTTTAGAAGAGCGATGACAGAGCACCAACCAGATGTGTGGTTTACAAACTTAAGAAAAGGTCAAACTGCATTCAGAGATAGTATTGATATTGTTTCTGTTAGTAAAGACGGTATTATTAAAGTTAGTCCATTTTATAATTTTTCAGATGAAGAATTGGATACCTATCTCGAAAAGTATAACTTACCAAATGAGTTTACATATTTTGACCCAACAAAGGTGGAAAATAATAGAGAATGTGGTTTACATATTTAAAAAATAGCGTAATGAGTACAAATATATTAAGTGTAGGAGCATTAGAAAGTGAAGCAATATATATTCTTCGAGAAGTTGTAGCACAGTTTGAAAAACCAGTGTTATTATTTTCAGGAGGAAAAGACAGTATCACGCTAGTTCGATTGGCACAAAAAGCATTTTATCCTGCAAAAATACCATTCCCATTATTACATATAGATACAGGTCATAATTTCCCTGAAACTATAGAGTTCAGGGATAAATTGGTCAAGGAATTAGGTGTAGAATTAATTGTTCGAAATGTACAAGATAATATCGATGCTGGTAAAGTAAAAGAGGAAACTGGAAAATATTCTAGTAGAAATATTTTACAAACCGAAACCTTGTTAGACGCTATTGAAGAGTTTGGTTTTGATGCTTGTATCGGTGGAGCTCGTCGAGATGAAGAAAAAGCAAGAGCAAAAGAAAGAATTTTTTCTGTTAGAGACGATTTTGGTCAATGGGATGAAAGAAATCAACGTCCCGAATTATTCGATATGCTAAATGGAAGAATTGATATAGGCCAAAATGTTCGCGTTTTCCCAATTTCAAACTGGACGGAACTTGATGTTTGGTCATATATTCAAAAAGAAGGAATAGAAATTCCATCCATTTATTTTGCGCATCAAAGAGAAACCTTCATCAGAGATGGTTTAATATGGTCTGCAAATGATGAGGTAGTTTACCGAGAAGAAGATGAAAAAATAGAGCAACGAACGGTTCGCTTTAGAACTGTAGGAGACATGAGTTGTACCGCAGCTGTTTTATCAAATGCAAGTGACATTGATAAAGTTGTAGAAGAAATTAGAGTTTCAAGGATTTCTGAGAGAGGTGCGAGAATCGATGATAAACGTTCGGAAGCTGCAATGGAAAAAAGAAAACAACAAGGATATTTTTAAAAGCATAAAATAACTATTGGGGCAAAAGACTGTGGGGGAAAATATTTAGGGGATTATTATTAAAGAACTTACAGTCTCAGCTCTTATAAATTCAATATAAAATGAACGTACTTAAAATAGCAACAGCAGGCAGTGTAGATGACGGTAAAAGTACTTTAATTGGAAGAATACTTTATGATACGAAATCGTTGACTGAAGATAAATTGCAGGCCATTGAAGAAAAAAGTAGACAAAGAGGTTTTGACTATTTAGATTTTTCATTAGCAACAGATGGTTTAGTTGCCGAACGAGAACAAGGAATAACAATTGATGTTGCTCATATTTATTTTTCTACACCTAAAACGAGTTTTATAATTGCTGATACTCCAGGTCATATTGAGTATACTAGAAACATGGTTACAGGAGCATCAAATTCACAAGCGTCAATCATTTTAGTTGATGCTAGAAACGGAGTTGTAGAGCAAACGTATCGCCATTTTTTTATCAATAATTTATTACGCGTTAAAGAGGTTGTGGTTGCAGTTAATAAAATGGATTTAGTTGATTATTCGGAGGAAAGGTTCAATCAAATTAAAGGAGAAATAGAGTACTTAGCTCAGAAAAGTGATTATAAAAACCAGAAAATAACTTTTATTCCGATTTCTGCGTTGCATGGTGATAATGTTGTGAATTCATCTACTAATATCAATTGGTATTCTGGAAAAAGTTTATTGGAGTATTTGGAAGATTTACAACCTTTTGAAAGCACCAACGATTCTAAAGCTCGTTTTCCTATTCAATCAATTATAAGACCAAAAACTGAAGAGTTTCATGATTTTAGAGGGTATGCAGGTAAGTTATACGGAGGTAGTTTAGCTGTTGGAGATAAAGTTACTGTATTACCATCTGCAATTGAATCAACAATTAAAGGTATTCACTTTTTTGATAGAGAGTATAACGAAGCAAAGAGTGGAAGTTCATTTACACTAACTCTAGAGGATGATGTAAATATTGGTAGAGGTGATATGATTGTAAAGAAAGGAGAAGAGCCTAGAGTTACAAAACAGTTAGAAGCAACTATTTGCTGGATGGATAAATCACCATTACAAGTGGCAGAAAAATTTTACATCAAGCATGGTGTAAATGATGCTCAAGTAAAAATTACCAGTCTAGAGAATAGTATTTACACCGATTTTTCAGGAGAAGTTACCAATCCTTCAAAGCTTTCATTAAATGAAATTGGAAAAGTAAGTCTTAAAATCAGTAAACCTTTGTTAGTTGATAGTTATAAGGATAACAAATCTAATGGAGCATTCATTTTAATCAACCCAAAAACCAATAACACATCTGGTGTTGGTTTTATAAATTAAAAAAGCATGGCAATTATAATAACAGATGAATGCATCAATTGCGGAGCATGTGAGCCAGAGTGCCCAAACACTGCAATTTATGAAGGGGCTGAAAATTGGAGGTATAGCCAAGGTACTTCTTTAGAAGGAGATATCGAGCTTTTAAATGGCGTGAAATTAAATGCTGAAGATGAACAAGATCCAATATCAGATGAATATTATTTTATAGTACCAGATAAGTGTACAGAGTGTAAAGGGTTTCATGATGAGCCACAATGTGCGGCAGTATGTCCTGTAGATTGTTGTGTCCCAGATGAAAATCATGTTGAAACCGAAGAAGAATTATTAAATAAACAACAGTTTTTGCATACTTAAATAAAAAAATCATGCAAAGTTTTAGAAGCGAAATAGAAAACCCAATTGTAGAGAAGGATATTCTAGAATTAGAAAGAAAGATTCGTCTTTTTAAGGAAGGGAAAATAGATGAAGAACGTTTTAGAAGTCTACGTTTAGCTCGTGGAGTTTACGGACAAAGACAACTTGGCGTACAAATGATTCGTATCAAAATTCCATATGGTAAAGTTACGAGTGAACAGTTGCATCGAATAGCAGAGGTTTCTGATGAATATTCTCGAGGGAGATTGCATATTACAACAAGACAAGATATTCAAATACATCATGTAAGTTTAGATAGAACTCCTGAATTATGGGCGCAATTAGAAAAAGATGATATTACGCTACGTGAGGCTTGTGGAAATGCTGTACGAAATGTTACAGCTTCTGAAACTGCAGGTATTGATGTAAATGAACCATTCGATGTTACGCCTTATGCGCATGCAACCTTTCAGTTTTTCTTGAGAAATCCAATTTGTCAAGAAATGGGACGAAAGTTTAAAATGTCTTTTTCTGCAACAGAAGCTGACTCTGCTTTAAGCTTTATGCACGATTTAGGTTTTATTGCAAAAACCAAAAAGATTGGGACTACTGAAGTAAAAGGATTTAAAGTATTGTTAGCTGGTGGTTTAGGTTCGCAACCTAGACATGCCGATGTTATGTATGATTTTCTTGAAACAGATTTATTAATTCCAACTATAGAAGGAGTTTTAAGAGTTTTTGATCGTTATGGAGAGCGTGCTAAAAGAGCAAAAGCTAGGTTAAAGTTTTTAGTAAAAGATCTTGGGTTAGACGGATTCTTAACATTAGTAGAACAAGAAAAAAGAGCCTTGGCGTATCAGTCATTTCCAATTGATACATCAAGTTTTGAAACTAAAATCACTTTTGAAACAGAGGAGATTCCTTCTGTAGATATTGAGGATAAATTGGAGTTTGAAGCTTGGAAAAAAACCAATGTAATTCCTCAAAAGCAAGAAGGATTATTTGCAATTGGAATCAAAGTGCATTTAGGCGATTTTTACACTGATAAGGCTAGGTTGCTTGCTGATTTAGTCAAGAAATATGCAGCGAATGAACTACGTTTCACGTTGCGTCAGAATATTTTAATTCGTCATGTAAGAGAAGCTTTTTTACCTTTTTTCTATTCAGAATTAAAAAAGCTAGGATTTGCAGAAGCAGGTTATAACAGTCTTACTGATATTACAGCATGTCCGGGAACAGATACTTGTAATTTAGGAATTGCTAGTAGTACGGGAATTGCTGCAGAATTAGAACGTGTGTTAAAAACTGAATATCCGCAGTACATCAATAATAAAGATGTTACCATTAAAATTAGTGGATGTATGAATGCTTGTGGTCAACATAACATGGCGCATATTGGTTTTCAAGGAATGTCAATTAAATCTGGAGTTTTGGTAGCGCCCGCATTACAAGTGTTACTAGGAGGAGGAGTTTTAGGAAATGGTCAAGGACGATTTTCAGATAAAGTTATTAAAGTTCCGAGTAAAAGAGGACCAGAAGTGCTTCGAATATTATTGAATGATTTTGAAGATTCTAAAATAGAAAATGAAGATTTCTTAGCATACTATGATCGCCAAGGAAAAACGTATTTCTACGATATTTTAAAGCATTTATCAGACACTACTAATTTAACTGAAGATGATTTCATTGATTGGGGACATGATAAAAATTATGTTAAAGCAATTGGAGTTGGAGAGTGTGCTGGAGTAGTAATTGATTTAGTAGCTACGCTTTTATTTGAAAGTGAAGAGAAAATTCAAAATGCTAATGAAGCTATAAATGAAGAAAAATGGTCTGATAGCATTTATCATTCTTATACAGCAATCGTAAATACAGCAAAAGCATTGTTAACAGCAGAAGGAGCAAAAACAAACACACACGCGGGTATCATTTCAAATTTTGATGAAGTATTTGTGAATACAAACCAAATCAATATTGATGGAGCATTTTCAGAATTGGTCTACCAAATTAATACAAATGAACCTACCGAAGCTTTCGCTAGAAAGTATGCAAAGCAAGCGGCTGAATTTTATACGAAAGTAGATGTTTACAGAAAAAAAGCAGTAGAAAGTTAAGATGAAAGAAGATGAATGTACAACCAAAATTAACAGTAGTAGGAGCAGGTCCAGGAGATGTTGAATTAATAACATTAAAAGCAATTAATACCCTTAAGGATGCTGATGTAGTGTTGTATGATGCATTGGTTAATTCAGAATTACTGAGTTATGTAAGTCCAAGAGCTGAATTAATTTTTGTAGGGAAGCGTAGAGGTTGTTATCGTTATCAACAAGAACAAATTAATGAATTAATTGTCGAGCGCGGTTATTCCCATGGTCATGTAGTTCGTTTAAAAGGAGGAGATCCTTTTATTTTCGGACGTGGAGCAGAAGAAATGGAATATGCAGCAGCTAAAGGAATGAATGTCTCAGTTGTACCTGGTATTTCATCGTCATTGGCAGTTCCAGCTTATCAAAATATACCATTAACAAAAAGAGGAAGTTCTGAAAGTTTTTGGGTAATTACAGGAACTACAAAACAACATCAATTGTCTAACGATATTGCTTTAGCAGCGAAGTCAAACGCAACAGTTGTTATTCTTATGGGAATGGGAAAATTATCACAAATTGTAAAACTTTTTCAAGAAGAAGGAAAGAATGATTTACCAGTAGCCATCATTCAAAATGGAACAACTCCAGATGAAAAAATAGGTGTTGGAACGGTAGATTCAATAGAAAATGTAGTTAAAGAACGAAAATTGAGTAATCCTGCAATAATTGTTTTGGGAGAGGTCGTAAATCATCGTACTCAATTAGAAAAAATCCAACAGGATATTGTTGTTAAAGAAATTGTCTAATGGTTCAAGAACGAAATAATTTATATCCTATTTTTTTAAAAACTTCTCAATTAGAAGTGTTAATCATTGGCGGAGGATTCGTAGCAGAAGAAAAGTTAACGTTCTTATTAAAATCAAGTCCAGATGCGAAAGTAACCTTAGTTTCTCCAATGTTTAGAGAAGGAACTTTGGCATTAGGTAAAAAGGGTGATGTGAAGTTTGTAGAAGATGTATATAAATCTTCTTATCTAGACGGAAAACATATGGTGATTGCTACTACCGACAAACCAGAAGTTAATATGCAAGTTTATAGGGATTGTCGAGAGCAAAACAAGTTGGTAAATGTGGCGGATAATCCACCGTATTGTGATTTTTATATGGGAGGAATTGTAACTAAGGGAAATGTGAAAATAGCGATTTCAACTAACGGAAAATCGCCAACAACAGCAAAAAGATTACGTCAGTTTTTTGAAGAAGTAATTCCAGATACAATTGACGATTTGGTTAAAAACTTAAACGATTACAGAAAAACAATAAAAGGAGACTTTGAACAAAAAGTAGTACAACTAAACGAGTTCACAAAGAGCTTAGTAGAAAAGTAAAAGTAATGATAGAAACAGATATACTTATTATTGGAGCAGGTCCAACAGGTTTATTTACCGTTTTTGAAGCAGGATTGTTAAAATTGCGTTGTCATTTAATAGATGCATTACCACAACCAGGAGGTCAATGTTCGGAGATTTACCCTAAGAAACCTATTTATGATATACCAGCGTATCCTGAAATTTTAGCGGGAGATTTAACCGATAAATTATTAGAACAAGGAAAACAATTTCAACCTGGATTTACCTTAGGAGAGCGTGCAGAAACTATTGAAAAACAAGAAGATGGTAGTTTTATTGTTACTACAAATAAAGGAACAAAACATAAAGCTCCAGTCGTTGCAATAGCGGGTGGTTTGGGTAGTTTCGAGCCAAGAAAACCTCAAATTGAGAATTTAGCAAAATTCGAAGATAAAGGAGTTGAATATATGATTAAAGAACCTGAAATCTATCGTGATAAAGACGTAGTAATTGCAGGTGGTGGTGATTCAGCTTTAGATTGGTCAATATTCTTAACTGATATAGCTAAATCAGTTACTTTAATTCATAGACGAAATGAATTTAGAGGAGCGTTAGATTCAGTTGAAAAAGTTCAAGAGCTTAAAAACTTAGGGAAGATAAATTTAATTACGCCTGCAGAGGTAAAAGGAATTCTTGGGAATGATCATCTATCAGGAGTTGTAGTTGAACAAAAGGATAAAGAGCCATTTATTTTGGATGCTGATCATTTTATTCCACTATTCGGATTAGCGCCTAAATTAGGCCCTATTGGAAACTGGGGATTAGAAATTGAGAAAAATGCAATTAAGGTTGATAACTCGTTGGATTATCAAACTAATATTCCAGGAATTTATGCCATTGGTGATGTAAATACGTATCCAGGTAAATTAAAATTGATTCTTTGTGGTTTTCATGAAGCTACGTTAATGTGTCAAAGTGCCTATAAACGAATTTTTCCAGATAAAAAATATGTCATGAAATATACAACTGTTGGTGGAGTAGAAGGTTTTGATGGTACCAAAAAAGAGGCACCAAAAGCAGTGGTAAAAGCTATTGAATAATGGATCAAGATATAAATATCAAAATTAAAGACCGCGATGGTGTAATTCACGAGGTACTTGCTCCGACAGATATGGCAATGAATCTTATGGAAGTGGTTCGTTCATACGAATTAGCTCCCGAAGGTACTATTGGAATTTGTGGCGGAATAGCTATGTGTGCTTCTTGTCAATGCTATATAAATTCTAATCATCAATTACCTGAAAAGACAGATGATGAAGATGCAATGTTAGCAGAGGCGTTTGATGTGAAAGATAATAGCAGGTTAGGTTGTCAAATTCAAATTACTTCCGAATTAGAAGGCTTGGAAATTGAGTTAGCACCTGAGAGCTAGTACTGAATTTATTTTAGTATCTTTTAAATTAGTTTAAAACCGAGTATAAAAAAGTAAGAATGCAATTCAATAATTACAACTTAAGTCTCAAAGATGATGTAGAAGTGTTTACAAAACAATTGTTTTACGCTTTGTTTGACGATGTTTGTCAAGAAAAAGCACATCGTTTAAAAGATCAGTTTGTGAAAATTTTAGAAGGATTGTCAGTTGATAAAGCTGATGATATTTGGACATATTACCAAACATCTTTTTGCGACATTCGAAAAAAGCTGGATTTAGATGCAAAAGCATTCGAAGCAACAGATCCTGCCTGTAAAAGTTTAGGAGAAGTGTACTTAGCATATCCTGGTTTTCATGCCATTGCAATTTATAGGTTAAGTCACGAATTGTATAAAATTCAAGTGCCTATTCTACCGAGAATGATGAGTGAATATGCACATAGTTTAACAGGAGTTGATATTCATCCTGGAGCAACCATTGGCGATTCGTTTTTTATAGACCATGCAACAGGTGTTGTAATCGGTGAAACTACTATTATTGAAAACAATGTAAGTATTTATCAGGGAGTTACTTTAGGAGGAATTCAAGTAAAAAAAGAATTAGCAGAAGTTAAAAGACATCCCACGATAGGAAGCAATGTAACAATTTATGCGAATGCAACTATATTAGGAAACATAAATGTAGGAAGTAACAGTGTTATTGGAGCTAACGTTTGTATAACAACATCAATAGAACCAAATTCAACCGTAATTTATAAATCTCAAAACAGTATTTATACTTAAAATAAAGTATATGATTTCAAAAAATATAACCGATTTTGTAGGAAACACACCATTAGTTGAAGCTACAAATATTTTAAATAAAGAAAATGTTCGTCTATTTTTTAAGTTAGAAGGGCATAATCCGGGAGGAAGTGTAAAAGATAGAGCTGCCTATTTTATGATTTCTGAAGCCTTAAAAAAGAAGAACATACAAAAAGGAGATACATTGGTAGAGGCTACCAGTGGAAATACAGGAATTGCTTTAGCATTAATGGCAAAAGTTTTAGGAGTTAATATGGTATTAGTAATGCCAGAAAATGCAACTGTAGAAAGAGTTAAAACCATGCGTGCTTATGGAGCAGAAGTTATATTAACGCCAAGTGAAGTAGGAATGGAAGGTGCAATTGATCATGCTTTAGAATTAAAATATAAAAAAGGCTATTTTCGATTAAATCAGTTTGATAATTTCGATAACCCTAAAGCACATTATTCAACCACGGGTCCTGAAATTTGGAGAGATACTGATGGACAAGTAACGCATTTTGTTTCTGCCATGGGAACAACAGGAACTATCACAGGTGTGTCAGATTTCTTAAAAGAGAAAAATAAGAATATTCAAATTGTAGGAGTTCAACCAAAAGATGGAGCTAGCATACCAGGAATTCGTAAATGGCCTAAAGAGTATTTACCTGCAATTTTCAAAAGAGAAAAAATAGATCAAGTATTAGAAGTTTCTCAACAAGAAGCACAAGCAATGACTGTCCGTTTGGCTCAAGAAGAAGGAATTTTTGCAGGAATGAGTAGTGGTGGAGCTGCTGCATCTGCTTTAAAATTAGCTGAAACTATCGATGAAGGGATCATAGTTTCTATTATTTGTGATAGAGGTGATCGATATTTATCTTCAGATATTTTTCAGTAGTGTTTAGTCACAAAAAGTTGAATATTATTCCCGCGGAGGCGGGAATAATATTATTGTTAAATAAATAATAAGTGCGAATGATAAGTTTATTATTTAAAATAAGTTAATTACATTTGTGCTTTAATTAGTTCATAAACATTATTGTTGTTATTAAGAAAGGTGGAGGGAATAGACCCTTTGAAGCCTTAGCAACCCTTTGTTTTTTCTGAACCTATTTCAGAATTACAAAGAAGGTGCTAAATTCTACTGTTCGCACTAAACTTGTTTCAGTGTATAAAAAGTTGAATTCATTTCAGCTTTACAGAGAGATAACTCAAAAGAAATTTACTTCTTCTTTTCCTGATAACACGTAATATTATTATATCAGGAATGTCAAATATTTATTCAGAAATAAAAAAAAGAATCCTTGTGCTTGATGGTGCAATGGGAACCATGCTTCAGGAATATAAATTTACTGAAGAAGATTTTCGTGGAGATCGATTTAAAGATCATCCGACTCCACTTAAAGGTAATAACGACTTACTCTCAATTACACAACCCGAAGCTGTAAAAGATGTCCATCGAAAATATCTGGCAGTTGGTGCAGATATTATTGAAACTAATACTTTTTCAGGAACTACCATTGCTATGGCAGATTATAATATGGAAGATTTAGTGTACGAACTTAACTTTCAATCTGCAAAAATAGCGAAAGAAGTAGCTGATGAGTTTACACTAAAAACGCCAAAACAACCAAGATTTGTAGCGGGTTCCATAGGGCCAACAAACCGAACAGCAAGTTTATCTCCAGATGTTAACAAACCAGAATATAGAGCAGTAACTTTTGATGAGTTACGAGTTGCATATAAACTACAAGTAGAAGCTTTAATAGATGGAGGATCAGATGTGCTATTAGTGGAAACTATTTTTGATACCTTAAATGCTAAAGCTGCTTTATTTGCTATTGAAGAGGTAAAGGAAGAACGTAATATCGATATTCCTATTATGGTTTCTGGAACTATAACTGATGCCAGTGGAAGGACACTTTCAGGACAAACAGTTGAGGCTTTTTTAATTTCAATTTCTCATATTCCTTTATTAAGTGTTGGATTTAATTGTGCGCTAGGTGCAGAACAATTAGAACCTTATTTAAAGAGATTGTCTCATAATACACACTTTTTTACGTCTGCTCATCCAAATGCGGGACTTCCAAATGCTTTTGGAGAGTACGACCAAAGTCCTAAGGAAATGAAAAAATTAATTGAAAGTTTCTTAGAACAAAACTTAGTAAACATTATAGGAGGTTGTTGCGGAACTTCACCAGCTCATATTGGTGCAATTGCCGACGCAGCAAAAAATTTCAAACCAAGAAAAACTGTTGTAGAAGCTCATGAAGAATAGGTATTTAAAATTATCTGGATTAGAACCACTAATTATAACACCAGAAAGTAATTTTATCAATGTAGGTGAGCGTACTAATGTAACGGGTTCAAGACGTTTTTTGCGTTTAATTAAAGAAGAAAAGTATGGTGAAGCACTTGCAGTCGCCAGAGATCAAGTTGAAGGAGGTGCACAGATTTTAGATGTAAATATGGATGAAGGAATGTTAGATGGTGTGCATGCCATGGTAACATTCTTAAATTTAATTGCTTCTGAGCCAGATATCGCTAGAATTCCGATTATGATTGATAGTTCTAAATGGGAAATCATTGAAGCTGGTTTACAAGTTGTTCAAGGAAAGTGTGTTGTAAATTCTATCTCATTAAAAGAAGGTGAAGAAGCTTTTATTCGTCAGGCTACATTGATTAAAAGATATGGAGCCGCAACTATTGTGATGGCTTTTGATGAAGTTGGTCAGGCTGATAGCTATGAACGAAGAATTGAAATATGTGAACGTTCGTATAGGATTTTAGTTGATATCGTTAAGTTTCCACCTGAAGATATCATCTTCGATCCTAATATTTTTCCTGTAGCAACGGGTATGGAAGAGCATCGTAAAAACGCAATTGACTTCTTTAATGCAACAAAATGGATTCGTACAAATCTTCCTTATGCGAGTGTTTCTGGAGGAGTCAGTAATGTTTCTTTTTCTTTCAGAGGAAATAACACCGTAAGAGAAGCAATGCATTCGGCATTTTTATATCATGCCATTCAACATGGAATGAATATGGGAATTGTTAATCCAACTATGTTGGAAGTTTACGACGAAATTCCAAAAGATTTATTAGAGCACGTAGAAGATGTTTTATTAGATAGAAGAGAAGATGCTACCGAACGTTTATTAGAGTTTGCCGAAACAGTTAAAGGAATAAAAAAAGAAGATTCATCGAAACAATTAGCTTGGCGAGAAAATGCTTTACAAGAACGTATAACTCATAGTTTGGTTAAAGGAATCGATGCGTTTATTGAAGAGGATGTAGAAGAAGCAAGATTAACAGTTAGTAAACCAATTCAAGTGATTGAAGGTCATTTAATGACAGGAATGAATGTGGTTGGAGATTTGTTTGGTAGCGGAAAAATGTTTTTGCCTCAAGTGGTTAAATCTGCTCGGGTAATGAAACGCGCCGTAGCATATTTACAACCTTTTATAGAAGAATCTAAAGATAGTACTACAAGTTCAGCAGGTAAAATTTTAATGGCAACCGTAAAAGGAGATGTACACGATATCGGGAAAAATATTGTGAGTGTTGTATTAGGTTGTAATAACTATGAAATAGTTGATTTAGGAGTTATGGTTCCTCCTGAAAAAATTATAGAGGTAGCCAAAAAAGAACAAGTTGATGTTATTGGATTAAGTGGTTTAATTACACCATCGCTAGATGAAATGGTGTACTTGGCAAATGAAATGGAGAAACAAGATATGGAGATTCCATTGTTAATTGGTGGGGCTACTACTTCTAAAGCGCATACAGCTGTTAAGATTGCACCAAAATATACCAATTCTGTAGTTCATGTAAATGATGCTTCAAGAGCAGTTACCGTTGTAGGAAATTTATTGCAAGAGAATAATAAAGTTTATAAAGAAGAAATAAGAAGCGAATACAATAAATTCAGAGATCAGTTTTTAAATAGGACAAAGCAAAAAAGTTATGTTTCAATTGAAGAAGCTAGAGAGAATAAACTTTTAATTGATTGGGAAACAACTGAAATAGTTAGGCCTAACTTTTTAGGAACTCAAATTATTGAGGATTTAGACTTAACTGTTCTATTAGACTATATCGATTGGAGTCCGTTCTTCAGATCGTGGGATTTACATGGGAAATTCCCAGATATTTTGAATGATGAAATTGTTGGCAACCAAGCTTCGGAATTATACGAGGACGCAAAAGTTTTGTTGAAAGAAGTGGTTGATAAGAAACTCTTAAAAGCCAAAGCTGTTTTCGGATTGTTTGAAGCAAACTCAGTAGAAGATGATATTGAAGTGACTTTAAACGAAAGTCATGCTGAACTTGTTTCAGCATCTCATCCTGTTAATAAGAAAAAAAAGGATAGCATCAGAAAATTTAAGTTCCTAACACTTCGCCAACAGCTTAAGAAAAAAGAAGGAGTTCCAAATATTGCATTGTCAGATTTCATTGCGCCTAAAGAAAGTGATAAGCAAGATTATATCGGGTGTTTTTGTGTATCTGCAGGTTTTGGCACTGCTGAACTCGCTGCTGAATACGAGAAGAATAATGATGATTATAATTCAATCATGATCAAAGCGATTGCCGATCGTTTAGCAGAGGCTTTTGCAGAATACCTTCACAAAGAAGTAAGAACTAGCTACTGGGGATATGCAGCTGCTGAAAACTTATCTAATGAAGAGTTAATCAAAGAGAGTTACAAAGGAATTCGCCCTGCACCTGGTTATCCTGCTTGCCCAGATCATTTAGAGAAAAATACAATTTGGGAGATTTTACAAGTAAAAGAGAATATTGGGGTTGAACTTACAGAGAGTTTAGCCATGTGGCCAGCAGCGAGTGTTTCTGGATATTATTTCGGAAATGCTGAAGCGAAATATTTTGGACTAGGAAAAATTAAAGAAGATCAATTAGAAGATTATACAATACGAAGAGGTATAAGTAATGATTTAGCTAAAAAATGGCTAAGTCCAATTATAGCAGATTAAAAAGATATGAGTAAAAAATTTATAGAACTAAAACTAGGAAGTCATCAAATAGTACATGCGTTTGATGAACAAAATAAGGAAATAATAGAAGAGGTTACTGTTGATCAATTCAGTAAAAAACTTGTAAATCTATCTAGAATAAAATCTGTTAGTGAAAAATATATTTTAACTGATTATGCTCATGGAAGATGGATTTATTGGGAATATGAAGGAGATTTTGAAACAATTAAAAAGCTAGTGCTTCAATAAATATAAAGCAACATGAAAGTAACTGAACATATAGAACAATCCAAAGGAAAAACAAGATTTTCTTTTGAAATTCTACCGCCTTTAAAAGGTCAAAATATAGATTCGATTTTTAATAATATAGATCCTTTAATGGAATTTAACCCTCCGTTTATAGATGTAACTTATCATAGAGAAGAATACGTTTACAAAGAATTAGAAAACGGATTACTACAAAAACAGGTTGTAAAAAAAAGACCAGGAACTGTTGGTATTTGCGCGGCTATTCAAAATAAATATAATGTAGATGCAATACCACATGTGTTGTGTGGAGGTTTTACGAAAGAGGACACCGAAAACTTTTTAATCGATTTAGATTTTCTTGGGATTGATAATGTAATGGCATTAAGAGGAGATGCTGTGAAAAGTGAGATTTATTTTAAACCAGAAAGAGAAGGGCATCAATATGCTAGCGATTTAGTTGATCAAATAGAATGTTTAAATCAAGGGAAATATTTAGATGAAGAATTACAAAATACATCTCCAACTGATTTTTGTGTAGGAGTTGCAGGCTATCCTGAGAAACATATGGAAGCTCCAAGCTTAGATTCGGATATTCATTTTTTGAAGAAAAAAATTAAAAAAGGAGCCGATTATATCGTAACGCAAATGTTTTTCGATAATCAAAAGTATTTTGAATTTGTCGATAAATGTAGAGCAGAAGGAATTACAGTTCCTATTATTCCAGGATTGAAACCGATTTCAACAAAAAAGCAGTTGAATTTAATTCCGCATCGTTTTAAAGTAGATTTACCCGACGAATTAATCATGGCAGTAGTTAAGTGTAAAGATAATAAGCAAGTTAGGGAAGTCGGAATAGAGTGGTGTATAAATCAAAGTAAGGAGCTGATTTCTAAAGGTGTTCCTTTTTTACATTACTATTCAATGGGGAAATCTGATAACATCAAAGCTATAGCAAGTGAAATATTTTAGGTAAAAGAATGTTGTTTGTAACAATTTTGAATGAGGAAGTACTAATCTATAAAGATTAACAATAACCTTAAGCAAAATTAAAATGAAAACAAACAACAAACTATTAGCGATGTTATTTTTTGTAGTTAGTGTTTCTATAACAAATGCCCAGAAAATCGTGGGGAGTTGGAAGGGAACATTAAAAGTACAAGGAATGGAAATGCCATTAATATTTAATATTTCCGAAAAAGATGGGGCTTTCGCATCAACAATGGATAGTCCTTCGCAAGGAGCAACGGACATTTCAATGGATGTTACGACTTTTAAAAACAATATATTAACTATTGAGTTTAAAAAAGCAGGGATCACCTATTCAGGAGAATTAAGTGATAATTCAATCAAAGGAACTTTTAAACAAGGAGGAATGGAAATTCCATTAGTATTAAACAAAACAGAAAAGACAGTGCCGGGTAATCCTGAGTTAGTTTCTTCTGAAGATGAATTAAAGAAACTTTCTAGTTTAGAAAAAGGTAACTATAAATATTCGGTTGAAGATTATTTTGCAAACCCTAAAGGAGTATCGTTTCGTTTCTCTCCAGATGGTAACTATCTATCATATAAAGAAAGTGATGATAATGGAAAGCAACATGTATATGTAAAGAATATTCAAACAGGAGAGGCTAAGCGAGTTATTGAGCAAAAGAAAGAATTGATACGTGGATATGGTTGGCTAAATTCAAATCGTTTGTACTATACGATGGATAAAGGAGGAAATGAAAATTATCATATTTATGCTGTAAATTTAGATGGAAGCAACGATAAAGATTTAACACCTTTTGAAGGAGTGAGAGCAAATTTTGAGTCGTTATTAAAAGAAGATAAAGATCATATTATTGTCCAGTTAAATAAGAATAATCCTCAAATTTTTGAACCATACAAATTAAATGTTGTTACTGGTGAAATTAAACAGTTATTTGAGAATAAAGACGCAAGTAACCCAATTGCAGGTTATCAATTCGATAAAGATGGAAACTTAAAAGGATATGCAAAACTGAAGGATGGTGTTAATATGAATTTGTATTATGAAGATGGAAATGGAGGATACAAATTATCAAGAGAATTAAGCTGGAAAGATAGTTTTAGTATTCTGTCTTTTGATTATTCGACAGATTATCCGCATGATGCTTATGTGTTAAGTAATTTAGAAACAGATAAAGCAGAAATCATATTGTATGATCTTAAGAAAAAGAAAACAATCAAGAAGATTTTTTCTAATGATAAATATGATGTAGGTGGTATAGGATTATCTAAAAAGAACAATTATACTATAGATTATTTAACGTACGAAGGAGAGAAAAATATTCTAATTCCTGTAAGTAAAACATACAAGAAGTTAGATAAGGCGGTAAAGGAAAAGTTCCCAGGAATGCAGTATTATGTTACAGGTAAAACAGATGATGAAACTAAATTTATGTTATACATTACAAGTGATAAGTTATATGGTATTTACTATGTGTATGATTTAAAGAAAAATGAATTAAAAGAAATATATAATACGATGCCGCAGCTTCGCCCTGAAGATATGGCGGAAATGAGACCAATTACATTTAAAAGTAGAGATGGTGTAACAATTCACGGCTATATTACTTTACCAAAAGAAGCTTTAAATGGAGAAAAAGTACCTGTAATTGTAAATCCACATGGTGGTCCTCAAGGAATTAGAGACTCTTGGGGTTTCAATCCAGAAGCACAATTATTTGCAAGCAGAGGATATGCTACATTACAAGTGAATTTCAGAATTTCTGGAGGTTACGGCCGTAAATTTTTAGAGTCTGGATTTAAAGAAATAGGAAGAAAAGCAATGGATGATGTAGAAGATGGATTAAAATATGTTGTAGACAAAGGTTGGGTTGATGGAGATAAAGCTGCAATTTATGGAGGAAGTCACGGAGGTTATGCTGTATTAAGAGGCTTAACTAAAACTCCAGATTTATATGCGTGTGGTGTTGATTATGTAGGAGTATCAAATTTATTCACTTTTATGAAAACAATTCCGCCGTATTGGAAACCTTATTTAAAAATTATCAAAGAGATTTGGTACGATGAGGATATAGCGGAAGAGAAAGAAATCATGAATGAAGTCTCACCAGTATTTCATATTGATAAAATCAATAAACCATTATTTGTTGTTCAAGGAGCAAACGACCCAAGAGTGAATATCGATGAGTCTGATCAAATTGTAGAAGGATTAAGAGCTAAAGGTGTTGATGTTCCTTACATGGTAAGATATGATGAAGGTCATGGTTTTGGTAAAGAAGAGAATAGAATTGCATTGTATAAATCTATGATGGGATTCTATGCGAAACATTTAAAAGGAAAAACAAAAGAACCGATAAAGCATTAATCGATATTTGTAAAATCTAATATATAGAAACCGAGATCTTAAGTCTCGGTTTTTTTTTATTTAAAATAATCAAAAGTGATAAAGATTAATCTTTCGCTTTAAGTATTAAAATTAAAAAAGCCCTGAAAAATCAGGGCTTTTAAGTGGTACCTCCAGCCCCGAAGCTTCTGGGGAACCAGGTTATCTTTTTTCTATGATATTATCTAGAATTCTAGTGTTATTAATTACTTTTTCGATAAACTTTTTACTTTTCATTTTTTTAATAAATTTCTCAAGATAAAGAGCTTCGTCCTTACTATATTCCATTTGAAGTTTATATTCCCAATCAAATGCAGCTTTGGTATAAGCTTTTGAATAACAATGTTGGTTGTGCTTTTCGATTCTTGATTTTAAATCATGAGTTACTCCAACATAATATTTATTAAGTGTTTTACTGTAAATAATATATAAGAAATACATATTTTGAAAAATAAAAAAAGCCCTGAATAATCAGGGCTTTTAAAGTGGTACCTCCAGGAATCGAACCAGGGACACAAGGATTTTCAGTCCTTTGCTCTACCAACTGAGCTAAGGTACCAGCGCGTTAGCGGATGCAAATATAACACAGTTTTTTTAATACAACCAAAAAAAAATGTAAAAAATCTATTATAAATTTGCTTCCCTCGTAATACAGAACAATGGAACTAATAATTGATGTAGGTAATACCAGAGTGAAAGCTGCTGTTTTTGAAAAAGATAGCTTAAAAGAGTTGGTGGTTTTTCAAAAAGAAAAAATAATTTCTGAAGTAAAAAAAATTATTAAAAAACATAAAATTTCTAGCGGAATAATTTCTGCAGTAGCAACTTTATCTGAAGATAAGCTTACTAAATTGCATGAAATTTTAAGTTTAATTGAATTAAATCATAGCACAAAAGTGCCTTTCGAAAATAAATACAAAACACCAAATACATTAGGTGTAGATAGAATTGCTTTGGCGGCATATGCGGCTGTAAACTATTCTGACACTAATGTGTTATTAATAGATGCAGGAACTTGTATCACATTTGATTTTGTGAATAAGAAAGCATATTTAGGAGGAGCTATATCTCCAGGATTAGAGATGCGATATAAATCATTAAATAATTACACTTCAAAATTACCGTTATTAAAATCACAAGAGCCAGAGAATTTTATTGGAGATAGTACTAATAGCTGTATTCATTCGGGTGTTGTAAACGGAATTGTTAATGAAATAGATGGGGTAATCAATCAGTATAAAAGTAAATATCAAGATTTAACAGTTGTTTTAACAGGAGGTGATACGAATTTTTTGGCTAAACAATTAAAAAATCACATATTTGCCAATCCAAATTTGGTTTTGGAGGGATTACACAAAATTTTGATTTATAATAGAGCGGATGATTAAGAGAATTCTTATTGTAGTTTTAGTAACAATATCAGCGTCTTTAGTAGCGCAAAGGAATAGTTCTTCACCTTATTCTTTTTTTGGTATCGGAGAAGATGTTAGTAGAACTACAGTTGAACAAGCCTCAATGGGAGGGATTGGTGTTGCATTAAAGGATGTTAATCACTTAAATTTTATTAACCCAGCAGCAAATGCAGATCTTAGATTCGCTACCTACGCGTTAGGAGGAGAAGTTTCATTATTGAATATTTCGAATGGTACTTCTGAAGATTCAGGGAATACTACAAGTTTAAGGTACATTGCTTTAGGGTTTCCTATAGGAAAGAATGCAGGTTTTACAACAGGTTTACAACCAGTTTCTAATGTTGGATATGCATTACTAAATAGTACTAACGATACTAATGGAGATTTTTTAGAAGCTACGAGGTTTTCAGGAAACGGAGGTACTTCTAGGTTGTTTGGTGCTTTTGGTATTAATGTACTTAAAGATTTAGCTGTTGGTTTTGAAGCAGCATTTATTTTCGGAACAATTAATAACTCAATATCAAATCAAAGAGCTAATGTTAGTTTATTGACACGATATGAGAAAGATACTAGAGTTCGAGGAGGTCAATTTAAGCTAGGCGCACAGTACAAGAGAAAGCTTAATAATAATCTCGATCTAAATGTTGGTTTGGCACTACAATTAGAAAGTGATTTGAGTGTTACAGGTTCTGAAATTCTATATTCATACAATTTTTCAGCTTTTTCAGGTTTAGAAGAACCAAGAGATACATTGTATAACCGTAGTGTAAATGGGAAATTAATAAATCCTGTTAAAACTATTATGGGAATAGGTATAGGAAAGGAAAATAAATGGTATGCAGGTATTGATTATGAATTTCAAGATGCTTTTGTAAATGAAGGTAACTTGGTTCAAGGATCAACATATAAATTTGAATCATCTAACAGATTATCCTTAGGAGGATATTATATTCCAAAAATAAATTCTATATCAAGTTACTGGGATAGAATCACTTATAGAGGAGGATTGCGTTTTCAGAAAACAGGTTTACTTGTTGACGGAACAAATTCTGGAACAAATTTTACCTCAATTGACGATTTTGGCATAAATCTTGGTTTTGGTTTACCAATGCCAAGACAATTATCTAGTTTGAATCTAGGGTTTGAGTACGGACAGAAAGGTACAACCAACGATAATTTAATAAAGGAAAGCTACTTTAATGTAAGATTAAGCTTATCTTTGAACAGCACAAACTGGTTTAAGAAAAGGCAGATAGACTAATAAAAACTGAAATAATGAAAAAAATAACAACGTATTTACTAACAGGTTTATTTTTGTTTGCGGCAGTAGGATTGAATGCTCAGGCAAGTCAAGATTGTACTATCAAGTATAACTTATTTAAAGGAGATGTTAATACAAAAAAATATGAGCAATCTAAGGAGAATTTGAATTACTTAATGACAAATTGCCCTAAATTATCAGTTAATATATATATATATGGAGCAAAAACTGCAGATAATTTGAAAGATGCTGCTCTGTATAAAAAAGTATACGAGACGCGTATAGCAAACTTCCCTGAAAAAGGAGTTGCTAAAGCACATAGTGATTATGCAACTTTTTTAGACGATAATAATTTAGGTTCTGAAGATGAAATCTTTAGTCTTCTTGAAAAAGCCTACAAAGCTGACCCTAAAGATATGGGAGTTAAGAATATTTTTAAATATTTTAAAGGTATTGTTAGCAGATATAAAGATAGCGACCCTCAAAAAGTATTTGATACTTATGATGATGTAATGGAATCTGTTGAAGAAAAATTAGATGATTACAACAAAAAGATCAGTAAGTTAATGGCAAAAGATTCTCTTGGTACTATAGATGCTAAAGGAAAGAGATTATTAAAAGCCTATACTACTAACTCTAAAGCATTAGGTTTAATTGAAGGAGGTTTAGATGCTGATATTTCTGAAATCGCTACTTGTGAAAGATTAATTCCAATTTTCTCTAGAGATTTTGAAGCAAACAAAACAAATGGAGTTTGGTTAAGAAGAGGGGTGTCTAGATTATATAACAAAGAGTGTGATACGGATCCTTTATTCGAAAAAATGGCTAAAGCTTATGCCGATGTAACTCAGTCTGCTGATGCATTCAACTTTATTGCTGGTGTATTAGAAAGAAATGGAGATAAAAGTGGAGCAGCTTCAATGCGTAAGAAAGCTTTTGAATTAGAAACTGACCCTAATAAAAAAGCAAGACTTAAGTTAAGAGAAGCTCAAGGTACTAGAAATAGTAGTAGAGCAAGAGCATTAGCTTATGAAGCTTTAAAATACAATCCAAACATGGGTAAAGCATATTTATTCATTGCAAGTTTATACGCTAAGAGTGCAAACTCTTGTGGAGATGATGAATTTGAAAAGAGAATGGTTTATGTTGCAGCTTTAAATAAAGCAGAAAAAGCGCAAAGAGTAGACCCAGGATGTGGAGCAGGAAGATATATTAGTAGCTACAGAGGTAATGTTCCTTCAAAAAAGTTAATCTTTACTAAAGGAGTTGCTGCAGGAAGTGCTCATAAAATTGGATGTTGGATTGGTGAAACAGTTCGCGTACCAAATAATTAATGAAAATAAAAAACATACATATTTTAAAGAGCATTGCTGTCATTAGTTTGATAGCAATGCTTTTTTCATGTACAAATGATGCAAAAAAAGTAAGAGATTTACTAGCGGATAAGAACTTACCAATTGGTGTTGCTAAAAATGCTTATCATGTTTATAAAGATTCAGGTAAAGTAACATCAAAACTTATTACCCCATTGCTAAAGGATTTTTCTAATAGAGATGAACATCCTTATAATGAATTCCCAGAAGGAATTAAGATTGTTAGCTATGATAATGAAGGAAAAGATTCAACTACAATCACAGGGAATTATGCATTATCGTATGCTAAAACACAAGTTTCAGAAATTAAAGGAAATGTTGTAGTGTTTAACCATGCAGATAGTTTAAAATTAGAAACGAACCAACTTTTTTGGGACCAAAGAGAAAAGTATTTTTTTACAGAAGATGGTTTTCGATTAACCACTCCAAGTAGTGTTATTAATGGTTATGGTTTCGAGTCGAAACAAGATTTATCCGAATGGATTTTAAAAGATATTACGGGAGAAGTAGAAACTAAACAAGGAGATTTATAATGAATAAAATTTGGAGATATACACAATATGGATATTTAGTTGTAGCTGTTGTGCTTTTGATTGATGCTGCAACTAGATGGTCTGCCGATAGAAGTCAAGCCTATTTTAGTATAGCTTTTGCGATATTTATGTTGTTAATTTTTTTATTTAAACGTAACTTTAGAAAAAAAATAGAGCGACGAAATAATCAATAATGAGTTACGAGGTTGTAATTATATTCATTTCAATTCTTTTTTCAGCTTTTTTTTCAGGTATGGAAATTGCTTTCATATCATCAAATAGATTATATCTAGAATTAGAAAAAAAGAAAGGAGATTTTATATCTAAAATATTAACCACTATAACTGAAAAATCATCTCGATTTATTACTACAATGCTTGTGGGTAATAATATTTCATTAGTAGTGTATAGTTATTTTATGGGAGAGTTGTTAATGAATTGGTTTCATAACTTTCTTCCTTCCGAAATAGCAATAGTAAATTACTTATTAGAAGATTTACAATTACTTACACAAACCTTAATTTCTACGGTAGTAATTCTTGTAACTGCTGAGTTTTTACCGAAAGCACTTTTTAGGGTTTATGCTAACGAAGCAATTAAAATTTTCGCAATCCCAGCATACATTTTCTTTTACTTATTTTATTTTCTTTCAAGCTTTATTTCTGCGATATCAGATTTTTTTCTTCGTGTAATTTTTAAAACAGAAGGAGATGAAATTCAAACTGAGTTTAGTAAAGAAGAACTAGGGAATTACATTACAGAACAACTAGAAACCAATAAGGAAGATGAAGAAGTAGATTCTGAAATTCAAATTTTTCAAAATGCTTTAGAATTTCATAAAGTAAAGGCTAGAGAAATTATGGTTCCTAGAATCGAAATAGTGGCAGTTGAGCTTCATGAAACAGTATCTAACTTAAAAAAAGCATTTATAGAAAGTGGTTATTCTAAAATTCTTGTTTACAATAATTCATTAGATGATGTAATTGGGTATGTAAATTCATATGAACTTTTCAAAAGGCCAAGAACTATAAAGTCGATTTTATTAGCTGTAGAGATTGTGCCTGAATCGATGATGATCAGTGATGTGTTGAATGTATTGATGAAAAAGCGAAAAAGTATCGCTTTAGTGGTAGATGAATACGGAGGAACATCAGGGATTATTACCGTTGAAGATATTGTTGAAGAATTGTTTGGTGAGATTGAAGATGAACACGATAGCTTAGATTTGTTAGAAGAAAAGATTAGTGAAACAGAATTTAATTTTTCTGCACGTTTAGAGGTAGATTATCTTAATGAAGAATACAATTTAAATATTCCTAAAGAAGAAGCCTACGAAACTTTAGGAGGATTTATAATTAATCATACAGAAAGTATTCCAGAGCAAGATGAAGAAATCCAAATCGATAATTTTAAGATTAGAATAAGTAAAGTAAGCTCTACAAAAATAGACTCAATTCATCTTGAAGTACTTCCTACAGAAAGCTAGCTACATAGGCTTTTAAGTAATCAATAATTTATACCTAGTAAAACTTTCAAAAACATTGCATTATTAAATGCGAAATTGTATTTTCGCACACTGTTAATAAAATAAATGTAGAAATGGCAATTTTATCGAAAATTAGAGAACGCTCTTGGTTATTAATTCTTATAGTAGGTTTAGCTTTATTTTCTTTTGTATTAGATCCATCAACGTTATCAGATTTTTTTAATTCTACAAAGATGAACGAGGTAGGTGAGGTAAATGGAGAAACGATTACTCGTCAAGAATTTGCAGAAGCATTAGATAATTATAAAAGACAAACTGGAAACCGTGTTTCAGAAATGCAAGCAGCCAAAACAGTTTGGAATAACTTATTACGTCAAAAAGTTTATGAAAGTCAGTTAGCTGAAGCTGGAATTACAGTTGGTGAAGCTGATATTTTAAAAGCATTATACGAAACAGAATTCATCAAAAATGATCCTAGATTTTCTACAACAGGTGTTTTTGATAAGGAAAAATTCAAAGAGTTTTTAGCTACTATTAAAGTTGAAAATGGAGAAGAATGGGCTAATTGGAGACAATATATGGCTTCTGTTAAGAGCAACCTTCAAAAAACTACATATGATAATTTAGTAGCTGCTGGTTTAGGTGCTTCTTTAAAAGAAGGAGAAAACGAGTATTTAACAGAAAATACTAAGATTAACGCAAATTTAGTTTTCTTATCATATACTTCTGTTCCGGATAGTTCCATAACTGTTACTAGAGGAGAAATTAAGAAGTATATTGAAAATCACCCTTCTGAATTTGAAGTAGAAGCTTCTAGAGACATTCGTTATGTAAAATTCAATATTAAAGCAACTCCAGAAGATGAAGCTGAAATTAAAGCGGGTGTTGCAAAATTAATTGAAGACTCAACAAATAAGCAAGGACAAATAGTTCCTGGTTTAAAATCTACAACTGATTATAAATTATTTTTTGAAGAAACAAATTCTGATTTGCCTTTAAACGATAAAGTACAGTTCAAAGGACAAGTTCCTCAGATAATTGCTGAAGATTTATTTAATGGGAAAGCTGGAGATGTTTTCGGCCCATACAAAGATCAAGGTTTCTTTAAATTATCAAAAATTACAGAGGTTTTAAATGTGCCTGATTCTGTAAAGTCTAGTCACATATTAATCCCTTTTGTTGGAGGAATGAGAGCAGACGCTTCTGTTACTAGAACAGAAGAACAAGCTAAAAAAACAGCAGATAGTATTTATAATTTAGTTAAGAATAATTCAGCAAAGTTTAAGCAAGTAGCAGATGAAGTTAATACAGATGGAACTAAAGGTAAAGGCGGGGAAATAGGATGGACAACTTACAACGTAGGGTTCTCTCCTAATTTTGATGAAGATTTTGCAAAATTTATTTTTAACAATAAGAAAGGAGATGTTCAGGTTGTGAAAACGAAATTTGGTTATCATATAATCAAGATTGACGACCAAAAGAAGGAGCAAAAAGCATTAAAGCTGGCTACGTTTGGACGTAAAATTGAAGCTTCTGAAATTACTGAAAATGCTATTTTCCAAGATGCTGAAACATTTGCATTAGAAATTTCTAAGGGAACAAGCATTGATGAGGCAGCTAAGCAAAAAGAATTAACAGCATTACCTGCAGTTGGTTTAAAAGCATTAGACGAGAATGTACCAGGTTTAGGAAATCAAAGAGAAATTATTACTTGGGCATTTGGAAAAGATGTTACAGAAGGAGATTATAAGCGTTTTGATGTAGAAGGTGGATATGTAGTAGCAACGTTAACAACTATTACTGAAAAAGGATTAGAGCCAGTTGATAAAGCAATTAACAAAGTACGTCCGATTTTATTAAACGAAAAGAAAGCTGAAATTTTAAAAGGTAAGTTTTCTACGGGTAGCACTTTAGAAGAGATTGCTTCTTCAAACAAACAAACTTTAAGATCTATTACAGATGTTAATTTAAGTTCTCCTACTATCACTGGAATTGGTTTCGAGCCTAAGGTTGTTGGAGCTATGTTAAATGCTAAAGAGAACGAATTAGTTAAAGAGGTTGTTGGAGATAGAGGAGTATATGCTTTTGTAGTTACAGGGAAAGAATTACCAACAGCATTACCTAACTATGATACGTATCGTAAGAGGATAGCGAATCAAAGAAAAAACCAAACTTTCAACATGTATGAAGCAATTAAAAAAGCTTCTGATATTGAAGATGGAGTTAGTTCTTTCTATGGAATTGATCAATAAGAATCAATTTTAAAATATAGTTAAAGCCGAGTTTTGTACTCGGCTTTTTTTATTTGAATACGTTTTTGAAATTTAAGCTGAATAAAAAAAGCAACCTCAATTGAGATTGCTTTTGTATTATGTTTTTAAATCTTTTTTAAGCGTTTAAAGGCTTTCCGTCCCAAGCAGCTTTAGCAGCTTCTTTAACAGCTTCTGAATACGTTGGGTGACCGTGACAAATACGAGCGATATCTTCTGCTGATGCTCTAAATTCCATAGCAACTGCCATTTCCATTATTAAATCAGCAACACGCGCACCTACCATATGAACTCCTAAAACTTCATCAGTTTTTTTGTCAGCTAATACTTTAACAAATCCATCAATATCTCCACTAGCCCTTGATCTACCTAAAGCGCGCATTGAGAACTTTCCTGATTTATAATCTACATTAGCTTCTTTTAATTCGTCTTCTGTTTTACCAACAGCGGCAACTTCTGGCCAAGTATAAATAATACCAGGAATTAAGTTATAATCGATATGTGGTTTCTCTCCAGCTAAATATTCAGCAACAACAACTCCTTCTTCTTCCGCTTTGTGAGCTAACATTGCACCACGAACCACATCACCAATAGCATAAATATTAGAAACATTTGTTTGTAAATGATCATTTACATCAATTTGTCCTCTTTCAGTAACTTTAACTCCAGCCTTATCTAACGCTAAACCATCAGTATAAGGTCTACGGCCCACTGCTACTAAACAGTAATCACCAGTAAAAGTAATTTCTTCTCCTTTTTTATTGTTCGCTTTAACAGTTACTTCGTCTCCATTTCTTTCAACAGCAGTAACACCATGACTAACATTAAACTTAACTCCTTGTTTCTTTAAAACTTTAGTTAATTCTTTAGAAACATCTTTATCCATTGTTGGAGTAATAGAAGGAGCATATTCAACTACAGTTACTTCTGCACCTAAACGCTTGTAAACCGATCCTAATTCTAAACCGATAACTCCACCTCCAATTACGATTAAATGTTTTGGAACTTCTTTTAATTTTAATGCTTCTGTAGAAGTAATGATACGTTCTTTATCTATAGAGATAAATGGTAAAGAAGAAGGTTTAGAACCTGTAGCAATAATAATATTTGTACCTTCAATCACTTCAGAACTACCATCGTTCTTGCTAACTTTTACATGAGTAGCATCTTCAAAAGAACCTAGTCCTTCATAAACATCGATGTTGTTTTTATCCATTAAATATTTGATACCACCGGTAGTTTGCTCAACAACTTTAGCTTTACGATCTACCATTTTTGCGAAATCGAACTTAGGATTTTCAACCGAAATACCATGCTCTTCGAAATGATGAACAGCATCATAATAATGGTGTGATGAGTCTAATAAAGCTTTAGAAGGAATACATCCTACATTTAAACAGGTACCTCCTAATGTTGAATATTTTTCTATGATGGCAACTTTCTTACCTAATTGAGAAGCTCTTACCGCAGCAATATATCCTCCTGGGCCAGAACCTATAACGATAATATCGTATTTCATGAGATGTTTTATTTTACTACAAAATTACAATTATTTACTCATAAAAACTGAGTATTCTGTATTATTGCTATTTTTAAACGAATATCTTAATTATAGTATGAAAATAGTAAAAAAAATAGGATGGGTAGCATTAGGATTATTGTTAATCATTCAGTTCATTCCAACAGAAAAGAATAATGGAGAATTAAGCTCTTTAGATGCTTTTGTGACTGAGACTAAACCTTCTCAAGAAGTTCAAAAAATTTTAAAAAATGCGTGTTATGACTGTCATAGTGATAAAACAAACTATCCTTGGTATCATTCAGTAGCTCCGATTAATTTTTGGATGAATCACCACGTAGAAGACGGAAAAAAACATTTAAACTTTTCTAAATGGGCAGCTTATTCTTTAAAGAGAAAAGAACACAAAATGGAAGAGTTTTGGGAAGAAGTTGAGGAAAAACACATGCCTTTAAATTCATATACTTGGACACACAGTGAAGCGAAATTAACGGATGAACAAATAACGGAAGTAGTAAACTGGGCAAAAACTGTTCAAGCTAATTACGAAGCTCAAATTCAAAAATAGTTGCGTAAAAAAGTTCTAATTATCGGATATGTATGGGTTGAACCAAATTCTTCTGCGGCAGGTGGAAGAATGTTACAGCTCATTCAGTCTTTTATAAATACAAATTACCAAGTTGTTTTTGCAAGTCCTGCCCAAAAAGGAGATAAAGCAATTGAGTTGTCGAAACTAGGAGTAGAGGAAGTTCAAATAGAGCTGAATTCTTCCAGTTTTGACACCTATATTAAAGAACTTCAGCCAGAAATCGTACTGTTCGATCGATTTATGATGGAGGAACAGTTTGGTTGGCGAGTAGCTGAATTTTGTCCGAAAGCATTACGGATTTTAGATACTGAAGATCTTCATTTTTTAAGAAAGGTAAGACATCAGCAGCTTAAAAAAGGAATTCCATTTTCTGAAGAAGCACTTTTAAAATCTATCGATGCTAAAAGAGAAGTTGCTTCAATTTTGCGTTGTGATTTGAGTTTGATTATTTCTTCTTATGAAGTTGAATTATTAACAACGACTTTCAAGATTGATCCATCTTTGTTATTGTATTTACCTTTTATGCTAGACTCAATTTCTAATGCTACAATCGACTCTTGGTTGCCATTTTCAGAAAGAGAGAACTTTGTGTTTATTGGGAATTATTTTCATCAACCAAATATAGATGCCGTTTTAGAATTGAAGAAAATATGGCCGACAATTAGGAAGAAATTACCCCAAGCTGAAGTACATGTTTACGGGTCTTATGTCAATCAACAAATTCAACAATTACATAAACCTGAACAAGGATTTCTGGTGAAAGGTTTTGCAGAAAATGCAAACGAAGTTGTGTCTAAAGCAAAAGTGGTTTTAGCACCAATACGATTTGGAGCTGGCATAAAAGGTAAATTAACTGAAGCTATGCTTTGTGGAACTCCAAGTGTAACTACTATTATTGGAGCAGAAGGAATGCATGAAGATCTTCCATGGAATGGCTTTATAACCAATTCAGAAGATGATTTTACCGATAAAGCGGTTACTCTTTATACCGATGAGAATGTTTGGGAAACGGTTCAGGAAAACGGAATAGCTATAATAAATTCAATTTATAATAGGGAGCTTTTAGAAACTAGTTTTATAGATAGAATTAACGAGTTAATCTTGGATTTAGAAAATCATAGAACCAATAATTTCTTAGGTTCATTATTGCAACACCAAACACTTCAATCAACTAAATACATGAGTAAGTGGATTGAAGAGAAGAATAAGAAAGAGACCGATTAATCAATCATTGCTACAACTCTCGCAGGAGCAGCTGAGGCACCAATGATTTTTAAAGGAAACACAGCAACTTTAAACCCAGAGTAAGGTAATGCGTCTAAATTAACTAGTTGTTCCATGTGCCAGTATTCCTTGTCTTGTCCGACTAAATGAGCTTCCCAGAATAATTCAGAATTGTTTGTTTCTTTAGCTTTTTGAAGCATGTATGGAAGTGGTAAATCCCATCCCCAAGAATCAATTCCCATAACTTTTATTCCTTTATCAATAAGCCAAGAAGTAGCTTCTGCACTCATTCCTGTACCAATTTTATGGAAGTCTTTTGTACCATTGTATTTATCGCGACCTGTTTTTATCAATACAATCATTCCAGATTGAATTTCTAAATTGTTTTCTAAAAGAAACTTTTCAATATCATTAACGGTAATTGGATCAAAATCAACCTTGTGTTTCATGTCGATTACAATTCCATCTGCGTAGCAAATATCTAGTGGAATTTCATCAATAGTTTTAGATTTTTCTCCATTTGTTGTTGGTGAATAATGCCAAGGTGCATCTATATGTGTTGTAGAATGAACTCCCATCTTTTGAATAGTATCATCTGCCCATCCAGTAAAATTTTTAGGAAATAATTTAAAAGGTAAGCCTAAAAAGCGAATCAACCACTTTGCCTTTTTATGCGGTTTATGTTTGATCTTTACTTTCATAAACCAAGGGTCGTTCTTATTGTATTGAATTGGCTTAGATAGGTCGATAATTTTCATTTCGTAGGTAATTAGATTATTTGGAATGACTAAAATAGTTTATTCTTTTTTGGGTTGATAGTCGGTTGGTAGTAAATCGCCCATTTTTTCATAAGCCCAGTATTGTTCTGTAAAAATCCCCAATGGGTTTACCAATTTACCAGAAGGTAAAATCTCAATAGGTTTTTCGAGCAATTGAATAGTAGATTCCTGTTGATTAAGTCTTTTGCCAAAACGTCTATAGTTTAATTCTTCTTTTTCTTTCTTGTATATTACTTCAAGCCAAAAATTAAAATTTAAAAAGGTTTTTCCTTTCATTCTAAACACCAAATCATCGTAGTTTAAATTTTGTTTTAAAGGAATATTTTTCGTTTTCTCACCATTCTTTAAGATGATTTTTTGCTTTTTAAATTGATTAATAACAAAACCTTCTTCTTGTACATTTGCCATATACAAACTTCTAAAAAAGTGAAGTAACGATCCGTTATATGCTTTAAGGCGATTCTTTTCCCATCGTTTTTGCTGTCTTTTAGTTCCTTTTAATGCAACATATCTTGCGTGTCCATAAAAGGAAGTAGCTTTAGCATCGGCAGTAAATTTTACCAAGTCGTAGTATATTTTATATCCTAATTTAGAGTTAAGAATTTCAATGGGTTTTTTGGCTTTGACGGTTAATTTGTTAGTTCGTGAGTTTAAATAATATTTCAATACTTCAGGATTTAAAACTTCGCAGCCTTGAGCGAAATTTGTATTACCAATAAATGCCTGACGGAATCGTTTAAAATCCTTAAAATTATTTTTAGGATTGATGTCTAATGCTACCTCGTTTAATAATTCATTGTCTTCTTCAAGTTGAACAGTTACATATTCATCTTTTTCAAGAGTAATTGGTTTCTGAATTGTTTTAAATCCCATAAAATAAATAACCAAGGTGTAGTTATCATTCGGTGCTCTTAATTCAAATTCTCCATTTTCATTTGAAATTGTACCGATGGTAGTATTATTCAAAAAAACAGAAGCACCCTCTAACGGATTATTATTGTTGTCAATAACTTTTCCTGTAATGGTTTTTTGTGCTAGTATTGAGAGGGTTAAAAAACAAAATAGTATTAAGGGTATCGCTTTCATAATGCAAATTTGTATTTAAAAATAAGCATTTTATCAAAAGACTTTACAACCGATTGTTTTATTTGTTTTTGGATGGCTGATAATCCAAAGGAAGCATGGTTGCAAAAGCTTCAAATCCCCAATATTCCTCTTGGTAAAAAGCACTTGGATCTAAAAGAATTCCTGATGGATCTATTTGCACTTTTCCGTTTGATAAAACTAAGTGAGAAGTTTGAACGTTCAATGGTTTTCTTCTTCTACTCCAAAACACTCCTTTTATGAAATTTTCTTCTTCTGGTTCTTTTGTGTAAACTATTGATAAATAATCTTTAAAATCTAAAAAAGGAACGTCTTTTTCAAAAGAAATCATTTCCTCATAAGGAACATTTTTTTTGTATAAATAATCTCGAAACTTTGGAAGCTCTCGTGCTTTTTTGAGTGTTAATCTTGTGCTATCAAGTTTAGTTTTTGGTGCTGTTACAGGAATGGAAAAGTCGATTACATTTCCATGTAATTTGATGTATTCTCTTGCAAAATTAATTTCTTCTTCAGAAGGTCTTTCTTCATTTTTCACCCTTCTAAATTGATTCACTACAAATCCGTCTTGTTCAAATTCTTTGGCTAAAAGACTTCTTAAAAAATGCATTTGTGAACCATTATAAGCAGTTAACCTATTTTGTTTCCACTTAGTACGAATTGTTTTTCGAAGATTTTGATATTGAGCATAACCACTAAAAAACACTTTTTCACTATCTAATGTAAAATCAACCAAATCATACGTAATTAAATAACCTAAGCCAGTATGCTTAATTTTTAATGGCTTTTTAGCAAAAGCTGTTAATGTATTTGTTTTTCGATTGAAATCAAAATGCAAGTCTTTTTCATTTAATATTTTACATTCTTCAGCTAATTTTGTTCTTCCTAAAAAAGCTTTTTTAAAACTAGCTAAATTGTATTTCCATTCATCATCATATTTTGTGTTAGGAATCTCTACCACATTTAGCATCTCATTATCTTCCTCTAAGGAAATTGTGAGAAAAGAAGTATTACTTATGTCTAGTTGCTTTTGATATGTTTTATAGCCTAAATAAGAAACTACAAGCGTATAATTATTATTACTGGCATTCAACTCAAATTCACCATTTACATCTGTTAAAGTACCAATAGTAGTATTGTTAAAATAAACTGAAGCACCTTCTAATGGAGTATTAGTTTTGTCAATAATTTTTCCTTTAACGAGGTATTGAGCAAAAATAAATTGGCAGGTACCTAAAAGAAAAATGAAAAGTCCCTTTTTCATGAAAATAAATTTTGTCTAAAAATAGGGACTTCATAAAAATTAACTTCTTAAAAATGTATTAATTCTCCGTCTTCAGGAATATAAGTTTTTTGTAATAAGTTTCTTTCAAGAAGAATTTCACGTAGTTGCTTTCTAGTAGTGGGACAATGATTTACAGCTTCCATATGATTAGCTATAACTTTACTAGGTGCGTTTTCAATAAATTTTACGATGTCTTTTACTGTCATTAAAAGAGGTTTGAAAATATCAAACTGTGCAGCGCCAGCAGCTACAATACTAATAGCAGGTTTGTATTCTTTTAAAACTTTATCTACATGATTTGTATAAATGGTGTCAGAACTTATGTAAATAGAAGGTTCATTAGGAAGTTGAATGAAAAAACCCATGACATTTCCCATAGGTTTTGATACAAATCCGTAACCATGTTTCGCTGGGATTCCTTCGATTTTTCCGCCTAAAAAAGAAGTTTCTTTCCAATATTGAATAGTACTTACTACGTTTAATCCTTTCTTACGGAACGTTTTTTCATCTAAAACACTACAACTAACAGGAATGTTATTTTTAATTAAAAATCGTTCTGCAGCCATATCGATATGATCTGGATGCGTATGTGTAATAAGACAATGCGTAACTTTTTCGAGAATAGCATTAGTCTGTTCTGGAAGTGGTACTGTAGGATTCTTTCTTGCTTTAAATCGTATAAATGAAAAAGGAGGAAGAATTCCTTTTTTTCCTAACATTGGATCTACTAAAATTACTGCTTCATTGGTTTCAATAACCATAGTTGCATTTCTAATGTGATGAATTTTCATGGATATTATTTTTAACAAAGTAACTCGTTAGTATAATCTTTCCCATTGATTCAAATCAAGAAATACGTTTTCGAATTCTACTGAGAGTTTCAGGGGTAATATTTAAGTAGGAAGCAATATGATATTGAGGAATTTTTTCTAACCAATGAGTTTTATAAATAAATAGTTCTTGGTACAATTCATCAGCAGACTTTGTAATCCTATTATATTCAAATAACTCTTTTTGTTTTAGCAATTTCTGAAAAGATAAATCAATAAAAGATTTACCACATTCATATTTCTCTAAGAGTTTTGTGAAAGGTTCTTTTTCTATAGTTAATAATTCTATGTCACTTAAAGCTTCTTGATTTTTATTTGTAGAACTATTATTACTGAAAGAAAATAAGTCGGAAACAAATTGAGGTTTCGTGTAAAAATTAATATTGGTTTCTTTTTCGGGAGTAGCATAAAACTCTCTTACAATTCCGGAATTTAAAAAACGCAGTTCTTTTTCAGAAGTATTAGCTTTTAACAGAATTTCACCTTTCTTAAACTCTTTTCTTTTGAACAACGATAAAAGTTCTTCAATTCCATGTTGGTTTAATGGATATTCTGTTTCAAAGAATTTAGAAATCTTATCGTACATATGTTTAAATTAAAAAGAGTTGCAAACAGTTTTTAGTGTTTGCAACTCAAAAATATAGGTTAAGCTGTTAAAAGGCCAGCTCTTTTTAATAAAGCTTCTGGTTTTGGTTCTTGTCCACGAAATCTTTTGTATAATTCCATAGGTTTTTCAGTTCCTCCTTTAGATAATACATGCTCTTTAAATTTAGATGCAACAGTTTTGTTGAAAATACCTTTTTCTTTAAAATATTCAAAAGCATCGGCATCTAAAACTTCTGCCCATTTATACGAATAATATCCAGCAGAGTAACCTCCCTGAAAAATATGAGAGAAAGCAGTACTCATACAATTCTCAGCAACATCAGGATACAATTTTGTATTACTAAACGCTTCCAATTCAAATTCTTTAACAGAAGTTATATCTTCTGGATTTCCTGAATGCCAACTCATATCTAATAAACCAAAACTTAATTGGCGTAAGGTTTGCATTCCCTCCTGGAACGTAGCAGACTCTTTTATTTTTTGAATAAATTCCATCGGAATGGTTTCTCCTGTTTCATAGTGCTTCGCAAAAAGTTCTAAAGCCTCTTTTTCGTAACACCAGTTTTCTAAAACCTGACTTGGTAATTCTACAAAATCCCAAGAAACAGAGGTTCCAGATAAACTTTTATAGGTAGTGTTTGCTAACATTCCATGTAGTGCATGACCAAATTCATGGAATAAGGTAGTCACTTCATTAAAAGTTAGTAATGAAGGTTTAGTAGCTGTTGGTTTGGTAAAATTACAAACTATAGAAACCTGTGGTCGATCATTTACACTATTTTTAATCTGTTGTGATTTATAAGATGTCATCCAAGCACCATTACGTTTTCCTGGTCTCGGATGAAAATCTGCATAAAGATGCGAAACAAAATTTCCTTTACCATCGGTAACGTTGTATGTTTTTACATCTTCGTGGTATTTTTCTATTGAATCAATTTCTTCAAAATTTAAATCAAATAAACGATTAGAAACTTCAAAAACACCGTTGATTACATTCTCTAGTTTAAAGTATGGTTTTAAGGCTTCTTGATCTAAATCGAATAACTCTTTCTTTAGTTTTTCTGAATAATACGCACTATCCCATTTTTCAAGACGTTCTATATTATCAAGTTCTTTAGCATAATTTTCAAGATGCTTAAATTCGCGCTCTGCGGCAGGTTTTGCTTTTTCTAATAAATCATTTAAGAACGAAAGAACTTTTTCAGGAGTTTCAGCCATACGTTCTTCTAAAACAAAATGTGAGTGAGAATTATACCCTAGAAGTTGGGCTCTTTTATAACGAAGTTTTACAATTTGTAACACAATTTCCTCGTTGTTGTTATCATTATTTTGAAAACCTTTTTTGCCCATTGCAATAGACAATTTTTTTCGTAATTCTCTATTTTCAGCATAGGTCATAAAAGGAATATAACTTGGATAATCTAAGGTAATTAACCAGCCTTCTTTTTCTTTTTGCTCTGCCATTAACTTTGCAGCTTCTTTTGCTCCTTCTGGTAATCCTTTTAAATCTTCTTCATCCGTTAATAATAATTCAAATGCATTGGTGTCAGCTAATACATTTTCTCCAAACTGAAGCGATAATCTCGAAAGTTCCGTGTCTAGTTTTCTCAGTTCAGATTTTTTCTCATCATTCAAATTCGCACCATTTCTTGAAAAGCCTTTATATTGTTTGTCAAGTAACATATCTTCCTCAGGAGTTAATGTTAATGACGCTCTTTGATCGTATACTGCTTTAACTCTTTTGAATAAATCAGCGTTTAAAATCATATCGTTTTTAAATTCACTTAACCAAGGAGAAATATCTTTCGCTATTTTCTGAATTTCTTCATTCGTTTCAGCAGAGTTTAAGTTGAAAAATATTGAAGTAATTCTATCTAATTTCTCTCCTGTGTTATCTAGTGCTTCGGTGGTATTTTGAAAAGTAGGAGCGTCCGTGTTTTTAACAATTTGTTCAATTTCTTCTTTCGCCATTGCAATTGCTTCTTTGATGGCTGTTTTATAATGTTCTTCTTTTATTTGAGTAAAAGGAGGAGTATTGAAATCTTGTAATAATGGATTGTTCATTTTACTATTATATTTTGGTTCTAAATAGACAAAACCTCATAAAAAAGTTGTTTTATGAGGTTTTATGATATTCTTGTTACTAAGGTACTTATTTTTTTACGCGTTCTGAAGCTTTTTCTACTTTTAATTTTAAGCCTTCTTTGTAAGCAATAATTTTATCTAAAACACATTTATCAGAAGCACCAATTATTTGAGCTGCTAAAATTCCAGCGTTTTTAGCTCCATCTAAAGCTACAGTGGCTACAGGAACACCTCCTGGCATTTGTAAAATGGATAAAACAGAATCCCACCCATCAATAGAGTTTCTACTTTTAACAGGAACACCAATTACAGGTAGCGGACTCATACTTGCTACCATTCCTGGTAAATGCGCTGCTCCGCCAGCACCAGCAATAATTACTTGTATACCTCTTTTGTGAGCGTTGGTAGCGTAATCAAATAATTTTTCTGGAGTTCTATGAGCAGATACAATATCTACCTCAATTTGAATGTCCATACTTTCTAATACATCTATTGCTTCTTGCATAATTGGAAGATCTGAATCGCTTCCCATGATAATTCCTACCATATTCTTTTATTTTGAGATAACTTTTACAGTTTCTTTTACTATCTGTGCTAGTTCTCTAGCTTTATCAATATCTTTATTTACAATGGTTACATGTCCCATTTTGCGGAAAGGCTTAGTGTGGGTTTTACCATAGATATGAGGAGTAACTCCTTCAATTTCTAAGATAGATTCCATGTTTTCATAAACAACCTCACCGGTATGGCCTTCAGCACCAACTAAGTTTACCATAATTCCAGCAACTTTACTATCGGTATTTCCCAAAGGAAGGTTTAAAATACTTCTTATATGTTGTTCAAATTGACTCGTATAACTTGCTTCAATACTGTAATGTCCAGAATTGTGTGTTCTTGGAGCTGCTTCATTTACTAAAATTTCATCATTTTGAGTTTGAAACATCTCGACAGCTAAAAGTCCAATAAAATCAAATTTATCAGCAACTTTTAAGGCAATTTCTCTAGCTTTATTTGCAACATTATTATCTATTCTCGCTGGACAAATTACATATTCTACTTGGTTTGCTTCAGGGTGAAATTCCATTTCAACAACCGGATAGGTTTTAATTTCTCCTTTCAGGTTTCTAGCTACAATTACAGCTAATTCGTTCTTAAAAGGCACCAATTTTTCAGCGATACATTCACCTTCAGGTAAAGATTGTAAATCAGTATAATTTTTAACCACTTTTACGCCATTACCATCATAGCCAAATCGAGCAGATTTCCATACAAAAGGAAATTGGATGATTCCGTTTTCATAAGAATGTTTTAATTCTTCTAAGTAAGCGAAATGAGTAAAATCGGCAGTAGGGATATTATGTTGGGTGTAGAATTTCTTTTGTTGTGCTTTGTTCTGAATAATCCTTAGATTCTTCGGCTTTGGATAGATTGGTAACCCTTCTTTTTCCAATTGTTCTAATGCATCAATATTTACATTTTCAATTTCAATTGTTAGTAGGTCTACCTTTTTTCCGAAGTTATAAACGGTATCAAAATCAAGTAAATCTCCTTGGTGGAATTCGTTACATATTTGTGCACAAGGAGCATCTTTAGATTTGTCTAAAATAGCCGTATAAATATCCAATTTTTGAGTTTCTGCAAGTAGCATTCTTCCTAATTGTCCTCCACCTAATACGCCTAATTTAAAATCAGAAGAGAAATAGTGTTTCACTTTAATAAATAAATTTGTGTTGTGCACACAAAAGTAATAATCTTAATTGGTGTTAAAGAATTATTTAACGGCTAATTTGCAGCGCAGTACTACTAATTTGTTGCACGGTATATTCTAAAGCAAAACAACCTTGCCCATTAATAGGTGAACCATTAAGAGAATTGTATTCTTTTTGACTACAAGGACAAATCATTTTTAGTCCGTCAAAAGTCATTGAAGAAGAGCAATCTCTTTCAGGACACTCTAAATCGTAAGCTTTAAATGCAGATGAAGTTCTTCTGATGATTAACACATTTCTTCCTCCTAAAACAACTGAAGTATGTCCTCCAGGAACTTGAATATCTATGAATTGAGGGTTGGATAAATTTATGGTTTCGTTAAGCGTAATACCAAAAAAGCAATTGTTTGTATTGGTGTCATTAGTACAACTAATCATAAGTAAACCAGTAAGTAAAATCAGAATCTTTTTCATTTTAAGAAAGCTTTATCTATCCTTTAGAAGCGCTAATTTACAAATATTTTGTACATTTGTAAGAAGATCTCATTCCTAACGGACTGGGATTTTTAAATTTTATAACCCCCGATATCGATGGTTATAATTTGGCGCTTAGTGAAATTATATCACTCAAAACGCTAAGGAATCAAATTAATTATTTAAACCTAGAACAAATGAGTCAAGTATCATATTATACAGAGGAAGGACTAAAGAAGCTAAAAGATGAATTAGCTCATTTAGAACAAGTTGAGCGTCCTAGAGTTTCACAGGAAATTGCAGACGCAAGAGATAAAGGAGATTTAAGTGAGAATGCTGAATATCATGCAGCTAAAGAAGAGCAATCGTTGCTAGAAACTAAAATAGCAAAGCTTAAAAATGTGGTTGCAAATGCAAGAATCATTGATGAAAGTCAACTAGATAATTCTAAAATTTTAATACATTCAATCGTAAAGTTAAAGAACTCAACGAATGGAATGGAGTTTACCTATACGTTAGTTGCAGATAGTGAAAGTGATGTAAGAAATGGAAAGTTGTCTGTTAATTCACCAATTGGTAAAGGATTACTAGGGAAAACAGTTGGAGATGTCGCTGAAATCCAAGTTCCAAACGGTCTTATGAAATTTGAGGTTTTAGAAATCTCAAGATAAAAAAATTTACGCGTTGTTTTTACAACGCGTTTTTTAACACCTAAACTTAAAATATAAAATGGCCAGTATTTTTACTAAAATAGTTAGCGGAGAAATTCCTTCTTATAAGATTGCTGAAGATGAAAATTTTTACGCTTTTTTAGATATCAACCCAAATGCAATAGGGCATACATTGGTAATTCCTAAGAAAGAAGAAAACAAGATTTTTGATTTATCTAAAGATACATTCCTAGGTTTGATGGATTTTAGTTATCGTGTTGCTAAAGCCTTAGAAAAAACGATTTCTTGTGAAAGAATAGGTATGAGTGTAATTGGATTAGAAGTACCACATGTACACGTACATTTAATACCAATAAATACGATGACAGACATGCAATTTGTAAAGAAAGAAAAATTATCTAATGAGGATTTCATAGCCATAGCTGATAAAGTTTCGAATGCTTTTGAATAAATGAAGAAGTGGTTGAAAGCAGGACTTGTTTGGGGTATGATGATGTTTGTAATTATGACATTCATTTACCCTTATTTTAATAATGAAGAAATTACAACTAAAAGTATTGTTATAGGCTTTATATTATGGACAATTGGTGGGGTTCTATTTGGTAGAACATTAAAAAACAATTATAAGGAATAGTTCTTTTATTATACTTTATATAATTGTATTTCAAAGGTAGTTCCTTTGTTTAACTCAGATTTTTTTACAAATATTCTACCTTTATGATAGTCTTCAATAATTCGTTTTGATAAAGATAATCCTAATCCCCAACCTCTTTTTTTAGTAGTAAATCCTGGTTTAAAAATTTGATTAAATTTCGATTTTGGAATTCCTTTTCCGGTATCTGAAACATACACAAATATTCGCTGGTCATCCTCGCTTATATCAATAGAAACAGCTCCTTTTCCCTGCATTGCATCAATGGCATTTTTAATTAAATTCTCAATTACCCAACCATAAAGTTCCTTGTTAATCTTTGTATACATTTCATTGTTAGAGGTTTGAAATGAAAAATCAACTTGTTTAGAACTTCTAGATTCTAAATAACTAAAAATGTTATGTGTTATTTCAATAATGTTATTTCTTTCAAGATTAGGAGAAGAACCAATTTTAGAAAAACGATTCGCAATAATATTCAGTCTATCAACATCTTTTTCAATTTCCGCGACATATTCTTGATTGATGTTTTCTGTTTTTAAAATAGTAACCCAGCCTAATAAAGAGGAAAGAGGCGTACCTATTTGATGTGCAGTTTCTTTCGCCATTCCAGTCCAAAGCTTATTTTGATCGGCAATTTTGCTAGAATTAAAGAATAAATAAATGACACCTAAGAAAAGACCAAGTATAAGAATTAATGCAATCGGATAATAGGTTAGCTTTTGTAATAAATCAGAATCTCGATAGTAGATGTATTCTTTTCTTCCTAAGTAGTTAATTTCTATAGGCTTGTTTTGTCTTTTCATTTTTGCCAATTGATCTTGTAAATAAAAAGGATCATGAGTTCTGTTTTCATCCAAATTATGAACTTCACCTATACTACCATTAACACTTGTTAAAATACACGGAATTTCGTTGTTTTCGAGAACCTTTAACTCTAAATTCATATCTGCATCCAAGTTAGGAGTATTTCCAACTCTTTCTAAAGCATAGGCAAACTGCTCCATTTTTTCTCTTTCCTCTTGTTTAAATTTTTTAAAAAACACGTATGTATTCCATAAAATCAATGAAACAATAATAAAAGAGATTAGAATGATTAATCTTTTCCCTGAAAATAATTTCTTAAAAGAGTTCAACATGTTTCAAATATAAACTATTCTTAAAGTATAACTTTTTTGTTAAATCCATAGTATATTTACACTAAATAAAATCTAAACAACAACACATGTTAACAATTGATCCTAAAGAAATATCTACAGGAAAATTACATCAATATTTATTGGGAGCCATTGCGCCTAGACCTATTGCTTTTGCAAGTACAATTGACGAAGATGGTAATCCAAATTTATCACCTTTTAGTTTTTTTAATGTATTCGGAGCGAATCCTCCAATCATGATATTTTCACCTGCAAGAAGTGTTAGAAATAATACAACTAAACACACATTAGATAATGCAGAAGTTGTAAAAGAAGTGGTTATTAATGTTGTAAATTATGATATTGTTCAACAAATGTCATTAAGTAGTACAATGTATCCTAAAGGAGTTAATGAATTTGAAAAAGCAGGGTTAACAATGCTTCCTTCAGATATAGTTAAACCTTTTAGAGTTGCAGAATCTCCAGTTCAATTTGAGTGTAAAGTAATTGATATTATTTATACAGGAAAAGAAGGCGGAGCAGGAAATTTAATAGTTTGTGAAGTGGTTAAAGTACACATTAAAGAGGAGGTATTAGACGAAGAAGGATTAATTGATCAGCATAAAATTGATTTGGTAGCTAGAGCAGGAGGGAACTACTATTCAAGAGCAAGAGATGGTTTTTTTGAAATCCCAAAGCCTTTATCAACTTTAGGAATCGGTGTCGATCAAATTCCTGCATCTATAAGAAATAGTCATATACTTACTGGAAATAATTTAGGTGTTTTAGGAAATGTAGAAGCATTACCAAGTCAGGATGTTGTTGATAACTTTGCTAAAGAACATCCTGAGTATGTTGGAGTATCAGAAGAAAAAAAGCATACATTTGCACAAGAATATTTATTAAAAAATGACGTTGAAAGTGCATGGAAAGTACTTTTAATTAAATAAGAAGATTATGGAAGTTATAGGGAAGATTAAAATTATTAACGATACACAAACTTTTGGAAGTAACGGTTTTAGAAAAAGAGAGTTAGTGTTAACTACTGATGAGCAATATCCTCAAATGTTAATGATAGAATTTGTTCAGGATAAATGTGATTTATTAAACAGTTTCCAAGTTGGTCAAGACGTTAAAGTTTCAATTAACTTACGAGGAAGAGAATGGATTAACCCTGAAGGAAAAGCTATGTATTTTAATTCAATCCAAGGATGGAGAATCGAAAACTTACAGCAAGCTGCCGCTCCTCAAAACATGCCACCAGTAGATCAATTTCAACCAGCTCCAGATTTATCTGATAACGAGCCAGACGATTTACCATTCTAAACAGAAAAATATTATAGAAAATAAAAAAAGAGTACTTTATTAGTACTCTTTTTTATTTTTTAGGCTCCTTTGGAGGCATTGGACCTCTCAGATGAATTATTAAGCCGTTTAAGAAATTTCGTAAAATTTGATCCCCACATTCCATGTACTTAGGATGATCTTCTTTTCTAAAGAAAGCTCCAAGTTCAGCTTTGGAAACTTTAAAGTCTACTAGTTCACAAATCTCTATAATATCTGTGTCTCTCAATTTATGAGCTACACGAAGCTTTTTGAAAATATCATTGTTTGTTAATGCCATACTGTAAAGATAGGTTAATTTACTACTGAAAAAATTGCCCAAGCATAGATTGCGAAACGTATAAATCTGAAAAGGCCAAAAACAATTACATTTTTAACAGGGTATTTTATCATACCAGCAGTTAAACAGCTAATAGCAAATGGCAAAGGTAATAATGCACCTACTAAGATTAAAAAACTACCCCATTTTTTGGTGTTCTTTAAATGCTTCGCCATTTTCACTTCAAGATACTCGCTAACCGCATCTATCTTTAGAGAGGCTTTACCTATATAATACGCAGTAATACCACCCAAATAAGATAAAGTTGCTAGAATAGATAAATTAAATATTGGTTCTTGAGTTTTTTTAGACCAAGCAATAAAAATTTCTGGTGGTACTAAACCTAGTATAGTTTCAGAGATAAAGAAAGTAATAAATAAGCTCGTTCTAGAAAAAGTCTCTGTCATTTTTTGAAGCCCGTCATTAATATTATAGACGTACTTATTAAATAACAAAAGTGCTACAATAATTAAAACTAAGGGTAAAAAGGCTTTCTTTAAACTTTCCCATATAAACATATAAAAACCTGTACGTTGATAGTAGTTATGCAGGCGTTTTACATGTGCGTCTTTGTTCTTTTTTTTAGGTTTTTTTGTCATTATCGTCTCCGTCAAACAATTAGCGTGCAAAAATAGGCAGGTTTTTAGTTTTACAAAAGTTAAATCTTATTATTTTTAGAGCTAATTTCGTTATTATGAAGATTACAAAAATCATTGAGAATCTTTTCAAAAAATACATTCCATCACCTTTTACAATTGCAGTTTTATTAACATTGTTAACGATTGTACTTGCGTTGGTTTTTACACTGCCTAAAAATGAGTCTGTAATAGGTTATTCAGCACAAGTGTTAGGTTTTTGGGAAGAAGGAATTTGGAATAATAGCTTACTTGTTTTTGCATATCAAATGATGCTGATTTTAGTGTTAGGACATGTGTTGGTACTAAGTAAACCAATGAGTAATCTTATTTTAAAGCTAACTAAATATTGCACAAATACTGCAAATAGTGCTATGCTTGTGAGTACAACAACTATGTTTGTTGCTTTTTTTAATTGGGGTTTAGGGTTAATTTTTGGTGCTTTGTTGGCTAGAAAAGTTGCAGAAGACGCCCAGCGAAGGGGAATAAAAATTAATTACCCAATTATTGGAGCCGCAGGTTATGTAGGTTTAATGGTGTGGCATGGTGGTATTTCAGGTTCCGCTCCTATTAAAATTAATGAAAAAGGACATATCAAGTCTATTATGGAAGCAGTTTCTTCTGATATGAACTTATCTAAAATACCAGATATTATAGATTACAGCCAAACTGTTTTTAGTTGGTGGAATTTACTGATTTTTATATCGGTTGTTTTATCAGTTGCGGCTACGTTTTATTTTATAGGAAGAAAGGCTGAGTCAACTCCAATTGATTTACCAGAGTATAAATTTGATAACGATAGTAATCAACCTGTAGAGAAATCAGAAAAATTAGATCGCTCTAAAGTTTTAGGATTTGTGTTAGGTTTTATTATTTTGATAACTTTTTTTATCAGATATTATAAAGATTTAGGAGCTTTAAAAATTACGCCTAATCTCATTAATTTATTTATGCTAGGTTTAGCAATTCTATTGCATAAAAATTTCAAGAGTTTTACCAATGCAATTGGAGAAGCAATCTCTGATGTTTCTGGAATTCTAATCCAGTTTCCACTCTATTTTGGAATTATGGGAATCATGAAATCAACAGGAATGGTTACGTTAATATCAAACTTTTTTGTTTCAATATCTTCAGCTACCACCTTACCTATTTTTACTTTTTTTAGTGCTGGTCTAGTCAATATTTTTGTGCCAAGTGGAGGAGGGCAATGGGTTATTCAAGGACCTGTAGTAATAGAATCGGCTTTGCAATTAGGAGTGCCGTTGCCAAAAGCTATCATGGCATTGGCTTATGGTGATCAAATAACAAATATGTTACAACCATTTTGGGCGTTACCGCTTTTAGGAATTACGAAGCTAAAGGCTAAAGAAATTTTACCATATACGCTAATAGCAATGTTTGTAGGAAGTATAATTTACATAATAGGTTTACTTGTTTTTTAATGTATTATTGGTTAGGAAAACATATTGAATTCCCGCCTCATGAAGTAGCTTCTGAAGAGGGTATAATTGCTTTAGGAGGTGATTTATCTACTGAAAGATTAATTTATGCTTACAAAAATGGAATTTTTCCTTGGTTTAATGAAGGAGAGCCTATAGTTTGGTATTCTCCAGTCGAAAGAATGGTCTTATTTCCAGAAGAGTTAAAGGTATCTAAGTCAATGAGGCAAGTGCTTCGAAAAAATGATTTTACGATTACAGAAAATAAGGCTTTTAAAGATGTGATCTTAGCGTGTAAAAAAATAGAAAGGAAAGATCAAGATGGCACATGGATTACAGATGATATGCTAGCTGCTTATACAAAATTACATGATATAGGAATTGCTAAATCTATAGAAGTATGGAATAAGGATGAATTAGTTGGTGGTTTATACGGTGTAGATTTACACAATGGTGTTTTCTGTGGAGAAAGTATGTTTAGTAACGTAAGCAATATGAGTAAAGTTGCGTTCATTTATTTAGCACAACAAATGAGTTATAAATTAATTGACTGTCAGGTTTATAATAATCATTTAGCAAGTCTTGGAGCAAGAGAAATTGATAGAAAAAACTTCCTAGAATATTTAAAATAAAAAAGTGTCTTGTTTTACTAAAACAAGACACCATATAATCCCCATAATGCTTCACCTTATCAAGTTGAAATACACTAAGACTTTGTTTCTAGAAAAAAGGTGTCTAATTAAAGACACCTTAGATACTTCATTCACTTTGGTTTAAACATATTTAGATGAAAACTCAAAAAGCCCTTGCTGCCAAGAAATTCTCCCAATACCTGGCATAATAATTTGTGAATGAATGTAATAGAACACATATAAATTTGAGAGGTTATGTTGAAAACAAATTTCTTTTAAAAAGATAAGTTCGAGGTTCTTTTTTTTAACTTATAGGAGTTTTTTTAAGAATAAAAGTGTTCTTTTTTTACCTTTTTGTTCTTTTTTTTTTACTTAGAGTAGGAAAGATAAATTAATATTAAATTTTGTCGATATTTGTGATATGTCTAAAAAGCTACTATTACTTATCATTTTAATGATGAGTAACCCCCTAAAATCTCAAGTAAAAGAGTTACCTAATCAACCAACCATAGAAACTCTTTGCGACCAAATGCTTAGTGATTCGAATTCTGTAAGTTTCGCTAAAACGTATGAGAGAGCCCATAAATTGCTTACTTCAATTAAAAAAGAAAAAGAGTTTCTTCATCAAGAGGTAGTAGATAAGGTAAAAAGTAAATCGTATTTAAGCATCATGAGTTATCATGTGTTAAATCACAATGTAGACTCTGTTAATCACTATCAAAATTTAATTAAAAATATAAGCCATAATTTTTCTGTTTTAGGAAAAAGTGAAATGTACATAGCAAAGGCACACATTCAACAGGAAGATTACTACAAAGCGCTTAAAAGTTTTTATAAAGCAATAGAACTGTTTAAAAAGAATAATGATATCGAAAGCCAGATAGAGAGCTATGTAGCTATTGGGAGGTTTTATAGAAAAATAAATAGTATTGATTTATCAACAGAAATAGATTCGGTTTTAATGAATACTTATTTACATAAATCGAATGATAATTATTACGATAAAAAAATATATATAAATCACGCATCTCATCTTGCGTCTCTAGGGTTAGAAAGACAAGCTGTTGGGGTTCTTCAAACTATTAATCCAGAGTCATTAAAAAGCAATGCTGAAAGAAGGTACTATTACAAAGAACTGTACCCAATATTTACAAGAAATGATCAATTAGATTCCGCTAGGAAATACATTAATAAAGCTTATGAGGATCCGATTTTTAAATTACCATGTGATGATGTAAATAAAAATATAGGTTTATCATTTCTGTCTTTTAAACAAAAAAAATACCAAGAAGCTCTACAATACATAGATGTTATTAAAGAAAGTAAGTTTTTGGATAGAGTTGAAGGATATACAAAGCTTAAAATGTATCGAGTAGAATATCAATCACATAAAATACTCGGAAATTATAAAAAATCGCTTTCGGCTTATGAAAATTACTTTAAAGTAATGAATGCTCTTAAGAGTTTTCATATCAATGCCAGAGCATCTATTTTGAATTTTAAGTTACATTATGATGATAAAATAATGGAACTCAAAGAAATTAATAGAGTAAATGATTTGTTCCTGCAACAGCGTAAGAAGTTCTATATTTTATATACTTTTTTAATTACGTTTTCAGTGTTGGCATTCTTGTTTTTTATTTTTCATTCTAAAAGAAAGAAAGAACGTTTACTGCTATTTTATGAATATGAAAAAATAAAAGCAGTAACAGATTATAAAAATAGATTTATTGAAAATCTTTCTCATGAAATTAGTACACCAATTACCATAATTATTGGATATCTGAGACTTATTGGTAATAATCCAATGGATTATTCAAAAGTATTAAAGTACACCAACTTAGCTAAGAGAAGTACAGAAAATATAGCTAATTCCTTGACAAATTTCTTAACGCTTTCTAAGTTAGAAAAAGAACATTTAAATCATAAAACATTAGCATTACCATTAGGAAAGTTTATCGAAGAATGTGTAATGTCATTTCAAGGCGTAGCTGAAATAAAAAACATCTCTTTGTTTTACAAATCTAATATTAATTTGATAGAGGAACTGGATTATGATTATGATAGCTTGAAGAAAATTATAAACAATTTGGTTTCAAATGCAATTAAATACACACCGCCACAAAAAACTATTTATTTTACAGCAGAACTTTTAGAAAATGAGCTGAAAGTAACGGTACAAGATGAAGGTATTGGGATTGACAAAAAAGAGCAAGAACTTATTTTTGATCGATTTTATCAATCAAAGCAAAATCAAATTTACGGGGGGGTTGGTATTGGTCTGTCACTTGTTAATGAGTTAATTTCTAAGCTAAACGGTGCTATTTCCTTACAAAGCGAAAAAGGAGAAGGAAGCGTGTTTAAAGTTCAATTGCCAGTTGAATTAAATGAGTATTCTAAGTATCTACATCAAAACGATTTTACATTTAAAAACATTACAAATCAAACTCAAATAAATGTTGAAGAACCTGATGATGCGCCATCAATTTTAGTAGTTGATGATAACATTGAAATTATTAATTATATCAATGAGTTATTATCGCCAAACTTTAATTGCACATTTGCTTTTGATGGAGTGGAAGCCTTGAATAAAATTCTTGAGTTGCATTTTGATATTATTTTATGTGATTTAAGAATCCCGATTTTAAATGGTTATGAACTTAAAGCAGAGCTGAATAAAAATGAGAGAACTCGAAATATTCCTTATTTACTAATGACAACCTCTATGAAAGAGTTTGCTGAAGGAAAACAAAGCGCTTTAGGTATTAAAGATTATTTAGTTAAGCCTTTTAAAGATACTGAGTTACTAACCCGAATTAACTTTTTAATAGAAAAAGAACAATACCAAAAGCAATTACAAACGATAAACAATAGTGCTATTAATTATCACGGAGCCTATGCAGATTTAATGAAGAAAGTAAATGCAATTGTTATTGAAAATATTAATGATAAAGATTTTAGTGTTAATAAGCTTGCACAACTTTGTGGGTATAGTCACAAACAATTCTCTCAAATTATAAAAGAAAAATCTGGATTATCTCCTGTAAAACTTATTCTCGAAATACGATTATTAATGGCGTATGATTTAGTTATTAATAATACATATCAATCCATTAACGAGGTAATTTTTGCGGTCGGATTGAACAGCAGATCTTATTTCAACAAAGTTTTCACCAATAGATTTGGAGTGAAACCAGGAAAACTAGCTAAGAAAATTAAAGTTGATGAGTTGTAATGGTTTAACTTTTATGTTTTTAAGAGAAAAAAATTAGAAATAGTATTGGAATAATCATCCCTAAAACGGCTAGTTTCCAACCTCTTGCTTTAAATCCTTTTTTACCCATTGGAATCATTACTCCAGTAATGGCAATTACTAACATTGCAACTCCAAAAATATCTGAATACCAAACCCAAAAGTTATTAGTGGATTTATGTAGGTACATCGAATGTCCTATAATAGGAACTTTTCTCTTAAATTCGATGATTCCTTTTCCAGTAGTAGCATCAGCATCAAAAATAGCATTGCCTTTAAAGTAAACTCTTAATTTTCCTTCTCTAACTCGATGCCCGTCGTATTTTCCAACGTCTTCAGTTTTACTAATAATATATTCTTTTGTAAGTTCTTTTGTGTCTTCTGGAATTTGAAGTTCAAAAGGTTTACTATCGTAAACATAATTCATTGGATACCAATCTTGTCTATGGTTTAATATAATTCCAGAAAAGGAAAAAGCAATTATAAGCCCTAAGTAAAAGTAAGCAATGTCTCTGTGTAATCCTCTGTTGGTTAATTTCTTCATCTAAATTAAGTTTACAGGAAACAAATTTAGAATTATTCTAAATAAATCAAAGGTTAATTATGATTTAATTATTTAGGTTAGAAAACTTTGTTTTTAATAGTTTGTTAATCAGTTTATAAGGGTTTTGTTTCTTTTCAGATTAAACGATACTATAAAAAAAGAGGCCTAAAACTAAGACCTCTTTTGATGTTTTAACCGTAAAGTTACTTTTATTTAGGATCTAATATGTCATCAATTCTATCTATTGCATCTTGAAAATGATAACGAGTAATTGTATTTCTAGCTGCAGCAATGTTTCTCTGAAGATCTCTCTTTAAGCGTTTTAATTCACCTCTCACAACTGGTTTAATATCCGATTGACTAAGGTTTACAGCTGTTTGCTTAAAATAACCACCATTATTAGTTCCGCGTTGATCTTTCGCTTTGTTTAATAAGAAATCCATACGGTCTAAATAAGCTCTTTGTAAATTTCTTTTATACGTATCTACAGATTTATTTGACGTGTATAATTCTTCCCAAACGCCTCTTCGTAAATCGTTCATCATCTCTAACAACGTATACGCTTTATTTCCATTTAAAGTTTCGTTTTCTACCAAACGAACCATTCTTCCAGGTTTTAAAATACGATTTAACGTACGAACTTGTAGGCCACGAATTCTTTCAGCAAAACCAGAAAACTGAGTTTTATCAAAAATGTTTTTGTCGATTAACCAATTCGGCGTTGAAAACAATTCTTTATTCACAAAACGTAAGGCATTTTTCTGATGTGATTTAGAAACAGGAGTATACACTGCGCCATCTTGTCCAGCTGCTTTGTAATATTCGTAAACACCACCAATGTTTGAGCTAACATGTCCCATATATCTATTGAACTGTCCTAAAAGTTGCTCGTACATCGTATTCAATTCTTCATAAGATTCACCTTCTTCAGAAGTCCACTCTTCTAGTCTTGGTAAAATGCGTTTCAGGTTTTTAATACCATAATCACTTGCTTTAATTGCATCATCACCTAAATCCTCAGTTTGAGAACTTGGATCAATAATATTTCCTGCTTGTTGATGTCCAAATCGATACATTGGATCACCCGCTTTATCCGTAATCCATTTATTTAAAACTGGCTTTTCTTCCTTTGCATCTTTATCTAGTATCGGTCTGTAACCCCAGTTTATTGCGTACTTGTCATACGGACCAATATTTGGCATTAAAGCAACACCTTGATCTTGAGGTTGAGCAACATAGTTGAAACGAGCATAATCCATAATAGAAGGTGCCGTTCCAAATTTTTTAGTAAATGTTGCAGAGCGTAATGAATCTACAGGATAAGCAACAGAACTTCCCATGTTATGTGGTAATCCTAATGTATGACCAACTTCATGAGCAGAAACAAAACGAATTAAGCGTCCCATAATTTCATCCTTGAATTGATTTGAACGAGCTTCTGGATTGATAGCCGCTGTTTGGATGAAATACCAGTTGTGTAACAATGTCATTACGTTGTGATACCAGTTGATATCTGATTCTAAAATTTCACCAGACCTAGGATCACTTACGTGAGGTCCGTTAGCATTTGGAATCGGTGAAGCTAAATATCTAACTACAGAATATCTTACATCTTCAGGACTCCAATCTGGATCTTCTTCCTTAGTAGGCGGATCTTTAGCTAAAATAGCGTTCTTAAAACCAGCTGCTTCAAAGGCAACTTGCCAGTCTTCTATTCCTTGTTTTATGTACTTACGCCATACTTCAGGAGTCGCTCTGTCGATATAGTAAACAATTGGTTTTTTAGGTTCAACTAATTCTCCACGTTTAAATTTTTCAATGTCTTCATCTTTAACTTCTAATCTCCAACGATCTAAATATGTTAACGATTTACTTTTTTGAGCATCTAAGCCATAATCGGTTTGAGACCTAGCAAACCAACCTACACGTTGATCAAAATACCTACGCTTCATTGGCTTTTCAGGTAATAAAATCATTGAGTTGCTTAACTCTAAAGAAATAGACCCAACACTTCTGTTTGAAGGCGGCTCGTTTGATAAATATGTTTTTACATGACGAATTTCAATGTTCTTTGGGTAACTACTAATACGCTCAATATAAGAACGGTCTTTATCCATTCTAGTAACTTTATATTGTTTTCTTCTGAATTGAGGAAAGCCAATCGCTTGTACATCTTTGTCAAATAAAGGAGTAGCATCTATTACTGTTGCTGTAGAATCTTTACTAAAAGCTTTTATAGGAAAAGAAAATAAAATTGGCTCAAAGTTAGAATTTACCACAGCTTCATGTACTGGTAATATACTATCCGCTACAACAGAATGAGAAACGACACGTAACAAAATTTGCTTATGTTTCTTTTGCCATCTTAATACTTGTGTGTTTTGTTTACCTCCACCAAAACCAATACCGTTAGCTGTTTTAGCGATTCTAGTAACCATTAGCATTTCTTTTCCAAGCAATGAGTCTGGAATTTCAAAAAGATAATTTTGATCTTTTGAATGTACTTTAAAAAGACCTTCGTCGGTAGTGTGCTTTTTGGTAACTACTTTTTCATAAGGTTGTATAGCACCTTTTTCAGGTTTTTCTTTTGGTTTTTTAGCAGTAGCTTCTTTACTGCTTTTTGCGTCCTTTTTGCTTCTTTTTTTTCTTTGAGCATCAATAGTTGATGATGTTCCAAAAACTAAAATAAGAACAAAAATCTTAGTAATTAGTCTAATATTCATTGTTAATTTCTTGAAAAATTTAATCGAAATTAATAAACGATAAATGATAAAATCTTAATTTATTGTTAAAGCGATTGCATTATTGTTAATTAAAACAGAACAAAAAAGATTTTTTATTTTTAAACAATTATAAAGCCTCCGTTAGATGAAAAAATATTTCTTGTTATCAGCAATAGTCATATGTTTGGGTTGTTTAGCTACAATTTCAGAAAAAGAAAAAGAAGAGACTACTACTCAAAGTCTAAAAGAAAAAGAATTCCCGCTGTTAAAACCGAATCGTTATAATGTTGCTTTTCTAATAATGGATGGTACTTACAATACAGAACTAACAGCTCCTTTTGATATTTTTCAGCACACTATTTTTAGAGAAGGAATAAAAGCTATGAACGTTTTTACAGTAGCTGATACTGATAAACCCATTACAACTTTTGAAGGAATGAGAATACTTCCTGATTTTAATTATACAAAAGACAGTTTGCCAAAGATTGACATTTTAGTGGTTCCTAGTGCAGAACATCATTTAGATTCCGATTTAGAGGACAAAGAATTAATTCAGTTTGTTCAAAGAGTAGATAAAGAAGCTCAATATGTAACCTCGCATTGTGATGGGGCATTTGTATTGGCAAAAGCGGGTGTTTTAAAAGGGATAGTTTCTACTACTTTTCCTTCCGATATTGATAAAATGCGAATAATGTTTCCTGAGTTAGATATTAGAAAGGAAGTAATATTTGTTCATGATGAAAAATACATAACTTCTGCTGGTGGAGCAAAATCTTTTGAAGCTGCACTTTACCTGTGTGAGTATTTATATGGAAAGGAAATCGCGCAATCTATAGCCGGAGGGCTAGTTATTGATTGGAATAAAGACAATGTTCCGCATTTAGTTGTACAAAAATAATTCTTTAAGTGCTTAAGGATTAGTATACCCCGTTATTATTCCAATAATTAAAGAAAATAAACTAATTACGATAACAATTACTGTGAATAATAGTGCCGAAATGATACAAAAACGTAAAAATTTCAGAATAATTTGTTTGGCATTAAGTTGGTATAGTTTTCCAAAAGCATATAAATAGAACATAATGAATGCGAGTGTACTAAACGGATATAATTTAGGAGTAGTAATCATTCCTAGAATAAAAAATATAATAGAAATATACATTGTAGTTCCTTGTAAATAAGAGTTGATAACTATGTGTTCACCGTAATTATTAGGCTTTCTAAATGTTAATTTACTAATCAGTGCATAAAAAGGAATAAACAAGAAAGAGATGATATTAAAATAGTTCACAAAAAATTTAAAATAAGTATCTCCGAATTTTAGAGCAATTTGAGCTTGCTTCTGTTCTCTTTTTAAATTTTCTAGTTCTTTTTCTGAAATATCTGTAAGTTTCGATAAATCTGCTGTTGCTTTTTCTTGAAGAGCTTCGTTTTGAGATTTGTTAAAACTATTGTTAGCTTCAATAAACTCTTTAGAGAAAAAATTAAATATAATTAATGATAAAGCTGCACCTACAGCCAAATATGCAAATGGATTAACATACTTTTTTCGAGCTCCATTAAGATATCCTTTCAATACTTCATGAGGTTGTGTAAACATCTTTTTTAATGTGTTTACATACAAACTGTCCCATCCAAAGCTAGCTAAAAGCTCTTGAATCAGTATTCTAGTTGTTATTCTATCTTTAATAACCTTAGCACCACATTTTTCGCAGAATGAAGTGCGTTCTTCAAGAATGTTTCCGCAATTTTTACAAGTCACTTTAAATAGAATTTTGGTTAATCTATTTCAAATATATATGAATTAGTTAATATTTGCTGTATTTTTGCAGCATATGAGAATAAGACGATTATCTGATTGGTTACCAACTACTAATAAGGAAGTTAAGTTAAGAGGTTGGGAAGAACTAGATGTAATTTTGTTTAGTGGAGATGCTTATGTTGATCATCCATCGTTTGGGCCTGCAGTAATTGGTCGTATATTGGAAAGTTATGGTTTACGAGTTGCTATCGTACCACAACCTAATGTTAACGATAATTTACAAGATTTTACGAAACTTGGAACACCTAAGTTGTTCTTTGCGGTTACTGGAGGATGTATGGATCCGATGGTAAGTAATTATACGGCAAGTAAACGAAAAAGAGATAAAGATGCGTACACACCTAATGGAGATATTGGGTTTAGACCAGATTATGCTACATCTGTATACTCTAAAATTTTAAAAGAAAAGTTTCCTGATGTTCCTGTATTAATTGGAGGAATTGAAGCTTCACTTCGAAGAGTCACGCACTACGATTATTGGTCGGACAAATTATTACCAACAATTTTAGAAACGTCTAAAGCAGATATGTTGGTGTACGGAATGGGAGAACAACCACTTCGTGAAATTGTAGAATTGTTACAAAAAGGAGTTCCGTTTTCAAGTTTAAGAACCATAAAACAAACCGCTTTTTTGGTTGAAGAAGAAGAGAAAACGCCTAAAAACAAGAATTGGGAAGATGTTGAAATAGCATCACATGAAGATTGTTTAGCCGATAAAAAGACGTTCGCATCTAATTTTAAAGTTATCGAACAAGAGTCTAACAAGTTAATAGCTCGACGTATTTTTCAGAAAGTAGGAGAGAGGCAATTGGTAATTAACCCGCCTTTTCCAACAATGACTGAAGAGGAAATTGATGCTTCTTTTGATTTACCTTACACACGATTACCACATCCTAAATACAATAAGCGGGGACCAATTCCTGCTTTCGAAATGATTAAATTTTCAATAAACATTCATAGAGGTTGTTTTGGAGGATGTAGTTTTTGTACAATTTCTGCACACCAAGGAAAGTTTATTGCAAGTAGAAGTCAGGAATCTGTATTGAAAGAGGTAGATCAAGTTGCACAAATGGACGATTTCAAAGGATATTTATCTGATATTGGAGGTCCTTCTGCGAACATGTATAAAATGAAAGGTAAAATTCAATCGATATGTGACAAGTGTGTTGCTCCGTCGTGTATTTCACCTGTAATTTGTAGTAATTTAGATACTTCTCATAAGCCTTTAACAGAATTATATAAAGCTGTTGATGCACATCCTAAAGTAAAAAAATCATTTATTGGAAGTGGAATTCGTCATGATATGTTGGTTCCAGAATTCAATAAAAATGCAGACCCTCAAGAGCTTGATGCTTACACTGAAGAAGTAATGACAAATCATGTTTCTGGAAGACTAAAAGTAGCACCAGAGCATACTTCAGATCCAGTATTGAAATTAATGCGTAAGCCATCGTTTACCTATTTCCATAAGTTCAAAGATCGTTTTGATAGAATCAATAAAAAGAAGAAATTAAACTTACAATTAATCCCTTATTTTATTTCTAGTCACCCTGCTTGTGAACCTGAAGATATGGCAAATTTAGCAGCGGAAACGAAAGATATGGGATTTCAGTTGGAGCAAGTACAAGGATTTACTCCAACTCCAATGACAGTAGCTACTGTAATTTATTACAGTGGTTACCATCCGTATACATTAAAACCGGTTAAGACGGCTAAAACAAGAGAAGAGAAATTAGATCAGCATAAGTTTTTCTTTTGGTATAAGAAAGAAAACAGGAAGTGGATTAAAGATACCTTGAGTAAAGTTGGGAGAAATGATTTAATTCAAAAGTTATTACCTAACGATAGTTCTTGGAGAAAGAATAAACCAGGAAAAGCAAAGAATACCTTTGATGATACAGTAACTTCAGTTAAAGAGTCTCGAAGAAAAAACAAAGGTTTTAAAAAGAAACGTAGAAGATAGTATCAGTTTATAAAACAACAAAAGGCGTACTTTTTTAGTACGCCTTTATATTTATCATTGGTATATATTAGTTCAATTGTAAATCTGCAACTAAGTCAAATTCATCATAAATAGCTTTGTCTTTTAAGTTGTCAAAGAAACTAGAAGAACCATATTTAATATCAAATTTAGTTCTATCTACTTTTAAATTGGCTGTAGCTTTACTTCCGTAAATAGAAATTGAAAATTGAACCTTTTTTGTGATTCCTTTTATAGTAAGGTTAGCAGTTACTTCGTAGGCGTTTTTACCAGTAGTTTTCACTTTAGTAAAATTAAGAGATGAGGTCTCGTATGTTTCTACACCAAAAAAGTCTTTAGACTTTAAATGTCCATCTAGCTTGTTTTTATACTCACCAGTTAAGTCAGTAGTATTAATAGTTGTCATGTCTATTGTAATTGATCCTCCTGATAATTTATTATCATCAAAAGTTAAATAACCTGACTTAATACTTACAGTTCCATTGTGAGATCCAGTTACTTTATAAGCTTTCCATTCTACATTACTTTTACTTGTGTCAATTTGTTTAGTTTCTCTTTTTATGGTTGTAAAAGAAACAGTAAACAAAGCAATTAATGCAATACCTAATCCTTTTTGTATTAAATTTTTCATCGTATTTATTGTATTTAAAATTATACGACAAAGTTCAAGAAGAAAGATGATTTGAAAAATGATCTATTATATGAAATAATAGTAAACTAGTTTAACTTTTGTCTCCTTTGGCAATTTGACTTTTAATTCTGCTTAGAAATTCTTTGGTAATCCCCAAATAAGAGGCTAACATATATTGAGGTATTCTAGCCTCTATAGCAGGGAAGTTTTCTTTAAAAAATAGATATCTTTCTTTTGCAGTTTTACTAAAGTTTCTGATAATTCTTTTTTGTGAAGCAACTAATGAACGCTCGGTAATTTTTCTAAAGCAACGTTCAAGTTTAGGTATTTTGATGTATAGTTCTTCTAAATCCGTATAGTTTAATTGAAGCAGCTCTGTTTTTTCAATACATTGAACATTATAATCAGCAGGAGTTTGTGTAATAAAACTTCCCATATCTGAAGCCCACCAATCTTCTATAGCAAACATTAAAATGTGTTCTAAACCATCTGGACTAGCATAAAATAGCTTTACACAACCTTTAACAATAAAGTTAATATGTTTACAAACATCTCCTTGTTGTACTAAATATTGATCTTTTAAATATCTTCTATAAGTAATTTTTTCGCGAATCATTTCTTCTTCAGCAGGCGTAAGAGAAACAATTCGATTAAAATAATCAATTAAAGGAGTAATAGTCATAGTTTTTAAATAATAACTTGAGGGTTAAATATAAAAAGAAACCTTCTTTTCAAAAAAAAGAAGGTTGTGTAAAAAGATGAAAATTATTTTAAAAGAAATCGGTACTATTTATGATAGTTGATTGTATAATAAGTCAGCAACTAATTCAGAAGAGGCAGGGTTTTGACCTGTAATTAAATGTCCGTCTTCAATTGCATAAGGATGCCAATCCTCACTTTTACTATAGTTTCCTCCGTTTTCTTGTAGCATATTTTCTACTAAAAAAGGAACTACATCAGTTAATTGAACAGCCTCTTCTTCAGTATTACTAAATCCAGTTACATTCTTGTCTTTTACTAATGGTTCTCCATTAATTTTTGTGTTTTTAAATATAGCTGGAGCATGACAAACGGCACCAACAGGTTTCTTGTTGTTGTAGAAAGACTCAATCAATTCAATAGACTTTTTATCTTCAGCTAAATCCCATAAAGGTCCGTGACCACCAGGATAAAAAACAGCATCAAAGTCACTTTCTTTTACTTCAGACAACGTAACTGTGTTTGCTATTTTATTTTGTAAATCAGTGTCTTTATAATATCTTTCTGTAGCAGGAGTTTGAAAATCTGGTAACTCACTTTTAGGATCTATTGGTGGTTGTCCTCCTTTTGGAGAAGCGATGGTAATTTCTACATTTTTATCAGCTAAATGGTAGTATGGACTAGCAAATTCTTCTACCCAAAAACCAGTTTTTTCTCCTGTGTTTCCAAGTTGATCGTGACTAGTAACTACAAATAATACTTTTTTCATAAGTGTTGATTTTTATTTTACACAAAATTAAAACCTACGTTACTCATAAAAATTGATGTATGGTAATTAATTGTCAGAAGCAATTTCTTTTCTAATTCTACTCAAACTTTCTGTAGTAATGCCCAAATATGAAGCGATGTGGTAATTTTTTATATTTTTCTCTATGACAGGATATTTTTTTAGAAAAGCTACATATCGTTCTTTGGCAGAATTCGTTAAATTGGCCAAGATTCTTTTTTCATTTCTAACCAAGGCTTTCTCTAATTTTTGTCTAAAAAGCTCTTCAATTTTTGGGCTAAATTTATAAATAGCCTCAAAGTTTTCTTTTGAAATTTTAAAGAGTTCAGCATCTTTAATACATTCAACAAAAAGCACCGCTTTTTTGTCACCAAAATAAGCGATATAATCACTTATCCACCAGTGCTTAATGGCAAATTGTAAGGTGTGTTCTTTACCTTGTTCATCGATATGATAGGTGCGTAAACAACCATCATAAACGTAATATTGATAGTCAATATAATCTCCTTGTCTGAATAGAATTTCATCCTTTGTTACAGCAATAGGTTCTATTCTTTGTTGAATAAAATCTTTTTCCTCATTAGATAAATTAATGTCATGAAAAATTTCATCGAAAGGAATGGAGATAGATGGTTTTGTTTTCAATAGTTTATTCGTTACAAATTTTACAATCTTCTTTTTCTTGAATTTCTCCCACTAGTTTTCCTTCATCATTTAATGTTAATCCACAGCAATCCATAAATCCTTGAACAATCATTTTACGTGCTCTTTGAATTTGGGATTTTATAGTAGGTAAAGGTAAATCTAATTGTGTTGCTATTTCTTGTTGTTTCATACCTTTTATATCAGCTAAAAATAAAGGTGTTCTATATTTTTTAGGAAGATTTGTAATAATACCACGTAAGCAATCTTTTTCGGTATGAATATGCTCTTCAAGTTCAACAGGTATTTCAGGAGTTTCAAAAGTGATTGTTTTACCAGTAGATTTAAAATGATCATAAATAGCATTTCTTGTAATTGTGAAAATCCACGATTTCAATTTTGATACATCTCTTAACGTAGAAAGTTTATTGTGAATTCTTATAAAAGCGTCTTGTAAAATATCGTCAGCAATGATTTCGTCTTTAGTTTTACTTACTATAAAACGCTTTAAATCTGTGTGGTATGTAGTCCAAATTTCTCGGGTTGTCATCTTATAAATTTACGAAATAGTTTATGTCATTCCGAAGGAAGAAACCAAAATTTTATAGCACTTCTTCCTTTCAGAACAACAAGTTTAAGGTGTATTAACAATTACAGTTTGTACAGGTGCAGTTTTCGCATGTGCAATTTTTACAGTCATCTGTAGTGCAACTTGTGCAGGTGCAAGTACATTCGTTTTTGTAATTCATGTCTATTATTTTAAAGTTCACTTAATAGACCAAAAAAGGCTAAAAAAGATGCAAACTTTAAAAGAATTTTTCTAATTCTTTTCGTAAGGGTATTGATTTTATAGCCGAGATATTAGCTCCTCCACTGTTTCCTGTAGGAACCCAAAAAGGAGTAATAATAATGGAAGCAATAATTCTAATAATTTGTCCTGAAATCTCTTTAAGATTTTGTGTTTTTAAACCAACTACTAACATCCAGAAGTGAGATAAAGTATGTCTGTATGTGTTTTTTTGACCTAGAATATGTGCGTTTTCAAAATGATAGAAAGCTAATTTAAATTCTTTCTTTTTTAATAGATGTTTTCCTTGTGCAAGTTGGTTGTAAAATTCTTTTTTGCGATACTGCTTTTTAATCATATTTTCTATCTGTTTTAAAAATAGACTGAAAAACAACTTTAAAGATGCATCTGAATTTTCTAGGAAATTATTTTACAGGTTGTAATATGTCTTCAAAGTATTTTTCCCACGAACCATTTTTTAAATTTTCTCCGTATTCATGGAAATAGCCTTCTTTAGTTAGAGTGAATGTAATTCTACGCTCTTTAGTGAAGTAGACTCTAAAAACGTTGTCTTCAAAGTTTCCTTTGTATTTATCCCTTAGCCCGGCTTTTGAAAAAGGATGATAATAATAACATTGTTCTTTACTATTGTAAGTTATTATGGTGTGCAGTTCAATCCAAGAAGATTTTACATCTAAAACTAATAAACTACCATTCATTTTATAAGTAACATCTTCTGTAACTTCGGTAGTTTTTGTTTCTTTTTCAGAAAAGGAAAACGAAGTTCCTTTCCAGTTACCAATCATGAAAGACAACTTATCTAAAGCTTCTTTTTCAGCCTGAGCTTGTGATGAAAAAGAAGCCATAAAGAAGTATAGAAGTAAGCTGTAAATTAGTTTCATGTTTAGTGAACTTTTTCTCCGTTTACATAAGTGGCAGTAACTTTTGAAGTTGGAACTTTATGAATATCAACATTCATTATATCCTGATTTAGGATTATAAAGTCAGCCATTTTACCAACTTCAATACTTCCTTTTTCGTTTTCTTCAAAGTTTGCATACGCATTCCAAATAGTCATTCCTTTTAGCGTTTCCTCTCTAGTTAGCGCATTTTCCATTTGATAGCCATTTTCAGGATAATTATTCAAATCTTTTCTAGCTACAGCGGCATAAAATGTTAAAAAAGGACTTACTTTTTCTACAGGATAATCAGTACCTAAAGCTACTTTACCATACACATTTAGTAATTTCTTAAAAGCATATCCACCTTTAATACGCTCTTTTCCAACTCTGTCTTCAGCCCAATACATATCAGAAGTAGCATGAGTTGGTTGAATAGAAGGAATTACGTTTTTAAACAGATCAAAATCAGGTTGGTCAACAATTTGTGCATGTTCAATTCTCCAACGTCTGTCTGTTTGTCCATTTAAAACATCTTGATAAGTTTTTAACATTAAATAATTAGCTGAATCTCCAATGGCATGTGTGTTCATTTGGTATTCAGAATCAGCAATTTGCTTAGCGATTTCTTTATAGCGTTCTGGTGAAAAAATTAAGGCGCCGAAGTGATTATCTCGATCACTGTAAGGTTTTTTCATGGCTGCACCTCTTGAGCCTAAAGCTCCATCACCATATACTTTAAAAGAGCGAACATTTAAACGATCTGTTTTTATGATGCCTTTTTTGATGTAATAATCTAAATTTGGTTGAGTAGCAGAAACCATTGCGTACACTCTAATTTTTATTTCTCCAGCCTGTTGTAAACTGTCAATTAATTCAATAGTTTCTTTATCTAAACCAGCATCTACAACAGTAGTTAATCCGTATGAGAAATTAATTTTTTCTGCTTCTTTTAAAGCTTGAATTTGTTCCTTTTTAGATGGAGTAGGAGTTTTGATAAAATCCATAGCATTATCAATTAATACACCTGTTAGTTTTCCATTTTCTTTGATAAACTCACCACCTTCTACTGTAGAAGTCTCAGTAATTCCAGCAATATCCATAGCCTTTTGATTTACTAACATTGCATGACCATCAACACGCGTAATAGCTACAGGAATATTTGGGAAAATACTATCTAGTTTTTCCTTAGTAGGAAATTCTTTTACTTCCCAATCATTCTGATCCCAACCACGACCTGTGATGAAAGAGACATTTTTTTCTTTTTGGAAATCAACTAGTTTTTGTAAAACTTCTTCGTAGCTAGAAGTACCAGTAACATCTACTTTTTGAAGTTGTAATCCAAATCTATAAAAGTGACAATGCCCATCTATAAAACCAGGATATACTGCATCTCCTTTTGCATCTACAATATTGGTTGCGTTGTATTTTTGTTCAATTTCTTCAGTAGTACCAACAGCTAAAAATTTCCCATCTTTGATGGCAAAACTTTCTACTGAAGCGAAGTCATTATTTACGGTGTAAACTTTTGCGTTTTTTACAATAATATCAGCCTCTTGTTTTTGGTTACAAGAGAATAAAGTTACACTTAAAAGTGTCAATGTGATTAGTTTTTTCATTTAGGTTAAATCGTTTTGATATAGATACCAAGCCCAAGCAATAAGTAGGAATTGGATTAAAATTCTGATGTATGCGATTTTTTTAGTTTTCATTGCTGGTTTTTCTCTTGTTGCATCCCAAATATGAATGGGTAAAAAAACGAGCATAAGGATAAATATTCCGTAGGCTGAAATACTTTCATAACCTTTTATAAAAAGTCCGATTCCTAACATCAATTCAACCAAACCAGAAACATAGGTTACTGCAAGTTTTGGTAAAAAATTAGGAATGATAGGATTATAGAATTTTGGTTTGTAAAAATGATAAAAGCCAGCAAATAGTAACATTGCCGACATTAAAATTTTCAGTCCTAAGGATACATATTCCATGTTAAATTATTAAGGTTTTACTTTATCTTCCGTATATAAATATTTATCCATAAGATAAACTAAGCTAGCCATAGAAGCACTTCCAAGTTCTAACTCACGTTTATTTACTTTGTCAAACGTATCAATACTTGTATGGTGATAGTCAAAGTAACGTTGACTGTCAGGTCGATATCCAACTAAGGTAATTTCATCATTTTTAAGCGGGCCAATATCTGCTCCACTTCCACCTTTTATTAAATCATGTAATCCATATGGAGCAAGTAATTTTTTCCAGCTTTTAACTAACTGAGTATTCTTCCCATTAGCATCGATAGAAAAACCTCTAGGAGTATGTCCACCAGCATCACTTTCTAGTCCCGCTACATGAATTTCGTTATTTTGTTTGGCTTGTTCTGCATATTCTTTTGCACCACGAGTTCCATTTTCTTCATTCATAAAGAATACAATTCTAATGGTGTTTTTTGGCTTGATACTATTTTTTTTGAATAAGTATGCAACTTCCAAAGATTGAACTACACCAGTTCCGTCATCATGAGCACCTTCACCCAAATCCCAAGAATCTAAATGACCACCAACGACAATAATTTTTTCAGGGTTTTCAGTTCCTTTAATTTCACCAATAACATTATGAGAAGGAGCATCTGGAAGCGTTTCGCAACTTTGTTTAAAATAAAATTCTAAGTTTGGATTCGTTTTTAAGTCGTTACTCAATAGCTCGGCAGCTCTAGAGCTAATTGCGGCAGCAGGAATATATTGTTCTTTAGGAATGTCTCCATAACCCATTGTTCCTGTATGAGGATAATCATCAATTCCATTAGTCATTGAACGAACAATTACACCTTTCGCACCAAATTCGCTACAGACTCTAGCGCCTGAAAAGCGTTGACCTACGCAACCTCCGTAGGCTTGAAATGTATTGATAAGTGTATTATCAAAAGCACCGTTAAAGAAAACAATTTTTCCTTTTAATTTATCGCCCATTTCTTTAGCTTCATCCAAACTTTTCACTTCAACCACTTCGCCTGTAAGTCCATTTGAAGGTGTAGCAATAGAAAAACCTAATGCACAAATAGGAACATTTTTCTTTTCACCATTAATAGTATAATATGCTTCTTCTTTTTCTCCACGAACCCAATGAGGAACCATAACAGGTTGTAACCAAACTGAGTCCAAACCAACATTTTTCATTAATTCTTTACTCCATAAAACTGCTTTTTCGGCTTCAGGAGAACCTGATAAACGACCTCCGATATTTTGAGTTAAATCACGTAGCCATTCATACGATTTTCCTTTGGTTAAAGCTGTATTAAAGAGCTGCTTAATATTAGTGCTGTCTATTTTCTCTTCTGAAGAAAGAGTATTAGAAGCAACTTCAGGTTTTTTAGTTTCTGTAGTACATGCAATAAATAAGCTAGAAGCTAATGCCCATAAAGTGATTTTTTTCATTGTAATTAGGTTGATTAAAAACCTAAAACTACAAAAAGTTTACTAGAACAATGCGTCAAACTTATAAATAATACCACCTATTACCTGAATACCTTGTGCATTAAAGTTATTGAATAATTGATAGTTACTATTCGTTATGTTGTTTGCTCTAAGAAAAACCGAAAACAAATCATTAATGTGATATCCTCCGTCTAAATTTAAATCGATGTAAGCATCTAAATCAACAACATTAGGAGTTCCAGAAATGTATGTTAAGCCTTTTCTGCCTCCAACAAAATATAAGTTAGCACTAGCGTACCATTTTTTCTCTTTGTAAGTAGCAAAAATATCGCTTTTAAGTTGTGGTAAATTCCAAGCTTCTGTTTGTGTGCTTACATCATACGTGTTAAACTCTAAGTTCATTCCTAAGTTTAAATGTCTTGAATAATCATATGTAATCCCACCAGCAAAATAAACTGTGTTTACATCATCATAAGCAACATTAAAAGAGTTACCGTAATCATACCCCTTAAAGAAAATTCCACCTGGAAAGCTAGTATTTATACCATTTGAGTTAGAAGGATTAGCAACAAATAATGCTTTGCTTTCTTCTCTTTTAAAACCTGCTTTTACATCATAATTAATATTACCACCTAAAATACCTCTAAAACCACCATAAAAGTTTAATGCTTCGCTACTTTGGGTAATATTTAATGTTGGAGAAACATAAGGGTTTTGAGATGTTAAACTCTGAAATGAGTTTACAGTTAAATCACCAGTAACTCCAGAATAAATATTAGCATACCTTTTTATGATTGGATAGTTGACTTCAACATCAGGGTAGGCGAAGAATTTTCCTTCAGTATTTTCTAAATCAAAAGAATAATATGCTTTTGCGCCTAATTTTACATCAAATTTTTTATACGAAAAAGAATAACTAGGGTTGATTCCTGCTGTAGCAAAGCTATAACTAATTTCAGTTAAAGGATCCGAATAACTTCTTGCAAATCCACCATTTATAAAATTAATAGAAGTACCTAATTTCAAATCGTCTAAGTTTAATCCAAATCGACCAAAAGGAAATGCAAATTGCGCATCTATATCAGCATGAAGTTCATCTGTTTCATAAGCATCTGCAAAATAAGCTACAGAACCTCTCACTTCTTGTAAATCTCTATCTGGAAAATGAATAGAACCAAAAATATTATAGTATTTATGAGTTTGTGCCGGATCAATACTGTTTACAGTAGGATCTAGAAAAGTTATATTTGACGGTAATCCGTAATAATTATACTTATTTCGATACGCATTGAAACCAGCGGTCCAATCATAATAACGCATTTCTTGTTTTAAGAATAAATCAACACTAGCATTATAATAACTACTGTTTAGACGAGTATCGGCTACGGGATCAGAAGAGGCAATAAAATTAATTTTACCACCATATTCGTATTCAAAAGCACTGTTGTTATGGAAATATCCTTCTACAAAAGGAGTGGTATTGTTACCAAAACCTAAGGAAACATAATTGTTAAATAAACGTTCACGATCTCCAACATCAATGCCTTTTAAAACACCACTTTTAGGAATATAAGTAGAAATTACAGGAACTGACTTTATTTTATAATCTAAAGGTTTTCTCTGTACCTTTTTTGATAATTCTATTACAGGCTTTCGTTTAAGTTTAAAAGCATCTGTTACTTTAGGAGCATAGGAAGTAACTACTTCTACAACTTCTGTTTTAACAGTGTCTTTAGCTTTTTCAGTGTTGGGTTTGGTTTGAGCAAAAACAACACCATAAGCCAAAGTACATATTGTTGTAACTATATATCTTTTCATGAATTTTTAATTTTGGGAATTGATAGATTCGTTAGTTTTTGCTTCTTTACTTTTAATCTTGCTTAATTCGTTTTTAGCTTCTTCTACTAAATCTTTAAACTGGGTGAAATTCTTGATAATATTATCTAAAATATACGTTGCCTGATATGCGTCTTTCAGTTCGTAATAATTTTTTGCCATTACGATATAACTTTTCACTCCCCAATATTTATAAGTGGAATAATTTGCAATTAAATTTTGCACTTCTGTATTTGAATCTTCATACGCTTTAGCCTCATTTAAAAAGAACGCTTTGTAGTATAGTGCTTCTGCTTTTAATTCTCCAGTTGCCGTTTCATTTAAAACAGAATAATACTCTTCCGCTGTAACATAATCACCAGTTTCAATAGCAGATCGCGCAATGAAAATTCGAGCATCTTCAGCAACAATTTGATCAATTTTACCATTACTCAATACTTTTTCAGCGTATTGGACTGTTTTTGCATACTCTTTTTTATTGTAGTACCCTTTCATTAAGTTACTTTGAGCAAAAATGATATTCTGATTGGTATTTGCTTCTTTCTCTAATCGTTCTAACAGAGGAATAGCTTTGTCCCATTGTTCTTTTTCTAAATACAATAAACTAAGTTTCGATAAAGCCTCTTCAGAGAATTCGTTTTTAGCTTGTTTAGTTACATATTGATAATTTACAATTGCTTCATCCTTTCTTTTGTTATTAAATAATAACTGTCCTAGATAAAAATTAGCTTTTAAAGCATGAATTCCATTTGGGAAATCTCTAAGATATGTTTGAAATCCTTCAATTGCTCTAGAAACATTATTTTGTAAAAACTTATTTTCAGCGGCTTCATAAGTAGTATTATCAATGTCGCTGTTGGTTACATTTATAAAGTCAATATTCTTAACCCATTTAGCATATTCATCTACTTTTCCTAAGTCTACATACACATTTCGAGCATTAGAAACTGCCTGTCTAGCTTCTCCAGAATTAGGATATTTAGCAACTACTTCCTTAAATTTTGTTAGCGCATTGCTATTACTACCTTCATTGTAAAATAATAATCCTTGACGTAATAAAACACTTGGAGCATAACTACTATTCGGATGATCGGTTAGAATTTTATCATACGTGCTTTTTGCTTGACGCGATTTTCCTTTGGAAGTATAAATAGTGGCTAATTGAAATAAAGCATCGTCTTTTAAGTTAGAATCACTAAAGTCTTTGATAAGTTTATTTAACGCATCTATTTTTCCATTAGCATCTCCAGCTAAACCAATACTCATTGCTTTTTGATATTGAGCATAATCTGATCCAGTGCCTCCTTCATTGATAACTTTGTCATATGCTTTAATAGCATCAGAATATCTTTTTGAAGCATAAAAAGAGTCTCCTAATCTGTTGGAAGCATCATCATTTAAGTCATTATCATTTATTTCTTGACTTAAAAAGCTTTGAAAATACTTAGCAGAGTTCTCATAATCTTTTAATTTGAAATGAGTATATCCAATATTATAGTTTAATGTTTTTGAATCTTTAAACTCATAATTATTGATAGAGTTGAAAGTCTTTAGTGCTTTATCATAATTACCCAGTTGGTAATTTGTTTCTCCTAACCAGTATTTAGCTTTATTACTGATAGTGTCATTTTTAGCACTAGTAGCAACATCAAATTTTGGTAAAGCTTCTCTTAATTTTTGCTCGTTAAATAATTGAATACCTCTATAAAGTGAAACTTCATTTGCTAAATCATTATTTTTTGAATTTTTATTGCTATTTAAATAATTAATAGCACCCTGATAATCTTGTTGGTGTAAATAGGAAGTAACTAGTAAACTTTCAATCTCTTGACGGTGTTCTGATTCTGGATATTTTAAAATAAAAGCTTTTAGAACTTCAGGTACACTTTGATATGGATTTCCTTCTTCATAACTCAATTTAGCATAATTTAAATCGGCGTCTGTAGCAATGATAGGATCAAAATCCATTTCACTTGCATTTTTAAAAGCGTTTAAGGCTTCATTTTTTTTATCAGCTTTTAGATAGCAAACTCCTAAATGATAATAGGCGTTTTGTGCTACGCTATTCTGACCGCCAATAATTTTATTAAATTGCCCAATTGCGCTTTCATAATCTTCAAGTTTATAATAAGAGTATCCTAAATAGTAATAATCGGTGTTGGTCCATTTGCCATTTTTTCCTTCATACTGATTTAAATAAGGAACGGCTTGTTCATATTTCTCAAGATTAAAATAACTTTCACCTATAATTTTACAGATATCTGATTTTTGCTTTTTCTCGGCAGTAGGTAATATTTTCTCTCCAATTTGAACAGCTTTTTCAAATTTACCGCCTTTAAAAGCCATGTCTAATAAGTAGTAATTAGCTTTCGATTTGTAGGTTTCGTTATCGGCAAGCTGACTTAAATTGTCTTCTGCTTCTCCAAAGTTTTGTTGTTTGTAAGAAATATAACCATAGAAATAACGTGCGTCAGTTCCATATCTTGGATCTCCTAGAAGTGGTGCAAATCGTTCCTTAGCATCTTTTAAGTAATTAGAAACTAAAAGAGCATATCCCATTTTATAATTCAGTTCCTTCTGTTCCTCTTTGTTTAATAGTTTTTCATCAACTTTTTGATACCACTTAAGAGAATGTGAAGCTTTTCTGTTCGCGAAATAGTAATTACCAACGTTTAAAAAAGCCTTTTCTTTTTTACTGCTGTAAGGATGTTTTCGAACAAATTCTAATACTTGATCGTCTGCATCTGTCTGATTTAACTTAATTGCACACATGGCGTCGTAAAAATCGGAATCTGTTTTTACATTAACTTTCGAGGTAGTTGCCGAAACTTCTTTAAAAATTCTTTGAGCTCCAGAATAGGCCTTATTGTTATATAAGGTCATAGCTCTGTGAAACTGGGCATCTGTATTGGTTTGGAATTCAGTTTTCTGTGCTTCTGTATTTAAAATACCTATGAAGCAGCAAAATAAAATGAATATATATTTCATACGTTAAATTTACCTTTATTCGTTGTTCCCAAAAGAAATAACGTTGTTTTTTTTGTTTTGTTTGATAATTAAAGTTCAAAAATAAAAAAAGTGGCTAAAATGAATAATAAATAATAGATTTGTAAAAACGTACTTTTTATGAAGCAACCTATACTGCATCTTGAAAATGCAGATATTTATCAAAGAGACATTTTAGTATTATCAAAGATAAACTTTACACTGCGAAAAGGAGAATTTTACTATTTAATTGGTAAAACAGGAAGTGGAAAAAGTAGTTTGCTAAAAACACTTTATGGAGATTTAAGACTTCAGAGAGGTTTGGGAAGTATTGTAGGTTTCGATTTAAAAAAAATGAAAGAGAAAGACATTCCTTTTTTAAGAAGAAAAATAGGAATTGTATTTCAGGATTTTAAGCTGTTAAATGATAGAAACGTTTTTGAAAACCTAGAGTTTGTATTAAAAGCAACAGGTTGGAAAGATAAGCATGAACGTAAAGATAAAATTTACGAAGTGCTAGATAAGGTTGGTATGAAAGAAAAATACTACAAAAAAACTTTTGAACTTTCTGGAGGAGAACAGCAAAGAGTTGCTATAGCTCGAGCGTTATTGAATGATCCGGAGTTAATTCTAGCAGATGAACCTACAGGAAATTTGGATCCAAGAACTTCATTGGAGGTAATGGAACTGTTAAATGAAATTCATCAAAGCGGAAAAACAATTCTTATGGCCACACACGATTATCAGTTAATTGTTAAGTTCAAACAAAAGACGGTGAAGTGTGAAGGAGGGAATTTGTTTGAAGTTGTACAACAACAACCACAGCCAAACCAAAACTCTTAGAACTTGACAAAAAAGAAACGTGTTTTTGTTGCAGTAACTAATGATGTTTCTACAGATCAGAGAGTACATAAAGTATGTACTTATTTAATTACAAAAGGATTTGAAGTTCTTGTGTACGGTAGAGTATTACCTAACACTATTAGTGTAGAAAGAAATTATAAAATTCATAGAACAAAACATTGGTTCAATGAAAACTTTCTTTTTTATGCAGAGTACAATATTCGATTGTTTTTCTATTTGTTATTCAGGAAGCATGACTATATTCTCTCAAATGATTTAGATACATTAACAGCTTGTTTTTTTGCTAGTAAACTGAAAAGAAATACAACATTGGTTTATGATAGTCATGAACTATTTTCAGAAGGTCCAGAGTTACAAGGAAGAAATTTTGTTAAAAGTTTTTGGAAGAAGCTAGAGGATATTTTTCTTCCCAGGATTAAAAAATCATATACAGTAAGTCAGTCAATTGTTGATTTTTATAATGATCGCTATAAAAACAATATGGGCTTAATTCGAAATTTACCATTACATAAAAGAAATATTATTTCAGAAGAAGTAAGTTTTCCAACAAAGAATAAAGTTGTTTTATATCAAGGGGTTCTTAATCCGGGAAGAGGTTTGAAGCCAATGATAAAGGCTTTACATTTTTTAGAAGAAGTAGATTTGGTAATTATTGGTTATGGGAAAGTTGAAGAAGATTTAAAAACTTTTGTTATTAAGGAAAAAATGCAGAGTAGAGTTCATTTTTTAGGAAGAGTACCGCATGAAGTTTTACCAAATTACACAACAAAAGCTGATATAGGAATTGTATTAGAAGAACCTTTGGGAAAGAGTTTTGAGTTTTCACTTCCAAATAAATTATTTGATTACATTCATGCAGAATTACCTATAGTCTCGGGGAATTTGGTCGAAATAAATACAATAGTAAAAGAATTTGGAGTTGGTATAACTGTTGGGAATTATGATCCAAAAGAAATAGCGGAAGCTATAAAACACTTGCTGAATGATGAACATTTAAGAAGTGAAATCAGGAAGAATCAAAGGAAAGCTAAACAAATATTGTGTTGGGAAAAAGAAGAGCAGAAATTAAATCAATATTTTAAAAATTAGAAAAGTATTACACCAAAAGTTTCCATAATAATTCCATCATACAATAACTTACAAAAGTTAAAGCAATGTGTTTTAAGTATAAAATCTCAGGTATTTGATAATTATGAGGTTTGGATTATTGATGGTGCTTCATCAGATGGAACACAAGAATATTTAAAAACATTAGGAACTCCCTTTTACTATATTTCGGAGAAAGACTTTGGGATTTATGATGCCATGAATAAGGGAATTGAAAAGTCAACAGGAGAGTGGTTGTATTTTTTAGGTGCTGATGATAAGTTTTTTGATAGCTATGTATTGGATAGTTTATCAAAGTTTTTTCTGATAGATTCATTAGACCTTATTTTTGGGAGAGTTTTATATGAGTTTGATGGTGATTATCCATTTATTTACAGTAAAAAGAAGAAAGTAAAGGAACCTAGTTGGAATTTAACCATCTGGCTAAGGAATCCTGTACATCATCAAGGTACTTTTTTTAGAAGAGGGTTGTTCGAGTCGTTAAATTATGATAGTAGATTTGATATATTGGCTGATTATCATTTAAACTTAAAACTATACAAAGAAAAAGTTTCTGTTATCATTTATGATGGATTTATAGCGAAATGCCTTTCTTCAGGAGTTTCAAAAAAGGGGTTTTGGAAAATGTACAAGGAAGAGGCGATTTTAAAAACAGAACTAAGTAGGAAAATTTTATTTGTTCTTTTTTATGGATTATCATTTTTAAAATACATATTAGCATGGAATATAAGAGGCAAGAAATAAGTAAGCTCATATATGATAAGATTTTATCTGAAAGGATTTCATTAACTCAACAATTTTATCATAGTAAAGATAAAATAGGATATTTTTTTATAGATGATTTATTGCCTCAAGCTATTGTCGAGGAGATTTATCGTGTTTTTCCTTCGGTAACTGAGGTAGAGTGTAAAAATGATATTCGAGAGAAGAAATATGTAGCTTATCAAATGAATAATTATAATGAGTTGCTTGAGGAAGTCATTTATGCATTTCAAAGCTTACAGGTTGTTAAATTAATAGGTGAAATTTGCCAGTTAAACAATATTTATCCAGACGAATCTCTTTACGCTGGTGGTTTGTCGATAATGAATTATGGTAGCTTTTTAAATCCTCATCTCGACAATTCTCATGATAAAGATCGAAATATGTGGCGTGTTCTTAATTTACTATATTATGTAACGCCTGATTGGTTAATAGATTATGGAGGTAATTTAGAATTATGGACCGATGGATTAAAAGAAAATCAGGTAACAATTCATAGTAAATATAATAGATTGGTTGTTATGGTTACACATCAAAACTCTTGGCATTCGGTAAGTAAAGTTATTGTTGATAAAGAAAGATGTTGCATTTCTAATTATTATTTTTCTGATTTTCCAGTGCTATTATCTGATACTTTTCATGTAACATCTTTTAGAGGAAGACCAGGGGAGATTTTTAAGGATACTTTATTAAGAATTGATAGTAGTTTTCGTGGGATTCTACGTAAAATTTTCAAAAAGGGGATTCGAGAAAATCCTCATCACTACAAAAAAAAGAAACCCGCTTCAAGATGAAGCGGGAAATTGCTATGAAAAACTATGAAAAAGAAACTTTAAATACGTCTCTTTATCTATAGACGAGCAATATCCCGAAGACTTACACTAGTTAAGAATATTTTAACATTTTCTTGCAAAATTTTAAGAAAGTGTTATTTTTGCAGCCTATGAAAAAAAGATTGTCGTTAAAAATTGCTTTAGGTTTCTTTACTGCTTTTCAATGTTCTTTTGCTCAAGTGTTTATTCCTGAAAATAAACAGCAAATACTTGAAAAAATTGATGTTAATTATGATTTTCAAGTAGATTTACTAGAAGGTAAATACAAGTCAAAAATTAAAAAAGAGTATAAGAAAAGAAAAGAGTTAATAGTTGAAGCTTTTTTAGATAGCACATTTATTTTTGATAATAAGTATAGCAACTTTATCACCTCAATTGTTGGTGAGGTAAAGGTTAAAAATCCTACGATAAATCAAACAGAGGATTTGATTTTTATGAATAGACATTTAGATCCTAATGCCTCATGTTTTGGGAACAATACTTTCATGTTTAATTTAGGTTTATTTCATTTTTTAGAGAATGAAGACGAGTTTGCTTTTATTGTTTGTCATGAATTAGCACATCAGTACTTAAATCATGTTAATGAAAGTGTAAAAATAAGGGTAGAGAAGCTTAATTCTAAAGAATATAAAAGAAAGATTAGAGATGCTCGACTTACCATTTATGGAAGAAATAAAGCAGGGATGAAGCTTTTAAAAGAGTTGAGTTATGGGTTTTTGAAAAACTCAAGAGTGAAAGAATACGAAGCAGATTCATTAGGATTAATTTTCTTTCAAAAGACAAAGTACAATGCAAGTGCATCATATAAAGCTTTAAGCAGGCTTAAAACGTTTGATGATGGTATTTTTAATACCAACATAAAAATTGATAGTATTTTTAATTTTAATGAGTATAAATTCAAGAACTATTGGCTTGAAGAGGAAGAAACACTATTTGATATTGAAGAAAAAGTAGATGATTTAAAATGGTGGGAAAAAGACTCAATAAAAACTCATCCAGATATTGAAAATAGGATTAAGAAATTAAAAAGTAGTGTTTCTAAGGCATCGAATAATTCAGTTTCTTTTGAAGATTTAAAAGCGTATGCATTCAAAGATCAAATTAATACGTTGCTCTATTTTAATCAGTTAGATTTAGCGTTTTACTTATTGCTAGAAAAAATTCAACAAGGAAATACTTCCGATTTTTTAATTACCAAGTTAGCACAAGCTTTACAGAAAACGTATATCACAAAATCTGAACATATTTTTGGTGAAAGAATACCACAATCAAGTCCTTTTGCAACAGAGAAAAATTTAAATGCACTAAGAACATTTTTACACAATTTAGAAATTAAAGATGTTCGAAAAATAGGCTTTTATTTCTGTCAAGAATATGCCAATAAAATTAAGAGTGAAGAGTTCACTCAAATCAACCAATTTTTCACTAAACTAAATCAATAAAAACGATGAGAAAGTTACTTTACGTACTATTATTTGTTGGGACTTATGTAGTTTCGGCGCAAACTAAAACCATAGAAAATATGGTTGAATTTAAGGTTAAAAATACTGGAGCATTCCTTGATGATGCAAACGATGTGGATGGATATTATTTCTTTTATGAAGTAGATAAGCTAAAAAAAGGAATGAGAGAATTTGCAGTAAATATCTTGGATAAAAATCTAAATGATGTAGCAATAAAGAAGTTTGAAGCTTCTAAAAAAATTGTTTTAGCAGATAATGCATTCAATAATGAGGCTATAATGTTTGCGCTTTTTAATAATAAGGAGAAAACATTAACACTTAAAGGTTTTGATAGAAAAGCAAACCCTAAAGATGATATAGTTATTACCTTAGATAAAAAAGTTGCAAGACTTTTTAATAATGGACTTAGAGCAGGTACTTTAAGTTCAGTATTACATCCTGTAAAGAACAAAGGATTTATTTTAATTACGCCAAATTTTGATGGAAAAGGAACAGGGTATGTTTTAGATTTTTATCCTTCAAATGAGAATGTAAGTCCATGGAAATATGAATTCATTCCTTCAGAAAGAGGATTTCATTCTGTTACACCAGTAGCATTAAATGATAAATTTGTTGTATTAGTAGATGTTAGAACAAAAGGAATGTCTGCTAAGAGAGAGTTTACAACAATTGTGTTAAATTCTCAGACAGGTGAAAAACTATTTGAAAAAGTTTATGATAAAAATGATCCAAAATTAATTACAAACTCTTTTATCTCAGAAGACGGTAAGATTTCGGTAATGGGACAATATTATGAACCAAACGCTAAAATTGCAAAAGCACAAAGTTTAGGGCTGTATACAGAGCAATATGATGAAAAAGGTGAAGTTGTTTTTTCTAAAAGAATTTCATGGCAAGAAGATGTTAGTAAGTTTTTACCTGTAAAAAAGAATAACAAGCTAAAAGATATAGGATATATTTTCTTTCATGATATTATTAAAACTCAATCGGGTGAGTATTACGGAATTGGTGAGCAGTATAAAAAAACAGTAAGTGCATTAGGAGTTGCTTCTGGGATTTTAGCAGCTGCTGGGGGCGGAATTCAAGCTGGAGGATATACACAGTTAACAATAAAAGATGTGTATATATTTAAATTTGATAAAGATTTTAATTTAGCGGATGTTCAAGTTTTTGAAAAAGGGAAATCAAGAATTCAAAATTTAACAGATTTTGGAAGTCCGCAATTAAGTGCTTACATGATCAAAGCATTAGGAGGTTTTGATTTTGTATATTCTCAAAGAGACGTGAAAAGAGATCGTTTTTATGCTAATTTTATTGATTACGAAAGAGCATCAGATAAAAAAGAGAAAAAAGGAGAGAAAAGAAAAGCAGGATTTGTTTTTAAAACTATTATTCAAGACGGAGGTGAATTAACTGTAGATAATATTGAATTATCAAAAGAGTCTAAAAACTTTAGAGTTTTACCAGCTAAGGTAGGTTATATTTTATTATTAGAATATAGCAGAAAGAAGAAGTCTTCATCTTTACGTCTAGAAAAACTAAATATTAAGTAGTTGAATTGTTGACTAAAATATTAAGCTCGAGATATATCTCGAGCTTTTTTATTCAAATATGTTAGAGTTCTTTTAGCATCCAAATATTACAGCTTGAGTGACCTGAATTACCGAGTTGTTTTTCAATAATTTTAAAGCCTGATTCCTCGTACATAGAAATGGCTTTAGAAAAATGAGGTAAGCTTTCAAGATAGATATGTGTAAAATTCATTTCTTTAGCGGAAGCGATACTTTTTACCATTAATTCTTTTCCGATGCCTTTTCCACGAACGGAACTTGAAATATAAAATTTAACTAATTCACAATATCCTTTTTCCAATCCTTCTGTAGGAAAGATACCACAACACCCAATTGCTTCTCCATTGTATTCTGCAACCCATAAAACAGCTTTTGGTTCTTGAAATAATTCAAAAAGAGTATCTGTTGAAGCGTCAGAATACACGGTTCCTGTTCTTGGAGCATTAAATTCTTCAATTACACCTCTAATCATTTTGGCTAAAAGAGGGTTGTCTTGCTGTTGTACTTTTCTATACTTAATTTCCACTAGAAAGATTTTAAACGAATATAAAAACAAAAAAGCAACCTCAAAATGAGATTGCTTAATAATTTTTAGGCTTAAAGTTTTTTAGAACTCTAAACTTGTATTGTTGTTCTTAACAGCTTCAGCAGAAGAAACTAAAGCAGCTTTTTCGGCTTCACTTAAGTTGATTTCAACGATCTTTTCGATACCATTTCTACCTAAAACAACAGGAACACCGATACATAAGTCAGATAATCCGTATTCACCTTCTACTAAAGCAGAACATGGGTAGATTTTCTTTTGGTCGCAAGCAATAGCTTGAACTAATCCAGATACAGCAGCTCCAGGAGCGTACCAAGCAGAAGTTCCTAATAAACCAGTTAATGTAGCTCCACCTACTTTAGTGTCTTCTTTAACTTGCTCTAATCTATCTTCTGATAAAAATTCAGAAACTGGAACAGAATTACGAGTAGCTAAACGCGTTAAAGGAACCATACCTTTATCAGAGTGACCACCGATAACCATTCCGTCAACATCAGAAATTGGCGCTTCTAATGCTTCTGCTAATCTGTATTTAAAACGAGCAGAATCTAATGCACCACCCATTCCAATAATTCTATTTTTAGGTAAACCAGTTGTTTTGTGAACTAAATAGGTCATTGTATCCATAGGATTAGATACTACAATGATAATTGTGTTTGGAGAATGCTCAATTAAACTTGAAGAAACTGCTTTTACAATACCAGCATTAATTCCTAATAACTCATCACGAGACATTCCTGGTTTACGAGCAATTCCAGAAGTAATTACACAAATATCAGAACCAGCAGTTTTGCTATAATCTCCAGTAGTTCCTACAATTTTAGTATCGAAACCATTTAAAGAAGCAGTTTGCATTAAATCCATAGCTTTACCTTCTGCAAAACCTTCTTTAATATCTACTAAAACAACTTCTGAAGCGAAATTTTTAATAGCAATGTACTCGGCACAACTTGCGCCTACAGCACCTGCTCCTACAACTGTTACTTTCATTTTATATATATTTTATTGAAAATTATTAATAAGATGCACAAAAATAGCTATTTGCCTAGTCATAAAAAAGTAAAAGCACTTGGAAATTTCCAAGTGCTTGCGTTTATTTTTAAAAAGTTTGTTTTTATCTAAAACTAAAAGCTATTCCCACATTAACCGCATTATATTCTTGAATAGTATAGTCTCCAAATATTTTAAAGAAGCCTAGGCTTAATCTAGCTCCAATAGTGCTTCTAAATCCACTAGCATCAAAATCAAGATTCAATGGGTCAGTTAATGTTCTTTGGTTTAAAGAAGTATTGTATGAAACAGTATAAGTTCCTAGCATATCTAATGTAGAGCTTCCGCCTGTATAACCAATACCTCCATATACGTTAATTACGGGAAAGTTTAATGAAGCAATTGCCTGAACTGTATAAGAATTCAAATTAAAATCAACCTTACCATTTTGGATATCAATATTATCACTTGGGTTGTCATCGACTATTGTGTAATCAACCCCCATGTTAGTATAGGTAGCTAATAAAGAAAGATGCAGAGGTGTTTTATCCATAGGTCCAAACCAATCTGTGATTTCTTTTTTTAAACCAAAACCAAACATATTACCTTTTACGTCATCAGAACCTACTTTTGGAACAAATCTAACCATAACATCAGTTTTAAAAGGTAAACCTAAACTAGCTTGAACAAAAGGTGCAGGAACAGCATTAAAAGGAAGATCTTCTTTAATTCCTCCAGGCATTTCAAAAGTTCCAGTATAGGTTGTGTTTACACCTCCAACATTTTCTTGAAAAGTTACAGAAGCTAATGTTCCATCATTTTCAGAACCTCCAACAGTTGCTGAAGTAATTGTTCCTGTTGGTTGATTGACAGAAGTCAGATTATTAAGTGTAAACATTTCGTCTTTAGAAGGAATCATTGATCCGTTAACACCAAAAGAGATGTCGAAACCAAATTTCTTGTGAACTTTAGCTGTGTGGTACCAACCGTTATTCATACTGTAAATTAATCCTTTCATAGCTGGATTCATGTATGCTTGAGTTAACCTATTTGCATCTTGTAGACTAGAAAATAGAATTCCTTCTGGTCCGTTTTGACTAAAACTAGACAAGCTTAAGAAGGTTATTACGAGGGAAAATAATAATTTCTTCATTTCGTATTTTTATTGTTAAGTATAGTAAAAATAAGAAATTATAGATAAAGCTTAGGGATAATGAAAAGAGATTTCATAAAAAAACCTCCGCAATTACGGAGGTTTTTGAAATTTATATGGATGTTTTAAGCATCGATATTAGCATATTTTGCATTCTTTTCAATAAATTCTCTACGAGGAGGTACTTCATCTCCCATTAACATAGAGAAGATTCTGTCAGCTTCCGTCATATTATCAATAGTAACTTGACGCAATGTTCTGAACTCAGGATTCATAGTAGTGTCCCATAATTGTTCAGCGTTCATCTCTCCAAGACCTTTATATCGTTGAATTGTAGCTCCTCCGCCCATTTTTTGGTTAATTAAATCACGCTGGTTATCATCCCAAGCGTATTCTCTTTTTTGACCTTTCTTAACCAAGTATAAAGGTGGTGTAGCGATATAGATATATCCTTGTTCAACCATTTCTTTCATATAACGGAAGAAGAAGGTTAAAATTAAGGTTGCAATGTGAGAACCATCAACATCGGCATCACACATAATAACTACTTTATGATAACGCAACTTAGATAAGTTTAGAGCTCTAGGATCATCTTCGGTTCCGATCGAAATTCCAAGAGCAGTAAACATGTTTTTGATTTCTTCGTTTTCAAAAACTTTATGTTGCATCGCTTTTTCAACGTTTAAGATTTTTCCTCTTAATGGTAAAATTGCTTGAAAATTACGATCACGACCTTGCTTAGCAGTACCACCTGCAGAATCTCCCTCGACTAAGAATATTTCACATTGAGCCGGATCAGTTTCTGAGCAATCAGATAATTTACCAGGTAAACCTCCAATACTCATGACAGTTTTACGTTGTACCATTTCTCTAGCTTTACGAGCAGCATGACGCGCTTGGGCAGCTAAGATTACTTTTTGTACTATGGTTTTAGCATCATTAGGATTTTCTTCTAAATAATCTGTAAGCATTTCGGTAACTGCTTGAGATACTGCGGCAGTTACTTCTCTGTTTCCTAATTTTGTTTTTGTTTGCCCTTCAAATTGAGGTTCAGCAACCTTAACAGAAATAATAGCTGTTAAACCTTCACGGAAGTCATCACCAGAAATTTCAAACTTTACATTTTTTAATAATCCTGAATTGTCAGCATATTTCTTTAATGTACCTGTTAATCCTCTTCTGAAACCAGATAAGTGAGTACCTCCTTCGTGTGTGTTAATGTTGTTTACATAAGAATGTAGGTTTTCAGCGTATGAATCATTATAAATCATAGCAACTTCAACTGGAATTCCACTTTTCTCTCCTTCCATTGAAATTACATGCTGAATAACTGGAGTTCTAGTGCTGTCTAGGTATCTAACAAATTCAGATAATCCTTCATCGCTCTGAAATGTTTCAGAAATATCATTTCCTTCATCATCTTTGTTTCTCTTATCTGTTAGTGTAATAGTGATACCTTTATTTAAATAAGCTAACTCTCTCATACGAGTTGCTAACGTATCGTAATTGTAAACAGTAGTTTGTTGGAAGATTGAAGTATCTGGAGAAAATGTAACCTCTGTTCCTGTTTTATCTGTTTCTCCAACAGTTTTTACAGGATATAACGTTTTACCTCTTTCATATTCTTGTTGCCAAATTTTTCCTTCTCTGTACACTGTAGCCTTTAAGTGGTCTGAAAGTGCATTTACACATGAAACACCAACTCCGTGTAAACCTCCTGATACTTTATACGAATCTTTGTCGAATTTACCACCAGCACCAATTTTAGTCATTACAACTTCAAGTGCAGAAACCCCTTCTTTTTTATGAAGTCCTACAGGAATACCACGTCCGTTATCTCTTACTGTAATTGAGTTGTCTTCATTGATGTCAACAGAGATAATATCACAGTGTCCAGCTAATGCCTCATCAATAGAGTTATCTACAACTTCATACACTAAATGGTGTAAACCACGTACACCTACATCACCAATATACATGGAAGGACGCATTCTTACGTGTTCCATTCCTTCTAGTGCCTGAATACTATCGGCAGAATAATTGTGTTTTTTCTCTTCGCTCATGTTTTGAGTTTTATGTCTTTTATGTTTTTGTCCTCTTTAAAATCACTATCGTTAGGGAGGAGAATTCAATAATGATTTGTTCCCATAAAAAATTCGCTAGTACAGCGAATCGGTAGCTAACAAATTTACGACTTTTTACCCATGAAATATAATTTTTAAGCAATTTTAAGTTAAAATTATCAACAATTGTTTAAAACTTAAAAATGGCTTAAATCGCCTAAAAAGGTCTTTAGATTTAATTTTTGGGTTAATTTATAGTGTAGGCTGTTCTTGGTTGATTATTTTTGTCTTAAACCGTTTTAAAATGAGTTTTATTGCTTAGAAAGAAAATAATTGTTAATTAATGTTAAAAAAATGATTTTAAATTGTTAAAAAAAAGTTTTAATTAATACTAATAAATAAAATTAACAAATTATTTGTTTTTTATTGTGTTTTTGATATTTTTATAAGCATTATTAACATATAAAAATTTATAAAGATGAGATTCCCCCGAATTTTATTCGCAGGTATTATTGCGTCAACTGTAATGTCGAGTTGTAGTAACTCAGAAGAGTTAAATTATCAATCTGAAAGTGGACTTCTAAATGTTGATCAACAGGTCAATAAAAAGGAAGTTGCTTTAGAATTGATTGATTTAATGAAAAATCAAAGTTTTAAAACCAAAACACTTCACCTTTTAGAAAATCAAGAACCTAGTGTTCCATTATCAAAAGTTCTTGATGAAAGTGCTTCATTTGTTGGTAAATCAACTTCTTATCAAAATTTAGCTACCAAAGCTTCAAAGCTTGAATCTTTTGCTAATGAAGGTACTCCTGACAAGATTGAAATTTTAGAGCTTTGGATGTTAAATTCAAACAAGACTAAAGATTTTTCAAATGTTCTATTTTCTTTTGCTCCCGAAGGAGACGAGAAAAATTGGTCAGTTATTGAGGCTTACAATATGAACAAGGAAGTTGTTTATTTGGATGTAAACAAAGTACCAGATCAGCCAGTTATTGTTGTTGAAACGAATGGTTTTGAGACTTTAAAAAGAGAAGTGGCATTAATGAATGAATATCTAAGAAAAGAAGGAGTTCAAAACTCTAGATTTGAAAAGTTAGGTAATAATCTTTCGGATTTAAATTCAAGAGCTCAAGGTTTAGAAACAACAAAACTTGATAAGATTAGATTGAATGATGATGAAGAAGCTTGGATTAGTGGAGCTGCCGAAGTGTATGCAATTACGTCTGGAATTAAAGATTCGAGCAATTCTCCAGAAATTAAAGTGATTCCAATGTATTATTTGGATCATGATAAGCGCGATTATTATCCGAATCAAATATTATTATTCTGGGATGATTATGAATATCAGGCTGCAAATATTCAATTGTTTGAGAAAGATGATAATACTAATTATAAAGATTTAGTTTCAACTATAGTGAATGGTGTTTTTCAAATCATAGGAACAGTGTCAACTCAACCTTGGGTAAACGTTTTAGGTCAAGTTGCTGGAGCTATTATTCAAGCAATGCCTAATAGTTGGTATACAAATAATGATGATTATGTAGATTCATTTTATACAATAGAAAAGAATAAATCGTATTCAAATTATTATGGAGCAAGAGGCAATGCAAAAGTTAATTTGTCACCATTCTTTGTAGCTTCAAATTAATCAAGAAAAATTTATTTACACTACAAGCCTCATATTACGTGAGGCTTTTTTAATAAAAAAATCCTGCATAAAGCAGGATTTTAACACAACTAAAATTTAAAAATTTGCATATTAATATGCGTCTTCATGAACCATTTTTATAGCCCTTCCACTTGGTTCATTCTGATTTCTAAAACTTTCATCCCAAGCTAAAGCTGTTGGAGAACTACAGGCAATTGATGGAACCGATGGTACAGTTAATGCCGCAGTTTCACTAGGGAAATGCTCTTCAAATATTGATCTATAATAATATTCTTCTTTTGTTCTTGGAGTTTGAATAGGGAATCTATGATGTGCACTACGCATCATCTCATCTGTAACCTCACTTTCAACTAACTCTTTTAAGGTATCAATCCAGTTGTAGCCTACACCATCAGAAAATTGTTCTTTTTGTCTCCAAGCTACGCTTTCTGGTAAATAACTTTCAAAAGCTTTACGTAACACCCATTTTTCCATTCGTTCTCCGTTAATCATTTTGTCTTCAGGGTTAATTCTCATGGCTACATCCATAAACTCTTTGTCTAAAAATGGAACTCTACCTTCAATTCCCCATGCCATTAAACTTTTGTTGGCTCTTAAACAATCATATTGATATAATTTGTCAAGTTTACGAACAGTTTCTTTGTGGAATTCCTCAGCATTCGGTGCTTTGTGAAAATATAAATACCCTCCAAAAATTTCATCAGCTCCTTCTCCTGATAATACCATTTTTATTCCCATAGATTTAATTACACGAGCCATTAAATACATAGGTGTAGAGGCTCTTACTGTTGTGATATCATATGTTTCTAAGTTGTAAATAACATCACGAATAGCATCTAATCCTTCTTGAATAGTAAATGTGATTTCATGGTGAATAGTTCCGATATGGTCTGATACTTTCTTTGCAGCTACTAAATCAGGAGAATCTTTTAATCCAATAGAGAATGAATGCAATTGTGGATACCAAGCCTCTTCTTCGTCGCCACTTTCAATTCTTTTTGCAGCATATTTCTTTGCGATTGCTGAGGTAATTGAAGAGTCCAAACCGCCAGATAAAAGTACTCCATAAGGAACGTCACTCATTAATTGCCTATGCACAGCTGCTTCTAGGGCGTCACGTAACTCATCTATGCTTGTTTGGTTTTCTCTAACAGCTTCATATTCCATCCAGTCTCTAGAATACCAACGTTGTAATCCGTGTTCTCTAGTATAGTAGTAACCTGGAGGAAAAACTTCTATTTTGTTGCAAAATCCTTCTAAAGCTTTTAGCTCAGAAGCTACATAAAAAGTTCCTTTTTTATCCCATCCCATATATAGAGGAATAATTCCCATATGATCGCGAGCAACTAAATATTCATCAGTTTTAGCGTCATAGATGGCAAAACCAAAAATACCATTTAAGTCATCTAAGAATTCTTCTCCTTTTTCTTGGTATAAAGCTAAAATCACCTCGCAATCCGATTTCGTTTGGAAATCATACTTCCCTTCAAACTGTTTTCTTAACTCTTGGTGGTTATAAATTTCTCCGTTTGCTGCTAGTACAAACCTTCTGTCTTTACTAAATAAAGGCTGTTGTCCAGATGTAGGATCAACTATGGCAAGTCTTTCATGAGCCATAATAGTTTTATCATCACTATAAACTCCACTCCAATCTGGACCTCTATGACGAGTTTTTTTCGCCATCTCTAATAATTGAGGTCTTAATAATTCCGATTTTTCTTTTAAATCAAACGCACATACAATTCCACACATAATATATAGTAATTTTTAATTCTTGTTGTTTTAATTATGGTTCAAATTACTTGAATATACTTCTTTATAAAAATTAAAAATTAAATTTTGATTTCATATTGTAACCTTTAATTTATTTTTGATGTTTTATTGTAATTTTAAAAGGTGTTTTGTAGTATTTGAATTAAAATTTGATATTTTTTGATGCGTTTTTAGTTGTAATTTGTAAGGATATTCCAAAATGTAAACCTAAATAATGAAGTTTCTAAATTGTATTTTACTATTATTTACTGTATTAACCGCTTCTTGTCAAAAGAAAATTAAAGACTTAGCTGTCTCTATTCGTTATAATCAAGTTGGGTATGCGGTGGGTAGACCTAAATTAATTTCTGTTGTTACTGAAAAAGAATTTGATAAAGCTAGTTATACTATAAGAGACACAAACAAAGAAATAATTATTTCAGGCGAAACAGCTAAGAGTTCTTTGTGGAAAGATTCAGGAGAATATGTTTCTATAATTGATGTTAGTTCAATAAACATTGCTGGAGAATACGAACTTTCAATAGGAGGGATTCAACAGAAAATTAAAATATTGAAAACGCCTTATAATAGTTTGTCTGAAGCTGTATTTAAGTATTACTATTTTAATAGAGTTTCAATTGATTTAAACGAGAAATATGCTGGAAAATGGAAGAGAACAGCTGGTTTGTTAGATGATAAGGTAAAAATACATAGTTCGGCTGCAACTAAAAATAGACCTGAAGGAACTATTATTTCTGGATCTAAAGGTTGGTTTGATGCTGGAGATTATAATAAATATGTTACGAATAGTGGAATAAGTATGTATACTCTATTAAGTGCATATGAAAATTATAGTGATTACTATAAGACTAACGTATTTCATATTCCAGAATCAGGAAATAATATGCCTGATATTTTGGATGAATTAATTTGGAATTTAGATTGGATGTTATCAATGCAAGACCCGTTTGATGGAGGAGTATATCATAAACTTACCGGATTGAAATTCTCTGGAGCAATCATGCCAAATGAATATAATTTAGATAGATATGTTGTTAAGAAGAGTACATCAGCAACGCTAAATTTTGCAGCTGTTGCAGCGCTAGCATCACGAATTTTCTCAAATTTTGATACAAAAAAAGAATATGCTAAGAAGCTTTTAGAAGTTTCAAAAAAAGCTTTTAAATGGGCTAAAGAACATCCTAAAGATTATTTTAGAAATCCAGAAGGAGTTAAAACAGGTCAGTATGAAGACGATGATTTGTTAGGAGAGTTTCAATGGGCGGCAGTTGAACTGTTTATAACCACAAAAAACAAAAAGTATGTAAATGATATTCAGGTAGAAGTAATTTCAAATGAAGTGCCTTGGTGGCAAGACGCAAGTGCTCTGGCTTTGTATTCTATAACTAAACATAAAAGCAAATTCAAAGAATATATTAATGTGGGTTTAGCTGAAAAGAAACTGTTAGAGAAGGCTTCGGAGTTAAGAAGTAGGATTGAGACTGAACCAATGAGAGTTGCTATGAAAGGTAAAGATTACGTTTGGGGAAGTAATGGTGTAGCAGGAAATCAATTAATGTATTTGGTAAAGGCATATGAAATTACAAATGATGAATCTTTTTTAGAAGCTGCTTTTGTTGGATTGGATTATTTTTTAGGAAGAAATGGAATAAGTATTTCTTTTATTACTGGGATAGGAGAAAAATCACCAAAGTTTCCTCATCATAGAATATCTGAAGCAGATAAAATAGAAGAACCTGTTCCAGGAATGGTGGTTGGTGGTCCGCAACCAGGACAGCAAGATAAATGTGAATATGTTAGTAAGATGCCTGCAAAATCCTATTCAGATACTTGGTGTTCTTATGCTTCTAATGAAGTAACAATCAACTGGAATGCGCCATTGGTCTATGTTGTAAACGCACTTCAATACTATCAAATAAAAAATTTTAAATAAATATTTGTTTAGATAAAAATGACTTTATAAATTTGTTGCAAATGAAAACGATACAATTAAATAACTGGTGGTGGATATCTCTTAACTTACGTTAGTGAGACCATCTTGTTATATATAAATATTAACGAAAAAGGCTTATCTCATGATAAGCCTTTTTTTATTGACCAAATTAAAATGAAACCATTACAGTTTAAAACAATTTGTAAACAAAAAATAGCAGATACAGTTACTCCGGTAGGTTTGTATTTGCGTTTAAGAGATAAGTATTCCAATACGTTACTTTTGGAAAGTTCTGATTATCATAGTAAAGAAGAGAGTTTCTCTTTTATCTGTATTGAACCAATTATTTCCTTCAAAGCAGATAAAAATGATTTTTCAGTTTCTATTAAAAACAAAGAGATTCAGCGTCAAAAGATAGACCGAAATTTTAATGAATTATATAAAGATTTCACTCAATTAATTGACCTTGATTGTGACGAGAAATTAAAATCTTTTAATGGTTTGTATGGTTACACTACTTATGATAGTGTTCAGTATTTTGAGACTATTAAATTAACTAATCCAGATGCTCCATCTGCAATTCCAATGATGCAGTACAGCTTTTACAGATTCATTATAGCTATAAATCATTTTAATGATGAAATGCAATTGATAGAAAATCTTGAAGCAGGAGAAGAGTCAAGATTAGAAGAGATTAAAACGATTATTGAAGCACAAGCATTCAACACTCAGAAGTTCGAAATTCAAGGAGAAGAAACCTCTAATGTAACTAGTGAAGAGTTTATTGAAAATGTAAAAAAAGCTAAAGCACATTGTAAAAGAGGAGATGTTTTTCAATTGGTTTTATCGCGTCAGTTTCAGCAACATTATAAAGGAGATGAGTTTAATGTATACAGAGCATTACGTTCTATAAATCCATCACCTTACTTGTTTTATTTCGATTATGGAAGTTTTAAATTAATGGGGTCTTCTCCAGAAGCTCAGATTAAAATTAATAATGGAAAAGCTATTATCAATCCAATTGCTGGAACTTTCAGAAGAACAGGAGATATGGCAGAAGATATTAAGCTAGGAAAGAAACTTTCAGAAGATAAAAAAGAAACTGCTGAGCACGTAATGTTAGTTGATTTAGCTAGAAACGACTTAAGTAAACATGCAGAAAATGTAACTGTTGAAGTGTTTAAAGAGGTGCAATATTTTAGTCATGTAATTCACTTGGTTTCTACAGTTCAAGGACAATTAAAAGGAGATCCAATTAAGATAGTTGGAGACACTTTCCCAGCAGGAACATTAAGTGGAGCACCAAAGTACAAGGCGATGCAATTAATAGATACTTATGAAAACCAATCTCGTGGTTTTTACGGTGGCGCAGTTGGAATCTTAGGATTAAACGGAGATGTAAACTTGGCTATCGGAATTCGATCTTTCGTCAGTAAAAATAATGTGTTGTATTATCAAGCAGGAGCAGGAATTGTAATTCATTCTGATGAAGAAAAAGAGTTGCAAGAAGTAAATAATAAACTAGCGGCGTTAAAGAAAGCATTGACTTTAGCGGAAAAAATATAATTATGAAAATATTAATCTTAGACAATTACGATTCGTTCACGTATAATTTGGTCCACATGGTGGAAAAAATTACCGATAAATATCCTGATGTATACAGAAATGACGAAATCTCAATTGAAGAAGTTGGAGATTATGATTTAATTATGTTATCTCCAGGTCCAGGAATTCCGGATGAAGCAGGAATCTTAAAAGAAGTGATTAAAACCTATGCAGGGAAGAAGCCAATTTTCGGAGTTTGTTTAGGCTTACAGGCTATTACAGAGGTTTTTGGAGGCACGATTATTAATATGAATGAAGTTTTTCATGGTGTAGCTACAGATATGAAAGTAACTAAGCCAGATGCTGTAATCTTTAACGGTGTTCCTGAGGTTTTTCCAGCGGCTCGTTATCATTCTTGGATTGCTTCTAATGAAGATTTACCTGCAGAGTTAGAGGTGACGGCAATTGATGAAGACGGAGGAATTATGGCTATCCGTCACAAAAAATATCAAATTAGCGCTGTGCAGTTTCATCCAGAAAGCATTTTAACAGAAGTTGGAGAGCAGTTAGTAAGGAATTTTATTAATAGTGTGAAAAAGAATTAATAATTGAGAATTATGAATTACGAATGAAATGTTTTCAAAAATAGAGATTCGTAATTAGTAATTTAAAATTCATAATTAATATGAAAGCGATTTTAAACGATTTATATCAACATAAACGGCTAACAAAAAACGAAGCAAAACAAGTTTTAATTGATATTGCTAAAGAGAATTATAATGAGGCCCATTTAGCTTCATTTTTAACGGTGTTTATGATGCGTCCAATTACGGTTGATGAACTGGCAGGTTTTAGAGAAGCATTATTAGAATTAGCAATTAAAATTGATTTATCAGAATTCAATACAATTGACATAGTTGGAACCGGAGGAGATGGAAAAGATACGTTCAATATTTCTACGTTAACGTCATTTGTGGTTGCCGGTACAGGTCAAAAAGTTGCCAAACACGGTAATTATTCTGTGTCTTCAAAATCTGGTTCTTCGGATATGTTGGAAAGTTTTGGGTATGAATTTACTAATGATGAATCTATTTTAAAATCTCAGTTAGAAAAAGCAAACATTTGTTTTTTACATGCTCCTAAATTTCATCCAGCAATGAAAGCAGTTGGACCAGTGAGGAAATCTTTACAAATGAAAACATTTTTCAATATGTTAGGACCTTTGGTAAACCCAAGTTTTGCACAAAACCAATTACTCGGTACATTTAATTTAGAGGTAGCTAGGTTATACAATTATATCTTACAAGAAGAAGGTACTAACTATGGAATTGTTCACGCTTTAGATGGTTATGATGAAATATCGTTAACAGGAGGTTTTAAATTGTTTACTAAGCAAGGCGAACAATTAATTACTCCAGAAGATCTAGGAGTACAACGAGTTGAACAATCAGATATTTATGGAGGGAATTCAGTAGAAGCTGCAGCAAAAATTTTCAAAGCAATATTAAACGGAGAAGGTACAGAAGCACAAAATAATGTTGTGCTTACAAATGCTGCCTTTGCATTAACAATTATAGACTTAAACAAGGATTTTTCTACTGCTTTTGAAGAAGCTAAAACTTCTTTATTCAGCGGAAAGGCAAAAGAGTGTTTAACTAAATTAATTATGAATTAAAAATTACAAATTGTGAAATATGAAAAAAGAAAATGTTATTCAAAAGAAAAGTTATTCGTTTGCTGTAAAAATGGTGAAATTATATCAACATTTATCAAATGAGAAAAGGGAATTTGTTTTAAGTAAACAATTATTGCGTTCTGGTACATCTATAGGAGCAAATGTTGAAGAAGCAATTGGAGGGCAAAGTAGAAAAGATTTTTATGCAAAGCTTTCAATTGCTTATAAAGAAGCGAGAGAATCTAATTATTGGATAAGGTTACTTAATGATACAAACTACTTATCAAATGAAGAAACGATTCCACTATTGAGAGATTCTGAAGAAATATTAAAAATAATTGGGAGTATACAAAAAACAATTCGTGACTCCTAGATAATTATAAATTCTCAATTACGATTTTAAGAAAGAAATAATTCGTAATTCTTAATTTAAAATTTACAATTAAGTATATGACAATTTTAGAGAAAATAATAAATTTTAAGAGGCAAGAAGTAGCTAAAATTAAAGCAGCAGTTCCTGTCAAAAAACTAGTTGAAAGTCCAAGTTTTAAACGAACACCAATTTCACTGAAAGCTTCTCTAACAGAGAAAGGTTCTACGGGTATTATTGCCGAATTTAAAAGACAATCTCCTTCAAAAGGAGTTATCAACGATCAGGTTTCTGTTACAGAAGTAACAAATGGGTATTTGGATGCAAATGTTGCAGCACAGTCTATATTGACAGATACTTCTTTCTTTGGTGGTACAATGGCAGATTTAATGGAGGCAAGAACAATTAATAATATCAAGCCAATTCTTCGTAAAGACTTTGTAGTTGATGGTTTTCAAATTGTAGAAGCGAAGGCTATTGGAGCAGATGTGATTTTACTAATCGCAGCTTGTTTAACTGCAGAAGAAATTAAGAACTATGGGCAATTAGCTAACGACCTTGGATTAGAAGTTTTATACGAGGTTCATAATCAACAAGATTTAGATAAAATTTCTGATTTAGATAATAAGATTATAGGAATCAATAATCGTGATTTAAAAACCTTTAAAGTTGATTTAGAACATTCTATCAATTTAGCAAATCAAATACCAAGTTCGGCAATCAAAGTTTCTGAAAGTGGAATTAGCAATCCAAGAATTGTCACAGGATTAAAAGAGTACGGTTTTCAAGGATTTTTAATCGGAGAAAACTTTATGAAAGAAGAAAATCCAGGAGAAGCTTGTTTAGACTTTATAAATCAAATTTGTTAATCGTCATCGCGAGGAGGAACGATGAAGCGATCTTAAAAGAGATTACTTCTTCCGAAGTTTCGGAATCGTAATGACAAAAACTAATCAAATGAAACTAAAAGTTTGTGGTATGAAATACGTAGATAATATTCGGCAAGTTGCTGAATTAAAACCTGATTATTTAGGCTTTATTTTCTACGAAAGATCTAAAAGAAACTTTGAAGGTATTATACCTGAAATTCCTAAAGGAATAAAAAAAACAGGTGTATTTGTAAATGAATATTTAGAGATTTTAGTTTCTCTTGCTGAAGAGTATAAGTTGGAAGCTATACAATTGCATGGAGACGAATCTGTAGCTTATATCAAAGAACTAAAAAGTCATCTCGAGCGCAGTCGAGAGGAAAAACGATTGCCAAAAGTTGAGATCATTAAAGTTTTTGGAATTAAAGACACTTTTGATTTTTCAATTCTTGAAGCATACGAATCAGTAGTAGATTATTTTTTATTCGATACAAAAGGAAAAGAAAGAGGAGGAAATGGAGTAGTATTTGATTGGACGGTGTTGAAAAATTATCCATCAACAAAACCATTTTTCTTAAGTGGAGGAATTGGTTTAGAAGAAGTGCCAGATGTACTGTCATTCCTGCGTAGGCAGGAATCTCAATATTGCGTAGCGCTAGACGTAAACAGCAAATTCGAAACCAAGCCCGGTTTAAAATCTATAAAAGAACTTAAAAAGTTTAAAAATGAAATATAATCCAGACAAAAACGGTTATTATGGAGAGTTTGGGGGAGCATTTATTCCAGAATTATTATATCCAAACGTAAAAGAGCTAGAAGACAATTATATTGAAATTATAGAGTCTGAATCATTTCAAAAAGAATACAAAGCTTTATTGAAAGATTATGTAGGTCGTCCTAGTCCGTTGTATTATGCAAATCGCTTATCAGAAAAATATGGAGCTCATATTTATTTAAAGCGTGAAGACTTAAATCATACAGGAGCGCACAAGGTAAACAATACAGTTGGTCAAATTTTAATAGCAAAGCGTTTAGGGAAAACTCAAATTATTGCAGAAACAGGTGCTGGCCAACATGGTGTGGCAACAGCTACGGTTTGTGCATTAATGAATGTTGAATGTATCGTTTTCATGGGAGAAAAGGACATTGAGCGTCAAGCACCTAATGTTGCACGAATGAAAATGTTAGGAGCAAAAGTAGTTCCTGCTACAAGTGGTAGTAAAACCTTAAAAGACGCAACTAATGAAGCCATTCGTTATTGGATTCAGAACCCAGAGACTTTTTATTTAATTGGTTCTGTTGTTGGTCCACATCCACATCCAGATATGGTAGCTCGTTTACAAGCAATTATTTCAGAAGAAATGAAATGGCAGTTAAAAGAAAAAACAGGAAAAGAAAATCCTGATACAATTATTGCTTGTGTTGGTGGTGGAAGTAATGCAGCCGGAGCTTTTTATCATTATTTAGAGGATGTAGAGGTAGAGTTAATTGCCGTTGAAGCTGCTGGTTTAGGAGTAAATTCTGGAGAAAGTGCTGCAACGTCTCAATTAGGAGAGGTTGGAGTAATTCATGGAAGCAAAACCATTTTAATGCAAGACGAATACGGACAAATAGCTGAACCTTATTCTATTTCAGCAGGATTAGATTATCCTGGCGTTGGACCTTTACACGCATTTTTGTTCGATTCTAAGAGAGCAAAGTTCATGAATGCAACAGATTCAGAAGCTTTACAAGCCGCTTTTGAATTAACACGATTGGAAGGAATAATTCCAGCTTTAGAATCTGCTCATGCATTTGCGGTATTACCTAAATTAGAATTACAGTCAGATCAAGTTGTGGTAATTAATTTATCGGGTAGAGGAGACAAAGATTTACAAACGTATATTAAGTATTTAGAGGAGTAAAATTTCAATGTCATTCCCGCGGCTTATTCTGAACTTGTTTCAGTAAGGCGGGAATCAAAGACAAAGAATTTAAAATAATAGCGTCATTCCGAATGAAATGAAGGAATCTGTGAGATTGCCATGTCATTTTATTCCTCGCAATGACAAAGAATAATTAAAACAATGAACTCAATTCAACAACTATTTCAAAAGAAGGATAAAAACCTTTTATCTATATTTTTTACGGCAGGATTTCCAGAGTTACATGGAACAGAAAGAATTATTTCAGAATTAGGAAGTAACGGAGTTGATTTTATCGAAGTTGGTTTACCATATTCAGATCCTTTAGCGGACGGACCAACTATTCAGCATAGTAGTTCTGTTGCATTAAAAAACGGAATGAACTTAGATGTTGTTTTCGAACAACTTCAATCTTTAAAAGATAAAAATACAACACCATTAGTGTTAATGGGATATGTAAACCAAATTATCAAATACGGAGAAGATGCTTTTTGTCAAAAAGTAATTGATTGCGGTATCGATACAGTAATTATTCCCGATTTACCAATGGTAGAATATGAAACACATTATAAAGCCTTATTCGCGAAATATGGAATTACGAATGTGTTCTTAATTACACCAAAAACTCCAGATGAACGTATTCGTAAAATAGATGAGTTAACAGAAGGTTTTATTTACATGGTAGCTTCTTCATCAATTACAGGAGCAAAAGGTGAAATTTCTGAACAGCAAATTGATTATTTCGAAAGAATTAAATCAATGAATTTAAAAAGTAAGTTAATTATTGGATTCGGAATTTCTGATAATACAACTTTTACAAAAGCTTGTGAATATGGAAATGGAGCTATTATAGGATCTGCTTTTATTAAAAGTTTAGATAAAGATGGTGTGGAGGGAACTGCAGGTTTTGTAAAAAGTATAAAAGGAGAATAATTCTAAGAATTTTATAAAGAAAGCCTCACTAATTTGATCCTAGTGAGGCTTTTGTATTTTATTTGTCAAGATTGATTTCCCTACACTTTTTCTACGAATTGCTGTAAAATGCTTTTGAAGGTCTCAATCGGTTGTGCACCAGTAACTCCTTCCTTTCTATTAAAAACAATTGTTGGAACAGATCTAACTCCAAGATTTTGCCAATGTTGCTTATTGCTTTGAACTTCATAACGAGCTTCATCATCTTGTAATTTTGCTAAAGCTTCATCTGTGTTTAAACCAACAGCTACTAAAGCTTCTCTTAAAACTTCTTCTTTAGAAACATCTTTTCGCTCACTAAAATAAGCTGTAGTTAATCGCATTTTTAATTCAGTCTGTTTGCCAAATTTTTTAGCATACTCTAGTAAAACATGAGCATCAAAAGTGTTTACAATTCGCATACCTTCATAAAAGTCAAATGTAAAATCAACATTAGCTCCAGCTTCAACCAATCGCTGTCTAGAAGCTTCATGTTGTTCTTTTGTAGAGCCATATTTCTGAGTTATATGTTCTGTTAAATCCTGACCTTCTTCTGGCATATGCGGGTTTAACTCAAAAGGTTGCCATTCAATTTCTACTTGATCGGCTATATTTAATTCATCAATTGCTTTTTGTAAGTGCTTGTAGCCAACATTACACCACGGACAAACAACATCTGAAACGATATCTATTTTTAATGTATCTTTCATCTATATTTTAAATGATATTAATTCTTTCTATTGGTAGTTTTATTTCGTTCAATCTTACAAAAATTTTAACTAGATTTTATAAAAAGGTACTGTTAGTTTATAGTCAATTCTATGACAAAAGAAAAAACTATAAGTACTTTTGCTTGAATTTAATCTAATTACGATTTGAAAAAACACCTTACATTATCCAATTTACTATTTGCAATAGCAATTTTTTTGTTGTTGTATAAACCAAGTAGAATTTGGTTTATACGTCAGATTTCTTTTAGCCCATCTATTGAAAAAGTAGAAACAAGTGCTCGTGTTTTTGATTACAATTGGAAATTGAACGGCTTAAATACGGATGATATTAATTTTGACGAATTTAAAGGTAAGGTAGTGTTTCTTAATTTCTGGGCAACTTGGTGTCCTCCGTGTGTTGCGGAATTACCCTCAATACAAGCATTTTATTCGAAGTATAAAGACAAAGTTGCCTTTGTTTTTATTACAGATGAAAGCGCGGAAGATGTACTTGCGTTCTTCAAAAGGAAAGGTTATGAATTTCCAGTGTATCAAACCATTGGAAATTATTTAAATGAATTACCTTTAATTACTTCAATACCAAGAACTTTTGTGTTTGATAAATTAGGGAATATTAGAGTGGATAAATCTGGGGCAGCCGATTGGAATGCCACAAGCTTTTTAACTTCTATAGACCAAATGTTAGATGAAGAGTAGGTTTATTACTACTTTTGCAGCATGGAGCCAATTGTAGAAAAAGACCTATTACAAAAATTAAAATCAAATTTTGGTTACGATAGCTTTCGATTAGAACAGCAAAAAATCATTGAAAATGTTTTAGCAAAGAAAGATACGTTGGTTATTATGCCAACCGGTGGAGGAAAGTCTATTTGTTTTCAATTACCTGCACTTTTTTTTGAAGGAATTACCTTAGTGATATCTCCTTTAATTGCTTTAATGAAAGATCAAGTTGATAGTTTAAAAGCGAATGGAATTTCTGCGACGTATTTTAATAGTAGTCAAACAGAAGAAGAACAGCAACATGTTTTTGATGTGATAGTTAATAAGGAAGTAAGGTTGGTATATGTAGCTCCTGAAAGTCTACAATTATTGCAAAATATTCTTCATCAAAATTATATCAGTTGTATTGCAATTGATGAAGCGCATTGTATTTCTTCTTGGGGACATGATTTTAGACCGTCCTATAAACAATTAGCATTTTTAAAAAAGTCATTACCTGATGTTCCAGTAATAGCATTAACAGCAACAGCAGATAAAGCTACACAAGAAGATATTTTAGAACAGTTGGCTATTCCAAATGCTACACGTTTCATAAGTTCATTCAATCGAGAAAATATAGCTTTAGAGGTTCGTCCTGCAAATGATAGAGTACAACAAATTACTAAGTTCATCAATAGACGTCCTAATGAGTCTGGAATTATTTATTGTTTAAGTAGAAAAGCTACTGAGCAATTAGCCGCTAAATTATCACAAAGCGGTATTGATGCACGACCTTATCACGCTGGGTTATCTTTTGAAGAAAGAGCAGAAACTCAAGAAAGTTTTATAAAAGATGATGTTCAAATTATTTGTGCAACAATAGCATTCGGGATGGGAATTGATAAATCCAATGTGCGTTGGATAATTCATTATAACATGCCCAAAAACATTGAAGGATATTATCAAGAAATTGGTCGTGCAGGAAGAGACGGGCTTCCATCTCATGCATTATTGTTTCATAGTTATGCAGATGTAATTCAGTTACGACAATTCATTGCCAATACAGCAAATCAAGAGGTGCAAGAAGCCAAATTAGAGAGAATGAAGCAGTTTTCGGAAGCGACTGTTTGTAGAAGGAAAATTTTGCTAAGTTACTTCGGAGAGTTAATTGAAGAGAATTGTGGAAACTGCGATGTGTGTAAAAATCCGCCACAATTTTTTGATGGAACCGTTATTGCGCAAAAAGCACTTTCTGCAATTTATCGTTTGCAAGGTAAAGAAGCTATGGGAACTGTGATAGATGTTTTAAGAGGTGCTCAAAATGCTGCTATTCTGGATAAAAATTATCAGCTATTAAAAACATACGGCGTTGGTAAAGAAATCTCTTGGAGAGATTGGCAACATTATCTTATTCAATTGGTTAATCAAGGATTTTGTCAAATTGCCTTTCATTTAAATAACACACTTCAATTAACCGAATTTTCAGAAAAAGTATTATTTAATGGAGAAAAAGTTGAGTTAACTACTCCTATAGAGATTTCAAAAGAAAGTCCGAAGCAAGAAAAAGTATCTAAGAAAAAAACTAGTACTAGTAATACGCTTTTTGAACGCTTACGAAAATTGCGTTATCGTATTGCCGAAGAAGAAAATATTGCGGCTTATTTAATTTTTAGTGATGCTACTTTGCGTGAATTGGAAATTCAGAGACCTCAAACAGATGAAGAATTCTTAGCGATAAGTGGTGTAGGACAAAGAAAACTTGAGGTATATGGAGGAGAGTTTATGGAAGAAATCAAAACCTTTATTAAAGAAAAGAAAAAAGGTAAAAAAGACACCACTTTAGAAACCTATAAACTATATCAGGAAGGACTTTCTGTTGAAGATATTGCGATTCAAAGAGGACTAAAAGAGCAAACCATTTTTTCACACTTAGCTAAATTATATTTAGAAGGAAAGGATATTAGTTTAGATAAATTTATAGATGCTAATACGTTGAAATTAATTCAAAGTGCTAAAAAAGTGTTAGGTAATGAAACTGCCTTAAAGCCGTATTTTGAGTTTTTAAAAGAAGAGGTTTCATATGAACAAATCAGAATTGGATTAACCATTCTTCAGAAAAAAACCTTGTAAATAGAAAAAATCGTCATCTGAAGTCAATTAAGAAAAGATGACGATTGATTTTTCTATTATGTTGTTTGTAAACTTTCTATTTCGTTAATAATATCATTTAATTTAGAAAGTAAGGTTCCGTATAAAAGTTGTGTAGAAATTTTAAAAGCTACCATCGAAATAATTGATACAATTAACGCTACTGAACCTCCAATTCCTATTATTTCTAATAACGTAGTGTCCTCTGAAATATACTTAGATAAAAAGCTGTTTTCTTTAACAAAAAAGGCTAAAACAAAAATTGAAAGTACTAACAAAGGAAGTATAAAAATAAACATTCGTTTAGTTGCTTTCGCTACAGAATTCATAATAGCTCTGTAATTCTTTAAATACGTTAGGTTGTCAGATTTTACATCTAAAGTGTCAAACCTGCTTAATAATTTTGTGTTGAAATAGTAAAGCGATAAAATTAATAAGGTACCGTATAAGCCAATAATGGTTTCTGAAAGTAAAATTCCGCCTATGGCAACAATACCAGCTATAGGAAGTAATCCCTTATTATCAAATTCATAGGTACGCTGAATCTTATGAATTATTGATTTTGATTTTTGATTATATAAATCGTTTATTTTTGGAACCAACATAGATTGCTCATTTATAAACGCCTCATTCCATATTTTTTCAATTGATTTTTCCATCTAATAGTTCTTTTAATTGTTTTTTAATTCGGTTTATTCTAACTGCAATATTGTTAGCGCTAGTTCCAATAATGGCAGCAATTTCTTTGTGCGGATTTTCTTCTAAATGCAATAAAATAATAGCTCTGTCAACCTCTGATAGTTTTTTAATAGCATCATAGAGTAAATTCAAATCTTCATTTTCAAATGCATTATTAGTTACAGAAGCTTCATTATGCATGGTAGTATAGTTTTTTCGCTGACTTTTCTTAGAAAGTGTTAAACATACATTTAGCGTAACTCGATATATCCAAGTAGACCATTTCGATTTTTCTTGAAAGGCAGTTCTACTTTTCCATATTTGTAAACAAGCTTCTTGATAATAATCTTCAAAATCCTCTTGAGAATCTGTATAAGCTCTACAGATCTTAATGATAATTCCTGCATGAGGAAGAATTGAAGAAGTATAAAAATCGGTACTCAAAATTTAATATTTACTTAGTTAGTAAATCGAGAAATTAAAATATTACAAGAAAATATAAAATAGAAGTAAAAAAGATTGTTTTAATAATTGTTAATATTCTTACCTTGAAGTTTTAAAGCAGAAATAAGCAAACCAGTTTGTACTGATTTTTCAATAGTAAATTCATGTATAAAACCATATAAGAAGCCAGACCAAAAAGCATCTCCAGCACCTGTTGCATCTTTAATGTTAGGTATTTTTATGGATGGAAAAGCATAGGTTTTTTTATTGCGTTCCGATATAACTACACCTTCTTTTCCTTTAGTTAAACAAATAAGATCTACATTTTGATTATGAAAAAAAGCAAACATTTCATTCTCAGACATAGTACTACCAAAAATACGATGCATATCATCTAGACTTATTTTAATTAGTGGATTGTACTTACAATATTTCATAATAACCTTAAGAGCATCATCTCTATTAGTCCATATTTTAGAGGAGAAATTTAAGTCGATACTTGTTTTACTGCCATTTTTATAAGCTAATTCCGCATATTTTAATATCGTAGTTTGCGCTGGGTCTCTACTTAACGCAAAACATGTTGTGTGAAAAATTTTCGATCTTAATATTGTGTGTTCTTTAATTTGTGATTCATAAATATAATAATCTGCATTACGATAGGGAATAAAATCAGGAGTTTCAGTTGTTTTGGAAACCAATATAATTGAAGTTGCCATATTATCTATCAGCTTTACACAACTTATATCTATTTGATTTTTGATTAGTTCTTCGTGTATATAGTTACCTAAATTATCTTCACCCACGGAAGATGCAAGTGCCACCTTTAATTTTAATTTACTACAGTTTAAGGCTACATTGGTTGGTGAGCCTCCTAAATGACGCTCAAATTTATTTGTATTTTTAATAGAGTCTTTAGCCTCAATTCCAATTAGGTCAACAATAGTTTCTCCTACACAAAATATATCAATATCTTTTATAACCATTAGACTAATAATTTTTTACCATTTAAAAATTGAGTTGCAATTATTTCACCAGCGGCGCTCCATGTACAATTTGGTACACCATTAGGAACTCCTGTTTTCGAATTGAAATTTTCATAAAAAGAATAGTTTTCAATTTTATTTAGTTTTCTAATATATTTTAGTACATCATTAGCAGCTGTTTTATCTATACTAGAGATGGCCGCCGCATAAAAACCATTAACAACTTGCCAGGTTCCTCCGTTATGAAATTCATGAGGTGAGTTTCGGAACTCATATTTACAATTATCTACGAGTAAATTCCAATTGGGAGATTCTTCTTCAATAGGCTCCCAGAAGGCGGGAATTAACTGTAATGTCAAAAGTTTTCTTAATTGCTCAGAGTATTTAAATACCTGAAAATTAAACTCTGAATCAATATCTAGTAAAATAGCCAAAGAATTGGCAAAACCATCATACATAATTTGATAACCAGATGGAGTAATTGATGCAGCCCAATACTTTAAATGTGGTAGTTTTTTATAGGCGTTCGGATGATAAACTTCTCCGGAAGAGTTGTGTTTTCGATAATTGAGTTTAATTTTTTTCTCTATAAGATGAATTTTCTTTGTTATATCTTCAGAAGGAATGATTTTATTGAAAGCTCTCAAAGCCCATAGTCTTAATAGTTGGTCATATAGAATATGTCCTTCGGTAATGTACTCGTCTGCCCAATTACCAGAGCGAGGAACATAAACTAAATCATTATTGTTAAACTCCCAGCATTCTAATAAATCCAGTCCCTTTTCTATTGAAGAAATCATTCTTTTTAGAAACTTATGATCATTGGTAAAGTGTACATAATTGCATATGCCTATGATAAACCAAGGTATTGTATCGACTCTACCTGCTAAACCACCAAAGCTCACTTCTGTTTTATCTTGATTAAAATAAACATTAGAAGGAATGTTTCCATGTTTATGTTGATTTTCAGCAAGAGTTTCTAATGTGTTTTTGAAGATTTCTGTAAGTTGTGAATCACCATCTAATAGAGCTGCTAATCCACAAATAACACCATCTCTAGCCCAAACTCGATTATAATTTGTTATCTGCTTAGCACTGGCTAGAAATCCATTTTGGGAACTAGCTATTAATAATAGTTCTTTAGCTTTAATGTAATTGCTATTCATTTACTATAGTTCTTTCTTTAATAAATAATGTGAAAACACCTCCTATAATCAAAAATAACCCTGCTAGCTTAATTACGTTTACTGGGTTTTTTCCTAATAAATCATAAACAAATGTTTGCATAGAAATAATTTGAATAATCATTGGGATAACAATGAACATGTTAAAAATTCCCATATAAACTCCAGTTTTATGCTTTGGAACAGAGCCTGCTAATAATTGATATGGCATTGCCAGCATAGATGCCCATGCAATTCCTAGTCCAACAGTGTATAAGTATAATTGAGAAATTTCAATAGAGTTTTCTCCAAATGGATTTGGTATTGAAAATAAAATAGAAGAGTTGCTTAAATATGGAATACTAAAAACAGCAATTCCTCCAAGGAGTAAACTTATAAAATGAACTCCTTTTGCTCCTATTTTTTTAGCTAAAGGAACTAAAGCTAAAGCAACAATAAAGCATACAATGTTATAAGAACCGTTGTACTGACCCGTTAGTAATTGAGAGGTTTTGAAACCATTCGATTCCACATCTAAAGTATCAAAAAGCGATAAAGATAAGGCAGATGTTAAATACTGCCAGTAACAAAACATTGCATACCAAGTGAAAAATTTTACAGGAATAAGTTGTTTCATAGCTAAAGGCATCTCTTTAAAAGCTACATATATGTCTTTTATTGTTCTCGAAAGGATATTTCCTTCTTTTTTTTGTAATGCTATTATGGCTAATTCTTCCTCAGATGGAGGATATTCTTTTGTGGTAAATACAGAAATGAGTATTGAAAAAATTGATGCAAAAGCGCCAATGAAAAAAGCCCAATAGGTAGAAACAGGAATACCATTTTCCATGGTATCTGTTAAAGCAAAGAAGCCTAAAGCTATTAAAATAGCGGGTGTGAAATTTGCTAAGGTAATCCCAAGTCCGGTAAAAAAGCTTTGCATTAAAAAACCTAAGGAATGCTGGCTTTTATCTAATTTATCCGACACAAAGGCTCTGTAAGGTTCCATTGCTATATTATTTGCAGCGTCTAAAATCCAAAGTAAACTTGCTGCCATCCACACAGTTTTTGAATAAGGCATCAACAGTAATGCAACACTTGCTAATATGGCACCAATCAAGAAAAATGGTTTTCGTCTTCCAAATTTTGGAGACCAAGTACCGTCACTTATCGCACCAATTATTGGTTGAACGATTAAACCGGTTACAGGTCCAGCCAACCACAAAATAGGAATCTCTTCTTCTACAGCTCCGAGATACTTATATATCGAACTCATGTTACTTTGCTGTAGTCCAAAACTGAACTGAATTCCGAAGAAACCGAAATTCATAGTCCAGATTTGCCAAAAGTTTAATATTTTCTTTTTTTGCGCCATAATATTTACAATCAAATGATTTAGTTGAAAAAACGGATTGTCTTTTTAGACAAACCGTTTTTAAGGTTCAATGAAAAACAAACTATATAATTATATTATAAATTATACCTTACACCTAAAGAAAAAGATTGTCCAGGTAAAGGTCTTGCTCTTACGAAATTTACAGCATTATCTGTAATGCTTCCTTCCTCAGATTCTGTAATACCTAAAGAGTCAAAGATATTATTGGCTGATAGGTTAAATGATAAGTTTTTAGTGACTCCAACATTGAAAAATCCATTTACAATTACAAAACCTGGCATTACTAATTGATTTGAATCCTGAGCAAAAGCTTTAGTTTGTCCAATAAAACTTAAACCAAAAGCATGATTTTTATTTTTTCCGAAGTTATAGGTAGGGATTAAATTATAGATAAGATCTGGTTGACGTCTTGGAGTGTTTCCTTCATTGGCTCCAGAAGTTACCTCAGCACTTGTGTAGGTAACGGCTCCTCTTAAATCAAAGTTATTGATAGAGTAAAATCCTTCCAATTCAATACCTAAAGAACGATAATCATTTTCGATTACAGAGTTCGTAGTTGCTTCAAATCCTCCTTCCTCTGTAGTAGAAGAATAGAATGCAGTAGCATAAAAAGCACCAGCATCAAATTTTCTTTTGTATCCAACTTCAAATTGATCTATAAAATCTAATGCGTTTACGTTGTCGCTTGTAAAATCTTGATCTCCAGAGAAGAATATTCTATCCGCTTTAGCGGAAGCACCATGGCTAAATCTTCCGAAGATAGAAGTCTTATTATTAAGCTTATAATTTAAACCTAGTGTGTAAGAAGCATAATCATAATCATAATCCACTGGAGTTGCATTAGCATTGTCAATAGCAGAAACATCAGATTCAGGCACTGAAATATTTCCGTCATTATTCATGTCTCTTACTGTTTGAACCGTCGCGGCAATTGATCCATCAACTTTTCCAATATCATATCTCAAACCTCCATCAAAAGTTAAATTCTCATTGGCTTTAATTGTTACATTCATGTATGGAGCAGAGGTATTATATTGTGTATTATAATTTCTATTACAACAATTCCCCCAAAATGGAACACCATAAGCGTAAAGACCATTGTCACTTTGTAATTGTCCCGTGTTGTCACTAACGTTAATTAGACGAGCGTTATCGTCGGAAACTTCTTGGAGATAAGAATTCCAATGCCATGACGTAGCTACATTTTGAATTGCTTTAAAATATCCTACAGTAAGATCAATTCCATCAAAATCCTTACTAAGTCTAAAATCGTTTATGAAATTGTTCATGTTATTTAGTTCAGTATCGAACATATGAATTCTGTTTACAAGTGTATTGGCACTTACAGGAGAATCATCATTTGCATACGTTAATGTACTACCAGCACCAAAAGAATCAGCAATAGTTGAAGCAGTTGCTACTTGAGCAGGAAATGGCGCAATAAAACGACCGCTATTTGCCGAGTAACGTCCATTGTTTCTTAGCTTTAATCCATCTGCAATTTCAAATTCAATATCCAGTCCGATTGATTGAGTTTTTACATGCATCCCATCCGATACATCAGCTCTTCTTATGTTTCCATTACCATCTAAAACAGTGTTTTGTGATAAATACGCCGAATGTAATGCTCCAGATGTAGCATCAAAACCAGGAGCGCTTTCCCAAGTAGGGTCAGAATTTGTTCCTGTTACCTGAATTGGAATGGGCATATAGGCAACCGCACGATCATTAAGAAGTTTGGTGTATAATCTAATCTTACCTTTTTCGAATTCACGAGTTAAGTTAAATTTAAATTGACCTCCATTATTGGCTGTAAAGCCAGTTTCTCTAATTCCTTCACCAACTCTATAAAAACCACCTGCATGGAAATACAAGTTATTACTGATTTTGCCACCATAATCTAAATCTGTTCTAAAAGAATCATAATTTAAACCAAAAGATGTAGCCACAGAGCCTTGATTGTATTTTCCTGTTTTACTTATTAAATTTATAATACCTCCAGGAGAGTTTGATGATAATGTAGATGCAGAACCACCTCTAATAGCTTCGATACTTTTAATATTTGAGTCAAAACGAGTAAACATATCTGGTGTTGCAAATGCAATATCTCCGAATAAAAGCACAGGTAAACCGTCTTCTTGTAGTTGTACGTATTTTGACCCTCCAGCTGAGATAGGTACACCACGAACAGCAATATTGGAATTACCGTCTCCACCAGAAGATTCTGAACGAATACCAGGTATTGTTCTAAAAATTTCAGCTGTTGTTCTTGGTGCAGATTGATTTATTACATTTGGTTTTAATGTGGTTATCGAAATACTTGATTCAATTTTAGATTTTGGATTTGTAACTCCAGTTATAATTACATCATCTAACGTAACTGAATCTTCAATCAGCTGAATATCAATATTTAACTCAGGACCGCTTAATACTACACTTTTTGTAAAAGACGCGTATCCTACAAAAGAAGCAACTAAAGTATAAGTTCCTTCAGATAGATTTAATATTTCGAAATATCCATCAAAATTTGTTTCACTCCCTGTTAATGTTCCTTTTATTACAACATTTACACCAGGAAGAGGTTGTCCTGAAGTATCTTTAACTGTACCTTTTATTTTCGATTGAGAGTAAGCAATTGAAGACAAAAAGATACAAGTAAAAAAGATTGTATTAGTAAAAAAATTTCTCATTGTAAATTATTTGAATTATTAAAATAAAAATTTGTTGTTTGGTTTTTTAAAGATATTTCAAAATAAAAGTTGAATTTTAGTTTTTTTTAATCAAAAACGTTTTCGAAATTACCGAAAACGTTTTCGATTTTCTTTTGATTCATCTGAATAAATAAAATTATTATATTGATTCTTAATATGAAACAAGTAACATTAAAGCAAATAGCTGAGATTCTTAATATAAGTGTAGCAACAGTTTCTAAGGCATTAAAAGATTATTATGATGTAAGCCCTAAGACAAAAAAAAGAGTTAAAGAATTGGCAGAAAAATTAAACTATACTCCTAATAGTTTAGCTGTTAATTTTCGAACGAATGAAACAAAAACAATTGGCTTAATAATTCCAGAGTTAGTTCATCATTTCTTTTCGAATGTTATTAAAGGTATTACTGCCGAGGCAGAGAAGGAAAATTATTATGTCGTAATTGTCCACTCCAATGAATCTTATGAGTTAGAAAAGAAACAGTTACAATTACTTGCAAGCAAGAGGGTAGATGGAATTCTAATTGCGCTGTCAAATAAAACGTTCAGATTTGATCATATTGAAAAGGTTATTAATAGTGGTACACCAGTCGTTCTATTTGATAAAATAGCTAAAGGATTAGACTGCTCAAAAGTTTTGATTGATGATAAACGAGCTGCTTATAATGCTACACAATATTTAATAAATATCGGATGTAAGAAAATCGCCCATATTAGAGGGCCGCTTATTCCTCAAAACTCAATTGATCGTTTTTTAGGTTATAAAAAAGCACTGGAGGATCATGATATTGAATACCAAAGTTCATTAATATATACTTGTAATGAAGTTACTTTTGATGAAGGATATAATTTTGCTGAACAAATTTTGAATGAGCATCCTGATGTTGATGGAATTTTTGTAATCACAGATTTGGTTGCAACAGGAGTTATAACAAAATATAATGAACTAGGTATAGATGTTCCACAACAAATATCAATTGTTGGATTCAGTAATTGGTTTATGTCAAGAGCTATTTCACCCTCATTGACAACTATTGATCAACCAGGTTTTGAAATGGGAGTAAAAGCGATGGCTCAATTAATTAAGGAAATAAAAAGTACTAAAGACAATATTCCATTTAAACATGAAACTATAAATTTACCTACATCTTTAATAGTGAGAGACTCAACAAAGTAATATTTTATTTTCAATAATTTTAGAAAGTTTAGAATTTAGTTTTATATTTGTCACATGAAGTTAGAAGACGCAAAAATAAAATACATTCATACTTGGGGTAGTTTAGCTACTAGCTGGGGAATTAACAAAACAATGGCACAAGTACATGCTTTGTTATTAGCTTCGACAAAACCTTTGTCTGCGGATGAAATTATGGAAGCGTTAAAAATTTCAAGAGGTAATGTGAACATGAATGTTCGTGCTTTAATTGATTGGGGAATTGTTCGCAAGGAATTGGTAGTAGGCGAGCGAAAAGAGTTTTTTGTGGCTGATAAAGATATTTGGGAACTTTTTAAACAAGTAACCAAAGAACGTAAAAAAAGAGAGATAGAGCCAGTTCTGAAAATTTTAGATGAATTGAAGAGTGGAGTAGACGAAGACTCAGAGGAAGCAGAAACTTTTAAAAAGTTAATGAATGATTTATCATCGGTAACAAATACGGTAAATGGAATTTTAGATAAAGCGATCAAAGCTGATGAACATTGGCTATTATCTAACTTTACTAAAATGATTAAAAAGTAAAAAAATTTAAACACAAACTTTCAATAAATTCTGAAACTATGAAATATATAATTATTTTAAGATATATAAATCGAGCTTTTTTTGCGCTCACTTTGTGTCTATATGTTACAATAATATTAGGACTATATGCTCAAGTAGTATTAGGGGCATATCAATTATTAGTTGGATTAATACTACTGTTTTTTTTGAAAAAATTATCTATAAAACCTAAAAAAGGAATCTTAATTTATTGGTTTGTTGTTTCTATCTATTTCGTCATTACTTACACTTTAAATAAAGTAACAAAAGATTTTCCAGTAATAAACTTTATGATAATTCCAATGCTGATTGCTAGTTACTTTACTTATATACTGGAAACTATGAAATTAAAGAGATAAACTATGAAAACATTGAATAACCACACCATATTGTACGATGAAGATTGTCCTTTATGCAATGCCTATACAAGTACTTTTATTAATACTAAAATGCTTGATGAAGAAGGAAGAAAGCCTTACTGTAAAATTTCTAATCACGAACGAGAGTTTGTTGATATTGAAAGAGCTGCAAATGAGATAGCTTTAGTTGATAATGAAAATAAAGAAGTGATTTATGGTATTGATAGTCTGCTTAAGATTATTGGATTTTCATTTCCTTTAATTGAAAAAATTGGAAATTTTGCTCCTGTTAATTTTCTATTGAGGAAGTTATATTCTTTCATTTCATACAATAGGAAAGTCATTATGCCTTCTGAGAAAAAAGAAGATCTTAATCTGGAGTGTTCTCCGAGTTTCAACTTTAAATATCGCTTACTCTACATTGTATTAGGTCTTTTAATTACAGTGGTAACACTTTTTAAATTCTCTGAATTGATTGAAATTTTACCAGTATCAAGTTATCAAAGAGAAGTTTTTTTAGCAGTAGGAATGGTTGTTTCTCAGCTGTTATTTATCATCAAGAAAGATTATCAAACTCAAATCAATTATATAGGGAATATCATTACAGTTTCATTATTTGGATGTATTGGATTATTTCAATTGATGCTGTTACGTAGTGTATTTCCGATACCGCAATCAGTTATTTTAGTTGGATTTACCGGAACAGTTGCATTAATGTTTTTTGAGCATAAGAGACGAATTCAACTCTTAGAATTACCAACGTATTTGAGTTGGACATGGATAGGTTATCGAATACTTGTTTTGTTATTAATTCTAAACTTTTAAAAAATGAATTTTGCTACATATCTAACCTATATTTTATTATCCGCAGTCACAATTGTTTATGTTGGAAATGCCTGCTATCAAAATGGAAAAATTTATATAGCGAACTTCTTCCCAAATGATGTGAATTTTGCAACAGGAATTAATAAAATTCTTAGATCAGCATATTACTTAATGAATCTTGGTATTGTTATTTTCACTTTAAACTCTATCGATAATATTAAATCATTCCTTGAATTAATTGAAGAAATTACTAATAGACTTAGTTTTATTCTATTGTTAATTGGATGCTTACATGGAATTAATTTATTCACAATTTATATATCACACACGTATTTTAAAAACAAATAATTATGGAAACAACTTTAGTACTCATAGCTTACGCAATTTATTTACCCGTAAGTATCGGATTAACAACTTTTGTGTCTCAGCATTTATTTAAGAACAGTAAAATTTTTATGCTAGATATTTTTAATCAAAAACAAGAAATAGCATTTGCAACTAACAAACTATTTAAAATAGGATTTTATCTTCTGAATATAGGTTTTGCATTAAGAATTATTAAAATTTATAACCTAGCGAATTATAAAAGTTTAGTAGAAGTTTTAAGTGCAAAAGTAGGAGGCTTTTCTATTTATTTAGGAATAGTAATGATTCTTTTTATCATTTTCTTTTTAAAAGGAAGAAAAGCAAGTAAAGAAGCCAATCTAAGAAGTCAAAATTAAACTTATAAAAATGAAAATAGTAATCGCTGGAGGGACTGGATATTTGGGAAAGTTGCTTACCGAATTTTATACAAAAGAAAAAGAAAATCAGATTTACATTTTAACAAGAAATCAAAAGTTGAATTATAAGAATGTAAACTATATATACTGGGATGGTAAAACAAAAGGATATTGGACGCAGTACCTTGAAGGAACAGATATTTTAATCAATTTAACTGGGAAATCAGTTAACTGTAGGTACACACAGAAAAATAAAAAAGAAATCTATGAAAGTAGATTACAAAGTACCGCAGTTTTATGTGAGGTTGTTCAGAATTTAAAAGTTCCACCTAACGTATTTATCCAGTCATCTTCAGCGACTATTTACGAACATTCAGAAGATACATTTATGACCGAGAAAGATGGTGAAATAGGCATCGATTTTTCTATGGATGTTTGCAAAAAATGGGAACAGCTATTCAATAGTTTTAAATTCGAAAATACACGAAAGATTATTACAAGAACTTCTATAGTTTTAGGAAATAGAGGAGGAGCTTATCCTCTAATGAAAAAAATGACACAATTTGGTTTTGGAGGAAAACAAGGTAACGGGAAACAGTTTATTAGCTGGATTTCTGAGCAAGATTATGTAAATGCAATTCATTATTTAATCGATAAACCATCTGGAGTTTATAACATATGTGTACCAAATCCGATAAGAAATTATAGTTTTCAAAAAGAATTAAGAAAAAAGTTACGAATAAAAGTAGGGATTAACGCTCCAAAACTGTTATTAAATATAGGAGCTAAGATTATCGGAACGGAAACAGAATTGTTATTGAAAAGTAGAAAAGTTTATCCCCAAAATCTTCTTGATTTAGGTTTCGAGTTTGGTGCTGCAAAGTTTAATGAATTAAAAATTTAGCGTATGCCAACAATTATTTTATTTACAAAAATTAAAGCAAAAAAAGAATTAGTATTCAACTTATCTAGAAGTATTGATTTACACAAAATTTCTACTAAAAAAACAGATGAAGAAGCTATTGCAGGAAGGCAATCTGGTTTAATTGAATTGGATGAAACTGTAACATGGAGAGCAAAACATTTAGGGGTATATCAAAACTTTACTTCCAAAGTAACAGGATGCCGTCCATCAGAGTATTTTGCTGATAAAATGGTTTCTGGAGCTTTTAAAAGTTTTAAACACGAACATTACTTTTCTCAAGAGAATAATACAACAACATTAGTAGACGTAATGGAGTTTGTATCTCCCTTAGGGTTTCTAGGAAAATTCTTCGATTTTATTTTCTTAAAAAGATATATGAAGCAGTTTTTAGTAGAAAGAAATAACACCATCAAGTTATATGCCGAGTCTGATAGATGGAAAGAGATAATTTAAAATTCATGTTAGTTACTACAGGAAGATTATTGTAGTTCTAAATAGTTAGTTTAGTTAAAAAGGAAAAGGCTGTTTGTAAAAACAGCCTTTTTAAATTTTTCTTAGTTGGTTTAGGTTACTAGAAAGTTCTAATTTCGATAACTCCATTAGCACCTCTCGATCCATATTTAGAAGCATCTGGTCCTTTTAAAACAACTACTGATTTTATTGTTGTAGGAACAATATTATCTAAATCTTCTTGCTCAACAGGAGTATTGTTAAGCATAAATAAAGGAGTAGTACTTCCATTTACACTATTATAACCTCTAATGTTAATAGAATTATCCATAGTTACATTAACACCAGGAACTTGTCCTCTTAAGTAATCATAAAAGTTTCGAAACTGTATAGCACCAACATTTTTTGAAGCAGGACTTCTGTTAATACCCAAATCATTACTGTTTCCAATAACAATATCTACTTTAGAGCTTCCGTCGTAAACAACCTTGCTAATTCCTACTTTAGGAGAAAAAGCACTAATTTCTTTTGGAGTTTTGTCAAACTTAGCTTTAAAAACACCTTTTGAGTTTGTCCATCTTTTTAGGCGAACGTTGTCAAATAAAATTACGGCACCAGGTACAGGATTATCTTTTGAATCTTTTACCGTAATGGTAACCTTATTTTGCTTTTGAGCATGTAAGCTGGTTTTAGTATTTAATAAAAAAATACTTAATAAAAATAAAATGTAAATCTTCTTCATAATTCTGGGATTTAAAATTACTTATTAAAGATACAATAATTCTAAGTATTTGTATATGAGTCTAGTTAATAAGGTGTTAAAAATCATTATTTTTAACATTTTAACCCCGAAATGAATAAGTTTTGAAGGTTTTTAAGTGATGTAATAAAAAAATCCCGAGTAAAAAATACTCAGGATTTAAATAAGTTTAAGTTGTAAGGTTAGTTATATATAACTTATATGTTAGTTTCAATTTTATACCTTTTGATATAAGCTTTTAGAGCAAAACCAACTCCAAAACCTAATACAATACCTGAAACAATACCAAGTACAACACCCACTGGAATATTACCAGTTAAAGTTCCAAAATTCACTCCTAAAGAAGCTCCTAAGCCTGTGGCAAAGATTAAACTAAAGATAAAATAATTGTTACTCATTTTTTATATGCTTTTACAAGTAAGAAGATTTTTAACTGATTTTGTTACAGAGAGTTGTAAGTTTTTATGTTGCCTATAAGTACAGAAGATTATTTTTTTTCAGTATTAATGAGGCTTTCAAATATGTTTTGGTACTTGAAAAGCAGATAGTTAAAATTTGTTAAATATGTTTTTAACAAAAAAAAACCTCTCAAAAATGAGAGGATTATGCTAAATCTATGTTTTTTGAAATTACATATTTCTTCTGTATTGTCCACCAACTTCAAATAAAGCAGCGGTAATTTGTCCTAAAGAACACACTTTTGAAGCTTCCATTAACTTTTCAAAAATATTATCATTTTGAATAGCAGCATTTTGAATCTTGTTTAGTTCTTCAGCTACTTTTTCTTTATTGGCTTCGTTTAAATTTTCTTTCGTCTTAATTTGGAATAATTTTTCTTCCTCTGTTGCACGAATTACTTCTTGTGGAGTAACCGTTGGAGATCCTTTAGAACTTAAGAACGTATTTACTCCAATAATTGGGAACTCACCTGTATGCTTTAAGGTTTCGTAGTATAAACTTTCCTCTTGAATTTTAGAACGTTGGTACATCGTTTCCATTGCTCCTAAAACGCCTCCACGTTCCGTAATTCTATCAAATTCAGTTAATACAGCTTCTTCAACTAAATCAGTTAATTCTTCAATAATGAATGAACCTTGAATCGGATTCTCATTTTTCGCTAATCCTAATTCTTTATTGATAATCAACTGAATCGCCATTGCTCTACGAACACTTTCTTCAGTTGGTGTTGTAATTGCTTCATCATATGCATTTGTATGTAACGAATTACAGTTATCGTAAATGGCATATAATGCTTGTAACGTAGTTCTAATATCATTGAAATCAATTTCCTGTGCGTGTAAAGAACGCCCAGAAGTTTGAATATGATACTTTAACATTTGTGCACGTGCGTTTGCTCCATATTTATATTTTAAAGCTTTTGCCCAAATTTTACGAGCTACACGTCCAATTACTGCATATTCAGGGTCAATACCATTTGAGAAGAAGAAGGATAAGTTTGGTCCAAACTTGTTAATATCCATTCCTCTTGATAAATAGTACTCTACATAGGTAAATCCGTTTGCTAAAGTCAATGCTAATTGCGTAATAGGATTTGCTCCCGCTTCTGCAATATGATATCCTGAGATTGAAACAGAGTAGAAGTTACGTACATTTTTCTCAATAAAATATTCCTGAACATCTCCCATTAAACGTAAGGCAAATTCCGTAGAGAAAATACAGGTGTTTTGAGCTTGATCTTCTTTTAATATATCTGCTTGAACTGTACCTCTTACTTGTGATAATGTATTTGCTTTAATTTCAGCATAGACATCAGCTGGCAAAATTTGATCTCCAGTTACACCTAATAATAATAAACCTAATCCATCATTTCCTTCTGGTAGGTCTCCATTATATTTTGGCCTGTCGATTCCTTTATTGTCGTATAACTCTTTTAGTTTTGCTTCAACTTTATCTTCTAAACCATGTTCTTTTATGTATTTCTCGCAGTTCTGATCGATTGCAGCATTCATAAAGAATCCTAATAACATTGGGGCAGGACCGTTAATTGTCATCGAAACCGAAGTCATAGCGTGACTTAAATCGAATCCAGAATATAATTTCTTGGCATCATCTAAACAACAAATAGAAACTCCAGCATTACCAATTTTTCCATAAATATCTGGTCGGTGACCAGGATCATTTCCATAAAGTGTTACCGAATCGAAAGCGGTAGATAAACGCTTTGCAGGCATTCCTAAACTTACATAATGGAAACGTCTGTTAGTACGTTCAGGTCCACCTTCACCTGCAAACATTCTTGTTGGATCTTCTCCAGTTCTTTTGAAAGGATATAGTCCAGAAGTATAAGGGAATTCTCCAGGAACATTTTCCTGTAAATTCCAACGTAATAAATCTCCCCAAGCCTGATATTTTGGTAAGGCTACCTTTGGAATATCAGAGTGAGACAGTGATTTTGTATGTGTTTCAATTTTAATTTCCTTATCTCTAACCTTAAACGAGTAGATAGGGTCTTTATATTTTTGAACTATAGTTGCCCAGTTTAAAATGATTTCCCAGTTATGAGGGTCAAGATTTAATTTAACCTTATCAAATTGATCAAAAAGTAATTTTAAAAACCCTGCGTCATCACGAGCGGAGTCGAGAGACAGAATCTCATCTTGGTCAATTCCATTTTTAGTAAGTAAAGACTTCTCTAATTCGCTCGAAGTGACATTAGCTACCGATAAAATTGTTTGGTAAATACCGTATAACTTCTGAGCTACTTTTTCCTGCTCATTTGCTTTCTTATCGTAAGCTCTGTTGTTCTCTGCAATCTCAGATAAATAACGAGTTCTTGCAGGTGGAATTACAAATATCTTCTCAGACATTTCTTTTGTAATTTCAAAAGTAGATTTTAAATCAGCTCCAGTTTTCTCAACAACTTTGTCCATAATCGCTTTATATAGCGAATTCATTCCTGGGTCGTTAAATTGAGAAGCGATAGTTCCAAAAACCGGCATTTCATCCATTGGTGTATCCCAAAGGTCATTATTACGCATGTATTGTTTCTTCACATCACGTAATGCATCTAATGCCCCTCTTTTATCGAACTTGTTAATAGCGACCAAATCAGCAAAATCAAGCATGTCGATTTTTTCTAACTGAGTTGCAGCTCCAAATTCTGGAGTCATCACATATAATGAAGCATCAGAATGTTCAATGATTTCGGTATCAGATTGTCCAATACCAGAAGTTTCTAAAATAATTAAGTCAAATTCGGCAGCTTTTAAAACTTCTACAGCCTCATTAACATATTTAGACAAAGCTAAATTAGATTGACGTGTTGCTAAAGATCGCATGTATACACGTTCGTTATTAATAGCATTCATACGAATTCTATCTCCTAATAAAGCTCCTCCAGTTTTTCTTTTAGAAGGATCAACAGAAATTAATCCGATAGTTTTTTCAGGGAAATCAATTAAAAAACGACGAACTAATTCATCAACTAAACTTGATTTTCCTGCTCCACCTGTTCCGGTAATTCCTAAAACTGGTGTTTTAGATGTTTCATTTTTTTTATGAATAACATCCATAGTTTCTTTGGCAACTTCAGGGAAGTTTTCAGCAGAAGAAATAACACGAGCAATGCTTCCAATTTCCTTTTCTGCTAAATGATTTACTTCTCCGTTTAACACATCACCAATAGCAAAATCAGATTGTTGAACAAGGTCATTAATCATACCTTGTAATCCCATTTCACGTCCATCATCAGGAGAATAAATGCGCGTAATTCCATAGTCCATCAGTTCTTTAATTTCTTCAGGAAGAATTACTCCACCACCACCGCCAAAAATTTTGATATGACCCGCTCCTTTTTCTTGCAGTAGGTCATACATATATTTGAAGTATTCGTTGTGTCCACCTTGATAAGAAGTCATTGCAATAGCATTTGCATCTTCTTGAATAGCACAGTTCACTACTTCTTCTACACTTCTATCATGACCTAAATGTATAACTTCAACTCCTGTAGATTGTATAATTCTACGCATAATATTGATTGCAGCATCATGTCCATCAAATAAAGACGCAGCAGTTACAATTCGTACTTTATGTTTAGGTTTATAGGGTGCTATTTGTTCCATTCGTAAATTTAGTTGTTAAAATGAGCTGCAATTTACGGATTTCCTAAAAAACAGAACGAATTCTTAGTAATTATAAGTAGTTAAAGAAACTATATATTTTTCTCGATTGTAAGTAGTATAAATTACATTCATTTTGATACGCTTCTCTCTCAAAACTTACGTTTAAATAAGCAGTATATCCATTTCTATATATGATGAACTTTACTACCCATTCTAGAAAGTAAAAAAGATAAAAGAAGCCTACTAAAAGTTCTTTTTGTTGTTGTAAATGAATTTTTTCATGATTAACTAGAGTTTTATCTTCTTTTAATTCTTTGTTTTTTAAGAAAATAAAAGGAAATAATGTGATGCCTAAGTATCCAGTAGGTACAATATGTTTTGAGATAAAAACCAAATTCAAAAAAAACCTTTACTCAAATATACAAAGTTTATCCAATAATTTCTTTAGGGTTCTAACGTAACTAAAATATCAATTTAAGGTTAGTGTTTTTTATTGATAGAATATTAAAATGTTAAAAAAATTATCATTGAGTTAATTATTATGCATGCATAGTAAAGTGAAATTTTAACAATTAGATTCGCGGAAAATTAACCAAAAATCAACCCCGAAATCATGAAAAAAAACAAATTAAACGTATTGTGTTTTATTATTTTTTTAGCTGGAGTTATCGCGCTTCAAGCTCAAAAACAAACTGTAGTCACTAAAATTGGCAGGAATAATACTGCTGGTATTGAAAACTATTTCAATGCTGCTTTAGCTCCATTTTACCATGGTGTTGCTTCAGGAGACCCATTAAAAGATGCTGTTATTATTTGGACACGTGTAACTACAAACCAACCAGATGTTAATGTTACTTGGAAAGTTGCAACAAATGCATCTATGACAAATGTTGTGAAGCAAGGACTAGTAGTAACTGATGAGAGAAAGGATTATACTGTAAAAGTAGATGTAAGAAGTTTGCAGCCAAATACTACCTATTATTTTCAGTTCGAAGCATTAGGAAAGAAATCTGAAATTGGAAAAACAAGAACTTCACCTACAGGAAATGTTAGTAATGTTCGCTTTGGAGTAGTATCTTGTTCTAACTACCAAAATGGATATTTTAATGCCTACGAAGAAATGGCTGATAGAACAGATATTGATGCTGTAATTCACTTAGGAGATTATATTTATGAATATGAAACTGGCGGATATGGGTATAGCGATGAGGTTGGAAGAGGGCATTTACCCAACAACGAAATTGTAACCTTAAGCGATTACAGAGTTCGTTATTCATATTACAGATTAGATCCGATGTTGAGAAAATTACACCAACAACACCCATTTATCTTAGTTTGGGATGATCATGAGTTTTCAAATGACGCGAATAAATTCGGTGCAGAGAATCACGATCCTGCCACTGAAGGAAGTTGGGAAACACGAAAAAACAATGCTTATAAAGCGTATTTCGAATGGATGCCAGTACGAGCAAATTCAATTCAGGAATACAGATTATATAGAGATTTTTCTTACGGAAATTTAGCTGACTTATTAATGTTAGATACAAGGATTGAAGGAAGAGATGAAACGGTTTCAACCACTCAAAAGCTAAATAAAAGCTCAAAAAAAGACTTACAATCGAAAGTTAAAACTTTAGTAGCAAATAAGTCTCTACAATCTATTGAAGATTTTGAAAATGCGATTAAAGAAATTGCTCCATACTTTATTCAAGAAGGAAAGTTAACAGGAGAAGAATTAAGATATGTAATTCAAAAGTTTGCTCAAGTTGCTTACAATTATAAAAACAATGGGAGTAGAAGCTTATCTTCTAAAGAAGATCAATCAAAATTAAAAAATCTTCTAGTAAAAGCAACAACTGTTGATTCCAAATTAGCGGGAAGAGCAACTTATGAGTCAATTTTAGGGCAAGCACAATTTAACTGGTTACTAAATAAATTATCAACATCATCGGCAACATGGAAAATTATTGGAAACCAAGTAATGATGATGAATTATAACGGAGTTCCAACAAACGATGCTTGGGATGGGTATGAAGAAGAACGCGAACGATTATATCAGCATATTTCTAATAACAATATTAATAATGTGGTTGTTTTAACAGGTGATATTCACAGTACGTTTGCAGGTGATTTAAAATACGGACGTGAGTGTATTGGAGCTGAGTTTGTGGTTCCTAGTGTTACGTCACAAAACTTAGATGCTTTTGGAGGAATTGCAACTGGACTTGCGGAGTTTTATACTAAGCTTTTAAATCGTCATATGAAAGAAGTGGATTTAGATGAGCACGGATATTTTGTGTTAGATGTGAAGGAAGAAAGAGTACAGGCCGATTGGTTTTATATTCGTGATGTAAAAGTTCCAAACTCAGGAGAGTTTTATCATAAAGGATACTATGTGAATAAAAACGGATGCGGAATTAGAGCAACAAATACGCCTGCAAATGCGACTTCAAGATATGGAGACCAACCTGAGCCAATTGAAAACTCTATAGAGCTTTTGGAAGAAGGAGCAATTATAATGGGAGTTTATCCAAACCCAATGCAAACTTCTGGAAATGTTCACTATTTATTACAAAACCCAACAGAATTATCTATCGTTATTTTTAATAGTAATGGACAAAAAGTGAAAGATGTTCTAATTAATAAAAAACAAGAAATAGGAATCTACAATGTAAATTTTGATGTGGAATCATTAGCAGCTGGTAATTACTTTTTAAAGGTAAAAGCTGGAAATAAAACTATTACAAAACAATTTATTGTGAGGTAATAGGTAATTTTTTGTGCTAAACTAAAAGCATCCTGTATTAGGGTGCTTTTTGTTTTTAAAATTAATTTCTGCAATCAACGATTTTAAAACTGGATTTCGATTATGTTCATCCCAAACAACTGAGAGTGTAGTGTGTTGTTTAATAGTGTTTAACTCTATGAACTGTACATTCATATTATATCCTAACTGTAGAGATTTAGGAACAATGGATAACCCAAATCCATTTTCTACTAATTTATATATAGAAGCTGCATGTATGGTATTATGGGAAACAATTGGAGCAAATCCACTATCCGTAAAAATCTGCATCACTTTTTCATAATAAGATGGACTGTATGAAGGGTCAAAAAGAATGAAAGACTCATTTTTTAATTGTTGCAAACTCTTGAAATTTTGAGAGTTAATTTGATGGTTTTTTGGCAATACCAAACAAAAGTTTTCTTTTAAAATAGGTTGTATAGTTAAGCCTCGTGGCACAGTATCTAGTCTCACAAAACCGATATCTATTTTTTGGTGTAATAAATTATCAATTTGTTTCTGATTGTCCATTTCTGTTAAGCCAAATTGAATATTAGGGTGTTTTTCTTTGAATTTTATCAATACATTTGGAATAATTTCTTGCATAGCAGATCCTACATAACCAAACTCTAATTTTCCTTGTTTTCCATCATGAATCAGTTTAGCGTGATCAATAATTGAATCTAAATTCTTGAGATTGCGAGTCAATTCAGCTTTTAGGTATTCTCCAGATGGAGTCAAAACGACTTTTCTATTATGTCTCTCAAATAATTGAATTCCTAAATCATCTTCCATTTGTTTTATTTGTCTGCTCAATCCAGGTTGTGATATAAACAATCGATCAGCTGCTTTTCTGAAGTGTAATTCCTCGGCTACGGCCAAAAAGTATTTAAGATGTCTTAATTCTAATTGATAACTCATAATTATTAAATATTGATAAAAATGATATTATTAAGCATCAAAAATAAAGGTAATTTTGTAGAAAACGAACTAGAAACATGTTTAAATACGGAATAGATCACTTAACGGTAGATAAAGTTTTAGCTATTGCAAATGGTAATTTGAAAGCAGAAATTACTGATAAAGCTAAAAAGAAAGTGAATGAGTGTAGAAAAAAGGTTGAAACCATGGCAAATTCTGATGCTGCGGTTTATGGAATCAATACAGGATTCGGACCTTTATGTGATGTGCAAATTACGCCCGAAGAGACAAGTAAACTTCAGGAGAATTTATTGATTACTCATGCCGTTGGTGTGGGTGAACCTATTGATAAGTTATTGTCTAAAATCATGATGATTTGCAAAGTTCATGCTTTATGCCAAGGATTTTCAGGTGTACGTTTAGAAATGATCAATCGTATTATTTATTTCATTGAGAATGATATTTTACCAGTAGTTCCTGAGCAAGGTTCTGTTGGGGCTTCTGGAGATTTAGCACCATTATCACATTTATTTTTACCGCTTTTAGGAGAAGGAGAATTTTGGGTTGAGGATAAGATTGTATCTGCAAAAGAAGTTTTAGCAAATCATAACTTAGAACCTTTAACTTTAATGGCTAAAGAAGGATTAGGTTTAATAAATGGAACGCAGTTCATTTTATCGCATGCAATTATTGGGTTAAAAAAGATGGAGTATCTTTTAGATTTAGCTGATGTTGCAGGAACAATGAGTTTGGAAGGATTCCAAGGAAGTGCTTCACCTTTTAGAGAAGAGCTTCATACTATTCGTCCTTTTGAAGGAAACATCAAAGTCGCTGAGCGAATTCGAATGTTATTAAAGGATTCTCAAAATGTCGAAAATCATTTAGAGTGTGATCGTGTGCAAGATCCGTATTCGATTCGATGTATGCCTCAGGTTCATGGCGCATCAAGAAATGCCTTTAATCATTTAAATGATTTAACTGAAATTGAAATGAATTCTGTAACCGATAATCCAATTGTATTAAGTGAAACAGAAGCTATCTCTGGAGGAAATTTTCACGGACAACCTTTAGCAATGGTGTTAGATTATGCTTCTATTGCTGCTTCTGAGTTAGGAAATATTTCAGATAGAAGGAGTTACTTATTATTAGAAGGAAAATATGGTTTACCAAGATTGTTAACTGAGGCAGGTGGTTTAAACTCCGGATTTATGATTCCTCAATATACCACAGCTGCTTTGGTTACAGAAAATAAATCTTTATGTTTCCCGCCTTCTGCAGATAGTGTTCCTACTTCTTTAGGACAAGAAGATCATGTTTCAATGGGAAGTATTTCAGGAAGAAAATTCAATCAGATTTTAGGTAATCTAGAAAAAATATTAGCTATAGAATTAATGTATGCAGCTCAAGCTATGGAGTTCAGAAGACCAAATACATTCTCTGAAATTATAGAAGAAAACTTCAAATTGATTAGAAGTAAAGTTGCTAAATTAGAGGAGGATCGTGTTTTAAAAGATGATATTAATGCAATGATTAAGTTGGTAAAAGAAAAAGCATTTATTGTAGCATAAAAAGTAAGTAGATCATGACATTTAAAGAACAGATTAAACAAGGAATACCAAGTGTTTTACCATCAAAAAAAGAGTATGATACAACGATTAATCATGCTCCAATAAGAAAAGAAATACTTACTAAAGAAGAAAAGCAACTAGCGTTAAGAAATGCCTTACGCTATTTCGATAAAAAACATCACGAAGAATTATTACCAGAGTTTTCTGAGGAATTGGAAAAGTTTGGTAGAATATACATGTATCGATTCCGTCCTGATTACAAAATGAAGGCGAGAGCAATTGAGGAATATCCTGGAAAATCTACGCAAGCAAAATCTATTATGCTGATGATTCAGAATAACTTAGATTATGCAGTTGCGCAACATCCACATGAATTAATTACTTATGGTGGTAATGGTGGAGTTTTCCAAAACTGGGCTCAGTATCTATTGACAATGCAATACTTATCTGAAATGACAGATGAGCAAACATTAGTTATGTATTCTGGTCATCCAATGGGATTATTTCCATCTCACAAGAATGCTCCGAGAGTCGTAGTTACAAATGGTATGATGATTCCTAATTATTCCCAACCAGATGATTGGGAAAAGTTTAATGCTTTAGGTGTTACTCAATACGGACAAATGACCGCGGGGAGTTACATGTATATTGGTCCGCAAGGAATTGTTCATGGGACAACAATCACCGTTTTAAACGGATTCAGGAAGATTGGTAAATCTCCAAAAGGAAATGTATTTGTTACTGCTGGTTTAGGGGGAATGAGCGGAGCACAACCAAAGGCTGGAAATATTGCTGGGTGTATTACGGTTTGTGCAGAGGTAAATGAAAAAGCGGTTCATACTCGTCATTGGCAAGGATGGGTAGATGAAGTTGTTTCTGATGCAAGTCTTTTAGTTGAAAGAGTTCAAAAAGCAAAAGAAAATAAAGAAGTAGTTTCTATTGCTTATTTAGGGAATGTAGTTGAGGTTTGGGAAAAGTTTGATGAAGCAAATGTGTATGTTGATTTAGGCTCGGATCAAACTTCTTTGCATAATCCTTGGGCTGGAGGTTATTATCCAGTTGGATTGTCATTTGAAGAAGCAAATGATATGATGGCGAATAATCCAGACGAGTTCAAGAAAAGGGTTCAAGAATCTTTACGTAGACAAGCAGTAGCTATTAATAAACACACAGCAAAAGGAACCTATTTCTTCGATTACGGAAATGCCTTTTTATTAGAATCGAGTAGAGCAGGAGCGGATGTAATGAATGAAAATCCAACCTTAGGAAGAGAGTTCAAATACCCAAGTTACGTTCAAGATATAATGGGGCCAATGTGTTTCGATTATGGTTTTGGGCCATTCCGTTGGGTTTGTGCTTCAGGAAAACCCGAAGATTTAGCAAAAACCGATCAAATTGCTTGTGAAGTTCTAGAGGAAATCATGAAAGAATCTCCAAAAGAAATTCAACAGCAAATGGCCGATAATATTCAGTGGATTAAAGGTGCCCAAGAAAATAAACTGGTTGTGGGTTCTCAAGCAAGAATTTTATATGCTGATGCAGAAGGAAGAATCAAAATTGCTAAAGCATTTAACAAGGCAATTAAAAAAGGAAAAATTGGTCCTGTTGTTTTAGGAAGAGATCACCATGATGTCTCAGGAACGGATTCACCATACAGAGAAACGTCAAACATTTATGATGGATCGAGATTCACAGCAGATATGGCTATTCATAATGTAATTGGAGATAGTTTTAGAGGTGCAACTTGGGTATCCATTCACAATGGTGGTGGAGTAGGCTGGGGAGAGGTTATTAACGGAGGATTTGGCATGCTTCTTGATGGTTCTAAAGAAGCGTCAAAGCGTTTAAAATCGATGCTTTTTTGGGATGTAAATAACGGAATCGCAAGAAGAAGTTGGGCTCGAAACCAAGAAGCTGTTTTTGCAATTAAACGTGCTATGAAGGCAGAGAAAAAACTTAAAGTTACTTTGCCTAACTTAGTAGACGATTCTTTGTTTAACAACTTTTAAAACTCAATTATCATGAAGTATGTAAAATTTTTACCTCTTTTTCTACTATTAATTACTTCTTGTAGCTCTGTTAAGGTAGCAACGGATTATGATACAAAGGCAAATTTTAATAATTATCAAACATTTGCTTTTTACAAACCTGGCATAGATAAAGCACCAATTTCTGATCTAGACAAGAAAAGAATTATGCGCGCCATTGAAACTGAATTAGTAGCTAAAGGAATGCAAAAATCATCAACGCCAGATGTTTTAGTAAGCATTTTTACAAAATCTAGAGAACGTGTAAATATTAATGACAACAACTGGGGTTGGGGCTTCGGTTGGGGATGGAATCCTTGGATGTGGGGTGGAGCAGGTAGATTAAATGTAAATCAGTACACAGAAGGAACATTATTTATTGATATTATTGATGCAAGTAAGAAAGAATTAATTTGGCAAGGGATTGGATCTGGAGCATTGGCGTTCAGTAATATTGAAAAGAGAGAGGCTCGTATTAAAGAGTTTGTGAAAGAAATTTTAGAAAAGTATCCTCCAGGTTCAGAAAAGAGATAATTTTGAATTGAAATAATAAAAAAGACTGTCGTTAACGACAGTCTTTTTTATTATATAATCTTTAATTGATATTCATTTAGTTTATTATGGGTGCTGTCTAATTCTTGAGTCGATATAAAATGTTATTGTTTTGCTTATCGGATTATTGCTGCAATCAGAAGCAGTCATTGTTAATTTATACTCATTTTTCACATATTGAGGAGATAAACTAGTTCCTATATACATGTTGAATTTGTTTCTTAAGTCTACCGCAAAATCATCTCCACTTAAACTCAAACCTGTTATAGTTTCTGTTATGCCTGTATAAACTTCAGTAAGTGTTAAGTTATAATTAGAAACCCCTTTTGATAGCCACGGATTAAAAGTAACAGGTTCATTATTCCCATGAAAAACGTTTGTTACGCGATGCGGGTTACTGTTGATTGGATGTAAATATTGTTGAATCCTGTAAACATTGTAATCTAAATTTTGTTTGGTTTCATAATGCATGAAAAGCTCTAAATGTGGAGTGTTTGTTGTAGAAATATCGAAGTATCCACCAAGGTTTGAGGTGTTGTTGGAATAGTAAATTACTAGATTGTAACTATCTGATATGTTAATAGGAGTATTCGAGGTATAAATGAAAAATTTATTAGAAGAATCTAACGTTAAGCTTCCATTTCCACCAGAACCATTGTATACAGCTTTCGTGACTCCGCTTATAGTTTTTAATGCTACTGATGTAATATTGTTTCTATAGTAGTAATTATCTAGTACGTTTTCTCCATCTTTAATAAGGGTTAACCTCACACTATTAGGATTTGTATTACCGCTAGCACATAATCGAGTACTATGGGTAGCAAGGTTAGAAAGAGGAAAATTCATATTATTACTACTGTTTAGATAAGATTGGTTGGTGCTTAAAAATAGATTAGGATAGATTTCTAAAATATGATTTAAAGCAAGTTTTTCCTCTGGATAATAACTTTCAGAAATAGTATTAAAAATGTTTTCGAAGGTTTTTTCACCAGAAGTAATGTCTTTATTGATTTTAATATTTGCAGAAGGAAGAACATCATCTTTTATTGTTTTTACTCTTAATATTACATGGTCTTCCGTAACAAAATCTTCAATAAGATTACCTGTACTATTTTCTGAAGTATTTGGAGATACTCGAAATATAATATTGTCTTCAATCACCTCATTGTTTGGAATTTCGAAGTGTTCTTCTTGAAAAGAGTTATTGGTTAACATCATAATGTTGTCTTCAAAGACATAATCAGTTTTCATCATGATGTGATCTTCAAAAATATATCCCTTGAAATTGACATCACTAAGCTTGCTAGCATTTTTTTCTACTATTCCAGATAGATCATAATTAACTCCTTCTAATTTTAGTATTTCATTAAATACTTTAGTTACTTTTTGAGGGAGTTCAACTTCTAGGCTAGTTTTACTTTTTTCATTAAAAGTTTCTTCTTTTACTTCTTCTGTTGTGTCGACTAGTTCTTTTTCTGAGCAGCCAATTACTAGAATAAGACTTGCTAAAGTCATTGTTATTAATTTTTTCATAATTTAATTTTAATGGGTTAATAAGTGCTGTAAAATTAGGTTCAATTGGCATTTCAGTATTCTTAAAATTTCTGAATCGAAGCAGAGAGTTTTTGAATTGTTGTCTGAAGTTTATTAGTGAAAGTATTTTATAAAGTCATTAAGACTAATTAATATAAATTATCTTTGTTGAGATGAAAAAAATATTGAAACCTAATCCAGATGAGTATTATGTTAACGAAGATGGATATCGAGTTTTTAAAGAAGCCTATCACTTAAGAAGAGGTTATTGTTGTAAAAGTGGATGTAAACATTGTCCGTATGGCTACGATAAGAAAACAGACAGTTTTAAAAAAGTGTGACTTTTCTCTTAAAAAAGTATCTTAACAATAAATAAAGTTTTTAAAATGATTAAAAGAGTAGTATTAGTATTTGTAGCGTTACAATTTGTTGCCTGTGCAGAGTTACAGAAAATAGCAAATCAATTGCCTAATGGAGGAGCATTAACTCAAGAACAAATCGGAGCAGGTTTGCGTCAGGCTTTAGATAATGGAATTCAACATCAAGTTTCAAAGCTTACTGCTAAAGACGGTTTTTATAAAAACGAATTAGTTAAGATTTTACTTCCTGAAGAATTACAAGTTGTAGATAAAGGATTACGAAAAATAGGGTTGAGTAGTTTAGCTGATGAAGGAATAAAAGCATTAAATAGAGCTGCTGAGGATGCGGTAAAAACTGCTACACCAATTTTTGTAAACGCTGTAAAAGAAATTACTTTTAACGATGCGAAAAATATATTATTAGGAAGCGATAATGCTGCTACCAATTATCTTGAAGGAAAAACTAATTCAGCATTGTATGCCAAGTTCAATCCTGTGATTAAAAACTCATTTGATAAAGTTGGAGCTGATCAAATTTGGGCTAATTTAATAGCTAAATACAATAGTATTCCATTTGTAACAAAAGTAAATCCAGACTTAACGGATTATGTAACTACAAAAGCTCTTAATGGCGTATTTACTATGATTGCTGTTGAAGAAAAAGGAATCCGAAATAAGATAGGATTACGTAATACTGATTTGTTAAGACGTGTTTTTGCACTTCAGGATAATAGATAATTTTTAATTGTTTGAAGTTCAGTTTTTTATTATTATATTTAGTCAAAAATCGAACTAACCAATGTCACGTATCAATCAGTTAAATAGGTACAAGAAACACCTTGAAGATCGCTACTACAAATTAGTAGAGCGTTCTAATGATTACAAGTACGTTGATGAAGCTAAAAGTGATATGGCGTCTTATAAAGCAATGAAGATTCTTGAAAAAATTAACAGAGTAAATTACTTAGATAATTCTTTGGTGTAATTTTTTAAAGTAATCAAACGCTTTAAGCATTCTGCTACCATACCATGAAAAAAGCTCCCCATCAACAAAAATTGTTTTTGCATGGTGTGTGCATCTTCCAATCTCAAAAGCATGTTCTTCTTTGAAAGGGTAAGGCTCGGATGATAAAAAAACTAAGTCAGGATCTCCTTCTAACCTTATTTTTTTTAACACAACTTCGGGATAGCGTTCTTTGTTTTTGTAAATGTTATCAAACTTGTTTAATTCAAGGATATGGTTAATGAACGTATTGTTTGCGGCTACCATCCATGGATCTCTCCAAATAAAATAGGCTACTTTTTTAGGTTCAATATTTTTGATGAAATTTTTAAAATCTGAAAGTTTGAAATTAAGTTTCTGAATTATATTCTGAGCTTCAGTTCTGCAATTGAAAAGTTGGCCATACTCTTCAATTAATTCCATTGTGTCCTTAAGAGTAAAGATATCTGATACATGAACATCCGCAATTTGTTGACACATTTCAACGATTTCTTTTGTGTTCTCCTCTTTATTGCAAAGAATAATATCTGGTTGAAGTTCTTTTATTTTATCAATTTTAATATTTTTTGTTCCGCCAACAATTGTTTTTGTTTGTTTTAAATGAAAAGGATGAACACAGAATTTAGTAATACCTACCATTTTATCTTCTAATCCCAAGTCAAACAGTAATTCTGTTTGACTTGGAACTAGTGATATTATTCTTTTGTAGGTTTTAATTTTAGAATTTAGAGTATTTATAGCCTTACTTTTTAAGATTTACTACCGCAGAACTTGTTTTTTTATATGGATAACCTCTCCAGAAAAATCCTCCTGGTTTATTAAATTGCCATACTAACTCTTTGCTTGGTGTAACTTCCCAATAACCAAAATCTCCTTCAGTGATAATGGTATTTCCATTTTCTGTTCGATAAGCGCCAGATACTTTTTGAGAGAATAAATTTACATCCGTAAAAGACCAAACTACAGTAGGAGCGGCATTAAAATCGAAAGGAGTTGGAAATTGTAATTCGTAAACAGTAGATTGCATAGTGCTTGTTCCATTACTATATATTAGCATATTGCCAGCTCCAGGTAAATTGTCACTAATAAAATTACAATTATGATTGTTAGAGAATAATTGATTTCCAGTGCTTTTAAAGGTGTTTGGATTTCCAAATCTATATAATAAATTACCACCTTTGTTATAATTTCCTCCTGAATTAGTTTTAGCTTGTTCAGTAGTTGTACTATGGTCAATTACCCAAACTTCATGATAGAAATTCACGCTTATGTATATGAGGTCGTTTTTCTTATCATATTCAATGGCGTTAGCGTGCATAATATCGCCGTTATCTAAATTATTGAAGTTAATGTCTATCAACTGAGGATTTGCAGAAACAGTTCCAAAATTTATTTTAGTATTATCGGCATCTTGAATCAAATGATCCCAAGAACTCCATTTCCAAACAATTTGATCTGTAATAGGATTGACCTCTATTAAAGATTCTATATACACATCTTTATTTAGTTGATACCCTCTTTCTTGAGCTTCTGCCGCAGTTTTCTTTTCCCAAACTAATGCGATAACATTTCCGTTAGGTAATCTTTCTACATCATGGTGTAAATTATAATCTTCAGTTGAATAAACAAACTTCCAATCAATAGAGTTATCTGGGTTTATAACTTGTATTTGTCCTCCAGAACCACCAAATATTATTTTGTCATTACCTGTTTTTAATATAGCTAATAGCTTTCCATCATCTTCTAAATAGGCGTCATTTCCTAATTCATCTGTTAATGTCCATTCATGGAATCTTTTACCATCTTTTTGTAATAAATAAACTTCATCTGCTCCAGGATCAGAAACTAAAACTAAGTTATCACTAATTTTAGTTGGCTCATAAACCAAAATTTCATCGGTTAATTCAGGAATTGTAGGTGCTTTTTCTGAGTCATTTGAACAAGAATAAAACAACACGAGGCTAAATAATAGGAGAAATATTTTTTTCATTTTTAGATTTAAGATTAGGTGTGTAATTTACGATAAATTTAAAATTTGTTCCATTTCCTTTTGAAGTTCAAATGCTTTTTTAGACGCTTCTTCAGCAAAATCCTTACCGTTTCCAGCGTAAATAATTCCTCTAGAGGAATTAATTAATAAACCAACAGTATCTGTCATTCCGTATTTACAAACATCTTGTAGATTTCCGCCTTGTGCTCCCACTCCAGGAACAAGTAAAAAACTATCAGGAATAATAGTTCTAATTTCTTCTAAATATTCTGCTTTAGTAGCACCAACAACATACATTAAATTAGACGCATTATCCCAAGATTTAGAAACCTCTAACACTTTTTTATACACTTCTTTTTCGTCTATTTTTTGAGTTTGGAAATCAAAAGCACCTTGATTTGAAGTTAGTGCTAATAAAATGGTGTGTTTATTTTCAAAAGCTAAAAAAGGTTCTACAGAATCTTTACCCATGTAAGGAGCAACAGTAACAGAATCAAAAGCTAAATCTTCAAAAAAAGCTTTAGCATACATAGTTGATGTATTACCAATATCTCCACGTTTAGCATCTGCAATTGTAAAAATTTCAGGATGATTATTGTTAATGTAATTGATGGTTTTTTCTAGTGCTTTCCAACCTTTTAATCCATAAGCTTCGTAAAAAGCTGTGTTAGGTTTGTAGGCTACACATAAATGATGAGTAGCATCTATAATTTCTTTATTAAAAGCAAAAATAGGATCTTCTTCTGCTAATAAATGTTGAGGAATTTTTGTTACATCCACATCCAATCCAATACATAAAAAGGATTTTTTACGTTTTATTTCTGCTACTAGTTGTTGTGTTGTCATTTTTTTAAGATGATGAGTTGTGCAAAAGTAAATATTTTAAACTTTCTAGTATCTTTGTTTTAGATGTTTCAATATGTTTTCAATAAAATTTTATACGGTTTCTTAACGCTATTTGGCGTTGTTACTGTTATTTTCTTTTTGTTTAATGTTTTACCAGGTGATCCTGCAAGAATGTTAATGGGACAACGAGAAGATAGTGAGCAGTTAGAAATTATTAGAAAGAAGTATGGTTTTGACAAATCACTAGCTACTCAATATTTGTATTATGTTAATGATGTTTCTCCAATTTCATTTCACAGTACTTCAAACGATAGCTATACATCACTGTCTTCGGGGAAATATAAATATTTATCAATTTTTACTATTGGAGGTACGTCTATGGTAATTAAGTATCCTTATTTAAGGGATTCTTTTCAAAAGAATGGTAAAAGTGTAAGTGAAGTTATCAAAGAAACATTACCTAACACAGCTGTGCTGGCTGTTGTTTCTATTGTAATAGCTTTATTTATAGGAATAATTCTCGGTGTTTTTTCTGCTTTATTTAAAGACACTCTTTTTGATAAAGTTGTAGCAATTATAAGTACGCTGGGAATGAGTGTTCCTTCGTTTTTTTCTGCAATTTTATTCGCTTGGTTTTTTGGTTTTGTTTTACACGATTATACCAATTTAGAAATGACAGGAAGTTTATTTGAGGTAGATGATTTTGGAGAAGGAAGTTATATCAAATGGAAAAACCTACTGCTTCCTGCTTTAGTTTTAGGGATTAGACCATTGGCTGTAGTGGTTCAATTAATGAGAAATTCGTTATTAGAAACATTAAGTCAGGATTATATTAGAACAGCTAGAGCGAAAGGTTTGAATAATTTCAAAGTGATAAAAAATCATGCGTTAAAAAATTCGTTGAACCCTGTTATTACAGCTATTTCAGGATGGTTTGCGTCAATGTTAGCTGGGGCCGTTTTTGTAGAATATGTATTTAATTGGAATGGACTAGGAAAGGAAATTGTAAATGCTTTAAATACATTAGACCTACCCGTAATTATGGGAAGTGTTTTAGTTGTAGCCAGTTTATTTATAGTAATTAATATTTTGGTTGATGTACTTTATAGTTGGTTGGATCCAAGAGTTAAATTGAATAAAACATGAAGTATATAGTTATTATCATTAGTAGTATTATTGTTTTATCGAGTTGTGCTTCTTTACAAAAGAAGCAGTTTAGTAATGACGCACTCAATGAAAAGTTACTAACGCTAGAAAGAGATTCTATTACATTGAAGCAAATTCTAGAGAATAATAAAGGGAGTCAACTTTTTATCCAGGTTTTTGCAAGTTATTGCCCAGTTAGCCAAGATAGTTTTGATGATGTTGTAACGTTTCAACAAGAAAATCCAGAAAAAAAATACATATTCCTATCTGTAGATCATTCTTACTACGATTGGAAAAGAGGTTTAGAATATGTAAAACCTAAAGGACAGCTCTATTATATTCCTGAAAAAGGGGATGGAGCATTAGGAAAGTTTTTAAAACTTAAAAGTATTCCTCGTTTTCTAAAAATTAATGAACAAGGTCAAATAGAAGTCTATAAAACGTCTAAAGTTTCTGAAAAATTAAAATGATGAGGTATTCTTTTTTAATAGGGATTGTTTTTTTGATGATTAGTTGTAAAAAGAGGGTTGAAACACAGTTTTCTGAATTAGCTTTAAAGGAAACATTAGTATCAATTAAAGGAGATACTTTACAGTTTAATCAGGTTTTAAAAAAATATCAAGGCAAGAAGACATTAATTGATGTTTGGGCAACGTGGTGTGGTGATTGTATCAAAGGAATGCCTAAAATAGTAGACTTACAAAAAAAATATCCAAATGTAAATTACCTTTTTATATCTATTGATGAATCTTTAGAGGATTTACAAAAAGGAGTAAAGAAGTATGAAGTTAAAGGAGAACATTATTTATTACCTTCAAAATGGGAAGGAGACTTCAGTAAGTTTTTAGACCTTTCTTGGATACCAAGATATTTGGCAATAGATGAACAAGGAAAAATTTTAGTATTTAACGAAGTAGATGCGAATGCTAAAGAAATTCAAAATGCATTAAAATAATCGAGCATAAATTATTACGTTTTCGTAAAAAAATAACAGCATTTGTTTTAGTGTTCGGTATTATCAATTAGTTTTGTTTTACAATTAAGACAACTATTTTAAAATCAATATAACTATTTCCCAATGAGAAAAAAGATTGTAGCAGGTAACTGGAAAATGAATAATAATCTCAATCAGACTAAAGAGTTGATTGAAGTATTAAAAGCAGAGATAAATGAGGTAAAATTGAACAATACAAGAGTAATAGTTGCTCCTTCTTTTGTAAATTTGCAAGAAGCTATTGAAGGAACAAAAAATACGAGTATTGAAATTGCTGCTCAAAACTTACATCAAGCTAAAAACGGAGCTTATACAGGTGAGGTTTCTTCTGAAATGTTAGCTTCTATTGGTGTAGATATTGTTATTTTGGGACACTCTGAAAGAAGAACTTATTTTAACGAGACCGATGAAGCGTTATCAGAAAAAGTAGCAACAGCAATTGAAAATGGGTTTGATGTTATTTTTTGTTTTGGAGAGCAGTTAGAAGATAGAGAAGCTAATAATCACTTTAAAGTGGTTGAAAGTCAATTAAAAAATGCTCTTTTTAACTTACCAAGTGAAGCATACAGCAAAATCATACTGGCTTATGAGCCTGTTTGGGCTATAGGTACAGGAAAAACAGCATCAGCCGATCAGGCTCAAGAAATGCATAAATTTATAAGAGGTTTGTTCGTGGATGCTTATGGTAATGATTTAGCGAATGAGTTATCTATTTTATATGGAGGTAGTGTAAAACCATCTAATGCAAATGAAATTTTTTCTAAGCCAGATGTAGATGGAGGATTAATAGGAGGGGCATCTTTGAATGCTAAAGATTTTTCAGAAATAGTAAAAGCAATATAATTGGATAATATTTATATAGAATATACTTTTGAAGTAACACCTAAAGAACCAGCAACAGAAATTCTAATTGCTGAATTAGGAAGTGTTGGTTTCGAAAGTTTTGTTGAAAATGATAATGGAGTTGTAGCCTATATACAACAACAAGATTGGAACGAAAATTTGTTAGATGATATTTATATAATAAACTCAGAGGAGTTTTATATATCATATAACTATAAAGAAATTGCTCAAGAAAACTGGAATAAAGAATGGGAAAAAAACTTTACTCCAATTCGTGTAGATGATAAAGTTAGCATTCGTGCTCCTTTTCATGACAACCCAGGTTTGCCTTATGATATTGTTATTGAGCCAAAAATGAGCTTTGGAACTGGGCATCATGAAACAACGCACATGATGGTGCAGCATTTACTAGCATTAGATGTTGAAGGGAGGAAAGTACTAGACATGGGATGCGGAACTGGGATTTTAGCAATCTTTGCTGAAATGAAAGGAGCTAAACCTATCGATGCAATTGATATAGATAATTGGTGTTATCTAAACTCAATAGAAAACGTTGAAAGAAATAACTGTGAACATATAAGTGTTTATGAAGGCGACGCATCTTTACTAGTTAACAAAAAGTATGATGTAATTATTGCTAACATCAACAGGAACATCCTTTTATCAGATATAAAAACGTATGTAAGTTGTTTAAATGAAAAAGGAGTATTACTTTTAAGTGGATTTTATGAACAGGATATTCCTATCATAGATGAAGAAGCTAGGATATATGATTTAACTATAGATACTGTTATAAAAAGAAATAATTGGGTTGCAGTTAAATATTTAAAATAATAATGAAGATGAGTACAATTGAAAAGATTCAAGAAGAATTAGATGTCCTTATTCAGGAAACTAGAGAGCATGAAATTATTTTGTACAATGATGATGTTAATACCTTCGATTTTGTAATCGATAGTTTAGTAAGTGTGTGTGATCATACGTTAGAACAGGCTGAGCAATGTACTATACTTGTACACTATAAAGGAAAATGTGCTGTTAAAACTGGAGAGTACAAAGAATTAGAGCCTAGATGTACAAAATTACTTGAACTAGGTTTATCTGCTGAAATAGTTTAATTAATGGAAAATGTTTTAAGGTACTATGAGTTTTCAGAATTCTTTCAGGATGAATCTGAAACTTTTGAAGGAAAAGAAATTTCCTACACCTCTTTAAATTCTGAACATTTTCTAATTTTTACCAAAGAAAGTAATACATACGATTTATATGTTTCTAAATATTCCTCTGAAAAGGAGATAGGAAAAAAACCTCCTCAGATACTGGAATTGTTGATGAAAAACTACGATAAATCAATACCTGAACATCGTGTAATTTTAAGGAAATATTTATACTAAACTAAAAGATCAAATTTTTTGATCTTTTTTTTTTTGCTTTTTAGTGACTTTTTAAAAAGTGGTGTGTCTTAATAGTGTAATAACATAACAAAGGTTATTAAAATTTAAGTTCATTGTAATAATTAGTCACAGTAGTCCCTTTAAATTAGAAGGCCAAATCCCTATTCAAAGAACTTCTTTGAGTAAGTAACCAGAAAGAAGAAGTTCTGGCTTTAAAATTTAATTTAGATATAGTTAGTAAAAATAGTAGTAGTTAGTTTTTATACTAAGTTTGGTTAGACAAAGAGCCTCAGACGAGTTTTTGAGGCTTTTTTTTAAAAAAAACAAATAATTTAAGGTGACTTTACAAAGAGAAATGTGTCTTAATAATTGAAACAACTAGTTGATTGTTGTTTTGATTAAAAAAATAAATAAGTAGTAAAATAGTAGTAGTTAGTTTTTATACTAAGTTTGGTTAGACGAGGAAGCCTCAAACATATGTTTGAGGTTTCTTTTTTTATACAATCAGGTTGTTTTTTGTGACTTTTTAAAGAATGGTGTGTCTTATAAGTGTAAATAGTTTTAAATAGTAGTAGTTAGTTTTTATACAAAGTTTGGTTAGACTTTAAACCTCAAGTTTTTCTTGAGGTTTTTTTAGTTTATTAAAATGTTAATTTTTCTTCTTAAAGTTTAAAATAACACAATTCTGTTTTATTTAATTTATTTCTCTAGTTGTTTAATAGGATAATTGATTTAAATAGTTAATATTTAATGTTCTATACGTTTAAAAAAACACATAATTGTTTAAATGTTAACATTTAAGATAATTTTGTGTAATTACAAATAAGTGTTAAAAACATGAATAAATTATTATATTTTCGTTAAAAATATTTTATTAACCATTAAAAACTAAATTTAAAAATGAAAAAAATGAAATTCTCCCGAATTGCATTATTACTAGTTGGGGCTAGTTTTTTCGCATGTCAAACTGAAAACAATGAGCAACCAACAGATGCTACACAAAGTAATGTGTCTCCTGAGATCATCGCTAAATTAGCGAACTATGATGTCAATACGAGCAATGTTCAAAAAGTTGACTTTATGTTACCTGATGGATCAACAACTCCTATGATCCAAATGGAAGGTGATATCCATATGTCTGAAGATCAGATTATGGGATTACCTAATTTACAGGGTGTTACTGGTAAGAACTACCATACTAACAACTTAGTTGCACAAAACACTGTTATTGATATTATTGGTTATACTGGAGGAAGTAATGCTCTTTCTACAAAAGGTAGAACTGGTTTACAGTGGGCTGTAGATAACTATAATAGATTAAACTTATCTATTAGGTTTAATTTAACTTTTGGTACTAATTACCAAGATAAAGATATGGTTGTTTACGTAAATCCAAATCAAAGTGGTTCTGGAGGTTCTGCAGGATTCCCTTCAGGTGGAGCACCTTACAAGTGGGTTCAAATTTATGGTTTAGACGGATTTAGTAATAACGTAAATGAGCACGTAATTACTCACGAAATTGGTCACTCAGTAGGTTTCCGTCATTCAGATTATTTCTCTAGACAAAGTTGTGGACAAAACGTTAATGAAGGTTCTGCAGGAGTAGGAGCTAATCCAATTCCAGGAACACCTTCAGGTTACGATCCAACTTCTATCATGTTAGCTTGTTTCAGTGGAAGTACTAATGGAGAGTTTAATAATAATGACGTTACAGCATTAAACTATCTATACTAATAGTCATTAACTTTTTAGTATTAAAAAAAACCCGAGGATTTTTTCCTCGGGTTTTATATTTTAATAAAATACTGTTTGAGAATAATCTAATATTCGCAAACTAGCATCATAAAGTTTTATATTTATTTGAGGATAATTAATTTCATTATACTCATTTTTTAAAGTAAGCTCAATGTTTTCAGGATACACTGGTTTTTCGGTGTTTTTGAACGATAAAAAGTATTTCCCTTCTCTATTAATTAGTTGAGCCATTTCAGAAGCTAGCTCATTTTTATTTTCATCTACTAATTGAATTTGAATATATTCTATTTTTCCAACTTCATATATGTCAACATTCGCTTTATAAATAGAATCAGTTTTTTCAACAGTAGAATAAAACAAAGAACCTTCTCTATTTTGGGCAATTGAAGAAAAAACGGTTGTGAATAAAAATAATACTAGTGTAATTTTTCTCATGTTATTATATAATTCAAATTATTAAAATCGAGCGCAAGTTACAAAATCCTCATTTAAAACCTATTAATTATGTACTGATACGCCTAGTTGTTATAGTAGGTTAATAACCAAATTCATGCCAAAACATAATGGAATAGTCTGTAAAAGTAAAAACTCTACACATCTAGTGTAGAGTTTTCAATTTAAATGGTTGACTTAATTAGTCTTTTATAAAGGGATTATTATTGAACAGCTTTTAGAGCATCAATGTTACCATATCCGAAACTAGAATTTCTATTCGGGTAGAATTCTCCAGCTCTTTTCATTTTGTCTAAAACCTGTGAACGTGACCATCCTGGATTTCTAGCCCAAACTAATGCCGCGATTCCAGCTGTAGTGGCAGTAGCAACAGAAGATCCACCTACATAATTAGAAGCTCCATTATAGTAGCTTAAAACTGGAACAAAATTTCCAGAATTACGTTCCATTTCAATTGTGAAATCAATTTTAGAACCAGAATGACAATTACCACATCTAGTATATCTACCTTCTTTTAGACCAGTTACAGCAACAGTTTCATTCATGTTAGCAGGAAAGATAACACCATACCAATTTGTAACAGAAGTAGAAGTACCACCAGCAGCAATAATTAATTTTCCTCTGTTGTATGCGTATCTGATAGCATCTGCTACTCTTGAGCTACTAAAAGGAGAACCAATAGACATTGAAACAATTTTAATATCACTTCTATTTCCAATAGCTGTTAAAGCTTCAGCTACACCTCTTTTTTCATGATAATCATCAATTAATACATTTTGAACAGCACGATAGGTAACTAGATTCGCATTATAAGCAACACCAACTGGTAAGTTGTCATTATTTCTTGGAGCAGTAGCCACAGAAGCCATACTTGTTCCATGTCCACATTTATCATTAACTCCGTCGTAATTGTTAGACCATGCCCACCAAGAATCTACATAAGTACCATATTTCTGTACAGTTCTTCCAGAAGAATAACCATCATTAAAATATTGGTTCATCCATTTTTGATCAGGAGATAAACCTGAATCAATTACAGCAACTGTAATACCTCTACCAGTACTATAGTTCCAAGCAGAAGGGATGTTGTGAATGTCAAAGTTCCAAGGGACTCTAGCTCCAGGTGCGATAGTGCGATAATCAGAAGAAGAAAGAGTCCTAGAGCTATAACCACATCCAAATCCTTCTCCAGATTTAGAAACACCATCTTGAGTTTCTAATTTATAGGTAGCTGGTTCTAAATAGCGAACTCTACTATCTTTTAATAAAGCTTCAATTGTTTCTTTATTATCTACTTTAATATCTATGATATTTAAAGTTTGATCAACATATAATTCATCTTTTCCTTTTGTTGAATTATTTGTGTTCTCTATAGTTCTTACTAGTTTAATTATATCATCTTTAATTAAATCAGAGCTAGAATTTTTTTGAAATTCATCAGCTGAATTTCCATAACCAATAGTTAACATGTTATCACCATGTTTAACAGCACTCCAAATAGTGTGAGCATCTGTATCCGTCCAAAAGAAATCGCCTTTTGTATCAATAGATTCTTGAATTTTGCTATTGATTTGATCTTTCGTTAATAATTCAGTTTGCTGTTCAACGTTTTCTTGAGGAATATCATCGTTTTTAGAACAAGAGACAATAGCCATAGCCGCAGCTAAGCTGAGAATTAGTTTTTTCATTTTTTGAAGGGTTTTTAAGTTTTGTGATAGCGAATATATTAAAAAATGAATTAAAAAATAAATAAATACATAATTATATGATGTTTTAATTATCAAAATAACAATTAATCTATTAAAAAGTCTTAAAAACATTACTTTAAGCTATTGATTTTATTAAGGATTATTGTCTTTTAGTAAAGTGCATAAAAAAACCACATCTTTTTTAAAAATGTGGTTTTTTAAATATGGTAAAAATAAGAATGCTTAAATTTTTGCTTTAAGCTTTTATTCGATAGTTACTCTTGTAGGAGTGTCCTTTCCGTTTATAATTGAAGTGGTACCTATAGCAACTGCCTTGATGGTTTCTGTTAACACATTAACATCTAATGTTTCGGCTTCATCGGTTACCTTATGATAATCAGGGTCAATGTCAATTGGCGTAGTAGAAAAGGTATGAGAAGGAACCCCTAAACGTGCCAAAGAAGCATTATCAGACCTGAAAAACAAATTGTATTTTGGGTATGGATCTGGAAACAATTTATAACCTGTACCCTCAAGGTTTTTTTGAATGATTTTACCAAAATCAGATCTTTCAAAACCAGTTAACCAAGCTGTTTTGGGTCCTGTTTTCGGTTCTTTACCAATTAATTCCAAATTAATACCTGCTACAAATTTTGAGGCATCAATTCCTTTACCAAAATATTTAGAACCTATAAGTCCCATTTCTTCTGCAGTGAAGCAAACAAATAAAATACTTCTTTCGTTATTGCCTTTTTTCTTAAAATATTCTGCTAATGCAATAACACCAGTAACTCCAGAAGCATCATCGTTAGCGCCATTATATATTCTATCGCCATCGCCATCTTTTTTCATTTCCAAATGATCATAATGAGCAGACACAATTACAAACTCATCTTTTTTACTTTTTCCTTCTAAAACTCCCATAACATTAAACATTTTAATACCGTTATGCTCAAAGTTTTGTCTGTAGGAAGTATTGCTGTTGAAATAGGTTAATCCAATTTTTTTAAACTCATTTTCAATATATTGAGCTGCTTTTTCTATTCCTGGAGTACCTGTTGCTCTTCCTTCCATTTCATCAGAAGCGAGCGTATATAAGTGTTTTTTTATTGTTGCCGGATTGAAAGTAATTTCTTCTGTAGTTTCTTTTAGTTTTTTTGACTCTTGAGCATTTGCTTTTGTGTATTCTTTACAAGAGAAAAGAATCATTAGTGCCGATATGAATATACTTGCTTTTTTCATTTATGAACTGTTTAAATTTAGCCTTAGATAATATTATTTCGTAGTTTTGCGTAAAAATTTACCGATGAATTTATCAAATATTCCGAACATAAAACATACAAATTCTAATAACTTTTTTTTATTAGCTGGTCCTTGTGCAATTGAAGGAGAAGATATGGCAATGCGAATAGCTGAAAAAGTACTTCAAATTACAAATAAATTAGAGATTCCTTTTATTTTTAAAGGGAGTTTTAAAAAGGCTAATAGAAGTAGAATAGACAGTTTTACAGGAATAGGTGATGAGAAAGCGTTAGAAATTTTAGCTAAAGTATCTGAAAGTTTTAAGGTTCCAACCATTACCGATATCCATGAAATAAGCGATGCTGCTTTAGCTGCAAAATATGTAGATGTACTTCAAATTCCTGCTTTTTTGGTTCGTCAGACCGATTTAGTGGTTGCAGCTGCAAAAACTGGGAAAGTAGTGAATCTAAAAAAGGGTCAGTTTATGAGTCCAGAAGCTATGAAGCATGCAGTACAAAAAGTGAAAGATTCTGGAAATGACAATGTTTGGATAACAGACAGAGGAACGATGTTTGGTTATCAAGATATGATTGTTGATTTTAGAGGTATACCTACAATGAGAAGTTATGCTCCAACAGTTTTGGATGTTACACACTCATTACAACAACCAAATCAAAGCTCTGGAGTTACTGGAGGTAGACCTGATATGATTGAAACAATAGCAAGAGCAGGAGTAGTAAATAATATTGACGGATTATTTATGGAAACTCATTTTGATCCTGCTAACGCAAAATCTGATGGTGCCAATATGTTGCATTTAGACTATTTAGAAAAATTACTTACCAATTTAGTAGCTATTAGAAAAGTAGTTAACGGCTTATAATGGCTTTTGATTTTCTGATAACTTCCACAAAAGAACTATCTGTATTAGCAAAGGCTAAAAAATTAACTACTTGGTTAGAAGTGGTTAATTACGTAAAATCTTTGCCTTATGGAAGAAATACCAATAGAACAGATGTATCATTAGTATTAAAAGAAGAAAAAGGGAGTTGTAGTTCTAAACATGCTTTTTTAAAATCATTAGCTATTGAAAATTCAAAGAAAGAAGTCGAGTTAATTTTGGCTATCTATAAAATGAATGCTAATAATACTAGTATAGGTACTACAATAAGTAAAAAAAATTTAGAATATATTCCTGAGGCACATTGTTATCTAAAAGTTTTGGGAAACAGCCTAGATATTACTTCCGAATCATCAAATTTTAATAACATAAAAGAAGCTATACTTTCCGAAGAAATAATTTTACCAAATCAAGTTTCTGAGTTTAAAGTAAATTACCATCAAGAGTTTATAAAAAAATGGATTAAAGAGGAACAAATCAATTTTTCCTTTGATAAAATATGGAAAATAAGAGAAGAGTGCATAAGGTATCTTTCTCAAAATAGTTGATTTTTTGGGTGTTATTTTACTATTGTACTTATAAAATTAAAATTCATCCATCTATACTTTTACATCTTCTCATCGATTAAAAAATGTCTAATCAATTTAGTTGAATAAATTCCCCATCGATTAGTTACATAATAACTATGATTTTTGGAGAAGTACCGTATTGGGGATATTTATATATTGGTGCTTCTCCTTTCTTTTTTATTCATTTAAATCGGATAAAAACAGGTTTATCAAAATAATAACTTGGAGTGTACACAGGTTCATTTTCAGCAAAACGATACCAAGGAGAAATGTCTATATCTTCAAAATTCTTTAATAAGCAAACGTTTTGAGCAGGAGTATTTCCTTGAACAAGTAAGTACATTTTTTCTCCTTTGTCATTCATTATTTCATCAGCTATGATTTCTATATGCCCTGGAAATCCTGGTTGAATTAACATATCTCCAATTTTTAAATCTTTAATTTTAACCTTAGGAAGTTCTGCATGAAGAGAAGCTGTACCAGCGTAAGTAAAAATTAAATTCAGGTAATTATAGAAGTTGCTTTTAGAATAATTTGCGTTAGTGGTTTTAAGAAATTTTACTTTGCTTCCATTAATTTTAGGTCTGTAACCTTCTGCATATTGCTTCCAAGAACAATAATGGCCAGAAGTAAATTTAAATCCGATTTTATGTTGCAGATTTTTATTCCATAAATATTCAGCTCTAATTCTCATTAACGCATCGGCACACTGTTGTAATCCATTTTTTGGAACAGGTATTTCTAAAATAGCATCATGCCAATGTTGTGCGAAATACTCAGAACCATCAAAATTGATAATAGGAGTTCCGTATTTTTTTAACTTATAATTTCTTAGGTACTCTTCAAAAGAACCTTGTGGATAAGTAACTCTTTTAAAGCCTTCAGGAACCCTAACTCTTGTACTAATTGAATCACCAGATTCGTTAATATAACTAGGTTTGGAAATAGTGTTTTTAACAATGCCTTTTAAATGATTTGTGATTTGTTTTCCTTTAGAATTAGTTCTAATTAAAAAAAAGACACTTAGTATACTTGCAATTAAAATGATACTTTTTCTCATAGCCTAAATTTATAATTATATTTATAACAATTTGAAAAGCACATTTATTATGCCGTTTTATATATAGGCACGATTTTTGGTTTTTTGATAGCAGTTTTAAAATAACAGTATGAGAGTTTTAATTTTTACACTTTTCTTGTCATTTATAGGGTTTGCACAAGATTTTTCTGAAATCAATTTAAAAATAAAGGCATATCCAAAATCGTTAACTGCGGAGCAATTAGCCAAAAAGATTAGTAAAGATTTTTCTAATAAAGAAACCCAAACAAAAGCAGTTTATAGTTGGTTAACGGCTAATATTCGTTATGATTTGGAGGAGTTTTACAATCCAAATCGAGCAACAAAAGTAAGTTTTCAATACCAAACCTTGGAGGAACGTGATAGAAAATTAAAAGCTATTAAAGATGAAATTGTACATGAAACAATGACTTCTAGAAAAGCTGTTTGCGAGGGATATGCACAAACATTTTCAAAAGTGTGTACACTTTTACATATTGAAAACGAAGTAATTGAAGGGTATGTTAGGGCTTCATCAAATAGAATTGGAAGACCTCTTGAAGGACCGAATCATTCATGGAATGCGGTAAAGCTAAATGGAAAATGGATTTATGTAGATGCAACTTGGGGAGCAGGATCAGAGAATAACGGAAGATGGATACGAAAGTTCAATTCGTACTATTATAATATCCCTAAAGACAAGTATTTTAAAACACATTTACCTGAAAAATCAATTTGGAGGCTTAGAGTAGGAAGAATGGAAAAAGAAGAATATTATAATCAGCCTATATATAGTCATGAGTTTTTAAAATCTGATATAAAGTTAGTTACACCAACTTCAGGAATTTTATCTAAAAAGAGTAACGGAAGTGTACAAATGGAATTAAAAAATGCTACTGATAAAGAAATATTAGTCGGATTTTTAGGATCAACAATGGCTGTAAAACCTAGCATTGAAATTAAAGGGAATACCACAAAAGTTACAATAATTCCTCCAAATGGAGCGAAGGCACTTTTTCTTTTAATTGATAGGGAAGTGGCTATCGAATTTTTAGTGCAATAGAACTGTAATCTGCTGAAAGTGTTAGTTTTGATTGCGTTTATAAATTTCTAATGTAGATTTCTGAATTTACTTGAAAAAGTTATTTTCTGCATGTTTTTAATTTTTATTTTTTAAATTAATGAAAAATTAGAGATGAAAAGAATTATTTACTTACTGATTTCCTTACATTTTTTTATAGCTCAAGCCCAAAGTAATTTTCTAATAAAAAACAAAGTTAGAGGTTACAAAAATGTTGGTACTTCTTATGAACTATTTCAAAAGATAGATAAAGATTTTACCACTAAAATTAGTAAAATAAAAGCAGTTTATGCTTGGATAACATTGCATATAAAATATCAAGTTTCTGATAGTAAGTTTATTCATGAGCCAGAACAAATTCTGTATTTTAATGAAGAGGATTTAGCTAGAAAATTAAAAGCAAAAAATGACAGGTTAGTTGAAAAAGCAATTTCTGAAAAATCTGGAGTTTGTGAACACATGGCTTTAGTATTTAACAAACTCTGTGATTATTTTGGTGTTGAAAATGAGTTAATAAAAGGATATGTAAGAAATACTCCAGAAGAAATAGGTGTGCGTCCAAAGTTTAAAAATCATATTTGGAATGTTGTTAAATTAGATGGGATATGGATGTTGATAGATGCAACTTACGGGATAGATTATGATAGGAATTTAGATAGACCCGAATGTGATTTTAGTTATTTTGATATTCCTAAAAATCAAATGAGATTAACACATTATCCTAGCAAAAAGAAATGGATAGATTTTTTAGAACAGCAGTCTATTAATAAGTTTAGTGCTTTACCGATGTTTTGGGAAGTGTTTATAAAAGCTAAAGCTACGTTAATTAATCCCAGTAATGGAAAATTGGAATCAGGAGCAGCAAAGAAATTTATAACGTTTAGAAACCTTAATGAGAATTTAAAAATAACCTATAAGTTTAACGATGATTTGTATGCAAGAAAACCTATTGTTAAAAGGTCTGGTGATTTTACGAATGTAATTATAGACTCAACTAAAAAGGGAATTCTAACCTTATATTTTAATAATACTTCAGCTTTAGCCTTTAAAGTAATAGATTAAAGTTATTTTTTTCCATATCCATTTAACTCATTTTTATAAGCTTCTGAAAGAATATATACTAGGATGTCGCTATCAATATCCTCTACAGAAAAATAGCGTAACGATTTTACCACTTTCCTGCCTTCAGAGAGTACCTTATCATTATATTTTTCAAAAGCATGGTTGCAATAAAACCCAACATCTACATATTGTTTCTTTTTGGACGGATTCAAATAACAAAAAGGTTTTCCGTTTAATATGTAAAAAGGTATTTTCCACTTAAACTGTAAATCAACATCAGGAAAATTCTGTTCAATTAGTACTTGAAGATGTAATAAAATTGATTTAAAAGGTTCTTCTTGACGAAGAATATAGTCTTCTGCTGGTTTCATAGAGGATAAATATAGTATACATATGAATTCTTTTTATAAAATATTAAAAATTAACAGAAATTTATTAGGAGCTTATCATTAATTTATTTTACTTTGTTTTTCAAAGTACTTTAATATGAGTTCAGAAGATTATTTAAAAGATATATCAGAAATTAAAAACCTAATGAATAAATCTACTAGGTTTATATCATTAAGTGGATTGTCGGGAGTACTGGCAGGTACTTTTGCATTAATAGGAGCGGCGTATGCGTATTGGTTAGTTACTAGTAGCAAAAGAGGCTACTTAATTTTAGATGGTAAAATATTTAATTTAGTTCTAATTGACTTAATACTGGTATTTATTTTAAGTGTTGGAACAGCAATCTACCTAACAACATTAAAAGCAAGGAAAAACAATGAAAGAATATGGGACGCAACCACAAAAAGATTACTAAGTAGTTTTTTAGTTCCTTTAATTGCAGGAGGAATTTACACTTTAATCATTTTAAAACAACAACGTTACGGACAAACAGGAGCCTTAATGTTACTTTTTTATGGACTAGCTTTAGTCAATGCTTCAAAATATACTTTAGGTTACGTAAAATATTTAGGATATACAGAAATAATTTTAGGACTTTTGTGCGCGGTTTATCCAGGTTTTGGTTTTTGGTTTTGGGTGATTGGTTTTGGCGTGATGCACATAGTTTACGGTATATTAATGTACTTTAAATACGAAAGAATAGGTTAGAAATAGGTTTGAAAAATATTCTGAATAACATAAATAAAGCGTTTGATCATAGAATCAGATTAGGCATTATGTCTATTTTGGTAGTAAATGAGTACGCCGATTTTACAACGTTAAAAGAATTGTTAGGGGTAACAGATGGAAATTTGGCTAGCCATTCGAAAGCACTAGAAAAAGTAGGTTTTATTACAGTAGAAAAACAGTTTATTGGAAGAAAGCCAAACACAAAATATGTAGCAACAAAATTAGGAAAAGAGGAATTTAAAAAGCATGTAGAAGCATTGGAAAGATTGATAAAAGGAGAGTAAAATTTTTTTAAAAATAAACTTTGAATTTCAAAGTTCTTTTAAAAAGGGAAAATTGCTAAAATCCGCCTAACCGATAATAGGTTAGGTGGTTCTAAAAGAATACTAATTTATAAATACTAATAAAATGGAAAAAGGTCAGGAACAAACGGGAAGAATCGGGAAATGGATAAAAAACTCTATTTCTGCTAGAATGCTAATGATTGGATTTTTAATAATTATTTTACTTATTCCACTGTCTTACGTTAAAGATATTATACGAGAGCGACAGTTTAATCAAAAAGCTGTTATTAGTGAGATTAATCAAAAATGGGGTGGAGAAGTATTGTTATATGGTCCGATGTTAAAAGTGCCATACAAAACATATACTGTTAAACGAATTTATAATCAAGAATCTAAAACACATCAGGAAGAAACGTTAGAAAACATTCATAATGCTTATTTTTTTCCTAATAATCTTGATGTAAGCACCCAAGTAAATCCTCAACTTAAAAAAAGAGGTATTTATGAAACCGCTGTTTACGGAAGTGAAATCAATATTAAAGGAAGCTTTATTAAACCTGATTTTACAGAAATTGATGTAAAAGAAAAAGACATTCTATGGGAAAAATCAAAACTGATTATTGAAACGTCTAATTTGAAAGGAGTAAGTAGTTTAGTTGAAATTCAATTCAATAAAAATAATTATGCATTTGCTTCTAAATATGAAACCAAAAATACAATGTCAAATAACGATGTTTATGATTTAGACGAAAGCTCTTACGATTATTTAAATTTACATAAACTAGAGAGTAAGTACTTAAAGAAAACAGATTTACCGTTAGAGAATGCTGTTGACTTTTCGATGAAAATGAATGTAAACGGTAGTAAGCAAATTCGATTTATACCTGTAGGAAAGGAGACAAATGTTTCGATTACATCTAATTGGAAAACAGCTAATTTTTTAGGTGAATACTTACCTTATAATCCGGATAAAATTAAAGAGGATGGATTTGATGCTAGATGGAAAGTACTCGACATTAATAGACCTTTTCCTCAACAATCATTTAATGGCATACCGAATTTAAAAAGATATGCTTTTGGTGTTAATTTTATGATTCCAGTAGATCAATACCAAAAAAGTGAGCGTTCTGCTAAATATGGTTTCTTAGTTATTGCATTGACGTTTTTAGTGTTTTTCTTAATACAAACTATGAGCAAAATAGCAATTCATCCTTTTCAATATTTAATGATAGGTATTGGATTAACAATGTTTTACACATTATTAATTTCAATTTCTGAGCATAGTAATTTTTTAAGTGCCTATGTAATTGCTGGTATTTCAGTTATTACCTTAATAACACTGTATTCTAAGTCTATTTTAAAAACGCTTAAGTTTCCTTTCTTTATAGGAATAAGTTTAACGGCTCTGTATACATTTATTTTTATCATTATACAGTTGGAAAGCTATGCGTTACTGGTTGGTAGTATCGGTTTATTTGTAATTCTTGCTGCTGTAATGTATGCATCAAGAAAAATTGATTGGCAAAACGGTTAAATTGCTTGGAATTATGAATAGAACTTCTTTAACAAAACTTGAAAGTACAATGCTTTTATTAATTGTATTTTCAGCTTTTTTAACCTTGTTGAGAGTACAAATAACTCAAAATTTATCCTATACTTTTTTATTGTGGAATTTATTTTTAGCGGTGATACCTTATATGATTTCTGAGTACACAAGAAGATTAGATATAGTGAATATAACCAAATTTAAATTGGGTTCATTACTGCTGTTTTGGTTGTTTTTCTTGCCGAATGCTCCTTATATCATAACAGATTTTATCCACTTTAAGACAGAAAGTAGTATGGTGTGGTATGATTTGTTGCTTCTTTTTGTGAACGCAGTAACAGGTTTACTTTTAGGATTATTATCAATGCATACATTTTATAAAATAGTATGTAGCAAATGGAATATATCTATTGGTAATTATTTTTCTGTAGGAGTATTTTTTCTTTGTGGGTTTGGTATTTATTTAGGACGATTTCTAAGATTTAATACCTGGGATATTATTTTCTCTCCATTAGATTTAATAAAAAAGAGTATCTTAAGTTTTCAAGAAACCACTGCTTGGTTAATTACCCTTGGATTTGGTTTTTTATTATGGATGTTATTTGAAGTAGTTAAGAAAATAAACAGAGTTATATAGTACTAAAAGTACATCTTGTTTTATAAGATGTACTTTTTTAATTTCTTATTTTTCTTAGTATATCCTCTAAGCCATTGAGTTTTATTTCATACACCAAAGTCATCATTTTACCCAGTTTTCCTGCTGGAAATCCCTTGTTTTTGTACCAAACCATATAATATTCAGGAATATCAATTAAATAGGTGCCTTTATATTTTCCAAAAGGCATTTTCATATTTGCGGTATCAATAAGAAATTTCTTGTCTGGTTCCATCATTGGTATTTGTTTAAAAGCCCGAAATCAAAAAGTGTCCAATAACTTGCCTTTAAACTACTTTAACTTTTAAGAAAAAACCTGTTTTTTTTTAATGAAGCGCATACGAATCACTTCCTTCCACATAATCTTGAAGGTATTGATATCTCTCTGTCAGTTCACCATTATCAGTTGTCATTTTAGCACGTGCTAAAATTCCATCTTTATCATTGTTGTAAAAAGCAGGAATTACATGTTCTAAAAACATATCGCCGAAGCCTTCGCTAGCATCTTTTGGTAATTCACAAGGTAAATTATCAACAGCCATAACTACAATCGCATTGTCATCTTTATAGTCTACTTCAGATTCAGATTGTGGATCATATCCATAAATAGGATCTGTTATTGTAGAAGCTCTTAACGTAGTAGCCACAGGGCCGTCTACATCGCAAGAAATATCAGCAACATATTTAATGTTAAAATCATTAGACTTTACATCTTCTCTGGTATATAAATAAGGAGCTCCATCTCCGTAAAAATGACCAGCAATAAAAAAGTCAGTTTCTTTTGCATAGGGCATAAAATTACTTTCATACCCAGTTGGATCTTTATAAAACTCGAATTTATCTCCCACTTTACCATCTTTACGTTTAGCATATTCCATCACATCAACTAAACAGTAAACTGGTTCAGTAAATTTTGAAGTTAGATATAAAGCATCACTAACTTGTTTAATTTGTAAATGATCAAGTATTTCTTGTGCTCCCTTAGCAACTTTTCCTGTTCCGGAAAGTAAAATTTTGATATTAGGAAGTTTAATCTTGTCTAATTCTCTTTTTACTTCATCCAAGTCTGCTAACGTTTCTACTTTTGGCAACATAAAAGTACCCTCTTTTAAACCAATGGCTCTAAATCCATTGTAAGCTCCAACTAATCCAGCATAACGACCAAAACCAATTAAACGAGCACCATTTTCCTTTATAATAGTTTCATGATCATACATTTCAATGTTTTTAGCCAGCATAGCTTGTAATAACTTTCTATTGTAAGGCTGTTTTTTAATAGTATGACTAAAAAAGAAGTATTTTTTGTTTGGAATTAAGTTTTCTACAGGAACTTCTTTTACTCCTAATAAAACATCACAATCAGAAACATCTTTAGTAACTTCAAATCCAGCAGCAATATATTCTTCATCTTTAAAAACTCGAATATCAGAGCTTTCTACTACTATTTCTGCTTCAGGAAAATTCGCTTTAAATTCTTTTAATTTTTCTGGTGAAAAAACAACTCTTTTATCAGGTGGATTTTTACGTTCCTTTATAATTCCAAACTTCATGATTAACTGTATAAAATTTAACAAAAAACATGTTAATTGTTGTAAATTACAACATATGTTCACAAAAATACACGATTTTCACCTACTGTACAAGAAGTATTTTTATCATTAAAATATGCTTTATTTTACTTTATTAAGTGTTTTTTGTTGAGAATAATGTAAAAGAAAAAGCTCTCGTTATCTTGATAACGAGAGCTTTAAATGAGCTTTTCAGCTGTTGAAATTTTACATATCAACAGCTATTGCTTTACATACACAGTATCCAAGCGAATAATCATATACTCTTTCTTGTCCTCTTCTACAAGCCAAAGGCCTTGGACCCCAGTTTGCACTATTATTACACCAATTAGGATCTCCAGGTCCTCCTCCATTAATTTTTAATTGAGAGTTTTTGTCTAACACCTTTCCTAAGTTTGAGATTGATTTAATCATAATATTAAAATTTTTTACGGTTAATAAACTTTTTTATTCATTGATAAAATCCAAATGATTTCTTTCACAAATATTTGATGAAAAGTTTACAAAAAGAAGTGTATGAGGTGAGCATTTATAAAATATGTAGGTACTTTTTTTAAAAAGTGACTAATTAATATTTATTTAAATAATTGATAATCAACAATTTAATTGTATGTTGTTGAAAAGGAGGTTTTTCTTGTTGAAAGAGGTTGTAAAAAGGCTAATTTTAAAAAAACAAAAACTAAATAATTATGAAACGAACATTTATTGAGGATTTAAAAAGTTTTGAAATAGCAAAAAGCGAGCAAGTTAAAATATTTGCAAAAGGTGGTAAACTAGATGGAGGAGTTAATACGGACGGTGATGAAGATTGTCTTCCTTTAGCAGATAAACCTAAAGACAAGAAAGATACTGTGTGTATCTAAATCACATATCCACTAAAGCCCTTACACTTATAACTCCGTTTCGATTTTTTCTATGAATTGATACGGAGTTATTCCAGTATATTTTTTAAAAATTCGTGTAAACGATTTTGCATTTTTATAACCACCAATTTCTCCAATAGCCTGAGTGGTATATGCTCTAATAGTTTTATCAGTATTTAATTTTTCAACAATATATTTTATTCTTAATTCATTAGTGTACTCACTAAACGTCATTTTTTTGTGATCTTTTATAATCTTGGATAGGTAAGTTGTATTAGTTCCAATTTTTTTAGCTGTTGTATATAGATTGAATTCTTCTTTTAAAAAGAACAAACTCTTTTCTATTTTTTTCAACCCTTCTATTACTTCCAAATGATGTTCATTTTTTATACTTATAGAAGTAGCACTTGTTGTTTCTTTTGTTTCTTCTTTAGAATTGTCTAATAACGACTGAAGCCTATTTTTAGCATTCTTTTTTTCTTTGATGTTTTTTAAGATTATATATGTACTTATTAGCACTATAATTATCAAAACAATTACAGTTTTAGTAAATAGATTTTTACTTTTAACGTTGGCTTTTTTTAGGCTTTCTATTTTCTTTTTTAAACGATAAGTTTCATCTTCACTGTAAATTTTATCGAACTCTATTTCTTGTTCTAGTTTAGCCCTTTTTAAAATTTGTTGATGTTTTGTGAAATAATAGGAAGCAGAATCTTCACTTTTTTGTTTTACATAAATTTCACTTAGATATTTATGAGTATTTACAAAATTAGGATCTAGTAGAGTGTCTTTTTTAATACTTAATACTTCCCAGAAAGATTTTTTAGATTTTATAATACTATCTTGTTTCCAGTAATTTACACCCATGTTATAATAGGAGTTATACAGGTTTGATTGTGAATTAACTGCATTAAAATATTCAATACTTTTCTGAAAGAAAGGGTTGGCTTGTTGATACTCTTTTTTTAATGTATATGCTGTTGCTAATTTAGAGTAAACCGATCCATAATTAAGCTGAGTAAGCGTTAAACTTTCATTAGTGAGAATTCTATTTAAACAATGGATAGCAGAATCACCATAATACAATTTGGTTTCATTTTCTTGAAGTAAAGAATTGTATATAGCCCCTTTGTTTAGTAACGTTTTATAGAGTCTATTGTTGTAATTTTTACCAAGTATTTTTTTATTGTTTTCTACTATTTTTAAGGTAATATTTATTTGACGTAATGCATCGTCTAGTTGTCCCATATCCTGATTTATCAATGCAACATTTCCCTTAATTTTTACAATTCGTTCAATGTCATTAATAATCAATGCATAACTTTCAGCTTTTAAATAAAAATCCAAAGCAGCTTTCATTTCTCCTCTTCTTTTAGAAGTATTTCCAAGAATGATATAAATGTCGAAAAGGAGCGAATAGTTTTGATTATTATCCTTTATTTGAGGTAAATATTTTTGAATACTATCTGAGTAAGATTGAAAGTTTATTGGGTATTTATCTCTAGTTTTTAAATACGCTTGAGCAGCAAAAGCAAAAGTTTTATAAGGCGAGCTAGAAGTATTTGCCAATTTATCCATGTAGTACAATGCGCTATCGGTTCCAATTTTGCTGTTAGCATAAAATTTCAGTTTTAATGCTTTCAATTGATTAAGATTCGTCTTAGTATGTTGTTGAGAAAAACATTGTATTGCATTTAGTATGCATAATGCAATAAAATAACTGAAAGTGCGCATATAACTATTGATGGTTTGCAGTAGGGCTAAATATAAAAAAAAATGGCGGTTGGTTCTTTCTAAATTAAAATTACAGATTATTAACGTTTAATGTAAACTTGTTTTTATATTTGCTGTCCGACTTTTCAAGAAATTATTTGTTAAATAAACTTGTTTTATTTGGTATACATTTTGAGAAGTTAGAACTACATATCTTTGACATATTGGGGACGACTGGTTTTGACAGCAAGACTAGTAAAACTGTAAGCATACCGAGGAGTGAAATGATAACTCGTAAAACTTATTTCAAAAATTTAAACGGCGAAAATAATTACGCTTTAGCTGCTTAATAATCTGAATTATAGTAAGATCAAAGCCTTGGCATACTAGGTATGCAAGCTAAATGTCCACGAAAAGCCTTGGTTTACGGCGTTTCATTTTTGGGCATCGTAAAAGTAAACATAGAGAATCTAGCGCTTCGATAGGTTTTCGAAACTAAAGAAGATAGGCTAAAAGTAGGCGGTTCTTAGTCAGCTTTTAGATGAAAATTAAATAAGAACTAAGTATGTAGAAAGCTTTTTTGCTACTTGTTTGGACCCGAGTTCGATTCTCGGCGTCTCCACAAATAAACCCTGTAAGCATTATGTTTACAGGGTTTGTTGTTTTTGGGAGACAATTTAGGTGGCAAAAAATTGTTTAGAAGCGATAATCGAATTTTAATAAAATATATCTTGGTACCAATCTGTATTAATTTGTTGATATACCAGTATAGCTAATTTTAGTTTTAATTAATTAGTTAGAGTTTTTTATTTCCTATATAAATACAATAGACCATCATAAATTGCTCTTGATAAAACTGAATGATGATTTGCCTTTTTTATAGGTGAAAAGTTATAATTGAAATTTTTTATTTCTTTCTGAGTTATCATTTCGCTTAAAGTATTATTTGATTTGACTGTTGCTTTTACTTCATCTGTTCCATAACTATGGTATAACTTTATATCAGTTTTAGATTTAAGTAATTTCGAGAAAAACTCTTCGCTAACTATTTCTGAGGAATTCCAAGATAAGGATGCAGATATTAGAAGTAAGTCTTGAAATAATTCAGGACGATTTTTCAAAGTATAAAAACCAAATAGTCCTCCAAGCGAATGTCCAAGTAATCCTTTTCTCTTATTTAGATTTGGGTATTTATTTTCAATAAAGTTTATTATATCATTCTCTAAAAAATCTAAAAATAAGTTCGCTCCACCAGTACTGTTTTTATTAAATAGATTTCCTGCTCCTGATGTGATAGTAATTTTCATCTTATTCTTTTCATCTTTTTCTTTTAGTTTATCAAGAAGTCCTAAGTTTTGAAACGGAGTAGGAGTGAAATCCATATTTCTTTGTGTATTCCAATCTTTTTCTGAACCATGTAAGGAAACTCCAACAAAAACTATATTCTCAACATAATCACATAAATCTAGAATTGTATAAGAACCTAAAACTATTTCAGTAAGCCAGTAAGCATCTAAGTAATAAAGTGTTTTATATTCTTTATTAGGATCGTAGTTTCTTGGGAAAGTTACTTTTAATAAATATTCATCATTGTCTGATGAGTAAATTTTATGACTCTCGGTTTTATAACCCAATTCATTTTTTTGCCCGTAGATATTTGTAAATAAAAAGGAAAGGATAACTATTATAATATTCTGTTTCATGAATTTTTGGTTTTTGTTATAGCAAACATTCAACAACTGAGGGTATAATATTGTAAGTTGATAATAAATCAAATATAAAAGTTTTGTAATTATTATTTCAAACATTTGACTTTTTCAGTCCATTTCCTATACAAGACGGTTTAGCTATATATTTATAAATTTTAATATATGTATTTTATAAAAAATATAAATAAAAATTAATGATTTGTTTGAAAGATATTTGCAGTGTAGATCAAACAATTAACAAAACATGAATACAATAGGAATTACTGAGAAAGTAAAAACAGCAAGTACACAAGTAAAAACAAAAGTGGTTGTAGCCAAAGGAGATGGTATTGGACCAGAAATTATGGAGGCAACATTACGCATTCTGGATAAAGCTGGTGCTAAGATAGATTATGATTTTATTGAGCTTGGTGAAAAAATGTATTTGTCTGGTAATACAGCGGGAATTAACAATGAGGCTTGGGAAAAAATTAGAGAGAATAAAATTATTTTCAAAGCTCCAATTACGACTCCTCAAGGTAAAGGCTATAAAAGTTTAAATGTAACCTTACGAAAATCATTAGGATTGTTTTCAAACGTAAGACCAGTACAGGCTTACACTCCATATGTGAAAAGTCATTTTCCAAATATGGATGTGGTTATCATCAGAGAAAATGAAGAGGATTTATATGCAGGAATAGAACACAGACAAACGCAAGATGTATATCAGTGTTTAAAATTAATAACAAGACCAGGATCTGAAAGGATCATTCGTTATGCTTTCGAGTATGCAAAAGTATATGGAAGAAAAAAGGTTACTTGTATGGTAAAAGACAACATCATGAAAATTACCGATGGTTTATTTCATAAAGTCTTTGAAGAGGTAGCTACAGAGTATCCAGATATTATCAATGAAATTCAGATTATCGACATAGGTTCTGCTAAGCTAGCTGCAAATCCAGAAAATTATGATGTAATTGTAACCTCAAATTTATATGGAGATATTATATCTGACATTGCTGCGGAAGTAGGAGGTTCTGTTGGAATGTGTGGTTCGGCAAATATTGGTAAAGACATAGCGATGTTTGAAGCTATTCATGGATCTGCGCCTGATATTGCTGGAAAAGGAATTGCTAACCCTTCTGGATTAATTAATGCAGCAGTTTCAATGTTAGTTCATATTTGTCAACCAAAAGTGGCAGACAAAGTAAAAAATGCTTGGTTAACAACTTTAGAAGAAGGATATCATACAGCCGATATTTATCAAGAAGGAAAGAGTGTTCAAAAACTAAGTACTCAGGAGTTTGCAGATAAGGTAATATCAAACCTTGGAAAAGTTCCGACAAAACTTAAGAAGAGCTCTTTAGAAGAAGGAGAAGGGACAATAGTAATTCCAGATTATATAAGAAAACCAGAAGAAAAAAGCTTAGTAGGTGTTGATGTATTTTTAGATTGGGCAGGAAATGATCCTGAAGAAATAGGAAACGCTTTAGATGCAATTTCTGCTTACAAACTAAAACTCAAGATGATTACAAATAGGGGAGTTAAAGTGTATCCTGAAGGATTAAAAGAAACGTATTGTACAGATCATTGGAGATGCAGGTTTGTTGGAGTAGATGCCACCATTAAAAGCAACGAACCAAAATATGCACAGATAGATTTTGAGCAAATTTTAGCGCTCCAATCTGAGTTAAATAGCAAAGGTTTTGATGTGATTAAAACTGAAAATCTATACGAGTTTAATAATAAACGAGCATTTTCATTAGGACAGGGAGAGTAGTTCTATTACATATTAATGTAAACTAGATATAATGATTGAAGTAAGAAGGAAAAGAGGTGACTCTTTTCCTTTTTTTGAATTATAATTTATAATACTATTTTCTTAATGTTACCGTCAATAAGGTTTTTCCATAAATCAAATGCTACTTGAACAGTTACATTGTTAATTTTCTTGTTTTCTAGTTCTACATCCATATCTGCGTTGTTAAACTTTGAATATATAGCATATCCACCGGCATAAACACTTAGAGAATATAATGGTCCATCTTCTGTTCCACATTCAATCCAAGCGTCTGGATGTTCATTATCATTAGCGTCAAATAGTTGATGTAATGCGTCTGTTAATTGAATATCTTTAGGGTTACTAAAGTTTTTTCCTAAATGGTTTGTTAGGTTAATCCATTCATGCATGATTTTATTTTTTTAAGTGTTTTTTGATTATTAGTTTGTAAAGATTCACGTCTTAGTTAGCATCTGTAAGATTGAAATCTACATTCTCAGGAGGAAATAATGGACATAATCCTATTTCATCTTCGCAATCTCCCGAAAAAATAGGACCAGCACCATCATATAACTGACCAAGTGTATAATTCCATAAAGTATCTATTTGTGAATTATTAGGTTTTTTACACAAGATATATTCAACAAACATTACAACTCTATCATTTTTAATTGTCAAACCCAGAGTTCCTCCAGAGACTTTAAGATTCTTTAAGTTTTCGGTACCTACACCATCGAAAATGTAATCTGATAATTGACTTGTATGAATTTTATTATCGAGTTTTTTAAGTTCTTCTAATGAGGTAACTTCTTCTTCATTTTCACCATCTCCGTCTTGAATGATAACATTTATATATCCTTCAAATCGTATTTTCTTTTTTTTTCTAAAGTTTAGAAATGTCATAAGCTTCGATTACTTTAAATTATTATAGTTGTATGTGTTTTATACAAGATGTTGCTTATGGCTTTCTTCATCAAAATAATTGGCAATTATCGATTCCAAAGGTTCTTTACCGTTAATAATGTTATCAATTTTACTCCAAGTTTCTTCGTTTAAAACCTGTCTTAAAGGTTGATCAACTTTAGTAATTTTAGGAAAGACTTTTTTAATTTTATTATCCCAAGTTTTATAATATTTAGTTAGGTCGTTAGGATAAACAATTTTTCTTTTGGTGCCTTCATTGATGCCTCTAAAAGGAGCAGAAATATTTAAATAACCATAATCATCAGTTAATTGTTCACCAGGTTGAATATCTCTAATGGCAATTTCAAAATCGTAGGCAGTAGTTAAACAGTTAGAATTGAAACTATGATTCACATATCTTCCGTTGTCCCAACATAAAATCAAATTTCCATTGTTATTTCTAAAGGTGTAGGTATCTAATATTTCTTGGTATATAGGCTCCATTTGCTGAAATTCTAGAGGACTAAACTCTCTGTCTAGCTTGTCAAGAACCCACGTAATAGTTCCTGCAGGGATGAATTGTTTTGCAACAACTCCATATCCTACTTCGTTATTTATAAACTTTAATTCTGTATGTGGATGAATCATTTTTCACTTCCTGTTTGTTAATTTTAAACACTATTTTTTAGCAAAAATATTTCGTTTGCTTATTGTAAATTTAAACAAAAACAGGTTCCGTAATACAGTTTTTTTTACTATGAAAAACAAGTGTATGTAATTTATTATCAGTTACTTGTGTGGAATTGTTTTTAATGATGTTTTTTAATAACTAATTTTTAAGGCAAGTGTTATTTTTTAGTCTCTGCTTCAAGTTTTTTCATGGTTTCTTGAAGCTGTTCTCTTTTTTCTTTTAAAGCATGTATTTCTATCATTGCTAGCATAAAAACAATTAGAATTTCTATTATTATATATACCCAACCCAAATTAGTAATTACTTGGATGTGATGAATAGCTAAAAGAATTGATAAACAACAATATATAAGATTTATATATAATATATTTCTTGAAATTTTTATTGATTTTAAAATAGCAATAGAAATCATAAATAGCAAATAAGCAGGGTAGTGTAGCTAAAAAATAAAGAGTTGATTTTGGAATTCCAAAGAGAGTAACAAATTGAGGCATGATAATTCCTAGTATAATAGCGGAAAGAATTGCACCACAACCATCTATTAAGAATAGTTTTTTTGGATTGTTGTAACCCCATTTTAAAATCCGATTAATTAGCATCCTTTTGAATGTTATTAGCATAATAGTATTACTGTCTATACAGATTTAAAGTTACATATTTTGTTTAAAAATTAATTAAAGTACTTCTACTGCATGAACTTTCTCGTTTTTTATACTTGGCAGAAAACATATCACTTGAAGTAAGAAATAAGTGAGATACTTTACTATTTTTTTAACCAGAAGATGCTTTATCAAAACCAACTGTTTCTCTATAAAGTTGAGGTGATATTTCAACATTTTTTTTAAAAAACCTACTAAAATAATATTCATCAGTATATCCTAATTCAAAAGCAATTTCCTTGATGGTTTTATTAGTTAAATACAATTCTCTTTTTGCTTCTATAATTATACGTTCTGAAATTAAATCGGTTAATGTTTTGTTATAGTGGGCTTTAGTGAGTTTTGCTAATGCTTTTGGTGTAATGGCTAGCATAGTAGCATATTCACTAGCAGAGTGTTTAGTTTTATAATGTGTTTCTATATAGTTTTTCAAATTCTGCAAAATGAAAGGAGCTTCGTTAGTATTGTCAGTATTTTTTTTAAGAGGCTGTTGTTCTGTTTTTAATCTCGAAGCAGTTATCAAAAATATTTTCAAATAGGAGAATAATAATTCATATTGAGCTAAAGCTGGTCTTTTCATTTCTTCCTCTAATTGCTTTACAATAATTTGTAAACTAGCTACATCTTTATCTTCGATTTGAACCGTAGGAGAGTTGTAAATATTATTAAATAAAACACCGTCACAAGCCACTTCTTTATGATGCTTGTAAATACAGAAAAAATCGGGATGGAAATGAATTACCACACCGATTATGTTAGATTTTGTTTGAAGCATAAATGGTTGATAAGGAGAAAAGGACAATAGCATATTATCTTTAAAACTATATTCAGAAAAATCTGCCTTTAAAGTTCCATTCCCTTTTTGTATCCATATAAGCGAATAATAATTTAGTCTTTGTATATGGTCAAATGGATTGTCTTTTTCTAAATGATATATTTTAAAAGCCAGATTACCTGTTTGAGGGTTAATCAGTGTTAAGCTATTGTTTTGTATCATGATTCAACATTTTACTTTAGTTTTCGATCGCTTTCTTCAATTTTTAAATCGTTTATGCTGGCGTAACGCTTTTGCATAAGTCCATTTTCATTAAATTCCCATAGCTCGTTTCCATACGCTCTATACCATTGGTCGTTTTTATCTTGAAATTCATATTCAAATCTTACCGCCATTCTATTTTCTCTAAAACCCCATAGCTCTTTTTTTAGCTTATACTGCCTTTCGTTTTCCCATTTCTTGGTTAAAAATGCAATAATTTCTTCTCTTCCGTTAATAAATTGAGTTCTGTTTCTCCATTCAGAATCTACCGTGTACGCTTTTGAAACTTGTATTGGGTCTTTTGAATTCCATGCATCTTCTGCTTTTTGAACTTTTTCAAGTGCAGATTCTAAAGTAAACGGAGGTAGTGGATATTTTTTTTCTTGATTCATCTCTAAATTAGTTTAAAAGTTAAAAAATAAAGGAAACATGAAGTGCATATTTCCTTTGTTTGTTTTAAATGGTCGCAGCTAAAGGGAAGTCTACAGGGACTTTAGTAAGGTTGTGTAAATAATTCATAGCAGTTTTATCGCTTACCTGAAGTATTAAATCCACAAGATTTTCTTTTGTATATCCTTGAGCAAAAAAGTCTTTAAGATTTTCATTTTTTGCTTTACCTCTGTTTAGGGTAATATCAGCTGCTAATTTTACTAATGCATTTAATTTAGGATTTTCACTTCTCCCTTTTCGGATATCTAATAATTGGAGATCATTAAAACCGTTCATTTTTCCCAAGACTAAATGTGCGCTTTGGCAATAGATACAATCATTTACTTGACTTACAATAAGATTTACTGCTTCCTTCTCCTTGTTATTTAATGATGTTTTTGCATTTTGATAGTCTAAAAATCGTTTCAAACCATTGTCAGAATACCCTATTGTTGCATAAAGATTCGGAACAAAACCTAAAACATTATTTAAATTATCAAAAATTTCTTGGTTGGTTTGAGATACCTCATTTCTGGTTGGAACTCTAAATTCCGTTTCAGTTAAATTTTCCATTTTATATGTTTAAAATTGCTTGTCAATATTGACAATACAAAGTTGCGGTAGAATACAATGGGTTAAAATGGATAATTTACGTATATAGATGGATGATTTTCTTTGAGAAAACTAGCCCCAAAACATATTGCTGAAATCTATAGAACAATTTTTAAGATCTTTTTCGAGTCCTTCACGAAGTTCATAACGACTTTTAAATGTTACAGTATGCCATTCAGGACCTGTTTCTCCATTTGAATACCAATATCCTGAATCAGTAAAACTTGATATCACCAACGGATGGTCTTTAAATTTTTTCATTAAAGAGTTACAGTTAGATTCTGAGGTAGTAATAATTAAATTACTAGGTTTAATTAAATTGAATTTAAATTTTCCAATAGTTAACGAATCTCCTAAAATATGGCCTTTATATTTTCCTTGTTTAATAAGGTCATTATCATCAGCAATATGTCCAGCATATTTCATGTTTCTTTGCTCTTCTGGACTTATGTAGTGAAATATTTTATCATTTACATCAGAAACTTTATTCAATTCTAATTCAATCGTGTTCTCTTTTACAATATAAGTACCTTTATAAACATAAGAGTCTGGATTTTCCTTTTTTAAAACAGCTTGTTGTCTAATGCCAATTACCACACCATCTTCATAAAAACGAAGATTAGCATACTCTGTTTCAGTGCTATAAGAATCTCCATCAGAGTCTAACCAATTTGTTTTACAACTCTGTTCATAGATACCAAAATGTAATTTGTCAAATTCAGGATTATATGCTTGTTTTTTTTCAATTGGAGATGCTTTTTCTTGCTCAATGACTTGCTGAGTATTTGAAGTTTTTCCTTTTTTCCCTTGTGATACAAACCCATGAATGAAAATGATCATAAAAATTAATGATATTACCAATTGCGTTGAAATATCATCAAAGGTTTTATCTGAATAGCCAGCTAAAATAAGAATGCTCATTACAAGAGTGTACCCTAATAGAAAAATGATACTAAGGCCTATTAAAATTTCTATAAAACTTTTCATGAAACTTATTACTAAAAGTTCAACTTATTTATGAGTATTTACAAGAAAAAGAAATAAGTTCTTTCTCGGTGTTGCCTAAAGATAATTAATAAGATTGAATTTTTAGTAAGATTCTAAAGCTTAGGAGGTAACGTTAGTTTATAATACAATTTGTTAGTGGTTTTTTTAGTGTATTAAACTTTTGTAGAATCCAAGTCATGAACCAATGTAACGGTTAAATGGGTTTCTTTTATTCTATTTTGTATTTCTGCTTTTGTAAAAACATCATTTCCAATTTTAAAAATCCAACGTGTATTTTTATGTTCAGGGTGATTTATATATCCATCATCTTCGATATTAGGAACCAGCCATACTAAATCTGACTTTCCTTTTATTTGAGTCATACTTGTTCCATATTCTGAATGTATAGTGGTTATTTCTTCATAGTCGGCACTAGTTACTTTTCCTCTTAATGATTTAAAACTAGGGTTACTTCTTAAATCTTCAAATTGAAATTTAAAGGAAGCTTCTATAAGGTTTATTAGTTCTTCATCAGAATACATTTCAGACTCAATTGCAAACTCATAATATGATGAATCATATTTTAAATTAGAAAGAAACTCTTTAAAAGAAGAAGCGATAACATAATCACTTCCAGAATCAGGATTGATAACAGTTATTTTAGGTTCTTCAGATGTAGAATCCAGACTTCTGTAATCTAAGCATATGATAGCTCCAAATCCATTATTGAGTTGAATTAATTTACTAGAATTCTTAGGAAAAGGAACTTCTTGCCCTTCTTCATTGATAGTGTAAAAGTCTAAGTCAGTACTAAATATTGAGTCATCAGAATGGCCAATGCCAAATATTTGTCCATTGTACAAATCAATCTTCGGATGGTTCGTAAACCGAAGAAATCCTCCATTTCTATATTTAAGTAGTTTTAAATATTCATCAGGAAATTTTACTTTGAAGTGCTTCTCTGCTTCTTCGATTAAACCATCAGTTAGAGGCTCGCATGTTGAATGATCAAATATTCTGCCCCAATAATGTTCTAAGTTTTCCATTTTTAATGTTACTTACAGCGTATTTATATATGATTATTTACAGGAAAAGGAGGGAAGTCCTTCTCCGATGTTTCAGAAAGATACTTAATAAGATTGAACTACCTTATCAAAAGTTCAATCTTATTAAGTACATAGTTCACAATGGAATATTCATTTTTAGAAAGATTAAATAAGGAGTTAATTCCATTTGGAGTTTTAAAATGATATTTGTGCTCCTAACACAATTCCCATACTATTTGCATCTCTTTCACTATGAGTAACACCAGGAGGAAAAGGATCATTGTCTGCACTTCCACTAATAAAATTTAAAGGTACATATCCTTCAGTTCTGAAAATTTCAACGAAAAGCTTAGCAGAATTGTTTAATAAGGCTTGATATCCTAACACATATTGGTTCTGTCTTTCCCATGGCGCTCCTTCTGGACCAGCTACAAAATTTGAAAATTCTCCTGAAATAGTGTGTTTAATTTTATTAGCGTTATTTAGGTCGTATTTTGCTCCTACGCTTAAAGAACTAACTTTAGAAGCTTCAAATACATTTAATGGAGGATTCGGATTAAACGTTCCTTCCCATTCATGAACAGTTTTAGCAAAGGAAGCCATAGCTGTAAAACTATTACCTATGTTTAAAGTGCTATAAAATGTATAGGCTGGATTATGTTTCTCGCAAGGCGTAAAGTGAAAAACAGGAAATCCTTGGCAATAAGCACTTCCTTTTAAATAAGAAGTCCCTAATTTTAAATTCACTTGATCGTACATGTTGAACGTATAATTTATATCTGCAACAAAATTATTAAGTTTTGATGGCACGCTAGTTCCATCTCCAACAGGTACATGCATTGCTCTAAATTGCGCACCACCTTGTGCAGCCATAAGCTTAATGTGTAACCCGCCTTTAGTATAACCAATTTGAGCTCCATAACTTAATCCCCCAAACGCATGCCACATAGTCGAATTTGTAAAAGGATTTACAGATCCCATTTGTCCAAATGGAGCATCCATTTTTCCTATAGCACCATAAAAAGGAGATTCATTTAAGTCACCAAATATTACATAAGCTCTTCTTAATTGAACTTGATTTCTGTTTAATGCGGTAATTGTTCCTTCTCCAAAACTTTGTTGAGGATTATAAAGTAATTCTGCATAAGTAGTTATCCAGTTATTAATTGATGCAGTTAATGATAATTGAAAAGAATGAATTACAGCTTCACTAACTTCTTTTCCAATTTGATTGTTTGCAGTAGGATGTCTCATTAAATAACCAAATTTAGAATATGTATTAGAGTTTTGATAATCTAAGAGTGTAATTAATGATGTACTTACAATAATCTTATTGTTACTTATACTACCTTTTCTTTTTTCATTTAAGAGGATATTTATCTTTCTCAGATCTTGATTTTGATCAAGCATTTTATAACTATATGGAGAATTGATACCTATAGTATTAATCTTTATTGAGTCTTTTTGGGCAAATAAGGAATTTCCTAAAAGAATTAAAGTAACAATTAGTACGTGAATAGTAGTAGTTTTTTTCATTTAATTATTTCTATAAAAAGGCTTTATTTAAGTTGTTTTTGTTATGGGCGAAAGTTACATAATAAGATTATAATTCCGTTTAATTTACCTAGCTTCTTGATAGTTTCAATCAATGTATACCGTTAACAAGTATTTTCATTTCAAATAAATATTATAATTGTGTTTATCCAATATATTCCTTCTTTGAAAATACCTAGACCTCCTTGTTGTTAGGATTGTCATATTTTTCAAAGTGTATGAAATATTCTCTGTTAAAAGAGATGTGCAGATTTTAATATTATCAGTTAATTCTATACGCTGTAGTTATTGGCTTTATTCCAATTATTAGCTCTTTCATAAATACGATTTCCCAATTCTATTTCAGCTATTCCGTTAAAATAATTCCAGCTAGAATTCGGTGCAAACCAAATACAGATTCTCTCAAAATCAGGAACATTTTGATATTTCAAGTCATTCAATTCCTCTAAAAATTCTTGATAAAACTTCTTTGCATTTTCAGAAACTTCAGAATCTCCTTCGTACAATTTAGACAATGTTTTCTTTGCTTTGTCAAGGTCGTTAAACAATTCAAATAGTTCAAACTTTTTCCAAGTTTCAATTTTAGAAGGTGTTTTTTTTCTTTTTTTAAAAAGTCCTTTGAACATTTTATTTTTCCTTATGTCTAAAGGTTTTATATACCTAGTTAGTGGCAGTTACTTCTTTTTTAATCTGAGTCAAATAGCTAGGCAAATTATTTTTCATCAAATCCAATCCTTTACCGTAAATATCTACCAAATGCACATGTTGTTCAATCATTTCTTTTTGCAACCAAGCTTTTTCAGCTTTTAGGTCGCCTTTTCTGACTATTATAAGTTCATAATACTTAATCTTAGAGTCCCAATCAACTATTGTTAGTTGATTAAAATCCGAAACTTCTGGGTTATTATTGATATTTCTTGAAATATCTGCTCCTAAATAAACATCACAATTTGAAAATTTATAATGTGGATTGTCACTGTCAATGTTGCGATAAGTCATTTTCCTTCCTTTTTTAAGAATAAATTCTTTCGTTTTCTCAAATTCTTTAGGGGAAATAAAATCAGACACGTCTACAAAGTTCTTATCTAAAATTTCTTTCTTTTGTCTCATTATACTACTTGAACTAAAATTTATTAAAAACACAAAAAGTAAAATTTCAATTTTCATTGGTATTTGGTATTATTGTTACTAACGTACTTGTGTATGAAAAGTTGCTGTTTATTTAGTTTGTAATTTTACTTCTTTTTTTCATGATTTAAAATTAGTTGTAATTTTTGATATTTTACTGAAGTAGCTATTTTATATTCATTATGTTACCTATACTTTGTATTCAGCTAGTTTAAACATTTCAATAGTAATAATTCAAAACGGTTAACGCTATATTCTTATAAGAACTATTTTCTGTCAGAAAACTGAAATAAAATAATGCCTTGATTGTTTTTTCTGCATCAACAGTTTTTTCATTACCAAGAAATGATTCGCCACCTGGAAAAACCCTTGTGTTTCCATCAGTTAATATTTCTCCATTAGAAAGAATTCTAGAAATTTGCCAATCCATAGCTTCAGCCAATTTCAATCCGAAGATTTCTTTAAATTCGGATATGGGTAACAAACTAAAAGCTTCTAAGCCAAGTTTTAAAGCTACCCCATTATAGCTACTATCCCAGCCTCCACCTTCAATAAAGTAACCAGAAGTTTCATCTGTCAATTCAAGTACTCTTTGCATAAACTCAATTCCTATTTCTTTTGCCTCATTATCCTCTAAATACATGCCTAATGAATAAAAAGCTATTGCATCAAAAAGGAGTCTGTTTGGTGCGTATTGGTCTGCTTGGTTTAATATTTCCTTATTGGTTTTTAAATAAGATAGTGTTAACTCAATATTAGAACTAAAGCTTTGAATTTGTTGACGAATCTCTTCGGTCTCAGAATGATTCGAATACCAATCTGAATTTTCAAGTGTTGTTAAACCTAATCCGAGACTATAAGCAAAAAAGGCAACTGCACTTATTCGATCACCTGTATTTGCTGATGGGATGTCAGGATTGTTGATTAGGTCATCTGGTGGAATTAATTGAAATCCTCCATTAGACTCTTGATAAAGGAATGAATACTGTAAGCTCTTTAAGAAAGCTTGTAATGCGTCTATTCTTTGAGACTTAACTGCTAAATCAGATAATTTTGACATGTTTATTTGAAAACGCACATGGAAATAACCATTTTTATTACGTCCAAGAGCTCCTGAATTGTTTGGGACTTCTGTAAATTCTAGTAAAAGTTGTTCATCAAATTCACTAATTAAAGAATTATAGTCTTTTCCTTCATTCAAGTGAACAGTATCGTTTACTGACAGGTTTTCAGATTTTTCTTTATTGCAAGAGTTAAAGCTTATTGTTAAAGTCAAAAAAATAGATAAACATCTCATAATTTTAAGGTATTTCTAGTTTGACTCCAATTAAGCTAATAGGTTTAATTAAATTGTAGGTAATGTATTTGTATTAGAATAGTTGCTTGAACAAGAAGTTAACTTACTAAAAACGGAATTAACAAGAGAGAAATCCTGCTGATTTTATAGGTGTTAGAGAATCAGGTAATTGATTTTAACAGTGTTGTATTGCGTTATTATTTATCAATTAAAGTTACTTCACTTGGCTTAAAACAAACAATAATTTTATTTTTATCACTTTCAATTGTTGCTTCTCTCCACAAACGATATTGAAATTTTTCATCAAAAATAAAATCGTTTGAATTTACTAGACTAGTTAAATCTCCATTTTCGGCATTTATTAATCCAATGCAAAATTGATTATTTTTTTGTTTTAATGTTGCTAATAGGGTTCCGTCTTTAAACTCTGCCAACTCGTGAATATGATAATCTTTAGACCAAACTTTCTTTCCTTTTTCTAGATTAATAGCAGTTAGTTTATATACTCCTAGTATTTCAATGGCATAAATAAATTCACTTATTTTTAATTGTTTTGGTTCAGAACCTGCATTTTTCTTTATCCTCCAAATTATCTCTCCACTATCAATATCAAAACTAGTAATGTAAGAAGCGTATGAATTTGATATAATTTGATTTTTATAAAATTCTGGAGTAGTTCCTATAGCCCAACCTCCAGGGTATTTAAATTCTTTTAATATTTCTAAGTTCTTTTTGTTAATCTCAATAATCTTTGAATTTGAAGTTGAAACAAAAAGCTTTTCTTTATAAATAACAACTTGACTGTCTATCCATTTTATTCGATATTTTTTTTGCATTTCTCTTTTTCCAGTTTCAGGATTAATGACTTCTATCGAATTTTTATTAGTTAGATAAATTTTATTTTCAATAATACTCAAATGACTATTCGATATTTTCGACTTTAATTTCCATATTATTTTTCCATTTAATTTATCTATTGCTAATAGACCATTTTCCGTACTAAGTAATACTATATTTTTAAATAGTATAGGTTTACAAAGCAAAGTATTAATGTTTAAGTCAAAGGTCCAGATAATTTGATTTAATTCAATATTTCTTTTTTGAAAAATATAAGTTGTGGAAGTATTTATAGCAGCGTTTGAATCCGTGAATCTTAACCCAATGTATAAAAACTCATTTTCAAGAATTGGAAAGCAAGGATAGCAGTATTTGGTGTCTAAAATTATTGTTTTTATTTTCATATTAGATTGATGGACAAAAATGCTGTATAACGACCTGAATAAAAGTAGTTTTAATTTTTTTTACTCTACACTGTTTTATTCATTGTAATCATTCCATTTTTGTAATAAGAAAGTCTCAATGTAATTGATTTCATTACTTGTTAATATTTTTTCGAAGTGCTTAACATAAGAAACGATATATCTAAGATAATAATCTTTTGATCCGTCCTTTAACCTGAATTCAAAAGATTTCCATTCTTGAAATTGTTTCAGTATACTCTGTAAGGTATGTTTTTTGTTCTATTGGATTAACCAATCACTTAAAGTGATAGTTGGTTGACCAAGAAGTCTATTTGTGTTATAACTACTACCAACTTCTTTTGTTTTATCAAAATACTCGAACATTGGGATGATATTTTTCAATTCCTTGTTTTCTGTTATGAAGGCAATAAATTTAAGCAAACCAAAAGGTACGTTCGATACTTTTTTTATGTTAGCGTGTTTTACTTTAATATACTGCTCTAGAGCTTCCTTGAGGGTGAATTTTTCTGGACCATAAGAATAAAATTCTTTATTTAAAGATTCTTTAATGGCATAGGCTTTGCTTAATTGCTTAGCAAAGTCTTTAGCACTAATCCAATGTATTTTTAAAGGCTGTTTTCCCATTACGTTGGCTTTTCCGTTTTGAATCATCATGTCCAAGGATTCCATAAACCAAGTAGGTCTAAAAATCATATAGGGTATACCACTGGATTTAAGTAATTGTTCAGCCTTATATTTATTACCAACCATGCTAAACCAGCTATTTTCTTTGCAAACCGTAGCACCACTTACGTAGCTAATTCGTTTTATGTTTTTCATTTTTGCTATGGAGACAATATTTTGAACGGCTAAAGCTTCATCTGGTGTGTTAATTGTAATATGTATAGCATCACATCCCGTAATGGCATTTTCTAAGTCACTCTTTTTTAGTACATCGCCTGGTGTAACTTCATGAGTGGGGTAATTTTCTGATTTAATACCTCTGGAAAATAACCTTAACTCATTTCCTGCTTTTGATAATTCCTTTATGGTTTGTTGTGCAATCATTCCTGAAGCACCTATTATTAGTATTTTCATTTTTAACTGTTTTCTGGTTGTATGATAAAACTTCGTTCACTAAAAGCAGGAATTGTAGGTGTTGCTTCGTAAAAAAAGTCTAGTTTATCTTTTTTGTCCATCATGCCTATGCTGTATAGTAACGGCACGTAATGGTCTGGTGTAGGTGCTGCGAGTTTTCCCAATTTATGACTAGTAAGGTAATTGGTTAAGTTTTTAAAGTTTCTAGCTTCTAGTTGTTGTTTTAACCAATTATCATACTCTGTTTCCCAACCAAAAATAGAGCGATTTCCTGTTCGCATTTTCTGCATCACCAAGCTTAAGTTATGAATTAAAGAACCGCTACCAATAACTAAAACGCCTTTTTCTCTTAAAGATTTAAGTTGCTGTCCCATATTAAAATGATATTCTGGTTGAGCGTTGTAGTTAATACTCATTTGGAATACAGGTACATCCGCTGCTGGAAATAAGTGCATCAACATCGGCCAAGCACCATGGTCCAATCCCCATTCATCGGTTTCTTCTATTGTAGTCACCAATTTGGTGATTTCCTTAGCAATATCTGGTGCACCTTGCGCACTATATTTTGGATCGTAGTAATGCTCCGGAAAACCATAGTAATCATAAATTTGTTTTTGTTGTAACGAATTGTTTACCATTGTTTTACCATTGGTGCACCAATGTGCAGAAACCACTAAGGCTGCTTTTACTTCGTAGTTCTGTTTCAATTCCTTTCCTAAATCGTATAATTTCATCCAAAAAGGACGATCTTCTTTGCTAACAGGAATGTCCATAGGATTACCATGAGAGGTAAATAGAACAGGCATTTTTTTAGACTGCTTTGGTAGGTGGTCGGTATATTTTTTAAGACCTTCTAATCCGTTCATAGTATTAAATGCATAAGTAGCACCAAGTGATATGCTACTACCTAATAAAATTGATTTTTGTATAAAATCTTTTCTATTCATGATAGAAAGTTAAATCTATTGTTTAGGTAAAATAGGTGCTTTTTTAGTTCGTCCCCATACTACAAACATAGCAAGTATTAAGAAAAATATATTCATACCTATTAATGATGATTCTCCTCTTGAAATATGAAAAATACTTGCAGCAATCATAAGAGCAATAGTACCGTAAGCAGCATAAACAGATAGTTTAGGTTGTGTTTTAAGAGCTGCTGGTAAAATGATACCTATACCACCGAGTAAATCTATTATTCCTGTGAAAGTAAGTAGTTTAGGATTATCTAAAGCCCATGGTAGCATTTTTGCAGTTTCTTCAATAGGTTGAAGCAATTTTGCGTATGCTGCCCAAATTAATGTTAATGCAATAAGACCTTGAGATATCCAAAGTAAAACGTTTAATGCTTTTGATTGTTTAGATTTTGCTATTATAGTCATTTTATATATTTTGAAATTAATAGTGTAAATTTCATCAATAGAATATTGTTATTCATTAATGTAGATTAAGAAATTAAAGCATGTGCTTAAGCTGTTGTTTTTTTATCGTTAAATAATCAAGATTATACTTGTTCGGTTTAGTACTAAGCGGTTGTACACTTGTTGAAATGCCCGTAGATTTAGAAATGGTATTTATTTTCTCTGGATTATTTGTTAATAGTTTTATGGATGTAACACCTAGGAAATTAATTACATTGGCAACGATATCAAAAGTTCTTAAATCGGTGTCAAAACCCAATGAATGATTTGCGGTTATGGTGTCTAGTCCTTCGTCTTGTAAAGCGTAAGCATTTACTTTATTAAAAAGACCAATTCCACGTCCTTCTTGTTTTAGGTAAATTATAATACCTTCTTTTTTTTTAGCTATTAATTTCATACTTGTTTCAAGTTGTTCACCACAATCACATTTTAGTGAGGTAAAAACATCTCCAGTTAAACATTCTGAATGCTCTCTAGTAAGAACATTTTCTTTGTCCTTTAAATTTCCCATTGAAAGAATTAAATGTTCCTTTTCACTTTTGTCTTCTTTAAAGGAAACAATATTGAATAGTCCATATTTCGTTGGTAATTTAGCTGTGTTAGAAAACTGTACTTTTTCTTTATGAAGTAACATATTGGTAAATATTAATGTCTATCTATTTAAAATACTTACCGCAAAGGTTGCTATTTAGTTAGCTTTAAACATTAATCTATATTAAGAAATAAAGTGAATTGCTTAATTTCCTTTGATAATTTTATTTCTTATAGTGCTCAACGCTTCAGGTGTAATTCCAAGATAGGAAGCTATCATTTTTTGAGGTACCCGATTGGGTAGTTCTGGATATGTTTGAATGAAATACTCATATCGCTCTCTAGCTGAAGCACTCATTAACGATAAAATCCGTCTTTGCATAACACCAATTCTTTTGGTTAATGCTTCTAAAATTAATTTAAACTCTTTTTGGTTTTTTTCTAATTGAGAAAAATCATCTACTTCTACAATTACAACTTGTGAGTTTTCGATGGCTTCTATGAAAAGTACTGTTTGATTGTTAAAAGCTTGGGATTCTATATCTGAGACAATCCAGCCTTCAGGTGCAAACATAAAAATATGTTCTTTACCTTTTTCATCTACAATATAGCTTTTTAAGAGCCCTTTTTTTACATAAAACGCCTTGGTCAATTTTTGACCAGCACTTTGAAGAATAGCTCCTTTCGAGAACGATTTTGTGTTACCAGTATTATTAAAAATTTCATCAAACATTTATTCAGTTTGGGTCATAATTACCTACAACGTATTTGTATAGGATTTCGTTGCGTGTTTCAGCAACTAAATTAACAAATACATACCGAATAGAAAATCCGCGAGGATTTTGTTAAGTAGGCGATAACAAGCAATTACTTATAGCCATTGTTGTAAGCAGTTTTTTATTTGTAAAATTCGTATTCGTATCTAAAAGTCAATTTATTATTCCCGTTAACTTTCTCAATTTTTTTCGGTAATGAGTTTTCATAGAAAAAAGTCAGTATGGTTGTCTCATTTCTGTCTTCTATTGTTTTGGTTTTGATAAAACCATTTTCATCATATTCAAAATATTCCGACTTAGTGTAATATTTGGTTTCGATTATCTGATTTTTGTCATTAAACTTGAATGATGAAATCGTTTCTAAATTTCTAGGATTAATATTCTCAATTCTGTTTCCTTTGGAATCTGTTTTATATGCAGAATAATCCTCTTCGCTTAGTTTAATCCCATTCAAATAACTGATTTTTTTTGTTCCACCAATTTTTTCTTTTGGGTTGTAGAAATATTTGAATTCAGAATATAGGCCATCATTATTATATCTTAATTCCCTATCGAACGATTTGTCGTCATTTTTGAATATTACACTATTTAATTCCCATTCCTTATTTTCATTAAAGTCAGAATATATAGTAATGTTTTCGTCTTTTAATTCAATAGTTCTTTTAGTCGGAATTGAATCTCCAATTTCATACTCTGTTCTGTATGGTCCGTCATATTTATATTCGTAACCATATTTAAAATCCCCTTTTGGTGTAAAAAATGAAAGTTTAGTTAATCTGTTATGTTTGTCAAACTCAAATTTGGTCTTGCTAATAACTTTATTGGATGAATCAGTGTTTTCAACTATGTTACCAAATTTGTCAAAAATTAAATCTGTTACTATTCCTTTTTCTTCGTAAAATTTGATTCTCTTAATCTTGTTTTCAGTCGCAATTTTTTTAAAGGATTCATTATAGTTTCTTTCAGATTCAGGAACGTTTAATGTTATGACAAAATTTTGTCTTGATTCAGATTGTCCGAAACAAAAGTTTGAAATTAAAATAAGTAAGATTAAATACTTTTTCATTGATTTGGTCAAATTACTTATGGATTTGTGTATGATTTTTTGCGGGAAAGGATGCGAGTTCTTTTCCGATGTTTCGGAAAGATAATTAATAAGATTGAATTTCCGATGAGGAAATTCAGAAGCAATTAATTATGCACCTTGTTGGACATAGTTTCTATTCGAAATAAATTTTAAATTTCTCAAAAGTATCTTGTCCAGGAATATTCACAGTCATAAGATAAAATCCGTCTTCTTTGGATAAAACTTGATAAATAAATTTATCTCCTTTTACGCTAAAATTAGATCTTGTTTCATTGTTGCTCTCCACAAATGTTAATTCGAATTCAGTTTCGTTAATCCAATTATAAGTTAGTTTTGAAAAGGTATTATTAGAAAATGAGTCAGTCCAGTTTCCTTTTTCCATTTTTACTCTTGTCGTATCTCCAGAAACTTCAAAGTAATAAAACTCTTTTCTTCTTTTAAATTCATCAAGTTGCTCTCTTGAAATTTTAGGTTTTGGTTTCTCTTTTATTCTTTGTACAGATTCTTTTGGCGGTTCTAATCTGTCTAATAAATCTCTAAATTCTACACAGTTTCTTTGAAGTCTGTAGTAAAGTTGTTGACCAGTTTTTTGAGCTTTTGATTTGTCTAATTTTCCAAGATATGGATAAAATTGGTTTTCAAATAGAGAATTTATTTTTAGGGTGTCATTCTCGATATTTAATTTTTTGAGATAATTACACATTACATTCGAAACTGAGTCAATTTCAGTTATTGTCTGTGAAAATCCAATATTATAAATTCCGATAATTAAAATTAAGAGTGTTTTTTTCATTATTTACAAATTATGCACAACGTATTTGTGTATGATTTTTTTGCGGGAAAAGGACGCGAGTCGTTTTCCGTTGATGCGGAAAGATAATTAATAAGATTGAATTTTCGGTGAGGAAATTCAGCCGCAATTAATTATACACCTTGTTGTACACTGTATTTTTTTCATTCAGTTGTTGCTTTTACAGCACGTTGAGTAATTGGTTCATAATCAAATGTTGAACACAAACCTTCACTTAAAACTCTTTTTCCTGTCCGTTCTATTTTACTATCGTCATTTTCCCAATCAAAAACGTAAATAGTTGCTCTGAAAACTTCGTTCAGCTCTTTGTAATTCAGTTCTCCATTTAAGTGGCCGAAGTTTTCTTCCGTTTCTATTATTTTAATTGGTATTCCATTATTCAGATAAATAACTGTTTTTATTCGACCGTAAGAAAGTCCGATTTCCTCAACTATCTTGCAAATCTGTTTTTCATTAAGCCAAACTTTTAAAATTCCGCCACCATCTGTAGCAGTTTCGGTCAGTTTCACCAAATCGAATTCTTTTTCCATAAGAGTCGAGTCCGATTCTATAGATTTCACTTCGCTATTAATTCGGTCAAGTGTTTTTACTTGGCCAAATGCTAAAAATCCAAATAAGAATAATATGATTACGAAAGTGTTTTTCAAATGTCTCGTCCTGAAATATGGCTACAGGTTAAAATTTATTTTTAAGCTGATAATTTATATACCATATTCGGTGTTTTATAACCTAAAGATAAGTGTAATCTTATTTCGTTGTATAAATTAATTGCATTTTTTGCAGCTCTCTTTGCATGAGCTGTGTTATCAAAGGTCTGGTCGAGATAAAACTCATCTTTTAGAATTCCATTTATTCGTTCTGCCATAGCATTTTCGTAACAATGATTTTCTTCAGTCATACTAATATTTATCTTTTTCCTTTTAAGTATTTGTGTATATACATTACTACAATATTGTATTCCTCTGTCCGAATGATGAATAAGTTGTTTAATGTTTTTAGCTTGATAAATGGCTTTGTTCAAAGCTCTTACACAACCTTTTAATTCTAGGCTGTCACTAAGGTCGTAACCAACGATTTTCCTGGAATGCATATCAGTTATTAAGGCTAAGTAACAAAAACCTTTTACTGTTCTAATATAAGTTATATCACTAACCCAAACTTGATTAGCTCTAGTAACTTCTAAGTCTTTTATGATGTTATTATACTTATAAAAACGATGATATGAGTTAGTAGTTCTAGCACTTGTTTTCTTTCTAAGAGTTAGCATTTGGTGTTTTCTAAGGACATTAAACAAAGTGTCTCTACCCACCTTAATATTGGCTTTAGTAAAATTTACATCTAATGATTTCACAAGTTTTCTCACACCTTCTCTAGGAAGGGATTTACGTCTTTTACTAACAATTTCAATAATCTGTTGTTCTAGTTTTAAACGATTATCAGCTCTAGATTTGTATTTATAATACGCATCACGTTTAAGTCCAAAACAATCAGTTATAGTGGTTAAAGAAGCAAATCCCTTAGATTTTTCTTTGGCTTTGATTAAGGCTTTATACTTAGCTTTTTTTTTAGTTCAGCAACAGATTTATAGCCTAGATCTTCAGCAGCTACTTCAAGATAGGAATCTAATACCATGGTATCTAGATCCTTTTTAAGTAATAGTTTTTTAAGTTGCTGAATCTCTTTTTGAAGTGCTTTAATTCTAGATATTTCGTCTTTTGTTTCCACTTTTACTCTGGTGTTCATTAAGTCTTTACGATTATACTTTTTAATCCACTCATTAACCGTTGTGGGTGCAATAGAGTAGAGCTTACAAAGTTCGCTTTTTGTGTGTTTACCTTTACTAAGTTCATCAATAATTTTTAGTTTAAAAGGTTCTGAATACCGTCTAATTACTTTGTCATTTTTGTACATAATGTTTAAAATTATGTAGCCTTTATTCAGGACGGGTCAAAATTGCTTACAACGTTGTTGTATAAGATTAGTTGCGTGTTTTAAGCACTAAAGTTAGCAAATAAATCACAGATAGAAAGTCCGCGAGGACTTTCGTAAATTGACT
>NZ_SLXM01000002.1 GCF_004345825.1 Tenacibaculum skagerrakense
ACACCAGTAACAACAAGTTCAGGAACAACATATTACCAAGTTGTAATTAGTGATGCAGGCTCAGGGTGTAATGATGTTACTTCTACTGAATCTGTTGTAGCGGTTAATCCGTTACCTGTATATACAAGTTTAACAACTAATTCACCTATTTGTGAAAATAGCGATGCTGAATTTACTATTTCTGGATCTCCAAACAGTGTATTAACTTATAATATTGATGGCAATGCTAATCAAACAATTACTTTAGATGGATCAGGAAATGTTACAATAGTGAATTCTGGAGCTACTTCCGACACTACAATAAATTTAATTTCTCTAGATTTTAGTAGTACAAATTGTTCGATTAATTTAACAGATACTGCAACGGTTACGGTAAACTCATTCCCAGTATTAACATCAGTAAATGACATTATAGAATGTGTTGAATCTCCTATTCAGACATTAAATGCAAATGATGGAATTACATTTGGTCCAAACATTTCAGTTACTTGGTATGACGCTGCAACTGGAGGTAATGTTGTTGCTAATCCAATAACAAATACAGAGAATGCACCTGTTACATTTTATGCAGAAATTACAGATACAAGTACTTCATGTGTCAATCCAATAAGAGAAGAAGTTACATTACACATTGTATCACCGCCTTTCCCTAACTTTACTGAAGAAGTTTGTTCTGGCGAAAATTTAAGTGTTGCTATCAATGCATTTACAGCTACCTATACAGTGGTATCTTCGGATCCGACAAATGTTCCTGCCGGCTCAGATAGAGTAACTGCTATTGCTGCTAATATTACAGATGGTTATATCAATACAACAGGAGTTCCTGTTACTATTACATATACAGTTACTGTTGATGATGGTACTGCATGCGATGGAGAAACTTTCGATGTTATAGTTACTGTAAATCCAGAGCCGTTTAATACAACGGCTCCAACAGATACTATTTGTAGTGATGTTGCTTTAAATCATGATTTAACATCAGATGTTAATTTAATTGGGACTACTTTTAATTGGATTGCAACAGATAATCCAAATGTAACTGGAGAAACAATTTCAGATGGAACAGGTTCTACGATATCTGATACATTAACAAACACTAGTGGAAGTCCACAAACTGTAGTTTATACTATAACGGCAATAAGTCCTAATGGATGTCAAGGAAATGAATATACATACACAGTCACTGTAAATCCAGAACCGTTTAATGCAACTACTTCAACAGATACTATTTGTAGTGATGTAGCATTAAATCATGATTTAAATACAGACGTAAACTTAACTGGAGCAACTTTTAATTGGATTGCCACAGATAATTTGAATGTTACTGGAGAAACGACTAGTAATTCTAATACTGCTGTTATTTCAGATACATTAACAAATACGAGTGGAAGCACTCAAACCGTAATATATACTATTATTCCTTCAAGTGCAGAGGGTTGTGTAGGGAATTCATTTACTTACACGGTTACTGTGAATCCTGAACCATTTAACGCAGTTGAACCAATATTATCAATTTGTAGTGGTGGTACGTTAAATCACGATTTAAGTGGAAATGTAAATTTATCTGGGGTGACCTTTAATTGGATTGCAGTTGATAATCCTAATGTAACTGGAGAAACTATTACAAACACTTCTTCATCAACCATTACAGATACATTATCAAATACTAGTGGAAGTGTACAAACAGTTGTATATTCTATTACACCTACAAGCGCAGATGGTTGTGTAGGAAATTCTTTCGAATACACTGTTACAGTAAATCCAGAACCTTTTAATATTACTCCTCCTTCAGAAACAGTATGTAGTAAAACAACATTAAGTCACGATTTATTAGGGGACGTAAATGTCTCTAATACGAATTTTACGTGGTCAGCAATTGATAATCCAAATGTTACAGGTGAAACTACGTCTGACAATTCAGCAGTTACAATATCTGATACATTAATTAATATTAGTGGAGTTAATCAAATAGTTACATACATCATTACGCCAATTAGTACTGATGGTTGTTTAGGTACTGCTTACACATATTCAGTTACGGTAAATCCAGAACCATTTAACTCAGTTGCACCAACTCAGACAATTTGTAGCGATATACCGTTAAATCATGATTTATCAACAAATATTAATATTTCTGGAACTACTTTTAGTTGGGTTGCAACGGATAATGGTTTTATTACTGGTGAAACTTTAGTAGTTACAAATTCATCAATGATTACGGATACACTAACAAACATTAGTGGAAGTGTTCAAAATGTTACTTATACAGTTACCCCAACAAGTCCTGATGGTTGTATCGGTGATGCATTTACATATATAGTTACAGTAAATCCTGAACCTTTTAATGCAATATCTCCTGCAGAAACAGTTTGTAGTAATACTACTTTAAATCATAATTTATTGACTGATGTAAATCTATCGGGAACTACTTTTAATTGGGTTGCAACTGATAATGCTAATGTAACAGGAGAAACATTGAGCAATTCATCATTAAATTCTATAGGAGATACATTAATCAATAATAGTACAATTCCGCAAACAGTAGTATATACAATAACTCCAACTAGTTTAAGTGGTTGTGACGGTAACTCATTTACCTACACTGTAGCGGTTAATCCGTTACCTGTATATACAAGTTTAACAACTAATTCACCTATTTGTGAAAATAGCGATGCTGAATTTACTATTTCTGGATCTCCAAACAGTGTATTAACTTATAATATTGATGGCAATGCTAATCAAACAATTACTTTAGATGGATCAGGAAATGTTACAATAGTGAATTCTGGAGCTACTTCCGACACTACAATAAATTTAATTTCTCTAGATTTTAGTAGTACAAATTGTTCGATTAATTTAACAGATACTGCAACGGTTACGGTAAACTCATTCCCAGTATTAACATCAGTAAATGACATTATAGAATGTGTTGAATCTCCTATTCAGACATTAAATGCAAATGATGGAATTACATTTGGTCCAAACATTTCAGTTACTTGGTATGACGCTGCAACTGGAGGTAATGTTGTTGCTAATCCAATAACAAATACAGAGAATGCACCTGTTACATTTTATGCAGAAATTACAGATACAAGTACTTCATGTGTCAATCCAATAAGAGAAGAAGTTACATTACACATTGTATCACCGCCTTTCCCTAACTTTACTGAAGAAGTTTGTTCTGGCGAAAATTTAAGTGTTGCTATCAATGCATTTACAGCTACCTATACAGTGGTATCTTCGGATCCGACAAATGTTCCTGCCGGCTCAGATAGAGTAACTGCTATTGCTGCTAATATTACAGATGGTTATATCAATACAACAGGAGTTCCTGTTACTATTACATATACAGTTACTGTTGATGATGGTACTGCATGCGATGGAGAAACTTTCGATGTTATAGTTACTGTAAATCCAGAGCCGTTTAATACAACGGCTCCAACAGATACTATTTGTAGTGATGTTGCTTTAAATCATGATTTAACATCAGATGTTAATTTAATTGGGACTACTTTTAATTGGATTGCAACAGATAATCCAAATGTAACTGGAGAAACAATTTCAGATGGAACAGGTTCTACGATATCTGATACATTAACAAACACTAGTGGAAGTCCACAAACTGTAGTTTATACTATAACGGCAATAAGTCCTAATGGATGTCAAGGAAATGAATATACATACACAGTCATTGTAAATCCAAGACCCGAAGCATTACCAATTACGGGGGCTTCTGAAGTTTGTTTAGGTAATACCATAGATTTTACGGAAGGTACTACAGGATCTAGTATATCATGGATTTCTTCTAATACGAGTATAGCAACAGTTGATTCTAATGGTGTTGTTACTGGAATAAATTTTGGAACAGTAGATATTACTTATACTGTAACCGATTCAAATGGATGTATATCTTTAACCTCTCCAGTATATACAGTTACTGTTGGACCATCAACAGATACAGATGGTGACGGCTTAACAAATTGTGAAGAAACAACAGGGGTTGACGATCCTTCAACTTCAGGAACACCAACAGGTACAAGTGATCCTAATGATTCTTGTTCGTTTACTGGAAACCCAGTAGCAGATGTTAGTAATCCTACATGGCAAATTTCTGACTGTGATGGAGATGGTGTTACAAACGGTCAAGAAATTGCTGATGGAACCGATCCAACAGATCCATGTTCATTCCTAATAAATTCAGTTTCATTACCTCAAACAGGTTCTTGGTTAACTGCAGATTGTGATGGTGATGGGGTTACAAATGTACAAGAAGTTACAGATGGAACTGATCCTGCAGATCCTTGTTCAGTAAATCCAAGTTCAGTTTCATTACCTCAAACAGGTTCTTGGTTAACTGTAGATTGTGATGGTGATGGGGTTACAAATGGACAAGAAGTTACAGATGGGACAGATCCAACAGATCCATGTTCAGTAAATCCAAGTTCAGTTACTTTAGCACAAACTGGAGATTGGTTAACTGCGGATTGTGATGGTGATGGAGTTACAAATGGACAGGAAGTTTCAGATGGAACTGATCCTACAGATTCTTGTTCATATATTCCAACGTCAATTTTATTAACGCAATCAGGAGATTGGTTAGAAGCAGATTGTGATGGAGATGGAGAAAGCAATGGAGAAGAGTTAAATAACGGAACAGATCCTTTAGATTCATGTTCTGTTACTAACCCTACAATTCCAGCAATTACTGATCCTAATTATAGTGTTTGGGCTGTATCAGATTGTGACGGCGATGGAGTTACAAATGGAGAAGAAGTTAACGATGGCACAGATCCATTCGATGGATGTTCTTACTCAGCATCAAGTCAAGTAGAAGCAAATGTGTCTGGTGCTTGGAATGCATTAGACTGCGATGGAGATGGAGAAAGTAATGGAGGTGAGTTAAATAATGGAACAGATCCTTTAGACTCATGTTCTGTTTCTAATCCTACTATTCCAGCAGCTACTGATCCTAATTATAGTGTTTGGGCTGCATCAGATTGTGATGGTGATGGAGTTACAAATGGAGATGAAGTAAATGATGGTACGGATCCATTCGATGGCTGTTCTTATTCAGCATCAAGTCAAGTAGCAGCTAATGTTTCTTCTGCTTGGATTGCTTTAGACTGTGACGGAGATGGAGAAAGCAATGGAGAAGAGTTAAATAACGGAACAGATTCTTTAGATTCATGTTCTGTTACTAACCCTACAATTCCAGCAATTACTGATCCTAATTATAGTGTTTGGGCTGCATCAGATTGTGATGATGATGGAGTTACAAATGGAGAAGAAGCTAATGATGGTACAAATCCATTCGATAGCTGTTCTTATTCAGTATCAAGTCAAGTAGCAGCAAATGTTTCTTCTGCTTGGAATGCTTTAGACTGTGACGGAGATGGAGAAAGTAATGTAGACGAATTAAATAATGGAACAGATCCTTTAGATTCATGTTCTGTTACTAATCCTACAATTCCATCAATTACTGATCCTAAATATAGTATTTGGGCTGCATCAGATTGTGATGGCGATGGAGTTACAAATGGAGATGAAGTAAATGATGGTACAGATCCATTCGATGGCTGTTCTTATTCAGTATCAAGTCAAGTAGCGACAAATGTTTCTTCTGCTTGGAATGCTTTAGATTGTGATGGAGATGGAGAAAGTAATGGAGATGAATTAAATAATGGAACAGATCCTTTAGATGCTTGTTCTGTTTTTAACCCTTCAGTTCCAGCAACTACTGATCCTAATTATAGTGTTTGGGCTGCATCAGATTGTGATGGTGATGGAGTTACAAATGGAGAAGAAGTTAACGATGGCACGGATCCATTCGATGGATGTTCTTATTCAGCATCAAGTCAAGTAGAAGCAAATGTGTCTTCTTCTTGGAGTGTTTTAGATTGTGATGGCGACGGTGTAATAAATGGAGATGAGTTGGCGAATGGTACCGATCCTTTAAATGGATGTTCTTATCAAGCTAGCAGTCAAGATATAAATATTGTAACTGATGAATGGAATCAGTTAGATTGTGATAATGATGGACTTACTAATGGAGAGGAAACCGTTGAAGGTACCGATCCTCTCGATCCAGATAGTGATGGAGATGGTTTAACGGATGGAGAAGAAGTGACAGGTATTGATAATCCAAGTACTCCATTAGATCCAACAACTTTTGTTAGTGGACCAACTTCTGATCCCAATGATTCTTGTGATCCAATTGAAGGACCAAATTGTAAAAATGATGAATGTTTATCACCATATAGCCTAATGTCACCAGGCGATGGTAATACTGAGAATTCATTCTTTTTTATTAAATGTATTGATAGTCCAGAGTATGCTAATAACACGGTTGAGATTTTTAACAGATGGGGTAATACGGTTTATAAGATCAGTGGTTATAGTAATACAGATTCCTCAAGAAGATTCGAAGGAATTTCTAATGGTAGAGCTACAATAAGTGTTGATGAGAAGTTGCCAGTAGGAACGTATTATTATGTGATTGATCCAGGAAATGGAGAAGCAGTACGAACAGGATGGTTATATATAAATAAGTAAGGAAAAGAAACAAGAAACAACATAATAGGGATATGAATACCATAGTAAAATATAAATTTTTAATACTCATTATCTTATTTAAGGTTGGAGCATTATTCTCACAACAAGATCCTCAGTATACGCAGTATATGTATAACACGATGAGTGTTAACCCTGCTTATGCTGGATCGAATAATCATACGGTGATTACTGCATTAGGCCGAACACAATGGGTTGGTTTAGATGGCGCACCAGATTCACAAACATTTAGTTACGATACTGCGATAGGCTATAGTGGAGTAGGATTAGGAATTAGTATTACTAATGATAGGATTGGTCCATCGAGTGAGATTTATCTAGATGCAAATGTTTCTTATACGATTCGTACGAGTAATGATGGTAATTTAGCTTTTGGATTAAAGTTAGGAGGTCGTCATTTAGGGATTGATTGGAGTAAAGGAACAGCTCTTCAACAAGAGCGTATTTTTGAAGGTAATATCAGTAAGTTTTTACCTACAATTGGAGCTGGGATTTATTTTTATAAATCAAATTGGTATCTTGGTGCGGCAATTCCTAACTTTCTAAGGACAGATCATTACGATGATACTGTTGGTACGACGAGTTTTGGGAGTGGAAATTTAGCTGAGGAACGCTTACACTTTTTTGGTATCGCGGGTTATGTATTTGACTTAAGTGATACGTTAAAGTTCAAGCCAGCTACCTTAGTTAAGGTGGTGAACGGGGCACCATTATCTTTAGATGTTTCGGCTAACTTTTTATTTAATGAGAAGTTTGCAGCGGGGTTAGCATGGAGGTGGGGCGATTCCATCAGTGCTTTATTAGGGTTACAAGCAACAAAGAACTTAAACATAGGTTTTGCATATGATTTGACTACGTCAAATTATAGCAATTATAATTCGGGAACATATGAGCTTATGTTACGTTGGGATATATTCAGGGAGCGAGTGTTTAAATCACCAAGGTTTTTTTAAATTAATATTATGAGGAAACTATTACTAATTTATTTTTTAATAATTAGCTTTTCGTCTTTTTCACAAAGGCGTTATGCAGCAGATCGTTACTTCCAGGAGTTTGCGTATAAAAAATCTGCTGAGTTGTATGAGGTTATTTATAGCAAAGGAGATGAGTCAGAACTAATCATTAGTAGGCTAGGAGATTCTCATTATTACAATACCAATACAAGTGAGGCAGAGAAGTGGTATCGTATTTTATTTGAGAAATATAAAGATCAGGTATCACCAGAATATATGTTCAGATATGCTCAAGCTTTAAAGAGTAACGGTAAGGTTGATGAGTCAGATTCATGGCTTCGTAAGTTAAAAGAAGTAAAGGGAGAAGATTCAAGAGCCTTAGCTTTAGAAAATAATGAAGATTACTTTGTGAAGTATTCTAATCTTAAGAAGACGTATGTTAGTATTCAGAACTTAGATATTAATACGAAGTATTCAGATTTTGGAGGTTTTATTTACGGAGATAAGTTGTATTTCGCCTCTACCAAACCAGAAGGCTCAAAGTTTGATAAGAAGTTATACAAGTGGAACGAGCAACCGTTTTTAAATATCTATACTGCAGATGCAGATTTGAGTAATGATATTGAAAAAGGACTTCAGGTAATTGATTCTGAGAAGTTACCATCTTTAAACACTCGATATCATGAATCTAACGCTATTGTTACAGGTGATGGTAAAACCATATATTTCACCAGAGATAATTACAATGATGATAAGTTAGAAGGAGATAAGAATCGAGTAACTCACTTAAAGATATACAAGGCTACATTGAATAATGGGAATTGGGATGATGTTATAGAATTACCATTTAACAGTAATGAATACTCATGCGGTCATCCAGCATTAAGTGCAGATGAGAAGACACTATACTTTGTGTCAGATATGTCAGGAGGATTAGGAGCTACCGATATCTACAAGGTTGCTATACATGATGATGGGAGTTATGGAGAAGTAATGAATTTAGGCGCACCAATAAATACAGAAGCAAGAGAGATGTTTCCAAGTATTGATAGTGAAAATACCATGTACTTTGCATCTGATGGTCATTTAGGTTTAGGTGCATTAGATGTGTTTGAAGCCAAATATGCAGATAATAAGTACACCAATCCTGTAAATTTAGGAAGCCCAATAAATGGTCCGAGAGATGATTTTAGTTTTGTGATTAGTGAAGATAAATCATACGGATACTTTTCTTCCAATAGAAAAGGAGGAAAGGGAGATGACGATATTTACAGTTTTGTGATCTATAGATGTAAAGAAGATATTGGAGGATATGTAACCGATGTAAACACAGGTAAACCCATTTCAGGAGCCACAGTTCGATTAATAGATGAGAGTGGAGCACCCGTTAGTGAGCAAGTAACACAGGCAGATGGAAAATATACTTTTAAAGATATTGACTGTGAGAACAACTTTACGGTAAGCGCTTCAAAGGATGATTACCGAAATGATCAGAAGGAAACAGCAACAGAGGACATTAACAAGAAAGAAATCAAAACAGATTTAGCCTTAGAATCGTTAATTGTTGAGAGTCCAGAGTCAGCACAGATTGTTATTAATCCGATATTCTTTGATTTTGATTTGTACAACATTAGAGAAGATGCAGAATACGAGTTAGAGCACATTGTAACGGTAATGAATAACAATCCAGATATGGTTATTAAGATCGAATCTCATACAGATAGTCGAGGAACGAAGGACTACAACAGGAACTTATCTGATAATAGAGCAAAATCAACAAGAGATTATATAATTTCTAGAGGTATTGCAGTCAATCGAATACAAAGTGCGATAGGGTATGGAGAAGACCGATTGTTAAACCACTGTGATGATGCGAATCAAAGCAAGTGTTCAAAGGAGGAACATCAGAAGAATAGAAGATCCTATTTCTACATTGTAAAAGGTGGAAAAAAGGTTTCAATTTCTAATTAATAGTAATAAAACGTATAGCAAAATTAACAAGTACATTTTCTAATTTCTTTTTTTTAGTAGCTGCAAGACATTAATAGTAATAGAGATTTAATAGGAAGTAAATTAGCTGTTTTACTTTATTAATAATCATAAAGAATGAAAGGTTAGTTTGAAGTATCTATCGGATTTTAAAGTAAGAAATAATAAACTATTTGTAAGACCTTAGACAGATAAAACAAGTCTAATTTCTCTCATTTTATTTCGGGATGCGGTAATGTATTAAAATAAGTCATTTAAAGAAATTATGACTTTTTTATAAACATTAAAACTCAAAATTTTTCCTTCGTTAGTTCTTTTAATAAAAATTAAACCAAGATACTCTAGATGATTTATAATATTCCATATTGTAGTATTGTAAGTATCATTTTTAAAAACATATTTATAAATTAAATCTCTTCGTTTGTACTTAATTATGCCTTTTAAAACCTCTAATTCTATTGGAAGTAATTCTTTCCAAACTTTGTTTTGAATTGCGTACTCGGTATTATATTGGTTTACTTTGTAAAGTTTATCCTTTTCATTTAGAAGTACTTTATACTCATTACAAACGTTACAAATTCTATTGAAATTATTTATAACATATTCAAAGTTCACTCTAGTTTTTACTGAATATTTCCTTACCTGATTACACTTTTTACATTTATCAAATATTATTTCACAATAAGAATAACTTTTAACAATTTGAATAAGTAATGTAATATTAATATCAAAATGTTTACTTATTTTCAAATTAGTATTACTAAACTCCCCATTATTATACTCCCAGTATTTTTCAATAATACTCGTAGTAATTTTATCAATATCATCAGTAATATGTATGTTGTACTCCATTTTATTTTGACGAGTATATACAAATATAGGCATATTTGCTTATAGGCTTATATGCCTAAAAAAAGAATTTAGCCCTAATGATAGTTAGGGACGAGAAATACATTATAGAATTTGGTAAAAACTTGAGGAAGTTAAGAAAGAGTAAAAATATAACTCAAGAAAAATTAGCATTTTCTATTGGAATTGAAATATCTCAAATAAGCAGAATAGAAAGAGGTATAGTTAATACATCTATTTCAACTGTTAAAGCCATTTCTGATTCACTTAAAATAGATATCAAGGAACTTTTTGACTTCGAATACTAATTTCTAAGCTATTTTTTTTAGGTAAATCTTTATTGAATTATTTATTAATTCATCAAATAAAACTCATGTTTTTTTCTTTTTTTTGATGTATAGGTATATCAAAATTTAGATATACCTCTCTGGAAAACAAATGGTTATGTTTTGTTTTTGTATGTAAATTATTATCTTAGTAGTTAAAATTTACACGTAAAGAAACGATAATCATGCAAAAGAAGATTTTGAAGTTTAATCTATTAATTATAAATGCGAAAAAATACCTTAGAAAGGAACTTCATTATTCATTTTCTACAGCTCAGACATATACTTTTGTTTGGAAACAATTAGGGAAGTTTATGTTTGATAATGGTCATTATGATTACAATGATAGTATTGGTGAAAAATTTTTGAGGTTTAAGTTTGGCGAAAGTAAATGGGATAACTTAAAACGTGATCAGAGAACCTTTTTTAATGGGATTAAAATGATAGGTGATTTTCAAAAAACAAACAAAATAAATTTTCCAGAAAAAAAGTCTAAATATCCATTAAAATTTGAAGGAGATATAGGAACAATAATGTTAGAGTTTTTAAAAGATAAAGAAAAATCAAACCCTTCAAGATGCACATATAATTCTTATCAACGTTCACTATTTACATTAAGTGCATACTGTAACAAAAAAGGTGTTATTAAAATAGAGAATATTGATTTAGCTCTAATTTTGAATTTCATTCAAGATGTAAAATTAGAAAAAACAGCAATATCAATATTGATAACGGCTTTAAGGAGTTTTACCAAATTCCTTTATGATAAGAATTATATAAACTATAATTATTCAAAGAAAATACCAAGCTATAAACTTGTTAATCAACCTAAACTTCCTTCAAATTATTCTGAGGACGAAATTGAAAAGCTTATAAATTCTATCAACAGAGCTAGTTCTATAGGGAAACGGAATTATGTAATAGTATTACTGGCAGCCAGATTAGGTTTAAGGGCATCAGATATAAGTAGACTAAGGTTTGAGCATTTACAATGGGAAACTAATAGGATTATTTTCCAACAACATAAAACTGGAAAACAGCTAATACTACCTTTGCTTTCGGATATAGGGAATGCTATAATTGATTACTTAAAGCATGGAAGACCAATCTCAGAAGAACCTTATATTTTACTTACAGCTAGACCTCCTTATGGTAGATTTACTACCTCTAACGTTGTTACTCATGTAGTCCAAAGAGCTATGTACAAAGCACGAATAAATACGAGTGGTAGGAGATATGGTCCTCATTCACTGAGGCATAGTCTTGGACTTCGGCTATTAGAGAAAAACACTGTTTTACCAGTAATTTCAGAAGTGTTAGGTCATAAAGACACGAAAAGCACAAGATACTATCTAAGAATAGATTTAAAATCACTACAACAGTGTATTCTAGATGTACCAAAAGTAACAGAGGGGTTTTACAATCAGGAAGGAGGTAAATTCTATGGTTGAAAATTTTCATAGCATATACGCTGAGTATTTGAAACAGTTTCTAAGTTTTAAGCGTAAGCTTGGTTTCAAGTTTAAGGAAGAAGCCTTTCATTTAAAAAAAATTGATGAGGCTGCTTTAGAAACTAACCAATCATCCTCAGGTATAACTAAATCTTTCGCAGATATAATTACGAAGAAAAAACCAAATGAAGGTTTGCAATATCGACAACGCAGAATATCTATTTTAGCGATGTTTTCCTCTTATCTTAATGATATTGGAATAGATTCTTACATACCCAAAGTTCCTCCCTGTAAAAACAAGGAATATCTACCATTCATCTTTTCTCAAAATGAAATTAATACAATATTTAATGTATGTGATCAGTATAAATTAATAAAAAGACATCCATACAATAGTTTATTTATTATGCCAGTATTCCTTAGGTTACTATACGCAACAGGAATAAGATTTGGAGAAGCTTTAAACTTAAAAGATACAGACGTTAATCTCGATGATAATTATTTATTAATTAAAGATTCAAAAAATGGAAAAGAAAGAATTATTCCAATTTCTTATTCTTTATCAGACGTATTAAAAGAGTATCTATGGTTTAGAAATTATCTTCCTAAAAACAAAGAAAACTATTTTTTTATCGGTATTGGTGGAAGTAAATGTAGCCAAAATGTAAGATATTGGTTCAAAAAAATTCTTGAGCGTTCAAATATTCAATATTTAGGTAAAAATAAAGGGCCCAGAGTTCATGATTTAAGACATACTTTTGCCGTGAATTCTTTAGTTAAAATGGTAGAAGCTGGTTTAGATTTGTATGTTTCATTACCCATATTATCTACCTATTTAGGCCATCAATCTATTAAAGCTACAAACAGATATGTAAGATTAACTTCTACGTTATTTCCAGATTTAATGAATGATATTGATTATTCCTTAATTGATGTGTTTCCTAAATTCAAAAATTATGAACCCAACTGATTTCTCTAAATACATTTCAGACTTTTTATCAAACTATTTAACTGATGAGAGAGGAGCATCTATTAATACTATTAAAGCGTATAGAGATACTTTTGTTTTATTACTCCACTATATGGAGAAAGAGAGAAAAATAAAACTTAATAAATTAAAAATTAAAGATATAAATAAAGATACTATAATATCCTTTTTAAATTGGCTAGAGTGTAATAGGAATTGTAGTATTTCAACTCTTAATTCACGTTTAGCTGCAATTCATTCATTTTATAAGTTTTTGCAGTACAGAGAGTTGGGACATATTTATGATTGCCAAAAAATTCTTTCTATTAAGCAAAAGAGAAGCCCTCAACTTATAATGTCTTATTTAACAATTGAAGGGATTAAGTCATTATTAAAACAGCCCGACCTAAATACCAAGAAAGGAAGAAGGGATTTAGCTCTATTATCTTTAATGTATGACACTGGAGCAAGAGTTCAAGAAATTATAGATCTTACACCATCTATGATTAACCTTAATAACCCTCCTACTATAAAAATTATTGGTAAAGGAAATAAGTCTAGATTAGTTCCAATGATTAATGCACAAACCATGCATCTTAAAAACTATATGGCAGCTTATCAATTGGATTCTCCTGTTAATTTATTACATCCTTTATTTACTAATAATAGAGGGGAAAAGTTAACGAGATCAGGTGTAAATTATATATTAAAGAAATATTTAACCAAAGCAAGAAGTCTAGAACCATCAATAATACCTGAAAATATATCTTGCCATTCAATTAGACATTCTAAAGCAATGCATTTGCTACAGTCAGGTGTCAATTTGGTTTATATCAGAGACATATTGGGTCATGTATCTATACAAACAACCGAAATTTACGCAAGAGCAGATTCTAAGTTTAAGCGTTTAGCTTTAGAAAAAGCATACTCTAAATTAACACCTGAGGAAGAACCTTTATGGCATAAAAATAAAAATCTAATAACTTGGTTGAAAAAATTCTAACAATTATTATGTAAAGTAAATTTTGATAAAGTTTGGTAATTATCTTATTTAAACAAGTTTTATACACATAATGTTTTACTTTGCATAATGAAGCTTATGTAAAGCTTTGCATAAATGTCATAATCATCCTTCAGGAAAATTAACACCAAGTAATTCTGATATTGAGCTTACCAAACAAATAAAACAAGCAGGTGAAACGTTAAACATAAAATTGTTAGATCACCTAATAATTAGCAAAAAGAAGTATTTTAGCTTTGCAGATGAAGGAATGCTGTGAGTTTTCTTTAAAGTCTAAAGTTGGAAGCGTAAAGATTAAAGCTTGAAGATGTCATTCGTTTGAAAAAATTTAATAAGGATTGAGGTTTCGACTTCGCTCAACCGCCATAATTTTTAGTTTTGATAACTGATAACTGATAACTGATAACTGATAACTGATAACTGATAACTGATAACTGAATAATTGATACTAGTTTATACACATAAAATTACACCAAGAGTACGATATATATTCAAGCATATATTTACAAGGATATTATCTGTTGAAATAGACTTTACAACCAAAGTAGAGGAGTTTGTTGCTTTTAACGGACCAAAATTATCGTATACAAATGTAGCTTTGGGTAGTGAGTTTTTTATCAAAAGCACAGATTTATTATTTCAACAAGGTGTGAGCGATGTAGAAATCAGTGTGTCAGTTTGGGAAGATGTACCTTGTTTCTTTTTTCAAGGAACAAAGTCTACCATTCCATATGATATTTTTTCGGCTAGTTTTTATCTAATTACACGTTATGAAGAGCATTTGCCTCACATAAAAGATCAACACGGACGTTACACAGCCGATCAAAGTTTAGCTTATATAAATGGATTTTTAGAGAAACCTGTGGTTGATATTTGGGCGTACAAACTTAAAAAAGCATTAAAAGAACGATTCCCTGATTACGATTACCAGGAGCGAACTTATAAGTACATTTCTACTATAGATGTAGATAATGCATTTGCTTATAAACATAAGAGTGTAATTCGTTCAATAGGAGGTTTATTAAAAGATTTGTATAAGTTCAATATTTTTAATGTTATTGATCGATTAGCAGTTCGATTTAACTTACGAAAAGATCCTTTTAATACTTTTCAAGAGCTTATTAACTTAAAAAACACCTATAATGTTAGAACAATCTTTTTCTTTCTTATAGGAGATTATACTACATTCGACACCAATGTTTCTGCATCAAAATCAAAGTTTAGATTACTAATAAAAGATATGGTGGATTATGCTAGAGTAGGGTTGCATCCATCTTATTATACAATGGATAATATCGATAAGTTAAAAGAAGAGAAACAACGATTAGAAGGAATTACGAATATGCCAATATTTCGATCTAGACAGCATTATTTACGATTTTCGTTACCGAGTACTTATCAACAGTTAATTGATTTAGAAATCAAAGAAGATTATTCAATGGGCTATGCTAGTCATTCTGGATTTAGAGCTAGTACATGTACACCTTTTTATTTCTATGATTTAGATTTTGAGATTCAAACACCCTTAAAAATATTTCCTTTTGCTTTAATGGACACCACTCTGAATGATTATATGAAACTAACTCCAAAGCAATCTTTAGGTAAAATAAATGAACTCAAAAGAGAAGTCAAAAGAGTAAATGGAACGTTTATTACATTATTTCACAACGAAAGTTTAAGTAATTATTTACGTTGGAAAGGTTGGAGAAGAGTTTACGAATCAATGTTGAAAATAGCTACTAGCTAATGATACGAATAGTTCCGAGACAACAACTAGATGTAGAAAAGTACAATCACTGTATCGAAAACTCGTTACAATCAAATATTTTTGGTTTTTCTTGGTATTTAGACATTGTGGCAGATAACTGGAGTGTTCTAGTTTTAGATGATTACGATGCTGTAATGCCTGTTCCTTGGAGAAAAAAGTTTTTTATAAAATATACCTATCAACCTTTTTGGGTTATACAATTAGGAATTTATTCTAAAGAGATTGTAGATGAGAATGAGTTTTTAATTGAGTTATTTAGTGAGTTTAAATATACAAGCTTACGAATGAATGCTTTGAATGCATTTAGTATGTTTAGTTCTTATCAAATTCAAAAAAAGCTACAGGTATTATCCTTAGAGAAATCTTATGAACAGTTACTATCTGGTTACAATCGTAATAGAAAAAGAGAATTAAAGAGAGCATTCAATGCTGATGTAAGTGAAAATTGGAATGATAATCCTAAGCGCTTAATAGAGCTCTTCGAAAAAAATGTAGGTAAGCGAGTTACAAAAATTTCTTCCGACGATTATTTACGTTTATACAAATTAATGAATGTTTGTATTGAGAAAAGAGTAGGTGAGTTGTTAACAATTTATGATGGGCATAAAGAACTTATATCAGGAGCATTTTTTCTAAAACATAAAAACAGAATAACTGAACTTGTTTGTTCTTCAGATTTTAAGAATAGAAACAATGGTGCAAATACGTTTTTAAACGATCGGGCTTTATTCAAGTACCAACGAAATTATGAATTGTTTGATTTTGGAGGTTCTTCAATGAAAAATATAGCTAAGTATTATTATAGTTTCGGAGCTAAAGATGAGTTCTATATGCAATTACACTGCAATAAACTTCCTAGATTATTACGCTTATTTAAGCGATAATAGAAATTTCTTGTACAAGAAATGAAAGCATACTAAGGTTGCAACTCCAGTCATCCACATTAAGCAAGCTGTTGTTATAGCGGCTCCTTTAATTCCGTATAAAGGAATTAATTGTTGGTTAGCAATATAATTAACTATAATAGCAACTGAGGTAATGTAAAAATTAACCTTTACCTGCCCGATAGAAGATAGTAAGTTTCCGTACAATCCTCTAAGCATGAGAATTCCGCAAATACCAACCGTTAGTATTAAAAAATTCTGATTGTATTTTGTGAAACTAGCATCAAAAAGAGCTAGAAAGAAGATTCCAGAAAAATAAAAAGTCAAACAAATAAGTAGGCTTATAAGTGTAAATAAAAGTAAGTAGCCTTTTATGTATTTTCTTATGTAATTAGCATTTCCTATTTTTTCAGTAAAGGCAACAAAATCGGTTGTTATAAAAACACGAGGAAGAAAAAGTAAACTAAATGGAATTAGTGTAAGATAACGGTATATTGTAACTTGCTCAGGGTCTTTTAAAATAGCACCAATTAATAAAATATCTATAGCAAAAAGCAACAGCGTAACCACATTAGATAATCCTCCAAAGAAGCCATATTTCCAAAATTCAAAATCAACAAAATGAGGTTTTTGGTTTGTAGTAGTGTTAGCAAAAAGTTGTTGGTAAAAAAACAAACATGTTAGTAATGGTGTTAGTACAAAGGAAAAAGCATATCCAGTAGTTTTTCCATAAAAGCTTAAGCTAAAAACAGCAACTATTAAAATAACATTATAAGTAATTTCTAATAGCGCAAACCTTTTGTTTTGATGTTCTAAACGGGCTCTTACTTTAATAGTTTCAAAGAGAAATATAGGAACAAAAACTAATGAAAGTATGTATAAGTAGTTATTTATTTCGGTAGTTTGAAAGCTGTATAAATAACTAAAAACTAGTACTAAAAGCGTCATTATAACTGAGCCAATAATACCGTTTCTAATAATATAATTTAGTAACTGTTTTTTTTCTTCGTCAGATTTTAATAAAGCTCCATATCGAATATAACTTTGATGCAATCCAAGTCCAACAAGCGGAGTTAAAAAAACAATAAAATTCCAGGCATATAAAACATTACCTAGTGGTTTTGGTTGCAATAATTGAAGTGCAATCCATGATGCTAGGAAAGAGAAAACCCTTGAAACTAAAGTAGCTAAGAAAATATAACTTCCAGCTCTTTTTATAAAACTTGATATATAGGATATTAATGAATTCAAGAAGTCAAATATAACTCAGAAAATTTATTAGCAATTACTTCTTGACTAAAATGTGTTTTGGCATATTCGTGAAGTAGGTTTTTATCAATCTTCTCAAAAAAAATAGCTTTTAAAGAGTTTAAAAGTTCTTCTTCATTATTAGGTTTAATTAATTTTCCAAATTCTTTAGGGAAATATTCTGCAATTCCACCAACATTGGTGCTTATTACAGGTGTTCCGCAAGCAAAACTTTCTAAGATAACACAAGGCAAATTTTCATAATTACTAAAAAGTACAAACACATCAGCATTTTGCATTTGCTCAACTATGTCCGTATGTGGAATATGTTCAATAAATTCTACATGATTTGTTACGTCCAAAGAATCCGCCAAGCTTTTATATTTAATAGAATTTTCACCTATAAGGATTAATTTGAAATTTTCGGTAAAGGCTCTAAATTTAGTAACAGTCTTTATGATTCCTGAAACATTTTTATGCTCGTCAAGCATATTTGAGGCATGTAAAATGGTAAACTTTTGATTAGTTATATTATCCCGTCTCAGTGAAAATAAATCGGTATTTACAACATTTGGTACAGGGTAATAATTTCCTGTTAAACCTAACTTTTCCATAGATTGCTGTAAGTTGTATGAAACAGGACAATTATACTTCGCTCTTTTAGATATAATTTTAGAAAGGAATAATTCCAGGGGTGTAATTTTTTCTGCTTTTGGTTGATGATAACCTGTCCAATGTTCAGAGATTATATAATCAGTTTTAAATTTCCTTTTTAAATACAGTGCAAAAAGTCCGAAAGGAAATAATTTATTTAAATGAACAATATCAAATTTACCTATGAGTTTCAGTAGTTTTTGAAAAGCTGAATAGAAGCGATATATTTTTACAATAGGGTTTTTGCTATTTTTTACGTAAGCAATATGTGTCGCTATTCCATTAATCTTTTCTGAAACTATTTCAATAGGTTGGTGTATTTTTTTGTCTGTAATTATATGTAAAACAGAAACTTGGTGTTGCAAGTTAACAGCTTCGGCATGACGTTGGATAAAATCACCATTGTTTGGTAATACTCTTGAAGGATACCATCCACAGAGAAAAAGAACATGTAATTTTTTTGTACCCAAAGACTTTTTTAATAAGATAAATACCAATAGGATGCTGAAGTAACAGCACCCTAAAAGTAAATTAAATAATTTATATACTATTTCAATTATACAATTTTCCCATTTGTTTTAAATGTTTAAAATGTGATTTCATCATAGCAAGTAATGATTTCTTATGATATGGGAAACCAAACTTTTTATTTTACCTCATTATGTGATTAATCAAAATTCCAATTAATTAAAGGGAGTTTTCTTTTTTGATTTACATTCCAAATACCAATTTGTATACCTTTAAAACTATTCGAATTATTAAAAATGCCTATCTGTACTCCATTTCCATCATGTGTATAATTAAACGCAGAAATTTGCACTCCATTCATATAAAATGAGCTATTTGCCAAAGCCGCCAATTGTATCCCAGATTGTTTGTCAATTATATTCCAGCCACCTGCTAGAGAAAAACCATTTCCAAGTTTTCCGTATTGTCCGACCAATCCTAATGTCAACCCATTATAGTTGCAATCACACCATGAACCTGTTGATATATTGAGACCATTAACCACTTCACTATATCTATAATCATTTAGGTTAAAGGGTTCAGTAGCATTTGGAAAACCATTTCCCATAAATGAAATAATACCAATACCAGGAACTTCTAGCCTTAGCCCATTGGTTATGACATTTCTATCATTATTCATTCCAGAATATAGCCCAATTGATATACCATTTATCATTGTGTTTTCTTCATGAAAGGTTCCAATTATACTTTTTTTCATAGAGAGACTATCCTGCCCGTAAGAATAATATATTATTGAAAACATGATTGATAAAAAAAATGCTGATTTTATCATGACTTAATTGTACAATTCTTTTTATTGAAATAAACTTTCAAGGAACAATTCCGAATACGCAATTCGAAAATTGTTCCTTTTTCTGACAATAAAAACAACATTAAAATCTTTTTCCGATGGTAATTCCAAACCTGCTATAGACTTTATAAACATCATTTTCAACTCCAAAGACTCTTCCAAATCCCATCGAGAGTTCACCAATCCATCCGTTTTTTGATAAAAATTTCCCTCCAATTCCGATACCTAAGCCAAATCGAGTATTCAAATCTCCAATGTCATTGATAGATAGAGTACCATTATTGCCATTGATTGTTAAGGTTGCTTCTTTTTCAAATTCATCTATTAAAACCGCTCCATTTCCTTCGATAAAAAAACCACCAGCTCTCTTCTTCCCAAAATAAAATCTATAATATGGGAAAGCTGCAAAATTGTAAAAGTTGTCGGTTTCTATATCAAATGCAACCGAAAGCCCAATAGCAGTTTCAGTACTTAAAATTCTTTCATAAGATATTTCTCCTGCACCAGCCACAAAGTAAAGTCCATTAATTTTTAGTTCATTGATACCATTAATTTGACTTACTTCTTTTTCATCTTGTCCATACATAGAGCAAGAAATAAAAGCAATCATCATAATCGCAATTTTGCGGATAAATGCTCTAGATTGCCTTTTGGAATCTTGTTTTTTTAATTTAATTTTTAGGTTATTTTTCATGATTATATAAGTTTTGAGCAAAACTAGTTTCATGAAAGAGTGTAGATGTCCGAAATAGTCTAAGTTGTAAAAATTAGGACAGATTTATAAAAATCAGGACACTGAAAAAATAATGTTAACTTCTATATTCTGTGGGAGTTATACCTGTTTGTTTTTTAAAGGCATTGTAGAAGGTAGATTTTGAATTAAAACCAGATTCTAGAGCAATAGACGTGATAGTATACTGATTATATGCTTCATCTTGTAATAACTCTTTAGAATATTCTACCCGATATTCATTAATTAATTGATTAAAATTTTTAGCGCTTTGTTCGTTTATCAATTTTGAAAGTTGACTAGTACTAACGCTAAGTTCATTGGCCAATGTTTCTAAACTGAGTAAATTGTCTAAAAATCTTCTGTTATTGATTATATAATCTTCAATGCTCTTAAATTTCTTAGAATTATTGTCGGGTTGTTTTTCTGTTTTCTTATGACTTTGTTCTCGAATTAACTTTCTTTCTTTTACCTGACGTAACATATAAACTAACTCATAACCTAACCAATAAATAAGAACGGTAGTCATTACGCGTAAAGGATAAAAAAAGACAATAAAGTTTTGAAAGTTCTGTTGGAATTTTACACCTACTGCCAGTGCCCAAAAGGCATAGGAAATTAATGCAAGAAATATAAAGGTGTTTAACCATTGTAAGCTATCATAACTTAAAATACTTTTGAATAAGTTTTTTTTGAACTTAATAATTCTAAAAGAATAGAAGAAAATACTTATCGAAACTATAAAGCTTATTAATTCTTCTACAGCAATATATCTCTCGTAAAACAATTCATATTCTGCTGCTGAAGATGTATCCTTAATAAAAGAAAAGGAAACTACTTGAAAAATGATACTTATGATAAATATTGGAAAAGCAATTCTAATTAAATTAAAAAAAAGCTTTTCTATTTTTAAATAGTTTACAAGAAACGTGTAAAATAAAGGAGCAATTAAAAAATGCCAAGGTATTTGAATATAGTCTAAAACCAGAAATTCTTCTGCAAGTAGCCAAGATTGCAAATTGTTTAGTGCAATCACCAAAATCATTAAATTGAGAAAAAGAGTGTTTTTATCTAACCCAGTTTTTTTAAATAGAAAAAAACTAAAAACAAATCCATGTATAGCGCTAACAATTAAAAATAGGTTAAAAAACTCTGCGATTTGCAATTCTTATCAATTTTAAAACAGGTGCAAGATATATTTTTTTTGCATTTTTAATAATAATTTCAACTTAAAACATGTTAAAATCAGATTAAAACTTGACTTTAGTAATGGTGTAATTTTACTCAAAGATGAAGTATCATAAATTATATATTCTTACATTTGAGAATGACAGAAATTACAGATATTTTCTTTGATTTAGACCATACTCTATGGGATTTTGATAAAAATTCGGCATTATCATTTAAGAAGATTTTTAAAGAAAAGCAACTTAAGTTAGATTTAGATGAGTTCTTAAAAGTGTATGAACCAATTAATCTAGAATATTGGAGGTTGTACAGAGACGATAAGATAGCGAAGGAAGAATTACGTTACAAACGACTTAAAACTACTTTTGATAAACTTAATTATGAAGTAGAAGATGAGTTAATTAATCAAATTGCGGAGGATTATATTAACTATTTGCCTTTGTTCAACCATTTATTGGATGGTGCTATTGATTTGTTGGAATATTTAAAAGAAAAGTATAAATTACATATCATTACAAATGGCTTTGAAGAAGTTCAAAAGTTAAAACTCGAAAAATCACAAATACATAGTTATTTTGATGTTGTTGTTACTTCTGAAAGTGTAGGCGTAAAAAAACCAAATCCCCGTGTTTTTGAATTTGCCTTAAATAAAGCTAATGTAACTGCTAATAAAGCAATTATGATTGGAGATAGTTTAGAAGCTGATGTTTTAGGAGCTTTAGCGGTAGGAATAACTCCAATACATTTGTTTAATTCTATGTGTAATGTTGATGAAAGAGTAACAAGTGTTCAATCCTTGTTAGAAATCAAGCAATATTTGTAGTAGTAAATCCGTTGAAAATCAAGAGTATACCTTATGAAGAAAAAGCAAGTTTATTGTTTAATAGTTTTTCTATCACTGTTTTTAAATGGTTGCGTAGATAATATAGATTTTAGTCAAGCTGAAGATTTAGAAATTAGTCCTACTGTGGCTGTTTCTTTAGTGAATGCAACAATTACCCAAAACGAACTAGTAGTGGGAGGAACTGAGGTTGGTTCTATAACCCAAACCTCTGTAGTAACCATTCTAGATAATAGTATTGCTCAGAATGATTTAATCAGCGCTGTATTTCAATTTGAAATTAGCAATCAATTTAATAGAGATTTTAGAATTACATTTTCATTTCTAGATGAGAATGATGTAAATACCAACAATGATATTACATTAAATATCGCTGCAAATAACACTAATTTCTCTCATGAAGAGGAAATAGTGGTAGCAAATAATCCAACATTTTTAAATACAAGGAAAGTACGAGTAGAATTAACGTTGCTGCCTAGCTCAGATGGATCATCTATCGACATTAATGTACCTACATCTTTCATATTCAAATCTGCTGGAACTTTTTACTTTAACATCAATAATAGTAATTAACCTATGAAGAAAATTTCGATAATTTTTTTGATGTTAATTACATCTAAGTTAGCATCTCAGAATAAGCAAATTCTTTTTGGTTTTGATAATATTCCTCAAACATTATTATTAAATCCAGGTTCAGAAACCAATTACAATTATCATGTAGGGATTCCATTACTTTCAGGAATATCAGCTCAAGCAAGTGTAACTGGGTTTACAATTGCTGATTTATTTAGAGCTGATAATGTTGATTTCAACACGAAATTAGATAATGTAATCAACAAGCTAGGAAATAATGATTATATGAGTGTTAATGCTCAAGTAGAAGTAATTAACGCAGGATATAAGATGAATGATAAAGACTATATAAGCGTTGGTTTTTATACTGAACTTGATGCTTTTTCATTGATACCAAAAGATTTTTTAGAATTGCTAAGAGATGGTAACGCAGGCAATCTTAATAGAGCTTTCTTGTTCTCTAAAATCAATGGAAAAGCTGATGTTTTAGGAGTGCTTCATGCAGGAATTTCTCGAAAATTTAATGAACGTTTTACAGCTGGAGCTCGATTAAAAATTTATTCAGGTTCTTTAAATGTGATGTCTAATGATAATCAAGGTAGTTTAACCACTAGATTAGGAACTAATGGAATTTATGAACATACATTGAACAACTTAGATCTTGCAGGATATTCTTCTGGTTTTTATAATGATAGCAACGAATTAGATGTTGAGGTAGCTGATGTTTTAGGGAAAACTTTTTTTGGACCTAATTTAGGACTAGGAATAGATATTGGGTTTACATACAAAATAGATGAACAAACAAGTTTATTAGCGAGTTTGTTGGATATTGGTTTTGTAAGTTATTCAGACAAATTGAGAAACGGTACCGTTAATGGAAGTTATGTTTTTTCTGGTCTTGAGTTTCAGTATGACGGTAGTAACCCAAACTATTGGCAAGATTTAAATGATGATATCAATGCTAATATTTTAAGAAGTGAGAATAAAGAGTCTTATACTGTAATGAGACCTGTAAAATTTAATGCTGCCTTGCATCATTATTTCGGAAGGTCAAGAAGAGAGGAAAGTTGCTCAGATATTTCTTATCATAGTTATTATGATAATGCAGTTGGGGCACAATTATTTTCAGTTGTTAGACCTATCGGACCACAATTTGCTTTCACTGGTTTTTATCAAAGAAAATTCTCAGAAAAGTTTAGTACAAGGGTTACTTATACGGTAGATGATTTTTCGTACACTAATTTTGGTATCGGGTTTTCAGCTCATATATGGAAAGTGAATCTTTATGGAGCGGTTGACAATGTATTTAATCTTTCCGATATTGCAGACGCCAACAACGCTTCTTTTCAATTTGGTATTAATATGTTATTTAAATAAAGATGAAAAATACACTTGTTTTATTACTACTTTCTATCTCAGTTTATGCTCAAAAAAACATAAACAACTATAAGTATATTGTTGTTCCAAATCAAATGGAATCATTTAACGAAGCTGATAAATATCAAACAAGTTCGCTCACTAAGTTTCTGTTTAATAAAAATGGATACATTGCTTTTTTAAGTAATGACGATATGCCTACAGATTTAGCTTTGAATAAGTGCTTAGCTTTAAGAGCAATTTTAGAAGATGGATCTGGAATGTTTGCTACCAAAGTTACCTTGGTTCTAAAAGATTGTAATAACGAAATTGTTTTTAAATCAGAAGAAGGGAAAAGTAAAATTAAAGAGTACAAAAAAGCATACCAAGAAGCTGTAAGGAAAACGTTTAGTGCTATTAAAAGATTAAATTACAGCTACCAACCTGTTGTTAATGAAAGAAAATCTAGAGATTTTAATGTTTCTGTAAATAGAGATAAAAATATTGAAGTTGCTAAGAAAGCACCTCTTAAAGAGAACGCGAATATTTCATATAAATTAATCGCTGAAAAAAACATTTCTGGTTATAATCTTAAAGATAGCAATGATAAAACTGTTTATACATTATTAAGTACTTCAAATCCAAATGTTTTTATAGTTAAAGACTTGAATGGAGTTTTATTGAAAAGTGAAGAAGGATTTTGGTCTGTTCAATATTACAAGGATGGAGCGCTTAAAATGGAAGTTGTAAAAGTTAAGTTTTAATAATTATACTTGTCTTTCCAGCGTTGCTTTAAAATAGCTCTAAAGCTATTCTCTCTTTGATTATTTCCAGGTTCGTATAATTTAGTGTTTGCTATTTCATCTGGCATAAATTCTTGGTCTACAAAATTATTTTCATAGTTATGGGAATACATATAATCTTTCCCATAGTTTAAATCTTTCATCAATTTTGTAGGAGCGTTTCTTAAGTGCAACGGAACAGATAAATCACCTGTTTTTCTTACTAAATTTTGAGCTTCACCAATAGCCATATATGAAGCATTGCTTTTAGGTGAATTTGCCAAATAAACGGCACACTGACTTAAAATGATTCTGGCTTCTGGATATCCTATTACAGATACAGCTTGAAATGTGTTGTTAGCCAATATTAAAGCAGTCGGATTTGCATTTCCAATATCTTCTGAGGCAGATATCAACATTCTTCGAGCAATAAATTTTACATCTTCACCGCCTTCTATCATTCTTGCTAACCAATATACAGTGGCATTAGGATCACTTCCACGAATTGATTTTATAAAAGCTGAGATAATATCATAATGTTGTTCACCAGTTTTATCATATCGAACGGTGTTCTTTTGAATCTTCTCGAGTACAAGTTTATTCGTTATTTCTATTTTCTCTTCTGAAGCCACTAAAAGTTCAAAGATGTTCAATAGTTTTCTTGCATCTCCACCTGAAACTTGTAACAAAGCATCGGTTTCTTTTAAAACAATTTCTTTTGTTGATAGTATTTCGTCATTTTCAATAGCTCGATGAATTAAATTAATCAGATCTTGTTTGTCAAATGAATTCAGAATATAAACTTGACAACGAGAGAGTAGGGCAGGTATGACTTCAAAACTTGGGTTTTCTGTAGTTGCTCCTATTAATGTTACCCAACCTTTTTCTACAGCTCCTAATAATGAATCTTGCTGTGATTTGCTAAATCGATGAATCTCATCAATAAATAAAATAGGATTTTTTTGAGTAAATAATCCGTTACTTTTTTTAGCTTTTTCTATTACTTCTCTAACATCTTTTACTCCAGAACTAATAGCGCTTAAAGTATAAAAAGGTCTTTTAGATTCGTTTGCTATTATATTGGCTAGCGTAGTTTTACCAACACCAGGAGGTCCCCACAAAATAAGTGAAGGAATAATTCCTTGACGTATGTGTTGTGTTAAAATACCATTTTTACCAACTAAATGTTGCTGACTCAAATAGTCATCTATTGTTTTGGGACGGACTCTCTCTGCCAAAGGTGCACTCATAGTGTAAAAATAGCAAAGTTTTCTGACAGAAGTTCGTAATTTTAGATATGGATTTATTTTTGTAGCTTCAAGTATTATGAATCAGAACAATGAGTTTAAAGTATCCAATGAGGTTTTTACTATTCCTCTAGTATTTGTATTTTTAATATGGTTTATCTATTGGGTAGAGATCAAATTTGGTTTTAATTTCAATAAGTTTGGTGTATTACCTAGAACTTTAAGCGGTTTTAAAGGCGTTTTTTTTACTCATTTCATTCACGGAGATATAAAACACCTTTTTAATAATACCGTTCCTCTAACTGTTCTTTTAATGAGTCTAATGTACTTTTATAGAGCTGTTGCATTCAAAGTTTTACTTTATGGAGGATTATTAACTGGTTTTTTTACTTGGATAATAGGAAGAGAGTCTTACCATATAGGAGCAAGTGGTATAGTTTATTTATTATTCAGTTTTATTTTTTTTAGTGGTGTCATTAAAAGACATTACAGGTTAGTGGCGATGTCATTAATAACAATTTTTCTATATGGAAGTATGATTTGGTATGTTTTCCCAATAAAAGAAGGAATGTCTTGGGAAGGACATCTATCTGGGTTCTTAACTGGGTTACTTTTCGCCATTATATATAGAAAACATGGAACAGTAAGAGAAAAACATGTGTTTACTAAAACAGATTTTGACGATATGTTTGATGAATCTGGAAACTATATTCCTCAAAGTCCTGAAGAAGTAATAAACGAAGAAACACCATCAATCAATACGATTACTTATAAATACATCTACAAAGATTCACAAGAATAAAAGTTTTTATAAATTTTCTACTGTCTACTGTCTACTGTCTACTGCCTACTGTATTCTTTGTCTAATTATTTCATATAAAAAAGCACCACAAGCTACAGAAACATTTAAAGATTCAATTTCACCTAAAAGCGGTAATTTACCTTTATAATCAGCTATTTTCAAAACCGAGTTACTAACTCCTTTATGTTCTGATCCCATTATTAAGGCTAATGGTTCTTTCAAGTCTAAATCATAAACAGAATTTTCAGTTTTTTCAGTTGCGGCAACTAATTTAATGTCGGCTGCCTTTAGTTGAAAAATAGCGTCTTTGATATGATCAACTTTACAGATTGGAATTTTAAAAGCGGCACCAGCCGATGTTTTTATAGTATCTGAATTAACAGGAGCGCTTCCACTTTTTTGAATAATAATAGCGTTAACACCTGTACATTCGGCTGTTCTAATTATAGCACCAAAATTTCTAACATCTGAAACTTGATCTAAAACTAAGAATAAAGGTGTCTTTTCAGATGATAATACGTTTTCAATCACTTCATCAAGTTCAGCAAACTTAATTGGAGCTATTTTAGCCACAGCACCTTGATGATTATTGTGTTTTGATAATCTATTTAACTTTTCTACAGGAACAACACTTGTTGATATTTTGTTTTTCTTTAAAGTTTTATCTAGTTGGAAGAAAAGATCTCCTCTTAACCCTTTTTGTAAATAAACTTTTTCTAATGATGATCCGCTTTCAATTGCTTCAATGATAGCTCTAATACCAAAAATTACTGTTGATTGTTCCATACCGCAAAAATAGCTTAATTTATGACAAAAAAAAACCACCTTAGAAAAGGTGGTTAATAATATTTAATGTAATGAAATTACAAAGTAATTTGTGCAGAATAAGATCCACCATAACCACCACCACCTAAACTAAGTACTTGAGTACCGTCAGAAGTGATAGTATAAGTAGTTCCACCGTCACCATACTGATCATAAATTTGAATAGTATAAGTTCCACTAGTTAAACACTGAACAATGTCTAAAGAACCTGTAGAACCAGCATAAGCACCATAACCAAATGGATCAGCACTAGCTAATACTGTAGCACCTGTTGAATCTAATATTCTCCAAGCAGCCTCTTCTGGCCAGTCATCAAAACCTAAAGTAATTTTAACTTTAGCTTCTCCTGAAGGACAAGATTGAGACATTCCGATTACTAAATCTTCTCCTACATTTAAACCATCAGTTTGTGTAAGTCTTAAAACTAATTTTTTCTCTGATGTTAATTCTAAATTAACACTAGTAAAATCAATAGATAACTTAGCTTCATTACTATTAGCAGGAATAGTAACACTTGAAGGCACATTGTAAGAAGCAGGATCAGCGTCAGTAGCTTCAGTAACTACAACATCGATAACTCTGTCTGAAGAAGTTTTATTAGCTGTATAGATAGTAATTTCTTTAGTTTCTTGAGCACCATCAGGTAGGCTTACTACTACAGGATCACTCGCAAATGTAGCAAAAGCTGGAGCATCAAAATCATCGATTGTATCTTTACAACTATTTAAAGTTGCCAAACCTAACGCAGCAACCATAAGTAATTTTATGTTTTTCATATATGTAAGGGTTAAAAACCATCTTAAGCTAAAAACTTAAGATGGTTTAAGTTATTTATTATAAGTTTTGACCCGTTACGAATGGGTTGTTTTGGATTTCATCTTGTGGAATCTCAAATTGGAAACGTTCATCATTGTAAGGAATTCCAACACCTACAAGAGATAAGTGGTTTGTACCTCTGGTAGCAGTTCTTTTATTACGCTTTAACGCTAAGAAACTCTTACCTTCTCCCCATAATTCAATACGAGTTTGTAAGTAGATTTCATCTAATAAAGCTTGACCACTTAATGCATCTACATAAGAAGCATCAGGAACTCTTCTAGAGACTAATGCCTTTAAAGAAGCTCTAGCAGTACCTTCATTTCCTGCCTTAGCATTAGCCTCAGCATTTAATAAATATGCCTCTTCAACACGCATGTATACATAATCAGCAGTTACACCAGGGTTTGGACCAGATCCGTAAGATGTAGACCCAGCCACTGAAGCATTCCAGTAAAACTTAAGTAATGGTTGTAAATGTCTACCATTTGCTGGTTGATCTAAGAATTGAGCTTTTCTAGCATCGTTAGCTGGAATAGCTGAAAATAAAGTTTCATCTATTGCTTTGTAATCACCAGCCCAAGCATAACTGAAAGAATAAGCATCAATTTGACCCCACCAAGAAATTAGTCCTAAACCAAGTTCTGGTGTAATATCAATACCCCACATCCAGCTTGGAGAGTTCACATCGTTGAAACCATTTGTTACATCTGCTGAACCTAACATAGCGTAATTACCAGAGCTAATCACATCTTGTGTTAGAGATGCTACATCTGTATCTCTTCCTCCTTTTGCACCTAATACATAAGCTAATAACATACGAGCTACATCTTGATTAACAGCACTCTTAGCTGTTCTGTTAAATCCAGATAATAAAGAAATAGCATCGGTTAAATCTTGTTCCATTCTATCATACACTTCTTCAGCAGTAGACTTTGGTAAGTTACCAGAAGTTTCACCAATAGGCATAGGTAAAATAGGCTCAGAAGGATTGTACTCCTTTTGGTAGTACTGTGTTAAGTAGAAATAAGAGTGAGCTCTCATTGCCTTAGCTTGCCCCATAGAATATCTACCTTCTTCAGTTGCTGGTATAGCATCATTACCTCCTAAGTTTTGAATGATAGTGTTAGCAGATCGAACAATTCTATAATAATATCTCCAAACTTGTCTGTTGTCACCAAAAGTGAAATCTTCCATAGCTTGCAATTCTGTGATACTAGCTCTATACCATCCAAAAGTACTTAAACTTAAAGCCATATCACCAGACATCATATCTCCGAAAACATCGTAAGATTTGTGACCAAAGTCATCGTGTCCAGTAGTACCTCCAGATCCAGTTTGAACCATTTGAGCATACATTCCTGATACGAAAGCTGCGGGAATAGCTAAATTAGTTTCTGCTCCTTGTTCAAGTTGAACAGAGGTTAATGATGTTGTAGGCTGACTTTCTTGTGGTACTCCATCATTTCTTAATAATTCGTCACTACAACTGTAAGATACAGCTAAAAGAGTAGCAGCAAATAATATTTTAATTTTTTTCATGATTTTAATAAGTTTTTGAAATTAAAATTTAACTCTTACCCCCATTGTGATCGTCGTGGCAGGAGCATAGATTTGACGCCCAGAGTTACCTGCTTCTCTAATTGCAGGGTTAAATCCTTCTCTTGCAGTGTTGATAAATAAATTATCACCCGACAACCAAATGTTGATACTATCAATTCCAGAGTTTTCCATAAAGCTGCTAGGAACAGTATAACCAATTCTAGCATTATTTAAAGCGATAAAATCAGTACTTGTAATAAAACGAGAAGACAAAGATGTTGAATTTACAATGGCATTATCAGATAATAATGGAACATCTGTAATATCTCCTGGTTGTTGCCATCTGTTTCTGATGTCTGTATGGAAGTTGTTTCCACCAGCACCAAAACGATCACTCATTAATTCTCCATATTGAGCATCATAAGCGTAACCACCTAAACTATAGGTAAATTGAGTTGCAAAATCAAATCCTCCTAATTTTCCAGATAATCTAAAAGCTCCTCTTACGTCAGGAATGAATGTCTTATTAATGAATACTTGAGTTGCATCGGCATATGATTTAGTAACTTGTTTCTTAATGTTCACATCTCCACCTGCGTTTCTATATTCAAATAATGAACTTGTTGTACTTGCATCACCGTTTGGTAATACTGAGAAATCACCTTCACCAGCATCTAAAACGTTATTATTGTTCTTATCATCGTAGTATTGATACCACATTGGCGCTCCATCAGAAGGGTCAACACCTGCCCATTCTTGCATGAAGAAGTCAAATATAGAACGTCCTTTAGCGTAAGCATAATTTCCATCAGGACTAGAACCAGAATCTAGGATTTTAGGTAAGTTAGTAGATGGATCTAATGGCATAACCAACATTTCATTCTCTAACATCTCACCATTTACTGCTAAGTCTAATTTAAAGTTTTCATTGTTTACTAAATGTGCTGTAACGTCAAATTCAAAACCAGCATTTAAAACTTCACCATCGTTAACTAATATTGCTGCAATACCATCAGAAGGTCCAACTCTTTGATTAAAGAATAAGTTATCGGTTGTTTTCCTATAGTAGTCAAAATTAGCGTCTACATATTTACCTAAACTTAATTCTAAACCTGCTTGCCACTGTCTTGAAGTTTCCCAAGTTAAGTCTTGGTTACCTGGATTGTTTAAGTCTAATGCTAAACCAGAACCTACAATGAAATTTGAATTAAATACATCGAAACCAGATGCAGTTCCAGCTCCGTCTTGATCACCTGTTACCCCCCAAGAAGCCTTAGCTTTTAAATAAGAGATAAAGCTATCTTGCATAAAGTCTTCTTCACTTAAAATCCAAGCAGCACCTACAGAACCAAATGTACCCCATTTGTCTTTAACAAAACGAGAAGATCCATCTGTTCTTAAAGATCCTGTTAAGTAGTATTTGTTAGCGAAGTTATAGTTTACTTGTCCAAAATAAGACTCAATAGCTGAACCATTTTGAACACCAGAAGCAGGAACTTGGGTAATTAAGTAGTTACTAGCATTAAATAAACCAGGAACTACAACATTAGATTTACTAATTACGTTTTGCTCAAATCTTCTTTCAAAAGTTTCATGTGCTGCTAAAGCCTCAATAGAGTGATCTCCAAAAGAAGTCTTATAACGTAATAACTGTAAGAAAGTTTGAGACCACCTTACTGTATCTGTTAGTGCTAAAGTCCCGTTAGATTCTCGTTGAGTACCATAGACATGGTTACTCATGCTTATGAATCTATTTAAGTTATATTGACCTCCAAACTTAGTTTCAAAAGTTAACTCATCAGATAATTTGAAATCTGCACTAAAATTACCATTAATTGCGTGAGTTTCACCACCATTAAAGTCTAAAACGGCAGAACCTATTGGATTTAATAAGTTTGCATTAGGTCTAGCTCTTTCAAAACCAAAGTTGTTTATATCAGAAGTTGGTGCACCATAGTCATATTGGAATCCACCATAAATAGGGTCAGGAATTTTATCCCCAGTACCAGGAAATCTAGCAAATACAGGGTATATAGGTGCCATTTTATCTGCAAACTCGAATATGTTTTCTGAACCATTAGTTTGTCCGTTGTTTGTACTTTGTGAGAAAGCATAACCTATGTTAGATTGTAATTTTAACCAATCTTTAACGTCAGAAGTTAGGTTGATTCTTGAGGTATATCTTTTGAAATCAGAGTTTAAAGAATACCCACTGTCATTTAGGTACCCCATCGAAACAAAATACTTAGATTTTGCAGAACCACCACCCATACGTAAGTTAGCTTCAGTTCTGATTCCTTCACCAAAAGCAAGGTCAGCATATCTTTCAGGAGTAAATAACCTTTGTACTCCTGGTCTAACAGTTTTAGTAACAGGATCAATTAATCCTCCACCAACAGCGTCAACATTCCACATGTTATAACCACGACCAGCTCCAGCTGGAATAGATTCCGTAGGATTAGACGTAGGAGTGTTAAATAATGCCTGATTAGCAAATGCAATAGGATCCCCACCTAAAGAAGCTGGAATATCTCCTTGATTCCTTAAGCCTCTGTGATATAATCCTTCCCAAACTAATCCAATATATTCCTCTGGATTCTGAATTACATTATATCTTGGGATAATTTGTACGTTAACCCCTGATTTAACGTCAGCTTCGATGTATGATTTTTCAGAAGAAGAACCAGATTTAGTAGTAATTAAGATTACCCCGTTAGCACCTCTAGATCCATAAATAGCAGTTGCAGTAGCATCTTTTAATACAGTTGTACTTTTGATATCTGCAGGGTTAACAGAGTTAAGGTCAAAAGTTCCTGCGAAAGGAATACCATCAACTACATATAAAGGATTTCTGTTACCGTTTGGAGAACCATAACCACGAACACGAACAGTACCAATTGTACCTGGCTGTCCAGAAGTGTTAATTACAGTAACCCCGGCAACTTCCCCAGTTAACGCTTGTGATACGTTAGAGAAAGATTTAGCTTCTAAATTTTCAGTAGCTACTGTTGCAGCAGTACCCGCATACGATTGTTTAGTTGCTGTACCATAACCTACTACAATAACCTCTTCAAGTAAATTATCAGTTTCTAAAGTTAAACTGATGTTGTTAGATGAACCTACTACTCTCTCAGCAGTTTTCATACCAACAAAGCTAAAAACTAAAACATCACCTGTCTTCGCTTTAATAGAGTAGTTACCATCAAAATCAGTTTCTGTACCAGAAGTGGTACCTTTTTTTAATACACTAACTCCAGGTAGCGGACCTGATTCATCAGAAACAGTACCTGAAATCGTTCTCTCTTGCGCAAAGGAAATTTGCACAACCAACGCTAACAAAAGCGTTAAAATTCCATTAAACTTTGTTTTCATTGTATAATTGTTTGAATTAATCAAACGCTAAAGTCTTAATTTTATCTTAAATAAACAATTTTTTAACAGAAAAAACGATTAAGCTTTGTTTATAAATTATTGCTGAAAGAATTCTTTTAACGAATAATTAAGAAAAATACTATTTTATTAAATACTCTACATTAGTCGTGCTTTTTTAAATAACTTACTGACTGTTTGTGATTTCTGAAAACGTTTTGTCCTTGAGAAAGGCCCAAATCAATAGCAGAACGATAATGTATACCTCCATACAATCTACTTATAGCGGCTTCTTTTGCAGCGTTCCTAAAAGATGAAAATTTTCTTACAGGAAGACCAAAAGGTAGCTCAGTAGTATCATTAAATTTAAAATTATCACCAAATATGTCTGTTAATGTTTCTGATGCTGCACCCGAAACTACAGAATGTCCACTTGTATACTCTGGAAAAGGAGGTGTTTGAAGAACGGGCTCCCAGGTTTCATCTAAATAGTTATTTATTAAAGTTTCTGGTCTCACTAGATTACTTCTATATTTTTCATCCCAACAACTAATAAATGCATCTGCAATAGAAATTGATGTTTTAGTATAAGCATATACAGTTTGGTTAAAATCAGATTTTGACTGCTTACATGCTATTTTGCAAATGCCAATCCAATGAGCTCCAGGAGTTATTTTTTTTGAAGCAAACATAAAATGCCCTCTTGTAACCGAAACATATGGGTTGCAATCCCAAAATCTTGCGATAGCTATTTCTTCCGAAGTATCTCCTTTTTGATTAATTTCTTTGACAACATTATATACCTCTAATAGTTCATTATGAAAAGCACTATTTTTCTCGAGTGAGAATTTTGGATGTGTTCTAGGTTTAAACTGAGATGCTGAATCTAAGGTGAATGTTCTTATCTTATTCCAATGAGGTTCTATAGCATCCATGTAAGCAGGAGGAGTAGGCTTCCATTGTGAGGGTTCATCAGATAATATATTATGCTCAGGCATTGTTCTAGTTTGAGCATAATTATCATTGTTCATCCATTCTATAATTTGTGACGAGTAATGTATACCATGTTCCTTGGATTCCTCAAAGCTTGATTTGTTTATGTTTTTCCATTCAGTATATAAGCTGTCTCTGTATGAAGTAAGTTTTTCCTTTGAAAAAATTACTTCTTTAGCTACATCTATGTAGGCTATTAAAGAAGCCATTTTTTTATTAGTGTTTTTATTGCTTTTGTTGTTTACTATGAGCTTTAAACCATTAAGTTGGCCTGATAAACTTTTGTAGATAGAATCATGATCGTTTAGAGCTTCGTATGCTGCAATATTAGGATATGCATAAATTCTACTAGCAACAGGCGGAGAAAAAACATCATGTATCATTATTTGAGTCAAATGATCAACTACAGCATGATATTGAGCAGGAGTTATTTCTATTTCTTTCTCTTTTTTACAAGAGGCTAATGAAATTATAGAAACAATTACTATAATATGTTTAAAAAAAGGTGTTTTATTTTTCATTTATAAAATACGATTTTATAGTATCGTTATTTGGTACTATTAATAGCACTTTTTTATCTTTTAATCTGATAATAGCTGAGTTTCTAATTTCTTGTTCTAAAGGTTCTATTCCGTAATTATTAGCAAAAAAGAAATTGTTTATATCTGATAATAATAGTCCTTTCATGCTTTCATATCCTCCATGATACGTATTAACAGATTTGGAGTTTCCAAATGCTAGAATATTTTCTTTAGAATTGAATGAAACTTTACAGAAAGTATTTATTGGAGCTAATTGAAAATCTTTTGGTAAAGAAATGAAGTTTTCAAATTTACCATTGTGGTTTTCTATGTAACCAGAATTAAGATTGTTTATAAAATATGTTGTTGCTTTTTGAAAACCTTCTTCAGGTAGCACTTGCTCAATAGTTTTAGTAGCGTAGTCTTTATACTTAACAAACCTCTTTTTTATGATGTTCATTTGTGATGCTAATTCATCTTTAGAATAAATTGGGTAATACTTACCATCGATATTGTAAGCGATTACTGTTTCGTTCTTTCCGTTGCCATCAAAGTCAGAGTAGTACATATGAAGTGGAGCATCTTTAGTAGCTTTAAACTTAGTATTTGTTCCCCAGTTACCTAAAAGAATATCCTCATCACCATCTTTGTCAATATCGAATGTAGTTACAGTTTGCCAAAGTCCCATTAAGTCAGGAAATTCAGTTGATAAAGTAAGTTTTCCTTTTTGGTTTATATAAATCTTAGGGTAATCCCATTCGGTAGTAATTATTAAATCTTTTACGTTGTCATTGTTTAAATCAGTCCAAATTGCATCAGTCACATGAGATTTTAAATTGAAGCTTTTATCGATTTCAAAATTTCCTTTTCCATCATTGACTAAGATGTACGAATCTATAGATTGTCCAAAGTCATCTGGATTAGCTCTGTTTCCGATAAATAAATCGATATCTCCATCATTATCATAATCATAAGGTTTTACACAAGAGGCTATGTATTTATTCGCAGGAATTGAATTTGAGATTGAAAAATTACCGTTGTTATTTATATATAAACGATCTAATTCATACTTCCAATTTCTTCTTTGATTGATTCCAGAGCCAACATATAAATCTAAATCTCCATCATTATCTGCATCAAAAAATGAAGCGCACGTATCTTCAAAGAACGCGTCATTTTCAATACTTGTTACTTTATGTTCTGTGAGTTTTTCACCATCATTCAAGAATAATTTGGCTGGATTTCCACAGCCATTACCGATAAAAAGATCATCGAAACCATTCTTGTCGATATCTCCAACAGCAATAGCAGGACCAGAGGTAGAAACTTTATATGGAATTAAGCGTTCTACATAAAAGTCGTTATACTGATCTTCCTTGTGAGTGAAATCGATAGTGTTAGATTCTGTGAATATGTTCTGCTTTTTTAATACTTCGGGAACCCATTTATCAGAATTATCCTCATCATATTTAATAGTGATAAGTTTATTTACATCAGCATTATATACTTTTTGTATTCTAAGATTAGGCCAAATAACTTTTATGGAGTCAATTTTATTAATTGAATCAAGTCCAAAATGTAAGTTATTTCCTATCGAGGAAATAAAACCTCTTGAATTGTATAATTGTTTTAACTGATGTTTTCCATTTGTGTAAACAATAGCTTTAGTTCCTATTCCGTTTTTGTTTCCTTTAGAAAAATCAAAATTTAACTTGATGTAGTTTTTCTTAGTAGTTGTATTTTCATAAATGATTGAGAAATCATTCATGTTGTTGGTGATTAGATCTAAATCACCATCTAAATCTAAATCGGCATAGGCTGCACCATTTGAAATAGTTGGATAATCTTCAATCCAGTCGTTATTCTTATTTTCAAATTGTTGGGAATTTCCTTTAAAAATTTGATTTGGCATTATTCCTTTAGGCATTTCAGATAAAGAATTAAATAGCCATTCGTCTTTAGATTGTGTTTTGTCTCTGTATTTAAATGTACTTGCAACATACATTCTAAAGTCTAAGTCGTTAGGACGTCTTAAAATTCCATTTGCCACAAATAAATCTTGATGACCATCATTATTATAGTCTGCTATTAAAGGGCTCCAGCTCCAATCGGTATCAGCTACTCCGTTAAATAAAGCTTCTTCGTTAAAGAAGTTTCCAGAGCTGTTAATTTGAAGCATGTTTCTTGCATATTGATCTTTATAGCCTAATTTTTGTAGTTGAATTTGTACGTTCAACATAGTGTCATCTCCTTCAGATTCTTTAACGGCTCTTTCATCTTTTGGAAGCATGTCAAGCGTTATTAAATCTTGATAACCGTCTCCATTGATATCGGCAGCATCACTACCCATAGAAAATCTACTAATCATTGAAAACTTATCACCAAGTGATTCGGTAAAAGTCCCATCTTGATTGTTTATATAATAGTAATCATCTTCATGAAAATCGTTACAGACATAAATGTCGTCCCAGCCATCATTATTAAAATCAGCAATTGAAGCGCTTAATCCGTAGCCATTAGCACCACCAAATATTTTAGCTTTTTCACTGTAGTCGGTAAATTTGTTGTTTGTATTTTGTAATAAAGCATCGCCAGTTAAACCAGTTCTTTTTTCTCTTAATAAAGCTGGTCCATGAGATGTCTTTGTATGAACTGCGTGATTTACAATATAGACATCTAAATCATCGTCCTTGTCGTAGTCAAAAAAATAAGCTTGCGTAGAGTATCCTTTATAATCTAAGTTATACTCTTGTGATTTCTCGGTGAAAGTACCATCACCATTATTTATGTAAAGCTCATTGTTTCCTTTAAAATCTAATAATCCTGAAACTGCGCAGACATAAATATCAAGGTAGCCGTCATTATTAATATCAACAATTGTAGCACCTGTTTGCCAGTCTGCTTTTCCTTTAACACCTGCTTTTTCGGTAATGTCTTCAAATTGAAGATTCCCTTTGTTTATGTAAAGTTTGTTGTCTCCTTTATTTGAAACAAAGTATAAATCAGGTAAACTGTCATTATTAAAATCTCCAACGCTAACACCACCTCCATTGTAATAGTATATGTAATTTATAATGTTATGATTAATATCATCTATAACTTCATTTTTAAAGGTTATACCAGAGGTATTTGCAGATAATTTGTTAAATAGATAGTTTTTTTTTGTTGTTTGTTTTTTTGATTGGGGGAGGTCCTTCTTGCAGCTACTTAATATAAGGGAAAGTAGAGTTACTACCATTAAAAGCTTCGTTTTCATGAATCAGCAGAAAGATTTAATATTAGTATAAGTAAAAGGGGTTGTATACAACAACCCCTTTATTGATTAATTCATTATTTAGTTTTGGGCTCCAGGAGAGTTAAAGTCACTCTCGAAAGCTGGTACAGGCCAGTATTCTAAATAGTTGTAGTTAATTGTTGCGTTAGTGTTTAAGACACCTGCAGCATCCATTACGTGTGCACCGGTTCTTGAAGCACCAGCAACACCGTATCTTCTTGCGTCATAAAAAGAAAGACCTCTGAAAATTAATCCTAATCTTCTTTCTTTACGAACTTCTTCCCAAGCATCGGCTTGTGATAAACTTGTACCTACTGTAGCAGCTAACCCAGCACTTTGTAGTGTTCTTACAGCGTCTAAGTGTGCTAAACCTCCTTCTACATCAGAAGTTCTAATTTTTGCTTCTGCTAATAAAAGTTCGTTTTCTTCATGAGTTGCTCCGTAGTATAACTTAATAGCGCCAGCAGTACCAGAAGCTATTGGAGAAGGATCCTTCCAGAAGTAGTTACAACCATATTGGATTCCTCTTCCTCTTGGGTTAGGAAATACAAAAGGATCGAAATATGCATCTAAACGAGCATCTCCAGTATTGATATCTTGTATCAAGCGTGGGCTTGGGAAATACCAGAAACCAGATACAACACCAGGTAACCAACTGTTATCTAATACAGTTGCTTCAGATGTCATAGCGAAAGCTTCATCGTTGCTATTTACACCGTTACTACACCAAGTAATTACATTATTCCAGTCAGCTGAAGTCATGTCTGTAACTTTTTTCCCATAAACTAAATTACGAGCTCTTAAACTGTTAATATTTTTAACTAATCCTGCCATGTCAACTTTTGTGCTTGCAATATCAATTTGAGCTCCAGTGAAAATTGCATTAAATGCAGTTGCATCTGATACACCATTGATTAAAGTTGTAAGTTCATCAAGTAAACGATTTGATTCAGCAATCAAAGCAGCACTATTAACATAAGCATCATTTGTTGCGCCAGGTGTATTTACAATTACACCTTGCTCATACATTAATCCAATTCTATGATAAGCGTATGCTTTCCACCATAATGCCCATGCTCTATATGCGTCTTTTTCAGAACTGCTCGCTCCCTGAACATTGTCAACATTACTTAAAATAACATTCGCATGGTTATTAACAGCATAATATTCAGCCCATTCATATTGCGTTGGGTTATCTGAACCAGCTGCTCTAGTATTTCTTATGGCAATTTCTCCAGGTTGAGGTCCACCTTGTGGAGGAATAACTGTACTACCATCATCCATTATAATAGACTCAGTTTGGTTTACCCAACGACCTCCAAAGTTACCCCAAGGCATCGTTAAGTTATCTCCCATTGTTTCGTGGTATCCTGCTACGAACCAGAAGTTAACACTTCGGTTAGGGTCAGTTGTGTGAACATACATACCTTTAGCATATCCAGACATCCCAGTTGGAGTGCTTAAGGCTGCTAATGTAGGCTCGTTTAGGTTTACAGGTTCAATGTTTGTATCTAGAAGATTGTCTTGACATGATACTAATACTAATAAACCTAAAACGAATATCGATAATAATCTAAATTTTTTCATCTTAATATTTGTTTTTATTTTAGAAAGAAATATTTATACCTAAGTTGATACTTTTAGTGTTAGGCATAGTAAATTCGTCAAAACCTCTTTGGAATGTGTTACCAAAAGTTCTAGAAGCTTCTGGGTCTAAACCAGTATAATCAGTAAATGTTAATAAGTTTCTTCCTGAAATTCTTACATCTAAAGCATCAATAAAGTCAGACTTAATAAATTTCTTCAATTTAAAGTTAACAGAAACAGTTCTTAATCTTAAGAAAGAAGCATCTTCTAAGAAGTGAGATAAAGGAACGTTAGTGTTGTATAAAGAAGTATAGTACTGAACGAATGCTCCAGTTTGATCAGTTCCTGAAGGATCTTCAATTGTTACAGGTACAGCAGTGTCTGCATGTAAACCATTGTTATATAACCATTGCTTAGCGTTGTTATATACATCTAATCCTTGGAACCAGTCTAATTGTAATGATAAGTTAACGAAGTCACTGATTTGGAAATCATTGATGAAAGTCATTACAAAATCAGGTTGAGAACTACCTAAAGTTCTTTTGTCTGGAGTTATTACTACGTTACCTGTGTTTTTGTTTACGATATATCCGCTACTTGCTTTAGTGAAGTTACCTTGATCAGCAGTTGGAATAATTAAATTTCCATCTAAATCAGTTTCGTTTAAATCTTCAACAACTTTGAATAAAGAGAAAGTACCAACTTCTTGTCCTTCTTCTAATACGAAATTATCACTAACTACTAATGGTTGTCCACTAGCAATTCTATCTAATACTGCCTGAGATTTTGTAAAACGAACTCCAAAGTTCCATCCGAAATCTTCTGAACGATATACCTGTGTGTCAGCAGAGAATTCAATACCGTTACTTGATAAGTCGTAGTTGTTAGACTGAATACCTCCAGCACCAGTTGAAGGAGCTAATTCACCTCTAAAAATCGCACCAGTAGTTTCTCTTGTAAAGTAGTTAACAAAACCATTTACACTAGAGAACCAAGCACCTTCGCTAGGGGTAAATCCATAGTCTAAACCAACTTCTAGCTCTCGAGTTTTTTCAACCTCTAAAGCTTCGTTAGATAAGGTAGCAGGGAAAGCAGTACCTACATCAGCTCCTAAAGTAGTACTAGATAACGTGATTAAGTTGTTTCCAAAAGGTGGTTGGATACCTGCTTCTCCATAGGCAGCTCTAATTTTTAATAAATTAACGGCATCGTTTTCAAAAGTTTCACCAATGTTAAAGTAAGCATCAGCTCTTGGGAATGTAAAGTCTAATCCAGAACCAAATCTATTTGAGAAATCCTGTCTGAAACCAGCAGAGAATCCAAATAAACTTCCAAAATCAAATTTTTGGTTAACTAAGTAACCGTAAGTTCTAAACTGAGAGTTAAAGAATGGGTTTAATACCTTAGTTGAAGATTGGTTAATATTAAATTCACCAAAAGCTCCAAATGGGTTATCAGTACCACTCACACTGTTAGAGGTAAGCTCTTGATCTCTCCAGTCAAAATTTACTGTTGTAGTAGATACAATATTAGTGTCCCATCCAAATTGCTCTTTAAAATCAAGAGTTAAGTTAGCAGAAGCTAAGAAGTTTTGGAAATATTCTTGATTAGTTATAAAGTTGATTCTACCAGTTTTGTTATTAGTAATAACTCTTTCTTGCTGGTGATCACTTTTGTTCTCTTGGAAGAAAGTGAAGTTTTGAGTATATGTATCATATCCATACTTAACGTCAAAACTTAAGTAATCAGTAGGCTTGTAATTTAAGTTAAAGCTAGAAATATAACGAGTAACTTCATCTAATCTTGTTTGATATCTTCTGAAGAAGAATGGGTTAGTTGAGTTAGGATCTGTTAAGTCTGGTTGAACTACAAAATCACCATCACTGTTTCTTACGCTTAATAAATCTACGTGAGGTAAGTTTTGGAATACGTTATTAATTAAGTTGTTTGCGTTTGCGTTATCTGTATTTGTACCAGTGTCATTTGCACTGTTGATAACGTCAAAACGACCAGTTACTTTTAAATTATCAGCTAAATCAACACCTAAGTTGAAACGAGCATCATACTTAACATATTTTCCTGGTACAAGAACAGACTCTTGCTCAGTTCTGTTAGCAGCTAATAAATAATTAGTTTTTTCAGATCCTCCAACTAAATTAACTCCTAATGTTTGGTTAATAGCAGTGTTGAATAACACGTCTGTTGCGTCATAAGTCTGCTCAGCAAATGGAGTGTCATTTATACCAGCGGCACCTAATTGAGATGTTCCTACAGTAACAGGGTTAATTGCTACTGCTCCATATTGAGCTTCGTTGTTTAAATCTGAAACTCTTATTCCGTTTAAGTCTGTTAAGAAACCTTGAGCATCGGTTTGATACCTGTGGAATTTAGATCTTTTTAAATCATCCCCAGTAATTGCATTTACCACACCTAAATCAGTTCTAACAGTAACTTTCATTTTACCTGCTTTTCCTTTTTTGGTAATGATGTTGATTACCCCGTTTGCTCCTTGCGCACCATAAATAGTACCTGCAGCAGCACCAGAGATTGTCTCAACTCTTTCAATAGTACTAAAGTCAATATCAGCTAAACGTGAACTCTGGTTAGAGGCACCTCCAACACTAGAGCTTGTAGTTAAAATTTGTACTCCATCTATTAAAATCATAGGTTGAGAACTGTTAAGAGAGTTAATTGCTCTTAATACAATGTTTTGTTGCTGACCTGGTTGACCAGTTGTAGATTGTACTACAGTACCTGCAATCTTACCTTGTAAAGCTTGGTCGATTGACTGAGTACCAGGGGATTCTAATTTTTGAGAAGAAATAGAGTTTACAGATACCCCTAATTTTTTCTTTGATGTTCCAGTTGCTACCCCTGTAACAACAACTTCTTCTAGTACGTTGCTATCTTCTCCCATAACAACATTGATTGAGCTAGAATTTCCAACAGTTTTTTCAACTGTTTGCATTCCAACAAATCTAAAAACTAATACATCTCCTGATTTCGCTTTGATAGTATACTTACCATCAAAATCAGTCTCTGTACCAGTAGCAGAACCTTTTTTCTGCACACTAACTCCTGGTAGTGGTCCCGATTGATCTGAAACAATACCTGAAATTGTTTTTTCTTGCGCAAAGGATATTTGCACAATAAACGCAAAGAATAGCGCCAAAATTCCATTAAATTTTGTTATCATTTTGTATTTATTTGAATTAATGTTCGCTAAAGTCTTAAAATAAACTTAAAAAAACAATAAAAAAGGTTAATAAAATGTGAAGTATATATTGTTTTTGTTAAAAAGTGTTATTTACTTTAGAAGTAATTCTTAAAGCTTATCGAAACATTGAAACCTTTATTGTTGCTGGTAGTGTTATTTAAATTTCCACTAAAAATTAAATCTATTTTTGATTGTTTTATTTTGAAAGAATAACCTGCACCTAAGCTAATAAGTTTTTGTTTTTGATTGTCAATTCCTTCAATCACTCCAAAATCAGTTATACTATATAGGTATGATTCTAAATTTGTTTGAATTCTATATTCTAAATTAAAAAATGAATATTTTGAAGTGAATATGCTCTGAGGATTAAGTCCTCTAATAGAATTAGGTCCGCCAATTCGAAATAATTCGTTGGTTAAATAGTTTTTAGAGAATAAGAAGTTAGATTGATTTTTTATGAAGATCGAGTTTTTACTGTTGATGTCAAATAAGTAATAGGTTTCAAAATTAACTCTATGTTGATTAGTGTTGTTGTTTTCAATAGTTCTTCTCCCTGTTTGGTACCCTATATTGAATAAGAATTTTGTTTTAAATAAATTGTGTTGCTTTGGTTTTTTGTAATTATAATTTAAACCGATAAATGAACTAGAAAAGTCTTCTATAGTCGTAATGTTTGTTTGAAGGTTATTTGTTGATGTTTCTGTTTGGTAATTAATGCCTATTTCAGATTTAGAGTTCAAGTTGTATGAAAAGTTGGTCCTAAATTTTGAATTTAAAAAAGTACTATCTTGTTTGTGAATTTCAAAAAGGCTTAAGTTTGAAATTGGTGAGCTAAAAAGAAAAGGAATCTTAGCTGATAAATTTATGTTTTGACTTTCATTACCATTTGCATTCCATGAGAATTTTAATTCTTCCCCTGTATTTAAAATATTAACGAGTTCTAAGTTTAAATTGCCAGTTATAGAAAGATTTTTACTTACAGGATTGGTTGAAAAATTAAGAAGTCCATCAATACTATTTTCATTAACTTTTTCAATGTATAGATAAAGGATGGTGGAGTCTTTTTTAAATAAAGCTTCAGGTGTTTTAGTGGTTTTTGCAAAATTCAAGTTGTTTATACTTTCTGTAGCTTCATTTATCTGTTCCTTATTAAAGAGGTTTCCAGTTTTAATTTTTAAATAATGCTGTAAATAACTTTTAGGAAAATCTTTATAGCCTTTTACTATTATTTGGTTTACAATTCTCTCTTTTGATTCTTGAATTCTCAAGTTGGCTATAACTTTATTTTCTGTTAACTGGATTTCTGAAAGCTTTATAGAAGAAAAAGCTTTGCCTTTTTTTGTAAGATGTTTTTTAAATTCTTCTAAAATGTTTTCAAGATTTGAGAGACTTGTTTTTATAATGCCATTATTTATATAAGGTATTTCGGTTTTTAATTGATTATATCTGTAAGGAACTTTTAACTGTATTGAGTCGATTCTTTTTCTCAAGGTTACATAATAATATATAGTATCTTTTTTTTGATTCTCAATTACAGAGTCAATAGAATTGTAAAAGAAGCCTTGAAGTTGAAGTTTTTCAGATAATGCATCTTCTGATAAAAAAGATTCAGAGTTAATGTTGATTTTTTTTAATAAAATATTTTCAATTGAATCTTTTGATAACAATAGAATTTGTTTTTTCTGGCTGAAAAGAGTTTTTCCAGTCAGAAATAGACAAAATAGTAATATTAAAAAGTTTTTTTTCAAGGTAATTTCAAAAGAGCTAAAGTACATTAAAATCAATAAATTCGGACTTAATTAGATTCTTGTTTTAAAAATAACTTGCTGATATTTGAATAATTAGAAATTAATCGTACATTTGCACACTCTTAAAAATAGAGATTATTAATAAATACAAACGAAAACAAGTAATTAATTAGTATGCCAACTATTCAACAATTAGTTCGTAAAGGAAGAACCAAAATAACTAAGAAGAGTAAATCGGCTGCTTTGAAGGCATGTCCTCAAAGACGTGGAGTTTGTACGCGTGTTTACACAACAACGCCTAAGAAACCTAACTCAGCAATGCGTAAAGTTGCTCGTGTTAGATTAACTAACGGTAATGAAATTAACGCGTATATCCCAGGAGAAGGACACAACCTTCAAGAGCACTCGATAGTATTAGTTAGAGGTGGAAGGGTAAAAGATTTACCAGGTGTTAAATATCATATTGTACGTGGTGCATTAGATACTGCAGGTGTTGAGGGAAGAACTCAACGTAGATCTAAATACGGTGCAAAACGCCCTAAAGACAAAAAGTAAGATTAATCAGTAACTTTTTTAATGTAAAGACATGAGAAAAAGAAGAGCGAAAAAAAGAGTTTTGTTACCGGATCCAAGATTTAACGATCAATTAGTAACACGTTTTGTAAATAACTTAATGTGGGACGGTAAGAAATCTGTAGCGTTCAAAGTATTTTACGATGCAATGGATATCGTAAATGAAAAGAAAACTGACGAAGAAAAGTCAGCTTTAGAAGTTTGGAAAGATGGTTTATCAAATGTAATGCCTCACGTAGAAGTTCGTTCACGTCGTGTGGGAGGGGCTACATTTCAAATACCAATGCAAATTCGTCCAGATCGTAAAGTATCAATGGCGATTAAATGGATGATTAGTTATGCGCGTAAGCGTAATGAAAAAACAATGGCGCAACGTTTAGCATCTGAAATTTTGGCAGCAGCTAAAGAAGAAGGAGCGGCTGTTAAGAAAAGAGTTGATACTCACAAGATGGCTGAAGCTAACAAAGCATTCTCACACTTTAGATTTTAATAGAAATGGCTAGAGATTTAAAATTTACTAGAAATATTGGTATTGCTGCACATATTGATGCAGGTAAAACTACAACAACCGAGCGTATCCTTTATTATACAGGAGTTTCTCACAAAATTGGAGAGGTACACGATGGTGCTGCAACAATGGACTGGATGGAGCAAGAGCAAGAAAGAGGTATTACTATTACTTCTGCAGCTACAACTTGTACATGGGAATTTCCAACTGAAAACGGTGAAAAATTACCTGAAACTCAAGGATATCACTTTAACATTATTGATACTCCAGGTCACGTTGACTTTACAGTAGAGGTAAACCGTTCTTTACGTGTATTAGATGGATTAGTATTCTTATTCTCTGCAGTTGATGGAGTTGAGCCGCAGTCTGAAACTAACTGGCGTTTAGCTGATAACTATAAAGTACCTCGTATGGGGTTTGTTAATAAGATGGACCGTCAAGGGTCTAACTTCTTGGCAGTTTGTCAGCAAGTTAAAGATATGTTAGGTTCTAATGCAGTGCCAATCGTATTAAATATTGGAGATGAAGCGGATTTTAAAGGAGTAGTAGATTTAGTAAAGAACCGTGCAATCATTTGGCATGATGAAACTAAAGGTTCTACTTTTGATGTTGTTGATATTCCTGAAGATTTAAAAGAAGAAGCTGCAGAATATAGAGCAAAATTAATTGAAGAAGTAGCTGCTTATGATGAGAACTTATTAGAAAAGTTCATGGAAGATGAGAGTTCTATTACAGAGGATGAAATTCATGCTGCTCTTCGTGCTGCAGTTATGGATATGTCAATCATTCCTATGATTTGTGGATCTTCATTCAAAAATAAAGGAGTACAGTTTTTATTAGATGCTGTATGTCGTTATTTACCATCGCCTTTAGATAAAGAAGCTATCGTTGGAACTGATCCTAATACAGGAGAAGAAATTTCTCGTAAACCAGACGTAAAAGAGCCGTTTTCTGCTTTAGCATTTAAGATTGCAACAGATCCTTTCGTTGGTCGTTTAGCTTTCTTCCGTGCATATTCTGGTCGTTTAGATGCAGGTTCATACGTTATGAATAACCGTTCAGGTAAGAAAGAGCGTATCTCACGTATCTATCAAATGCACTCAAACAAGCAAAATCCAATTGAATATATCGAAGCTGGAGATATTGGAGCGGCTGTAGGATTTAAAGATATTAAAACAGGAGATACATTATCTGATGAGAAATCTCCTATCGTTTTAGAATCTATGGATTTCCCTGATCCAGTAATCGGTATTGCAGTTGAACCAAAGACCAAAGCTGATGTTGATAAGCTAGGTATTGCTTTATCTAAATTAGCTGAGGAAGATCCAACTTTTACTGTAAAAACTGATGAAGCTTCTGGGCAAACAATTATATCAGGAATGGGTGAGTTACACTTAGATATTATTGTTGATCGTTTAAAGCGTGAATTTAAAGTTGAGGTAAACCAAGGTCAACCTCAGGTAGAGTATAAAGAAGCTATTACTGCTACTGCTGAACACAGAGAGGTTTATAAAAAGCAATCTGGTGGACGTGGTAAATTCGCTGATATCGTATTCAAGATGGAACCTGCTGAAGAAGGTACTCAAGGATTAGTGTTCGAATCTATCATTAAAGGTGGTAACGTTCCTAAAGAATTTGTTCCTTCAATTGAAAAAGGTTTCAAAGAAGCGATGAAAAATGGTCCTTTAGCAGGATATGAAATGGATTCAATGAAAATCACTTTAGTTGATGGTTCTTTCCATCCAGTGGATTCTGACCAATTGTCTTTCGAGTTAGCTGCTAAAATGGGTTACAAAGCTGCTGCAAAAGCTGCAAGAGCTGTTATTATGGAGCCATTAATGAAATTAGAGGTGTTAACTCCTGAAGAAAACATGGGAGATATCGTTGGAGACTTAAACAGAAGACGTGGTCAAGTTAATAATATGAGTGACCGTGCTGGGTCTAAAGTTGTAAAAGCAATAGTACCATTATCTGAAATGTTTGGATATGTAACTTCTTTACGTACATTGTCTTCTGGTAGAGCTACGTCTACAATGGAGTTCTCACATTATGCAGAAACACCATCTAATATTGCAGAAGAAGTAATCGCTAAAGCTAAAGGTTAATTAAAATGAGTCAAAAAATTAGAATAAAATTAAAATCTTACGATTATAACTTAGTTGATAAATCAGCAGAGAAAATCGTTAAGACAGTAAAAAGTACAGGAGCGGTTGTTAATGGGCCAATCCCTTTACCAACTCATAAAAAGATTTTTACAGTTTTACGTTCACCACACGTAAACAAAAAATCTAGAGAGCAATTTCAATTGTCTGCTTACAAGCGTTTACTAGACATTTATAGTTCTTCTTCTAAGACTATTGATGCGTTAATGAAGCTTGAATTACCAAGTGGAGTTGAGGTAGAGATCAAAGTATAAGTAATTTAACTTTCGGCTTATTTTGTTAAGTCGAAAGTTTTTTTTACTTTTGCAGTCCGAAATTCTGTTTAGAGTTTCAAAAATTTTTGGCAGTTAAGCTAAAAACAACATGTCCGGAGGGTTTCGCGAAGGAAAAACGGTAAAACACAAATTTAAAGATTAGAGTGTTTTACGCTCTTTTTTTTTGCGCGTTCGGAATGAAAAATAGAAAACAATTAATAATTAATATTTAAATATGTCTGGGTTAATAGGAAAAAAAGTAGGTATGACCAGCTTATTCGATGAGAATGGGAAAAATATCCCATGTACTGTTATCGAAGCAGGTCCATGCGTAGTTACCCAAGTCAGAACCGAAGAGGTTGATGGCTATTCAGCTTTACAACTTGGTTTCGATGACAAGAAGGCAAAAAGCTCTAATAAAGCTTTAGACGGTCACTTTGCAAAAGCAGGTACTGTTGCTAAGAAAAAAGTCGTTGAGTTCCAAGGTTTCGAAGGTGAGTATAAATTGGGTGACTCAATTACAGTTGAGTGTTTTACTGAAGGAGAATTTGTTGATGTTTCAGGTACTTCTAAAGGTAAAGGATTTCAAGGGGTTGTTAAACGTCACGGATTTGGTGGTGTTGGACAAGCTACTCACGGTCAACATAACCGTTTAAGAGCACCAGGTTCTATTGGTGCTGCTTCTTATCCTGCAAGAGTATTCAAAGGAATGCGTATGGCAGGAAGAATGGGAAGTGATAAAGTTAAAGTTCAAAATTTAAGAGTATTAAAAGTTGTTCCAGAAAAGAACCTTATAGTTGTTAAAGGTGCTGTTCCAGGTCATAAAAACTCTTATGTAATTATCGAGAAGTAATGAAGGTAGCAGTATTAGATATTACAGGTAAAGATACTGGTAGAAAAGTTGAACTTTCTAACGAAGTATTCGGAATTGAGCCAAATGATCACGCTATTTACTTAGATGTAAAGCAATATTTGGCAAATCAAAGACAAGGTACTCATAAGTCGAAGGAAAGAGCTGAGATTACTGGTAGTACAAGAAAGATTAAAAAGCAAAAAGGTACAGGTACTGCTCGTGCAGGAAGTATCAAGTCTCCAGTTTTTAGAGGTGGAGGACGTATCTTCGGTCCAAGACCAAGAAATTACTCTTTCAAATTAAATAAAAACTTAAAGCGTTTAGCACGTAAGTCTGCTTTAAGTATTCAAGCAAAAGATAGCAATTTAGTAGTAATTGAAGATTTCAATTTTGAAACTCCAAAAACTCAAGAATTTGTTAAGGTGTTAAAAGCTTTAGAATTAGATGCGAAAAAATCATTATTCGTATTAGGAGCAGAAAATAAGAATGTATACTTATCTTCTCGTAACTTAAAGAATTCTAAAGTAGTTAGTGCTACAGGATTAAATACTTACAACGTATTAAACGCTGGTAAAGTAGTTATTGCTGAGAGTACTTTAGAAGGAATTGAATCTAATTTAAGTAAATAGGGAGTAAGATGAGTATTTTAATAAAACCTATTATTACAGAGAAAGCAACAAATGATAGTGAACGTTTTAATCGTTACACTTTTGTTGTAAACAAGAAAGCTAACAAAATTCAAATTAAGGATGCTGTTGAGGCTACTTACGGTGTAACAGTTGAAACTGTAAGAACTTTAAATCATCCTGCTTTAAGAAAAACTAAGTATACTAAGAAAGGTTTAGTATCTGGTTTAACAAGCGGTTATAAAAAAGCGGTTGTTCAGTTAGCAGAAGGCGAAATTGATTTTTATAACAATCTATAAGAATAAGAAAGACAAATGTCAGTTAGAAAATTAAAACCAATAACACCAGGTCAGCGTTTTAGAGTTGTGAATGGGTTCGACACCATCACTACTGATAAGCCGGAAAAGTCATTATTGGCTCCGAAAAAAAGAACTGGAGGTCGAAACAACCAGGGTCGTATGACTACACCAAACAGAGGTGGAGGACATAAAAGAAGATATCGTATTATCGATTTTAAAAGAAATAGATATAACGATCCTGCTACAGTATTAACTATCGAGTACGATCCAAACCGTACAGCGTTTATCGCGTTAGTTGAGTATGCTGATGGAGAAAAGCGTTATGTTATCGCACAAAACGGATTAAAAGTTGGACAAACTATCGTTTCAGGAAAAGAAGCTACACCAGATGTAGGAAACACTATGTTCTTAAGTGATATTCCATTAGGAACAACTATTTCTTGTATAGAATTACGTCCAGGTCAAGGAGCTGTTATGGCTCGTTCTGCAGGTTCTTTTGCTCAGTTAATGGCAAGAGACGGAAAATATGCAATTGTTAAGTTACCTTCAGGTGAAACAAGATTAATCTTACAAACTTGTATGGCAACAATTGGAGTAGTATCTAATTCAGATCACCAATTATTAGTTTCTGGTAAAGCTGGTAGATCTAGATGGTTAGGTAGAAGACCAAGAACTAATGCAGTTAGAAAGAACCCAGTTGATCACCCAATGGGAGGTGGTGAAGGACGTTCTTCTGGAGGACATCCAAGATCTAAGAATGGTATCCCAGCTAAAGGATATAAGACTAGATCTAAGACTAAAGCTAGTAACAAGTATATTTTAGAACGTAGAAAGAAATAATAAATCATGGCAAGATCATTAAAAAAAGGACCTTACGTTCACTACAAGTTAGAAAGAAAAGTGTTAGCTAATGTAGAGGCAGGAAAAAAATCTGTGATCAAAACTTGGTCAAGAGCTAGTATGATTACTCCTGATTTTGTTGGACAAACTATCGCAGTTCATAACGGACGTCAGTTTGTACCTGTTTACGTTACAGAAAACATGGTAGGTCATAAGTTAGGCGAATTTTCACCAACTCGTTCATTCCGTGGACATGCTGGTGCTAAAAATAAAGGAAAAAAATAGTAGGATATTATGGGAAGTCGTAAACATAACATGGCACAACAGTTAAAGGAAGCTAAGAAGCAAAAAGCTATCGCTAAGCTTACTAACTGTCCTACGTCACCAAGAAAAATGCGCTTAGTAGCGGATCAAGTAAGAGGTGTTGAAGTTGAAAAAGCTTTACAAATCTTAAAATTCAGTCCAAAGGAAGCATCTCGTAACTTAGAAAAGTTATTATTGTCTGCTATTGCAAACTGGCAAGCAAAAAATGAAGATGCAAGCATGGAAGATGCTGGATTATTCGTAAAATCTATTTATGTAGATAGCGCAGGGATGTTAAAGAGATTAAGGCCAGCTCCACAAGGGCGTGCTCATAGAATTCGTAAGCGTTCTAATCACGTTACTTTAGAGTTAGGAACTAAAAATAACAGCAATTAATCAAAGTAGAAATGGGACAAAAGACAAATCCAATAGGAAATCGTTTAGGAATTATCAGAGGATGGGAATCTAACTGGTATGGTGGAAATGACTACGGTGATAAAATTGCTGAAGATGATAAGATAAGAAAGTATTTAAATGCTAGATTATCTAAGGCAAGTGTTTCTCGTATTATTATTGAGCGTACTTTAAAACTTGTAACCGTTACTATCACTACTGCACGTCCAGGTATCATCATTGGTAAAGGAGGTCAAGAGGTAGACAAGTTAAAAGAAGAGCTTAAGAAAATTACTGGTAAAGAAGTTCAAATCAATATTTTTGAAATTAAGCGTCCAGAATTAGATGCAAACTTAGTTGCTTCTAGTATTGCTCGTCAAATCGAAAATAGAATTTCATACAAGCGTGCTACAAAAATGGCTATAGCGGCTGCAATGCGTATGAACGCAGAAGGTATTAAAGTACAACTTTCTGGTCGTTTAAACGGAGCTGAAATGGCACGTTCTGAACACTACAAAGAGGGAAGAATTCCTTTATCTACTTTCAGAGCAGATATCGATTATTCACTTGTTGAAGCACATACTACATACGGAAGAATCGGTGTGAAAGTATGGATTATGAAAGGTGAGGTTTATGGTAAGCGTGAATTATCTCCATTAGTTGGATTATCTAAACAAAAAGGTAATGCAGCATCTAGTGCAAAAGCTGGAAATGGAAGACGTCAACCTCGCAGAAGAAAATAATTTTATAAAAGAAATTAGAGATGTTACAGCCAAAAAGAGTAAAATTTCGTAGAGTTCAGAAAGGTAAAGGGAACATGAATGGTAACTCTGGTAGAGGTACCGAATTATCAAACGGAATGTTTGGTATCAAATCCTTAGACCAGAACTTATTTACTTCTCGACAAATTGAAGCTGCTCGTATTGCGGCAACTCGTTATATGAAAAGGGAAGGGCAACTTTGGATTAAAATTTTCCCAGACAAGCCAATAACTAAGAAACCGTTAGAGGTACGTATGGGTAAAGGTAAAGGAGCACCTGACCATTTTGTTGCTGTTGTTAAACCAGGAAGAATCTTATTTGAAGTTGGTGGAGTACCAATGGAAGTTGCAAAAGAAGCGTTACGTTTAGCAGCTCAAAAGCTTCCTGTGAAAACTAAGTTTATCATTGCAAGAGATTTTGATTATAACGCTTAATTCTAGTAGATCATGAAACAATCAGAAATAAAAGAATTATCAACAGCTGACTTACAAGATAAGCTTGGAGCGTTGAAGAAAAATTACACTGATCTTAAGATGGCTCATGCAATAACTCCATTGGATAATCCTTTGCAGTTAAGAGCCTTAAGAAAAACTGTAGCAAGAATTGCTACAGAGTTAACTAAAAGAGAATTACAATAATTCTAGTCAGTTTTAAAGATGGAAAAAAGAAATCTTAGAAAAGAGAGAATAGGTGTAGTATCTAGCAACAAAATGGAGAAATCTATCGTAGTTAGCGAGGTAAAAAGAGTAAAACACCCAATGTACGGTAAATTCGTTAAGAAAACGAAGAAGTACGTTGCACATGACGAGAATAACGATTGCAACATTGGAGATACTGTTAAAATAATGGAAACACGTCCATTAAGTAAATCTAAGCGTTGGAGATTAGTAGAAATCCTAGAAAGAGCTAAATAATATGTTACAGACAGAATCAAGATTAAAAGTAGCAGACAACACTGGAGCTAAAGAGGTTTTAGTGATTAGAGTTTTAGGAGGAACAAAAAAGCGTTACGCTAGCGTTGGAGATAAAATAGTTGTTACTGTAAAGTCTGCAACTCCAAACGGAACTGTAAAGAAAGGTCAAGTATCTCGTGCAGTTGTTGTTCGTACTAAGAAAGAAGTTAGACGTAAAGACGGATCATATATTAGATTTGATGATAATGCTTGTGTACTTTTAAACCCTGCTGAGGAGATGAGAGGAACACGTGTATTCGGTCCTGTGGCTCGTGAATTACGTGAGAAACAATTTATGAAAATAGTATCATTAGCACCTGAGGTGTTATAAAATCAGATTTTAAGATGAAGAAATTTAAAATTAAATCAGGAGATACTGTTAAAGTTATCGCAGGAGATCACAAAGGATCTGAAGGAAAAGTTTTACGTATCCTTAAAGACAAGGATAGAGTAGTAGTAGAAGGTGTGAATATGATTTCAAAGCACACTAAACCTAGCGCTGCTAATCCACAAGGAGGTATCGTAAAGCAAGAGGCTCCATTACATATTTCGAACGTTGCTTTAGTAGAAAATGGTGAAGCTGTAAGAGTAGGTTATAAAGTTGAAGGAGATGCTAAAACTAGAATCTCTAAAAAAACTAAAAACGAAATATAATCATGAGTTACGTACCAAGATTAAAAGAAGAATACAAAGCTAGAGTTATCAAAGCTCTAACTGAAGAGTTCGGATATAAGAACGTAATGCAAGTACCTAAATTACAGAAAATTGTAGTAAGTAAAGGTGTAGGTGCTGCTATTGCTGATAAGAAATTAATTGATTATGCAATTGAAGAATTAACTTCTATTACTGGTCAAAAAGCAGTTCCAACAATTTCTAAGAAAGACGTTGCAAACTTCAAATTACGTAAAGGAATGCCAATTGGTGCTAAGGTTACGTTAAGAGGAGATATTATGTATGAATTCTTAGATCGTTTAATTACTGCTTCTTTACCACGTGTAAGAGATTTTAATGGAATTAAGGCAAATGGATTCGATGGTAGAGGTAATTACAATTTAGGTATTACTGAACAAATCATTTACCCAGAGATTAATATTGATCAAGTGAAAAAAATCAATGGAATGGATATTACTTTTGTAACATCTGCTGAAACTGATAAAGAAGCTAAATCATTATTAGGAGAATTAGGTTTACCATTTAAAAAGAATTAAACATGGCTAAAGAATCAATGAAAGCGCGCGAGCGTAAAAGAGCTAAAACGGTTGCTAAATATGCTGAGAAAAGAAAAGCTTTAAAAGAAGCTGGAGAATACGAAGCATTACAAAAGTTACCTAAAAACGCTTCGCCTGTAAGAAAGCACAATCGTTGTAAGCTAACAGGTCGTCCAAAAGGATATATGCGCCAGTTTGGGATTTCACGTGTTACTTTCCGTGAGATGGCAAACCAAGGATTAATTCCAGGTGTTAAGAAAGCTAGTTGGTAGAAATATCTATCAATATATAATATTAAAAAGCGCACAATTATTCCAATTGAGCGCTTTTTTTATTATTATTACTTTCGAAATGTTTACTACAATAAAAGCATATATTAATACTCCTTATCCTTTCTACTATTATTTTAAGGAAGCTTTTTTAATCGGCATTATAATTTTTGCTTTAGGCACATCATTTAGTGTTCTTTTTGAGCCGTTTGATGTTAATTTTAGTGAATTAAAGTTTAATTACTTTATTGTTTCAATTATACATTCCTTAGTATCTTTTGTGGTTTTTCTATGTTCAGCTACAATCTTATCATCGATTATAGTAGACAATACAAAGTGGAAAATCAAACATGAGATGTTGTTTTTGGGAATTGTACTCTTGTTAATCGGAATTGTTCAATTCCTTATTAGGGATTTTATATATAATAAAACAGATAATTGGTCCTTTCGATATTTATACGAAGAAATTAGAAATACTTTTTTTATAGGTATGTTGTTTGTTTTTATAATTACTTCTTTAAATGTTGAACGCTTAAAAGAATTGTATTCCAAAAGAAGTATAAGAATCAATAATATAATAGCTGATAAGACAGCGTCAAGCTCGAGTGTTTTTATTGTGACTAAAGTTAAGAGTGATGATTTTAACTTGGAACTTTCAAATCTTCTATTTGTAAAATCGGATAAAAATTATGTGCAATTTTATCTTAAAGATGGTTCTGTGTTGTTAAAAAGGATGTCTTTGTCAAGTGTTTTACAACAATTGTCTGATGTTAATTTTATGATTCAAACTCATAGATCTTACATCGTGAATTTAACAGAGATAATTAGTGTTAAAGGAAATGCTCAAGGGTATCAATTAACACTACAACATTCTGATTATTTAGTTCCAGTTTCACGATCTATGATAGAACTTTTTGAGAAAGCTATACAAGGTTAATTTGTTTTCTTGTTATTCATGACATTCGCTTTGTCATAAGTCACAAACTATTACTTTTCAATACTTTTTAAATCCTGCAAATATAATTTTGAGTTTTATTTTTTTAAAATTCAATAATGGATAAACAGCGTAGATACGATTTAGATTGGTTAAGAGTTTGCTCAGTTTTTGCAGTTTTTTTACACCATGTATGCATGCCTTTTAATGGAGATAATTTTCATATTATGAATAATGAATCTAGTAAAATAATTGATGATATGATGGTGTATTTTGAACAATTTAGATTGCCCATTTTATTTTTAGTCTCAGGAGTTGGAACTGTGTTTGCTTTTTCAAAAAAAAACATGGTATCAGTTTATAATTGAACGAGTCAAGCGTCTTGTAATTCCTCTGGTCTTTGGTGTTTTGGTAATAGTTCCTCCTCAAGTATATTATGAAGAATATATTGAGCAATCTTCTTTTTTCAAAGTTTTGCCGGAAATAGTATTACAAAACAAAGTGAATCATTTATGGTTTATAGAACAGTTATTTGTTCTTTCATTATTATTTATACCTATTATACTACTTATGAATTCAAATAAAAGATTTTTGGTTTACAATTTTATGTCTAATTGGAGCCAAAGATTTGAAATCTTTTCATGGGTAGTGATATTAATAATCTTGCGAGTATTTAGTAAATTTTATTTTCCATCAAATTCTAATTCTCTAACTAACTTGTCTACATTATTGTTTTATGCTTTCTTCTTTTTCTCTGGGATTGTAATTGCAAAAAATCAAAATATATGGTTATTGCTACAAAAGAATAGAAGAAAAAATTTATTTTTAGCTTTTATCTCTACAGTTGTATTCTATGTGTATTACTTTATACCTACTGATGTAATTTCGCCTTTTTTATCTCTGCAACACCGCTGGAATTTATGGTATATAGTATGTTGCCTAGTAAGTTGGGGAGTAATTATTTCAATTTTAGGATATTCATCAGTTTATTTAAATAATAAAAGCAAAGTTTTGTCAAAGCTTAATGAAGCAGTGTATCCATTTTATATCCTTCATCAAACAGTAATAATAATTTTTGGTTATTATATAATAAATAATGACTTAACACTCATAATCAAATTAATACTGTTATTAATAAGTTCATTTTTTACGATAGGAGTAATTTATATTTTTTTTATAAAACCTTTCAAGTTAATAAGATTCTTATTCGGGATGAAAAATCGATAATTTTAGTTGAAAAGTAATGGTTTTTATACAATACAAAATTGTCAATAAATTAATAGTCAAACCGATAATTCATAATTCTCTTTTTTTTTCAAAAACTTTACGTATATTTGCACACTGTTTTCACAGGGTAAGTTATGCCTTTTTGCTAACAAACATAGAGAAATAGCTGGCTTTAGGGAAAACAAAAATGAGTTTTAACTGGTTTCAGGTTTAGTGGCTACGACAATTCGTAAGTAAAATAGAAGCTGCTAAAAACCAAAACCGCAATTTAATTAATATGTATACAGATCCAATCGCGGATTTTCTTACTCGTGTTAGAAATGCTATTATGGCAGGGCACAGAGTTGTAGAAGTTCCAGCTTCAAAATTGAAGAAGGAGATGACTAAGATTTTGTTTGATCAAGGTTACATTTTAAGTTATCAGTTCATTGAAGATAAAGTTCAAGGAACTATCAAGATAGCTTTAAAGTACGATAAGCAAACAAAAGAACCAGTTATCAGAAAAATTCAAAGAGTATCTACTCCAGGTTTACGTAAGTATGTAGGTGCTAAAGAAATGCCAAGAGTTTTAAACGGTCTTGGTATCGCAATTGTATCAACTTCAAAAGGTGTGATGACTAACAAGAAAGCACGTCAAGAGAATGTTGGTGGAGAGGTATTATGTTACGTTTATTAATAAACATTTTGTAAGATGAGTAGAATAGGTAAAAGCCCAATCACATTACCACAAGGTGTTGAAGTAAAAGTAAACGATAACGTGGTAACAGTAAAAGGTAAGTTAGGAGAGTTAACTCAAGAGTTGTCTTCTGGTATTACTTTAAAGGAAGAGGATGGTACGTTAACTTTAGAAAGACCATCAGATAGTAAAGAACACAAAGCTGCACACGGTTTATACCGAGCTTTAATCAATAACATGGTTGAAGGTGTTAGTAATGGTTATACTAAGGAATTAGAGTTGGTAGGAGTTGGTTATAGAGCATCTAATCAAGGTCAGAAATTAGATTTAGCTTTAGGATTTTCTCATAACATTATATTAGAGTTAGCACCAGAGGTTAAGGTTGAAACAGTATCTGAAAAAGGTAAAAATCCAATCGTAAAGTTAACTTCTCACGATAAGCAATTAGTGGGACAAGTTGCGGCTAAGATTCGTTCTTTCCGTAAGCCTGAGCCATATAAAGGTAAAGGAGTTAAGTTTGTTGGTGAGGTAATTAGAAGAAAAGCAGGTAAATCTGCATAATAATTAGTGTTATGGCATTATCAAAACTTGAAAGAAGACAACGTATAAAGTATAGAATAAGAAAAGTTATTTCTGGTACCGCTGAAAAACCAAGGTTATCAGTTTTTAGAAGTAATAAAGAAATCTATGCTCAAATAATTAATGATGTAGACGGAGTAACAATTGCTGCCGCATCATCAAGAGATAAAGAAATTGCATCTGGTTCTAAAGCAGAAACTGCTGCAGCTGTAGGAAAAGCAATCGCTGAAAAGGCTGTTAAAGCAGGGTTAGAGACTGTTGCTTTTGATCGTAACGGGTATTTATACCATGGACGTGTAAAAGTATTAGCAGACGCTGCAAGAGAGGCTGGTTTAAAATTTTAAGAAATTATATTATGTTAGGATATAAAAACGTAGAAAGAGTAAAACCAAGCGGATTAGAGCTTGTTGACAGATTAGTTGGTGTTCAACGTGTTACTAAAGTTACTAAAGGAGGTAGAGCATTTGGTTTTTCTGCGATCGTAGTAGTAGGTGACGGTAAAGGAGTAGTTGGACATGGATTAGGGAAGTCTAAAGATGTATCATCTGCAATTGCAAAAGCAGTTGAAGATGCAAAGAAGAACTTAGTTCGTATTCCACTTTTAAACGGAACATTACCTCACGAGCAAAAAGGTAAATTCGGTGGAGCAAAGGTGTTTATTAAGCCTGCTTCAAATGGTACCGGGGTTATTGCTGGTGGTGCTGTACGTGCCGTATTAGAGTCTGTAGGAGTACACGACGTATTATCGAAGTCTCAAGGGTCATCTAACCCACACAACGTAGTAAAAGCAACTTTTGATGCATTATTACAATTACGTAGTGCTGAAACTATCGCAAGACAAAGAGGTATTTCATTAGAGAAAGTTTTTAACGGATAAATTTTAAGACGATGAGTAAAATTAGAGTTACACAAGTAAAAAGCCAAATAGGTCGCCTTAAAAATCAAAAAAGAACGTTAGAGGCGTTAGGATTACGTAAAATGAACCAAACTGTAGAGCACGATGCAACACCTACAATTTTGGGTATGGTAAATAAAGTTCAACACTTAGTTTCTGTAGAAGAAATTAAATAAGAAGATAATAAAAATGGGTTTACATAACTTAAAACCAGCAGCTGGATCAACAAAAAGCGGGAAAAGAATTGCTCGTGGAGAAGGATCAGGTCATGGTGGTACCTCTACAAGAGGACATAAAGGAGCTAAATCTCGTTCAGGTTACTCACGTAAAATTGGATTCGAAGGAGGTCAAATGCCACTTCAAAGACGTGTGCCTAAGTTTGGATTTACTAATATCAACCGTAAGGAGTATATTGGTATCAACTTAGATAAATTACAAGAGTTAGTTGATAACGGTAGGATTTCTGATACAGTTACTATGGACGTTTTAGTAGAAAACAAATTAGCACGTAAAAATGAACTTGTAAAGATCTTAGGACGTGGTGAATTGAAAGCTAAATTAAATATAACTGTACACAAATTTACAGCAACAGCAAAAGCTGCTATCGAAGCAGCCGGAGGTGAAGCAGTAACTTTATAAACTGTAAATGATGAATTTTATAAATACTTTAAGAGACATTTTCAAAATAGAAGAGTTAAAAGATAAGTTACTTTTAACGATTGGTTTAATTGCTGTTTATCGTTTTATGTCGGCAGTCCCACTACCTGGGATTGACCCAACGCAATTAGCAGCACTAAAAGATCAAGCCGGAGGTGGACTCTTAGGTTTATTAAATGCATTTACAGGTGGGGCATTTGCTAGAGCATCAGTTATGGCTCTTGGAATTATGCCTTACATTTCTGCATCTATTGTAGTTCAGTTAATGGGAATTGCTATTCCTTATTTACAGAAATTACAAAAAGATGGAGAGAGTGGACGTAAGAAAATTACACAAATTACACGTTGGTTAACTATATTAATCACTTTAGTACAAGGACCAACATACATTACAGCAATTAAAACTCAATTTGGTTTACCAGAATCAGCTTTCTTAGTTGGTGGTGCTACATTTTGGGTTTCATCTATGATTTTACTTACTGCAGGAACTATTTTTGCAATGTGGTTAGGAGAAAGAATTACTGACAAAGGAGTTGGTAATGGTATTTCTTTATTAATTACAGTAGGTATTATCGCTAACTTTCCAGCTGCTTTTTTACAAGAGTTTATCTCTAAGACTACAAACGCTGGAGGTGGTGGAATCATGATGATCTTAATTGAAGTTTTAGTGTGGTTTGTCGTGATATTATTAACTGTGTTACTTGTTACTGCTGTTCGTAAAGTTGCAGTTCAATATGCAAGAAGAACAGCGATAGCAAACATTAAGGATGTTGAAGGTGCTAGACAGTACATTCCATTAAAATTAAATGCAGCAGGTGTAATGCCAATCATTTTTGCTCAAGCAATTATGTTTTTACCTATGACATTAGGTCAAAAGTTTCCTGCATTAGTTAGTTTAACTGATATTAATGGTTTATGGTACAATCTAATTTTTGCAGTGTTGATTATAATTTTTAGTTTTTTCTACACAGCAATTACTATTCCTACTAATAAAATGGCAGAGGATCTTAAAAGAAGTAACGGTTTCATTCCAGGATATAAACCAGGAGAAGAAACTGCTAACCATTTAGATTCTGTTTTATCTAAGATTACTTTCCCAGGATCATTATTTTTAGCTGCGTTATCAATTTTACCAGCTATTATCGTTCAATTTGGAGTTACTCAAAGCTGGGCGTTATTCTACGGAGGTACATCTTTAATCATTATGGTAGGTGTAGCTATTGACACAATTCAACAAATTAATTCATATTTATTAAACAGTCGTTACGACGGTTTAATGAAAACAGGTAACACTAATAGAAAATCATTAAAATAATATGGCTAAACAATCAGCAATTCAACAAGATGGAACTATAACAGAAGCATTATCAAATGCGATGTTTCGTGTAGAATTAGAGAATGGACATATTGTTACGGCTCACATTTCAGGAAAAATGCGTATGCACTATATCAAACTTTTACCTGGAGATAAGGTGAAGTTAGAAATGAGCCCATATGATTTAACTAAAGCAAGAATTACTTACAGATATTAAAAAACACACTGATGAAAGTAAGAGCATCATTAAAGAAAAGAAGTGCCGACTGTAAAATTGTACGCAGAAAAGGCAGATTATATGTTATCAACAAAAAGAATCCTAGATTTAAACAAAGACAAGGTTAGTTATGGCAAGAATCGCAGGTATAGATATTCCAAAGAATAAGAGAGGCGTAATCGCTTTAACATACATCTTTGGTATAGGAAGAAGCAGAGCTAAAGACATTTTAGCGGATGCAAAAATAGACGAGAACACTAAAGTTCAAGATTGGAACGATGATCAAATTGCAGCAATTCGTGAGCAAGTTGGTAAGTACACAATTGAGGGTGAATTACGTTCTGAGGTTCAATTAAACATTAAGCGTTTAATGGATATCGGTTGTCAAAGAGGAATCCGTCACAGACTTGGATTACCTTTAAGAGGACAAAGAACTAAAAACAACTCTCGTACTAGAAAAGGTAAGAGAAAAACTGTAGCTAACAAGAAAAAATAATCGTTAGATTATTTTTACTAATAGTAAAGAATCATGGCAAAATCGAAAGTAGTAAAAAAACGTAAAGTTGTAATCGAGTCTACAGGTGAGGCTCATATCACAGCATCGTTCAATAACATCATCATCTCTTTGACAAATAAAAAAGGAGACGTAATTTCATGGTCTTCTGCCGGTAAAATGGGCTTCAGAGGATCTAAAAAGAACACTCCTTATGCAGCTCAATTAGCTGCTGAAAACTGTGCTTCAGTTGCAAAAGAAGCTGGTTTACGTAAAGTTAAGGTGTATGTTAAAGGACCAGGTAACGGTAGAGAATCTGCAATAAGATCTATCCACAACTCTGGAATCGAGGTAACAGAAATCATTGACGTTACTCCAATTCCACACAATGGATGTCGTCCACCTAAAAGAAGAAGAGTTTAATAATAATTTTCAATCAAGTAAGAATTAGATTGTCGAAGGAGTACGCCTTAATTCACAATCCTTACTTAAATTTATAGAAATGGCAAGATATACAGGACCAAAAACTAAGATTGCTCGTAAATTTGGCGAGGCAATTTTCGGAGAAGATAAAAACTTCGAAAAAAGAAACTACCCTCCAGGACAACACGGAGTTGGTAAGAGAAGAGGAAAGAAATCTGAATATGCTGTTCAGTTAATGGAAAAACAAAAAGCTAAGTATACTTATGGTATTCTTGAGCGTCAATTCCGTAACTTGTTCAAAAAAGCACAAGCTTCAGGTGGTATTACAGGTGAGGTTTTATTACAATTATGTGAATCTCGTTTAGATAATACAGTGTACCGTTTAGGTATTGCTAATTCTCGTAGTGCAGCTCGTCAATTAGTTTCTCACCGTCACATTACTGTAAACGGAGACATCGTTAACATTCCATCATACAGATTAAAAGCTGGGGATGTAATCGCTGTAAGAGAGAAGTCTAAATCGTTAGAAGCAATCGAAAATGCATTAGCTGCTAACAGTAATGTATACGAATGGTTAACATGGAATGCTGAGCAAAAGTCTGGAACTTTTGTAAAGGCACCAGAAAGATTACAAATTCCTGAGAACATTAAGGAGCAGTTAATCGTAGAATTATATTCTAAATAATAAATTAATCACATTGGTATTTAGCCAAAGGGTTTATTTGTTCTTCTTCAAACTTATAAACCGCGCAACTAAATAACAATTAAAACGAAGAAACAACAATATGGCGATTTTAAATTTTCAAAAGCCCGATAAAGTAATTATGATCGAATCTACCGATTTCAAAGGTAAATTCGAGTTCAGACCGTTAGAGCCAGGTTTTGGTTTAACTGTTGGTAATGCTTTACGTAGAGTATTATTATCTTCTTTAGAAGGATTTGCTATTACATCTCTTAGAATTGACGGTGTAGAGCACGAGTTTTCTACTATGACTGGAGTTGTAGAAGATGTTACAGAAATGATCTTAAACTTAAAGCAAGTTCGTTTCAAAAAACAAATCGAAGAATCTGATAGAGAAACTGTAACAATTGCAATATCAGGGCAAGAGCAATTAACTGCTGGAGACTTACAAAAATTCATTTCTGGATTTCAAGTTTTAAATCCAGATTTAGTTATCTGTAATATGGATAAGTCTGTTAAAATTAATGCAGAGATTACCATAGAAAAAGGTAGAGGATTTGTACCAGCTGAAGAAAATAAGAAATCAGGTGCACCATTAGGAACAATTTTTACAGATTCAATCTTTACACCAATCAAAAATGTAAAGTATGCTGTAGAGAACTTCCGTGTTGAGCAAAAAACAGATTACGAAAAGTTAGTTTTTGATATCGATACTGATGGTTCAATTAATCCTAAAGATGCATTAACAGAAGCAGCAAAGATTTTAATCCACCACTTTATGTTATTCTCTGATGAAAGAATTACATTAGAAGCGGATGAAATTGCACAAACTGAATCATACGATGAGGAATCATTACACATGCGTCAGTTATTAAAGACGAAATTAGTTGATATGGATTTATCAGTTCGTGCTTTAAACTGTTTAAAAGCTGCAGAAGTTGACACGTTAGGAGATTTAGTATCTTTTAACAAAGGAGACTTAATGAAGTTCAGAAACTTTGGTAAAAAATCTTTAACTGAATTAGAAGAGTTAGTGAACAATAAAGGCTTAAGCTTCGGAATGGATTTAGCAAAATACAAATTAGATAGAGATTAATAATTAAACAAAAGGGTATCATAATTTGCTCCTCAGGAGTGGGTAGAGCAAGATGATAGTCTAAAACTTAAAGGTCATGAGACACGGTAAAAAAGTAAACCACTTAGGTAGAAAAACAGCACATAGAAAGTCTATGTTAGCTAATATGGCTTGTTCTTTAATCGAGCACAAGCGTATTAACACTACAGAAGCTAAAGCAAAAGCTTTGCGTAAATTTGTAGAGCCGTTAATTACTAAAGCTAAAGCTGAGAATAACACAACTGAAGAGCAAAACATGCACAATCGTCGTGTTGTATTTAGTTACTTACGTAACAAATATGCTGTTACAGAGTTATTCAAAGAGATTTCTGTAAAAGTTGCTGACAGACCAGGTGGATATGTTCGTATTATCAAATTAGGAAATCGTCAAGGTGATAATGCTCCTATGGCAATGGTTGAATTAGTTGATTACAACGAATTATACAACCCTAATGGTAATAAGGCTAAGAAGACTACACGTCGTAGCCGTCGTGGTGGAGCTAAAAAAGCTGAAGCACCTGTAACTGATGTTGAAACTTCACAAGAAGAAGAATAAATGACAGTTTTATAAATAACAAAAAAGGATAAACAATTTAGTTTATCCTTTTTTTTTAAACTATTTTTGACAAATTTTTTAAATCACGATAACTACAATTGAATATCGTTCTTAAGTAATTGATTTGCAATTGTGTTATATGGTAAAATTCAACAAATACACAACAAACTAATGAAATACACAACACGAAAAAAAGCACTAGTTTTACTTGCAGACGGTACAGTTTTTTATGGTAAATCTGTAGGGATTGAAGGTACTGTAACAGGAGAAATTTGCTTCAATACTGGTATGACTGGCTATCAAGAAATTTTTACGGATCCATCTTATTTTGGACAGTTAATGGTGGCTACTAATGCTCATATCGGTAACTACGGAATTAATAATGATGAAGTAGAATCTGAAGGAATAAAAATTTCTGGATTAATTTGTAGAAACTTTAGTTTTGAACACTCTCGTGTTGATTCAGATGGAAACTTAAAAGATTGGTTTGAAAAACACAATTTAGTTGCAATTTCAGATGTTGATACAAGAGCACTTGTTTCTTACATTAGAGAGAATGGAGCAATGAATGCCATTATTTCTACAGAAACAGATAATGTAGCCGATTTAAAGAAGCAATTAGCTGAAGTCCCTAATATGGAAGGTTTAGAGTTGGCTTCTCAGGTTTCTACAAAAGAACCATATTTTGTGGGTAATGAAAATGCAACATTTAAGATAGCGGCGTTAGATATTGGTATTAAAAAGAATATCTTACGAAATCTAGCTAAAAGAGATGCTTATATTAAGGTGTATCCATACAATGCAAAATTCGAAGAGTTAGCATCTTGGAATCCAGATGGCTATTTTATTTCAAATGGACCAGGAGATCCTGAGCCTTTAGTTGAAGCTCAAGATTTAGCGAAAGAAATTATTAAAAGAGATTTACCTTTGTTTGGAATTTGTTTAGGGCATCAAGTTATCGCTTTAGCAAATGGTATTTCTACCTATAAAATGCATAACGGACACAGAGGAATAAATCATCCTGTAAAGAATTTACTTACCGGTAAAGGGGAAATTACTTCTCAAAACCATGGTTTTGCTATTAATAGAGAGGAAACGGAAGCACATGGAGATGTAGAAATTACACACGTGCATTTAAATGACAATACAGTAGCTGGAATAAAAATGAAGAGTAAGAACGTGTTTTCTGTTCAATATCATCCAGAAGCAAGTCCAGGGCCACATGATTCAGAATACTTATTTGATCAGTTTATAGAGAACATAAAATCGACTAAATAAGTTGTTAAAACTGAAAACGATTTCGTAGAAATTATCTAAAAACTTAACTAATAAACTGTAGCATTTGTAAATTAGCTACAATCAAATTAAAAAATAAAAGATGAGTATTATAATTAACATCCATGCACGTCAAATTTTTGATTCAAGAGGAAATCCAACTGTAGAAGTTGATGTTACAACAGAAAATGGAATTTTAGGTAGAGCTGCTGTACCATCAGGAGCTTCAACAGGAGAACATGAAGCTGTTGAGTTACGTGACGGAGGTGATGCTTATATGGGTAAAGGAGTTATAAAAGCAGTTGAAAATGTAAATTCTATCATTGCTCAAGAATTATTAGGAACTTCTGTATTCGAACAAAATTTAATCGATCAAATGATGATCGAGTTGGATGGAACACCAAATAAATCTAAGTTAGGAGCCAATGCAATTTTAGGAGTTTCTTTAGCAGTTGCTAAGGCTGCTGCTAACGAATTAGGAATGCCTTTATATAGATACGTTGGTGGAGTAAGTGCAAATACGTTACCTGTTCCAATGATGAATATCATTAACGGAGGTTCTCATTCAGATGCGCCAATTGCTTTCCAAGAGTTTATGGTTATGCCTGTAAAAGCAGAGAATTTTACACAAGCAATGCAAATGGGTTCTGAGATTTTCCATAACCTAAAAAAAGTATTACACGATAGAAACTTATCTACTGCAGTAGGTGATGAAGGTGGTTTTGCACCAACTTTAGAAGGTACAGAAGATGCATTAGATACAATTGCTTTAGCAGTAAAAAATGCAGGTTATAGTTTAGGTGATGAAATTATGATTGCTTTAGACTGTGCCTCTGCTGAGTTCTATGTGGATGGTAAATATGATTATACCAAATTCGAAGGAGATAAAGGAAAGGTTAGAACAAGTAAAGAGCAAGCTGATTATTTAGCTGAACTTACCGAAAAATATCCTATTATTTCTATTGAAGATGGAATGGATGAAAACGACTGGGAAGGTTGGAAATATTTAACTGAAAAGATTGGAGATAAAGTTCAATTAGTAGGTGACGATTTATTTGTAACTAACGTAGAGCGTTTGTCAAGAGGTATTGAAAATAATACAGCAAATTCTATCTTAATTAAAGTGAATCAAATAGGTACACTTACAGAAACAATTTCAGCTGTAAATATGGCTCACAATGCAGGATATACTTCGGTTATGAGTCACCGTTCTGGTGAAACTGAAGATAATACTATTGCAGATTTAGCTGTAGCATTAAACACAGGGCAAATTAAAACTGGTTCAGCGTCTAGATCAGATCGTATGGCAAAGTATAATCAGCTTTTAAGAATAGAAGAAGAATTAGGAGATATTGGTTATTATCCTAAGAAAAATGCTTTTAAAGTAAAATAATTCTTCAATCAAGATATACAGTAAAAATCCCGGAATTCCGGGATTTTTTTATGGAAGACTTTTTCTGTCAAATATTCATAAATAAACGTAATAGTTTTTTGTAATTTTTTTAATAGAAATCTGTATGACAACATTTTCAAAATGGTTTAAAAAATGGTATCTTCGTGCATCATTTAAATTTTATTAAAAAACAGATATAAGAATGTCAGAAATAGCGAAACTACAAATTGGCGAAAATACATACGAGTTTCCTTTGGTAAAGGGTACTGAGAATGAGGTTGCAATTGATATTAAAACGTTAAGAGATGCTACTGGTGGTGTTACTACTATAGATCCAGGTTTTAAAAATACTGGTTCTTGCCTAAGTTCAATTACGTTTCTAAATGGTGAAGAAGGAGTTTTACGTTATAGAGGATATTCTATCGAAGAGTTAGCTGAGAAGGCAGACTTTTTAGAGGTAGCTTATTTATTAATTTTTGGTGAATTACCAACAAAAGAGCAATTAGATAGATTTTACAATGACATCTTAGATAATGCAATTGTTGATGATGATATTAAAAAAATCATTGATGCGTTCCCTAAAAACGCTCACCCAATGGGAGTTTTATCTTCTTTAACATCGGCATTAACTGCTTTTAACCCTTCTTCTGTAAACGTAGATTCTGAAGAGGATATGTATAGAGCGATAGTTAAAATTATGGGTAAATTCCCTGTTTTAGTAGCTTGGACTTTACGTAAAAAGCAAGGATTCCCATTAGATTATGGTTCTAGAAAACTTGGTTATGTAGAGAATGTATTACACATGATGTTCAAGAAACCTAATCAAGATTACGATCAGAATCCTATTTTAGTAAATGCTTTAGATAAGTTATTAATTTTACATGCAGATCATGAACAAAACTGTTCTACTTCAACAGTAAGAATAGTTGGTTCTTCTCATGCAGGTTTATTTGCTTCGCTTTCTGCTGGTATTTCAGCTCTTTGGGGACCATTACACGGTGGTGCTAACCAAGCGGTATTAGAAATGTTAGAAGCTATTAAAGCAGATGGAGGAGATACAAAAAAATACATGGCGAAAGCTAAAGATAAAGATGATCCTTTCCGTTTAATGGGATTCGGACATAGGGTGTATAAGAATTTTGATCCTCGAGCTAAGATTATCAAGAAAGCGGCTGACGAAGTTTTAAATGATTTAGGAGTAAATGATCCTATTTTAGATATAGCTAAAGGTTTAGAACAAGAAGCTTTAAATGATGATTATTTCGTAAAGAGAAAATTATATCCTAATGTTGATTTCTATTCAGGAATTATATACAGAGCAATGGGAATTCCAGTAGAAATGTTTACAGTTATGTTTGCTTTAGGACGTTTACCAGGTTGGATTGCTCAGTGGAGAGAAATGCGTTTACGCAAAGAACCAATTGGTCGTCCACGTCAAGTATATACAGGAGAAAATTACCGTCCTTTTGTAGATATTAACAAAAGATAAACGAACTTTAAATTATACAATGTCATTCTGAAACAGTATCAGGATGACATTTTTTTTGATATATGTTACAACTTAACGTAAAAAACGAAACTTCAAGACTAAGAGCTGTAGTACTAGGCATAGCTACTAGTAATGGTCCAGTACCAAAAGTAGAAGATTGTTACGATCCTAAAAGTAGACAGCATGTTATAGCGGGAACGTATCCTAAAGAAGAGGATATGGTTATAGAAATGGAAGCTGTCGCCGAGATTTTTAAAAAATATGATGTTAAGGTTTTTAGACCTGAGGTGATAGAAAATTATAATCAAATTTTTTCAAGAGATATAGCTTTTGTTATTGAGGATAAATTGATAAAAGCGAACATACTACCAGATAGAAAAAGAGAGTATGACGCTATACATCATGTAGTAGATCAAATAAATCCTGAAAATGTCATAGAATTACCTAGAGAATGTCATGTTGAAGGAGGAGATGTTATGCCTTGGAACGATTATATTTTTGTTGGAACTTATTCTGGAAGTGATTATTCAGATTATATTACAGCAAGAACCAATACGGATGCTGTTATTGCTTTACAGGAATTATTTCCAGAAAAAACAGTTAAGGCTTTCGAATTAAGGAAATCTAATGATGATCCTAAAGAAAATGCTCTGCATTTAGATTGCTGCTTTCAACCTATCGGAAAGAATATGGCTATCTTACATAAAAATGGTTTTCTGATAGAAAAAGAATATCAATGGCTAGTTGACTTTTTTGGAGAAGAAAATATTTTCGAAATTTCTAAAGAAGAAATGTACAATATGAATAGCAATGTATTTTCTATTTCAGAGGAGGTTATTATTTCTGAAAAAAACTTCACTAGATTAAATACATGGCTTCGAGAAAAAGGTTTTACCGTAGAAGAAGTTCCATATGCTGAAATAGCAAAACAAGAAGGTTTACTTCGTTGTTCTACACTACCATTAATAAGAGATTAAAAGTTGAAAAATAACGCAAAGATTGGTCTCAGGCCTCGCAAATAATTTAAAAAAATTAAACATCCTCTAAGATATAGTAATTAGAGGATGTTTTTTTATAATGTTTTTTAAGAGATAAACAATTTTAGAATGTTAGAAAATAGTGTTTACATCTCTATAGTTTCATTAAACTGCATTATAAATCCGAGCTCTTCACGAAAATTATTAATCCCGTATCTAAAAGCAACTCTTAAGAGTATACCATTACTCATTCTGTCTAGTTTTAACATACCGAAACTACCATGTGTTCCCATCACTGTAAAATCAGTATTTGGTTGACCGTTTTTTTCGGGTATAAGAATAGCAGCCCACTCATTAATTTCAGATAATTCTACTGTACTAGGAACACCATTAGGGTCTTTGGTGAAATCGGTTACAACGGCAATAATATTATCTAACTTATTATTTTTATAGTTTGCTGTGGCTTTAATTTTAATTCCATTGTATGGAGGTTTGTTGTTGTTAACTCTTCTCCAGTCTCCAGAACACCAATAATTTGTAATTGTATTGGTCATTATAGTTTTTATTTTTAGGCTTAACTTTTTTATTTAAAAGGATTATTGATTAATATTCTCCAATACAAAATTGAATGAAGAACTTTTTTTTCCGCTTCCTCCTCCGGTCATTACAATATCTGCACCAGATATACCAAATAAATTGATTACTGTATTTATTTCTGATAGTATTGCTGAGTTTATAATGTCTCCTTCTTCAATTTGAGAAATCAAACCGATATAAATCCTAGGATGAAATTCAAAAAAAGCTTTTTGACCTGGTGATATTCCAGTTTTAACAGCTAAGAGCTTTCCATCTTTATAACAATTTGCATTTACAGCACCTGATGTGAGATTGTTTTGGATTTCTACTTGGTTTTTATCCTTAGTAGGTTCAGATAGCAAATTCAAAACATCTCCAGAATAATCTTTTGTTACACCAAAAGTTTGACCATTAGTAGCCTTATTGAAGTTAGTATAGTTACCATAAGAATCACTAACTGATATTTCGAAATCCACAGGAAACATAAAACTATGATTATCTAATTTATCAAAATTTTTTATGACTTTCCAGGCAACGGCGGTTTCATCGTAATCAGATGCTACATTCTTTTGAAAGATTACAATGTTACTATTGTTAGTGTCATTTGATTTGTTAATAAGATTCAGTTTTATATAATCCATTTTTTTTAGGTATTTAGAATATTGTCGATTATAAAGTTATAAAATTCATAGCTAAGTAATTTTCAAATGTATTGGAAGCAATAAAACAAGACACGAGCGTTTTTATCAACATCAGGAGGGTAATTATAGTGCAATTGATAAAATAAACCCTTATCTTTGATTATATAAAACTTTAGGAGTAGCTAGATAACTAGTTTGAGAAATATCCTTAGAACCTGATTTGGTTAATACCAACGTAGGGAAAAGTCATTTTTAAATGTTTTGTACAATGTAGTACATAATGTTTATACATATTCTTCTAAAGTTTACTTAAAATTTTATTTAAAATGATAACAATACAAGTAAACGACAAAAAACAAACTTTTACAGAAAATCTTACAGTTTATCAACTAATAGAAAAGCTCAATATTCAAACTAATGGAATTGCAGTTGCTGTTAATAATGATGTTGTAAGTAAACCAAATTGGAAACAACGGGAAGTAATGGATCAAGACAATATCTTGATTATTAAATCTACACAAGGAGGGTAAATCATTTAGTCTTCAATCCAAACTTATTTCAAAAATTAAATAATATAAATACGTAAGTATAGTCTTGCGTAGAACCATTTTATATACGAACCTTTAGTAAAATGAAAAAAAAAGATACCGCACCTAAACAAGACGGAATTACAAGAAAACCTTTTCCAAGTTCAAAGAAAATTTACGTTCAAGGAAAGTTGCACCCACAAATTAATGTGGCAATGCGTGAAATTACATTGAATGATACTGTAGATTCAATGACTAAAAAACGAACTCCTAACGAATCAGTTACAGTTTATGACACCTCTGGTCCTTATACTGATCCGAGTAAGGAAATAAATATTCATAATGGATTAGAACGTATTCGAGAACAATGGATTTTAGACAGAGGAAATGTAGAGCAATTAGAACAATTTAGTTCTGAATATTGTAATGAGAGACTAAATGACGAAAGTTTAAATCATTTACGTTTTAATCACTTGAATAAACCTTACAGAGCGAAAAAAGGTAAAAATGTAACTCAACTGCATTACGCAAAAAAGGGAATCATCACTCCAGAAATGGAGTATGTTGCCATTCGCGAAAATCAACGTATCGATGAAATGACACGATTATCAAAGCAACATCCAGGTCAAGATTTTGGAGCAAGTATTCCAGAGAAAATTACTCCAGAGTTTGTAAGAGAAGAAGTAGCTAGAGGTCGAGCGGTAATTCCTTCAAATATTAATCACCCAGAAGCTGAACCTATGATTTTAGGTAGAAATTTTTTGGTGAAAATTAATGCCAATATTGGTAATTCAGCTACAACATCTTCAATAGAAGAAGAAGTTGAAAAAGCTGTTTGGGCTTGTCGTTGGGGAGCCGATAATATTATGGATTTATCTACAGGGAAGAATATTCACGAAACTCGTGAGTGGATTATCCGTAATTCTCCAGTTCCAGTTGGAACGGTCCCTATTTATCAAGCGTTAGAAAAAGTAAACGGAGTTGCAGAAGATTTAACTTGGGAAATATTCAGAGATACGTTAATTGAGCAAGCTGAACAAGGAGTAGATTATTTTACCATTCACGCTGGAGTTCGTTTGGCTTATGTTCCGATGACAGCAAAACGTATCACTGGAATTGTATCAAGAGGAGGTTCAATTATGGCAAAATGGTGTTTAGCGCATCATAAAGAAAGTTTCTTATATACACATTTTGAGGAAATTTGTGAAATTATGAAAGTATATGATGTAGCATTTTCTTTAGGAGATGGATTACGTCCAGGTTGTATTGCAGATGCAAATGACCAAGCACAATTCGCAGAGTTAGAAACTTTAGGAGAATTAACAAAAATAGCATGGAAACACGAAGTTCAATGTTTTATTGAAGGACCAGGACATGTTCCAATGCATATGATTAAAGCAAATATGGATAAACAATTGGAAGCTTGTGGAGAAGCTCCGTTTTATACATTAGGACCTTTAACTACTGATATTGCTCCAGGTTATGATCATATTACTTCTGGAATTGGTGCTGCAATGATTGGATGGTACGGAACAGCAATGTTGTGTTATGTTACACCAAAAGAGCATTTAGGTTTACCAAATAAAGATGATGTAAGAACTGGAGTAGTAACGTATAAGTTAGCAGCTCATGCCGCCGATTTAGCAAAAGGACATCCAGGAGCGCAACATAGAGATGATGCATTAAGTAAAGCTCGTTTTGAATTCCGTTGGGAAGACCAGTTTAATCTAAGTTTAGATCCAGAATTAGCACGAGAATATCACGATGAAACATTACCAGCAGAGGGAGCTAAAATTGCGCATTTCTGCTCTATGTGTGGACCAAAGTTTTGCTCTATGAAAATTACACAAGAAGTAAGAGATTACGCAGCAAAGAAAGAGATGGAAGAAGGGAACGTTTTTGAGGAAGGAATGAAAGAAAAGTCCGAAGAGTTTAAACAAAAAGGCTCTGAAGTTTATTTATAAGAATTGCGAATTGGTAATGATGAAACTATAACTTTAAAGTCTATAAGAAGCCCAAGGAAACTTAATAATTCATAATTTAAAATTCATAACTAATAATCGAATATGCTACTAGTAATCACATCCGAACAAGAATTAGAAAATGAAGTAACGCTTTTAAATCAACTTTTTTCAAAAGGTTTAGAAGTGTTGCATTTAAGAAAGCCTTCTTTTGATATAGAACAATACAGAGCTTTATTAAAAGAAATAAAGTCCGAATTTTATAGTCGAATTATGATTCATGAAAATCATGAGCTGTGTAAAGAATTTAATTTAAAAGGGATTCACCTTCAAGAACAACCTAGAATCGATCTTGAAGATAATCTTAAAAGTTATACTGATTCTTACAAGAGTAAAGGATTTAAAGTAAGCAGTTCGTTTCATGATCCTGAAGTTTTAAATTCAAGTAAAATTGATTTCGATTATCATTTGTTGAGTCCAGTTTTTTCTTCAATCTCAAAAAAAGGATATGAGGGAAAAGGTTTTGATGTAAATCATATTCAGAAGAAAATTATTGGAATGGGAGGAGTAAACGAAACAACAATTCCAGACGTGTTAAAATTAGGATACTACGGAATTGGTGTTTTAGGTGGGGTATGGAATACAGAAAACCCAATAGAAAGTTTTAAAGAAATAAAGCGTCATTACGGGGAGGAAACGACGAAGTAATCTGTTTTTGTGTTAAAAGATTATTTCATTTCATTCGTAATGACTATAGTAAAAATGAAAAAGCGTACTTACATACTCACAATCGCAGGATTAGATCCTTCTAGTGGAGCAGGTTTAACAGCTGATATAAAAACCTTTGAAAATCTAAAATGTTATGGTGTATCTGTTTGTACAGCTACTACCATTCAGAATGATGTTGAGTTTAAAGACTGTTATTGGACTTCAATATTCACAATAAAAGAACAGATTAAAATTCTTTTTGATCGATTTAACATAGATGTGGTGAAGATTGGAATTGTAGAAAACTGGAAAATCTTATTAGAGATTATCGATTATGTTTTGAGTTTTAATCCTACTGCTAAAATAGTTTTAGATCCTGTTTTAAAAGCTTCTTCAGGATATACTTTTCACAAAGATTTCACAGAAGCCGATTTTGAAGAGGTTTTGTCGAAGATTTATTTATTGACGCCAAATTATAGTGAGATTCAAAGTTTATATCCGAATAAATCAGTTGAAGAAACACTATCTCACATACAATCTAAAACAAATGTATTCTTAAAAGGCGGACATAACTCAGAAAGATTGGCAGTAGATTACTTGTATTCAAAAGGAGGTAATAAATTTTCGTTCAATCCAAAGAAAGGAAAGTATCATGAAAAACATGGAAGTGGCTGTGTGTTATCTTCTGCAATCGCAAGTTATATCGCATTAAAATATCCTTTATTGAAATCCTGTTTTAAAGGAAAACGTTATGTGGAAAAAGTATTGAGTTCAAATAAAACAAAATTAGGGTATCATTTTTAAAAGATAAATCACAATGTCAGTTCGAGCGCAGCCGAGAACTCATTAGTAAACAGAAATAAAGTAAATGAATAATATCTATTATATATCTCAAGGAAATTCTCCTAAAGAGCACTTAGAGAATATTAAAAATGTAGTTGAATCTGGTGTAAAGCTTATTCAATTACGAATGAAAAATGTAGCGCAAAAAATATTTCTTGAAACAGCCGTTGAGGCAAAAAAAATATGTGATTCGAATAATGCACAATTGATAATAAATGATAATGTTGAAGTAGCAAAAACAATCAACTCTTATGGTCTTCATATTGGGAAAGAAGATATGAAACCTTTGGATGCTAGAGCTATTTTAAGTGAAGAAACGATAATTGGCGGAACCGCAAACACGCTTGAAGATTGTAGGTTCTTAGCTACTCAGAAGGTAAACTATATTGGTTTAGGTCCTTTTAGATTTACAAACACAAAGAAAAAATTAAGTCCAATTTTAGGGTTAGAAGGATATCAACAGATTATTTCTCAATTACGAAAGGAAGGAATTGAATTACCTGTTTATGCAATTGGAGGAATTACAATGAATGATTTTCAAGAGTTATATACAACTGGAGTTCATGGAATTGCCGTTTCTGGAATTTTATCGAATAAACCGGTGAAAGAAATTAAAGAATTAATAGCTAGTTAAAACGAATACTATGAGTTTACAAATAGCAGATAAAACATTTACATCACGTTTATTTACAGGGACAGGAAAGTTTAGTTCTTCTGAATTAATGCGAGATGCTATATTAGAAAGCGAAAGTGAATTAGTAACTGTTGCTTTAAAAAGAGTAGATGTAGAAAATGAAGATGATGATATATTATCACATTTAAATCATGATCGAATAAATTTACTCCCAAATACTTCTGGAGTTAGAAATGCCAAAGAAGCAGTTTTTGCAGCCGAACTTTCAAGACAAGCATTAGAAACAAATTGGGTGAAATTAGAAATTCACCCTGATCCAAAGTACTTATTACCCGATCCTATTGAAACACTGAAAGCAGCGGAGGAATTAGTAAAGAAAGGTTTTGTTGTGATGCCATATATTCATGCAGATCCAGTATTGTGTAAAAGACTTGAAGAAGTAGGAACGCAATGTGTAATGCCATTAGGAGCTCCAATTGGAAGTAATAAAGGTTTAAAAACATTAGAGTTTCTAGAAATTATTATCGAACAATCGAATGTTCCAGTAATTGTTGATGCAGGAATCGGTGCTCCTTCTCATGCTGCACATGCTATTGAACTAGGTGCCGATGCAGTTTTAGTCAATACTGCAATCGCTGTTTCACAAAATCCAATAGCAATGGCGAAAGCTTTTAAAATGGCAGTGGAAGCTGGTAGAATTGCTTATGAAGCGAAATTAGCTCCTATAAAGAGAAATGCTGAAGCAAGTAGTCCATTAACTTCCTTTTTAAATTAGGTAGCCGTCATTACGAGGATTGTATTAAAACCATTTTATACAAGACGAGGTAATCTTTTCAAATTGATAGATTACTTCATTTTATTCGCAATGACATATTCAAAATAATAACAGATGTCGATAAACAGTAGCTTCAAAAATATATTTGAGCAATACAAATGGGATGAGGTTTTACAAAGTATTTTGTCCAAAACAACTCTTGACGTTAAGCGTGCAATAGCTTCAGAAAAGCGAGATTTTGAAGATTTTAAAGCACTAATTTCTCCAGCAGCAAAACCGTATTTAGAAGAAATGGCTCAGATTAGTAATCAAGTAACAAAGAAGAGGTTTGGTAATACAATTCAAATGTATGCGCCAATGTACTTGAGTAACGAATGTCAGAATATTTGTACGTATTGCGGATTTAGCTTCACAAATAAAATTCCTAGAAGAACACTAACCGATGATGAAATTTTAAAAGAAGTCGAGTTTCTAAAAAAGAAAGGTTATGATCATATTTTATTAGTTACTGGAGAGGCAAACAAAACTGTTGGAGTTGATTATATCAATAATGCTATTCAGTTGATTAAATCACATTTTGCAAACATTACTATTGAGGTTCAACCATTAGATCAAAATGAGTATGAATTATTAAAAGATAATGGATTGTATGCTGTTTTAGTATATCAAGAAACTTATCATAAAGAAGAATACAAAAAACACCACCCAAAAGGTAAAAAGTCAAATTTTGATTATCGTTTGGAAACTCCGGATAGATTGGGCAAAGCAGGAGTTCACAAAATTGGATTAGGAGCCTTGTTTGGTTTGGAAGATTGGAGAGCTGATAGTTTTTTTACAGCTTTACATTTAAAATATCTACAAAAGACATACTGGAAAACGAAGTACTCAATATCTTTTCCAAGATTACGTCCACATTCTGGTGGTTTAGAGCCAAAAGTAGAAATGACAGATTCAGATTTAGTTCAATTGATTTGTGCTTACCGAATGTTTGATGAAGATGTAGAATTATCTATTTCGACAAGAGAAAGTGAAGTGTTTAGAAACCATATTGTACAATTAGGTATCACATCAATTAGTGCAGAATCTAAAACCAATCCCGGAGGATATACCGTAGAGCCACAATCACTAGAGCAATTCCAAATTTCAGATGAACGAAGTACAGAGGAAGTAGCCGAAATGTTAAAAAATCAAGGTTTAGAAGTTGTTTGGAAAGATTGGGAACATTTTAGTTAAATTTGATTTATATGTTAAGAAAGCTTACATTTTTCATTTTAAGAATCATGGGAATAAAAAAAATATTCTCTGAATCTCCTATTAATTATAAAAAGCTAAGAAAATCCGATCTAAAAAAACCACCAAAAAGTTTCTATAAAAAGTTCACCGTTGGAGAGCTAACTGTAGATGAAACTAAAATTTATAAAATTGAAAATAAAAGTGAAAAATCTAAGGAGTTAGTTATTTTTATTCATGGAGGAGCATTTGTTTCTGGGCCAGCTGAACATCATTGGAAGGCAGTAGAGAAAATAGTGAAACACTCAGGAAAAGATGTTTGGTTATTAGATTATCCTAAAGCGCCAGAATTCACAATAGAACAGATTTGTGATAATATAGATTCAGTATTCGAGTTTGCTGTTCAAACTACGGTTTTACCGGAAAACACTATTTTAATTGGTGATTCTGTTGGGGGAAATCTAATAATGTCTCTTACACAACGTCTCATTCAAAAGAAAAAGGAAATACCTGGTAAGTTAGTTTTAATTACGCCGGTTTTCGATGCAAGCTTGACAAATAAGGATATCAAAGTAATCGAATCGAAAGATCCAATGTTAGGAATAAAGGGAGCATTATCTGCGAAAGAGCTTGCAGCAGGAACACTTGATTTAAAAGATCAAATGATTTCTCCGTTATATGGAAGTTTCAAAGGATTTCCAAAAACAGATATTTACATTGGTGAGTATGATATTATGTGTCCAGATGCTAAAATTGGTGCTAATAAAATGAAGAAAGAAGAGGTGGAAGTTCAGGTGATAAATGGCGAAAAAATGCCACATATTTTTCCGCTGTTACCAATTTTACCTGAAGCGAAAATAGCTTTAAACCAAATAATTAATAGTATAAGAGAATAATGCTTACTACTGAGGAGCAAATACAATATAATCGTCATCTTATTTTAGATAAAATAGGAGAAGAAGGCCAGTTAAAACTTAAACGAGCTAAAGTACTAGTTATTGGAGCTGGAGGCTTAGGTTGTCCAATTTTACAATACTTAACGGCTGCTGGTGTTGGAACTCTTGGAGTAATTGATGATGATGTAGTAGATCAGAGTAATTTACAACGTCAAATTTTATATACAATTGATGATGTAGGAGTATCAAAAGCTGAGGCTGCTGTAAAAAGATTGTCAAGATTAAATCCGTTCGTAAAGTTTAATGTTTACAATCAAAAGCTAACGATAAAGAATGCTCTTTTGATATTCGAAAAATATGACATTATTGTGGATGGAAGTGATAATTTTCAAACACGCTATTTGTCTAATGATGCAGCTATCCTTACTAATAAACCGTTAGTATATGGTTCTATTTTTAAATTTGAAGGTCAGTTGAGTGTGTTTAATTTTAATGGAAGTGCAAGTTACCGATGTTTGTATCCAACTCCTCCAAGTCCAGGTTCAATTCCAAATTGTTCTGAAATTGGTGTTGTTGGAGTTTTACCTGGAATCATAGGAAGTCTACAAGCCAATGAAGTACTAAAAATTGTCTGTGGAATAGGTGAGGTTTTAGCAAATAGATTGATGATTTTTGATGTGCTTTCTATGCGTCAAATGATGTTAAATTACAAGCGAACTTCGAATGCTGATATACAAAAGCTAGAAGATAATTATGATTTCTTTTGTGGAATTACTCCAGCAAAAACAGAAATAACCTTAGAAGAACTAAAACAAGGTTTTGAAAAATATAACTTATTAGATGTTCGTGAAGATTGGGAGAGAACTCAACATCATATCGGAGGTCAGCATATTCCTTTAGGACAATTATCTAGTCGATTTTCGGAAATTAATTCAGATAAACCGTTAGTTGTATATTGTAAATCAGGTATGCGAAGCAAAAAAGCTATTGACTTTTTAGAGGAGCAAAAAGTCAACTTTGAATTAATCAATTTAAAAAACGGATTGAACTAAAATAATAGTATTAAGAAACATCACTATTTTCTTTAATTCTAAAACAACGTTCAGTACCTATAAATCTTGGATTACCATATTCTTCAGACCAAAAACCATCAAGAATATCTTTGTTTAAACATCGGTAAACAACTGTACCATTAAAAATTTCTGAGTTTTCTCCTAAATACTGAAAGTTGATAACTAAAATATTGTCTTTAAAAAATCCGGAGCCAACTTGTTCTTGTTCGTTGTGAATTAACCATTTTGCAATAATTCGATTGTCTTCATCCAAACTAAGTGTTAAAACACCTCTGTAATTTACATCACTATCATTTTGATTTGAACCAATTATTGAAAAATCACCTACTAAATCTGCTACTGTCATCATTTAAATTACTTGAAGAAATAATAATTCTTTTTTCGAATTTTTTACATTTACCAAACAGACAAAATAAGTATTTTTGCCCGTATGAAACAAACAACGAACACGATATTAATGATTCGTCCTGTCGGTTTTAGGATGAATGAACAAACAGCTGTTAACAATTACTATCAAAAAGTTTTAGAAAATGTATTGCCAGCAACTGTTAATGCTAAAGCTCAAGAAGAGTTTGATAATTATGTTGAGAAACTGAGAAGTTTTGGTGTAAATGTAATCGTAGTTTCTGATACAATCGAAACCGATACACCTGATTCAATATTTCCTAATAACTGGATTTCTTTCCATGAAAATGGAACCGTTGGATTGTACCCAATGTTTGCTGAAAACAGAAGGTTAGAGAGAAGAGAAGATATTTTTGATATTCTTGAAGAGCAAGGATTTATTATTAATGAAGTAGTTGATTATACTGCTGCTGAAGAAGAAAATATTTTTTTAGAAGGAACTGGAAGCTTATTGTTAGATAGAGAAAATAGAAAGGCTTATTGTGCATTGTCTCCTAGAGCTGATGAAGAGTTATTCATTGAGTTTTGTGAAGATTTTGAGTACACACCAGTTGTTTTTACAGCAAATCAAACTGTAAATGGAGAGCGAAAAGCAATTTATCATACAAATGTTATGATGTGCTTAGCAGAAACATTTGCCGTAATTTGTTTAGCTTCTATTGATGATAAAAAAGAACGAAAGCATGTTGTTAGTAATTTAAAAGAAGACGGAAAAGAGGTAATTGATATTACTGAAGCTCAGGTTAATAATTTTGCAGGAAATATGTTACAAGTTAGAGGTGCTAATGACGAACGATTCCTTGTAATGAGTCAAGCAGCTTATGATTGCTTAACAAAAGATCAAATCAATAAAATAGAGAAGCATTGTAAAATAATATCTAGCTCTTTAGATGTTATCGAAGGATGTGGAGGAGGAAGTGCCAGATGTATGATGGCAGAGGTTTTTCTTCCTAAAGAATAAAATTTAATTGAATCCGTCATTTGACGGATTTTTTTTGACTTCTTTTTAATATGTTAAAATTTTCTTAAAGAAAATTCGTTATCTATTACAAACTATTGTGTTTTAATGTGCTATAAAAGTGACTTTTTAACTGTTATAGTGTCTTATTCATTAACTAAAAAACTTTTTAAATGAAAAAACTATTGATTTTATGTATGGGAGTAATGTTTGTTATTGCTTGTACAGACAAGAAAAAAGATGATAAAAAAACCGAAGAAGCAATCCAAAAAATAGATTCTATCCAAGCAGATGTTGAAAAAGATATCGAAAAATTAGAAAATTCTACTAAAGAAGTAGAAGAAGAATTAAAAGAATTAGATAATATTTAAAAACTAGAAGAAATGAGAAATTTTAAATTTTTATGTTCGCTACTTTTATTAGTAGCTTTTTTGAGTGTACAAGGAGTTCAGGCTCAAGGTAAAGGAAAAGGTTTAGAAAAAAAGGCTGAGAAAGCTGCGAAAAAAGGTAAAGAAAAAACTAAGGATGTTGCAGAAGAAGAGTTAGAGGATGTAAAGGAAAAAGGTAAAGATAAAGCGGATGAAATAAAAGGAAAAGGCAAGGAAAAAGCAGAGGAAATGAAGCAAAAGGGAAAGGATAAAACTAAAGGAGAAGATGACGATGATAAAGAAGATGATGGTGAAGAAAAAAAAGATAAGGAAGTAAAGGATAAAAAAGAGTTTAAAGGAAAAGGAAATGCTTATGGAAGAAATAAAGGAGACATGAGCGGAAAGGAATTTGGTAGATTACGTTCTCAAGAAGCTAAGAACAAACTTAAAGAGCAAGAAGATAGAATTAAGGCAAGTGAAGAAGTTTTGGTTAGAGGAAGAGATAAAGTTAAAGTTGCTGAAGAAAAATTAGAAGAAGATAAAAAAGAGAAAAAAATAACTGATGAAGAGGCATCTAAAAAAGAAGAAGTTATCAAAAAGGCGAAAGATAAATTAGATGAGTTAGATGAAAGAATTAAAGAACAAAAGGAAAAAATTAAAAAAGAAAAAGAAGCTTTAGAAAAAATTTTATTCCCTGAAGATAATTAGTATGTCAGTTACATTCAGAATTAAGGCTTGCTATAGGCAGGCCTTTTTGTTTATAGAATAGTTTTTAAAGGCTTAAAACTCTCAGTTAAGCTTACAAATTTAGCAGATGAACGGCAGAACATATCAATTCAAAGAAATATGAATTTCAAGTGACAAAATCTAAATAGATTTAGTTTAAACTTTTGATCTAACGTTATGCGTAATAAAATTAAATTTATTGTAATGCTTCTTATAATAGCATTGTTGCCAAGCAAAATTATTGCACAAAGTTCTTCAGTTAAAAAAGAAATTTCATCAAAAGAAAAATCCGAAAATAAAGTAGTTTCTACTGAAGAGTCTTCGCCTTACATAATGAATGTAAAGATTAAGAAAACAAAAGAAAATAAAAAGGTAGTTTCTTCAGTGGTTATTGAAGAAAATAAGAAAATAAAAGAAAATACTAGCCCAAAAAGTAACTCGTCTATAGCCTCTAAAAAGAAGAGGTTAAGATTGAGAAAGACTAAAAAAAATAAAAGTAAAGTTACTAAGTAGTAATCGATTGATTTTTAATGTTTAAAAGATCTAAAATGTTTATTCATCGATACATTAAAACCATTCATCGAACTTTACCGATAAAAACAGCAAATAATTAGTTTCTTTGATGTACGATTCAATTAAATCCCCCAAGATTATGAATGCTAGACTTACAATATTAGCATCTTTTTTAACAGTATTCTTAGGCTTTCAGCAAATTACAGCACAAAAGGTAATTGCTAAAAAAGGAAGCGGAATTGAGTACAAAGAAGATAAAAAAGAAATAAACGATTTAAACTCAATAACTGCTCCATCTAATGCAGTCACTATAAATGTGAAAGCTTCAACTAAGGATAAGAAAGAAGCTAAAGATAAAATTACATCTGTAAAGAAAGTTGAGAAATTAATTAAGCAAAAGAAGCTTTTAAGGTTTAGAAACAAAAGAAAAAAAGAAGATACTAAGTGTTTCAAAGAAGCTAAAAAGCCTTGTGATGCTGATAAAAAAGAATAAATTAAAAACTGCCTAGGCAGTTTTTTTATGCGTTGTTGTTTCGTTTAACTTTTTTTAACTTTTTATTTGTAAAGTTTTTCAAAGTACTATGACTTACTAAAGGTAAATACTGCAGTTTACGTAAAGTAGTAACCATTAAATTATAAGTCATGAAACCAATTACTATATTTCTATTTTCATTATTATTAAGTATATATTCTAGTAAGATTAATGCCCAAACTGTAGTTGCTCAAAATAAAGTCGAGTATATAGAAGATAACCCACACGATTTAAATAAAATTAAAGTTCTTCAGCATTCTAAAGTAGAAAAAAAGAAAATGCCTTCTCAAAAGAAGCAAATAGAAAAGATTGTTAAAAATATGATTCTATTAAAAGTGGTAAAGAATAAAAAGCGCTTACGATTTAGGAATAAAAGGAACCAACCAGCAGGTAAATGTTATAGAGAAGGCAGTTGTGATGATCAAAAAATAGAATTGGATAGAAATAAAATACAATAAAAAAAGAGCGATAAAATTCGCTCTTTTTTTATATAATTTCTATTCTTACTTTAAAACTTCATCAATTACTTTTCCAGTAGTAGCATTAGGAAACTCTATTTTTAGCATATTGGCAATAGTTGGAGCTATATCAATGATTTCATATTTTTTGGCTGATGAACCTTTACGAATACTATTACCATAGAAAATCATAGGAATATGTGTATCATAAGAATATCCAGAACCATGCGTAGAACCTTTTTTGGGATAAATAATAGTTGAAGGTTCAGGGATTAATAAAATGTCTCCCGAAAGCTTTTGATTATATCCTTTTTGCAACGAACTTAATATACCGTACTCGAAATAACTGGTTTGCATAGTTTTAGCAGTTACGGCTTTGTAAATTCCTTTAAAATTAATGATTTCCTCCACAATAAAACTTGAAACTTCATCAACTGAAAGCTTTTTGTTCTTAATTTCTTCTTTATTTAAAAATACTTGGAAATTAGAGACGTTTTCAATCAATTTATCAGTTTTGTATTTTTCCTTTGTAATGTCAATTATAAAATCTGTAAGTTTTTTCCCAGGTAAATAATTAGCAGGTATTTTAATTGACTGTAAATAAGCAGGTACTTGAATGGCAGCGTGATCTGCTGTTAAAAATAAGGTGTAACTGTTGCTTCCAATATTTTTATCTAAGTAATTGAAAAGTCGTTCTAAGTCTTTGTCAAGCCTTAAGTAAGTATCTTCAATTTCTTTTGAATCTACACCAAATCTATGACCAACATAATCAGTAGATGAATAACTTAATGTTAAAAAATCAATATATTCACCTTGTCCTAGTTTTTCATTTTCAATAGCTGCAATAGCAAAATCGGTTGTTAAAGAATTTCCCGCAGGAATTTCTTTAATAATACTATAATTATTGTTTTTACTTCTTAACCCAGGAATATCATGAGGAAAAATTGGTTTGTTTTCTCCTTCAAACAACTTTTCATAGTCATTATCATCAGCAATACTTTCAGTATATGTGTTAATATCATACAAAGTTTTCCATGGTTTACTTAAATACTCGTCTGGTTTTTTAAGGTTGTTAAATTTAGTAACCCAGTTTGGTAGAGAGTCCATATAAAAAGAAGAACTAATCCAATTACCAATACTTCCTCCATCAAACCAATAAGCAGCATTGGCTGTATGACCAGCAGGTAAAATAGCAGAACGATCTTTAATTCCTATTCCAATAGTTTTTCCTTGTTTGTTTTGAGCAAGTTGTAATTGGTCTGTAATAGTAGTAGTAAATAATCTTTTAGGCGATTTTTTTCCTCCATCGCTATTATTTCCAACAGTATTATAAGTTGAATCATCTACGCAATAAATCATTTCCTTTTGATATTTATCATACCAGTGATTTCCTATAATTCCATGATTGTCGGGTGTAGTTCCTGTAAAAATAGAGGTATGCCCAACAGCAGTGTACGTTGGAATATAATTATAATGAGCATTCTCCAAAGAAAACCCCTCTTTTAATAACCTTTTAAAACCACCTTCACCATATTTACTGTTAAACCTATACAGGTAGTCATATCGCATTTGATCTACAACAATACCAATTACTAGTTTTGGTTTTGAATTCTTGTCTGTTAATTGATTTGATTTAGGAGTACAGTTAAAAAAAATAACTGATAAAATAAACAATAATTTACTACTTGCTTTCATGGTGAAAATTTAGTCTTCAAAATTAAGTAAAAGCTTTAGACGAAAAGAAAAAAAACTACAGTTGTTAATGATTATTTAATCTTATGAAGCAATGCACAGTAGTAAATATTCTTTTAGTACTTTAGCAAAACAAAAAGAAATAAGATGAATTATATCGAGCATGTCGGTAAGTATTTTATGATGCTTGGTCAAGTGTTTAAAGCACCTCAAAAATTTCGAGTTTTTTGGGAGGCTCTTTTTAGAGAAATAGAACAGTTAGGGATAAAGTCAATTGGTATTATCAGTTTTATTTCATTTTTCATTGGAGGTGTTATAGCACTACAAACAGCACTAAATATTAGTGATCCTTTAATTCCTAAAATGTTAATTGGTTTTGCTACTAAACGTTCAATCATTCTTGAATTTGCGCCAACTTTTTGTTCAATCATATTAGCAGGAAAAGTTGGTTCTTATATAACTTCTAGTATTGGTAGTATGCGAGTGACCGAGCAAATAGATGCTTTAGAAATTATGGGTGTAAACTCTTTAAACTATTTGGTGTTACCAAAAATAATAGCAACCATATTTTTTTATCCTTTTTTAATTATTCTAGGAATGTTCTTAGGAATATTTGGGGGTTGGGTTGCTGGTATTGCTACAGGTATGTTCTTTGAAGCAGATTATATAAAAGGTATTCAATATGATTTTAATTCGTATTTAATTTTTTATGCAATTGTAAAAACAATTGTATTTGCCTTTATTATTGCAACGGTTCCAGCATATCATGGGTATTATGTAAGAGGTGGTTCTTTAGGTGTTGGAAAGGCGAGTACACAATCTGTAGTTTGGACTATTGTTGTTATTGTAATAGCAAATTATTTCTTAACTCAAATGTTATTAACATAGAATGATTAAAGTAAACGATATACATAAGAGTTTTGGTGAAGCTCATGTTTTGAAAGGAATTTCAACTTCTTTTGAAGCTGGAAAAACAAGTTTAATCATCGGTCAGAGTGGTGCTGGAAAAACAGTATTTCTAAAATGTCTATTAGGCTTACATGTTCCAGAAAAAGGAACAATTGAATATAATGGAAAGATCAATACCGAAATGGATATTGAAGAGAAAAGAGATTTTAGACAAGAGTTAGGTATGGTTTTCCAAGGAAGTGCATTGTTTGATTCGTTAAACGTTGAAGAAAATGTAATCTTTCCTTTAAAAATGTTCACTAAAAAAACAAAAGAGGAGATGTTAGACAGGGCTAATTTTGTTTTAAAAAGAGTGAATCTTGAAAATTCTAATAAAAAATTACCTGCTGAGCTTTCAGGAGGAATGCAAAAAAGGGTTGCTATAGCGAGAGCAATTGTGATGAATCCAAAGTATTTATTTTGTGATGAACCAAACTCTGGTCTAGATCCGAGCACCTCTATTTTAATTGATAACCTGATTAAAGAAATTACTGAAGAGTATGAAATTACAACGGTAATTAATACACATGACATGAACTCTGTAATGGAAATAGGGGATAAGATTGTTTTCTTGAAAAATGGATTGAAAGCTTGGGAAGGTAGCAGTAAAGAAATATTTAAAACAGATAATAAAGACGTTGTTGACTTTGTGTATTCTTCTAATTTGTTTAAAAAAGTAAGGCAAGCGTATTTAAATGAGTGATTAAATTACTGATTTTTAGCAAGCTATTTTGTTGAAGTCAAATAAAGTGAAAAATATTGTCAATTTATTTGGTTAAAACGTATAACCTTTCTATATTTGCACTCGCAAAACAAAAGACCGGGTAGCTCAGTTGGTAGAGCATCTCCCTTTTAAGGAGAGGGTCCTGGGTTCGAGCCCCAGCCCGGTCACAAACAAAGCTTCTCGCTTGAGAGGCTTTTTCTTTGAAAACATTGGGGAGATTCCAGAGCGGCCAAATGGGACGGACTGTAACTCCGTTGTCTTACGACTTCGCAGGTTCGAATCCTGCTCTCCCCACTTTTCAATGAAATACAAATTTAATTAGGGGATATAAAAGACGTTTGGCAGGCAGATGATGTAAGTTGGGCGTTTTTTTGTTTTCCACACTTTCTTAAATAATTCCTGTTTTTCAAAAATCATTGATTTTTTAAATTCTAACAGTATGTTATCAGTGTGCAATTAACTTTGTGTATAAGTTTTTTAATTAGGAATAGGTAACGTGAAATGGAAAGTAGCTCCTTCACCCTCAATTGAACTTACCCAAATAGTTCCATCAAATAAGTCAATAATTTTTTTCACAATCGATAGACCAATTCCTGTTGAATTTTGATGATCGTCTAAGGTTTCAAATATTCCAAAGACCTTTTTATGGTATTTTTTTGGAATTCCTTTACCATTATCACTTATTTGAAATTCCCAAAAATCCTTTTTAGTTTCGTAAGTGATACTAACTTCACCATTATCTTTATCAGCATATTTTACAGCATTGCTAATTAAGTTTTGAAATAATTGATGGAGTCTAAACTTATCTCCTTCGGCTATTGGTAATTTCTCTGGAATAATTACTTTGACATTCTCTGGAATATGAATGGTGTCTAATATAATATCTACTACTTCTTGTAAATCAATATCCTTTTTAGGGTGCTCTATTTTATCAATACTAGCATATTTAAGAATACCATTGATAAGATGGTCCATCTTATCAATCTTCTTTAGTAGCAACTCAAAATTTTCTTTTATACTCTCGTCTTCAGAAAGTTCTAGACAATCTTCTTGTAGCCAACTAACCAATGCATTCATGCTTCTTAAAGGAGCTTTTAAATCATGAGAAACAACATGAGCAAAGTCGTTTAGCTCTTGGTTACTTTTCTTTAAGTTTTTTAGTAGAAGTTCTTTTTCCTTTTGAATGGTAAGTCTATCCGTAATATCTCTTAAAACACCTTGAGTAAAAGTAGGTTTTCCTTTTTCATCGTATACAATACTAGGGCTAATTTCTATCCACCTTATTTCTTTGTTCTTATTAAAAACTCGCGCTTTGTAATTTTTAATTGCCCCTTTTTCTAAGAGTCTATAATATGTTTTTTTAGCGAAAGGAACATCTTCGGGTACTAGTAAAGAAATAACATTGAATACTTCGTTTTCAATATCATAACCAAAAAAATCAGCAGCAGCATCATTCATTTTAACAACATTACCGTACAAATCCATAAGTATATAAGGATCTACTATAGTTTGAAACAAACTATGAAGTTGTATTTCTTTTTCGTTAATAACTTTTCGAAGGGTAAGGTTGGCTTTTAGAAGCTCTGAGGTTTTTTCTTCAAGATTCTTCTCAGCTTCGATTCTTGCTTGCTTTTCGCGTTCTAATGCTTTTTCTAGTACTTCTATGTTCTTCGTAATCACGGTTTATAAAATCAAATTTTCAGCGAGATGAATACATCATAATAAAAAGATAATATTCTACGCTTTAGGGATATATCTTAGGGTTTTGTAAATGTAGTAGAAAATAGTTTGAGTAAAAAGTATTGGATGTTATTAATTCAAAAGTTCATTATTGGTCCAATAATCTAACATTGTGGTTATGTTTTTGGTATAATCTTCGAAACGTAGAGGTTTTAAAATATAGCCAGCTATTCCTAATTCATAGCAAGTTTTTAAATCATTATAATTATCAGAACTAGACAATATAACTGTAGGAATAAATTTTAATCTTTTATCTGCCTTAAGGATTTTTAAAAACTCAATGCCATTCATTTTTGGCATGTTTAAATCAAGAAAGATTAAATCAGAAGTAGGATTTTCTAATTTAGAAAGTGCATCTTCACCATTAACAGCTTCTATTACTGTTGGTTTAAAGTTAGTGTTATTGCAAACTCTAGAAAACTTCATTCTTTCTACTTCATCATCATCAATAAACAAAATGTTTAATCTCTTCACCATAAGTTAATCGTTCTGAATTAATACCGGCCGAAAATTATAAAAAATAACCCCTTAACATATTTTAATTATACAATTAGAAGCGGTGTTTAGATTAACGGGCATTATCTATAGATGAACGTTTTTACTGATCTTTTCGTATATTTCGATGCAAAAGCAAATTATTATATGGAAGAAATTAAGAATGAAGAAATAGACAAATCTAAAGAAGCTGTTAAACAAGATGCTAAAGGTTTGTTTCAGAGTATAAAAACGTTCATGAATGAGCTTTTAGACTTTAGGCATGATACTGATCAAGAAGCTACCATTGAAGCGATAAAAAATGATATACCATTTAAAGGAGCTACGGCTTGGATTTTAATTTGCTCTATTTTCGTAGCATCAATAGGGTTAAATGCAAACTCTACTGCAGTAGTAATCGGAGCCATGTTAATTTCACCATTAATGGGACCAATTTTAGGAGTAGGTATGTCTTTAGCAATTAATGATATTGATACACTTAGAAAATCACTAATCAACTTAGCAACGATGATTGTGTTAAGTTTATTAACTGCGTTTTTGTTCTTTTTCTTATTTCCTCTAAGAGAAGCAACTTCAGAATTATTGGGTCGTGTTCAACCTGATATTAGAGATGTATTAATTGCATTTTTTGGTGGATTGGCCTTGATTATTGCACGAACAAAAAAAGGGACTATTGCTTCTGTAATTTTTGGTGTTGCTATTGCTACCGCGTTAATGCCGCCATTATGTACTGCGGGTTATGGTTTAGCAATAGGAAAAATAGATTACTTTTTAGGGGCAATGTATTTGTTTACTATTAATGCTATATTCATTGCGCTTGCTACTTTTATTGTGTTAAAGTTGTTAGGGTTTACAATGATTCGTTATGTGAATTCTAAAAAACGAAAAAGAACTGCACAAATTGCATCAGTTGTAGCATTACTAGTAATGGTTCCTGCTGTAAAAACATTTATCAATGTTTATAAAGACACTGTTATTGAAGCAGATTATAAAAGATTTTTAGCAGATGAGGTAGAGATTAATCAAGATTTATGGTTATTGAGAAAGCGAAAAGATAACAAAGAGAAAAAAATACTATTAAGATTTAATGGAGAAGTACCTGAGGCTGTAGAAACTAATTTGAAAGCTAAAGTAAAGTTGTACAAAAGAATAAGTGATTTTAATGTAGAGGTTTTAGGAAATAAATCAAGAAGTATAGATGATATTTCTGAATCTTTAGAAAGAGCTTACAATAACTTAGATCAAAAAGATTACGTTATCAATGGCTTACAAAAAGAAATAGAAGATTTGAAATCTCAAATTTCAAGTTTAAATATAACTATCGAAAAGGCTGATAAAAATATTATCCCATTTAGTTCGATTGCAAGAGATGCTAAAATACGATTCAGTCAGATTGAAGAAATTCGTTTTTCTAAAATGTTATCTACTAAAGACTTTATAAAAATAGATACCTTACCTCAATTGAGTGTTTTGTTTAATAAGAAGTACGTCGAAGATTTAAAAGAAAGTTCTCTTTTGAAAAAGGAAGAAGAAATAAGAAAATGGCTTCAGAAGGAAATGAAATTAGATACACTTTATCTTAAAAAATAAATAAAACGAAAGCCCGCAATATCTGCGGGCTTTTTTATTAGCTTTTTTTACATTGTTTTAAAACTTGTTGAGCTCTTTCTTTTCCGTACATAGGGTAGAATTTAGGTAATTCTTCTTTGTTAAATAATTCAATTGACTTTTCTACATCTTTACAGTAAGGTTCAATAGATTGGTTAAAGAAGCGAGCAGATCCCATATCCCATTCCGCTTTTCCCAAAACCACTCTTGGGTTTTCTGGAGCTATTTTAAGAGCTTCTGAATAAAGAGCAGCATTCTTTCCTGATAAGGTCATTCCGTATTTTTGACCGTCAAAAGCTATGTAAGCTGTATTCAACAATGCTTGATTAATTATTATTTCCGGATTGTTAGGAGATAAACTTTTAGCAATGTCTAAAAACTCTTGGGCTTTCTTAAGTTTGCTATTTAAAGTAGCTTCGTCTTTAATTCCAAAGCTTCCTAAAATTTCTAACGTAGCAACGTAATAAGGTGGTAGCCATTCTTCAGGTTCAGCTTTAGTGATTCGTTCGAATAATTGACAAGCTTCTGAAGTTTTTTGTTGACCCCATAATTCAAAAGCTTTTGCCATTCCTTGTTCGTATTTCGATTGTGCAACACTATTTGTAGAAATTAATACTACTATTAGCAAGATTATTTTTTTCATGATTTTTTATGATTAGTTGTTTAGTTCATTGTAATTGTTAGCGAAACATCTCCTTTTACTGAAAACTTAGCGTCTTTGTATTTAGGAGGTCCCATAAATCCTTTAGCATCATTTGACATTCCTATGGGTTCTTTTGGGATTCCAAATATTTTAGTATCCATTTTTTTGTTATCGTTTTCATCATGGAATGCAGAGATTGCATATTCTCCTTCTGGAATGTTTTCAAAAACGGCAGTAGCTTTCTTGTCAGTGATTTTTACAATTTCACCTTTAATTGATTTTTTTAAAAAATCAGTCTCTTTATCATAAAGCGCTACATACAAGTTCCCCTTGTCAGATTCCATTCCTTTAAATTCTATAGTAATAGTATGAGTTTCTTGAGCTCTAACTTTATTTACAAAAGTGATTAGGAATAAGCCCGCTAATAAAATGATTCGTTGCATAATTTTTGTTTTTTATTTGTTCAAATATCTATTGTTTTCAATTGATAACCTCAAAATTCTTACCGAATTGTCAATTTTAATAACTGAATTGTATTTGCAAGAGTAAGTGTTCGGTTATCGGTTGTGTGTTTACGAATTAAAGATTGTCTAACTGATTACTTTTGTTGTCATCACTTATCGACCAGAAAAATCCTATAAAGAAAAATTGATCGGCATTTGGTCGTAAGGCTTGGCGTTCAAAAACCCCATTTGAATCAGGAGTGTTTTTATAATTATAACCAAAAACGTTTTGTGTAGCTAGTACATTGTTTACCGAGAAATATAAAATCTTTTGTTGACTAATTAAATAGGCAGCATTTATACTAACTGAGTTGTAATTTTTTGTTTTCTGATTTAAAAAACCAGTTGTGTTTGGGTTAGTGTAACTTCTCCCGGTTGCAAAACGATATGACAGTCCTAACTGTGTTTTCCAAGAATCTACCCAGTATTTTCCTACAACAGATAGATTGTGTTTAGAAGCAAAGTTTGGTGTAGCTTTAGTAGGATAATTTTTATAATCACGTTCTGTGTCTAAGTAAGAATACGATACCCAGTAGTCTAAACTTTTTATGTTTTTACCATCACGCCAGAACAAATCAATTCCTTTTGCATGCCCATCTCCAGTATTGGAAAAATTGGCTAATGGAGAAGCAGTAACATCATCATATTTTACCAAATTATCATATTTTTTATAATAACCTTCAATTCTAAATTGCTGACGATCTTTGGTGTATTGGTAATTAGCAATGTAATGAGTTGCTTTTTCTGAAGTAAGGTTTTCGGCAAATTTTAAGTATTCATTCCTTGGGTTTTGATAAAACTCTCCATAAGCTACCGAAAACTGATCATATTTTCCTGCTTTGTATGCTAAAGAAAGCCTAGGAGAAACAGTAAGTTCATTTGAAAATTCATTATTTTCTAAACGAACACCAACTTTTGTTGCTAATTTTTTTGAGAAAAAAATGTCTGCCTCTGTAAATGCTCCGAAAATGTTATTATCAAAGGTAAAGTTAAACGTATCTGAAGTTGAACTTTGCGTAAAATCTTCATTAAAATCTGTGATAAAATATTCAGCTCCAAAATTTAGTTTTAATCTACTTGAAAAACGCTTCTGAGCTTTAATCTTAAAGTGAGCAGAATTTTCAGCATTATCTACATTGTCATTTTGTAAATTAATATCTGAAGTTTCATTTGTATAACCAACTCCTCCAGAAACTTTCCACCCATTACCTAAACGTTGTTTGTAGGAACCATTAAAATATAAATTGGTGTTTTGTAGGTCAAACTGGAAACCATTATCAAAATTAATATTGTCTTGTAGTACGTCGAAATTAGTATAATTAAAAGCTCCATAAAGTTTTAACAGTCCATCTTCATTTGGTTGATAACGATACACCATTTCTCCACTAGCTCCCTCATAAGGTTTACTCCATTCATTTCTATCTGGAAACGCGTATTGATAGGGCGCTAAATTGATGTATGATGTGTTAATACTGAATGAATTTTTACCCCATATTTGTGTATTTCCAACTCCTACACCTACGGTCATTAATTGAATGTCTGTTTTTTCTTGAGTAGGTTGATCAATAGTATTTAAAGCTAATACACTTGACAATGCTTGTCCGTATTCAGAAGAATATCCTCCAGTCGAAAACGACATCCCTTTGAATAAAAAAGGTGAAAAACGACCTCGAGTTGGAATATTATTTCCTGTTGGCATAAATGGATTGAATACACGAATTCCATCAATAAAAATTTGAGTCTCTTCTGCATCTCCACCACGTACAAATAATCTTCCGTCTTCATCATTTGCTGAGGTTCCTGGTAACGTTTGGAAAGCACCAATTACATCACCTAGAGCACTAGCGGTGGTTACAATGTCAAGAGGTTTTAATGCTACAGCTCTTGCTTTTTCACCTGCATCAAAAGTACCTGCGTTAATAACAACAGCATCTAATGTGTTTACATCTTCTTTTAATTTTACAGATATACTTTTAAAGTTTTCTATGTTGTCAGTTTTCATAAAAGTTTCATACGAAACAAATGAAACGACTAATGTTTGCATGTTTTTTTCAGAAGAGGTGAAAGAAAAATCTCCGTTTTTATCTGAAGAGGTTCCGTCATAAGTTCCTTCAAGATATACGTTTGCTCCCTCAATAGGATTTCCTTTTGAATCAATTACTTTTCCAGAAATACTATGTTGAGAAAAAGAATAAATAGTGCTAATAAATACTAATAAAGTAAATAATGGTTTCATGTTGATTATTGTTTTACGCAACAAAAATGTATCAGATATACTCCCTTTCATAAAAAGAGATACCGAATTGTAAAAAAAATAAGATGAATTGTGTTATTGAACGGGAATGTAAATAGTAAGGTTACATAACTTCTGTGGATGTTCGTTAAAATTGTTGTGATATTCATCAAAAGGATCACGAGAGTCATCTACTTTAAATCCTTTGTCAAAAATCCAAACAAAAATAGCTTCATAAGTCTTTTTAAACTCATCTAAGCCTAAGGTAAATGTTACGCTAATATATTTTCTTGAAGAAATTATTCTAGTATTGATTTCTGAAGTGTTTACTGAACTATTTTCAAGACTAATACAAGCGCTCATTTTTAGTTTAGAAGTCTCAGTAACTTTCGGACTGTCATGATAAACAGAAAGAATTCTACAGTTATCGTTCATTAAACCTTTTGGATAAGCCCATTTAAGTAGTTTGTCGAAAGCAATTCCAACATTTTCAAACGCACCGATATGTGGAACGTAAGCAACAGGAATTTCGTTTACTGTTTTTACCTCAATAGCTGTAGCTTTTTCGTCAATATAATTTACAAGATTTTTCATGTTGTAAATGTATTGCTCTAGGTCTGTATCTATTTTCCCATTCTTGCTTTTCGTTTTACTAATCTTGCTAAATCTGCTGTTGCATTTATGTTTAAATTCCGTAGGACTTACACCATAGAATTTTTTGAAAGTTCTTGAAAAGGTTGAAATAGAAGAAAAACCTGTTATATCGGTGATTTCAGAAATGCTTTTTTCGTTTGCATGAAGTAGAAAGTTGGCAGCTCTTTCTATTTTTTTTCTAGTAACAAAGCTCGTGAAAGTTTCTCCTGTAATAGAGCTAAATATCCTATGAAAATGATAAGGTGAAAGAAACGCTTGTTGTGCAACATTTTCCAATAGTAATTTTGAAGCACTATGTTCTTCAATATATTGAATAGCTTGATGCATTCTAACTGATAAATGGTTGTTTTTTTCATTCATTTTCATAATAACAAATGTATGTGATTTAAAGTGAACTCGTAATTATATCGTATTTTTACATAACAAAAAATATAGGTATGGCGCACGACTTAAGTGATTATAGAAAGTCTTACGAGAAAGATGAATTGTTAGAATACAATTGTCCAGAAAATCCAATTGAGTTATTTAGAGACTGGTTTTTAGAGGCTAATGAATCAGAAATGGTTGATGAGGCTAATGCAATGAGTATTGCTTCAATAGGATTGGATGGTTTTCCAAAAACAAGAGTAGTGTTACTTAAAAAATATACCTACGAAGGATTTATTTTTTATACCAATTATAACTCAGAAAAAGGAAAAGCAATTATGGCAAATAATAAAGTTTGCTTATCTTTTTTTTGGGCAGGTTTAGAGCGACAAATTATTATTAAAGGAGAAGCAGAAAAATTATCAGAGAATTTATCAGATGGTTATTTTGAGTCTAGACCTGATGGAAGCAAATTAGGAGCGTGGGCGTCAAATCAAAGTGAAGTTGTTGATAACAAGCAAGTATTGTTAGATAGTTTACAGGAGTTTGAGGCTAAGTTTAAAGGAAATGAAATTCCAAGACCTGAACACTGGGGAGGGTTTCTTGTAAAACCTATAAGTATAGAGTTTTGGCAAGGTAGGCCGAACAGACTTCATGATAGAATTAGATATACTTTGTTAAAAGATTTTTCGTGGAAGCTTGAACGATTAGCTCCTTAATGCTATATTTGAGAATCTTTTTAAGATTGAATGAAAACAATTTATATAGTTAGACACGCTAAGTCTTCTTGGGATTATCTAAGTGTAAAAGATCATGATAGACCTCTTAAAGAAAGGGGTATTAATGATGCACATCTTATTTCTAAATTTTTGGCCAAAACTATAACTAGGCCAGATGTATTTATTTCAAGCAGTGCGAATAGGGCATTACAAACTGGTATTATTTTTTGTGAGAATTTTGGTTATCCAATGGCAAACCTTAAGATTAGCAAACAATTGTATAGTTTTAGTGATGGTTATTTGATAAAAACAGTTAAAGCTTTAGATGATGGTTTTGACAGTGCTATTATATTTAGTCATGACCATGGAATAAATACGTTTGTAAATAAATTTGGAAGTAAACCAATAGCGCATGTTCCTACTTGCGGAGTAGTAGGCATTCAGTTTAAAGAAAAACATTGGAAAGATATTAAAAAAGGAACAACATCATTAGTTGAGTTTCCGAAGTACCATAAATAAAACCGATTTCATTTGGAAATAAAAAAATACGGAGCCATTGATATTGGTTCTAATGCTGTAAGACTTTTAGTAGCTAACGTAATAGAAGAGAAGGATAAGGAGACTAAATTTAGAAAATCTTCTTTGGTTCGTGTTCCTATTCGATTAGGTGCTGATGCCTTTGTTACAGGTGAAATTTCTGAAAATAATAAAAATCGAATGGTAGAGGCTATGAAAGCGTTTAGTCTACTGATGAAAGTTCATGGAGTAGAAAAATATAAAGCCTGTGCAACTTCTGCTATGAGAGAAGCCTCTAATGGAGAGCAAATAGTAGAAAAAATATTTGAAGAGTCAGGTATTCAAATTGATATTATTGATGGAGCTAAAGAAGCGGCAATTATTTCATCTACCGATTTAAAACATCTCATCAATTCTGACGAGACTTATCTGTATGTAGATGTAGGTGGAGGTAGTACTGAATTTACGTTATTTTCTAGAGGAGAAATTGTGAATTCAAAATCGTTTAAAATAGGTACAGTTCGTCTTATTAATAACACTAAGGAAAAGAACAAAAAGATTTTCTTAAAAGTGCAAAATTGGATTGTTAAAAATACCATGGAGTTTAAAAGAATTTCTTTAATAGGTTCTGGTGGAAACATTAATAAATTGTTTAAAATGTCGGGTCTAGAATTAGGCAGACCTATGTCTTATATTTATTTAAATGCGCAGTTTGAGTTTTTAAAGTCTATGACATACGAAGAACGAATTTCAGAGTTAAGTTTAAATCCTGATAGAGCCGATGTAATCATTCCAGCTACAAAAATATACTTATCAGCAATGAAATGGAGTGGAGCAAGAAGAATTTATGTTCCAAAGATTGGGCTTTCTGATGGTATTGTTAAAAGCTTATATTATAATAGTATATAATTATTACAGATATAAGTTTAAGCCTATACTTAATAAGTTTAACTAAACCACTTTGTTGCGTAATGCGATACGCTACCGTCTTTAAAATAAAGGTATAAGAATTTTTTCTTGAAGAAACTTTTGGTGTTGATTTTATAAATCCACACATTACTTCCTAAACGGTTTTTATAGCAGTTTCCAAGTATCCTTTTTACATAAGCTTTCTGTAAGTTAATAAGGGTGTCAAAGTTTTTAGGAAATGCAATAACCTTTTTTTCAATACTAGAAGTTGTAGAGTGGAGTACTTTTTCAAATAAAGTAAAGTTTTCTACTTCTTCTACTGTGGTTTTAGATAGTAATTTGGTGTTAAAGATGCTTTCTTTATCTTCAGGAATTAGTGGGGTTTCAGATAGTATTGGTTCTTTAGAAATTAGCTCACTTGCTAGTTGTAAATAGCATTTAGCACCATCACAATTTATATCGAACTGTAAAACACTTTGACCATAACCTGGAGCTTGAGTAATCTTTGTATTTCTATTAATGACCGTTTTAAAAACTAAGTCGCCAAAATAGTTACGAACGTAGTTTACAACCTGATTAGAAAGATTCATTCTCTTATCAAACATTGTTAATAAGAACCCTTCAATTCTTAGATTGGGATTTAATTTTTTCTGAGTAAAACGGATAGTTTTTAGAAACTTATGAAGTCCTTCTAAAGCGTAATAATCACACTGTACAGGTATAATAACAGAATTTGAACTCGTTAAAATATCTAAGTTTTTAGCTTTAAAGAAAGGAACGCAATCAATTAATATGTAATCGTATGATTTTTGAATAGATTGTAATGCTTTATGAAATTTGCATTCGCCATTATTCCTTTTAAATAAGTTGAGGTCTTCGATGTAAGGCAACAAATCTACATTAGGCGATTCTGTGCTAATTATATTGTTTCTTATAACAGAGGTGAAATCCATAAACTCTAAAGACGGATTATTCAGTTTCTTTGAGGAAAATCCATATGAAATTGAAGCATTAGCTGAAGGATCTGTATCAATTACCAATACTTTTTTTTCAAGAATTCCTAATGCCGCTGAAAGGTTAACGCAGGTAGTAGTTTTGCCAACGCCTCCTTTTTGATTACAAATGGAGATTACTTTTCCCATTATAAATAAAAATTAAGTACAAGTGTTTTTAGAGAATATTTCACTTAAATATAGTAAAATATTTGAAAATGAGATGGTTTAGGTTGGTTTTTAAAGAAAAGAAAGAATAAATATAAGGAAATTACAGTGATTACGATATTACTAGTAAACTCCATTTTGTTTCATTTTACTCTTCTATAAGATTTAAAAATACTGGTTTTTAATTAATGATATAATTTTCGGTCTTACTTTTTGCTATAGAATTATTATCCGCGTAAATTGTTGGTTTTAAAATAATAATGTGGATATAGCTAATTAAAGTGATAAAAGTAATGCTCTTTCGGCTCTAATGATAAAATATAATATAGAGCATAATATTAATAAAAAAGAAATTACAGAGTTTTATGTTATTTGAATTTTTTAAAAATATCTTCAAATAGTTTATCTATAGAGAATTCATAATCTTTGTCTAAATTACTTTTGGGTAGTTTTTCTTTTTTGTTCTTTTTGTTTAATTTAATTACCCAGATATGGAAAAATATATATAGAACGACACAGATAGCAATTATATATGAATTCATAAATTCATTTTTTATATTCAAACAAAAAAGCTTCAAGTTTCCTTGAAGCTTTTCGCGGTGAAAGAGGGATTCGAACCCCCGGACCTGTTACAGTCAATGGTTTTCAAGACCACCGCATTCGACCACTCTGCCATTTCACCAGTCGACTCACGATTTCTCGTTTGCGGATGCAAATATAAGAACCTTTTTGAATTAAAGAAAAGAAATACACACTTTTTTAAATTGTTTTTTTGGGTTTTTATCAGATTAAGGTTTAATGTGTTTTAAGTCAGTTAGATATGTTTTTGAAGAAGATGAGTTTTTGAAAATCCTACTTTGTCAATTGAAACACTTTTTGCTAAGAAGGCGATTTTTTATAGCTATTAAACGGTAGTTTTTAACGTAATTAGTTAACTTCGTTCTTTTTAAATTTTAAAGTAACATTTATGTTTAATTCTTTCGGAAATATTTTAAAGCTGACTTCTTTTGGAGAATCTCATGGAATAGCAATTGGAGGTGTAATTGATGGTTTTCCTGCTGGCATTGAGATTGATTTTGATGCTGTTCAGAAAGAGTTAGATCGACGTAAGCCTGGGCAATCAAAAATAGTTACACAACGGAAAGAGCCTGATACAGTTGAGTTTTTATCTGGTATTTTCGAAGGTAAATCTACAGGTATGCCAATAGGTTTTGTAATTAGAAATACAAATCAAAAAAGCAAAGATTACAATCATAATACGAACGTTTATCGCCCTTCACACGCCGATTATACATACGATAAAAAGTATGGAATTCGTGATTATAGAGGAGGAGGGAGAACTTCTGCAAGAGAAACTGCAAATTGGGTTGTAGCTGGAGCATTGGCAAAACAGTTGTTGAGTCATATTCAAATAAATGCATTTACATCTTCGGTAGGCGATATTTTTATGAATAAGCCGTATCAAGATTTAGATTTTGCTAAAACTGAAAGTAATATTGTTCGTTGTCCTGATGAGGTTTCAGCAGAAAAAATGATTGCTAAGATTCAAGAAATTAGAAAAGCAGGAGACACTATTGGAGGAACAATTACCTGTGTAGTTCAAAACGTTCCTGTTGGACTAGGTGAGCCTATTTTTCATAAGTTACATGCTGAATTAGGTAAAGCGATGCTTTCAATTAATGCTGTTAAGGGTTTTGAATTTGGAAGTGGTTTTTGTGGAGCTAGAATGAAAGGTTCTGAGCATAATGATATTTTTAATACTGATGGAACTACTAAGTCAAATTTATCAGGTGGTATTCAAGGCGGAATTTCTAATGGAATGGATATTTATTTTAGAGTAGCTTTTAAACCGGTAGCTACTATAATGCAACATCAAGAAACTATTAATTCCGAAGGAGAAGCAACTGAAATAACAGGTAAAGGACGCCACGATCCGTGTGTTGTGCCAAGAGCAGTTCCTATAGTTGAAGCATTAACAGCCTTAGTTTTAGCAGATTTTTGGTTGTTAAACAGAACAAGAAAAGCTTAAAAATAAGTTATATAAATTTAAAAACCCAGATGGTAACATCTGGGTTTTATTATTCTATTAAAAAAGGTAACTCTTAGTAAAGCGTTAACATTGCATTTTTGTCATTGTTATTGAATGTAATTGCTGGTCCACAAGATTGCATAATAGAGTTTGGATCTGAACCAGTTGGAGTTCCTGGAATATAGATTGCACCTACACCAGCACTTCCTTCATTTACATTTTGTCCACAGCTCTCACGAGTTTGGTAATCTGTATGACGGAAACCAATACAGTGACCAATTTCATGAGCCATTGTACCCGCTAATTCGTTTACAGTTGGAGCAATAGATAACTCAAACCATCTACTGTTAATCCCAAAACCTTTTGCAGGATCACCTTTTCTAGTAGGAAAACCAGCAGCTCTACCTAGAGTAATGAAACCTCCACTTTCTAATTCGTAGAATTCTGTTACTTCAATGTTTGCTTTGTTTCTTCCTTTTCCACCGAAGGCTACTCTTTGGAAAGTTAACTGAGAACCTAAGTTATTGTACATGTTAATAGCAACATCTAAAGCGTTAGAACCTAAAGTTCCTAAATCTGGAGAAACACTTACTGTAATTGTTCTAGGTAAACCTGTTACTAAATTAGTAGTTCGATAGTGTTCTGTGTTAGGAATGTTTGATCCTTCTCCTAATTCATCAATTTGAGCAAATGTGAAGAACATGTCTTCAACAGCTACTCCTTCTTCTCCCATAAAAGTAGTAACTTTAGCAGAGGAAGTGTCAAAATAGGCAGCTTGTAATTTAGCAGCAACATCAGGAGATACTTCTTCTTGAACCTGATCTTGATTTTCATCAGAATTACATCCTATAAAAAGGAAAGTTGCAAGTACAAATAGACTTAAAAATAATTTTGTTTTTTTCATTGTATAAGGGCTTTTTGTTTGATTTTAATACAAATATACCTTTTTTGTTAAGTATTTCACAATTAATGTTAAAAAAAATAAGTTTCTTTGCAGTGTAAACATATGTTAAATGAAAATTATCTTCCTTTCTCTTTTTTGTTTTTTTCTATCGTTTAATTTGTTCTCACAAGTGAATTTTACTGATGATATAAAGAGCCTAAATCCACAAAAAAATACTATTGTTTTTTCAAAAAATAAATACTTTTTAATTAGTAAAAAAAATCTTCCAAAGAATGAAAAAAAGGTGAAAATTATCAAAAAATTAACTGATAATTTTCTAATTATCAGGCTTGAGGATGATGAAAATGGAGAAGTGTTTAGTTCTAAATTGTATGAAATCAATGACAATTGGAAATTGTCTAAAAGTATAAAAGGATTGCTGGAAAGTAAGAAGAACCAAGAAGTGCTTATATCAGTAAAAACTACTGATAGAAAGAAGTTTTTATCTGAGCTTATATCTCGAGAGATATCTTGTAAATTGATAAACAGCTATAAGAATACAATCAATATTAAGTTAAACTCATCGGACTTATCAAGAATTAGTGCTTTATCCTCTTGTACTTTTTTAGATGTTGTCAAAATACCAAAACCAGAGACAATACCATTTGAGAAAGTAGATTTAAGTATTAATAATGTATATCTTTTACAACATAACTTTTCTTTGTTAACAGGGGAAAATATCAATGTTTCAGTCAAAGAGTTATTATTTGATGTTGACGACATCGATTTTAGAAATAGAATTAGATCTTACGGTAATGAAGCTAATGATATCACAAATCATGCTACCATTATGGCTTCCATTATTGGAGGAGCTGGAAATAGATCTTCAGACTCCCAAGGGATTGCTTATTTAAGTGGTTTGTCTTCTTCCGATTTTACATCATTACTTCCTGATGAAGATTTGTTTTATAGTACGAACAATGTATTTGTGCAAAATCATTCTTATGGAACAGACATTGAAAGTTTTTACGGTACTCAAGCAAATGCCTACGATCAAAGTGTTATAGAAAATCCTTCATTGTTACATGTTTTTTCTTCGGGAAATGATGGAGAACTAGCTTCAACTGATGGAACTTATCAAGGAATTGATGGTTATGCTAATATGACAGGTAATTTTAAAATGGCTAAAAATGTTTTATTGGTTGGTGGTGTAGATGAAAGTCTTACGGTGAATTCTAGAAGTTCTAAAGGACCAACGTATGATGGCAGAATTAAGCCAGAGTTAGTGGCGCATGGACCAGAAGGAACTTCAGATGCTGCAGCAGTAGTTTCAGGTATAAGCGGTTTATTACAACAGCAATACAAAGCTCAAAACGGAGAGTATCCTAGAGCATCTCTAGTAAAATCATTATTAATTGCTGGTGCGGATGATGTTGGTGAGGAAGGAATAGATTTTAAAAGCGGATATGGAAATGTTAATGCTTACAAAAGTGGTCTTATTTTAGATCGTAATCAATTTATAGTTGATGAGGTAGTCAATTCTCAAACAAAGGATTTTACTATTAACGTTAGTTCACCTCTCAAAGAATTGAAAGTGGCATTAGTTTGGAGTGATATACCTGCAAATGTAGATGATGTTACTGCTTTAGTAAATGATATCGATTTAGAGTTGGTGAAAGATGCTACTACTTGGTTACCTTGGGTTTTAGATGCGAGTCCGGCTTCGAATTCTTTAGAAAGTCCAGCAGTTAGAGGAGAAGACCATATAAATAATACAGAATTAATTACTATTGAGAATCCAGAAATAGGAGCGTATACAGTTAGAGTAACAGGAAATTCAATTACTAGTTCAAAACAAACATTTTCAATCGCATACTATTTTAAAGAGAAAGATCAATTTAAATGGAATTTTCCTACAGCAAGTGATGCATTACAATCAGCACAAACAGAAAGAATTAGTTGGGAAAATAATTTTGATTTTCCTGTTACTGCTATCGAATATTCATTGAATAATGGAAACTGGCAAGCTATAGATGGTACAGCTAATTTAACTTCAAATTTCTTTGAGTGGAATCTTCCTGATAGTAGTGGAGTAATGCAATTAAGAGCTTTAATCAATGGAAATTATTATGTATCAGATACATTTGCGGTTTCTCCAGTTATTGTTCCTAAAGTAGATTATAATTGTAATGAGAGTGTGCAGTTTTCTTGGGATGAGGTAGCAAACGCAACAGCTTATGAAGTTTCGATTCTTGGTGAAAAATATTTAGTTCCGTATCAAAATCAGACGCAATTAACTATTGAAATTCCGAAAACTACTTTGGAACTTCCATTTGTATCAATTACACCAATTTTTAATTCATTAAAAGGAAAACAAGGACAAACAATTGATTACACTTTTCAGGGTGTAAATTGTTATTACAGAAACTTTTTTGCTTTTTTAAATGATAATGATGTTGTGAGTGCTACTTTGAATTTAAGCACGCTAACCAATGTAAATGCAGTGTTTTTTGAAAGAATATCAGAAGGAAATATTACTGTAATAGATGAAATTAATTTGCCCAGTTCAGAATTACTTACCGCAAATGATTCTGATGTTCCAGGAGGAGAAATCCTTTATAGAGCAAGAATTGTTTTGAATAATGGAACTGAGATTTTATCAGATGAAGTGCAGATTGATTTTCCTTTTAACAACTCTTTATCAATATATCCTAATCCAGTAATTAAATCAGAAGGAATGTTTGTTTTTTCTAGAGGGAATAATTTAACAGCTCAAGTTGTTGATACTTCAGGAAGAATTATGTATTCAACTATTTTAAACAAAGTAAGACAAACATTAGCGATTCCCAAGTTGAATTCGGGTTTATACTTTGTTCAGATTTTAAATAAAGGAAATTTACTGGCCGTTAAGAAAGTAATTATTGTCGGAAAATAATAAAGATAACTTATCAATATTAACATTTTTAAGCTCTTTTTTCTCGTAATTTTATAATCCTCCTTTTGTAAAATTATAATTGTTTAAGATGAATTCAGAGTTTATAAATGGTCGTGGCGCCCAGCACAATTCACAGAATAGATTTTTGCAGCATAGCTCTGAAGTTTTAGACGATTTCCTCAATTATTGTGAAGCTGAAAATGAAAAATCAGACAATAATAAAACGTCTTACTTAGAAATATATCCCAAGACAATTTTAAATAAAGTAAACAGTCCAGATATTGGGTTTAATTATTCCATGAATCCATATCAAGGCTGTGAACATGGTTGTATTTATTGTTATGCAAGAAATACGCATGAATACTGGGGGTATTCTGCGGGTTTAGATTTTGAAAGAAAAATATTATACAAAGCTAATGCCGCAGCACTTTTAGAGCAGAAGCTACGAAGTAAAAGTTGGATTCCTGAAAGAATTATGTTTTCTGGTAATACAGACTGTTATCAACCTATAGAACAGAAACTGAATATTACTCGCGAAATGTTAAAAGTATTGCTGAAACTAAAACATCCTGTTGGGATGATTACAAAAAATGCTTTAGTTCTTAGAGATTTAGATATTTTGAAAGAGATGGCTAGCTTAAATTTGGTAAATGTAAGTATTTCAATTACATCACTTTCAGAGCAAACAAGAAGAACTTTAGAGCCTAGAACAGCAAGTATTAAGAAAAGGTTGTTTACTGTTGAAAAGTTAGCAAAAAATGGAATTCCTGTAAACGTAATGATGGCACCAATTATTCCAGCTATTAATAATCATGAAATACTCCCTTTAGTTAAAAAGGTAAGTGAACTAGGAGCTAGTTCGGTAGGTTATACGATAGTTCGTTTGAATGGAGCGGTAGGTGAAATTTTTACAAAATGGGTGCAAAAGACATATCCTGATAGAGCCAACAAGATTTTAAATCAAATTAAAGATTGTCACGGAGGAACGTTAAATGATTCTCGATTTGGAACTAGAATGAGAGGAGAAGGTAAGTTTGTAGAACAAGTAGCAATGCAATTTAAATTGGCTAAGAAATTATATTTAAAAAATAAAAACCTACCAAAATTAGATTATACATTGTTTGACAAGCAACAAACTAATCAAATGAAATTGTTTTGATAACTGTTTTAGTTGATTGCTTTTATAGGTATTAAGAGTGTATTCTTTTCTTTAAAAATGCTAATTCCAGTTATAAATATAATTACTGGAAAATTTTCAAGGTAGTTAAGACTTCTCATGTTGAATGATTTTTTATTTCCTAGATTTTTGGTCGCAAAACTTTATGAATTTTTACATTTAAAACTTAAAAGAGAATTTTATCTTTCTTTATTTTAGTCAAAATTTATAACTCGAAGCATGTCCGATAACCCAGTTTTATTTTTTATATGTGGTCTAGGTGTATTTAATGGTTTTTTAGTTTCCCTATACTTTCTATTATTCAATAGGGTAAAAAGAGTTCAAAACTTTTTATTTGGTTTGTTAATGCTGTTGTTAAGTATGAGGATAGGAAAATCATTATACGTCATATTTACACCCAAAGAAGAAAGAAATATTACACTAATTCAAATAGGATTGTCTGCGTGTTTTTTAATTGGTGCTAGTTTGTTTTACTACCTAAAAGCTTCCATTGAAAATAGAAAGGTTTTTCCCGTAAACTGGAAAATAAGTTTCAGTATTTTATTGTTATTGATAGTTAGTATTGGTATAATTTTTCCATATCAATTTAATAGTTATTTCTGGAACTCTTATTTTGTTTATTTTATTTATTCGGTTTGGGGACTTTATATAATTGCTTCAGCTTGTATTTTAAGAGCTTTATTTAAAAAATTGATTTTCAGTTATAAGCAATGTACTACTTCAGAGTTGTGGCTTTTGGGAGTGTTTGGCGCAAATTTGTTAATATTTATAGCTTACATAATTGGACTTTTCTTTTTTTACTTAGTTGGAACAATTACATTTTCTATCGTATTTTATGTTTTACTGATATTCTTTCTGTCAAAAAAGAATAGAGAAGTTATTTTTCAAGACATCCCTGAAAAATATGCATCAAAAAAGATTGAAGAAGAAGAGGCAAAGAGTTTGTTAAAGAGCTTGGATAAACTTATCGAAGAAAAAAGCTTGTATAAAAATACAAGTATAAAAATTTCAGATATCGCTAAAGAGCTTAAAATAACACCACATAAATTATCACAGCTGCTAAATGATAATATGGGGAAAAGTTTTGCGTCTTTCATGAATTCTTATCGAATTGAAGAAGCTAAGAGAATGTTGAAAGAACATAAAGAATTAACCTTGGAAGCTATCGGTTTTGAAGCTGGATTTTCCTCAAAATCAAATTTTTACGCAACCTTTAAAAAAGAAGTAGGACAAACTCCGTTTCAGTTTCAAAGTCAATTTTTATAGTCTAGTTTTATAATTCAGGACACCTAAATTATAACTTATCATCTTATATACTAACGGTTTTATGAGTTTTGAATCAAATTAAAATTCAAAAAACATGAAACAAACATTAATTACATTCTTACTTGTTGTATCACAAATTGTAGGTGCTCAATCCGAATTTACTGAAATTGAAAAAACGCTGCAAAATTATATTGAAGGTAGTTCTTACAACAAAAGGAATTTGATTAAAAGCGCATTTGCAGATAATGCAACTTTATATTTAACAACTAGAGATGGGTTTAAAAGATTCACACCTACAGAATACGCTAATTTTTTTAAAAACGCTCAAGAAGGTCAATTTAATGGGCGTGTTGGTAAAATCCTTTCCCTAGAAATTATTAGTGATATAGCTATTGCTAAAGTTGAAATTAAAATACCTAAATCAAAGGTAATCTATATTGATTTATTTCTGTTAAAAAAAAGCTAGGTAGTAATTGGAAAATCATAAGTAAAACTGCAACAAAAATTGATGAGAATTGGTAAAATGAAGCAGATACTAAATATAATTTTCACACTAATACCTATTATACTATTTACCCAGGAAGCTGTTATTAATTATAAAGAAGGTGTAATTGATATTGATGGTAAATTAGACGAAGAGGTTTGGAATTTTTTACCGATTCATACAAATTTTTATAATGTATTACCTACTGATGAAGGATTAGCAGAAAATCAAACTGAAGTTAAAATATTTCATAATGGAGAGTTTTTGTATATAGGAGCAATTTATAACGATACTACATCCAAACAACAAGTTAGTACTTTAAAAAGAGATGTTTCTATTGGTATAAGTGATGCTTTTGTAGTGGTTCTGGATACACAAAATCAACAACAAAACGGAAATTTATTTGCTGTAAATACATATGGAACACAAGTTGATGCTTTGGTAGTTCGTAATGAAACAGGTTACGGACTTAATTTTAATTGGAATGCTGTTTGGGAAACTAAAACATCAGTGCAAGGAACTAAAAAGGTCTATGAGATTGCAATTCCTTTTAAAGCTTTAAACTTTACTAAAGAAAATTCAACATTCGGAGTTCAGTTTTATGTTAGAGATATTAAAAACAATTCTTGGACAATTTTAACTGATTTAAGCAGAAATTACGTGACGTTCGATTTACGCTTTACTAAACCTTTTAGCGTTGAAAAAGTACCAGAAGCTGTTCGTTCTCGTTTTGCAGTTTCTCCTTCACTAACAATTGATTATCAAAATACTGGAGAAAATAATAAAGCGACTTTAAAACCTAGTTTAGATGTACAGTATAACCTAACTTCCTCTTTAAAATTAGATGCTACTTTAAACCCAGATTTTTCTCAAATAGATGTAGATCAGCAAGTAACTAACTTATCACGTTTTTCTTTGTTTTTTCCTGAAAGGAGAAATTTCTTTTTAGAAAATGCAGATTTATTTTCAAATTTAGGTACGCCAGATGTAAACCCATTTTACTCTAGGAGAGTTGGTGCAAATAGTAACATTCAGTTTGGAGTAAAATTGTCGGGGAATGTATATCAAAAAACTAGAGTAGGGGTTTTAAATGTTCAAACCGAAAAGGACAATGAAGTTAAAGCTCAAAATTTTTCTGTTTTAGTAGCAGAACAGCAATTATCAAAACAGCTTACTACAACTGCTTTCTTAGTTAATAAGCAGGAAACAGATGGGTTTAGTTTTGTAAATGATTACAACAGAGTTACAGGTATGAATTTAAATTTTAAATCCAATAATAAAAAGTGGATTGGAACTGCCAATTGGGCTATGAGTTTGACGGATAATGTGGTTGGGGATAATCATTTTTTTAATATGGGTTTAGATTATAATGATCGAGGTCTACAAGGAAGTTTTTCAGTAAAAAATGTACAACAGAATTACTTAGTTGAAACAGGTTTTACACCAAGATTATATACCTATGACGCAATTAATGATGAAGTGGTTAGAGAAGGGTATTTTCAAGCAGTGAGTAGTTTGAGGTATACAAAGTTTTATAACAATTCTAAGACCTTGAATTCGATACGCTATTTAAATTATAGTAACAATAGTTATTTTGATGTAAATGGAACTGTAAATCAAATGAGTCATTATTTAAATTCAGCTGTCTTTTTTAAAGATTTATCTTCTGTTTATTATGCTATTAATTATGATGATATCGATTTAAAATACGGTTTTAATATTCTGGGAAATGGAAATGTGTTAACTCCAGGAAACTACGAGAATTGGAATCTAAAAATCGGATATAATTCAGCTAATAATCAACAATTACGTTATCAGGTGAACATTCAAAAAGGAAAATTTTATAATGGCGATAAATTAGCAGGAGGAGCCTATCTTAATTACCAGTTGTTACCATTTGCTAGTTTTGAGTTTTCGCATGATATCAATTCAATAAATTTAAATGAATTAGGAAAAGAAACATTTCACCTAAGTAGGTTTACGGGAGAGGTGTTTTTTAACAATCGATTAAACTGGACTACGTATGTTCAGTATAATAATCAGTTAAATAATTTTAATATTAATAGTAGAATTCAATGGGAATATAAACCTTTAAGCTATTTGTATTTTGTAATAACCGATAATTTCGACAAATACTTTAGTAGAAAAAATTGGGGTGTTGCTTTTAAAATGAATTACCGATTTGATTTTTAAAATAAATGAATAAAAAAACTCGGAGTGAAAGCTCCGAGTTTTTTTTATAATTATTGAATCTAGTTACACCAACATAGTAACTGGATTTTCTATATACGTTTTTAATGTTTGTAAGAATTGAGCTCCTACAGCACCATCAACAGTTCTGTGATCACAAGCTAATGTTAACATCATTGTGTTTCCAACAACTATTTGTCCGTCTTTTACAACAGGTTTTTGAACAATAGCTCCAACTGATAAAATTGCAGAGTTAGGTTGGTTAATAATAGAAGTAAAACTTTCTATTCCAAACATACCTAGGTTAGATACTGTAAAAGTACTTCCTTGCATTTCATCTGGTTTAATCTTCTTGCTTCTAGCTTTACCTGCTAAATCTTTAACAGATGCACCTATTTGAGTTAAGGTCATGGCATCAGTATGCTTTAAAACAGGAACAACTAATCCTTCATCTACAGCTACAGCAACACCAACATGAATATGGCTGTGATATTTTGTAGTATCATCTGTCCATGAAGTATTCACTTGTGGATGCTTTCTCAATGCCATTGCGCAAGCCTTCACTACCATATCGTTAAAAGAAACCTTAACATCTGGTATTGTATTAATTGTTTTACGAGAAGCGATTGCATTATCCATATCTACTTCAATGTTTAAGTAGAAGTGAGGAGCAGAAAATTTAGAATTACCAAGACTTCTTGCAATTGCTTTACGCATTTGTGAATTCTTAACATCTTCAGTTTTTTCTTCACCGGCAATAGCAAAGTTTGTAACAGCCGCTGGAGAGCTAGTAGAAGTTGTTTGTGCAACAGATGTTTCAACTTTAGCAGCAGGAGTATAGTTTTCTACATCTTTTTTAACGATTCTACCATTTTCTCCAGAACCTTTAACATCTGCTAAATTTATTCCTTTGTCGTTAGCTATTTTTTTAGCTAAAGGTGAAGCAAAAATTCTACCACCATTAGTAGTATTAGTAGAAGAATTAGCTACAGTTTCTTGAGAAGCAGAAACAACTTTTTCAGTAGGCTCTGCTTTTGTTGATTTTTTCTCTTCACTGGGTGCAGCAGTAGCTACTCCGCCATTTTTGTGAGCTTCAACAACAGCACTTACATCTGTTCCTTCTTTACCAATAATAGCTAATAAACTATCGACAGGAGCACTTTCTCCTTCGTTGATACCAATATGTAATAAAGTTCCTTCGTAAAAAGATTCAAACTCCATGGTAGCTTTATCGGTTTCGATTTCAGCCAAAATATCTCCTTCTTCAACCTTATCACCAACATTTTTTAACCAAGAAGCTACAGTACCTTCAACCATCGTATCACTCAATCTAGGCATTGTTACAACTTGAACTCCGTCAGGAATAACTACTGATGAATTGTTGTTTGAGTTACTGCTATCTTCTTTTTTAGTTTCTTCTTTTGGAGCTTCAGTTGTTTCTGAAGATGCTGTTTGGTTTAACAAAGCTGAAAAATCTTCACCTTCTTCTCCAATAATTGCTAATAATGTATCAACAGGTGCGCCTTCTCCCTCTTTTACTCCAATATGTAATAAAGTACCTTCGTGGAAAGATTCAAATTCCATTGTGGCTTTATCAGTTTCTATTTCAGCTAAAATATCTCCTTCTTCAACTTTATCACCAACATTTTTTAACCAAGAAGCTACTACTCCTTCTTCCATCGTGTCGCTTAAGCGAGGCATATTAATTACTGTTGCCATGTTTACTTAGTTTTTCGTGGTTTATTATTTGATAAAAGGATAATCTTCTTGTTCGTAAACAACATCGTGTAGAATGTTTAATTCTGGGAAAGGAGATTCTTCTGCGAATTTCTCACATTCTTTCACTAGGTCTTTTACTTCTTTGTTAATGGCCTCGATTTCATCATCTGAAGCGTAATTTTTTTCTTTAATAAGATCTAAAACTTGAGTGATTGGATCAATTTTACGGTACTCTTCAACTTCTTCTTTAGTACGGTAATGTTGTGCATCTGACATAGAGTGACCTCTATATCGGTATGTTTTCATTTCTAAAAATGTAGGTCCTTCACCTTTTCTAGCTCTTTCAATAGCTTCATCAACTGCCTCAGCTACTTTAACTGGATTCATTCCATCTACAGGTCCACAAGGCATTTCATACCCTAATCCTAATTTCCAAATATCTTCGTGGTTGGCTGTTCTTTCTACTGAAGTACCCATTGCGTAACCATTGTTTTCACAAATAAAAATTACAGGTAGTTTCCAGTTCATTGCCATGTTAAATGTTTCATGTAAAGAACCTTGACGAGCAGCTCCATCTCCAAAATAACATAAAGTAACAGCATCACTATCATGGTATTTATCACCAAAAGCAATACCTGCACCTAAAGGAATTTGTCCACCAACAATTCCGTGTCCTCCATAAAAGCGAAACTCTTTAGAAAAAATATGCATTGATCCTCCAAGACCTTGAGAAGTTCCGGTTGCTTTACCGTATAATTCGGCCATAACTCTTTTAGGATCAACACCCATTCCAATTGGTTGCACGTGATTACGATATGCTGTAATCATCTTATCCTTAGTAAGGTCCATTGCATGTAAAGAACCTGCTAATACAGCTTCTTGTCCGTTGTATAAGTGTAAAAATCCTCTTACTTTTTGTTGAATATAAACCGCGGCAAGTTTGTCTTCAAACTTTCTCCAAAAAAGCATATCTCTATACCAATTGATATAAGTTTCTTTAGTGACTTTTTTCATTCTGAATTGTTGTTTGTTTTTTTAATGCTTATTAAAAATGCAAGAACAAAAATAACGGTTTTTTACAGAATAAAAAACGCATTAACTATGATTTATCGTAAACGTTTTCGTGAAGTTATTTATTCTTAGCAACAATTAAGGTTGCTTTTGCTCCTGTAGCCAGATTCCATTCATTAGAAGAAAGTAACATTCCAGCGTCATTATATACTTTAAAAGCGGCAGTGTTTGGTCCAGAAGTTCCTTGGTTTAGCGCTACAATCTTAATTCTATTTACGCCTTCTTCAAGTGGAATATTGAAAGATTGATAGCGTTGTTTTAAGGTTAAATTAGTAACTACAGGTATATCATTTACATAAATAGTTACTCTATCTCCATCAGGATATTGAAAATCTCTACATATAATATTAACACTTTTAGAATCGGTACTTATACTTCCCAAGTCCTGATCTATGACAGGATAATTGTACATGCCATTTATCTTTTGAAAGTTTTTTAAGTAACGTTCTTCTGCAATTTTTGCTTTTGAAAGAATCCCTTTGTTTTTTAAATCTTCTTCCGCCTTTTTTTCTTGTTGTTTCTTTTCAAGTTTTTTATTGGCAGTTTTAAAACCATCGTCATTTCCAAAGTTCAAAGATTTTGGTTTAGTAACTTCTCTAGCAGGAGCTTCAAAGGTACCTATAGTTTTCCCTTTTGCTGAACTGCCTTTAGAGCCGTCTATCTGGCTAAATACAGAGAAACTACTTAAAAGAAGAAGAATCGATAAAGTTTTTAAAGTATGCTGCATCATAATAACTAATATCAACAAATATAGTGCCGTTTGATTTTTTAAGTCGATTTAAAATGTTAATTCTTACTTAATTGGAAAATCAAAATATGTTTTAGGAAAAGGTTCATTATTTAAGGTGAAATGCCACCACTCATTTTTATAAGGCCTAAATCCATTTGCTACCATAACCTTTCTAAGTAAATAACGATTGGCTTTCTGTTGCTTAGTTAAGTTTTTATAGTCAGGATGAGAAATGACACCAAAAAAATCATAAGGACTTCCCATGTCTAATTCTGTATTGGTTGCAATATGAACAATAGTTAAATCAACTGAACTACCTCTAGAATGACCAGACTTAGTTGCAATGTAACCTAATTTGAAGAGGTGCCGTTTGTTTACATCTGGATAGTATTGTTTTTTGGTAAGTGTATCATCAGGAATTCTAGCCCAACGAACAAAATGATTAACGGCAGTTTGGGGTCTATAAGCATCAAACACCTTTAAACTTAACCCTTTTTTTACCAATTCTTTTTGAACTTTAGCTAAAGCAATAGCTGTTTTGGTCGACGTAATCAATACGGGTTCTTCATAACCATCTACAGGAACTCCCATAAAATTGTTGTGTGAACAATATCTTAATTCTTTTTGTATAGAAGGAGCGAAGTCTTTTACATAAGAAAAACCCTTTGGTAGTTCTTGTGAAGTACCAATAATTGATAAACTAAAAGTTATAATGGAAAAAATGTATTTCTTCATGGTTGTAAAAATAAAGAAATGATTTTAAGATTCTTTAATGTATAAAAAAAGCCAAAGCTCATTGAGCTTTGGCTAAGTAAACCAAGTATTAGTCTAGAAGTTAGCTAACTAGTAAACTAATGTTGTACAGGAAGGTGATTGTAACTTAATACAAGTTTCAAATTCCATGAATTATTTTTCAAGATCCATAAGTGTGTAAATAAAGCAGAACCTGTGGGAGTTAGTTTGTTATTTTCTTTAATAAAAAACAAGTGTTTACCTCTTTGAATAGCTCCGTATAGTTTCCCTTCATTCTTTAAAGCATACACTTCTAGAGTTTCATCCACTAACTTACGAATAGGTTTTCTGTTATCATTAGAACAAATATTATTTTTTACTGATTGTATAAATTGTTCTTTAGATGTTTCTCCTGCAACATCGTGGTAAAACTCAAAATCATCATTGATAATATCGTCTAATTTTTCCAGTTCACAACGGTTAAATGTACGTTCAAAAATAATACTATCCTTGCTTTTTAGTACTTTATAAATTTCCGAGTTTTTACTTTCCTGTGCGTTAGAAAATAAAGACGTAAGTAAAGCCCAGAAAAATAATACAATTTTCCAAAATAAATTTCCTTCAAAGAAGAAGTCGGTAAGTGGTTTCATAGTTTTTCAGCGTGTTTTTCAATTAGTTTTTCAATTTTTAGCAGTTACCAAATTTTAAAGGCGAGCGTTTTGTCTTCTTCGTCGTACAATCTTCTAAAACCCTTAGGAATACTATTAAGAGTATTGTTAGAAATACGTAATTCTCCTTTAAAACCGTCGTTACAATCGATATCGAGTAGAATTTTTTCAATTCTATCGTTTTTGTAATTCGACTCAATTATATTGATATCTATATTTCTCTTGTTTTTAAACCAACCAATAAGTTTTTCTAGTTCACTTTTTGTTGTTTTTTTAGAGATTATAAATTCAGCTTTTACATCATTAATTGTACTATCAAATAGAAAAGATACATCAGAATCGTTATCATTGTTATTGTTGTTATCGTTAGTATTGTCTTTGTTTTTATCCCAATCAGATTTCTCTCTTTTGTTGTTTGAATCATCATCATGGTCTTCACAATCCAAACACTCAAACCCCTTTGAAGTCATTTTAAATAAATGATTAGCCATGTTTCGGTCGTAGATATCCTCAGTATTTTCTATGCTATACAAGAACTTTTTAGACGAGTTTTCAAAGTATACTGAAGTTCCTTCAGGAATAAAGACTGTTAGATACACTTCTTCATCTTTCCATAAGTTCTTAAATTCACTTAAGAAGAATGCATCAAAAACAATTTTGTTGTTTTCTATTTTGAATTTATAATTAATTTTTTCAGCGTTCTCTAAAGCATCTTTACGTTTTCTACCTTCAGATTCTTTTCTTATTTCGATATAAGCCTCATTAGTATCACTTTTTGAAACATCTATCTTAACATCGTTAGAATATTTCATCTTTTGATCATTAACATAAACTTCTACAGCATAATCGTGTCTCCTTAGGTTGTGTTGATAATTGATTTCATCATCATTTTCTACACCAATTCTAAGTGGTTGTTCTGGATTGAACAATATTGATTTTTTACTAACTTTTACAGCTCTTTGAGCTTTAGAAGTAGCGAATTCAACTCCAGTAAATCCAATAAACAGTAATGCAACTACCCATACTCCAAACAAAGACAAAGAAGTAGTTGTTGATACTCTCTTTAAATTTGGAGACAGAATACGTAATCCTAAAATAAGTAAGACTAAAATTGGTATAGCAATTAACAGAATAAGTAAAATGCTTAATAACCAATTAGGAAAAATTGAATCATAAAAGAACGGAGGATAGTGTACAAAATCTCCTTCAAAGCCAAGTATTTCTAAACTACTTATAGAAAACATAGCAAATAGTAATGATATTAATGTAATTCCTGCTATGAAAACAAGTAACACTCCTATGAACTTTCCAAATACTTTGAAAAGTGCTGATAATATTTTACCAAGAGTATCTAAAAAATCTTGAAAGCCAGATTTAGTTTGGTTACGTAATTTTTGGTAATCTGCACTTGAGATTTTTTCAGTTATTTCACTAGCTCCGTCTTTTAATTTCGTGGATAGATATTCAAACTCGTTACGAATTTTTTTTTCAATGTTTCCGATATTAACGTCTTCACCTTCCATTTGAAGTTTCTCGGCTGTGGTCTTTGCTTCAGGTAACAAAACCCATAAGATAATATATAGTAAAAGACCAAACCCAGTAGTAACTGCAGTTAAGATAAAGAACAAGCGAACCCATATAGTATCAATGTTAGTATAATGCGCTAATCCAGATGCTACACCTCCTAAGAATTTATCTTCGCTATCTCTAAACAATTTTTTGTTGTTAGATTTAGTTCTTTTATTGTAGTTGTAGTTAGAATTATCTTCATACATTTCTTCACTTTCTATATAATCCTCAGGTTGTCCCATGATGGTAATGATTTCATCGATATCACTTTCATTAACAACTTGGCGAGCATCTGTTATTCTTTCAGATAATAATTCGCTTATACGTGCTTCGATATCAGAGATGATTTCATTTTTACCTTGTGGGTCATCACTTAATGAACGAGCGATGGCGTCTAAGTATCGTTTTAATTTTTGATACGCGTTTTCATCGATATGGAAGAAAAATCCGCCTAAATTTATATTTATTGTCTTATTCATTTGATGTTGATTTTGTACTTGTTACTTGACTTACTGCATTTACTAAATTATTCCATGTTTTATCCAGTTCTTTTAAAAACATGGTTCCGTTTTCTGTTAATACGTAATATTTACGTGGTGGTCCAGAGGTAGATTCTTCCCATCTGTAGGATAATAATCCTGCGTTTTTTAATCGTGTTAATAATGGGTAAATGGTACCTTCAACCACAATCATTTCTGCGCCTTTTAAGGTATCCAGGATTTCTGAAGTATATGCATCACCTTTTTGTAATATTGATAGAATGCAATACTCTAAAACTCCTTTACGCATTTGCGCTTTTGTGTTTTCTATCTTCATTCAGTGTGGTTTTTTTATTTTATAAATTTAAATGTAAATGGGTACTTATATTGTTCACCATTGTTAGCTTTCATTGCAGCAATTATAATTAATGCGATTTTAATTAAGGTAACAACACCCACTATTGAGGCAATTCCAAAAACACCGAATAAATCTCCACTAAATGAAACACTATGTCCAAAGTCTAGATGATCAATTCTATTTAGACCTCTAAATATATCTCCTAAGAAAAAAGTAAAAAATGAAGCACTTAGAATAAAAATATATAAAGAAAAGCTTACGTTAAAATTTACAGCTTCCTTTCCATGCTCATCTAAAAATGTACTTCTATCCTTTTGTGTTTGCCATAAGATTAAGGGAGTGATAATGCTTCCAAAAGGAAAAAAGTATCCTGCAAAAGAAGAGATGTGTATTAAAAAGGCATTGGTGTTTTCGTTATTATTTCTCATGATATAATGATTTATATAATACTTTACATTGCAAATATATATCTAAAAAAAGGTATTATGCAATACATAGTACTAAAATTTAACAATTTTTAACATATAAGAATCTATCAAAAAAACATTGTTTCCCTCAAGAAAAGCTTTAAATTGCCCGTAAATACTAGTATTATGAAGTTTACGCCCTCAAAAATTAATTTTTTCTTATTATTTAAATTACCATCGGCATTTTTTACCGGAATTCGTGTAAAATCAATTTCAGATGATAGAGCAGTTGCTCATGTGAAGTTTAAATGGATAAATCAAAATCCTTTTAAATCGATGTTTTGGGCGGTGCAAGGAATGGCTGCAGAATTTACCACAGGAATATTAGTAATGCAGTCAATAGATAAGTCTGGAAAAAAAATATCGATGCTAGTAACTAATATGGATGCAACTTTTACAAAAAAAGCTATAGGGAAAATACATTTTGAATGTAATCAAGGAGCTGAAATTGATAAAACTATAAAGAAAGCTATTGAAACGGGAGAAGGGCAGACAATTGTATTAACTTCCGAAGGGATTAATGAAGATGGGGTTTCAGTGTCAAAATTTCAATTTGAGTGGAGTTTAAAAGTAAAATCGTAACAAATAAAGATAATCATAGTCTAATCAAATAAAAACTAAAATTATGTTTCTAGAACAAAGAGCAAACGAAATAGATTACCGTATTTACGGTGAGGAAATGCAATATGTAGAAATCGAATTAGATCCTGAAGAAGGTGTGGTGGCAGAGAGTGGTAGTTTTATGATGATGGATAATGATGTAAAGATGAACACTATTTTTGGAGATGGCTCTAACCAAGAGAAAGGCTTGTTAGGAAAAATATTTTCTGCAGGAAAGAGAATCTTAACAGGTGAAAGTTTATTCATGACTGTTTTTACTAACGTGGGAAGAGGGAAGAAAAAAGTTTCATTTGCTTCACCATATCCGGGTAAAATTATTCCAATAGATTTAACTGAATATAGTGGAAAATTTATTTGTCAGAAGGACGCTTTTTTATGTGCTGCAAAAGGAGTATCAATTGGAATTGAGTTTTCTAAAAAACTTGGTAGAGGTTTATTTGGAGGTGAAGGTTTTATTATGCAGAAAATGGAAGGTGATGGATTAGGTTTTATTCATGCAGGTGGTACAATGGCAAAAAAAGTATTACAACCAGGAGAGGTGTTAAAAGTTGATACAGGTTGTATTGTTGGTTTTACACAAGATGTTGATTATGATATTGAGTTTGTTGGAGGCATAAAGAATACCATTTTTGGAGGTGAAGGATTGTTTTTTGCTACTTTAAGAGGACCTGGAACTGTATATATACAATCATTGCCATTTAGTCGATTAGCAGGAAGAGTATTGGCTTCTATTCCAAGAGGAGGAAAAAGTAAAGGAGAAGGAAGTATTTTAGGTGGATTAGGAGATTTACTAGATGGGGACAATAATTTTTAATTTTACTTAAAAGTATACATATAAAACCATAAAAAAAGCTCAGTTGTTAAACTGAGCTTTTGTATTTTTTATTAAAATTAGATATCTAATTCTTCAAAAATGTCTTTTAATTTATCTCCATCACTAGGTCTAGGAGCATTTGCGTTTACAATCTTTCCGTCAGGGTCGATTAATATAAATCTTGGCAATCCTTTGATTAAGTAATTTTTTGTAAAATCAAGTTCACTTTCAGATTTACCAGCAAATAATTGAACACCTGTCATTTCTCTATCAACAATTGTTTGCTTCCATTTTTCTTTTAACTCAGCTTTGTCAACACTAATACTAACAAACTCAATGTTTTTATCATGGTATTGTTGCTCAAGTCTTTTTAATAATGGAATTTCTTTTTTACAGAAACCACACCAAGTAGCCCATACGTCAATGTAGATGTACTTTCCTTTGCCAATTAAGTCATCTAAAGACGTCGTTCCTCCATTATAGTTTTCTAAATCAGTAAACTTAGGAGAAGGCTGACCTTTAGCTGTTAATTTTAACTTGTCATATAATTCTTTAATTTCTGCCTTGTTAGTTTCATTAGTAGAATATCCCATATATTTCTTGTAATATTCTCTAAGGTTTGATGTCGTAGTTATTTGACGAACAGCAGCATCATGAATTAAATCATTTTTAATTAACGTATCAACAACCTCTGTATGAACAGTTTCTAAGTATGTTAAATCAAAATCACCATCTTTTGGCTTTCTCTTGTTGGCCTTCTTATCTAAAAACTCTTTTAATAAAGTTCTGTAAGAATAAGAGTTGATATAATCTTCACTATTATTAAAGTTAATCTCGTTAACTATATTTTTAGGAAAATTATCTGATACTTCAAACTCTTCATCTCCGTATAAAATTCTATGATAAGGCTGGTAGTTGTTAATGTTTCTAGCAAACTCATAGTAAATGTTTCTCTTTTCCTTTTCTAAATAATCAGCAGGTAATTGAGAAGCTTCCGCCAAATCTTCAAGCTCTGACTTGTACTCATCCATTTTGCTTAAAAATTCCTCTTCTGGTAAAGAGAATAATTTGTTTGCATTTCCAAGAATCATTCCGAACTTTTTGTAGCGCTCAGTTAAATAATTGTTAATATTTGCATTAACTCCTTCGAAAACAGGGTCTTCAGTACGTTTTTTGGCGTCAACCATTACTTTTAAGTCCTCAACTGAAGTAAGGTAAACATTAACAGGTCTCTTACCAAAACTCAGTGTGTAATGTCCCGGAACTAAATTTTTTAGAGTATCAGAAAAAGTTTTAGTTTTTCTATCAAACTTTATGTCTTTTTCAAAATTATAACCTATTAAAGTTATATTTCTACTTCTAAAATTCTGGGCTTCACCAGAGATTACAGCATAATCCTTTGGTTTTGGTTTATCACCACAAGCAGTAAATATCAATACACTTACAGCTAACAGAAACAATCTTTTCATGATTTACTATATTTTGGGGTAAAATAAATTATGTTTTAAAGTACCGAAATTAGCTTATTTTTAAAAGACCTCAAAATCTTTAACGAAAAAATTTGGAAAAAAAGCGTTGAATATTGATTTTTGAGCTCTAAAAATTGATTTTTTTGAGTTTTAATCTTTTTGTTGCTTACAATAAACTCATAATTAACCTTGTAAATAATAGTTGAAAACTAATCGAAATGTCTAAAGTAATTTTAATAACAGGAGCTTCTTCTGGAATAGGTAAATCCATCGCTACATATTTATCCGATAAAGAGTTTAAAGTTTATGGAACCAGCAGAACACCAGAGAAAGTCAAAGATGTAAGTTTTTCTATGATTGCTTTAGATGTGTTAAGTGTAACTTCAATTGAAAAAGCTGTTGCTGAAGTGATAGATAGAGAAGGAAGACTAGATGTTCTTATTAACAATGCAGGAAGAGGTTTAATGGGAGCTGTTGAAGATATTCCAATGGATGAATTAAAAGCTGGGTTCGATACTAATTTCTTTGGTCCGATTGAAGTGATTAAAAAAGTTATGCCTTACATGAGAGCTCAAAAAAGTGGCTTGATTATCAATATTACTTCTTTAGCTGCTTATTCTGGATTACCATATAGAAGTGCTTATTCTGCGAGTAAAGGAGCTTTAGAATTGTTAACCGAATCGTTAAGTATGGAGGTGAAAAATTTTGGAGTGAATGTTGCAAGTATTGCACCTGGTAGTTTTGCAACGAGTATTTCTGCAGGAAGATATTACACGCCAGTTTTTGAGGATTCTGCCTACAAAGATGCGTACAGTAAAAATTTACAAGTTTCTGATGATTATGTTGACGAAGGCCTAAATCCTATTGTAATTGCCAAGTTGGTTCATAAAATAATAAATTCTAAAAGCCCTAAATTACATTATAAAATAGGAGCTTTTATGGAGCGTTTTTCAGTAGTTTTAAAAAGAACTTTGCCAAGTAGAGTTTATGAAAAGCTGATAATGAATCACTACAAATTGTAATTGGCTTTTATTGTTTCTCTTGAATTAATTTTTCCAAAATAATCTCAACACCGAATTCGTTGTTACTTTTGGTTGTGTAGTTAGCAACTTCTTTGACGAATGGATGCGCATTTTCCATGGCATACGAAAAGTGAGCTTTTTGTAGCATTTCGATATCGTTATTGTAATCTCCAAAAACCAAAGTTTCTTCTGGAGTAACATTGTATAACTTCTGTATAAGCTCGATAGCATGTCCTTTGTTTGCGTTATTTTCTGAAATGTCAACCCAATGATTTGCTGATACTTTTACTTTGAAATCGCTTTCCAAATGTTTTAAATGAGGATATAAATATTTCTCCGAACTTATTTCATGAAACAAGGCTATTTTGTATATGGGAGACTTTATTTCTTTAGGGGAATTGATTCGTTGGTGATTGTTATAATATTCAGTTAATAGGTGTAAAAGCATTTCTGAATTACTATTTGTGTAGGCTCTATCCTTTGTGCAATACACTGCATTTACATTTTCAATTTCACGTAAAGAATTGTTTATTCTCAGTAAATTATTAGTATCGATGGCGGTTGATAAAAGCATTTCATCATTTCTAATAGCAATTCCACCGTTTTCTGCAACTATCAAAATGTCATTTTTAATTGATGCTAACTTTTCTGAAATACTGTTTAATTGTCGTCCGCTTGCGGCAACAAAAATTATGTTTTGTTTTTTAAGTTCAGTAAATACATCAAAAAAACGTTGACTTACCTCATGATTGGAATTCAATAAAGTTCCATCCATATCTGTAACAACTAGTTTTACATTTGAGAGTTTCATAAAAGAAATTTTATACTGTAAAAGTAATTCTTACGTGTTTAATATCTTAGGTATCTCATGAAGTAATTACTATAACGTTATAGAATGATGTGGCTTTTGTTTTGAAAGTTTGTGTTTGTCTTTTTCTTCTTTAGGGCTACACATAAAACAACTACAAGGTTTGCCTGTTGTTTTAAGTATGTGATTTTCTTCAGCTGTTAGATTGTAATTTTTTAATCGCTTTTTATATTTATAAAAACCTTTTAAACGTCTCTCAAATTTGTTCATAGAAAGTTGAAAAATAAATCGACCTTTTTTCTTGAGTCAAATATAATCTAATTATAAAAACATTAGTTTTGCAAAATAACACAACAGTAAATAAATAATAGATGAAATTTTTTATAGATACAGCCAACTTAGATCAAATTCGTGAAGCACAAGCTTTAGGTATTTTAGACGGAGTAACGACTAATCCTTCCTTAATGGCTAAAGAAGGAATTACAGGAGAAGAAAATATAAAGAATCACTACAAAGCAATTTGTGAAATTGTAGAAGGAGATGTTTCTGCAGAAGTAATTTCTACTGATTTTGAAGGAATGGTGAGAGAAGGTGAGGCGTTAGCTGCTTTACACCCACAAATTGTTGTAAAGTTACCAATGATAGCTGATGGAGTGAAGGCTTGTAAGTATTTTTCAGACAAAGGAATTAAAACAAATGTAACATTAGTTTTTTCTGCTGGTCAAGCATTGTTAGCGGCTAAAGCAGGTGCAACATATGTTTCACCATTTATTGGACGTTTAGATGATATTTCTACTGACGGATTAAACTTAATCGCTGAAATTCGTCAAATCTATGATAATTATATGTTTGATACTGAAATTTTAGCGGCTTCTGTTCGTCATACAATGCATGTAATTGACTGTGCAAAAATCGGAGCAGATGTAATGACAGGTCCTTTATCTGCAATTCAAGGTTTGTTAAAACATCCTTTAACGGATATCGGTTTAGAGAAGTTTTTAGCTGATTATAAAAAAGGGAACTAAAATATAATCAATATAAATACATAAGAAGTCCACACGTATAGTGTGGATTTTCTTTTTTAGTGATATTTTTGCAGACTGATGTATCCAAAAAAACAACTTGCACAATTAGTATTGTCAGCTTGTCAATATTATAATATTGACAAAGTAGTAATTTCTCCAGGTTCTAGAAATGCTCCATTAACAATTGGTTTTTCTAACCTTAAAGAAATTGAAACTTTTAGTATTGTTGATGAAAGAGCAGCCGCTTTTTTTGCATTAGGAATTGCACAACAAACAAAAAGACCAGTCGCTATTGTTTGTACTTCAGGTTCTGCATTGCTGAATTATTATCCTGCTATAGCGGAAGCATTTTACAGTAACATTCCGCTTATTGTTATTTCTGCGGATAGACCAAAATATCTAATCGATGTAGGTGATGGTCAAGCTATTCGTCAGGAAAATGTTTTTGAAAACCATATTTTACATTCTGCTAATTTAATTGAAGATGTAAACGAATTAAATTTCAATAAAAGAGAAGTAGCAAAGGTAATAGAAATTTGCGTTAATCAATCTGGCCCGGTTCATATAAATGTTCCTTTTGATGAACCTATATACAAAACAACAGAGGTTTTAGAATCGTTTGATTTTAAGAGCACAAGTATTCACGAATACAAAAAGGAAATAAATTACCGTGAACTTTCCAAGGTTTGGAATTCTGCTAAGAAAAAACTGGTTTTAGTTGGAGTACATCATAAATGCCCAAAAACGCAAGAACTAATAAATCGTTTAAATGAAGATCCGTCGGTGTTAGTTATGACTGAAACGACTTCAAATCTTCATAATGATAAAAATATCAATTCGATTGATAAATTAATTTCAAAGCTACAAGATTCGGATTTTAAAGAATTACAACCTGAGTTATTAGTTACTTTTGGAGGAATGGTAGTTTCAAAAAGAATCAAACAATTTTTACGAAACTATCAGCCAAAGCATCATTGGCATATTGATAAACAAACAAAAATGGATACTTATTTTTGTTTGTCGGAATTTATAGGAGAGAGTCCTGTTGAGTTTTTCGAAGGTATCCGAGAGTATTTAAAAGACACCGATTCTGATTACCAAAAAAACTGGTTGTTAGAAAAGAAACGAAGAAATGAATGTCATAAGGTTTATCTGGATTCAGCTAGTTATTCTGATTTAAAAGCTGTTGAAAGAATTCTAAAGGTTATTCCTGAAAATTCACAAGTACAAGTAAGTAATAGTTCTCTAATACGTTACATGCAGTTGTTCGATGTAAATCCGAGTTTTAGTGTTTTTTGTAACAGAGGAACTAGTGGTATCGATGGAAGTACGTCTACAGCAATTGGTGCTGCTTATGCTGTTGATCAATCTACTACTTTTTTAACAGGAGACTTAAGCTTTTTTTACGATAGCAATGCTTTGTGGAATTCGTATGTTCCGAAAGACTTTAGAATTATCATCATCAATAATTCAGGAGGTGGAATTTTTAAAATTATTCCTGGGCCAAAGTCAACAAATGCACTTCAGTATTTTGAAACACCGCATCAATTAACAGCAAACCATTTAGCTAAGATGTTTAATTTTGAGTATTTTAGTGTTACATCAACAGAAGAATTGGATGAAAACTTAAAGAGTTTTTACCATAAAAGTGAAAGACCTAGGATTTTAGAAGTCTTTACGCCATCAGAAATTAACGATCAAATTTTAACAGCATATTTTAATAGTTTATAATAATGGAATTTAAAGAAGGAGATAAAGTAGAGTTAATTATAGGAGTACAAACAGCTTTGGGGTACACTGTATTAATTGAAGAGAGTTATGAAGGATTGTTGTATTCAAATGAAGTTTTTACAGAGTTGGAAGAAGGAATGAGAGTCGAGGGTTACATCAAAAAAATAAGAGAAGATGAAAAGATAGATGTTTCTTTAAGGCCTCAAGGCTTTAAAAATGTTATTGATGAAGATGCTGAGAAAATTCTGAACAAATTAAAAGATAAAGGTTATTTATTATTAACAGACAAAAGCTCTCCTGAATCGATTAAATTTCACTTACAGTTAAGTAAAAAAGCATTCAAAAGAGCTATTGGTAATTTATATAAAGAAAAGAAGATTATATTAAAATCTGATAGAATAGAATTGGTTAAGTAGTTATCCAATTCTTATTCATCTTCTTTTTCTTCGTCATCCTCATCAGGATTTTCGTCTTTCTTTTCTTCGTCTTCTAATGGTATATCCTCTAAAGGTTGTTCTTTAGGAGCATTTTTTATAGCATTTTCAATTCTTATGATGTTCTCATAAAATAACTCAGCATTTGAATCAGATAATTCCATTTTACCATATGCTTCCTTGTAATAGAATAATGCTTGTTCATAGTTTTTTCCTAATTCATGATATTTTCCAACATAGTATTCGCCTAAATGAGAGTCAGGGTGCTTAATCATAACAAAGTCTCCAAGAACTCTTAAATAATCACCATCCAATTTGTCAATTACAATACCTTCAATTGCATAAATATCTTCAAAGCGTACATTTAAATTTGTACCATATAAATATTCAATTTCAATGTATTTAGACTCTAGATATTTTATAGCATCTAAAGGTTCTAAATCTTTAATTTTTGTATCAAACTCTTCTTTAGAAATTCTAGGGTATAATTCAAAAATAGTACTAAAAATATCAGTAGGAGCTTTTACAATAGCAGCAGGTTTATTAGGAACTTCCTTGTAATCTTTAAAAGCTAAGTGTAAGTTTTTTAGCTCTAACGATTCTAGTCCTTTTTTTGCTTGTTCAAACAAATCTTTACGTTCTTGTTTTTCAAAAGCATTTGAACTCATATATAAGTAAAACTGATTGTCTAAATCATCTAAACGTTTTAAATTGTAGGTGGTCAATAAACGAATGCTTTGATCGGTTAACATAGGAGAAATACACACATAAGCATTAAAAATAGGTTTTTGTTCTTTCAAAAAATGAAGCAGAAAGTTAGCAGCTTCACCGTCTCCAACAATAGTTAGGTAAGGAGAAGTTTTGTAATTAGCTTCTAAATAAGGGATCAATTCACTTTTGATATAGTTGTAAAACTTCTTACTCTGATCTGTTAAACCACCACTTTTCCCAACAGTAGATACATCCTTATTAATACCAAAATCCACATCTAAACCAACAACAATCTGTTTTGGAGTTAAATCTGCAGCTGCGTAAATTTTAGAGTTTCCCAAATAAATGTCAAATAAATAATCATTATTTAATACGATAGCTACAGGATATTTTCTAATTGTATCCGTATCATGTCCTTGAGGTAAGTACAATTTAATGTCACGGTCTGCATTAAACTGAACAGAGTTTACTTTTTTATTATATATTTTTTGTGCAAAAGCAACCGAATTAATAAGTAAAAAGACTGCTAAAATTAAATTTCTCATCGATAATTGTATGTTTGGGGTTTACCTTATAAAAATGCTAAAGTATAATATACTATTTTTGTTTTTCTAAATAACGATATTTTTTTCAAATTATGATGAATATAGACTGGAAAACTGCAAAAGAGTATACCGACATTACCTATAAGAAGTGTAATGGAGTTGCTAGAATTGCATTTAACAGACCAGATGTGAGAAACGCATTCCGTCCACACACAACAAGTGAATTATTAGATGCTTTTCGAGATGCACATGAAGATACTTCAATAGGAGTCGTTTTATTGTCTGCTGAAGGGCCTTCAACTAAAGACGGAATTTGGAGTTTTTGTTCTGGAGGAGATCAAAAAGCAAGAGGTCATCAAGGATATGTTGGACAAGATGGATATCACAGATTAAATATTCTTGAAGTCCAACGTTTAATCCGTTTCATGCCAAAAGCAGTTATTGCTGTAGTGCCAGGTTGGGCTGTTGGAGGAGGACATAGTTTACATGTTACTTGTGATTTAACTTTAGCAAGTAAAGAGCATGCCATCTTTAAGCAAACTGACGCTGACGTAACTTCTTTTGATGGAGGTTATGGTTCTGCTTATTTGGCAAAAATGGTTGGTCAGAAAAAAGCTAGAGAAATATTTTTCTTAGGTAGAAATTATTCTGCTCAAGAAGCGTATGAAATGGGAATGGTAAATGCTGTGATTCCTCATGATGAATTAGAAGATACCGCATATCAATGGGCACAAGAGATTTTAGCAAAATCACCAACTTCTATTAAAATGTTAAAGTTCGCTATGAATTTAACAGACGATGGAATGGTTGGTCAGCAAGTTTTTGCCGGTGAAGCTACTCGTTTAGCATATATGACTGATGAAGCGAAAGAAGGTAGAGATGCATTCTTAGAGAAAAGAAAACCAAACTTTGATAAAAAATGGATTCCATAGCGAGGAGTCCATTTTGCTATGTGAAAATAGAACACTATTCAAATATCTAATGCAATCACAAATAGTTACATTTTTAATTAAATGCCCTGATCAAAAAGGACTAGTGGCTAAATTTACCACGTTCTTTTATGAACAAGGATTTAATATTTTAAGTTGTCAGCAGTATGTTAATGCGATGGCTGATAGGTATTATATGCGTATCCGATTAGATGCAGCAGAGGCAGAAATTTCCAAGAAAGAATTAGAAGATAAGTTTGAAAAAGTTGCAACCACTTTAAAATGTACTTGGTCTGTTCATTATGGAAAAGAAAAGCAGAATGTTGCCATCATGGTTTCTCATACGAGTCATTGTTTATACGATTTATTAGAAAGACAGCGAGAAGGAACAATAGATTGTAATATTAGTTTGATAATTAGTAATCATAATAAGTTGAAACCAATTGCGGATATGTTTGGAATTCCTTATTATCATTTACCAGTATCTAAAGAAACTAAAATACAACAGGAAGCACAAATTGTAGGGTTGTTAGAAGAGTATACTGTTGATTTAATTGTCATGGCGAGATACATGCAAATCTTATCAGAAGATTTTATCAATAAATATCCGCAAAGAATAATCAATATTCATCACTCTTTTTTACCTGCTTTTCAAGGAGCTAACCCTTACCAAAGAGCTTATGAACGAGGTGTGAAATTAATTGGAGCTACTGCACATTATGCTACTGTAGATTTGGACGAAGGACCAATTATAGAACAAGATGTAGAACGTATTAGTCACGAAAGTACTCCAAAAACATTGAAAGGAATTGGAGCTGATATTGAGCGACTAGTATTAGCAAAGGCTGTCAAATGTCATTTGCAACATCAAATTATTGTTTCAGATAATAGAGCAATAGTTTTTCCTGAGTCGGGAGAATAGCGTGTATGATTAAAGTCAAAAGTATATAGAGAATAGATGAAGTTTTAAGAGTTGTATTATAATACTCTAGAGTATGGTTGTTTTGTTAAATAACTGATAACTCATGACTGATAACTGTTAACTGATTAAAGATGAAAATAATTTGTATTGGGCGTAATTACGCTAAACATATAGAAGAATTAGCAAATGAAAAACCAGAGAATCCAGTAGTGTTCTTAAAACCGGATTCAGCTATATTACCAAAAAAGAACCCATTTTTTATACCGACTTTTTCTGATGATGTTCATTACGAAGTTGAAGTATTGGTAAAAATAAATAAAGTAGGTAAACACATTTCTACAAAGTTTGCTCATAAGTATTATGATACTGTTGGTTTAGGAATTGACTTTACAGCTCGCGATGTTCAAGCAGAGTGTAAAGAAAAAGGACTGCCATGGGAAAAAGCTAAAGCATTTGATGGAAGTGCAATTATTGGAGAGTTTTACCCAAAGGAGGAGTTTGATTTAGAGAATCTTTCTTTTCAGTTGCATAAAAATGGAGAGATTGTGCAAGATGGAAATACAGAAGCAATGCTATGGAAAGTAGATGAATTAGTAAGTTATGTTTCTCAGTTTTTTACGTTAAAAAAAGGAGATATTATTTTTACAGGAACACCAGCAGGAGTGGGTAAAGTTGTGGAGAATGATGTGTTAACGGGTACTATAGAAGGTAGAAAAGCTTTTGAAATAAAAGTAAAATGAATTTAACTTCTGTTTTATTGCTAATTATACTCATAACCATTGGTTGGGCATATCACAGTCTTGCTAAAAGATATAACAGAAGTGTAATTTTATATATGGTATTAGGTGTCGGAACTTTCATTTTTGTAGTTCTTTTAAATGCATTACTATATACTTTTTTTGAGTTTATATCGAATAATGTAGATAAAGCGACTCATCGCTATATAGCATTTTTTCTGGGTATTTTAGTAGCGGTTTTAATTCATTATGCGCTAGAGAAAAAATGGTTAAAAGAAAAAAATATTGAAGCTGAAGAGGCAATAGAAGAAATAGGAAAAGATTAAATAAAAAATACATGTTAGGATTAATACTATTATACGTTATTGGTAAAAAATTTCATGAGCTTGCAGATAATTATGAAAAAAGTAAATGGGGTTATGCTATAATTGGAGTTATAGTTTATTACGTTGGAGCTATAGGTATTGGAATGATATTGCTAATACTCTTAGAATACTTAGGACTAATTAATATTGATGGAATTAATGACGTGGTTCTAAGTTTTATGATAGCACCTTTTGGAATTCTCAGTTGTTATTTATTGTATAGGTTTTTAGAAAAGAAATGGGAAAGAGAAAAACCTAAAGTAGATAGCGATATTGAGCAAATAGGAAATAAAGATTAATTCATGAATGCAGAAATTATAACCATTGGAGATGAAATCTTAATTGGTCAAATAGTGGATACTAATTCACAGTGGATTAGTAAAGAATTAAATAAAATTGGAGTATCAGTATATCAAATAACTTCAATCCAAGACGATAAGCAACATATATTAAATGCATTAAAAGAAGCTGAAAATAGAGTAGATGTGGTAATTATAACGGGAGGTTTAGGGCCAACCAAAGATGATATCACCAAAAAAACTATTGCAGAATATTTTAAAGATGAAGAGATTGTTGAGTATCCGGAGGTGATCGTTAATATTAAAAGACTATTTGAAAAAATCAATCATCCTTTCAATGAGGTTCAAAAATACCAAGCACAGTTACCTTCAAAAGCAACATTATTAATGAACAATTTGGGTACTGCACCAGGAATGTGGTTTAATGAAAATAATACAGTTTTTGTTTCGTTGCCAGGAGTACCTTATGAAATGAGAGGTTTGATGTCAGATGAAGTATTGCCAAGATTACAAGAACAATTTGATTTGCCGTATATACTTCACAAAACAATTCTAACTTACGGTCAAGGTGAAAGTGTTATAGCTGAAAGAATAGAGGGTTTTGAAACTAATTTACCTCACAACATAAAACTAGCATATTTACCTTCTTTTGGAAAAGTAAGATTACGCTTAAGTGCTAAGGGCGATAATCTTGACAATTTAAAAAAGTCCTTAGATAAGCAAGTTAAAAGTTTATCGTCATTAGTTTCCGATATTATAGTAGGTTATGATGAAGAAGGAGCAATAGAAAATCAGGTAGGGAAAGTTTTAGCATCAAAAGGACTTACTATTTGTACAGCAGAAAGTATGACTGGTGGTAAAATTGCATCGACTTTAGTGTCAGTTCCAGGTTCTTCATCATATTTTAAAGGAGGTTTTATAGTATACACTGCAACCTTAAAAGAGCAATTATTAGATGTTCCAATGTCATTAATAGAAAAGTACACTGTTGTGAGCAAAGAAGTAGCAGAGGTAATGGCAATTAATGCAAGAAAAAAAGTTAATACAGATTTTGCTATATCCATAACGGGTAATGCAGGTCCAACAACAGATCATAATAATAAAGATGTAGGGTTGGTTTATATAGGTATTGCTGATGAAAACGGAGTAGAAGTTCATGAGTTTAACTTTGGTCAACCTAGAGAAAAAGTCATTAATAAAACGGTAAACAAAGCCTTAGAATTGATTTTAAGAAAGAATATTAAAAATTAACGTAAATATATTTTGTTTTATTTGGTGAAAAATATGTATATTTGCACCTCGTTTAGAAATAACACCTAAAACTGTCAAGAAGATGTCTAGAGTTTGTGAATTAACAGGAAAAAAAGCGATGGTAGGGAACAATGTATCTCACGCTTTAAATAGAACAAAAAGAAAATTCAACGCTAATTTAATGACTAAGCGTTTTTATATTCCAGAAGAGGATAATTGGATTACTTTAAAAGTATCTGCTTCTGCATTAAAAAATATTAACAAGAAAGGAATTACTGCTGTAATCAAAGAAGCTAGAGCAAACGGCTTTTTAACAAAGTAATTACCACTAGATAAAGTTATATAGAGATGGCAAAAAAAGGAAATAGAGTTCAGGTTATTTTAGAGTGTACTGAGCACAAAGCTTCTGGTCAACCAGGAACTTCTCGTTATATCACTACTAAGAACAAAAAGAATACTCCGGATAGAATGGAAATTAAGAAATTTAATCCAATCTTAAAGAGAATGACAGTTCATAAAGAAATTAAATAATAAGCTACGGCATAAATTTTATATAAAATGGCAAAGAAATCAGTAGCAACGTTACAAACAGGTTCGAAAAGATTAACTAAAGCTATCAAAATGGTTAAGTCTCCAAAGTCTGGTGCTTACACTTTTGTTGAGGCTATTATGGACCCAGAGAACGTGAATGACTTTTTAGCAAAAAAGTAATTCTTGTAAACAGTTTAAAGAAAAGCTACTTTCATTCGTGAAAGTAGCTTTTTTTATATGTCAAAATACTGTAATTTTGAAAGTTAAAGTCTATTACCATTGTTTTAGTGACATTTTGACCGAGAGATTTCACTTGGTATGATTTTTAACACCTAACTAACCAGATATTAATTGCTGATTATGAGTTTTTTTAAAAAAATATTTTCCAAAGAGAAAAAAGAAACCTTAGATAAAGGATTAGAAAAATCTAAAGACAGTTTTTTTTCGAAATTATCTAAAGCTGTTGCCGGAAAGTCTAAAGTTGATGATGATGTTTTAGATAATTTGGAAGAGGTTTTAGTTTCTTCAGATGTTGGAGTAAATACTACGTTAAAAATTATAGATAGAATTGAAGAACGAGTTTCTCGTGATAAATATTTAGGTACTGATGAATTAAATCAAATTCTTAGAGAAGAAATTGCTGGATTGTTGTCAGAAACTAATTTAGGCGATGAAACTGATTTTACAATTCCTAAGAATAAAAAGCCTTATGTATTAATGGTTGTTGGAGTTAATGGTGTAGGAAAAACTACAACTATAGGAAAATTGGCTTCTCAATTTAAGAAAAAAGGGTTAAAAGTTGTGTTAGGTGCTGCTGATACATTTAGAGCGGCTGCAATTGATCAGTTACAAGTTTGGGCAGATAGAGTAGACGTGCCAATCGTACGTCAAGAAATGGGATCAGATCCTGCTTCAGTAGCTTTTGATACGTTACAATCAGGAGTGAACCAAGATGCAGATGTTATTATTATCGATACAGCAGGTCGTTTACATAATAAAGTAAACTTAATGAATGAGCTTTCTAAAATTAAGAGAGTAATGCAAAAAGTTGTAGGAGACGCTCCACATGATGTGTTATTAGTTTTGGATGGATCTACCGGTCAAAATGCTTTTGAACAAGCTAAACAGTTTACAAAAGCTACCGAAGTAACTTCTTTAGCGGTTACTAAGTTAGACGGTACTGCAAAAGGTGGGGTTGTAATTGGAATTTCAGATCAGTTTCAAATTCCTGTGAGATATATTGGAGTTGGAGAAGGTATTGATGATTTACAGGTTTTTAATAAATATGAATTTGTAGATAGTTTTTTTAAATAATAATTATAAAGTTGATTAATTATAAAATTCAATTGCTATGAGAAAAATAATATTTCTATTGACTTTACTTTTTATTGTATTTAAAGTTCATAGTAATGAGCTTAGTATATGTGATGATAAAAAGGATTTGTCTGATTTAGCTCCAATATTTAATCAAGATGGTACACTATATGGTTATTTTTCTATTGAGTATTTAGAAAAAGTTAATCGCAAGTACACAAGATATGAGTATTCAATTTTAGATACAAATCTTAATCAAGTTATAAAGGGAAATTTTCTAGAGCGAGAATATAAAAAATTAACTAGTTTACTTTCATTGGTTAGTAAAGTAGATGATAGACTAATTATAAGAACAAGGAGAATAAACTTTAGGTCATATGTTCTCGGTTACGACAAACAAATGAAAGCTTTTAATACTTATAGAAGTTTAAATTTGTCTAATAATAAAATATCCGATCCATTTTATTTTGACCATAATAAGAATATTGTAATAGGAGAGAGACCAACAAAAGGGCTAAATGATATTTTAAAAAAGTCGCTATTAATTGAAGATTTGATACCTATACAAAGTGGTTATATTACCAAAGAAAGATTCATTGATGATGAAACTAAAGATATTCAACCTCATGTAATTAGGAAGTATAATTTAAAGAATGAGCTCGTTTGGAAGTATACTGTTAATATTACACGTAGTAAAGGAGATTATTTTGATGAGCTAATAAATAGTTCAAACGTTTTGTTTTCTTTTAACAATAGAGATAATAACACAAATACCATTTTTAGTTTAGATCCTGAAACAGGTAAGGAGCTTTTTAAATATGAAGTAGAAAATGCTAATTCTAAAGCCAATCATACTTTTACAATTGCTGAACAAAATGATAAATTAGTAGTAGTAGGAAAAATGAGTACTTATCATTTTAAAGGGTATGATGATGATAAATCTTTAGGGCTTTTTAGAATAGTTTTTGAAAAGAACGGAAAAATAGTAAGTAAAAAGTATGCATTCTGGAATCAAGCAAAAAACTTTATAAAAATTGATAAATATGGACACACATTAGATGGGTTTAAATTAGCTTATAAAAAAGTTTTTAGGTTCGATGATGGTTCAATTTCTATTTTAACAGAAAAACAAAAAGCAGAAAAGTTAGTCATCGGAGGAAAAGAGTTTAAAACATCCAGTTATCAAACTGCAGAATTTGTTTTATTAAATTTTAATAAAGATTTTAGAATTCAGAGTATTGATGTTGTAAATAAAAATTTGTCTTTTTTGTCAAGGTCTGACTATTTATTTTCTCAAAAGGTTAGAAAGAAAAACGGTGTTGTTTTCTTTTATAAAGATCAAAAACCTGGAGAAAAAGATCAAAAAGAGTGGGTTTTAGGAATTGTAACTGTAGTAAATGGAAAGTTGTCAAATCACGAACAAATCCCAATTTCATCAGAAGATTATTTTATACAGCCATACATCGCAAAAGAAGGTTATATTCTTTTTAGGGAATATAATAAAGATAAAAATTACGATGAGGTAAGATTAGAAAAATTAAATATCTAGATTTTTTATTCTTCTTGCTTTGATAAGTAGTAGTCAGAGATATGTTTAAACTCTTCTAGTTTTAAGTTCCATAAAAAATTAAGAAAAAAAAGATAGCTTTTATCTTGGTTATTAGGTTCTAATCTATCTACATGTCTGTTGAATCTATATTTTTTCTTGGCTTCATAAAGTTTTAAAAAGTTTTTTCCCAGCCATTTTTTATGTATGCTGTTGTTTGAATCATTACAAAGTTTCAAAAAAGTACCATAAGCACTTAAACCATATAGTTCTGAGTTATATAGACTAGGTACAATTTGATTTATAGAAAGCTTTTTTAAAAATGTAAAATTACTTGTAGGCTTATTGTATTGTGAAGTAGATTCTAAACCTGGGAATATATTTCGAATTAATTGTATTCTTTCTTGTAATTCTGGGTGGGTTTTGATAGAATCGTAATTAAACTTTTCTTTATTTAAGTAATTATACTCATTTTCATCATCTACTTTAATCCAATTATCTTTAAAAGGTTGATTAGGTAAATTGAAAATTTCTTTATACTTATTTTTGTTTATTGTGATTTCAGGAGAAGTTTCAAATTCATGTAACACTTCTAATGCTCTTAAGTATTCATGTTCTTTAAATTTTGCTTTTTTATATAAGATATAACCGATAGAATCTGCAGAAATCTCAAGCTTTCTTAATTTCTTTCCATCCTTGTACAATGTTTCCTTTAGTAGGTTTTGTAATTCAGTATGAACATTATATTTCTTTCGCAGTAGCTTAAGAGCTACTTTTTTCTTTTCTCTGATTGTCTTTGGTTGAACGTCGTGAAGTATTGTTTTTTCTGAGTGTTTTAGAACTTGATGTCCAAATTCATGACATAAGACAGCAGCTAATTGATCTCCATTTTCTAGATAACTAAAAAGTCCAATGTTCATTATAATGATACCTTTACCTACAGTTACTGCATTTGGAGAGTTTTCTTTGGTAATTAAAATTTTGATATTATTGCTTAATTTGTTTTCTTCAATTATTTTCGTTTTAATTGAATCAATATAAAAAGTGAATCTTTTATCTAATGTGAATTCTTTGTTTTCTAAAGCACTTATAAATTCATTATATAAATTAGTGTACACAATATCTAATTCATTTCTTACCTTTTTTTTATAATTCTGTTTGAACTCTTTTTTAAGATTATCTAAATCTGATTTTAAATTGAGAACAATTTTTTTTCGTGTCTCATAGTTTGCAGTATCAAGTTCAAAACTTGTTTGTGAGGAGATATATATTGAAGAGAAAAATAAAATATAAAGGAAGAATCTTTTCATGCGTGTCTAATTCTAATTTTTTGCTCAGCAATATACTGCTTTTTTTAAGAGAAAGAACATCATTTTACTATGTTGATCCAATGGGGAAATAGCATTATTTAAACGAATTTTTTTATTTATATCTTTGATAATCAATCAATCTTTAAAAACTATAGTATTTTGAATAAACTTATTACTATTCTGTTTGTGCTTTTTTTAATGAGTTGTGAATCAGAAAAAAAAGAAGTTGTCCAATTTAAAAAGTACGATGAAACTGCTGAATTAGCTACACAACAAGAGCATCAAAATCCACGTATGAAGTTTAAATTACTTCAGGCTAAAGTATTGGATATGAATCAAGTGTTCAAACCTTTTGAAAAGGAGTTGTCTGAATTTTCAGAGGAAGAGTACACTTCAATAAAACCTTTAGTAATTGAACAGCCTATCCCATCAATTCAACAATCTATAAAAGAAGGTAAACTGAATTATGAAAAGTTAACATTATTTTACCTCTATAGAATTCGAAAATTTGAAAGTGATTCAACTAAATATATAAATGCCATTATCAGTTTGAATCCGAATGTAATCAATGAAGCTAGAGAAAAGGATAAAGTAGCAAAAGAAAACACTATTTCTAATGAGTCAATTTTTGGAATGCCAATTCTTTTGAAAGATAACATCAATACTTCAGGAATGAATACAACAGCGGGTGCTGAAGTTTTGAGAAGTAATAATCCAAGAGATGCTTTCATTGTTGAAAAGTTAAAAGAAAATGGAGCGTTAATTTTAGGGAAAGTAAATCTTAGTGAATGGGCTTATTATTTTTGTTCTGGCTGTCCGTTAGGTTACAGTGCAGTAGGTGGACAAACATTTAATCCTTATGGGAGAAAAGTGTTTGAAACCGGAGGCTCTAGCTCAGGAAGTGGAGTTGCTACAGCTGCAAATTATGCAGTTGCTACTATTGGAACAGAAACGGCTGGGTCGATAACTTCACCTTCCAGTTTAAATTCCGTTGTTGGTTTAAAACCAACAATTGGTTTGTTGAGTAGAAGTGGAGTTGTACCAATATCAAGTACTTTAGACACGCCTGGACCAATGACTAAAAATGTTGTAGATAATTTTATACTTTTTAAAGCAATGTTAGGCGTTGATAAAAATGACACAAAGTCACAAGAGATAGTAATAGTACCAGATGATTTAACGGTTGCTGACTTTAAAGATAAAAGGATTGGTGTGTTAACTCCATTGCTAACAGATTCAATTTACAAGCGTACTGTTGATATGCTTCGAGAAATAGGAAATATTGTTGAAATAAGCCCAGAGCAAACAAGCTTACAAGGTTTTTTAACCTTGCTTAATATCGATATGAAACATGATTTACCGAAATATTTAAAAGGTAAAAATTTAGAAGTTTCTTCTGTAAGAGATATTGTGAACTATAATAAAAAAGACTCTTTGTTAAGAGCACCTTATGGTCAGCAATTGTTTGAGGGCATTGTAAAAGATACAACTACACTTGCTCAATTAGAAGTTATTAAAGAACGCTTAAAGAAGGAAGGAATAGAGTTTTTTAAAGCGTTTGAAGAAGAGAATTTAGATGTTATTCTTTCTATAAACAATTATCATGCGGCATATTCAGCTGTGGCGGAATATCCGAATTTAACCGTTCCAATGGGATATAAAGAATCTGGAGAACCTATAAGCTTGACTTTCATTGGTAAACCTAAATCAGAATTTGATTTGTTATCATTAGGGTTATTCTTTGAAAAATTAACTCATGTTAGAAAATTACCTAAAGGCTATGAGTAATTTATGGTAAATAAATCATAATTTTGCACTCCTTAAATTCAGATAGATGCGAACAAAATCTACAAAGCAGAATAAGATTAATGTTGTTACTCTTGGATGTTCAAAAAACGTTTACGATAGTGAAGTTTTAATGGGACAGCTAAAAGCAAATGGAAAAAATGTAGTACATGAAGATCCAGAAGATGATGGAAACATTGTGGTTATTAACACTTGTGGTTTCATTGGTAAAGCTAAGGAAGAAAGTGTAGATACTATTTTGCATTATGCTCAACGAAAAGAGGCTGGAGAAGTAGATAAAGTATTTGTAACAGGGTGTTTGAGTGAGCGTTATAAACCAGATTTAGAAGCTGAAATTACCAATGTAGATCAGTATTTTGGAACACACGATCTTCCAAATTTATTAAAGGTTTTAGAAGCTGATTATAAACACGAACTGATTGGCGAGCGTTTAACAACAACTCCACAACATTATGCATATTTAAAAATTGCAGAAGGATGTGATCGACCATGTTCATTCTGTGCAATTCCTTTAATGAGAGGAAAGCATAAATCTACTCCAATTGAAGAGTTGGTGATAGAAGCGACTAAGCTTGCTGAATCTGGAATTAAAGAGATTATGCTAATTGCTCAAGATTTAACCTATTACGGTTTAGATATATACAAGAAACGAGCTTTAGCAGATTTATTAAAAGAGTTGGTTAAGGTTGAAGGTATTGAGTGGATTCGTTTACATTATGCATTTCCAACTGGATTTCCAATGGATGTGTTAGATGTAATGCGTGAGGAACCTAAGGTTTGTAATTATCTAGATATTCCTTTACAACATATTAACACAGAGATTTTAAAGTCGATGAAACGTGGTACTACTCACGAAAAAACCACTGATTTGATTAAAAAATTCAGAGAGTATGTTCCGAATATGGCTATTCGCACAACTTTAATTGTTGGATATCCAGGTGAAACAGAAGAGCAATTTCAAGAGTTAAAAGATTGGGTAGAAGAAATGCGTTTCGAGCGTTTAGGAGCATTTGAATATTCTCATGAAGAAAATACAGGAGCTTATGTTTTAGAAGACGACGTTCCTGATGATGTAAAGTTCCGTCGTGTAAATGAAATTATGGAAATTCAAAGTCAGATTTCATGGGAGCTTAATCAAGAGAAGATTGGTAAAACGTTCCGTTGTTTATTTGATAGAAAAGATGGTGAGTACTATTATGGAAGAACTGAATTTGATTCACCAGATGTTGATAATGATGTAATTGTTGATGCTAGAGAGCATTATATTAAGTTAGGTGAATTTATTGATATTGAAATTTTTGATGCTGGCGATTTCGATTTACATGGGGTTCCAACGGTAAAACAAGAACGTCCGATTCCATTAAATAAAAAAAAGAAATAAATAGTTTACTATTGTTTGTATTGTAACAATTTGATTTCTAGTTCGTCTTCTGATTAATTAATCAAATTATCAACTATGAAATCTAATCAAAAAACCGCAAGAATTGTTGGTGTGTTATTCCTTTTTATTTTTTTTATAGGAGTAACTGTTTATCAAGTTTTGCAAGCACCATTATTATCTGATGATGTTTTAAAAGAAACAGCAACTCATCAAAATCAACTAATAAGTTCTACTTTGTTAAATATGCTAAGTGGAATTTTATCCATTAGTATAGCAGTATTGCTATTTCCAGTTTTTAAAGTAAATAGCACCAACTTAGCTAGACTTTATTTTGCATTTACTTTGTTAAATTTTATAGCAATTGTTATTGATAATGGAAGTGTGTTTTCATTATTAGAGCTTAGTAAAGTTTCTAGTGATATTAAAAATATTGAGACCTTAAATGCTCTTCAAAAAATATTCTCTGAGAAACACTGGTGGACACATTACTTTTCATTATTAACTTCTTGTTTTCCCGTTTTTGTATTATACTATACATTGTTTGTCGCTAAACTAGTTCCAAAATTAATTTCACTAATTGGAATAATAGCTTCAATACTGATGTTTGTTGAAATGTTGTCTTCTATTTTTGGACACGGTATAAGTATGAACCTAATGTTACCAATGGCGTTTATTCAATTATTATTGCCAATTTGGTTAATTATTAAAGGATTTAAAGAAAATATTATTATTAACAATCATTAAATTTTATAAGGTCTATATTGTCCAATAATAACTTGAAGGAATTATATCTTACTTAAAAAGTAATACGACAAGAAAAAGTTATATAAAGGGATCACACTTGTTGTGGTCTTTTTTATTTTTACAATATGAAAAAAGCCTTTTTTAATTGGAGTTCAGGAAAAGACTCTGCTTTAGCATTGTATAAAATAATAGAGCAAAAAGAATATACTATAGAAACATTATTAACTAATGTAAATGAGGATTTTGCTCGAATTTCAATGCACGGTTTACGAGAAGAATTGTTGGATAAACAGGTTGAAAGTTTAGATTTACCTCTTGAGAAATTATATTTTCCAGCACAAGTAACGATGGATTTATATAGCGAGAAAATGCGTGAAAAGCTTTCTTCTTTTAAATCAAAAGGAATGAAGTATTCTGTTTTTGGGGATATTTTTTTGGAAGACCTTAAAAACTATCGTGATAAGAAACTTGCCGAAGTAAATTTAGAAGGTGTTTATCCACTTTGGAAAAAAGATACAAAAGAGGTGATTCATGAATTCATAGATTTAGGTTTTAAGGCGATTACTGTTTGTGTAAATGCTAAACTGTTAGGGAAGGAATTTGTTGGTAGAATTATTGATAAAGATTTTATCAATGATTTACCTGATAATGTTGATGTTTGTGGAGAAAATGGTGAATTTCACACTTTTGTTTTTGACGGACCTATTTTTAAAAACCCTGTTGATTTTGAGATAGGGGAAAAGGTTTTAAAATCGTACACATTAAATGATGATGATGACCAAAATTGTCATTCTAATACTTCAGAAAAAGTAAAAGCGTACGATACTAGTTTTTGGTACTGTGATTTAATGTAATTAAGCTATCTGTCTTTCTAAAGCAAGAAAGTGTGTTGTTTTGTTATTATTCTTTAAAGGAAATACATGCAATTCACATTTATAAGAAGTATTATCCTTTCTATGATTAATGATAATTTCTTTGAAAGGTTTATTTTCTTTTAACTTTTCTTTGATGCGTATTCTTATTTCCTCAGAAGTTTCTTTTCCTTGTAAAAAACTTGGAGATTTATGTAATGCATACTCTTTAGAATAGCCTGTCATTTTAGAAAAACCATCATTCACCCACAAAATATTTCTGTTTAAATCGGTAAGAATAAGAGCTTCAAAAGAATTTTTTAAGAGAATAGTTTCTATATCTTCGTTCCAGTTTTTGTTTTCAGCATACCTTTTTAGTAATTCTAAATCATTTTGAATAGTCGATCTTTTTACAACAGCTTCTAAGTTTTGAATATGTAAATCAAAACTTAACATGTTAACATGTAATGTATCGTCCTCGACTAAGGAACTTTTAATTTCTTTATAGTCATCTACAGATAAAGAGTTGATGAAAATATCTAAACTCTTCATTCTATTCAATGTGGGTTTCATCTTTGTTTAATTTTGGGCATTTAAAAATAAACAAAAGAAATAGAAAGACAAGGATTACTTTACCATAAACAAAGAATTTGCAAAGAATAACTTACCATTATCCCAAAAACCACGAAATAAAGGGTTGTCTACTAAATAAATAATAGCGCCATTTCCTATTTCTTCAGTTCCGAATATTAATGAGTTTTGTTGCTTTTCCAATGTTTTACTACCGGCAAAACCTGAAATTACTGAATTATCATCAAGTGTTACTATGTTGTTTCCAGATTTTAAGAAGTCATAAGTATTTGTACCTAACTTTAAAGTAAAGTATTCGTTAGAATACCCAAAGCCTAGAGGGTGCGTATTGTCTACTTGTGTTTTAAAAATAGCACCAGTAATTAATTCTTTAATCTGTTCTCTTTCAGTTTCAGCATAAACCTTCTTTTCAATAGCCGCTTTAGAGCTGTCTTTTTTCTTTTTTAGTTGCTTAGTCGTTAAACTAAAATCTTTGCTTTTTGCAAAAACTTGGTTAGCATTTCCTATTGAAATTACTTTACCACCTTGACTAATCCAAGATTTTAAAGCCTTGAGTTTTTCGTTATTGAGTATTGAAGTATAATTTCCACTTGGTAAAATAATAACATCAAATTTTGAAAGCAGTTTAGTAGATAAGTCAGAGGTTTGTATTGCACTGTAGGTATAATTCAAATCTTGTTCTAGAAAATAGCGAACTTCTCCATAGCTCAACGTAGAAATTCCTTTTCCACCCAAAACCGCAATGTTAGAGTTTTTGATTTCAGTTACGCTGTAAGACCCAAGATCAGGACCTTTTGTTGATAATCCTGTGGTAATATGATTATTTACTTTATGATGTTTTTTACTAATCTCATATATTAAAGTATCAAAATTTTGAATATGTTTATTGTCTCCTTGTCTAACGATTAAAGAACCTGGTAGTAATTTTTGATCGCTATTTTCAATTGTTTTTGAAGTAGTTCTAACACGAATTTTATGCTGTAATAAGTCAGTTAAAAGAGCGGCATCTGTAATGTGATTCCAATCAAAAACATATGCATACACTTGTTTTTTTATAGTAGGAACAGAAATATTTTCTTCTTTACTGATGGTAGCTACAGCTTTTTTTGTAGCTACAGCATCTAATCCGTACGCATATGGCAAAGACCAAGAAGTAATATCGTAAGTTAAAGAATCTTTAATTACTGTTTTAGGTTCAAATAACACTTCAACTAATTTCCCTTTTGGTTGATTTGTAGAAATGCTAAGATTGTTTTGAGCTAGGTTAATTTTTCCGTTTGAATTTTTTCTATAGATAAATCCTTTAACTTCTTTATCAGTTGTTGTACTGTATTTAATTTCATGACGGTCTAGAAGTTTTTTTAAAGCGTTAATTTTATCTGAATTTCCTTGAAGCACATACGATTGGTATTTGTAATCGTTGTTGCTAAAGTATTTTTTAAACTCATTATTTAATTTTGTAGCCTCTTTTGAAGCTACTTCTACAGTAGACAATCCAGTAGTAGTATGATGTAGTAATCTGTCTTTTAACGTTATAGTGTCTCCTTCATCTGTTTTAATTCCTAAACCAGCTTTCCCATGGCCAGCTTGTTCATAAGTCATACCAATAGCTCCATTAAAAGTAGGGTAGGTATCACCATAACTTGGATATAAAAGATCAAAGCTTTCTTTTGTAAAATACAACCAACCGTTTTCATCGAAATAACGAGCGTGATTTTTTCCAATTTCATTTTGAAAATCTCTTTGAAATTCAGTAATTATTTCATGGAAAGGCTCGGCAGCAGGAGCAAAATAATATGGATTATTATAGTATTGTTCATGGAAATCTACATGAATATGTGGCATCCATTTATTGTATAATTTAATGCGTTGTTGCGATTCTATTTGAGTTGTCCAAGCCCAATCTCTATTCAAATCAAATAAATAATGATTAGGTCTACCTTGTATCCAAGGTTCATTATGTTCTAAGGCTAAAGGATTCGTATTTGTTTTATTATTTGAAACCTGATTGAACCAGTTTACATAACGATCTCTTCCATCTGGGTTTATACACGGATCAATAATAATGATTACATTATCTAACCAAGCTTTTTTTTCGGTTAATAACTTGTAAGCTGTTAGCATAGCAGCTTCTGTAGAAGACGCTTCATTTCCATGTACGTTATAACTTAACCATACAATAGCCTTGTCAGTTAATGCATTAGTATTATCTAAATTAGCATTTGTTAGATGTTGTTTTCTAATGCTTTCAATATTGTTAATATTGTTTTTACTAGATATGTAGGCAACTTGTAATTTTCTGCGCTCATACGTTTGTCCATACTTTTCAAGTGTGATGTTTTCTGAATTTTCAGCTAAGTGTTTAAAATAATCAACTACTTGATGATGCCTGGTAAATTGAGAACCTAAAGGATATTCTAAAAATTCAGAAGGCGATTGAATTTTTTGAGAAAAAACACTAAAAAGACTTAAAAATAAAGTAGCTACTATAATTTGAAATCGCATGAAACTTAAATTTGATTGTTAATCAAATGTAAGCAATTAATTTCAGCTAAAACTTCTCAAAAACACCTAAACCAAAAAGAGCAAAATCGTATTTTACAGGATCTTTTTTATCAAACTCTCTTAAGGTTTTATCTAGCTCTTGAATAGCTTTCCAATCGTTTTGTTTTCTTTTAAGAATACCGAGTTTTCTTGCAATATTTCCCGTGTGAACATCTAAAGGACAATGAAGATAAGCTGGATTATGCGATTTCCATATTCCAAAATCAACCCCTTTTTTTGCATCGCGAACCATCCAACGTAAAAACATATTAATACGTTTAGCTGCCGAACCTTTTACAGGGTCGGAAATATGTTTTTCTGTTCTTTGTAAATGTGGGATTTCGAAAAATATTTTCTTGAAATTATGAATCGCTAGTTGATAATTATCCGATGCTTTGTTTTGTAGAACAGTTTCTAAACCATCGTGATTTTGATAGATGTTTTTAAGTGATTTGACAAAGAATTTAAAATCTTCAGCATTAAAAGTACGATGCACAAAGCCTTCAAATTTAGCTAAATCATCTTCTGTATGATTCATAACAAAATCGAATGGGGAATTACCCATTAAATCCATCATTCGAGTCGCATTATTGATAATCATTTTGCGATTTCCCCAAGCTATAATTGCCGATAAAAAAGCTGCAATTTCAACATCTTCTTTTCTAGTAAATTGATGAGGAATTTGTATAGGATCGCTCTCTGTAAAATCACTATTTTCATACAAAGCGGCTTTCTCGTCCAGAAATTCTTTTAGTTCGTTTTTCTTCACTTTTTAAAATAAATCACTTCCGAAGCTAATTAAAATGAAGAAAGCATTATACGTGGCATGTAAAAGAATGCTCCAAGCTAAACCAAATTTAACTCGGATAAAACCTAGATAACCTCCTAAAATAGTTTGGGGAAGCACTAAAATTGGAGCTAATAATAACACATTAGTTGTAATAGTAAAGTTGGTAATGTGTACTAATCCAAATAAAATGGCAAACACATAAAAAGCTGGTTTAAAATAGTTTTTGTTATAAAAAAGTGTAAGTGGAGCTCTAAAAATTAATTCTTCTAAAACTGGAGCTAATATGACAGCTAAAAAGAATATAAAAATTTTAGGATATTGCTCCATTAACTCTTCCATTGCATGTTGGTTCATGTCAACTAAACCAGAAGACTCAATTAACCCAAAAACAGGCATGATAATAGCGCTGGTAATAATACTGATGATTAATAAGTGAAAAAATTTCTTAAGTCTATAATTTGTGTTAGTATTTTCATCTTTTACTAATACTGGATTTTTCAAATAGGCGATTAACTCGCTAAACGTTTCTTTCATAAAAAATATTTGAATATAGGTAGTTAATTTCCTTAAAACGTTACATAGAACTTTTAATATTTAGCTGGACCTACATTTTTGGCTGTTTTAAGAATAAACTCACGAAGATCTTGGTTTGCTTTTTGTAAGTCTTCTTTTCTAAGATACATCATATGTCCACTTCGATAACCTTTAAAATTCATACGGCTTTTTAATTTTCCGCTAGGATCTATTTTACCCATAGTATATTTTGCAGCACTATATGTTGTAGCGCCATCATAATAACCAGATTGCACTAGTAAATGTAAATAAGGGTTTTGAGCCATAGCTTTGCGAAGATTTTCTCTTGAATTATCATTTGAAAAATCCCATGGATGAACTGGACCAAACATATTGTATTTCACATCAGTTTTAAAATGAAGTATATTTTGAGTGTAATAATTTATTGCAGGAGTAAAAGAGTGTAACCATGAAACTAATTCTGGACTGTAATCAGGACTGTCACCAGTTTCTCTTCTGTCTAAACCTAAATATCTACTATCTAATCTACCAATAGTTTTTCCTTGGGTATCTCTTAGCAACTCTTTCCAGAAATAAGCTTTAGGAAGCTCAAGATTATGTTGCAAAATAACTTCTTTTTTTACACCAGAATAATACGCCATTTTCGTGGCAATTTCATTTTTTTCAGTATCCTCAATATAACCACCTTTTGCAAGAGCAGGTAATAATTTATTGATAGCAAAATCTTCAGCTTCAGGTAAAATTTCTAGTAAATCTTTCTGTTGTAATCCGCTTGAAAGTTGTTTATGATACCAAGCTGCTGCAGTGTAGTACGGAAAGTTAATAGCATAATCCTCAGAGCTATCCGTTCGTAATAATTTATAATCCGCAGGAGAAACCATAATAACTCCGTTTAAATACATCCATTGGTTACTTTGTAATTCATAAGCTAATTGCATTACACGGGTACCACCATAGCTTTCACCAATAATATATTTAGGAGCTTTCCATTTATTGTTTCGTGTAATAAACGTATTTAACCAACCAGCTAAATATTTAGCATCTGCATTTACACCAAAAAAATATTTCTTGTCAACTTTTTCATCTTTAGCAACAACAGGTCTTGAATAACCAGTATTAACAGGGTTTATAAAAACAATATCAGCAACATCTAAAATAGAATAAGGATTATCTTTAATACCATAAGGTTGAATTGGATTTCCTTCATCATCAATTTGTAATGTTTTCGGTCCCGTATATGCAATATGCATCCAAACTGAAGCGGAGCCTGGGCCTCCATTAAAAGACATAACAATTGGGCGTTCTTCTGATTTTGGAACATCAGTTCTGTAATAATATGTATAAAATAATGAAGCTTTAACAGTACCGTTTTCATCAAAAACAGGTTGTGTTCCTGTTTGCGCTTTATACGTTATTTTTTTACCATTTATGATAGCTGAATATGAAGTTACAATGGTTGTATCAGTAGGTATTCTTTTGTCTTGCGCATATATATTAATTTCAAGTAAAAGAATAGTTAGTAAGATGAACTTTTTCATGGTTATACTGATTTAGTTGAGTTTTAATAATCCAATGATGGTGATAATTAAGAGTAACATTATTAAAAATAAAAAAATGATAGTTAATGATTTTAATAATGAATCCCATTTGTTCTTAGCATCATAGAATACTCTATGAATATACCATAAAAGTCCTAAATATATAAATGGATTAAATAATATTGAAAATCTAAAAATAAGAAACGATAGCAATCCAATTATTAAAGTGACATGTCCTAGAACAAATGAGTTAATAGTAATATGTTCCGCAAAATTATGTTGCTTAAAAAAAAGTTTTGTCAATATAGAAAGTGGAACCACACTAAAAATCCAAAAGAATTTTAAATAATCTTTTATAAATCTACCTGCGCTAGAACCAATTTTGTACGACGTTTGATCTTTTATCATATTTACTTGTTCTTCACTGACTATATTATTTGCTTTTAATAAAGATTCAACTACTAAATAGACTGATATTGAAATTACAAGAAATGAAATAGGGTTAAAAATACCTTTTCTTTTGCCTCTAAGGTACTTTTCAATGGTTGCTTTAGGTTTAAGAGTTAGGTTTTTTAAGTTATACAAAAAACCTTTATCCATATTGGTAATTGTAGCAAAGGTAGTTTCTACTGTGGATGAAAAAGTAATTTTAGGCGTACCTGTTTTTTCACCACAGTTAGGGCAAAACTTTTCACTATGCTCATAATTACATGAAATACAAATCATTTCTATCTCTTTTTTAAATAAAAAATACTTAAAAGTTATAAAAGTATTGTCATTCTACAATAACTCCGTCTTTCATTTCTAGTGTTCTATCTGCCATATTTGCTAAATCTTTATTGTGGGTAACCAACACAAATGTTTGACCGAATTCATCTCTTAGCTTAAAAAATAATTCGTGTAAGTTTTTTGCTGATTTAGAATCTAAATTTCCAGAAGGTTCGTCTGCAAAGATTACAGAAGGATTATTAATTAAAGCTCTAGCAACAGCTACACGTTGTTGTTCTCCACCCGATAATTCATTAGGTTTATGATTAATTCTGTGAGATAAACCTAAAAAATCTAATAATTCTTTAGCTCTTTTTTCTGCTTCTGGTTTATTTCTTTTGGCAATAAATGCTGGAATACATACATTTTCAATTGCTGTAAATTCAGGTAATAATTGATGAAATTGAAAAATAAAACCAATATGTTGATTTCTAAAAGCTGAAATTTCTTTGTCTTTCAATCCTTTAATTACAGTGTTGTTAATGGAAAGTTCATAAGAAATATCATCTTCGGGCTTATCTAAGGTACCTAGTATTTGTAATAAAGTAGTTTTTCCAGCTCCAGATGGACCAACAATAGCTACAATTTCTCCTTTTTTAATATGTAAGTCAACACCTTTTAAAACTTCAACTTCTCCGTAGTGTTTGTGTATGTTTTTGCCAATAATCATAGTCAAGATTCAGTAGTACGAATGTAAAAAAAAGAAATCAGACAAGTGTAACTTATCTGATTTCTATTATTGTATCATTTCCCTTTAAAGGAAAAAAGTAACGAGTTTAAAACAATACGTTTTTTATATCATTGTAATCGATGAAATACACTACCCGTAATGAAAAGGTGTGAGTCATTGATTCATCAAATAAACGATCTATATTATCAGTAAAACTTATGTCGGCCGGAGCAAAAGTAGCACTCGGATTAATAGAGTTCCTGTAAAAGGCAATTAATTGACTTCCAGGAGCAAACTGCCAAAAGTAGTTAAGGTCTAAATTCCAGCTATTAAAGTTTCTGTCATAATCTCCAGTAAATGTAGTAGGTACTAATTGACCATTAGTTTTATCAAGACTTAGTAGTTGATCTTTATAAGGGACTTTACTCCAGTTGTGCCTGAATGAAAGAGATAAAGAAGAATTAGTATTAAAACTATATTTCCCTGAAACAGTATTTTCATAGGTTGTTCTATCTCTTTCTCCGAAAATAATATCATCATTATTACTATCAACGTATCCTAAGTCATTATCAGTTTGATTGAATATAAAAGAGTAATTCAAAGAAAATTGATCATTAAAACGATAGCGTGGTCCAATTCTAAAACCGTATGAATTTTTTGGAATTCCTTTAAAAAATGTATAAAACCAATTATAATCTAAAGCTAGTTTCTTTCTATAATCAGTAGAAGCCCAATGATTAATATTTAATCGCACTGGTCTTTCAAAGAAAATACCTGAAGTACTTCCTTGTCTAGGTTCAAAAAAGTCTTTTGATTTTGTTCTATAATTCACATTCCCTCCAAAGCTGAAACGATTTCTTGTATTAGCCCAAAAAGAAACACCAGTATTTGTATTTGTATAAACCCCTGATTTATGTAAAAAATTCACATTATACCACCAGTTAACACCAAAGTCATTGAAAATACCAACAGGTTTTAATTGACGATATCCTGTAAAACCATAAATAGCTTGTTCATTATTACTGAACAAAATTCCCATATCATTTGGATTGAAATCTTTATTTTCAAAATTATATCCAATTTCCCATCGCCAACTTCCTGATTGTTTTCCAATACTGGTATCAAAGCTATATCCTGGCGTAGTTTCATTTGGATCATCACTAATATGAGTTGCTCTAAAACTTCCATCAATATTGTAGTTACTAGATTTATCTTCTAAATGCCATAAAAGCCCGGTAGCATTGGCGTCTCTAAACCTACCATCTCTTGTAACATTAGTGTTAATTAAAGTAACAGAAGAGTTCTGGTTGAACTGCTTATCTAGAACCATAATATTATAATTTGCAAAAGGTTCTGTAGTTACTTTATATTGGTTTTTAGCGGTAACAATATCTGCTCCAACTTGAGTTTGTTCGGTTCGTTCAACAGTTGCTTGAGTTTCTTCGGTAATCGCATTAAAGAAACCAATTCCTAAACCATCTTTTGTTCTACCCGATATTTTTATGGCATTTAGCATTTGAACTTTTGTAGGATAATCAACTATTTCTTCATTGATTTTTTTCCCATTTACAAAATCATCGTCGTTTTGTAAGTTTCCATTCACATCAAATTGATCTGTGGGATAACCTCCAATTCTTCTTGAATAGAATAAACGTCCTTTAGAAAATAACTCAGTTCCTTCAGTAAAAAACTGGCGTTGTTCGGTAAACTGTTGTTCAAAAGGTCCAAGGTTTAATTGAACATCATCAAATCCAACCTGACTAAAATCGGGTATTAAAGTAGCATCAAGCGTAAAGTTTTCAGAAAGACCATACTTAACATCCATTCCAACACTCCAATCCGCAATTGTGTGATTTCCTTCTGTGGTGGTTATTACCGAAGCATATGGATAAAGATTTAAACGAGTAGGAGGAGAGATGTTTCTGAAATTTTCTATCAATCCATCATATTGTGTCCACCTCCCTACTGTATTATCTATGTGATTCCATGTGTATCGAGTATTGATATTTCTAGCTTCTCGATGAAAATTCATTCCCCAAGACTGTACATCGTTATTAGCAAATCGTAAAGCACGATACGGAATTTTTATTTCAACAGCCCAACCAAAATCTGTAATTTTAAAATCGCTATCCCAAACAGCACTCCAATTGTAGTCTTCATTATTTCCGTTAGAAACCTTAGAGTCTATTTGAATACCAGATGCTGTAACAATAAACATTACTGGATTTTGTCCATCATCTATAGGATTAATCAATACCATGAAGAAATCAGAATTACCAAAGTTATCTCGATTTGTAAATTCAGCAGGTATTTTAGAAGGCTCTGGATCTAGCATTTTAGCAGAAATGTATACTGCGTTATCGTCATAAACCAATTTAACTTCAGTTTTATAATCAGCTAATTCAGCAACACCGTTATCAGGTCTAAACTGTACGAAATTATTAGCAACTGGAGCATTTTTCCATGACTCATCATTTAAATCACCATCAATTTTAGGAGGTGTTGTGATTCTTGTAGCAGGTAATCTTTTTCTATTTTGATTAACTTGTCCTTGCGCGAATAATAAACTTAAAGAGGAGAATAGCAGGAATAGACGATAGTTTTTCATTGAATTTTTTAATTTGTAATCTGATAGTCTTTCATATTACAATAGTAGACATGTTTATATACCTAGAATTGTAAATTCTTGTTAATTACTTTAAAGACCTGTTAAAATTTGGAGTGTTACATTTCAAAGCAGTTTAATTTCTTAAAAAATCGTTAAAAAATAGTAATAGATGATAATTTTTTAATGTGATAAATCGGCTTTAGTTTAGATTGAATTTGTATTTTTGTTCGACTTTAAAAATTCATATCGAATGAACTTACACGAATATCAAGGTAAAGAAATATTAAGTAGTTTTGGCGTTCGCACACAACGTGGTATCGTTGCTAGCACTCCAGAAGAAGCAGTTGAAGCAGCAAAAAAGTTAACTGAAGAAACAGGAACAGGTTGGCATGTAATTAAAGCTCAAATTCACGCAGGTGGTCGTGGAAAAGGTGGTGGAGTTAAGTTAGCAAAAAACTTAGACGAGGTAAAAAGCATTTCAAATGATATAATTGGAATGATGTTAATTACTCCTCAAACTCCAGCAGAGGGTAAATTAGTTAACCAAGTTTTAGTAGCAGAAGATGTTTACTATCCAGGAGACAGTGAGCCAAATGAATTTTATATGTCTGTTTTATTGAACCGTTCTACAGGTAGAAATATGATTATGTATTCGACTGAAGGAGGTATGGACATTGAAACTGTTGCGGAAGAAACTCCACATTTAATCTTTACTGAAGAGATTGATCCAACTTTAGGTTTATTACCTTTTCAAGCTCGTAAAATTGCTTTTAACTTAGGTTTAAGTGGTAGTGCGTTAAAAGAGATGGTAAAATTCGTAACTGCATTATATACAGCTTATGTAAAGTCAGATTCGGCTTTATTTGAAATTAACCCAGTATTAAAAACATCTGATGATAAAATTTTAGCGGTAGATGCTAAAGTAACCTTAGATGACAATGCTTTATATCGTCACAAAGATTATGCAGAAATGCGTGATGAGCGTGAAGAAAATCCAATTGAGGTTGAAGCTAAAGCAGCAGGTTTAAACTATGTTGATTTAGATGGTAACGTAGGATGTATGGTAAACGGAGCTGGATTAGCAATGGGAACTATGGATTTAATTAAACAAGCTGGTGGAGATCCTGCAAACTTTTTAGATGTAGGTGGAACTGCTGATGCTAAACGTGTTGAAACTGCTTTTGGAATTATTTTAAAAGATCCTAATGTAAAAGCTATTTTAGTGAACATCTTCGGAGGTATCGTTCGTTGTGATCGTGTAGCTCAAGGTGTTGTTGATGCTTATAAAAACATGGGAGATAAAATTAATGTTCCAATCATTTGTCGTTTACAAGGAACGAATGCTAAAGAAGCAAAAGAATTAATCGATAATAGTGGAATGCAAATTATTTCAGCTACTGAATTCCAAGAAGCAGCTGATAAAGTAGGTGAGGTATTAAAAGCATAATAATCACCTATGTAAATTAATTCTTAAGTAAATATATAAACCCTACTTTTTTAAAAGTAGGGTTTTTTTATATCATCTTTTAAAAAGATAAGTGCATAGCTTTTAACTTTTATCTTCTTGAAATTCTAGGATATCACCAGGTTGACATTCTAAAGCTTGGCAAATAGCATTTAATGTGCTAAACCTTATAGCTTTTGCCTTTCCAGTTTTTAAAATTGACAAGTTTGATAATGTTAAGCCTACTTGTTCAGAAAGTTCATTTAATGACATTTTTCTCTTGGCCATCATTACATCTAAATTAACAACTATCGCCATATTTTAAATCGTTAAATCGTTTTCTGATTGAATTTCTAAACCACGTTTGTAGAATAAACTAATAATAAAAATTATTCCAGCCATAAAGAATAGTTCTTCGGCAGACCAATTGAAATTAATAAGTATATTTTGTTGTTTTAACCATTTACAAAAGGCTGTTCCTATAACTGCTATAAAACCTGATAATAAAGTAGCATAGCTAATCTTATGTATTAAATTAGCAATTGACTCATTGAAAGGTGTATTTTCGTTGAATTTGTAAAATAGTTTGATAACTAAATAAAAAATCAAAGCTTTCATAATAATTGCTATTAATAATAAAACTACTAAAGTTATATAGTAATTAGAGCTGAAATTGTACAAATTTGATAGATCAAGACCTAAATATATATTTTTGGTAGCCTCTTGATTTATGAAAATACTTACAATAAATGAAATAAGAATTGCACCGGTTTTGATACATAATCCAATAAAAATTATCCAAGAAAGAACTTTCATTAATTTTAAAATTTGACTTGTTTTCATGTTTTAGTTATTAAGTTATATATCAAATATCAATATAAATTTATTGAAAAACAATAAAAAATTAATTTTTTTCAATTAATATTATTTTTAACCAACTCTCGTATAGCTTTTATAGAACAACTGGATATTATCTAATAGTTGAGTGTGTTTCCTGTTTTATTGTAGTTATTAAATATTTTTTAGGGCTATAACATTTTATAAACCTAATATTAACCATTGTTTTTATTTTTAGTAAGTATCTCATAACATCACTAAAATTGATTTGAAATACATTTGTAACGGTTTGCAAACCAATATAATAATCAAAAAAACTAAAATTATTTAACCCTCGAAAAACAAACACTATGAAATCAATCAAATTAGTATTAGTAATTGTATCAGTTATGCTAAGCACTATTGCTTTAGCAAACACAAACCCAACTGAAGACAAAGTAAAAATGACTGTTATTTCTAAAGAAATAGCAAAGTTATTAGAGAACCCAAGTTTTGCTCTAGAGAGAAACGCTTCTGTGACTGTTAAGTTTACAGTGAACAAGAAAAATGAGATTGTTGTTTTATCTGTAGAATCAGAAAATAATGAAGATACTATAGCGGAATACATTAAAACGAGATTAAATTACAAGAGATTAACTAATAACATCAAATCAGAGGTATATACTTTACCTATTAAAATGGTTTCTCTATAATTTTAAATCTCTTTTTAAAAAATTTAAACTCACTTTTTAGTGAGTTTTTTTGTTGAAATATATTTATCAATTACCTGAATTGACGTTTTTATCTTGAATTTTAAACTTCAATTGGTAGTGTTTATTGAAGAATAATCATCAAAACACTAATTCTAAAACGTTTTCGATAATTTAATGTGTTAAATAAATGTTTCAAAAATGTAAATTTAATGTAAATTATCATTTTTGTTTTTTCTAAGAAAATAAGTTGTTTTGTTAAAAAAGAGCATCAAACTTTAGTTTATTGGAAATTTTACTTCTTTTTTTTTAATGGATTAATAATTGTTGATTTTTCATCTTTTTTTTTAATCAAATTTTGAAGTTTACTATTGCGTTTTCGTTAGTAATGACGGGGTTTTTTATTAATTTTTAGATAACGTACAAGTTCCAAATCACTTGTAATTTTACATCGTCTTGCAAGACTATTAGGATCATTATAAACGAAAGTTGTTTAAAATAAATAGTAACATATAAACAATAAAAAACGATCACTATGAAATCAATTAAAATTTTATTAGTAGCTGCATTTATCGTGTTTAGTAACACGGTTTCAGCAAATGAGAAGACCCCAGGAGATGATAAGGTAAAAGTTTCTGTAATATCAAAGCAGATTCAAAGATTATTAGAAAATCCAAGCTTTCCAGTAGAGCAGAACTTTATGGTTAAGATTAAGCTAACTGTGAATAATGAAAATGAAATAGTAGTATTATCTGTTGATACAAAAGGAGATAAAGAAACAATCGGAGCCTTTGTAAAATCAAGATTAAACTATAAAAAATTAGCCAATAAAATGGAAAAGAAGGTATATATAGTGCCTGTTAAAATGATTTCTTTATAAAAAGGATTAGAAAGTGTAAAACGAAAAACACACCCAATTTGGGTGTGTTTTTTATTTTTTAATAATCTACAATTGTTTTTTAAGTACATCTATTTCGTCTCTAAATTGAGCAGCAGCCATAAAATCAAGACTTTTTGCGGCTTCTTCCATTTGCTTACGCTTATCTCTGATACGTTTTTCAATTTCTGATTTAGGTAAGAATTCTAAATCTTGCTCAGCAGCTTTTTGTATTGCATTGTCATAGTGATAAGATGCAATATTGTTTTTCGCTAACGTATTGTCAATTTTTTTATTGATTTGCTTCGGAGTAATATTAAATTGAGTATTGTAGTTGATTTGTTTTTCTCTCCTTCTAGAAGTTTCATCAATAGTTAATTGCATGCTATTGGTAATTTTATCAGCATACATAATAGCTTTTCCATTCAAGTTTCTAGCTGCTCTACCTACAGTTTGAGTTAATGATCTATGTGAACGAAGAAAGCCTTCTTTATCAGCATCTAAAATAGCAACCAAAGAAACTTCTGGTAAATCTAAACCTTCTCTCAATAAATTTACTCCGATAAGCACGTCAAATAAACCTTTTCGTAAATCTTGCATGATTTCCACGCGTTCAAGTGTGTCAACATCAGAGTGAATATACCTACAACGAACTTGAATTCTTGTCAAATATTTTGCTAATTCTTCAGCCATTCTTTTTGTCAAGGTAGTAACTAAAGTACGTTCATCTTTTTCAACACGAATTTGAATTTCTTCAATTAAATCATCAATCTGATTTAAACTTGGACGAACTTCAATTTCTGGATCTAATAATCCAGTCGGACGAATAACTTGTTCAACAAAAATACCTTCTGTTTTTTGCAGTTCATAATCTGCAGGAGTTGCAGAAACGTAAATTACTTGATTTTGTAAGGCTTCAAATTCTTCAAATTTTAAAGGTCTGTTATCCATAGCAGCAGGAAGTCGAAAACCGTACTCTACTAAGTTTTCCTTTCTACTTCTATCTCCTCCATACATGGCATGAACTTGCGGAACGGTAACGTGACTTTCATCAATGACCATCAAATAATCATCAGGAAAATAATCTAATAAGCAGAATGGACGCGTTCCAGCTTCTCGACCGTCTAAATAACGAGAGTAATTTTCAATTCCTGAACAATAGCCTAATTCACGAATCATTTCTAGGTCAAATTCTGTGCGCTCTTTTAGTCTTTTAGACTCTAAATGTTTTCCAATTTCAGAAAAGTAATCGCATTGTTTTACTAAATCGTCTTGGATTTGATGAATTGCATTTTGAAGAATATCAGGAGAAGTAACAAATAGGTTTGCTGGATAAATATTTAGTTGATCAAATTCTTCAATAATTTGATTGCTTTCTAAATCAAAAGATTCAATTTCTTCTATTTCGTCACCAAAAAAGTGAACTTTATAACCGTTTTCACCATAAGAAGGATAAATGGTCACAACATCTCCTTTTACTTTAAAAGTTCCACTTTTAATCTCAACTTCAGTTCTGGAATATAAACTAGTTACTAGTTGATGTAGGAATTTAGTTCTAGAAATTTGTTGTCCAGTTTCAATTTGAATTACATTCTTTTTAAACTCGATTGGATTTCCAATACCATATAAACAAGAAACTGAAGCAACTACTAAAACATCTCTTCTTCCTGATAATAGAGAAGAGGAAGTGCTAATTCTTAAGCGTTCAATTTCATCATTGATAGATAAATCTTTTTCAATATAAGTTCCGGTAACAGGAATGTAAGCTTCAGGTTGATAGTAATCATAATACGAAACAAAATACTCTACCGCATTGTTTGGAAAAAATTGTTTGAACTCTGAATACAACTGAGCCGCTAACGTTTTATTATGAGCCAATACTAAAGTTGGTCTATTAACTTCTGCTACTACATTTGCAACACTAAATGTTTTACCTGAGCCTGTAACACCTAATAGTGTTTGGTACTTTTCACCGTTTACAATTCCATCGGAAAGTTGTTGAATTGCTTGAGGTTGATCACCGGTAGGTTGAAAATCTGAAACTAATTGAAAATCCATTATACAAAAATAAGGATACTTATTTACTTTCTAAGTAGAGAGAAATGTCCTTTTCTGTTAATTTTATTTCCGTTTCTATCAGTTAATTCGATATTGAACCAGTAGTCGTTTGAAGGTAATACTTTTCCATTGTATAACCCATCCCAACCTTGTCCGTCAATAGCGATTTCAGTAATAGGATTTCCGTATCTGTCAAAAATATGAATGCTACTTTGAGGATAAAAAGTTGTGCTAGCACCTTTCACTACCCAAATATCATTTACACCATCATTATTAGGCGTGAAATATTTCGGGAATTCAAGTACCGATACTTCTAGTTCAGCCACACCACAACCATTTTTGTCTCTTACCAAAATGGTATACACACCACCATTTAAGCTCTCAAACATTGGAGTATCTTGAAAATCTCTGATAATATTATTGCTTTCATCTTGCAAAGCAAATTCATAATCACCAATACCTAGGTTGTTGTTGCTGTTATCAATTGTGATGGAGTTATTAGTAGAATCATCAATAATAGTAACATCATCTTCGGTTAAAGTTGCTATGATAGATTCGCTTACAATGATTCTTCTAGTTCTTGTACAATTTGTGGTTGTATTAATTGCTGTTACTTCATAGGTTCCGCCTTGTGTAATGTCAAGGGTTTCACTTGTTGAAGAAGTGTCGATAACACCATTACGTCTCCATTCATAAGTATAAGTTCCATCAGGCATTTCAGCTTCAATAAAAGAAGGACTGTTTAAACACACTATTTGAGGTGTAGTTATCTCGAATTCAGGAAGTGGTAAAACTCTAATGAAAAACTCACCTAAACCAGTACAATCGTTATTGATTCTATTAATAATTTTCACAAAAATAGATTGCTGAGTAGATGCAGGAATATTGGTATTTCTATAATTAGCAGGATCAGGAATTTGATTGATTACCGCATCTCTGTCAGCTTCAGTTTCAAAGAATAACACATCTAAATCGTTTCTAATAGTAGGGTCGAATAATGATTTAATATCATCAATAGCAGGACTGATATCGAAATTAGCAATTCCGTCTCTATCATCGTTGTTGATAGTATCATTTCCATCAGCATCTAAGAAATCATCACAGGTAGTAAATTCTTCATTATAAGCCACATCACCAGCAAAAGAAATGGTGATGTCCAATCTAGAAATTCTAAAACATCCTTGGTTAGAAATCGTTCTTACCCAAACAGAATCACCATCAGAAGCAGAGTGAGAAACAGGATCAGCAATTTGTGCAGTATCCGCAATGGCATCAGCTTGTGTAGGATAGTATTGGAAAGTTTCGTTAGTATGGTTATTAGAAATAGATATTTCAGCTTGTGTTAAGTTGATATTGGTTGTGAGATCACTATCTGTATCACATTGATTAATCTGTGCCGGGTTGTTAGCAATCACAGGTAGCGGATTAACTACAAGTCTGAAAGGCATAAAAGCAGTGGCAGGATCAGAAGCAGTAAAACAATTGGTGTTAGCTACATTTTCAATTCTTACATAAATAGTTTGCTCGTTAATTGTAGCATTTCTGTAAGGATTGTTTTTGTCAATTGCATTAGTAGCATTGTCTGTTTGTGCACCCGACAAAGTTGTATGATAAGAAACATTAAATAGAGTAGGATCCAATCCGCCTAAAACTTCACTATCTTTGGTTGATAATAGAAAGTCATTATAAAAACCATCGGTATCGCCTCCATTAGCAACATCATCACAGACTTCGTAATCTGTAGGTTGGCTAGGACTTGGGAGTGCGGTAATTGATAACGTAAACTGAGTTATAGCATAACAAGCATTTGGAGCATCTTTGTTTTGAACTCTTACAAAAATATCTTGATTATTAGGAAAAGGCGTAGCATTCGTATAAGGATTATTCAATGCACTTGGAACACTATTATTATCAGCATCTGATTGGTTTAAAAAGTAATAAACTTCAAACTGATTTGGGTCTAAGCTACCTAGAACAATCGGGTTAATATCATTTTGAAAGTCAAACGAATGAAATCCGTCTCCATCTGTATCACAAAAGTTAATATCACTAACGGGAGAAGCACTAGCAGGTTCAAAAATTCCAATATTGAAAGAGCCTTCTAAATTGGTTGCATTGTTACAATCATCAATCAAGGTAATTACTAAAGAGTACGTTCCGCTATTACTGGTGTTTAAGTTATTTAGCGTAAGAGTAGGCTGGGTAGAAACTACAGAACTTGAAATGCCATCGTCAAAAGTCCATTCGTATTGAATATTGGTTCCTGTAATAGCTTCTGAAGAAATCTCTACTGATTCACCAATACAATATTGAATGTTTTGATTATTTAAAATTTCATTGGTAGCAACATCTCTTATTTCAACAGGTAGTAATAATGAAGAAATAAAAGGAGGCAATCCTTGTGCAGTTCGTCTACCATTTAAGAAAATAGCATCGTTAATATAGTTTACATTGTTAGCATCATCATTCGGATTATCAATTACATCTAAAAAATTACTATTTGGTACAGAAGCATAAATTTTACCATCTGGTCCTAGTTGTAATCCGCCTCTAAATCCTTGTTTTGAATTTATCAAACTTCTAGTAGAAGGAATATTGGTATTCGTTAAATCAAATTGATATACTGAATTAGTTCCATTGTAAGTAGAAACATACAATTTATTAGATTGTTGAGAGAAAGCTACACCATAAGGAGATTCGTTTTCGTTTTCCCCAATTAATGTTATAGGATTAGGAGAAACTATACCGGTTTGATTATCAAAATTAAATAATTGTGCGCTACCAATAATATTTTGTTGACCAGCTCTATAGTCAGCAAAAGCAATATATTGTCCGTTTGGTGAAACTTGTAAATATCCTCTCTTATCTGTGGTTGAAAAGTTTACCGGACTAACTACAACACCTGCAACATCAACTCCATTAACATCTACTTTAAAAGAATAAAAATCACCTTGAGCAAAAGAAATAACCCAAAAAGTATCACATTCATTTCCTTTAACGGCAGTTACCTTTTCAGACCAAATTGTACTGATATCTAAAGTGCTGAAAGGATCTACAGCTAAATTTACCGGTCCATCTACAATTTCACCCAACCCACCATTTCTAGACATATCTATAGTATAGAAATTAAATCCAGGGTTACTAGTAATTCCATTTGGAACAAAATTGGTACCAACTGTAAAGAGATAATAAATTGTGTCAGACCCGGGTCTAGGTATAATCATACCTGATTGCGTACTTGATGGATTTCCTCCTAAATTGTCGGCAGGTGAACCATCTGTAAATGTCATTAAAACATGGTTTTTATTAAAAATTCTTATTCCGTCTGAATAAAATAAGAGGTTTCCATCTTTATCAGAAAACGAAGAACAACCTTCATCGGTATTAAGTTGTCCATCGGTCAGTGGAGTAGGAGGAGTTGTAGAAAAATCAAGTCCAGCATTTTGACCAAAGTACCAAATATTTGCTTGTTTTTGAGCAAAAATTGTGACAGTAAAAAAATAGACAGTTATTAGAATTAGTTTCTTCATTTTAATCAAAAATTAAAATGCTAAATTAACTATTCTATTTCTAAATGAGTAGTTTACTTTCTAAGTAGAGAGAAATGCCCTTTTCTAGTAATTTTATTTCCGTTTCTATCAGTTAATTCGATATTGAACCAGTAGTCGTTTGAAGGTAATACTTTTCCATTGTATAACCCATCCCAACCTTGTCCGTCAATAGCGATTTCAGTAATAGGATTTCCGTATCTGTCAAAAATATGAATGCTACTTTGAGGATAAAAAGTTGTGCTAGCACCTTTTACTACCCAAACATCATTTACACCGTCATTATTAGGTGTGAAATATTTCGGGAATTCAAGTACCGAGACTTCCAGTTCAGCCACTCCACAACCATTTTTGTCTCTTACCAAAATGGTATACACACCACCATTTAAGTTCTCAAACATAGGAGTATCTTGAAAATCTCTGATAATATTATTGCTTTCATCTTGCAAAGCAAATTCATAATCACCTATACCTAGGTTATTGTTGTTATTGCCAATGGTGATTGAGTTGTTAGTAGAATCATCAATAATAGTAACATCATCTTCGGTTAAAGTTGCTATGATAGATTCGCTTACAATGATTCTTCTAGTTCTTGTACAATTTGTGGTTGTATTAATTGCTGTTACTTCATAAGTTCCGCCTTGTGTAATGTCTAAAGTTTCACTTGTTGAAGAAGTGTCGATAACACCATTACGCCTCCATTCATAAGTATAAGTTCCATCAGGCATTTCAGCTTCAATAAAAGAAGGACTGTTTAAACACACTATTTGAGGCGTAGTTATCTCGAATTCAGGAAGTGGTAATACTCTAATGAAAAACTCACCTAAACCAGTACAATCGTTATTGATTCTATTAATAATTTTCACAAAAATAGATTGCTGAGTAGATGCAGGAATATTGGTGTTTCTATAATTAGCAGGATCAGGAATTTGGTTAATAACCGCATCTCTGTCAGCTTCAGTTTCAAAGAATAACACATCTAAATCGTTTCTAATAGTAGGGTCGAATAATGATTTAATATCATCAATAGCAGGACTGATATCGAAATTAGCAATTCCGTCTCTATCATCGTTGTTGATAGTATCATTTCCATCAGCATCTAAGAAATCATCACAGGTAGTAAATTCTTCATTATAAGCCACATCACCAGCAAAAGAAATGGTGATGTCCAATCTAGAAATTCTAAAACATCCTTGGTTAGAAATCGTTCTTACCCAAACAGAATCACCATCAGAAGCAGAGTGAGAAACAGGATCAGCAATTTGTGCAGTATCCGCAATGGCATCAGCTTGTGTAGGATAGTATTGGAAAGTTTCGTTAGTATGATTATTAGAAATAGATATTTCTGCTTGTGTTAAGTTTATATTGGTTGTAAGATCACTATCTGTATCACATTGATTAATCTGTGCTGGATTGTTAGCAATTACAGGAAGTGGATGAATGACTAATCGAAATGGTATAAAAGCGGTAGCAGGATCGGAAGCAACGAAACAATTGGTGTTAGCTACATTTTCAATTCTTACATAAATAGTTTGCTCATTAATTGTAGCATTTCTATAAGGGTTGTTTTTGTCAATTGCATCAGTACTATTATCCGTTTGAGCTCCTGATAAGGTTGTGTGATATGATACATTGAATAGCGTAGGGTCTAGTCCTCCTAAAACTTCACTATCTTTGGTTGATAATATAAAGTCATTATAAAAACCATCGGTATCGCCTCCATTAGGAACATCGTCACATACAATAATATCGGTTGGTTGACTAGGAGCTGGTAAAGCTGAAACGCTTAGGTTAAATTGAGTTGTATCATAACAAGCTTCTGGAGCAAGAGTATTGTGTATTCTTACATATATTGTTTGATTGCTATTAGGTGTAGGGTTTGTATAAGGACTAGTTATTGCATTGGGAACATTATTGTTATCTGCATCAGCTTGACTTAAAAAGTAGTTTATTTCAAATAAATTAGGATCCTGAGAACCTAAAATTTGTGGAGTAACATCATTTTCAAGATCAAAAGTGTTAAACCCATCCATATCTGCATCACAAAAATTTATATCAGTAGGAGTGTTTGCAATAGGAATAGGGTAGTAAGTAATAGTTACATCATCCGAAGTTGTATTACCAGTATCGTCTGTAATTATCACTCGATAAATACCAGATTGATCATTATTAATGGTAAGTATAGCATTTGTTTCTCCTGAAATTGTAGTGAAACCAGAGCCTGTATCAATTTGCCACTCATAAGAAGTAGCAGTTCCGGTTACTGGTGTTCCATCTAGTGTTATAGGAGTTCCGTTACAAACGGATTGGTCTGGGCCAAGTTCACCAACAATAATAGAACAGTCGGTTGCTCCTGCACCAGACGTTCCAAAATTAGTTTGCTCTAATTTTATTTGCCCCGGAATATTCTCAAAATTGGTAATTAATAAAATATAAAACTCACCAGCTTGAGCATTGTTAATTGTAAAAGTTTCAATAGAAGTCCCATCGTAACTACAATCAACGATATTAGTATTATCGTCGTTATTGATGTAGTAGTCCGGTAAAGCTGTATTATTTGGACAAGTAATTGAATTTCCAGCATTGTCTAAACAATTGTTTGCTAAGTTCGTACAATTTGAATCTGGCGAAGAAAATGGTCCCCAAGCAACAAAATCCACATCAATAGGAGAGCCGGACGGATTTCCGCTAGTATCAAAATTTGAAGATTGGATAATTCTAAAGTTTAAATCACCACTACTTTGCACTCTAATAAAAAACCAAGCTGGATTAGGAGTAGTTATCAAACAACCAATTTGTCCAGAACCAGGAATATTAGTTACATTATTAAATATTTTAACTCCAGCATTATCTGAACACATTGGTTCTGCCATATCACAAGTAGTAGCACCATCTTGAGCGTTTATATAAACACTTAATAAGCAGAAAAAAGTCAGAATAATCCTTTTCATAGTCTTGAGTTATATTACTGCTAAATTAAAAAAAATACTTTTTACTTTCTAAGTAGAGAGAAATGTCCTTTTCTGTTAATTTTATTTCCGTTTCTATCAGTTAATTCAATGTTGAACCAGTAGTCGTTTGAAGGTAATACTTTTCCATTGTATAACCCATCCCAACCTTGTCCGTCAATAGCGATTTCAGTTATTGGGTTTCCGTATCTGTCAAAAATATGAATGCTACTTTGAGGATAAAAAGTTGTACTTGCACCTTTTACTACCCAAACATCATTTACACCGTCATTATTAGGCGTGAAATATTTTGGGAATTCAAGTACCGAGACCTCCAGTTCGGTAACTCCACAACCGTTTTTGTCTCTTACCAAAATGGTGTACACACCACCGTTTAAGTTCTCAAACATAGGAGTATCTTGAAAATCTCTGATAATGGTATTATTACTTTCATCTTGTAGTGCAAATTCGTAATCACCAATACCTAGGTTATTGTTACTATTATCAATGGTGATTGAGTTATTAGTAGAATCATCAATAATAGTAACATCATCTTCGGTTAAAGTTGCTATGATAGATTCGTTTACAATGATTCTTCTAGTTCTTGTACAATTTGTGGTTGTATTAATTGCTGTTACTTCATAAGTTCCGCCTTGTGTAATGTCTAAAGTTTCACTTGTTGAAGAAGTGTCGATAACACCATTACGCCTCCATTCATAAGTATAAGTTCCATCAGGCATTTCAGCTTCAATAAAAGAAGGACTGTTTAAACACACTATTTGAGGCGTAGTTATCTCGAATTCTGGAAGAGGTAATACTCTAATGAAAAACTCACCTAAACCAGTACAATCGTTATTGATTCTATTAATAATTTTCACAAAAATAGATTGCTGAGTAGATGCAGGAATATTCGTGTTTCTATAATTAGCAGGATCAGGAATTTGGTTAATAACCGCATCTCTGTCTGCCGCAGTTTCAAAGAATAACACATCTAAATCGTTTCTAATAGTAGGGTCGAATAATAATTTAATATCATCAATAGCAGGACTGATATCGAAATTAGCAATTCCGTCTCTATCATCGTTGTTGATAGTATCATTTCCATCAGCATCTAAGAAATCATCACAGGTAGTAAATTCTTCATTATAAGCTACATCTCCAGCAAAAGAAATAGTAATATCTAATCTAGAGATTCTAAAACATCCTTCACTAGAAATTGTTCTTACCCAAACAGAATCACCATTAGTTGCAGTATGAGAAACAGGATCAGTAATTTGTGCAGTATCTGCAATGGCATCAGCCTGTGTTGGGTAGTATTGGAAAGTTTCGTTAGTATGGTTATTCGAAATAGATATTTCTGCTTGTGTTAAGTTGATATTGGTTATAAGATCACTATCTGTATCACATTGATTAATTTGTGCTGGATTGTTAGCAATGACAGGTAATGGATGAATGATTAATCGAAATGGCATAAAAGCGGTAGCAGGTTCAGAAACCGTAAAACAATTGGTGTTAGCTACATTTTCAATTCTTACATAAATAGTTTGCTCATTAATTGTAGCATTTCTATAAGGATTGTTTTTGTCAATTGCATCAGTACTATTATCCGTTTGAGCTCCTGATAAGGTTGTGTGATATGATACATTGAATAGCGTAGGGTCTAGTCCTCCTAAAACTTCACTATCTTTGGTTGATAATATAAAGTCATTATAAAAACCATCGGTATCGCCTCCATTAGCAACATCATCACAGACTTCGTAATCTGATGCGGTTTGACCAACAGGGTTATCAAAATTCAATACTCTAAAAGTCCCATCTGTAAAACAGTTATTAGCATTTCTATTTCTTTTTCTTACATAAATAGTTTCATTGTCACTCGGACTAATAAAGGCTGTAGGTGTAGTTATTTGATTAAAATAACTTGGATCACTAAAAAATAAAACTTCAAAATTAGCTGGATCTTGTCCGTTCAATATATCGTTCGTGCGTAATGTTAAATCAAACGTGTTGCTTTCACAATTAGATAAATCTGAAATAGGAGGAATCGCAGTTGCTGGTTCAGAAAATTCTAGAACAATGTCATCACTATCTGTACAGCCAGCATCATTAATCTCACAAGTGTAAGTTCCGTTTCCTAAATTTGCTAAGTAAGTCTGACTAGTTTCACCAGGTATCTCAACACCATCTTTATACCATTTATAAGAAGTAGCCGTAACATTTGCTGTTAGTAAAGTACTGTCTCCACAAACTGAGTTGTCTCCTGCTATTGTTAAATCATTACCTAGATTTAATCCTAAATTAAAACTTCCTTTTTCCAGAAAAACGGCAGTGTCAAAAACTTGATCGCTAAAATCAGCCACAACGAGTTTTATGTGATATGTTACGTTTGGAATTACATCTGCTTGTGCTGTTAATACAACAGTTCTACCAGCAAAACCAGTTTCACTTATATCAGAACCAGCAAAAAAACTTTCGTTTTGAGCGGAACACTGAACTCCACCAGCACCATCTGGGATTTCAGCATGTACGTTAGTTACACTAACTGGAGTTGTTGTTCCAGGTACCACAGCAATATTAGTATAGTTAGTTTCGGTACTTTGCCTTAATAAAAAAGCAAAACTATCCGCAAAACTACAAGGAAAAGCTCCTTGATATTCTTGAGAAGCCATTAAATATCTAAAACTAATCCTGGTAGATTTAGGAACAAAATCAAACTCTATAACGGCTGCGTCAGAAATTTGACCAGTTGGCACACCAAGAGTGTTAGCGAGATCTGCATCAGAATTTCCAGTAGTTGCAGTACTCAGAGTTCCTCCTACTGCATTAGCTTGAATTCTACTTGCAATACCAGAAGTTAAAACTATCCCTTCTTCAAAAGGAAAAGAACTTCCTGCTTGGCGTTTAAAAAAACCGTAGTTTTTAAAAGGTTGTTCAGTTGGTGTTCCACTTACTTGAGAAGTTACATTAGAAACAGTATTACAAGATCCTGTAATTAAAACGTCTGAAATTAATTGTTCAGGAGAAAAACTTGATTCTGGTTCTGCGTTATTATTAACATCTACTTGAGCATTTATACCTACAATACTTGTAAAAAATATAACTAGAAGAGTAGCTTTTATTTTGTTCATATAATTGATTAAAAGGCTGGCAATTTACTAAAAAAAACGCCGATAAAGGCGTTGTGTATTAGTATTAACATCTAATAATAAAACAATTATACAACGTAAAACCCTACCCGTAAATTAGATTAAAGTTGTACTAAATGATTATAGGTGTTTTTTATAAATCTCTTTTCTTTAATAATTTATATGAAAGAACAATGAATATGGCCGTCCAAATCAAAACGATAATAACATCAAAAACATGAACAGAATAATCCGCAACAAATTCTTCTCCAATTTGTTTTGCTACAGATTTTACAGCTCCTAAACGAGTAAACGGTTCTTTTATGAGGTTTGCCATTGCTTCTAGAGGAAAGAACTGCATGATTTTAGCAACTTCAGCTCCAGCAGCCATTTTTAAATCTCTAAAAGTCCAATACAAGTATCCTTTAAACATACTTTCAATAATAAGCCATACAATCATAGCAGCTACCGCAAAGGCAGATCTTTTAATTAAAATACCTAAGAACAAACCGAAAGAAAAGAACCCTACAAGCTTTATGAAAAATGCAATAAAGTATTCCAAACCTGAAAAAATGATAGATAATTCATTGAAATCAGAGTAGATAAGTCCTAATATTAAGGATACAACAAATACAAACAATGTTGAAATTGCAGCAAAGACAATTACTGTATAAAACTTAGAAAGGATGAATTCTTTTTTGCTTAAACCGTCAATTAAGTTTTGTTTTAATGTTTTGTAACTGTACTCGTTAGCCATCATGGATACAATAACCAAGAGTAAGAAAAACTTAAACATAGCCGCAATAAATGTGTTAAAATGCCAGATGTATGGAAAGTTAAATATTCCTTGTTCTGCAAGATGAAACTTAACAGGTCCAATGTCAAATTTTATAGCGGCTATTAATGCGATAGAAGTTAATAAACCAAAATATATGATAGATAAAACCTTACTGGCTCTATTGTGTTTTAATTTGTGAAATTCAATATTTAAAAGACGTAACATAGTGGTAGTTTTTTTGATTAGTTATTTGTTAAGTTTAAGAACTGTTCTTCTAAACTAGGTTTACGCATAACTAAGTGAGAAACAATAATTCCTTTTTCGAATAGGTATTTGTTGATTTCTGATGCAGTAGTTTCATTTTCAAGTCTAGCTACAATTAAATCATCTTCTACATTAACAGTTGCGATATCATAATAGTTTTTCAATGTTTTCACTAAAAGATCTTGATCACCATCTGTTTTTACTTCAATAATTCCGTTAGAAGCTACCATGTTCTCAACTCTACCACTGTAAAGTTTTAATCCGTTTCTAATTACAACTACATGTGAACAAACTTTTTCAACTTCATCTAAAAGGTGAGAAGCTAATAATATGGTTGTTCCATTTTTAGCAATTTCTTTTATTATTTGTCTAATTTCATGAATACCTTGAGGGTCTAATCCATTAGTAGGTTCATCTAAAATTAAAATCTCTGGATTGTTTAGTAGTGCAGAAGCAATAGCAAGACGCTGTTTCATTCCTAAAGAATAGGTTTTAAACTTGCTATTTCTTCTTTCGTAAAGATTAACTGTTTTAAGTTTTTCTTCAATATTGGTGTATGGCACTCCTTTGATTTTACAGATAAGTTCAAGGTTTTGAACTGCTGTCATATAAGGATAAAAGTTTGGGCGTTCAATAATTGCTCCAACTCTTTTTAGTGCATTATGTGTAGACATGGTTCCGCCAAACCAAGAAAATTCTCCAGCAGTTTTGTTTACAACATTTAAGATAATTCCTAAAGTAGTAGATTTTCCACTTCCGTTAGGACCTAAAATTCCATAAACATTTCCTTTCTCAATATCAAATGAAAGATTTTTTACAGCGTGAATACGACCATATTTTTTGTCGAGATTCTTAATAGATAAAATGGTATCCAATAGTATAAAGTTTTGTCAGTTTTCTATTCGACGAACAAGATACCAAAATGTTACGGGATATTATAAAGTGTATTAGATTAACTTGAGTATAAAGGCTTAATAATTATCTAAATCTAAGCTGTCTAAGTCTTCGAAGTCATTGAACATATCTTCGTCTTCATCTTCAAAGTCACTAAGGATATCATCCGATTCAAAAACCTTTTCAGGAGCTTTGTTAGGAACCTCTCCAATACTCAAAATAGTAGTTGTGTCCTGATTTTTTTCATCAGAAACTTCAATTAACTCAACATAAAAAGTCCACATTTGAAGGAAATCATAAACATAGATTAGTTTATCATTTTTCTTTTCAAGTATTTCTTTAGTGATACAAGAGGCCATTGATAATTCTTCTCCAGCTTCAGCCATATTGAATAAAGGTATTTCTAATCCTTGATTCCATTCACTATCACTTTTATAGAAAGAAGCCATTTCACCTCCATCAAATCCAAAAGCTTTAGCAATCTCAAAATGTAATTTTTCTAGAGATAAATTTTCATCAAACGCAATGGTTCTTATTACATCTTCATCAACATCTAAAATAGCACGAACTTTATACATTTCTTAATTTTTAATAGACTACAAAAATACGTATTTTTACTCCTTATTTAAGTTTTTGAACATTTTATTCCTAAATGAAGAAAGAAGAAATTTTAAAGCAACTTAATTCCTATAATACCAACACTTTAATGGAAACTCTTGAAATTGAGTTTGTGGATGTAGGTGAAGATTACGTTACAGCAAAAATGCCTGTAAACTCTAAAGTTCATCAACCATATGGTATTTTGCACGGAGGAGCTACTGCAGCTTTGGCTGAAACTGTAGGGAGTTTAGCTTCTGCATATTTTTTAAAGTCAAAAGATAAAATAGTTAAAGGAATAGAGTTAAGCATCAATCATTTAAAAAGTAAAAAAGAAGGTGTTGTTTATGGAACCGCAAGACCAATTCATAGAGGTAGAACTACACATTTATGGGAGATAAAAATTGTTGATGAAGAAGACAATCTTATTTCTATCTGTAAGTTAACAAACATAGTTCTTGATAAAAATAAGTAGTAGTGTTTAAAAAAATAGTCAAGATCGTTTCTATAATAATTTTAGTTTTAATTGTATCGCTATATATTGTATTTACAGTTTTTACTTCGCCAAAGTCAGATGAGCAAGTATTAGAAGCGTATGAGAACAGTTATGTAAAACCTATTTTGACTAAAGAGAAGTTTAAGGAATTTACGTATAGAAAAATAGAAATAAAAAAAGACACCTCACTCTCAACGTTGGTTTTTGTACATGGAACCATTGGGTCATTAAATGATTTTTCTAAATATCTTTCAGATAGTTTACTACAGCATAAGTTCAATATGATTGCTTACGATAGGATTGGCTACAATTATAAAGATGAAAATCCAGTTCAAGAAAGTATTGCTTTTGAAAGAGAAATGTTGTTGGATATAATTAAAGATTTAAACAAAGATAAAGTAGTACTTGTTGGTTATTCTTATGGAGGTCCTATTGCATTATCGGTTAAAGAAAAAGTAAAGAAGATAATTCTATTAGCACCGGCGGTTCATAGCAAAGTTGAACCAATGCCTTGGATGCTTAATTTTTACAAATGGAAATTGACGAGATGGTTAGTTCCAAAAGTATGGAAGCAAGCTTCTAAAGAAAAATTGTCGCATCGTGAAGATTTGAAAAAATTTGAAAAAGAATGGAGTAATACTCCGAATAAAGTTGTTAGTATTCACGGAACTAGCGATTGGATTGTGCCGTATGAAAATTCAAAACTACTTCAAGAGCAATTTGATTCCAATCAATTTCAATTAGTTGATTTAGAAAAAGGAAATCATGGTTTGGTATGGTCAAATTTTGATTTTATTAAAGAACAATTATTAAAGCACGCAGATTGAAAATTTTAGAGAATATAGAAAGTGCACTTTCTAAAGATTTGCCATTTGTTATTTACAAAACTCCGAATTCAGATTTTTTACAGGCTTTTTTTCAGGAAGATGTAGGTGTGCATTACAGTCAAGATTATTCTGAGTCAGGTTTTATTTTTGCTCCTTTTGATAGTGAGAACAAAGCTATTTTGTTTCCAGAGAAAAATTCAATTATACAGCAAGAGAGAATAACTTTCGACGTTAATTTTCAAGATACTCAAAAGGTTTTAGAAAATAAAAGTCAAAAGGAGTTTCATGTAGGTTTAGTGAGTAAAGCTGTTGATGCTATAAAAGACAATCAGTTTTTAAAATTAGTCATGTCTAGAGCTGAAGAGGTGCTTTTGGAAGATGGTTTTTCGGAAATTGCTACGTTTAAAAAGTTGGTGCAAAAATATCCAACTGCTTTTGTGTATTTCTGGTATCATCCTAAAATAGGAAAATGGATGGGAGCTACACCAGAAACATTAGTAGCAACTAAGAACAAGGATTACAGAACAATGTCTTTAGCAGGTACTCAAGTGTATCAAGAAAATATCAGTCCTTCTTGGTCATCAAAAGAAGTTGAAGAGCAGTATATAGTTACGGATTTTATAAAAAGTAAATTAGAGTCAATTAGTGAAGAATTATCAATTTCCGAATTAGAAACTATTAGAATAGGAGGGTTGTTACACTTGAGAACTATGGTGAAAGGGGAAATGAAGAATACAGTTTCTGATATAATTAATGTCTTACATCCAACACCAGCTGTTTGTGGTTTGCCAAAAGAAAGTGCTAAACAGTTTATTCTAGAAAAAGAAGGGTATAATCGTCAGTTTTACACTGGTTTTTTAGGAGAACTTAACCTTAACACAAATACAGAAACTATAGAGTCTAATTTGTTTGTTAATTTAAGATGTATGCAATTACATGCTAATTTTACAGCGAAAATTTATGTAGGAGGAGGAATTACCAAGGATAGTGTTCCTGAAAAAGAATGGTTAGAAACTGTTCAAAAGTCAGGAGCTATGAAAAGTGTTCTATAAAAGAAAAACCACCAATAAGATGTTAAACAACTTATTAAGTGGCTTTTACTTTGTGTAAATTGAATTTGAATTAAAATTTTATATATCGTCGAAAGAAACGTCTGTAAAGCTTTCTGTAGTTTGCTCTACAAATCCATTTTCATCTTGTTTCTTAAAGTCTTTTTGATGACGTTCGCTAATAACTTCGCTTCCTTTATTATCAATGATAAAATCTGTTGCTTTGTTTAGCATTTCTTTGAAGTCAACAAAGTCTTCTTTGTAAAGATAAATTTTATGTTTTTGATAGTGGAAAGATCCATCATCGTGAGTAAACTTTTTGCTTTCGGTTACTGTTAAGTAGTAATCATCTGCTTTTGTAGATCTAACGTCAAAAAAATATGTTCTTCTTCCAGCTCTTAATACTTGTGAAAAGATTTCTTCTTGTTCTACTCTCTCGCTCATAATTCGAAGTCTTAAAAAATCGTAGTTTATTTAATTTTTACGTAAACAAATCTAACAAAATATTTTACTTGTACACATAAAACTCTAAATTTCTTTTTCTAGGAGTTGTTGGTCATATAAATTTTTATAGGTGCCGTTTTGTGTTATTAATTGATTGTGAGTTCCTTGTTCTATAATTTTTCCGTCTTCTAAAATGATAATCTTATCTGCATTTTTTGCGGAAGAGACTCTGTGGCTAATGATAAAAGTTGTTTTGTTTTTAGAAACCCTTTCTAAATTTGATAATATCTTTTCTTCGGTCTCAGTATCTACAGCCGATAAACAATCATCAAAAATTAAAATTCTAGGATCTTTAATAATGGCTCTAGCAATCGATGTTCTTTGTTTTTGTCCACCAGATAAAGTAACACCTCTTTCTCCTAATATTGTTTTGTATCCGTTTGCAAAATCTATAATATTTTCATGGATTACAGCATTTTTTGCAGCGGTAATTATTTCTTCTTCAGTAGCGTCTTTTTTTCCAAACTTTATATTGTTTTCAATAGTATCTGAAAATAAAAATGGATCTTGAGGAACAAAACCTATTTGATCTCTTACATCATCTAAATGAAATTCTTTAATAGGCTTATCATCTATTAATACAGTTCCTTCAGTAGTATCATACATTCTAGCAATCATATTCACAATAGATGATTTTCCGCTTCCGGTTTTACCCATAATAGCTAAAGTTTCTCCTTCTTCTACAGTGAAGCTTATGTTTTTTAACGCTGTAATATTGGTATCATCATAAGTTAACAACACGTTGTTAAACGTTACTTTTCCTTTTATTTGGGTTCTTTCTGTTGCTGTATTTCTTATTTCAGGAACTTGTTCTAAAAACTCATTAATTCTCGTTTGAGATGCTTCTGCTTGTTGAATAATCGATGTTACCCAACCTACAATGGCTACTGGCCAAGTTAATATATTAACGTATAAAATAAATTCAGCAATTACACCAATTTGAATTTCACCAGCGATGTATTGTTTACCACCTATATATAACACTAAGATGTTGCTAATACCAATTAGTAAAATCATTAAAGGGAAAAATAAGGCTTGTACTTTTGATAGCTCTATATTTTTTTCTTTTGCTTCTTCCGCTAACTCTGTAAAGTTTGAAAAAACGGCATTTTCAATAGCGTACGATTTTACCACATTTATTCCAGAGAAGAACTCCTGGTTGAAAGTTGTTAGTTTAGATAAGTACTGTTGAACAATGGTTGTTTTTCTGTTAATCTCTCTACTTAACCAAAAGATAGAAATTGATAAAATAGGAAAAGGGAGTAGCGTATATAATGTTAACTTGTAATCAGAATTTAGCATTTTGGTAAAACCAATAGCAAAAAGAACAATCATGTTTAATGAGTACATAATAGCTGGTCCAAAATACATACGTACTTTGGAAACGTCTTCAGATATTCTGTTCATTAAATCTCCAGTTCTGTTTTTATTATAAAAATTAACTGATAAATTTTGGTATTGTTGGTATATCTCGTTTTTTAAATCGAACTCAATAAGTCTTGAAACTACAATAATTGTTTGACGCATCAAGAAAGTAAAGAAACCTGCCAGTAAGGTAACACCAATAATTATTAAAATATTGATTAATAATTCATGCTTAACTGCTGCTAAATCAGTTTCTTTTCCTTTTACATAGTCTTCAACAATATTTAAAGAATTTTTTATAATTTCAGGAATCTTTAAAGAGAGTAATTTTGATAAAATTGTAATAATTACCCCTATAAATAATCTCCATTTGTATTTGATGAAATATTTGTTAAGATATTGTAATGCTTTCAATTCTTTAATGTTATTAAAATAAATATGTTAATTTGATAAACTTTACTGTTTGTTATTATAATATTCTTAATTTCAGATTAGCATATTGCTTTGTAATTATGAAATTCATATTTTTGTTACCTATAAATTTGAAGAATGATAATTTCTTCATTTAAAACAAACACTATATGATGTCTGAAATTATTGATACTAAAGACCTTAAAAACGATCCTGTTTTTGGGCAACTATCTTTCGATGGTCACGAGCAAATCGTTTTTTGCAATGACGAAGATACAGGATTAAAAGCAATTATTGGTATTCACAATACAACTTTAGGACCTGCTTTAGGAGGTACTAGAATGTGGCAGTACAAAACAGAGTGGGAGGCATTAAATGATGTTTTACGTTTATCTCGTGGAATGACTTATAAATCAGCTATTACTGGTTTAAACCTTGGAGGTGGTAAGGCAGTAATTATTGGTGATGCAAAAACACAAAAGAACGATGCTTTAATGCGTAAGTTTGGTGAATTCGTAAATTCATTAAGCGGGAAATACATTACAGCAGAAGACGTGGGTATGGAAACTCGCGACATGGATATTATTAGAGAAGTTACACCTCATGTTACTGGTGTTTCTGAATCTATTGGTGGTTCTGGAAACCCATCGCCAGTTACGGCATATGGAGTGTATATGGGAATGAAAGCTGCTGCAAAGTATAAGTTTGGTTCTGATAACTTAGCAGGTAAGAAAGTTTTAGTTCAAGGAGTAGGACATGTTGGTGAAACATTAGTTAAACACATAACAGATGAAGGAGCTCAAGTAATCTTAAACGATATTAATGAGGCTCGTTTAGAAGAGTTAAGCAAAAAATACAATGCAAATGTTGTGTTAGGAAATGATATTTATGGATTAGATATCGATATCTATGCACCGTGTGCTTTAGGAGCTACTATAAATGACGAAAGCATTGCTCAATTAAAGGCGTCTGTAATTGCAGGAGCAGCTAATAATCAATTAGCAAACGAATTAAAACACGGTAAAATGTTAAGAGAAAGAGGAATTGCTTATGCACCTGATTTCTTAATCAATGCTGGAGGAATTATAAATGTTTATGCTGAGGTAGAAGGATATGATAAAGCTGAAAGCATCAAGAGAACTGAAAACATTTATAATACAACACTTGAAATTTTTGAATTAGCAGAAAAAGAGAACATCACTACTCACCAAGCTGCTTTCAATATTGCACAAGGAAGAATTGATCAGCGTAAAAAAGAGCAAAATAGCTAGACAAAACCAATAAATATTATATTTTTGCGGGGCGATAGAAACATTTTCTATCGCCCTTTTTAAAGTTCCTCATTTAATGATTAATAGAAGACATATTCGTTTAAAAGTAATGCAGTCTGTTTACGCAATGCAACAGTCACACACTTCAGACTTACTAAAAGAAGAAAAGTTTTTGAAGTTCAGCATTCAAAAAATGTATGATTTATACGTCTTAAACCTTCAGCTTCTAGTAGAAGTTCAAAAGTATGCTGCAAAAAAAATTGAACTTTCTAAAAAGAAAATCTTAGCAACTAAAGAAGATTTAAATCCTAATATTAAGTTTATTGAAAATAGACTGTTAGCTCAGATAAGAGATAGTGTTAGTTTAGAGGGCTATTTAGAACTGAATAAACTAAATAACTGGGATATTGAAGAAGAATATGTGAAAATTATTTGGGAGGAATTAAACTCAAGTAAACTTTACAAAGATTACATGAATTCCTCTGAAGATTCTTATCATGAAGATCGAATTTTTGTGGTTAATTTTTTCAAAGAAATTATCGCTCCTAATGAAAAATTAGCAGATTATTTTGAAGACACAATGATTTCTTGGGTTGATGATATTCCTTTTGTAAATACGTGGATTGTTAAAACCCTGAATAAGCAGAAGAAAGAAAATCCTTTTGTGTTAGGGCAGCTTTATAAAGATGATCAAGACAAAAGATTTGTTTCTGATTTATTCAACAAAGTGATGTTGAATCATCATAAATATGAAGAAGATATCAAAGAGAAAACTCCTAACTGGGAGGCAGATAGGATTGCAGATATTGATATGATTCTTATTAAAATGGCCATTACTGAGTTTTTGCATTTTTCATCTATACCTAGTAGAGTATCTATAAATGAATATATAGAGTTAGCAAAAGATTATTCTACAAGTAAAAGTGGTTACTTTATCAATGGAGTTTTAGATAAGATTGCTAAAGACTATACCGAAAGTAATAAGATGGTCAAAATAGGAAGAGGTTTATTATAAAAAAAATAAATATTTTTGTTGAAGTTAAAAACCAAATAATAATGAAAAAAATAATTGGAATTTTAGCGTTGGCTGTTTCTTTTAGTTCAGTTGTTTCATGTAATAGTGGAAATGCGGCTGCAAAAGTTAAACAAGAAAACGTTACACAAGCGAATCAAAGAGATAAAGAAATTAGCCAAGGAGCACCAGAAATAGCTTTCGATAAAGAAGTGTTCGATTTCGGAACTGTTGAAGAAGGTTTTGTAGTAGAAACTTCTTTTAAGGTTACCAATACTGGTAAATCTGATTTAGTAATAACAGATGCTAAGGCAACTTGTGGTTGTACTGTGCCAACTTGGCCAAAAGATCCTATTAAACCAGGAGATACTGCTGAGATTCAAGTAAAGTTTAACACGGCAGGAAAGCCTAATAAACAAAGTAAAACAGTTACGTTAACAACGAATACTTCTAAAGGTCAGGAGCAAGTTAAGGTAACAGGAATGGTAACTCCAAAAAATAAAGCTTAATGTCTTACATGATTTTATTACAAGCAGATACAAGTGGTTTAATGCAAATGCTTCCTTTTGTAGCAATGCTAGGAGTGTTGTACTTTTTTATGATAAGACCACAAATGGCTCGTCAGAAAAAAGAAAAACAATTTAGATCTGAAATTAAAAAAGGAGCTAAGGTTGTTACAACAAGCGGAATTCATGGAAGAATAGCCGAGATCAACGATAACAATAATACCGTTGTTATTGAAACAGGAGCAGGAAAAATTAAATTTGAGAGAGCTGCTATTTCAATGGAACTTACTCAAAAACAAACCGAAAAATAAACGGTATTTAAAAATAGTTAAAGTGAGCTTTTGCTCACTTTTTTGTTTTTAAGTAGATTGCATAAAAAAATATTCTTTGGACACTATAAAAAACATACCTAAAATTTTTCTTAGTTTTTTAGCAGCTTCTTTTTTGATGTGGTTTTTAATTAATCTGTCAAAAGAGTACAAAACTGAAATAGTTTTTGATGTTGAATATGAAAACTTACCTCAGGAAAAAGTTTTTAGAGAGGCTCCAACAAATCAAATAAAACTATTAATTAAAGGAAATGGCTTTAAGCTCTTTTCTACAAACATATTTAGTAAGAAGGTTACATTGTCTCTTGATAAATACAAAAGGAACAAATGGAAGTATTATTTGTTAACGGATGATCAAAAGACTGAGCTACAAAATCAACTTAAATCTGGGTTAGAGTTACTTGAGGTTGTAGACGACACGATTCATTTGAATTTGGGTACCTATCGAACTAAAAGTGTACCTGTTAAATTTACCAATGCAATAAGATTTAAACCTGGTTATGGTTTGTCTGATGTTATTGTTAAACCAGATAGTGTGTTAATTTCTGGTCCTGAGGAAGAGATTAATGCAGTTTCAAGTGTTGCTACTAAAAGTGTTGAACTTGAAGATGTTTCAGAAGATGTTAAAATTACTGTTGATTTAAACCTTCCGGAAGAGTATGCAAACATCAAGTTAAGTAACAGCAATGTAGCAGCAGAAATTTTTACAGATAAATACACAGAAGGAACCTTTGAATTACCCATTAATATTATAAATATACCTTCTGATGTAGATTTAAAAGTATATCCTAAAAAGGTAACTGTTACCTATAAAGTAGGTTTGAAAAATTATAGTAAAATTACGGAAGAATCGTTTGAAATAGTATGCGATTATCAATCTTCTGTTGAAAAAGGATTGGCTTACTTAGTTCCAAAATTTAAGAAAAAATCAAATCTTGTTTCTTCAGTTAGGATAACTCCACAAAAAATAGATTTCTTGATTCAAAAATAAGAGAGGACAATATGTTAGTAGGATTGACAGGAGGAATAGGAAGTGGTAAAACTACAGTAGCTAAAATGCTAGCAGCATTTGATAATGTTGTGGTGTATTTTGCGGATGATGAAGCGAAAAAGTTAATGAATACCTCTAAGCAAATTAAAGAACGTTTAATCGAGGAATTTTCAGAAGAAGTTTATAATAGTGAAGGACTCTTGAATCGACCTTTTTTGGCAGGTATTGTTTTTTCAGATAAAGAAAAGTTAAAAACACTAAACTCAATTGTTCATCCTGTGGTACATCAACATTTACAAGATTTTCTAAAAACGCATAAAGACAAAGATTATATTTTGTACGAAAATGCTATTCTTTTTGAAAATGGAAGTAATAAATTATGTGATAAAATAATCACAGTTACCGCTCCTGAAGAGTTACGAATCGATAGAGTTATGAAAAGAGATAATGTTAGCTATGAAGAAGTAAAAAACAGGATAAAAAATCAATGGACAGACGAAAAAAAAACAATTCAATCTCATTATCTAGTTCATAATCTGAATATTACTGTTGTTAACGAACAAATAAAAAATATTCACAATAAATTAACAGAATCTTAGTCTTCGGTTATAGATATTTTAACACAAATCTTAAATTTTTCTTAAAAACACATTATCTTTGTTAATCTAAGTTAAAAGAATTTTAAGCCTTGGCTTAATAAAGTACATTTGAATAATGGGAAAGAGAATTTTTATTCTTATTGTGATTTTAATGAGTATTTCGCTGATCGGAATTATTGCGGTTCAGTTGTATTGGGTTAAAAACGCAGTTAAAAGTAAACAATTAGAATTTGAAACAAATGTAACCATAGCTCTTGCTAAAACTTCTGAACGAATTAAGCAAAGAGAGTATGATGAGTTTAGAGATAAACATAGATCGTTCTTTGAAAATAACAAAGCCAGGACTAATGCTGAATTAAAAAATTATTTATTTCAACAAATAGATACCGTTAGTAAACAAAAATTCACTTTTGGAGCAACAATTTTAGAGGAAAATTTCAAGATACCAGTAGATTTTGTTGGGAATGATACCGTAATCTTTAAGCGCTTTACGGGGAAAGAAGATTTTTTATTTACAAAGACTTATGGATCCGAAGATAATAAGTATAAAACCTATACAGATGAAAATAAATTTTCTAGGTATATGACTTATCCAAGTTGGGAGAAGGAACAATTTGAGTATTTATTTAGTCAGAATAAAAAGTTTACACCAATACATAAAAGAATTAGTAGTCGAGAGTTAAATAATACTTTAAAAGACGAATTGGCGAAAATGAACATTCGTCAGAAATTCAAGTTTGGTGTATATGAAGGAGGTTTAGCTACACCAATTAAGTCTGGGTATTTTAAAATAGATGAAAGTAATAATTACTTCTATCCTTTATTTGAAGATGATAATGGGAATAGTAACTATAAATTATACGTTTCGTTTCCAGATGAGAAAAAGAGTTTGTTGTCGGGCATGATAAAAGCACTAATGCTTTCTTTACTGTTTATTGGAATAATTATTGCAGCTTTTTCTACCTCTTTGTATCAGTTAATACGTCAAAAGAAAATATCTGAGATAAAAACTGATTTTATCAATAATATGACTCATGAGTTTAAGACACCTATTGCTACTATTAATTTAGCACTAGATGCCATAAAAAACCCTAAGATTATTGGAGATGAAGAGAAAGTAAAACGCTATGTTCAAATGATAAGAGATGAGAATAAAAGGATGCATGGGCAGGTTGAAAATGTTTTAAGAATCTCTAAACTAGAAAAAAATCAGATTGATATTAGTAAAGAAGCAGTAGAGGCTCACGACATAATAGAAGAAGCTATGGATCATGTAAGTTTATTAGTTTCTGATAAAAAAGGAACAATAGATTTTCAGTTTAACGCGATAGCATCAGAAGTTCTAGGAAATAAGTTTCATCTAACAAATGTAGTAGTAAATATTTTAGAGAATGCGATAAAATATTCAGATGAAGCACCAAAAATAAATGTGTTTACAGAAAGCACAAATAAATACTTCATTTTTAAAGTAAAAGATGAAGGAATAGGAATGAGTAAAAATGCTCAAAAATATGTTTTCGATAAATTTTATCGTGAACATAAAGGAAATATTCACAATGTTAAAGGTCATGGTTTAGGTTTGGCATATGTGAAGGAAATTGTAGACAATCATCACGGAACCGTTTATGTAGAAAGTGAAAAAGGGAAAGGAAGTACGTTTACAGTAAAATTACCATTAATATAAATTTGAAGGGTACATAAAATGGGAACAAGAAAAATTCTATTAGTAGAAGATGATCCAAATTTTGGAACAGTCTTAAAAGATTATTTAGCATTAAATGATTACAATGTAACGCATGCTAAAGACGGTATTGAAGGTTTAATCATGTTTAAGAATTCAGAGTATGATCTTTGTATATTAGATGTGATGATGCCTAGAAAAGATGGCTTTTCTTTGGCTGAAGATATCAGATCAACAAACAAAGAAGTGCCAATTATTTTCTTAACAGCAAAAACGTTAAAAGAAGATGTGTTAAAAGGTTATCAAGTGGGAGCTGATGATTATTTAAACAAACCTTTTGACTCAGAAGTGTTGTTGCATAAAATAAAAGCAATCTTACAGCGTAAAGAAACAGAGAAATCTAAAGATGATGACCAGTTTGAGTTTACAATTGGAAAGTTTGCGTTTAATTCTAAATTAAGACACCTTTCTTTCAACGGAGACGAGCCCCAAAAATTATCTCCAAAAGAAAGTAAATTATTAAGAATGTTAGCAATCCATAAAAACGATTTAATGCCTAGAGAATTGGCGTTAACTAAAATTTGGAGAGATGATAATTATTTCACCTCTAGAAGTATGGATGTTTATATAGCCAAACTAAGAAAATATCTAAAATCAGATGAGTCAGTTGAAATTTTAAATATTCACGGAGAAGGTTTTAGACTAATCGACAACGAAGCATAACTACTTGAAAATACTATAAACTTCCAACTTAATTGTTGGAAGTTTTTTATTTTTATACATTCCAAGTAGAATTAAATGGCACAGTTTATAAAGTTATATAATGAAAATCCAAACCCTAAGGAAATAGACAAGGTTGTAAAAGTGTTACAATCTGGAGGTTTGGTAATTTATCCAACCGATACGGTCTATGGGTTAGGATGTGATATTACAAATACAAAAGCTTTAGAAAGAATTGCTAAAATTAAAGGGATAAAGCTAGAAAAGGCCAATTTTTCATTTGTTTGTAACGATTTGAGTCATTTGTCTGATTACGTAAAACAAGTGGATACTCCTGTTTATAAAATTTTAAAAAGAGCTTTACCAGGTCCTTACACATTTATTTTACCAGGAAGTACCAATTTGCCAAAAGCTTTTAAAAAAAGAAAAACGGTTGGGATTCGAATTCCAGATAATAATATAGCCAGAACAATTGTTGAACGTTTAGGAAATCCTATTGTTTCAACTTCTATACGTGATGAGGATGAAGTAATTGAATACACAACAGATCCGGAACTTATTTTCGAGAAGTGGCAAAATATTGTAGATGTTGTTATAGATGGAGGATACGGAGATAACCAACCTTCAACAGTAATTGACTTAACAGAAGATGAGCCAGAGATAGTAAGAGAAGGAAAAGGAAGTTTAGATGTTATATAATTCGTTTTTTAAATTTCCAAACGATAGCGGTCCTATTTATCATGAGACTCTTGAAGGAAGACTACCAGTAGAGCCTTTTAATACGTTTAGTAACTTAATTTTCATTATAATTCTTATCTATTTTGGAAGAAAAATATATAAGAACCCTAAGCAACACCCATTTTTTCTTTTCGCAATTCCAGTAATATTTATTAGTTGGATTGGAGGTACAATGTTTCATGGTACTAGAAGTCACGAATTTTGGTTAGTGTTAGATTGGTTACCAATAATGATTGTTTGCTTAGGGGGAATCGTATATTTTATAGGTAAGATTGAAAGAAAATGGTGGAAAAGAATGTTACTTTTTTTCGGAATATTAGCACTCTCTATTGTAACGAGAAAACTTCCAATTCCAAGTACGTATCGTATTTCATTTGGGTATTTTATTACTGCATTAACAGTTGTAGGGCCTTTTGTTTGGTATGCTTATAAAACACAATGGAAGAATGCAACATATATTTTAAAAGGCTTTTTAGTGTTTGCTGTAGCAATTACTTTCAGAACATTAGATAATTTAGTTGTAAAAGGAGACTTAAACCCGATTTTGCCAATGGGAACACACTGGTTGTGGCATACATTTGGAGGTATAGCTGTTTTTTTCTTGTTAAATTATATTTATAAGGATAGAGAAATCAAAGGAAATGAATAGCAAGCCTAGAATATCAAGATTAACAGCTATTTTAACTTATTTGCAATCTAAGAAAATAGTAACAGCTACCGAATTAGCAGCAAAATATAAAGTCAGTGTAAGAACTATATATCGTGACATTCGAACTCTAGAAGTTTCTGGTGTTCCAGTTTTTACTGAAGAAGGAAAAGGTTATTCTTTAATGGAAGGATATCATTTGCCTCCTGTAATGTTTTCTGAAGAAGAGGCTAATGCCCTTATAACAGCAGAGCATCTAATCAATAAGAATAAAGATAAATCCTTAGTTGAAAACTATCAAAGTGCTATTACCAAGCTAAAATCGGTTTTTAAGGCATCACAAAAAGAAAAGATTGATTTATTATCTGAAAGAATTGGCTTTAGGTATAATCCAGAAAACGAAACTACAAGTACAAATTTGGCTAAAATTCAATCGGCAATTACCAATTTTCAGTTAGCGCAAATTCATTATAATTCTATTGAAGGAAATTTTACAAAACGAATAATAGAACCTTTTGCGTTATATAGTACAAATGAGAACTGGTTATTAGTAGCTTATTGCAGATTAAGAGAAAGCTTTAGAGTTTTTCGCTTAGATCATATTGATAGCATTTCTTTACTTCATGAGAAATTTTCACCTCATAACATGACGCTGCAAGAATATTTTGAACAGTGTCTCAAAAATTTGTCAACCACCCCTGACAAACCTATGGCATAGTTACCTTTTAGTTTTGTGTTGTAATTAAAATAAACTATAATGAAAACAACACAGATGAAGTCTTTCAATGTAATTGGAATTAAAATCAGAACTACAAATCAAGAAATGCAGGCTGCTAAAGATATTCCTGCGCTATGGGAACAATTTATGTCTCAGAATATTATTGAAAAAATTCCGAATAAAGAGAGTGAAGATGTCTATGCGATTTATACAAACTATGAAAGTGATTATACAGGCGCCTACGACATGATTATTGGTTGTAAAACATATTCTTTGAGCGAGGTTCCTGAAAATATGTGTGCCTTGAAAATTTCAGCTAATTCATATGAAGAATTTATTGCAGAGGGAAAGCTTAACGATAATATTGTTTACAATAAATGGATGGAAATTTGGCAAACAGATTTGAATCGTAAATATGAAGCTGATTTTGAAATATATCCTGAAAATGTTCTCCCTTCAGAAAACACGAAAGTACCAATTTATATATCAGTAAAGTAAAAGAAGGAAATTAACTAACGTCATTACGAAAAAACTTAGTTTTGAAGTAATCTCAAATTTAACAATTCAAAAGTTTGTAGAGATTCCTTCACTTTGTTCGGAATGACGTTTAATAACTATTTTTTATTGTAAGTCTTTAAATTTTGTTCTTGCTAATATAAAATGTTGCCATACTACTGAAGTATGAATACTATAGTCGGATTTTCGTTGAATTTGTCTTCTTTTTTTGATAAACCTTCTAAGGTTTTTATAAAAGCTTAAGTGCGCTTTTAAAACCGACCAAGTATGAATTGGGCGGAGCTCCAATACAAATTTTAAGCCAGCAACTCCGTCTAAAATTAAACGTACTAAAATTACTTGCGCTAAGTGTTTGCATGGCACATTTTTTAAAATTGTTAGTAAACTATTTCTAAAGTTTAAAAATGTTTTTCTAGGATTTGATTCTTGTAAAGTAGCTCCGCCAACATGATATACTGTAGATGTTCCTACATATTTAATATTAAAACCTTCGTTTTGAGCTCTCCAACACAAATCAATTTCTTCTTGGTGCGCAAAATAATCCTCATCAAAACCACCTAACTTATGAAATACACTACTTCTTATAAAAAAACAAGCACCAGAAGCCCAAAAAATATCTGTAGTGTCGTTAAACTGCCCGTTATCATCTTCTAAATTATTAAAAACTCGTCCTCTACAATAAGGATATCCAAAGTAATCTACAAATCCACCAGCAGCACCAGCATATTCAAACTTTTCTTTGTTTTTAAAATCCAATAATTTAGGTTGAATAATAGCAGTATTAGCTTCTTTTTGAAAAACATCAATAATAGGAGGAAGCCAATTTGCTGTAACCTCTATGTCTGAGTTAATAAGACAATAAATATCTGCTTCAATAAATTCTAAAGCGTCATTATATCCTTTAGCATATCCGCCATTTTTCGAATTAACAACGATTTTTACAGAAGGGAAGTTGCTTTTAATGAAATTTATAGAATCATCAGTAGAAGCATTATCAGCAACATAAATATCAGCAACACCTTCACTAAAGTTTACTATTGAAGGGAGAAACTGTTCTAGTAATTGCTTACCATTCCAATTTAATATGACAACTGCTGTTTTCAAGTTGGCAAACTTACGCTATTAATATGACTTTAAAATGTAAAGAAGTATTAAATTTTATAGCCTGGAATTTCTTCTAAAAAAATATAAGTTTCGTTTAAAGAATCTAACTTACAGTGATAATGTTCTAGGCCATTAGTAACAATTAAATAGTTAGCATTTAACTTTAAGTTATAACGAGCAATTTGATCAAAAGTATCTTGTGTTATTTTTACAGAGGGAGCTTTACATTCTACAATAATATCAGGTGTTCCATTAGAGTTAAAAACCAATATATCACTACGTTTTTTTAAGTTATTTATGGTAAACTGTTTTTCTACAGCTATTAATGAAATTGGATACTGTTTTTCTTTTAATAAAAAATGAATATAATGTTGTCGAACCCATTCTTCAGGAGTAAGCACAATATATTTTTTTCGTATTTCATCAAAAATTAGATAGTGTTTTTCGCTATTTTTGATTTTCAAAGGATATGAAGGTAAATTCAGTTTTTCCATCATTCAAAAGTAATAATCTTTTAAATACACTTCTTAAAAATTAATGAACGACGTTAAGCTAATTGTTGATGATATTAAGCAAGGAAACTTAAAACCTATCTATTTTTTAATGGGTGAAGAGCCTTATTACATTGATAAGATTTCTGATTTTATTGAAAACTCTGTGTTGGATGAATCAGAAAAAGGGTTTAACCAAATTGTGATGTACGGAAGAGATGTGTCTGTTGATGAAATTATTTCCTCTGCAAAAAGATTTCCAATGATGGCAGAGCATCAAGTTATCATTGTAAAAGAAGCACAGGATTTAAGCAGATCAATTGATAAACTAGAAAGTTACGCTGATAATCCACAACCGTCCACTGTTTTAGTATTTAATTACAAGTATAAAAAACTTGATAAGCGTAAAAAAGTATACAAAGCCATCGCCAAAAATGGTTTGATTTACGAAAGCAAGAAATTATATGACAATCAGGTTGGCGATTGGATTGTTAAAGTTTTAAGAGGGAAAAAGTTTTCTATTGAACCAAAAGCAAGTTTAATGTTAGTGGAGTTTTTGGGTACAGATTTGAGTAAAATTAGCAACGAACTTGATAAGTTAACTTCTGTCTTATCAGAAGGAACAATTATCTCTCCGAATCATATTGAAGAAAATATAGGAATTTCAAAAGACTTCAATAATTTCGAGTTGCGTAAGGCAGTTGGAAATAAAGATGTAGTAAAGTCAAATAGAATTATCAATTATTTCAGTCAAAATCCTAAGAATAATCCGTTGGTAATGACAATTTCGTTGCTAAATAGTTTCTTTACACAATTATTGATGTATCATGGACTGAAAGATAAATCGAAAGCTTCTGTTGCCAGAGCATTAGGTATTAATCCCTATTTTGTAGATGATTATGTAAGTGCTGCAAGAAATTATCCTATGAGAAAAGTTTCCCAAATCATTGGAATTTTAAGAGATGCTGACGTAAAAAGTAAAGGAGTAGGTGCAAATCAATCTCAAGCAGATATTTTAAAAGAGTTGATTTTTAGAATACTACATTAAATTAGAATAGTATAAAATTCATAAGTATGAAAAACATTTTTACCAAAGAAGTTACAGATGAGGTTATTAAAAGAATTGAACGTCTTTCTACGGAAACACAACCTCTATGGGGAAAAATGAATGTAGCACAAATGATGGCACATTGTTCTGTTTCCTACGAAGGTGTGTATACAGATAAGCATCCAAGACCTAATGGTTTTATGAAGTTTGTTATAAAAATGTTAGCTAAAAATCAAGTTGTTTCAGAAAAGCCTTATCCAAAAAATAGTAGGACTGCACCTCAGTTTTTAATTACTGATGAAAAAGATTTTGAGTTTGAAAAGAAAAAATTAATCGATTACATCATAAAAACACAAGAGCTAGGAGAATCATATTTTGATGGTAAAGAGTCATATTCTTTAGGAAAGCTCACAAAACAAGAATGGAATAATTTGTTTTATAAACATTTAGACCATCATTTGTCTCAGTTTGGTGTGTAAGTAGTTTTAAACTTATGATGTTTAATTACAAGATTTAAGGATTTTTAGTTTAATAAAATTAACAAGAAGGCTATGATTGCAGGTAAACCTTGCACAAAAAATATTTTCTTGCTGGCAGTTATAGCTCCATAAATTCCTGCTACTGCAACACAACCTAAGAAAAATAGCGCAACATTAGCTTTCCATTCTGTATTCTCGATAAAAAAAGTCCAAATTAATCCTGCAGCTAAAAAGCCATTATACAAACCTTGATTTGCAGCTAATGTTTTAGTTTTTGGAAATAAATCGGCAGGAAAATGTCTAAAAACCTTTCTTCCTCTAGTTTCCCATGCAAACATTTCAAACCATAAAATATATAAGTGAAATATAGCGATGATTCCGATAAGTACTTTTATAAGTAGTTCCATAAGTTGATTAGTTTACCTTAAAAATAAAAAAAACTCGCAATTAAGCGAGTTTTAAATATAAGTTTATAATTATTTAGTTGGCTTTGTCAACTACAATACGGTTTTCTCTATTAGCAACTTCCCATGCTGTATAGAATACTAAACGTGTTCTGTTCTCTAATAATTCATAATTAATTTTATCAGGAGTATCAGTAGGTCTGTGGTAATCTGCGTGCGTTCCGTTAAAGTAAAAAATAATAGGAATGTTATGCTTAGCAAAGTTGTAATGATCTGAACGGTAATAAAAACGATTTGGGTCATTTTCATCATTGTACTTATAATCTAAGTCGATGTTCATGTACTTTTTGTTTACATTTTCAGAAAGTTGATGTAATTCAGTACTTAATTTATCCGAACCAATTAAGTATACATAATTAGGATTTCCTTTATGACGTGCATCTATTCTTCCAATCATATCGATGTTTAAATCAGTAACTGTGTTTGCTAATGGGAATATTGGATTTTCAGTATAATATTTTGATCCTAATAATCCTTTTTCTTCACCTGTTACATGTAAAAATAAGATAGAACGTTTTGGCCCGTTTCCGTCATTAGCCGCCTTTTTAAAAGCTTGTGCAATTTCTAAAAGGGCAACCGTACCAGAACCATCATCGTCAGCTCCGTTATATACTTCCCCATTTTTAACACCTTCGTGATCTAAATGTGCTGAAATCACTACTATTTCATCAGGTTTTTCAGTTCCTTTGATAAAAGCAACTACGTTTTCTGAGTCGTTTAACTTCATTCCTCTTCTATTGTTACTTAAATAAGAAGAAGGTACTTTTTGGAAATAATCGCTGCCACCTAAAGGAGAAGCAATTCCTTCATTGATGTAAAAATCCTTTAAGTAGTTAACCGCTTTTTTTTGTCCAGCTTCACCAGTATTACGACCTTCAAATTCATCAGAAGCATAAACAAATAAATGCTTTCCTAAGTCTTTTGCTGTAATGGTTTCTGCGTAAGTTGTTGGGTTGTTATCTCTTTTTTTACTAGCAGTAGTGTTTTTGGTGGCTGTTTGGCTGGTACTACAAGCAATAGCAGTAAATGCCAAAGAAGCTAAAATTATTTTTTTCATTTAAATTCGTTTGTTAAGCTAATTAATGTATGTTCAAAAGTAGTTAAATCTTTTGCAGTCTCAAATTTAATTTTTGTTGATGACGAACTGTTGTAAATTTTTGTTAAAACTAATCAGTTCTTCTGGAAATAAAGAAGAAAAAGCATTTTTCTCCATTAGCTCACTGGCATTTCCACTATAAGTTTTCTCGTTAGCTATTAACACAAAAGAATCTGCTAGTTTTAGTGCGAGATTTACTTCATGAGTAGAAATAAGGATGGTTTTTTGAGTGGTTTTTACCAGTTCTTGTAATAAAGAAAAGACTTTATAAGTATGATGAATATCTAAATGTGCAGTTGGTTCGTCTAGTAGTATAATTTCAGTGTCTTGAGCTAAAGCTCTTGCAATAAGTACACGCTGCAATTGCCCATCACTCAATTTATAAAAAGGTTGATCTTTTAAATGAGCTACATTTGTTAGTTCAAGTGCGTGAAGTACTTTTTTAATATCTTCTCTAGACAATTTGTCTAGCCAATTGGTATAAGGTTGTCTTCCAAGTGCTACAATTTCAAAAACAGTTAACTGACTTTCTGGGAGACGCTCTGTAAGCACTACACTCATCACTTTAGCAAGCTCGTGTTGTGAGTACGTATTTAGTTTTTTTTGATTGATGGTAATTTCTCCAGCTAATTTATTCTGAACTTTACTCAAGGTTCTAAGTAAAGTTGATTTACCTGCTCCGTTTTTTCCTAAAAGCGCAATAAATTCCCCTTTTTTAATGTCTAAGTCAATAGATTCAAGTAGTACCTTTTCTGATTTCTTAGAGGAATATCCAATCGAAAGATTTCGAGTTTGTAAAACAATATGTTGCGTGTTCTGTTCAGTCATTGCTCTTTCGACTTAGATATAAATTTTCTTTTTTCTTACTAATAACCAGATAACTACGGGAGCTCCAAATAAAGAAGTTATTGCATTAATGGGCAATGTAAATTCACTATTAGGTAACTGTGCTATGCTATCACAGAGTAATAAAATGATTCCGCCAAATAAAGCAACTGCAGGAATTAGTATTTTATGATTAGACGTTTTAAAGATCAACTTAGTAATATGCGGAACCGCTAAACCAATAAATGCTATTGGGCCACAAAAAGCAGTAATAACACCGGTTAATAAACTGGTAATTATTAAAATAATGTTTCTACTTTTTCTAGTGTTGATACCTAAGCTTTTTGCATAATTTTCTCCCAGTAAAAAGCTATTTAAAGGTTTTATAGAAATAAGAATTCCGAGAATAGCGATTATAAAAATTCCAAGAAAAATTAATATTTCATTCCAAGTTAAATTTCCTAAGCTTCCAAATCCCCAGAAGACAAACTGTTTTATCTGTTCGGCATCACTAAAGTAAGAAAGAACACTAATTAATGCAGAAGCTAGCGAGCCAAACATTAAACCTATAATTAAGATAGACATTGTATTTCGAACTTTATTGGCAGCAATAATTACAGCCAATAAAACGATAAATGCTCCTATACTTGATGCAAAAGGTAATCCCCAATTCAGAAAAGCAGAAAAGCTAAACATTCCGCCTAAAAAACTAGTGCTTAATAAAAACACGGCAACTCCCAAACTAGCTCCTGAAGAAATACCCAATACAAATGGACCAGCAAGTGGATTTCTAAATAAAGTTTGCATTAGCAAACCACTAATTGAAAGTCCAGATCCAACTAATATTGCGGTAATAGTTTTTGGTAATCTATAATCGATAATAATGGTTTCCCAACTAGACTTTGTTGGAACTTGTCCTATAAAAGTTTTAAAAATATCTGTTAATGGAATATCAATAGAACCAATACTAATATTAAACATACTTGTTACAATCAAAATGATTCCAAGAAGTATAAATTGTTTAGTGTAGGCTGTTTGCTTGTCCATTTTTAAATTTACAAAGAGTTGCGTTTATGAGTATGTTTTTAAAAAATCGACGAGTTTTTTTATAGCTAAACCTCTATGACTAATGTTGTTTTTATCTTCAGAACTCATTTCTGCAAATGATTTGTTATATCCTTCAGGTTGAAAAATAGGATCGTAGCCAAAACCTTTTTCGCCTTTTTTTTCTGTTAAGATTTGACCTTTACAAATTCCATCAAAGAAAAACTGTTTTTCGTCAATATTTAAACAAATAGAGGTGCGGAATTGGGCATTTCTAGTTGATGTGTTTTGTAAGTTTTGAAGTAGTTTTTGCATGTTGTTTTCTGCATTGGCAGGTTCTCCCGCATAACGTGCAGAATACACTCCTGGCTCACCTTGTAAAGCTTCCACTTCTAAGCCAGTATCATCAGCAAAACAATTGTAGTTGTAATTTTTTGTTATATGATTTGCCTTAATTTGAGCATTTCCCTGTAAAGTAGTGGCTGTTTCTTCAATGTCTTCATCGCAACCAATATCCTTTAGAGATAATAGTTCTATGGCTTCAGGAAGCATTTGTTGAACTTCTTTAAGTTTATTGAGGTTGTTTGTAGCAAAAACTAGTTTCATGTTTAATTGTAAAGCCACAAAAGTAGTGTATTGTTTTATAAAACAAAAAGATGTACCGAAGTACATCTTTTTAGTAGTAGTTTATATTTTTATAATTCCTTAGAATACATATCTAACGTTAAGTCCGAAACTATCAGCTACGAAGTCCGTAGTTTCAACAAGTATGAAGTTTGGTCTCCAGTCTGCACCAATAACAATAGGAGCTTTTTTAAATCGGTATTCAAGACCAATTTCTCCTACTACTCCAAGCGCAAATGGATCACTTAAGTAGGCATTAGGACCAACTCCTAAATACCACATCAATCCATCATCTCCAAGAGGTCTGTAGATAAAATCCCATAATAAATCAACACCTACACCGTCACCAAAAGAAACATCAGCGTGAAGTCTGCTGTATTTTCCTGCTGAGAAAACAGCATCAATAGCAACTTTTCCTCCAGTAACATCTCCAAAACGGATACCAATTTCTTGTGCACTTGTTGTTAATGAGAATAACCCCATGAACATAACAGATAAGATAAGTTTTTTCATAATTTTAAATTTAACGTTGTAATTCAAATATAGGAATAAAATATTATTTGAAGATTAAACTACCCGCTTCTATATAATCCTCCTGCTTATCTAGTTTAACAATCAACGTTTCTCTTTGTTCGTTTTTTCTGCCGTAGTTCGTGTAAATATTTAACTTCAAAATTGTAGGTCCTGATATTTTTTGAATATTATCAGCAAAGTAATCAATCATGATTTTATAATTTCCTTTAATAGCTTTCTTAAGCATGAATTCTTCGGGTCCGTATCCTTCTTTCATGTCTATAGAGAGTCTACCTCCAATTTTTGTTTCATGGTTTTGGTAATAAGCTTTTTCACCGTTCGGATCGATAACCCATAAATCAATATCAGTATCATTATGATTCCAGTCAACAACAATTCTAATGTCAACCGGCAATGATTTAAAAAACTTTTTTTGATACTTTCCTAATTTTAGTTTGTCTCCATATTTGTTCACTAATCTTGTTAATTCTACAAAAGCTATTGATTCAATACCATAAAAGCGTTCATCAATATCTTTACTTAATAACTCTCCGTTATAAATTTTATAGAATAGATTAAAACTCTTTTGGTACTCTCCAGCCATTTCGTAAGCTAGTGCTAAATCTCTGTATGACTGTGGTTCTTCAGGTCTTAATTCCAAAACTTTTTCATACATTTTACTGGCTAAGTTATATTGCTTTAAATGTTCTAGTTTATAGGCTAATACTTTAATTAATTCGTAGTTATCTAAATCAATTTCAATTAAGTTTGTTAAAACTCTAATCGCTAATTTTCTTGTTCCTTGACGATCGAAAAAGTCGGCAACATCAACAAAAAACATTGGGCTATTAGAATAAGAGTCTCTTATTTCGAGGTATTTTTCATAAGCTTTTGTGATTGTTTTTTCATTCTTTAAAATATCTAAATACGGTGAATTTACATCCCAAGCTTTAAGTTCTACTTTTTCTTCAATTAACTTTTCTAGTTGTTCAATTTCCTTTTGATTTGTATCAATTCCTTTTTTTGAAGTAACAATTACAACGCCATTATTTCCTCTACTGCCATATAATTTTGTTCCATCTGCTGGTTTTAAAACTTGAATATTGTGAATTTCAGAGCTATTTAATTTTTTGGTCGGATTATGATTAACTACTTTGCCATCCAAGATATATAATGGTTGACTGTTAGAAACACTACTTATACCTCTTATTGTAATTTGACTTTTATTAGAATCAGTATTTTGAACAGTAACTCCAGCAACATCTCCAACTAGGGTTTGAGATACTGAGGTACTTGTTACACTTCTTCGAGTAGTTGTGCCATATGCAACAACTACAACTTCTTCAAGTAGGTTGTCACCTTCCAGTTGTGCATTAATGTTGTTAGACGAACCAACTGTTTTTTCTTGAGTTCTTAATCCAACAAAAGAATAAATAAGAATATCACCAGATTTTGCATTGATAGTGTATCTACCATCAAAGTCAGTTTCTGTTCCTTGTGTAGTTCCTTTTACAAGGACGCTAACACCAGGCAATGGACCAGATTCATCACTTATTGTACCCGAAACAACTCTTTGAGAATAATCAATATTTGAGTTAGTCGTGTTTTCTATTGTGGTGGTTTGCGTATTTGAATTCGTATTTTGAGTATTTGTTGTGTTATTATTTGTAGAGGTTCTTGTATTTGTTCTCTCAGTATTTGTTTCTCTTCGAGTAATTCTGTTGGTTACTTCCTCTCTCGTATTTTTATTTTTTTTCTTTTTGTGAGTAAAGCTAGTGTTATACCAGTCAATTATATCTTCATAATCTTCCAAAATTTCTTCTTTTCTATCTAAAACATCTTGCTTTTCAACTTTTTCATTTCGTAATCGTTCAGCTAAAAGTTCTTTGTACTCAGGCCTTAATTCCTTTGGAGGATCAATTTTATAGCGCACATAATCTTCAATTCTGTCTAAGATTAACATAGAAGTGTAGTCCGTAATTAAATGATATTGTTTTGCTAAAGCAATGATTTGTTCTTTATTATTTTCTTTTTGAATGTTTAGATGGCTCAACTTTTCCTTTGCCCATAATCGTTTTGTTTGTTTAGATGTTTTTGCATTTTTTAAATCAACCTGAACAGTTTTGGTTACTTTTCCTTGAAATCCAAATAACAAATCAATTTTAGCAGCTGAATTAAATCTCCCACTTATTATAAAGTCGTTAGAAATATTAACTGGCCCTTTTGGGTAAACTTCATTAATTTGATCATTAGCCTTGTATCCTAAGAATTGTAATCTTTCTTGTTTCAACAAATCCAAAGCTTTTGAATCTGAAGTTTTTCTAAGGTTAATATAAATACCTCCATTTTTAGTAGCCATATTATTCAATGAGAAATGATTGGCTGATGTTAAAGAATTAATAGTATAAATTGTTTTTTGATTCAGTTTATTAATAGAACCTAAATTTGCCAATCCATCTGAAAATAGAAGAACTTCTTTGGCTGCTAATTTCACTTCTTCCAGTGTCTTTATATTTGTTCCGCCGTCATATGTAAGTGACGATATTACATTTTCTAGCTTTTCAGAATTTCCATCTTGTATTTTAAATAGCTCTTTTCTTTCAACTGAACTATTAAAAGTGATTAGTTCTACTTCTACTTGATCTAAATATTTTATGTAGTTCTTTAAAAGAAGGAGTTCAGAAGCTATGTTTTTATGTTGCATTGAGTAAGATACATCCCAAAGAACACTAATTCTTTTTGGTTTCTTTTTTGTTCTGATTTCGCTTTTTAAGGCAAGATTACTGTAGAAGTAGTCGTTATAAGAAAACGTGATGTTCGTGTTACTTTTTCCAGATAAACTTAGTTTTACAGGATTTTTAGGAGTGAAATTTTGTTGAGTTGTTGAAATATGTGTTGCTCCTTCAATTACATTAATATTAAATTTTGAAATGGATTTACATGTAATATTAGGAGTGAAATTACTATCTGTTATTAAAAAATTAAGTGAAAAGTTATCGATTTTATCTGTAATACCTAAAGGCAATTCATAAATTAAATTACTGTCTAAATAATAGAGTTTTTCTTCGTAGGTTAAAACAACTCTTTTATAGCTCTTAGGAAAAATAGGATAAACTCTTGCTTTATAATTATTTCCTACTGTTTTTTCTAAAAGTACAGGGTCAATTTTTTGTCTTACAGTTGTTTCATAAGCAACACGAGCTAATTCTTTTTCAACAATTACAGCTTCTCGAAGTGATCCATTTAAGTCCATAGCAAGTTTATAAACCGATTGTCCTTGTCCAAGTGGAAATGCTAATTCACCTTCTAATGTTCGATTATGATCATTATAAAAAATCATGTCGTATGTGGTAGTAGCAGAATTACCAGTGATATTGACATTTATTTTTAAACCTGATAATTTTAAATCTTTGTCATCTTCTATACTGATTTTAGGAATACTTTGAGAGAACATATAGAAATTAAAAGGCAGAAAAATAATGAGTAGTATTTTTTTCATAACAAATGTTTTTAAGTTTTATGTAAAACTCAAAATTTATTATAACGTATGAAATTTATAATGAGTGAAATATTATTTTCAATTAGTCAAGTAGTTTATTTTGTATTACTCATGATGATACGGTTCATTTCTTAAAATGGTAAAACCACGATAAATTTGTTCTACAATAAATAAACGAATCATTTGATGAGAAAAAGTCATTTTTGATAACGATAACTTTCCGTTTGCTTTTTTGTAAACAGTATCTGAAAAACCGTAAGGTCCTCCAATTACTAAAACCAATTGTTTTATACCAGAATTCATTTTCTTCTGAAGAAAACTAGAAAATTCAATAGAGGTATAGTGCTTTCCTTTGTCATCTAATAAAATAAGCTCATCGGTATTTTGAAGTTTAGAAAGAATCAGCTCACCTTCTTTTTCTTTTTGCTGTGCTTCCGATAAGTTTTTAGCATTTTTGATATCTGGAATAATCTCTATCTCAAACTTCACATAATGTTTTAATCGATCTTGATAAAGCTCAATTAATTGATTCAAGTTTTTATCGTCTGTTTTTCCAACAGCAAGTAATTTAATTTTCATGCTTCAAAATTACAAATGTTGAAGTAGGAAACACCAATTTTTTACCGTTTTAATTAATTCATGATTTCTAATTGATAACTCATAATTGTAAAAATGCTATTTTTACATCAATAACAACAATAGAATGATATCTAAAGAACAATTTAATAGAGAGCTTGATTTAATTATTGCGAATGCAATACGTGAAGATATTGGAACCGGAGATCATACATCATTATCATGTATCCCAGAAAATGCTACCGGAAGAGCAAAATTATTAGTAAAAGATGAAGGAATTATAGCTGGAGTTGAATTTGCTAAAATGGTTTTTGTGTATGTTGATCCAAGTCTAGAGGTTGAGGTGTTAATTAATGATGGAGAGAAAGTATCGTATGGAGATATTGTATTTTATGTATCTGGAAAATCACAGTCAATATTACAAGCAGAGCGTTTAGTGTTAAATGCAATGCAGCGAATGAGTGCAATTGCAACAAAGACTCGTTTTTTCATGGATTTATTAGAAGGAACAAAAACGAAAGTATTAGACACGCGTAAAACAACTCCAGGAATTAGAGCTTTAGAAAAGTGGGCGGTAAAAATTGGAGGCGGAGAGAACCATCGTTTTGCTTTGTATGATATGGTAATGATTAAAGACAATCATATTGATTTTGCAGGCGGAATTACACAAGCAATTACTAAAACGAAAGCCTATTTAGCTGCAAAGAAATTAGATATTAAAATAATTGTTGAGGCTAGAGATTTAGAGGAAATCAAAGAGATTTTATCAAATGAAGGAGTATACCGAATTTTAATTGATAATTTCAATTATGAAGATACAAGAAAAGCTGTTGAACTTATAGGTGATCAATGTTTAACCGAGAGTTCAGGTGGAATTAATGAACAAACAATTCGTAAGTATGCCGAATGTGGAGTAGATTTTATCTCTTCAGGAGCGCTTACACATTCCGTATATAATTTAGACTTAAGTCTAAAAGCAGTAGATTAATCAAACACATAGTAAATGAAAAAATACATTTTTATGGCAACAATTGCTTTAGCAGTTAGTTGTAATACCAAAGAAACCAAAAAAGATACAGATGATATGAGTACTTCAGAAAATCCATTATTAGTTAAAAGTACTTTAGATTATGGGGTTCCTGATTTTACAAAAATTAAGAACGAACATTTTATGCCTGCAATTTTAAAAGGTATGGAGGTTCAAAATGAAGAAATTGCCAAAATTGTTTCAAATACAGAGGAACCAACTTTTGAAAATACAATTTTAGCCTTAGAGGAAAGTAGTAAAACCTTAGATAATGTTACGGCAGTTTTTTATGCATTAGCTGGAGCTCATACAAATGATGTAATCAAAGAAAATCAAAAAGAGTTAGCGCCGAAATTCTCTAAGCATACAGATGATATTTTATTAAATACTAAACTTTTCGAGAGAATAAAAAAGGTTCATGAGAATCTTGAGTCATTGAATTTAGATGCTGAGTCAAAACATTTAGTTAAAGAAACCTTTAAAAGGTTTGCAAAGGCAGGAGCAAATTTATCTGAAGAAGACAAAGCGAAGTTAAAAGATATCAATGCGAAACTGGCGAGTTTATCAAATGATTTTGGAAAGAAATTATTAGATGCAAGCAAAAAAGGCGGAGTTGTAGTTGATGATAAAGCCAAGTTAAAAGGATTCTCTGAAGAGAAAATTAAGTCTATCGAGAAAGACGGAAAGTATGAAATTCAATTAATCAATACTACACAACAACCTTCGTTACAAACATTAGAAAATAGAGAGGTTAGAAAAGAATTATTTAATAAATCTATTTGCAGAACTGAAGGTGGTGAGTACGATACTTCTGACTTAGTAAAGCAAATGGTTACTTTACGTGCTCAGAAAGCAAAAATCCTTGGATTTGACAATTATGCTAGCTGGAGTTTACAAGGAACCATGGCTTCTACACCAGATAAAGTGTTTGATATGTTTAATAACTTAATTCCTGGTTCTTTAGAAAAAGCGGCATCGGAGATCAAAGAAATACAAGTAGAAATTGAAAAGAATAGTGGGGATTTTAAACTAACTCCGTACGATTGGAATTTTTATGCTGAAAAAGTTCGTAAGTCTAAGTATAGTTTAGATGAAGAAGAGGTAAAGCAGTATTTTGAAATTACTAATGTATTAGAAAAAGGAGTATTCTTTGCAGCAACAAAATTATACGGTTTAACTTTTAAAAAGCGTACTGACATTCCTGTTTATCACCCAGATGTTGTAGTTTATGAAATCTTTGAAGAAGATGGGAGTAAGTTAGGGTTATATTATGGAGACTTTTTTGCTAGGGATAGTAAAAGAGGAGGAGCTTGGATGAGTGCTTTTGTAAAGCAATCAAAATTACGTAATCAAAAACCAGCGGTTTATAATGTGTGTAATTCACCAAAACCAGCTGAAGGAGAACCAGCATTAATTAGTTTTGATGAAGTTGAAACAATGTTCCATGAGTTTGGTCATGCGTTACATGGTTTGTTTGGAGATCAGCAATATGCTTCAATTTCAGGAACTAGTACAGCAAGAGATTTTGTAGAGTTTCCATCACAGTTTAATGAAAATTGGGCAACGCATCCTGAAGTGTTAAACAACTATGCTTTACACTATAAAACTGGAGAGGTAATTCCGGATGCTTTGCTAAAGAAGATTAAAGATGCAGGAACTTTTAACCAAGGTTATTCTATCATCGAAAACTTATGTTCTTCTAATTTAGATATGCAATGGCATACAATTGGTGTTGATACTTCAGTTGATGATGTAGCAGCATTTGAAAAAGAGGCTTTAGCAAAAATGAAATTGAATGTTGATGAAATTCCACCAAGATATCGTTCTACATATTTTGCTCATATTTTTAGTGGAGGTTATGCTGCCGGATATTACTCGTATCTATGGACAGAAATGTTAAGTCACGATGCATACGATTGGTTTAAAAGCAATGGTTTGTTAACTCGTGAAAATGGAGATAAATTCCGTAAAGAAGTTTTGTCAAGAGGAAGCACAATGGATTATGCAGAAATGTATAAAACATTTGCAGGTAGAGATCCTAAAGCAGAGCCAATGTTAAAAGCTAGAGGATTACAATAAAGTTTTACATAAATGAACTGCTTAAGAGAGACTTATTTTTTTGATTATAGTAATGAAGTCATTCAGAATATTATCTCAGAATTTAAAGATAAAGGATTGACAGATAAAGAAAATTCAATTCAAATCTATAATAAAGTTCGAGATGAATGGCGTTATGATCCATATACAATAAGTCTTTCTAAAGAAAAATATAAGGCCAGTCATATAGGTCAAAATTCTTCAGGAAATTGTGTAGAAAAATCTGTTTTATTGATTTCTTGTTTACGGGGACTAGGAGTTCCCGCACGATTGCATTTAGGTAAAGTAAAAAACCATATAGCAGTTGAGCGCTTAACCGAAAAGTTTGGTTCTAATGAACTTACACCACATGGAATGGTAAATGTTGAATTAAACGAAAAGTGGTTAAAAATGTCACCTGCATTTAATACTGCTTTATGTAAAATGTTCAATGTTGAACCTTTAGAGTTTGATGGAGAGAACAATTCCTTTTTACAACAATATAACAGTTCTGGAAGTTTGTTCATGGAATATGTTGATGATTACGGTCATTTTGAAGATGTGCCAGTCGAATTTATGGTGAATAATATTAAAGAACATTATCCTCACATTTTTGATGTAGATGATTCTATATTGGAATTTAAATTATAGTTTCAAGAAGATCTATGAACGAATACTTCAATGATGAAATGTATACCAAAGTCAGTTTTACTAGTCAACAACTTAGTAAAACTGACTTTGATTCTTGTACGTTTAAGAGTTGTGATTTTTCCGATTTGCATATTAATAGCTCTGAATTTTTAGAATGTGAGTTTATCGATTGTAACTTTAGTAATACTCGATTAAAAGGATCTAGTTTTAAAGAGGTTCATTTTTATAATTCTAAGTTATTAGGTGTTAAGTTTCATGAGTTAGAACCTTTTTTGTTGAAAATAAACTTCACCGATTGTCAATTAGATTATGCTTCTTTCTATCAGCTGAAAATGCAAAATTTTCAGTTTGTTAATTGTAGTATCAAGGAAGTTGATTTTACTGAAGTAGATTTACAATTTTCCTATTTTGATAACTGTGATTTAACGGGTGCTATTTTTGAACAAACTGATTTACGAAGTGTAAATTTTAAAACATCGCGTAACTTTTCAATAGATTTAGAAACCAATAAAATTGAAAAAGCTGTTTTCTCTAAAGATAATGTTGTTAATCTATTAGAAAAATACAGAATAAGGGTAGAGTAATTTGTTTTTTTAGTCACAGAGTCACAGAGTCAAAATTAATTATAGTAGTTTATAAAGTTTTTATAGTTGTTAAAACTTTTTATTTTTGAAATAAAACACGCTATGAAAACATTTAGAGAATTAATTGTCTGGCAAAAGTCTATGAGTTTTGTTACAGAAATCTACAAGATTACAAAAGCTTTTCCAGATGATGAAAAGTATGGAATAACCTCTCAAATAAGAAGAAGTGCTATTTCGATACCAAGTAATATTGCAAAAGGTTATGGAAGGAGTGGTTTAAAAGATTATTTACGATTCTTAAATATCTCAATGGCTTCCTTGTTTGAATTACAAACACAATTAGAAATTTCATATAATCTCGAATTTGTTACCAAATTTAAATTTGAAAAATTATTTGAGTTATCAAGAGAGATTGAAAGAATGTTGTCAAGTTTAATTAGGAAACTCAAAGAAAGAAGATGATTTCAAACAGGAAGAGCTATTAATTTAAACGCTTTGTAGCTAATAATCTCAGAAACTTTGAGCCTAACTAACTAATAATCTATGTAACTTTGAAACACCATAACTTAGCATCTTTGTAACTAGTAAAAATGTCAGAAGAAATAGAACAAAATCTAGAAAAAATACCTGTAATCAATTGGTTGGTAAAGTTTGGGAAACAAATTAAAATTCCAGGCTTAGAAGGATTATCGCTCTATGATGTGCTGGAAATGTATGTTATTGGAATTGTAAAAGGCGCATTAACAACTCGTGCTGGTGGAATTGCATTTAGCTTCTTTATGGCAATTTTTCCTTTTTTACTGTTCATACTTACGCTAATACCATATTTACCAATAGAAGGTTTTCAAGAAGGGTTATTCGATTTAATCCGTGAGGCATTACCTCCTAAAACTTTTGAAGCGGTAGATGGCGTAATTAAAGATATTTTAAACAATCAATATGGAGGTTTATTATCATTTGGTTTTTTAGCCTCAATTTTTTTAATGACTAATGGTGTAAATGCTATTTTTGGAGGATTTGAGTATTCTTATCATGTACGTGAGTTTCGAAATGTATTTCGCTCATATCTAGTGTCGTTAGGAGTATCATTGTTAATGTCGTTCTTTTTAATTGTTACCGTTTCTCTTATCATTCTATATCAAATCGCACTTTCAAAAATTGATAAAATTGGTTGGTTTGATACGGGAGAAATGAACCTGTTTTACTTAGGAAGAGGTTTGTTGTTCCTTATAATGATTTACACAATTGTTTCTATATTGTTTAGATATGGAACTAAACAAGGGAAGCAAATCAAGTTTTTTTCTGCTGGAGCGTTACTAACAACGGTAGTATCTTTATTTACATTTTATCTTTTTGGTATCTATGTAGTTAAGTTCGCAAAATACAATCAACTATACGGGTCTATAGGTACTTTGTTGATTTTGATGTTGTTTATATGGTTAAATGCAATTGTATTACTATTAGGTTTTGAACTAAATGCATCTATCTATCAGTTAAAACGTAGAAATAAAACTTCATAATCCGCCAATAAATTCAGATATTTGCAGGCTTAAATAAACACTATTTATTTTTTAATTGATTTATAACTTATGAAACCAGGTATTCCAAAGGGAACGAGAGACTTTTCATCTACTGAAGTAGCAAGAAGAAACTTTATTTTTAATACAATAAAGCATTCTTTTGAGTTATTCGGTTTTCAACCAATAGAAACGCCTAGTTTTGAAAACTCTTCTACCTTAATGGGAAAATATGGAGAGGAAGGAGATCGGTTAATTTTTAAAATTTTAAATTCAGGTGATTATTTAACTAAAGTAGATGATGCTTTGTTATCAGAAAAGGATAGTAATAAAGTTACTACTCAGATTTCTGAAAAAGCGTTACGTTACGATTTAACAGTGCCTTTTGCACGTTATGTTGTACAACACCAAAACGAGATTACTTTTCCGTTTAAACGTTATCAAATTCAACCCGTTTGGAGAGCAGATAAGCCTCAAAAAGGACGTTTTAGAGAATTTTATCAATGTGATGCAGATGTTGTAGGAAGTACTTCTTTATGGCAAGAGGTAGAGTTTGTTCAATTGTATGATTCCGTTTTTAGTAAGTTAAATGTTCAAGGAACGACCATTAAAATCAACAATCGAAAGATTTTATCTGGAATAGCTGAGGTTATTGGTGCAAAAGACAAGCTAATTGATTTTACAGTTGCTTTAGATAAGTTAGATAAAATTGGTAAAGATGGTGTTGTTGCTGAAATGATTTCAAAAGGAATTTCTGAAGAAGCAATTCAGAAGGTTCAACCTTTATTTGAGTTTACAGGAAGTAATAATGATAAGCTAAATGCTTTAGCAGATATGCTTATAACATCTGAAGAAGGAACAAAAGGAGTTGAAGAATTACGTTTTGTAATTGAGAATATTCAAGAATTAGAATTGCAAACAGCTACACTTGAATTAGATGTTACTTTAGCTAGAGGATTAAATTATTACACAGGAGCTATTTTTGAGGTTTCAGCTCCAAAAGAAGTGAAAATTGGCTCTATTGGAGGTGGTGGAAGATATGATGATTTGACAGGTATATTTGGTTTAAAGGATGTAAGTGGAGTCGGAATTTCGTTTGGTTTAGACCGAATTTATTTGGTAATGGAAGAATTAGGTCTTTTTGAAGCTGTTGAATTACCAAAACCCAAAGTTTTATTCTTAAATTTCGAAGAGAATGAATCATTAGTTAAGATGAAAGCCATTGCAGAATTAAGAACTAATGGAATTAAATCAGAATTGTATCCAGATCTTGCATCAAGTAATAATCAACAGAAAAAACAATGGAAATATGTTGATAAAAGAGGCATAGATTTTGTAATTACTGATGTCGATAATGGACAATTCAAGTTTAAGGACACAAAAACAAGAGAAGAAAAACTCCTTACAATCAAGGAAATAATTAAAATAGTACAATAAAAAGAACTTTTTGTTTTATCTTTGCAAAAAAACATTAAACAAAAAGTTATGTTCGAGATCCATAATAATATGATAGACGATAGAATAGACGAAATAGGTGAGAACCACGTTGGAACATCAGCAAAAACGCCATTGCGTGCAGATGCTTTTGATATTTCGGACGAAGAAAAGATTGCAAAAATCCAAGATAGCGTTAAAGATATCCTTGAAACTTTGGGTATGGATTTAACAGATGATAGCTTAAAAGGAACACCAAAACGTGTTGCTAAGGCTTTCGTAAATGAAATGTTTATGGGGTTAAACCCTAAAAACAAACCATCGGCTTCTACTTTTGATAATAATTATAAGTATGGAGAGATGTTAGTGGAAAAGAATATTATAGTGTATTCTACTTGTGAGCATCACTTATTACCAATTGTTGGTAGAGCACATGTTGCTTATATTTCTAATGGTAAAGTAATTGGTTTATCAAAGATGAATCGTATTGTTGAATACTTCTCTAAAAGACCACAGGTTCAAGAGCGTTTAACTATGCAAGTTGTTCAAGCTATGCAAGAGGCTTTAGGAACAGATGATGTAGCTTGTGTTATCGATGCAAAACATTTATGTGTAAATTCACGTGGAATTAAAGATATCGAGAGCTCTACAGTAACTGCAGAGTTTGGAGGAAAATTCAAAAATAAAGAGACTAAAAGAGAGTTTTTAGACTATATAAAACTGAATACAACATTTGATTAATTTCCTGAAAGAAACATTAAAAAAAAGAGCAGCTATAAGTTGCTCTTTTTCTTTTTTTATTATTTACATTTGCTCCAATAATAATTAAAATAAATAAGCTATGAAGAAATTCAGCATCGCGCTAAGTGCGCTATTCTTATGTATTACAATATCTTGTAATGATGATAACAATATAAGTGGTTCAGGAAACCAAGAAGTTGCAGATCAACAAAATGCTTTAGAGGACAATAAAACGGATGTTGCAATCTTAGAAAGTGGTATTATCATTAATGGAGCGACAAAAAATAGTGGAAATCCTCCATCTCCAAACAGTAACCTAGATTTCAATATTACAAGTAACTCTCAGAAAGGTTTTCAAAGTTCAGGTTTTGATATCAAATTTTCTTCAAATGCAGATGTTGCTGGAGCTTATATTAGGTTTAAAGATGTAGATGGAAATGTAACTGCAGATTATTTTGATGTTCCTGCATCTTCTTTTGGAACTAGTTTCTCAAATAAAGGAAGTTTTGCAAACTCTTCTATTATCAATAAAAAAATAGAATCAACTACACTTGTAAATAAAAACTCAGAGACTGTTATTAATGTAGATTTAAAAACAACAGTTCCAGCAGGAGAATTCTGTTACGATATTTGTCTTTATGATAGTCAAAATAATGTAAGTACCATTGAAACGGTATGTGTAACCATTGAGGCTTGGGGTGGAAATGCTCAATTAGTTGGAAAGTGGAAATTAGAAGAAATTACTGATATTGATGACACTTTCGACATCGACTGTAATAATGGAGGAACCATCAATGTTTTAGAATCGAATATTATCTCTCAAGATATTTTGGTTTATTTCAACGAAGATGGATCTTATAATGATTCTCAAAAGGGAGAAACAGTTTATCTGGATTATAGTGCTTCTGCTGAAACTTGTACTGTAGTTTATAGTACTGACTCGGAAAAGATGGATGAAGAAAGATACGGTAATTGGGCTTTTGATGAGGATGATAATAGAATTACAATTGTATTATTCTCGATCAAAGACTTATTAGATTCAAATAATTCTGTTGATTACGAATTTGGAGATAAATTTTTTGATGGTTTATTTATAAAAGAAATAACGGAAACAAAATTAGTTATTGAGGAAGTTTCTCCTTTCGGATTCGAAGTTACTTACGTTTTTAAAAGAGTATAATTAAAGACTAGAAAATAATTAAATAGGCACAGTTACTAAACTGTGCCTATCTTTTTTTATGGTGCATACTTATACCAACAATTTTAATAATAATAATAATGAATATAGTATAAAAATTAAAAAAGCGGCTTTTAAAAGCCGCTTTTTTAATTTTTTATGTCTCGTCCTGAAATAAGTTGACACAAATTTGATTTATTTTATGAATAACAATGTAGACAAGAAAAAGCGTACCCAGCGTGATTACAATTTAGGCTTTAAATTAGCTGTAGTTTCCCAAGTAGAAAAAGGCGAGTTAACTTATAAACAAGCTCAGAAGAAGTATGGTATTCAAGGGAGGAGTACCGTTTTGGTTTGGCTGAGAAAACATGGTATCTTAGACTGGAGCAAACCTGCCTTACTAATGAAATCAAAATCCAAAGAAACACCTGCGCAAAAGATTAAGCGATTAGAACGCGAATTAGAAGATCAAAAGTTAAAGAATCAGATTCTTAATACCATGATTGATATCTCCGATAGTCAATATGGGACTTCTATTAGAAAAAAGTATTTATCTCAACAATCCAACGCATCAGACAAGAACAAAAGATAAGTTTATCTCGTTGTTGTCGATTGTTTGAGATATCAAGACAAGGATTCTATCAAAGTATTAAGCGTGAGCATGCTCGAAGAGTACAACTCTCAAAGATTAAACCTTTAGTCATTCAAATACGTATGCAAATGCCTAGAATAGGCACTCGTAAGTTGTATTATTTGCTAAAGGATGAGTTTTAATAGTCAAGGCATAAAAATAGGTAGAGATGCCCTATTTGATTACTTGCGATCAGAATCTATGTTAATCAAACCTAAAAAGAATTATACTAAAACCACTAACTCTAAACATTGGTTACGCAAATATCCAAATCTGATTAAAGATGCAAAGGCAGAGAAACCAGAACAATACTTTGTCAGCGATATTACTTATGTGAAAAGTAGAGAACAAACCCATTATTTATCTTTAGTAACCGATGCTTTTAGTAGAAAGATTATGGGATATCATCTAAGCGATGATATGAGTGCAGAAAATGTGGTTAAAGCATTAACTATGGCCATTAAAAATAGAATTACATCTGGACCAATGATTCATCATTCTGATAGAGGATTACAATACTGTTCAACAATATATCAAAACAAGCTAGTCGAACAAGAAATAAAAGCATCAATGACAGATGGATATGACTGTTATCAAAATGCTTTAGCAGAAAGAATCAATGGAATTTTGAAACATGAATTTTTAATTTATAAATGTAATACAGGTAAGGAACTGGAAAAACTCGTTGAACAATCAATAAATGTTTATAATAATTTAAGACCACACTTGAGTTTGAACATGAAAACACCTAATTTTATACACAACAAAAAACCAGAGAAATTAATTTCTCTGGTTTAAATAATATTTTTAAAACCTGTCAACCTATTTTAGGACGACTCATTATATTGGTGTATCTCTTAAAAGATTAAATTTTCAATTTTCTCTCTCTCTTCCGCAGCAAGAGCAGCGTCTACTAAGATACGACCACTGTGCTCGTCGATAGTGATTTTCTTTCTGTTAGCAATTTCTAATTGTACTTGTGGTGGAATTGTAAAGAAAGAACCTCCAGCAGCTCCACGCTCAATAGAAACAACAGCTAAACCATTTTTCACTTTGTTACGAATTCTTGTATAGGCAGATAATAAATGCTCATCAATAGATTGTGAGAATTCTTCAGACTTTTCAAGTAATAACTTTTCTTCCTTTTCAGTTTCCTTTAAGATAGCATCTAATTCCGATTTTTTGGCATTTAAATGACCTTCTTGTAAGTTTAACTTCTCTTTAGTTGAATCTACAACTTGCTTCTTTTGAGCTATTTTAGCTTTAAATTCTTTAATTCTTTTTTCAGCTAATTGAATTTCTAATTCTTGAAACTCTACTTCCTTACTTAAAGAATCAAACTCACGGTTATTGCGAACATTTTTTTGTTGTTCAGCATATTTTTTAATCAATGCTTTAGACTCTTCAATTGCTAATTTTTTATTACTGATATCAGTGTTTAAATTATCAATATCTTGAGCTAAGTTTGAAAGTCTTGTATTTAATCCGGCAACTTCATCTTCTAAATCTTCTACTTCTAAAGGTAATTCTCCACGAACGCTTCTAATTTCATCAATTCTAGAGTCAATTAATTGTAAGTCGTATAGCGCTCTTAACTTTTGTTCTACCGTTACTTCTTTTTTTGCCATTGTTTACTTAAATATAATGTATTGGATTTGTACTCTTTTCGCTTAAACGAATTGCAAAATTAGTGAATTTTTTTGTAAGATAATCAACTAAAAGATTTTTTGTAAACTGTTCACTTTCATAATGCCCAACATCAGCTAGTAAAATACGTTCTTCAGCTTTGTAAAATTCGTGATATTTAAAGTCTGCACTTACGTATGCATCTGCTTTCTCTCTGATTGCGTTTGAAATAGCAAAACTACCTGCGCCTCCTAAAACAGCTACTTTTTTTATTTGTTTTCCTAACAATTTAGAGTGTCTGACACAATCGGTTTTAAAGGATGATTTTACAAGCTGTAAAAATTCAGTTTCATTCATAGGATTTTCAAACTCTCCAATCATTCCCATTCCAATATTTTGATGAGAATTGTTTAGCGTAATAACTTCATAAGCTACTTCTTCATATGGGTGGTATTTAAAAAGTTGTGTTAGAATTTTTCCTTCTAAATAACTTTCAAAAGTAACTGTGATACAGGTTTCTTCTTCGAATTGTAATTCTCCTTTTTTTCCGACTGTAGGATTGGAATGTTCATTTCCTCTGTAACTACCTTTTCCTTCTATATTAAAAGAACAATTGTCATAATTACCAATAGTTCCTGCACCAGCTTCAAATAATTTTTCTCGTAAATTATTGGCTTCAGCAAAAGGAACATAGGTTGTTAATTTTTTTATAATGCCTTTTTTAGGAATTAAAACCTTGGTGTTCTGAAGGTTCAAAACTTCACACATTTTAGCAGAAACACCAACTTTTGAGTTGTCTAAAGCAGTATGTGTGGCATAAATAGCAATATCATTTTTAATAGCTTTTAGTACAACACGTTCAACATAATTATTGCCATTCAATTTTTTCAATCCTCCAAATATGATGGGATGGAAGCTTACAATCAAGTTGCAGTTGTTAGCAATTGCTTCGTCAACAGTTTCTTCTAAAGTATCTAATGTTACTAAAACTCCAGTTACTTTAGTGTTGTAATTACCAACTAATAATCCTACATTATCAAAATCTTCCGCATAGGATAGCGGAGCAATTTCTTCTATATAATTTGTAATATCTCTAATTATCATCGCCTAAATTTAGCAACATCAAAGTTAAGATTTTTAATGTATTTTCGTTTCAATGAAATTAATCCGTTTTTTAGTATTTCCTTTTGCAGTTGTATACGATTTGATTACTCGAGTTCGTAACTTTTTATTTGATAGAAATGTTTTAAAATCAACTTCATTTGATATCCCAGTTATTGCTGTAGGAAATTTATCAGTAGGAGGAACAGGGAAAACGCCACAGATAGAATATTTGATTCGTTTATTACAACAAGATTTTAAAGTAGCTGTGTTGAGTAGAGGTTATAAACGAAAAACAGTGGGATTTCAGTTAGTGAATAAAACACATACTGCCGAAGATGTGGGAGATGAGCCGTTGCAATTCTTCTCAAAATATGAAGATATTCATGTAGCAGTCGATGCTAATAGAACCAATGGGATTCATCAGTTATTAACTGAAGTAAAACCAGATGTAATTTTATTAGATGATGCGTATCAGCATAGAAAAGTAAAAGCGGGGTTTTATATTTTACTGACGAAGTACAACGATTTGTATGTGAATGATTTTTTATTGCCTACAGGAAATTTACGTGAAAGTAGGAGAGGAGCTAAAAGAGCAGATGTAATTGTGGTTACGAAATGTCCTAATGAGTTAAACGAAAATGAAATGAAATCAATTAAGAAGAGGTTACAGTTACTGCCAAGTCAGCAATTGTATTTTTCAAAAATTGAATATAATGAGCATTTGAAAGGCACGGATAGTGAATTACAACTTGGTGATTTAAAAGAAGAAATCGTGTTAGTGACTGGAATTGCAAATCCAACTAGTTTACTATCGTATTTAAAAGACAAAAAAATAGATTTTACTCATTTAAAATATCCAGATCATCATCATTTTTCTGAGCAAGATATTTTCAAAATAAAAAAGGAGCAATCAAAATTACAATCAGATAACAAGATAATACTAACCACAGAAAAAGATTATGTTCGATTAAAAGGAAAACTAGAGAATTTGTATTATATCGAAATTCATAACTCTTTTTTATCTAATCAGGAGTCTTTTGATTTAGAAGTGAAAAAATTTGTAAACAAATAGCTTCAAAAAAACCTATTTACTACAATTCTCACAATACGTAGCTCTTAAAAAGTCATCTTCTAATAACTGAAAAGTTACCCCTTTATTTAAAGCAGAATTGTACAAACCACAGAAACGTTTTTTATTCATATTAATAGCGTTTAGCATTACGGTTCTGTATTCTTCAGTGTTCGTTAATTCTTCTTTGGTGATTGTAAGGTTTAAGTAATAGAACAATAAATCTTCATCTACAGTAATATTGTTTACCTTATTTTCTATCGTATTAATTGCATCGTAAATACTAGAATAATAAGTAAAAAACTGAGCAATACTTAAGTAATCAAAATCAGAAAGTTCTAAGTTTTGATACGATTTTAAAACATAGTTCACAGAGCTATCTTTACCCTTATAGTCATTTTTTCTTACATCTTCTTCAGCTTTAATAATATGGTAGTTGACAATCATCTTGTCAATCAATTCTTTTGAAATTCCATAGTTTTTTAAGCCGATAATTTCCTCTTTAAACTGATCTCTATCAATAACTCTTGCTTTGTGTTTCCAAATAATAAATTTTAAAACAGCTAAGTTATACTTTAAACGTTTGTCATTAGGTTCTAACTTTTCAAGTTGTAATAACTCTTTTTCAACGTTTAGGGTTTGTTTTAAATCAACAAAATATTTGAAGATACAGTTTTTAGTAAGCAATCTTAAGTATTTCTTACTTTTAGGAATCTTCATGTTTTTTAGTACTTCAGGCTTAAATTTATCTCGAAGTCTATCTAAAATCGAATTTTGAATTTGGCAAGCTTCTTCTAGTTTATCTGCACGAACAGCTTTATTGAAAAGAGTTACTAATTGGTCAACATGCAATGTTTTATATTCATCCTTTTTTTCGAGAGATAAAACAACAACTGCTTTTCTGTGATTTCGTAAAATTGGCTCTAGGTTAGCTGCATATTCATTAATTAGTTTTGCTTTTACATTCTTCTTAGGAAGCTTAACCAGTTTCTTATGTTTCGTTTTTTTAATGTCATTAAAAAACTCTACCCAATTTTCTGAGGTTGATATACGTGTGATGATACTAGGTTCTTGAAAAGATTGTAAAGAACCTGCAATACTCTTTGCACGTTGTCTTTGCAAAATGAAGTTTCTATCACTACTTCCTTCTACAGAAGCATAAGCATTAATATCTATTTTTTTAATATTATAATCTGTAAGCTTTAAAGAATCGTATAGGGGTTTAATATCTTCTGGTTTGTATTCCCATTTGTCTTTTTCAAAAGGAATAGAAAATGTCATTTTTTTATACTTAGTAACAATATCGTTTTTATTAGAAGTGATTTTTTTATTCTTAAACGTAATATCGTCTAAATACACTCCCATATCCAACAATTCTCTTGGGTATTTTTCTAAATTGTAGATAGTATAATACTTACAAAAAGCTTTATTGTGTAAGAAAAGTAAGTTAAACTCAATCTCTTCTTTCTGTAAATTTGATGGGACTTTTCCAATGTAAACTCTATACCTATTTCTACTTACACTTTTTAATTTTCCTGGTTTATTAATTTCATATACAGGAGGTAAAAGCACACCACGAATTTGAGATGGTTTTACTTCTTTATCGCAAGCATATCTATTTCTTCGAACAATATCAACAGCAATACCATCACCTTTTTCTTTAAACAAGGCATTGTACCAGTTTTTATTATTTACTTCAAAGTATAACTTATTATCTTCTAGGCGAACTCCAAAACGAACATAATTAGGCTTTTGTTTAAAAACCTTAGTGAACGCATTACATTTATCTTCTCTGTCCCCATCAGGAAAATAAATACCGTAGGTATATTGTTGTGCATTTGCTAAAAAAGAAATAGCAAATGCTAGTAGTAAAAGTTTATTTTTCATTTTTCCCCCAGTAAAAGATCAGTAATCTTTTACTTACATATTTATTCAGTATTACTTAATGAACTGATGCCCCAATCAATTCAAGACAGTAAACGTCAAAATTAGCTTAAAATTGTTCAGAAGCCAGTTTTTGTTAAAATTTGTGGTGGGAATTGTATAATTTGACTAATTTTTGTTATGAAATTCGATATTTTAACTGTTTTTGGTTATTATGGTTAAGGATTGTAATTTTTAAACAAACTTCTTACCAAAATAATCTCCAGCTTCAGACATAATTTCTTTAATATCTTGATCGTCTTTTCTTGGGCAAATCATTATAATATCTTTCTTTTCAACGACAATAAAATCTTCTAATCCTTGTATTACAACTCGTTTTCCGTTTTCAGTACGAATCATATTACCTTTGGCGTCTCTAAAGATTACATTAGCACCAACTACGGCGTTTTCATTTTCATCTTTCTTTAACTTTCCATACAAAGAACCCCAAGTTCCTAGATCGTTCCATCCAAAATCTACAGGTAAAACATGTACATTGTTAGCACGTTCCATAATTCCAAAGTCAATAGAAATATTTTCACAATTTTTATAATTGCTTTTTATAAAATCATCTTCAAAATCTGAATTGTAAACATTATTTCCATCATCTAATACGTTTACCATATCAGGTAAAAATTCTTTAAAAGCTTTTAAGATGCTTTTCGCAGACCAAACAAAAATTCCTGCATTCCACAAATAATCACCACTTGCTAAAAACGATTCAGCGGTTTTTAAATCTGGTTTTTCAGTGAAGTTTTTTACTTTTTTTATTTCTGAGTTAGTGCTTTCGTACTGTATGTAACCATAACCTGTATTTGGATGATCTGGTTGTATACCTAAAGTCATTAAAATATCATCTTTAGCACAAGCTTCAAATGAGGTTTGAATATTTCTTAAAAACTCTCCCTCATCTTTAATCCAGTGATCCGATGGAGCTACTAAAATGACAGCATCAGGGTTTTGTTGATATATTTTTAAAGCGGCATACAAAATACAAGGTGCTGTATTTCGCATAACAGGTTCTAAAAGTAATTGCTTACTACTTAGTTGTGGGATTTGTTGAAGTACTAATTTTTCGTAGTTTTCATTAGTAGCAATTAAGATATTGCTAGTAGGTACTAATTCATTAATTCGCTCAAATGTACGCTGAATTAATGATTGGCCAGTTCCTAACATGTCATGAAATTGTTTAGGAAATTTTTGGGTACTAACAGGCCAGAATCTAGATCCGACTCCACCAGCCATGATTACTGCGTAAAAATTATTCTTCATAAATCAGATTGATTTTATTGTTCTATGTATAAAACTTCAACATTTTGGTTAAAAAGATACACGCGGTTGTTACTCAAATTTAAGCACTCGTATCGAGTTCTTCTTTTCACACCACGTTTGTATAACGTATTTTTATATTGAAAAATACATTCATTCGGGATTTCAAATATAAAACTCTTTCCTGATTCCGCCATACCTTCTCGTAATGCTAATGATAAATTTACATCTGCATCGGTGCTTGCTTTTGGGTTTTTTAAATAATTTGCTAAGTACGGCAATATCTTTGGAGGATAAATTTCAGGTTGTAAAAAAGGCAACATTAAATGCTGAAAAATGGTTTTCCACTCTTTACCATGTGGTTGTACTCGGCCAAATTTTTTATGCGTTACATGATGTGCAATTTCATGAACTAAAGTCAGTAAAAACTGATGCTTATTTAGATTGTTGTTAACCGTTATTTGTGTTCGTCCATCAGGTAAAGTTCTAAAGTCACCATGCTTGGTTTGCCTTTGATGTACAATTTTTAGATTTACTTTATGCTCGTTAATTAAGTAGATTACTAAAGGAATTGCTTTTTCGGCAATGTATTTTTGTAATATGTTAGTCAATTTTTATGGTGTTGAACTAGAAACTTGTAATACTTTTCCGTTGTAAATTTTATTTCCTGTTAAAGCAAAATTAAAAATATAATTAGCCATTTCTTTTGCTGTAATCGGAGCCTGATATCCTGGGAAAGCTTCTTCTAGCATTTCAGTTTGAACCGCACCTAATGCCAATACGTTAAAAGCGATACCTTTATCCTTGTATTCTTCTGCTAATAATTCTGATAGGGTTATTACAGCACCCTTTGCAGAACTATAAGCTGCTAGTCCAGGGAATTTCATACTTCCTTGAATTCCTCCCATACTACTAATCGTAATTACATGACTGCCAGGTTTCATATGAGGAACTAACTTTTGTGTTAGTTGTGCTACAGCAAACACATTTACTTGGTACACTTTTAAAAAGTCTTGAGAGTTTAATTCTTCAAAAGGTTTGTTTACCAACATTCCAGCATTATGAATCAAAATATCAATTTGTCCAAATTTTTCAATAATAGTTAAAGCTGCTTTCTCTAATGAAGCCTCATCCATTAAATCTGTAGCTATAGGAAGTATGTTCTTATGATTTATATTTTCTAGTGGAATGCTGTTTCTTGATAAGGCTATAACTTGATGTCCTTCGTTAGCAAACTGCTGGGCTAACTCAAAACCAATTCCTCTACTAGTACCTGTAATTACTATGTTTTTCTTCATCAATATGGTTGTTATAAAAGATCAATCTCTAGAAAATCTAAGAAACTATCTCCAGAAGCATCGTTATAATTATCGTAGTTTATTTTCTGAATCGCATCAGTATCGAGTCCTTCTTCAATTTCTAAAAACCTAAAAATAAATGTTTGAGTTCTAATAATTACCCAAGGAGTTGCAAGTCCAAGAGTAAAAAAAGCTAATAAAAAGTTTACAACTAATAACTCAAAGATATCGCCAGCTTTAGCATTAAAACGTAAGCTAATATCTCTTCCGTTTTGAGTAATTTTAGTGTTTTCAGCATAGAAAGTATATAATTCTTTGATATACCAAATTGTGTAAATACCCAGAGTTAAATAAAATAGGAAAAAGAATTTAAGATTAATCCAAAATAATGTATCTCCTTTTCCTTTAAAATCAAAGGATAGATTACCAAAGCGTAAATGACTTAAAACATATTTTCTTAAATCAACGCTAAACCAAGCGCCGTAAATTCCTAATGTTAGAAAGGTAAGTAAAGTTCCAATCATACATTTCCAGAACAATTCCATTTTGTCTCCTAAATACGAAAAATGAATTCCTTTCCATGAGCTTTTAGATGCTCTATAACGTACAGCACCATGAATAGCGAAAGGAATAATTAAAATAAAGAATAAATAAAAAACTCCTACTGTTATTCCAGTAAACGTCGGACTGTCAATTAGAGCTCCATAGCCTAAAAAAGCATAGAAAAGAAAAAGAACAGCATAAATTTTTAAAAATCCGAAGAACACTTCTTTTCCTGTTCCGTGAAAAACAAAAGCATTTTTGTCAATTTCTGTAGATTTATAATGATAGTTTAATATCTCAACTTTTGCCCATGGATAATAAATTCCAAGAGTGATAATTGTTAAGAATATATTTTTGAAAAAAATAAGCGCGAATTCACTTCCTTTTCCAAAATAATTAAATTGTTTTTTATCCGAAAAAAGCCCTGAGAATCTTTCCATAAAATAGTTTGCTAATTAGTAAATCAAAATTGCGATTTTATTTTCTGTTACACAACTTTTGCCATTGTATTGTGAAATTAGCTATTTTAGAGTTCTATTAAACCTAATTTTTTATTAAAAATGAGAAAAATACTACTCCTTTGTTTATTTGTTTTTTCAACGATTAGTTTGTTTGGACAGACTACCTACATTCTTTGCGGAAAATTAATTGACACAAAATCTGGAACAATTAAATCAAAACAAACGATAGTTGTTCAAGAGAATAAGATTTCTAATGTAATTGATGGTTATGTAATTCCAAGAAGTAAAACAGATAAATTAATTGATTTAAAAAATAAAGTTGTAATGCCAGGTTTGATAGATATGCATGTTCATATCGAAAATGAATTTGGACCAAGAACACGATTGGATAGATATGTATTAGATGAAGCAGATGTTGCTTTTAATTCTGTAGGTTTTGCTAAAACAACTTTATTAAAAGGTTTTACTACAGTTAGAGACCTAGGAGGTACAGGGGTGAATATTTCGATTAGAAAAGCAATTGATGCTGGTAAAATTCCAGGTCCTAGAGTATTTACTGCTGGAAAGTCTTTAGCAACTACAGGAGGTCATGCAGACCCAACAAATGGGAGTAGAAGAGTTTTAATTGGTGACCCTGGCCCAAAAGAAGGAATTGTAAATAGTGTTGAAGATGCTAAAAAAGCTGTTCGTCAGCGTTATAAAAATGGGGCTGATTGTATTAAAATTACTGCTACTGGAGGTGTGTTAAGTGTTGCTAAAAGTGGAGATAATCCTCAGTTTACTGTAGAGGAAATAAAAGCGATTTGTGAAACTGCAAAAGATTATGGCATGCATGTAGCTGCACATGCGCATGGAGATGAAGGAATGCAACGTGCTATTATTGGCGGAGTAAAAACTATAGAGCACGGAACTTATATGAGCGAGGCTACTATGGATTTAATGAAAAAGCATGATGTGTATTTAGTGCCAACTATTACAGCAGGAAAAGAAGTAGAAGAGAAAGCTAAAGTAAAAGGTTATTATCCTGAAATTGTAGTTCCAAAAGCATTAGCAGTTGGACCTCAAATTCAAGGTACATTTAAAAAAGCGTATAAGCGTGGTGTTGGTATAGCTTTTGGTACTGATGCAGGAGTTTTTAAACACGGAAATAATGGTAAAGAATTTGGATATATGGTTGAGGCAGGAATGCCAGCTATGGAAACTATTCAGTCGGCAACAATTACCAATGCTAAAATTTTAAAGATGGATACTGAAATAGGACAAATTGCTAAAGGTTTTTATGCTGATATCATTGCTGTAGATGAAGATCCTACGAAAAATATTAAAACAATGGAGAAAGTTGTTTTTGTAATGAAAAATGGAGTAGTTTACAAAAAGGAATAATTAATCAAAATTAGTTGATATTAAACGTAACAAACTATTACAAAATGCTACTAATAATTACAATTAATTAGTTATGTTTTTATCATATAAATATTGGAGCAGGTATAATTTTATAATTATTCCTGCTCTTCTTTTTTTAAGCTTAATACTTTTATTAAAGTCAAGTTATTATAAAGTGGATTTATCGGTTTACATTACAATTGATTTTGTACTTACCATCCCTTTATTGTATTTCTTATTAATTAGAAAAAGGGCAATTCCAAAGATTACAGTGCTTTCCGTAACAGTTGTTTCTACTCTTATAGCAGCCTTTCTCATTCCTGAATCAGATCAGTACTTATTGAAATCTGTAAAGAATATTATGATTCCGGTTGTAGAAGTAGGTGTGCTAGGTTTCGTATTTTACAAAGCACGATTACTTTTTAAAAGTTTTAAAAGCAGCAATGAAAGCACAGATTTTTTTACAACTATTCAAATAGCCTCTGAAGAACTTTTTCCAAAAAGAATAGCTCATTTTTTAGCTACTGAAATTACGGTATTTTATTATCTGTTTTTTTCTTGGAAATCAATAAAGAAAACTAAAAATTCATTCTCATATCATAAGGAAGGAACTTATAATAGTGTACTATTAGGCATACTGTTAGTTATGTTAATAGAAACTTTTGTATTGCATTTTTTCATAGTAAGGTGGAGTGAGATAACGGCTTGGATTTTAACGATACTTAGTTGTTATACCTTATTACAGTTTTTAGCATTATTTATAGCGATTAGTAAAAGACCTATAGAAATTAATGAAGAAAGAAATGAATTAATTGTACGATTTGGTTTTGCTGGTTTGGCAACAATTCCTTTAGATACAATTGAAAAAGTTACTTTTTCATCTAAAGAAATAGAGGATGAGACGATACATTACTTTTCTTTTTTAGGAAAATTGGCTGGTCATAATACCATATTATATTTCAAGGAGAGAATTGAGTATGAAACTATTTATGGAATAAAGAAAAACACAAATGCGTTAGCTTTTATAGTAGATGATAAAAAAGCCTTTTTAGAAACAATTCAAAAGATAAAAAATAGTTAATGAGTTCTAAAAAATAAAAAGGACTACTCGTTGTCCTCAACAAATAGTCCTTTACAAACCAAATTAACTACTATAAATAATTATAATGAAACAAACTTTACAACAAATATACTACAGAATTTCAGTGTTTTAACTAAAATTCGATAAATGGTAGGAAGAGTATAGTTAAAGCAAAAAGCTCAAATAGACTATTCAATTATGATGTGTTGATAAGCACCTATATCAGGTGATGTAGTTCGATTTATCCCTAATAAATCGATTGATAGAGAAGTCGCTTTGGCTTTATTAATAGCATCACTTTGATCTCCAATTCTAAAATCTTCATCAAACCTTCCAATAAAGTCAGGATTTCCATTAATGATATTGTTCAAATAATGTGAAGTATCATTGAAGTTTAATTCGGCATTGTTGGCAAACGAGTTGTTAAAATCATCAAATTGAATTAAACAATTTTCAATAAAATAATTAAACACGCCACCATCTACTTTATCTAAAACAAACTCAACATTGTTACCACCGTTTATAATACAATTTGTAAAATTAGCAGCTGATAAATCTCTGGTGTCAGTTACTTCTTGGCCTTGACTATTTTCAAAAACAAAAAAGTTATTAATTAATACAGCAGGTAATGAGCGTAAGCTATTATTCCAATAATTAGCAAAAGTTGAATGCGTAAAATTATAAGAACCACCAACGGTTCCCGCAAAGGAAACTTGCCCAGCGTCTCCAACTACTACATTATTACCAACTATTTCAGCTTCACGTCCTAAAATACCAAAGCTAGATTGGTTGTAAACCTCAGAGTTTTCAATTTTTAAAGTAGGAACTCCAGCCGTTCCTAAACTATCAACTAAAACACCAATAATTCCATTTTTAATAATAGTGTGATTCAGCTCATTGTCTTTACTTCCTGCACGCATCCAAATAGTTCCCCATTGTCCAGGAACCTTGTCAAAAAATGGTTCTAATCGATCGCCTTCAAAAGTTACTTTTTCATTTAGAGTTCCGTTTACTTTTAACGTTCCTAATTCATCAACAATTAACCCAGAATTATTATGAAAATGAATACGAGCTCCCGCTTCAATTGTTAAGGTTTTATTTGGAGGAACAGCTGCGTAACCATAGATTACATAAGGCTTTTCATTGGTAAAAGTAAGCTCACTATCTTCTAGATATCTTCCTTGAAGTGTAGTTGATTGTCCGTTAAGTGTAAGTTTATCAATTTCCAATGTGATTGGATCTCTTTCTGGAAAAATAAATGTAGCGTCTTGTACTAGGGTAACTAAATCAACATCTTGTTGGTTATCTCCGCTGTCAAATAAAATTTTATCCGTGTATAAAGGGTCGGGTAAAGAGCTAACATCTACAGTAGTTTCAACAAAAACAAAAATACTGTCATTAGCTAAAATTTCAATATCCTGAAAAATTTTACCAGGAATTCCATCAACGTTTAAACGATAGTTAGAAGTAATACCATTTTCTAAGCGGATTTCAGGAATGCTTATGGGATTGTTACTCCTGTTATAAACTTTTAAATTATAAGTTGCAGAGCCTATATTAGTAAAAATAGTATCTAAAAATACAGTGTCCTTAGAAAACTCTAGTTTACCAGAGCTTGCAACAGTACTAAAGTCTTTTCTACAAGAGCTAATAATTACTATTATAGCAAGGATAAGAACTGTCTGTATATATTTCATGATTGGATTATTGCTTAATGATTTCTATCTCAAATAATTTCCCCCATTTTTTTCCAGTAACAAATAAACGATTATTTTCTTTGTCGAAAGCGATACCATTTAAAACATCATCACCATCAGTAATTTTTTGTGTTTTCTTTATTTCAGTTACCAAACCTTTTAATTCAACAACTCCATCAACAACACCATTTTCAGGGTTAATTATTGCTATAAACGGTTTTTGCCAATAATTCGCATAAATTTTACCATTGATATATTCCAGTTCATTTAATTTCTCTAAAGTAATCTTATCTGTATATACTTGTATATTTCGCTCTTCTTTTTGAGTTGTAGGATTTAAAAACCATAATTTATTTGATCCGTCAGACTTAATTAAAGCGTTTTCAGAGTGTGTTAATCCCCAACCTTCAATGCTTTTTTGGTATTTAAATTCTTTTACGATTTTAAAAGTATCTAAATCAAAAATAAATCCTTTGCCAGCTTTCCAAGTCAACCAAAAAATTTGATTATCAACAATTGTCATTCCCTCCCCAAAATACTTGTCGCTTAAGTCGTATTGTTGTAAAACTTTTCCAGTTTCTAGTTCAACTTTACGTAACCAAGATTGTCCGTTACGACCAGTAGTTTCATATAAAAAGCCATTATGATATTCCAATCCTTGCGTAAAAGCATTCGCATCGTGTGGATAGGTATTAATAATTTTATATGAATACGTGTCATATTTTTTATTTGAAAACACTTCAATAGCGTTATTTACTCTTTTTACTTTACCAGGAATAAAAGCTAAAGCAGTAATAGGGTGCTTACCTACACCAAGTTCATTGGTGTTAATAGAAGTTTCATTGTTTTTTAAGGTTAGGCGTTTGGTTCCAGCATATACATGAACGCTGTCTACCTTTTCTCCATTTAACTGTTCAAATTTTATGTTAACAGTTTCTCCGAGAGTAGTTTTTTCAGGTGAATTTATTCTAAAACGATAACTTGCTTCTCCACAAGAATTTAAGGTTAAAAGTAGTAAACTAAATAAGGAAGCTTGCTTGATGAATTTCATATTACTTTGGTTGCGGATTTTTTATGTAATTTTATACAAATAAACTAATTTATTTGTTTGGAATTTAAAAAAAAGGGTTAAATTTGCAGCCTCAAATAGCCATTGCAGGTTTTTTTGATTTTTCTGAAGGCGTTTAAAACTTTACCAATTTTAAACAAATTCAAATTAAATTAAAAGTTTATAAAGATGAAAAAAGGTATACACCCAGAAAATTATAGAATGGTAGCTTTTAAAGATATGTCTAACGGAGATGTATTTTTAACAAGATCTACAGCAAATACTAAAGAAACTTTAGATGTAGATGGTGTAGAGTATCCATTAGTAAAATTAGAAATTTCTAGAACTTCTCACCCGTTTTATACTGGTAAGTCTAAGTTAGTTGATACTGCTGGACGTATTGATAAGTTCAAAAACAAATATTCAAAGTTCAAGAAGTAATTCTAACTTTAGCAAAATATTTAAAAGCTCTAACTTCAAAGTTAGAGCTTTTTTTATGCAAGAATTCTTGTATTTTTAACCAAAATAAAATTTAAAAAAATGAGAGACACCATATTAACAATTGTAGTTGTTATTAATGTTTTGTGTGGATTACTGGTTTGGTTTATGCCAGATTTGGGAAACTATATCCTCTTAACTATTGCATCAGCTTTTACAATCCTAGGTGTTTATGATGCTTTCTTACAGAAGAAGCATTCATTATTAAGAGCATTTCCGATTGTAGCACGTTTAAGATGGTTTTTTGAAGAAGAAAGAGAGAAAATTCAACAATATTTTATTGAAGACGATTTAAATGGAACTCCTATTAATAGAGAAAAAAGAAGTATTGTATACCAAAGAGCAAAAAAAGAAATAGAAACAGTGCCTTTTGGTACACAACATAATGTATACAAAAAAGGATATGAGTTTGTAAAGCACTCCATTTTTCCAACAGACCATCATGAAGTTGAAGGAGAACATGTTGTTTTTGGCTCAGATAAATGCTCTCAGAAATACACAAGTTCTATTATTAATATATCGGCAATGTCTTTTGGTTCACTGAGTAAAAATGCTATTATGGCGCTTAATCAAGGAGCGAAAATGGGAGGATTTGCTCACAATACTGGAGAAGGAGGTATTTCACCTTATCATTTACAAGGTGGCGATTTAATATTCCAAGTAGGAACTGGTTATTTCGGAGCAGGAAAAACGGTTGATGGAAAACGTTATTTTGATGATGATGTTTTTAAGGAAAATGCTGTAAGGCCTGAAGTTAAAATGATTGAGATTAAATTGTCGCAAGGAGCTAAACCTGGACATGGTGGTATTTTACCAGCTAAAAAAAATACGATTGAAATTTCTAAGATTCGCTCTGTAGAACCATTTACAAGAGTAGATTCACCACCAGGTCATTCTTCTTTTTCAAACTTTCATGAAATGATTTCTTTTATTCAAAAAGTAAGAGAGTTAAGTAATGGAAAACCAGTAGGAATAAAGTTCTGTGTTGGTAATAATGAAGAAATAGAAGAGATGATAAAATCGTTTTCTGAAACAAATAATTATCCCGATTTTATTTCTGTTGATGGAGGAGAAGGGGGTACTGGTTCTGCTCCTTTAGAATTTACCAACTATATAGGTACACCGTTATTAGAAGGATTGTCTTTTGTTTATAAGACATTGGTTAAATATCAATTAAAAGATCAAATAAAAATTATTGCTAGTGGTAAAGCTATCGATGCTTTTGATGTCATAAAAATGAAGGCTATGGGAGCCGATGCGGTAGGTATGGCTAGAAGTTTTATGTTAAGTTTAGGTTGTATTCAGGCAAGGGAGTGTAATCTAGATACTTGTCCGGTTGGTGTTGCTACACAAGATGAAGATTTAGTTGAGGCTTTAGTAGTGGAATATAAAAATGTGAGGGTAAAAAATTATCACACTAAAACTATAGCAGCAGTAAAAGAAATGGTATCTGCTATGGGAAAAAAATCAATAAGCGATCTTGGTCCTAAAGATGTTTTTAGAAGAAATAAAGCAGGAGATATCACTTCGTTTGATAAGATTTACTTTAACTAAAATTCATATATAAGTATTCATTCTTTTGGAAAAAGAAATAGTAATCAACGGTAAAGAGTATATATTAAATCGTTATCCTGAAACTCAAGATAAAGCATTAAGAGCTTGGAGTAATGCAGAGGTTTTAGTCTTAAATTTTATTCAAGATAATCCTAAAAAAAAGATTCATTTATTTAATGATAGGTTTGGAGTTTGGAATTGTGCTTTACATGAAAAGCAAGTTGAAACAATTTGGACCTATGCCAGTCAAAAAAAGGCTATAGAAAGCAATCTAACAAGTAATAATTTATCTTCAGAAGCGGTTTATAAAAGTCCACTTGATAAATTAGATAACGTTGAGTTGGCACTCGTTAAAATTCCGAAATCTATTGAGTTGTTTGAGTTGTTTTTATATCAAATACAGCAAGGATCAAATGAACAAACAGAAATTGTTTGTGGTTTTATGACAAAATATTTTTCACCAGCTTATTTAAAGACTGCTCAAAAGTACTTTACGGTTGTCGAGCAATCTAAAGCGTGGAAGAAAGCGAGATTATTAATCTTAAAAGAACCTAAAAAGGAAATTCCTGTATCTACTAAAGATTTAGTGAATACCATAAAATGGAATGAAGGTACTTTAAAACAATATTTAGGAGTTTTTTCTTCTGATAGAATAGACATCGGAACTCAATTTTTATTGGAGAATTTAGTAGTAGAAGATAATGAAATTCAAGTATTAGATGTTGCTTCTGGTAATGGAATACTATCTTATGAGGTATTGCAGCAAAATGAAAAAGCCTATGTTACCTTAGTAGATGATTTTAATTTAGCTATTGAATCATCGAAACTCAATTTACCTGCAGAACAAGCGCGATTTATTTGCACTGATTGTATGGAGGGAGTTGAAGATGATTTTTTTGATTTAATAGTTTCAAATCCTCCTTTTCATTTTGAGCACGAAAACAATATTGAGGTTAGTTTAAGACTGTTTCAAAGAATAAAAGATTGTTTAAAGCATAACGGACGTTTTGTAATGGTTGCGAATTTGCATCTAAATTATATAACACATTTAGAAAAGTTATTTCGTAAAGTTTCAGTAATCAATCGAAATTCTAAATTTATAATTTATGAATGTAGATTGTGAATTTTATAAACTTAAAACTTAAATTTTTCATTTATCGTAAATAAAAGTTGTTTTACCGATGATTTACTACTATTAGCAGATAATTAATAGAAGAAATATAATTTCAAGGTATCTTTAAATGTCGAATTTATTAAATAAACGACAAGTTAATTTTTAATCCCTATTCTATTTTTACCATGAAATTCACTTACTCAATTAAAAATGTTGAAAAAGAGCAAATAGCTTCTCTTAAGTTTCCAAAAGATGAAATTTTAGAACGAAAAAACGATCAAATTAACCGTTCAATTGAATTAAAAAGAGCGTTAGTTCTTGGTAATATTGAACACCAAAAGGTTAAAATTGTTTTTGTGGATGATGATGGTTATAAGCGAGTTGAAACTACGGTTTGGGGACTTACTGATACATCAGTAATTCTTAAACAGGCAACTCTAATACCTTTACAAAGAATAGTAAGTGTAGCATAATATAAAACTTAGTATAAAAACAAACCTCTTTAGACATTGTATGCTCTAAAGAGGTTTTTCTTTTTCTAGCTAAAAGTTTATAAATAAAAAGTTAAACCAAATATAAAGCTTGTAGCATCTAAATTTAAGTTAAAACCGTTATTGTATGTTTTACTTGTGTCTACGGTTTTAGATCTTGAGTTGCTATGTGAGTAACCTAAACGCCCAACATTTGCATTTAATGAAATATTCTTATTTACTAAAAAAACAATTCCAGGCCTAACATTTATTCCAAATGTATTTCTAATAGAGCCTCCAGTGTTTCCCAAACTATCAGACGAATCTTGATCTCGATTGCTATAACTCAATTCACCTTGAAGCGTAAAAGCAAGTCTTTTTGAAATAGAAAAATATTTTCTTCCAAAAGCAGCAACAGAATAATTATTTGTAGTTCCTTCACTATCGGCTGTTGGAGATGAAGAATCATTTTTCCAATGACCAAATCCTAACCTTAAACCTAAAGAAAGGTTGTCTGATATAAAATACTCCGTGGAAGGAAATATGTTAAAATTAAAATTTGAGCTTTCGGCATCGGGTTCACTCTCAAAAGTTGTTTTATTGATTCCAGCGGAAAACTGACCAGAAACTCCCCATGTTCCTTTTTCAATTTTAAATTTTTCATCTTTTTCCTGTGCGTAAGAAATAGTAGTTGTAATTAATACAAAAAAGAATAATAATTTTTTCATGAATAATGATTTTTTGATTTCAGTCCAAAACTATTTTCGAAACGTTTTTGCAGCTCACAACAATAAGTTAATATAAACCAAGCGAAAGGTTAAATAATAGTAGATTGCTGATTGATTATTAAAATTTCACTTAATTTTTAATACTTTAACCAAACTCAAAATAAGTATTAATAGGTTTTAAAGTTATTATTAGCAAATGATTTAAAAAGATAGTTACATCAATTACTTTTTACTATGTAGTTATTAATATATAATTAACAAATACCTTTTTTTACTTGAAAAAAAATACTATATTGCCACTGCTATGAAACTTATTGCTATGGTTTCATAAATTGTTTATTAATCAAAATGATTTACTATCAAGATAGATAGTAAATAATATTACTTTTTAACTTGTGAGAGGTGAAAAAGTATCTACAGCTTAATGCTAGTTATAAAGTAGGGGTTAACTAGTATTAATTTTTCTCATACATTAGTTTTTTAACCGCAATTATTTTTAATAGTTGCGGTTTTTCGTATAAAAAAAGTCTTTAAGGTTTTTAACCTTAAAGACTTTTAAATCTATCCTATTGTGAAATTTATACTTCAGACTCCATATAATCTTCGATAGGATTACATGAACAAATTAAGTTACGATCACCATAAGCATCGTCTACTCTTCTAACTGAAGGCCAAAATTTATTCTCAGCGATATAATCTAAAGGAAATGCAGCTTCTTTTCTACTATATGGTAAATCCCAAGTATCAGAAGTTAACATTTCTTGCGTATGTGGAGCATTTTTTAATACGTTATTAGGGTTTTCTTTTGTAGCTACTTCAATTTCTTTACGAATAGAAATTAACGCATCACAAAAACGATCTAATTCAGTAATACTCTCACTTTCGGTTGGTTCAACCATAATTGTACCTGCCACAGGAAATGAAACAGTAGGAGCGTGGAAACCATAATCCATTAATCGTTTTGCAATATCTACCACTTCAATTCCATTTTGTTTAAAGTCTCTACAATCTAAAATCATTTCATGTGCAGCACGTCCCATTTCTCCTGTATACAACGTATTAAAATGACCTTGTAAACGTTCTTTCATGTAGTTAGCGTTTAAGATAGCTACTTTGGTAGAATTTGTCAATCCTTCAGCTCCTAACATAGTAATGTAACCGTATGAAATCAAACATGCTAATGCAGAACCCCAAGGAGCTGCAGAAATAGCAGTAATAGGATTATCTCCACCCGTAGCAATTACTGGATTAGTAGGTAAGAAAGGAACTAATTGTGGAGCTACACAAATAGGTCCAACACCAGGTCCGCCTCCACCATGAGGAATTGCAAATGTTTTATGTAAATTTAAGTGGCAAACATCAGCCCCAATAGTAGCAGGGTTAGTTAAACCTACTTGAGCATTCATGTTTGCACCATCCATATATACTTGTCCACCATTATCGTGAATAATTTGAGTAATTTCTTGAATGGCTTTCTCAAATACACCATGAGTTGATGGATAGGTTACCATTAAAGCTGCTAAATTATCTTTATGTAATTCTGCTTTTTCACGTAAATCTTCAACATCGATATTTCCTTTTTCATCTGTTTTTGTAACCACTACTTTCATTCCGGCCATAACAGCAGAAGCAGGATTGGTTCCATGAGCAGAAGAAGGAATTAAACAAATATTTCTATGTGAATCTCCATTAGCTAAGTGATAAGCTCTAATAACCATTAAACCAGCAAACTCTCCTTGTGCTCCTGAATTTGGTTGTAATGATGTTGCGGCAAAACCAGTAACTACATTTAATTGTTGCTCTAAGTTTTTAAGAACAGTTTGGTAACCTTCAGCCTGATTTAATGGTACGAATGGGTGAATATTTCCCCATTGAGGATTACTTAAAGGTAACATTTCAGAAGCAGCATTTAATTTCATGGTACAAGACCCTAATGAAATCATAGAGTGATTTAATGCTAAATCTTTACGTTCTAATTTTTTGATATAACGCATCATGTCCGTTTCAGAATGATACGAATTGAATACTTCATTATCTAAGAAAGAAGTATTTCTTTTAATATTTGCAGGTATTACATCAGTATTGGTAAATTCTGTGATAGTAATATCCTGAATATTGAATGCTTGTTCAAAGCAATCAACTATGGCATTTATTTCTTTTAGGCCAACAGTTTCATTTAAAGAAATTGAAACATGATTTTTATCTACATAATTGAAGTTGATTTCGTTTGCTTCAGCTACTGTCTTTAATTTATCAGCTTCAACTTCAACTAAAATAGTATCAAAGTAAGACGTGTTTTTTTGTTTAAAACCTAATCTTTCTAAGGCAGTAGTTAGTGTAGTAGCAGCCGAATGAACCTTGTTTGCAATAAATTGAATTCCCTCTTTCCCGTGATAAACCGCATACATACCAGCCATAACAGCTAATAAAACTTGGGCAGTACAAATATTTGAGGTAGCACGTTCTCTCTTAATATGTTGCTCACGAGTTTGAAGTGCCATACGTAATGCTCTTTGATCGCTAGCATCTTTCGTAACTCCAATTATTCTTCCAGGAATACTTCTTTTGTAAGCCTCTTTAGTTGCAAAAAAACCTGCATGAGGTCCACCATAACCCAAAGGAATTCCGAAACGTTGAGTTGTACCCACAACAACATCAACTCCAAATTCACCTGGAGCTTTTAATACAGCTAAAGATAAAATATCAGCAGCAACAGCTACTTTAATATCTTTAGAGTTTGCTGTAGCTACAAAATCAGAATAATCATACACTTGACCGTGTTTAGCAGGATATTGTAAAATTGCTCCGTAGTAATCATCAGCGAAATCAAATTTAGTATGATCTCCTACTACTAATTCAATCCCAATTGGGATTGCACGCGTTTGTAAAACTGATAAAGTTTGAGGTAAAATTTCTTCAGAAACAAAGAATTTATTTGCTCCATTTTTTTTCTTTGAGCGTTCTCTTACATCAAACAATAAAGCCATTGCTTCAGCAGCAGCTGTACCTTCGTCTAGTAATGAAGCGTTAGCGAGTTCCATTCCTGTTAAGTCACAAACCATTGTCTGATAATTCAACAGAGCTTCTAAACGACCTTGAGCAATTTCAGCTTGATATGGAGTGTAAGCAGTATACCAGCCTGGGTTTTCTAATATGTTTCTTTGAATGACACTTGGAAGTATCGCTTCATGATAACCTAAACCAATGTAGCTTTTAAATACCTTGTTTTTGTTTCCTAGTTGATTAATATGATTTAAGTATTCATATTCACTAAGAGCTTCAGGTAAATTAAGATCTTCTTTCAAACGTATATCGTCTGGAATAGTTTCATAAATTAATTGGTCTAAACTGTCTACTCCGACAGTTTTTAACATTGTTTCTTGTTCACTAGTTCTAGGACCAATATGACGTAGTTGAAACGAATTTGTGTTCATTTATTGTGTTGTTGTATTTTGGATAGCAAAAATAACTAAAACTTAAAGATTTTCTAATCCCCGTTTTCTTAAATTATTAACTGAATTTAGGGTTTATAAACAATTGAGTTACCTTTGTCTTGTGAAAGTTTTAAGAGCAATTTTTGAGTTTTATATAAACTCTAGTATTCATGTGGCTTTGGCGGTCTATGCGTTAGTTAGAGTTACTGAATTTTACTTTGATGTCGCGTACAACGAATCGTTATGCTATTTTATATTTTACGGAACTATTACAGGGTATAATTTTGTAAAGTATGCAGGTGTGGCTGGGTTACATCACCTGAGTTTGACAAAAAACTTACGGTTAATTCAACTATTTTCTTTGGTAGCTTTTGCACTAATGGTATGGTATGTCTTAAAGCTAGATTTAAAAACACTTTACTATTTTGTTCCTTTTGGTTTATTAACAATCCTATATGCAGTTCCCTTGTTTAAAAAGTTTTCTGTGAATCTAAGGGCCGTAGCTTCTTTGAAAATTATAATTATTTCCTTGGTTTGGTCTGGAGTTACTTGTTTAATTCCAATAGCTGTTGAAGGGGTTGACCTAGATAGTAAATTGGTGTTAATTTTTATTCAGAGGTTTTTATTTGTCTTAGTCTTAACACTTCCTTTTGATATTAGAGACTTGCGTTTTGATAAAAAACAATTACAAACAATTCCTCAACTCATTGGAGTGGAAAGAACCAAAAAACTTGGTTTTGTTTTATTGGGAATAACTATGGTGATAGAGTTCTTAATAACACCAAACGCTAAATTTAAGTTTGTTTATTTGATGATTTTTTTATCATTGTTATTTCTTCTTCAAAGAGCAAAAAGAAAACAACCAAGGTATTATGCTTCTTTTTGGGTAGAATCTTTACCAATTTTTTGGTGGTTATCTTTAGAGATCATAAAATAAAAAAAAGGCTTTAAAGCCTTTTTTCTAGTTTGTTGATGATTGTTTTTTTGAAGCCTTTTTAAAAGCACTTTTCTTTAATGATGATAAACACAATTGTGAATAGGTAATTTCCTTGTCGCAAGTAAAACGTTCACCTTCACTCCAAGCATCTATTGTTTTATTTCCTTTACTAACTGATGCTTTTGAGACAATAGACATACAATCAGTTTTTTTAATTCTACTGATAGGAATAGTGTAAGAAAATTCATTTACACCATTTTTATGGTTTTTTTGATGTTCAACTTCTTTTAAGTTAGGGCATCCTTTTTCATCTAATGGTATATCGTTATGATTCCCGATGAATAAATTGGATGTAAGTAAGGTCCATCCTTGTTTAACTTTAAAAGTAATAAGTAGATTCGTTTTATCTTGTGTAGCTATTTGCAAAGATCCTACTTCTTGTTCGTCTCCTATAAGTTTTGTTTTAAAAATAACTTTGTTCTTTTCTAAGGATGAGAAGTTAATTGTTAGTTTTCCGTTAAAATTGGGATAAGTAATATAGCTTGAAAAAAGAAAGGTTAGACAGATTGAAAACAATAAAGTTTTAACTTTTTTCATGTTGTATTGGTTTTAAAATATTTACAAATATAGATGTTTAAAACAAATAAGAGTCATAGTTAGTAATTACTATGACTCTATTTTTTAAGATTATTTTTACAATTAATTAGTGTCTACTGGATCATCGTCATCATTATCATCACATAACGAAAAATATGTAGCAGGACACCTTGTTCCTTCAAAAACTTTACCATCACCCCAAGCTGAATAAATCCAACACCATCTGCGATAGTAAATAGATAATTTTGCATGAGTAGCAAGTGTAATACATTTAATGCCTTTTAATTCTGCTATAGGAATTGTATAGGTGTATTCTTGTATTCTTGAAGTTCTGTGGCTCTCTCTATATGGAAATTTAGTGTAGTTAGGATATCCGCGGTATAAAGGAATCGCTTCTTTATCTCCAATAAATAGACTAGTCTTCCATAAGTTCCAACAGTTGTTGGTTTTATAAGTAACTAAAATATTTTTGTTTTCTAGAGTTACTGTTACAGTACCAGCTTTGTAGTTTCTTCCAATAATTAGATCTGTTGTTTTTAGTACAGTTTTATCTCCTATAACAACAACTTTACTAGCTGTATTAGAATCTTCTTTTGGCAATAGTACCTGAACTTCAGAAACAATATCTTGAAGTTCCATCAATTCCTTTTCATTAATAATTCCATCTGGTTGTTCTACCGTTCGTTCTTCGGAATTAACAACAGGTTCTTGTTGTAAGTTAGATTCTTGATTTTCAATTAAAGATACGTCTTCATTGTTGTTACAACCTATAAAGGTTAATAACAATGCAGACATAAAAACATAAATTGTTCCCCTCATAATTTAAAGTTTTTATGGTTGATTTATAAAAAAAGTGATTTGCTTAATTGGTTGTGGCACCACCGCCACCTCCTCCAGGATTGTCGCAGAAAGAAATGTACATTGCCCAGCTTCTACCTTCAAATTCAGTACCTGCTCCCCAAGCAGTTTCCGTTCTTGAGCACTCGTTACTGTCATTATCTACAGGTTTAGTTTTTCCATCTTTACCTTTAGCGCTAGTACCTCTTGCAGAGCCACCAGGTAGTGTTCCAATAGGTCCGTCAGGTAATGGTCCAGTAGGCGAGTCTGAGCATACACTTGTAACTACGGCATGAGCTGCGATGGTAAAACATTTAGCACCTTTAAGTTCAGCTATAGGAATAACATATGAAAACTCATTAACTCCATCATGTTCTGCTTTGAAAGGAAACTTACCGATTTTAGGATTTCCTTTTTTTGTTACAGGTATCAAATCTTTATCCCCAGCATACAAATGCGTTTCATTTAAAACCCAATTATCGTTGGTGGTATAAGTAACTGTAACATTAATTTTATCAATAGAAACAGTTACGGTACCAGCAACATGATGTTGGCCAGCCATTAAATCAGTTTCATGAATTACAAAACCAGTAGCAGATTTTGAAGCTGTATTAGAAATATTTTCTAAGGATTGTAAAAAAGAAAGTTCTACCGAATCATTGTTTTCTTCAACAAGAGTTTCATTGTCATTACAACCAATAAAAGTTAATAGTAAGAATGACATAAAAACATAAATTGTTCCCCTCATAATTTTTGTTTTTAGGATTATTAAATTACAGGGCGCTAATATAGGATTTTTTTTAAAACAATATTTTTATTTAGATGTTTATTTATTCATTGTTAATTAATTAGCGTGTTTCGTTGTTTGGTAAAACTATTGTAATTTTATAGCACAAAATTTAATTTTTAATGAAGATTATAATTTCACCTGCAAAGTCACTCGATTTTGAAACACAACCTAAAGTAAAAGAATATACACAACCACGTTTTTTAGAAGAGTCTGAAAAACTAAACAAAAAGCTGAAGACCTTATCTAGAAAAAAATTGTCTGAGCTAATGAATATTTCCGATGATTTGGCTTCTTTAAATTACGATAGAAATCAAGATTGGAACATACCGTTCAATCCTGAAAATTCAAAACAAGCTATTTATAGTTTTACTGGTGAAGTGTTCAGAGGAATTGATGCAATGACAATTGATGAGAATAAAGTTGAAGTACTACAAGATAAATTACGAATTTTATCAGGTTTGTATGGTTTGTTAAAGCCGCTAGATTTAATTCAACCTTATCGACTAGAAATGGGTACAAAGTTGAAGGTAGGTAGAAAAGAGAACTTATATCAATTTTGGGAAAATAGTTTAGCTGAATCTTTAAATGCCGAATTGAAAGATAATGAGCTTTTAATAAATTTAGCGAGTACAGAATATTTTAAAGCGTTGCCAAAGAAAGCTTTAAAAGTTCCTATGATTACCCCAGTTTTTAAAGATTTCAAAAACGGTCAGTATAAAACAATAATGACATTTGCTAAAAAGGCTAGAGGTTTAATGGTTCGATATATTATCGATAATGATGTTGAAACTCTAGAGCAACTAAAAGGTTTTGATACAGAAGGTTATCAATACACAGAGGAAATGTCTTCAGAGCAAGAACTAGTTTTTACACGATAATTTTCAGTTGGATTAGCAATCTGCTAATCCAACTGTTATTGCTAATCCGCCTTCTGAGGTTTCTTTATAATTTCTATTCATATCTTGAGCTGTAGCCCACATAGTATCTATAACTTTATCTAAAGGCACTATGGCATCGCCTGCATCTCTTTCTAAAGCTAGTTCAGCAGCATTAATAGCTTTAATAGCTCCCATTGCATTTCTTTCTATACAAGGTATTTGTACTAGTCCACCAATAGGATCGCATGTAAGGCCCAGATGATGTTCCATAGCTATTTCAGAAGCCTCTAAGCATTGAGAAGGTGTTCCGCCTAAAAGTTCAGTTAAAGCAGCAGCAGCCATAGCTGAAGATACTCCGATTTCAGCCTGACATCCTCCCATAGCAGCAGAAATTGTAGCATTCTTTTTAAATAAACTTCCTATTTCTCCTGCAGTAAGTAAAAATTTTCTAGCATGTTCTATAGTAGCATCATGATTTTCAATAACCATATAATACATTAAAACAGCAGGTATAACACCGGCGCTACCATTAGTAGGAGCGGTTACCACTCTCCCTAAAGAAGCGTTTACTTCGTTTACAGCTAAAGCAAAACAGCTAACCCATTTTAAGATTTCTCTAAACTTAACTTCTGTTTGTCTTATGGCGCTTATCCAGTCATTGATTCCGTGATACTCAGTATCTTTGATTAGTTTCTGATGAGTAGCAAAAGCCCTTCTTTTCACGTTTAAGCCACCAGGTAAAATTCCTTCAGTATGACATCCTAAATACATACATTCTAGCATAGTGTGCCAAATAGTATCTAAACCTTCATTTATTTGATCTGTAGATCGAAGTACTTTTTCGTTTTCAAGTACAATTTCAGAAATAGCTTTTTCTTCATTTTTACAATAAGCATCCAAATCAATAGCTCTATTTATTGGAAAAGGAAAGTGATGAGCTGGAAGATTTTCAAATAACGTATCTTCCTCTTCTTCCTGAATTACAAATCCACCTCCAATGGAATAATACGTTTCAGTAGAAATCTCTTTTCCTTCAATATCATAACCTCTAAATGTTAATCCGTTTGCATGATAAGGTAAAAACTCTCTATTAAAAACAATAGAGTCCATTTTAAAATCTAATTCTTTTGCTCCATTAAACTGGAGCTTATGGTGAAGTTTTATGTAATCAATATTTGCATTAATTTCATCAATAGGAATAAATACCGGGTCTTTACCACTTAATCCTAAAGCAACAGCTAAATCAGTAGCATGCCCTTTACCAGTCAAGGATAAAGAACCATATAAGTCAACTTTTATAGCGCTAACGTTATCAAATGAATTATTAGATTCTAATTTTTGAATCCAATGTTGAGCAGCTCTCCAAGGTCCTAAAGTATGAGAACTAGAAGGTCCTACGCCAATCTTTAACATGTCAAAGACACTAATAAATTGATGCATAAAGTAAATTATAGTCGTTTGTTATAACAAAAATAAAAAACCTGCATTGAAAACAATACAGGTTTTAGATAAATTATTTAATCAGAAATTATTTTCCGTAAACAGATTCTTTACCAAATTTCTTAGTTAAAAGATAGTAAACAACTGCTCTATATTTATTTCTTTCAGATTTACCAATTTGTTCAACTACTTCAGCAATTCCGTCATCTAATTTTGGGCTATCAGCTAAGCCTAATTTTTTAATTAAGAAGTTTTTCTTAACAGTTTCAAGTTCTTTTGGGTCTGTGCCAGATACTGTTTCAGCATCTTTTTTGTAGATAGAAGGTCCTAAACCTTTAGTTACTGCTGATAATAAATCTGCGTCAAAACTTAATCCTTTGTCATTCATAAATTTTTTGTACAGTTCTACTTTTTCGTCGAATTTGCTCATAATTTTATTATTTAGTTAATTTAGTATTTCAACTCTTTTCAAATATAGAAAAATAATTAGGGATTTCAAATTGAATAATAACAAATACTTAAGGGTAATTTTGCGGTTTTAACTAGGTGTGTTTTTGTTAATTAATTTGTTGAAAACTAAAACGTCAAATTGTTATAAAAACTACTTCTTGTAGTAGATTTATATAGGAACACAAACTTACATCTTATGTCTTTATCAAAGTTTGAATCAATGTTAAAAACTAATGATGTATATTTCTTTGATGCTACTGAATTTGAAGAGATTATTCAGCATTATTTAAATATAGGAAAACATGCATTAGCCAAGAAAGCTATTCAATTAGGTTTAGCTCAACATCCGCACTCAATTACGTTAAAATTACTAAAGATTGAAGTTTTCATTTTTGATGATGATTTTGAATCTGCTGTAGCTTTGATAAAAGAGATAGAGGCTGTAGAGCCTAATAATGATGAGTTATTTTTCCAAAAGGCAGTAATATTATCAAAGTATAAAAAACACGAAGAAGCTATAGAGGTTCTTAAAAAGTCGTTGGATTATGTTGAAGATCCAGTTGATGTTTGGGCTATGATTGGAATGGAGTATTTGTATATGGATGATTATGATAATGCTCGATTAAATTTTGCCAAATGTATCGATGTAGACTATGAGGATTATTCTTCTCTGTACAATATTGTTTATTGTTTTGAAATGCAAGAGGATTTTGAGCAATCTATTAGTTTTCTCGAGAAATATTTAAATAAAAATCCATACAGTGAGGTAGCATGGCATCAATTAGGAAAGCAGTATTTTGAAATTCAAGACTATGAGAATGCAATTAGAGCATTTGATTATGCTGTAATTATTGATGAAACTTTTATTGGAGGTTATTTAGAAAAGGCAAAATCTTTGGAGCAGGTAGGTCGTTTTGAAGAGGCAATTGAAAATTACTTAGTAACACTTGAATTAGATGATCCAACTGCTTATGCTTATGTAAGAATAGGAGAGTGTTACGAAAAATTAGGTGCACCAGGTACTGCAATAGAATACTACAAAAAAGCTGTTTATGAAGATCCTTTGTTGGATAAAGCTTGGTTATTATTAACAGATTTATATTACGATGCAGAGAACTATCATAAAGCAATTTATTATATAAATAAAGCTTTACAAATCGACGATACTAATATTATGTATTGGAGAAAGTATGCAGATATTAATATTAAGCTTAATTTTTTTGAGGAAACAGTTAAGGCTTATCAAATGTGTATTGATCTTGGAGATATTGATATAGATGTCTACATAGCGTTGGCAGATGTATTAATTTTTCAAGGAGAGTTTAAAGATGCTCTTAAAATTTTAATCAAAGCAAAAAATATTTATAAGGAGTTTGCTGAATTAGAATATAGATTATTTGGTTTATTTATGATTGCTGAAAAAGAACAATACGCATACATGCATTTAAAAAATGCCTTGAGTATTGATTATGATGGCTTTTCAATTATCAATGAGTTGTTTCCAACACTGTTAGAGAAAGCAAGTGTTCAAAAAATTGTCGCTCAGTACTCTTAAACTAGTTTAAAAGTTTTCTTTTCCATAATTGTTGAATAATTAGCATGCATGCCAATGCTGATAAAGAAAGAATAATTGCTTTGGTGAAGTTTCCATATATCCAGTTACCAGTAGCAAATAAAAAACAATAAATTCCAAAAGTACCGGCAAAGAAAGCTATAACTTTACTACCCATATTTTTAAACTTACTGTTATTTCCGAAAATTAGTAGATTGAATTTTTCTAAAGTATCCTTAGACGAAGGTTTAGTTAGTAAGGTAACAATAATCCAACCTAAGGTAGTTATACTAACGCCAAAAACCAACTGCATATAACCAGGAATAGAAACTAACGGAGTTTCCATTTTTCCATTAATAAAAAAGAAAATAGCAATGATAAATGATATTCCCATGGCAGCAATTTCACTGTATGGATTTATCCTGTGCCAAAACCATCTTAAAATAAATAATAATCCTGTTCCTGCACCGATTTGCAAAAGCAAGTCAAAAACATCTTTAGCAGATTGTAGATAAAAAGAGAACAAAGCGGCAAAAATCATCAATAGAACTGTACTAATTCTTCCAACCACAACCTTTTGCTTTTCAGAAGCATTTTCATTTATAAAACGAGCATAAAAATCATTAACTATATAAGAACTACCCCAATTTAACTGAGTTGAAATTGTACTCATAAAAGCAGCTATAAGAGAAGTTAAAACGATTCCTAATAAACCAGCAGGTAAGTAAGTCATCATGGCTGCATAAGCAACATCTTCTCCTTGCATCTCCTTAGTTAAGTTAGGAAAAGTTTGATTAATGCTTTCTAGATCTGGAAACAAAACTAAAGAAGCAAGTCCAACTAAAATCCATGGCCAAGGACGAAGAGCATAATGAGCAAAATTAAAAAAAAGTGTTGCCCAAGTAGCGTTTTCTTCATCTTTTGCGGCTAGCATTCGTTGCGCAATATAACCACCACCTCCTGGTTCTGCTCCAGGATACCAAGTACTCCACCATTGAACTGCAAAAGGAATAATGAATAAGGTGATTAAGCTATCTGTATCTGAAAAATCAGGTAAGATGTCCAGTTTACTTGCTACTGAAGATTGTGATAGTAAAGTGTCAATTCCTCCTATTTCAGGAAGGTTTACAATATATATAGTTGCCCAAATAGAGCCAATCATAGCAATAATAAACTGCACAAAATCGGTTAGTAATACTCCTTTTAATCCTCCTAAAGAAGAATAAATTACCACAATTATAGAAGAGTAAATAAGTGTTTCAGCTTGACTAATTCCTAGTAGAATTGCGGCTATTTTTGCTCCAGCTAAGCAAACGCCCGCCATAGTAATTATGTTAAAAATAACACCCAAATAAATGGCTCTAAAACCTCTTAAAAAACCAGCTGTTTTTCCAGAATAACGCAGTTCATAAAACTCTAAATCGGTTGTTATACCTGATTTTCTCCATAATTTAGCATAGAAAAAAACAGTAAGCATGCCAGTTAACAACATTGCCCACCACACCCAATTTCCAGAAACTCCGTTTTTACGAACCAATTCTGTTACTAAACCAGGAGTATCAGCTGCAAATGTAGTAGCAACCATAGAAACTCCAAGTAGCCACCAAGGCATATTTCTTCCTGAAAGAAAAAATTCAGAACTGTTTTTTCCTGCTGTTTTAGAAGCACGAATTCCAATAAGTAATGAAATAACAAAAAAGACAATAATTACAGCGTAATCTAGAAAAGAAAGTTTCATAATTTTGGTTTGATTGCTAATGTAATTAAATATTTTAAAAAGCTTGAAAAAACTAGAAAAATCGAAAACGATTTCGCATTTTTATCAATGAATATTGTAAATAAGTAAGTAAATTTGAATTCGAACATATGGGAAAAAAAATAAAAAAAATAGCGGTAATGACTTCAGGAGGAGATTCTCCTGGAATGAACGCAGCCATTAGATCTGTCGTAAGAGCTTGTGCTTATTATAGAACAGAGTGTGTTGGTATTTACAGAGGATATCAAGGAATGATTGAGGGTGATTTTATAAATATGTCCGCAAGAAGTGTAAATAATATTATTCACAAAGGAGGAACTATTTTAAAGTCTGCTAGATCAAAAGAATTCATGACTAAAGAGGGTAGGCAAAAAGCTTATGAAAACCTAAAAGAACACGAGATAGACGGATTAGTTGTTATTGGAGGAGATGGTTCTTTTACTGGTGGAGTTGTTTTTAATAGTGAATACAATTTTCCCGTTATTGGAATTCCTGGAACTATAGATAATGATATTTATGGAACTTCTCATACTTTAGGATATGATACCGCATTAAATACAGCAATGGAAGCTATCGATAAAATTAGAGATACAGCTTCATCTCACAACAGATTATTTTTTGTTGAGGTTATGGGGAGAGATGCTGGATTCATTGCGCTAAATGCAGGTGTGGGTGCAGGAGCTGAAGAAATATTAGTGCCTGAGGAAGATTTAGGATTAGAACGCATGTTAGAATCACTGCAAAAAAGTAGACGTTCTGGGAAGTCTTCAAGTATTGTGGTAGTAGCTGAGGGAGATAAATCAGGAAAAAATGTTTATCAGTTAGCTAATTATGTAGAAGAAAATATGCCTGAATATGAAGTGCGAGTATCTGTGTTAGGGCACATGCAAAGAGGAGGTTCTCCTTCTTGTTTTGATAGAGTGTTAGCTTCTAGATTGGGAGTAAAAGCTGTTGAGTTTTTAATTGATGGAAAGTCAAACTTAATGGTAGGTTTACAGGACAATAAAGTGGTGGCAACCGACTTAGAAAAAGCAATTAAAGGACAACATTCAATAGATAAAGAATTATTACGAGTGTCAGATATTATGACAACGTAAAGAAGTATATATAAAAACAAACAAGTTAAAAAATGATAAAAATAGGAATCAATGGTTTTGGAAGAATTGGTCGTTTAGCGTTCCGTTCTGCCATACAAAGAGATAATGTACAAGTTGTAGCAATAAACGATTTACTTGATGTTGAGTATTTAGCATATTTGTTAAAGTACGATTCAGTTCATGGTCGTTTTGATGGAACTATTGAAGTTAAAGATGGAAGCTTAGTTGTAAACGGACAAACAATTCGAGTTACTGCTGATAGAAATCCAGAGAATTTAAAGTGGGATGAAGTAGGAGCAGAATATGTAATCGAATCTACAGGCTTCTTTTTAACGAAAGAAAAAGCAGGTTTACACATTAAAGGTGGAGCGAAAAAAGTAGTTATTTCTGCACCATCAAAAGATGCAAAAATGTTTGTTATGGGGGTTAATCATGACGAGTTAACTGCTGACGAAACAATTTTCTCAAATGCTTCTTGTACAACTAACTGTTTAGCACCTTTAGCTAAAGTTGTTCATGATAATTTCGGATTAGTAGAAGGTTTAATGACTACAATTCACTCTGCTACTTCTGGACAAGATGCAGTTGATAGTCCTAACTCAAAATGGAGAAGAGGTCGTTCTGTATTAAGAAATATGATTCCAACTTCTACAGGAGCTGCAGTGGCAGTTACTGAAGTAATTCCTGAGTTAAAAGGAAGGTTAACAGGAATGGCTGTTCGTGTTCCTACTGCTGATGTTTCATTGGTTGATTTAACTTTTAGAACGGAGAAAGCTACTTCTTTAAAAGAGATTTTAGCAAAATTAAAGGAAGCTTCAGAAGGAGATTTTAAAAATATTATTGGATACACTGAAGAAGAGGTTGTATCTCAGGATTTTGTTACTGATATCAGAACTTCTATTATCGATGCTGATGCAAGTATTGAATTAAACGAGAATTTCTTTAAAGTTATCTCATGGTATGATAATGAGTACGGATACGCAACTAAAATAGTAGATTTATTGGAGCATGCTGCTTCTATGTAAATATTTGTTAAGTTTAAATGATGAAAAAACCACATAGATTTCTATGTGGTTTTTTATTTAAATATATTTTATTAAGTCAAAGTAACTTACTATTATTTAATAGCTATCATACTAATTTCTACATTAACAAATTTAGGAAGATTTGCTACTTCTACAGTTTCTCTAGCAGGTGCATTTTCGTCATCAAAATAAGAGCCATAAACTTCATTAATTTGAGAGAAATTATGCATGTCAGAGATGAAAATAGAAGTTTTTATTACATTTTCAAAAGTCATTCCACCGGCTTCTAAAACAGCTTTCATGTTCTCCATTACTTGTTTTGTTTCTGTTTTTATATCATCTAAGACTAATTCTCCTGTTTCAGGATTAATAGCTATTTGGCCTGAAGTATATAAAGTATTTCCTGATAAAACAGCTTGGTTATAAGGTCCAATAGGAGCTGGAGCTTTACTTGTGTTGATTATTTTTTTCATTGTTGTTTTGTTTAAAATAAACGTCTATCTGGTGGCTGGTTTTTATCCCACTTCAAATCACTTAACATTGAAGATTTAATTCCAATAAAGAAATAATAAGAGGTGAATCTTCCAAAAGGAGTCCAGTTAAAATTAAACCTCCAACTATCTAAGTCTCTAGTAAAATTAAACGTAGCATTTGTAAATGCACCTTCGGTAAAGTTGTAACCAGAGTTAACTCCTAATTTCCATTTTGGGGTTAAATCTATGCTTCCATTAAAAGAGGTTACATGGTTTCTAATACCAGCAAAGTTGGTACCGTTGTTATTGTATATAATACTGTAGTTAAAGCTTAAATTCCATGGCATTTTATTTTGGTAAAGTTCAGCTACTTTTTCTTCTCTTTTACCAGTTTTGCCTGTTGAGGCTCTGTTAGCAAAATCTCTGTTAGGATTTATATCTGTTCCTAGTACATCTGGCAAATTATTACTATCTGTATTATCTTCTTTTTCTTCCTTTTTTTTGTCGTCTTTCTTTTCGAAATCTTTACTTGACAAAGAATATCCAGTGGTTAATGCTAAGTTTTCTAGTCTGAAAATTCCTGGATTGAATTTATTAATTCTAGTACCATTTGCGTCCTTTTGATAAGGATCTAAAGACCCCGTAAAATTAAGCATCATCTTATTTTTAAACAGAGGAATTCCCATATTGAAATTAACGTTACTCCAGCGTAAAGAATCAGCAGCAATATTATAAGTTGTGTTAAAATTTAAATTATTAATTAGATTTACTTTACGGTCTTCTTCATCGCTATCTTCATCTTTTGGTTTAACTTTAGCTTCAAGCTTATTGTTTATTGCAAATGTTAAAGCATTCGATATTCCCCCAGATGGTTCACTATAAATTCCTCCTTCAAAAGGAGTATAGGTTAATAAATCAGTGATATCATCACTTTGTTGAACAGTAAGTTCGTGTTGTTTTCTTAAATTAGGTCTGTAGCTCCACCCAATTGTAGGAGTTATTGTATGTCTAATAGCTTTAATTTTTCCTTTAAAAGAAAAATTACCATATATAACGGTGCTAAGACTGGTTCCAAAATTATATTGGTTAAATCGTTTAAAACCGCTAATAGTATCGTTAACTACTGTCCCTGATTTATTGGTAGTTGTGTTGGGAATTGTAGTATCATATCTTTTGTTGATACTATTAAAATACCAAACATCACTATAATTAAAAGTAGGGTTTAAAGTAAAGTATTTAAATACTTTAATATTGGTGTTAGCAGAAACATCATGCTTCATACCAGATTTTGAACCCTCGAACATTTTAGAGGTTAAGAAATCGTCTTCAGTGGTATTAATATCTAATCTACCTTGTAAATTATAGTTAACACCAATTTTTTGAAAAGGATTTTTCTTTATTCCTCCTTTTCCCGCAAAAGGATAAATTCTATCCATGTTTATTTGAACAGAAGGAAGTGTCATAGTTACTCTCTCATTGTTAGAGTTTTGTTGATGACTTAATGTAACAGTAGCATTAAAAGGTGTGCCGACAAATTTTTTGTAATAACTAATGGAAGAATTAAAACTGTTGTTAAACTGTTGAGATTGATCAATTTGATTTAAAGATTGTCTGAAAAACTGACTGCTACTACTAATATTTACTTGAGCTGATAAATTGGAATTTGGACTCGTTTTAGGATCCTGTCGATGGTTCCATGAGATATTGTAGTTTGCTGATTTAGAAAAATCACTAAACCCTTTTATACCATTAGTTAAGTTCTGATATCTAAAACTTAAACTTCCAGAATATTTGTAACGTACCCTATAGTTAGATCGGGAATTCATCGCCCAACTACCATTAGAATAAATATCACCAGTAAGCTCTAAATCAAAATAATCGTTTAAAGCGAAATAATACCCACCATTTTGTAAAAAGAAACCTTGTTGATTATTTTCTCCCCAAGTTGGAATTATAAATCCTGAAGTTCTTCCTTTAGTTAATGGAAAATAAGCAAAAGGTAAATACAGAGGTGTAGGAACATCTGCTAAAACTAGATTACTACCTCCCACAATTATCTTCTTTCCTGGAACAAGCTTTGCTTTATTTGTTGCAATATAATAGTCAGGTATTTTTTTCTTAGAAGTTGTAAATCGTAATTTACTCATATATACCGTAGAATCATTGACACGCTTGGTTTTTTCACCATAAGTTATCATTTCTCCTTGGACAGTTTTTATTCCGTAAATAAGCGCTTTTTCACTTTTGAAGTTGTATAAGATTGAGTCTTGTTCAGACTCTTGATTACCTTGTTTAAAAACTGGTCTTTGAACATAACCTGTGCTATCAACAATACCTGTAGCATATACAGTATTGTTTTTATAATCAATAATTATTTTTCCTGCTTTAAGGTTGATGTCTCCATAATCAACTTCAGCTTCATTATATAAGGTAATTGTTTTCTTTTTAGCATTTTGGATGGTGTAGTCTTTTGCATTGTGCAAAATATTATATTGAATAACTTCTTTAGGCTTAATAATCGAGTCTGAGCGAGTAGAGTCAATTTTCACATCAGGTTTATTCCCTTTTTTTAGTGCTATTTGAGCCTTGTTGCTTAGTGTTTTAGCAGAATCTTTTTTAACTACATCCTGTTTTGGAATTTCGTTTTTTTCAATTTCTTGAGCTAAACCTTTTTGAAAACAAAAAAAGGAGAAAACTAAAAGTATGTACAATGAATTTGCTTTCAATCCGATAAATGCTATTTTTGTGTTTAATAAAAGTATGGCTCAATCTTTGGAGTACCAAATTTCAGAAGCCAAAAATAGTTAAATTTTATTGATGCAATTCTTAAAATTCAGCAAATATAAAAGCAACGTATCGACAATGTGTTTTGTTATGTTTTTAACATTATTTATTTCAAATCATTTTGAAGTAGATGCACAAAAAAAATATACTGTTGTTTTAGATGCAGGACATGGTGGTAAAGACCCAGGTAATTTGGGTAATGGATATCAAGAGAAAAAAATAGCTCTAAAAGTGGTTCTTGAGGTTGGTAAGCAGCTTAAGAAAAACAAAGATATTAACGTGATTTATACAAGAAATAAAGACGTTTTTATTGAATTACATAACAGAGCAAAAATTGCTAATGATAATAAAGCCGATTTGTTTGTGTCTATTCACTGTGACTCTTACACCAATCCTAAAGCTCACGGAGCAGGAACTTTTGTACTGGGTTTAAGTGGGAATAAACAAAATTTAGAAATTGCAAAACGAGAAAACGCTGTAATCTTATTAGAGGATAATTACAAGCAGAACTATGATTATGATCCAAATTCTCCTGAATCTGTAATTAGTTTGTCAATGTTACAAGAACAGAATTTAGATGAGAGTTTGGCATTTGCAGATTTAGTTCAAGATAATTTTTCAAGTGCTAAACGATTTGATCGTAGTGTAAAGCAAGACAATTTCCTAGTGTTAAGAGAAACGGTTATGCCTAGTGTTTTAATTGAATTAGGTTTTTTAACCAATAAAGCTGAAGGAAGTTTTTTAAATTCTAGCACAGGGCAATTAAGAATGGCAAGTGCTATAGCAAGAGGAATTGAAAAGTACATTGAGAGATTAAAATTAAATACTGTTCAAGAACAAATAGCTGCAAAAAAAGCAGAAGAAAAATCTAAAGAAACTAACGTAGTTGCAACTGTAGAAAGAACAAGGTCTTACAAAAGAGATACCACTTCTCAAAAACTATTAGACAAAAAAGATTTTAGTATTGTAGTTTCTGCGCCAAAGAAAGAAAAGGTTGAAGAAACTATTAAAGCACCAGAAATTAAAGAGGTAGTTAAAGAAAAAATTAAGGAAGAAACACCGAAAGAGAACACAACAACTCAAAAGGATACAACTGTAAAAGTCGAAGAACCAAAGCCTGAAAAAGTAGAACCAAAACCTGTTGTTAATCAGCCTGAAAAGATTGAATTTAAAGTTCAAATAGCAGCTTCTAAAAGGTATTTATCACAAGATAATTTTAACTTTAAAGGTTTAGAAAATGTAGAGGTTCTGGTAATTGACGAGTATTATAAGTATTACTATGGTTCTTCTGAAAGCTTTGCTAAAGTTAAAGAGGCTTTAGAAGAAGCAAAAAAAGCAGGTCACAATGATGCTTTTATTGTAGCTTTTTCAAATGGCACTAAAATATCTATAAGAGAAGCACTAAAAAAACAATAATTTAGAAAAAATCTAATCTATTCTCAAAAAAAATATTAGTAATTTCGTCACTACCAAATTTTGCTTATGTCAAAAGAACTCAAAACAGGAATAATAGCATTGTTAATTATAGCTCTAGGAATTTGGGGATATAATTTCATGAAAAGGCAAGATTTATTTAGTCCTAACTCCCGTCACTTTTTTGTGGAGTATAAAAATATTAATGGATTAAATGAGGCGAGTGTTGTAACAATTAATGGACTAAAAGTAGGTAAAGTAGATGCTATTAATTTTAATACCGACCCTGAAAAGAGAGGTTCTTTAGTGGTAAGGTTATCTCTTGAGGATGATTTTGAGTTTTCAAAAAATAGTATAGCTAAAATTTACTCAGCTGGTTTAATGGGAGGGCAAAATTTAGCAATTATTCCTAGCTATGAAGGAGATATGGCTGTTACCGGTGATTATTTAAAAGGACAAATAGAGTCGGATTTAATTTCTTCTTTTGGAGAAAAGTTAAATCCATTACAGTCTAAGATTGAAAGAGTTTTAAATCAAGCCGATTCTTTATTAACGGGTATAAATCAAGTTTTAGACAAGAAAGCAAGACAAAGTTTAAACAGAAGCTTGTTAGGTATTGAAAGTACTGTTACAAGTCTTAATAAAACAATGGTTTCTTTTAATAAATTAGTTGAGGAAAACAAAGTCAAGATTGATGTAACTTTAGATAACACCAAGAAAATCACAGATGATTTTTCAAAAGTATCAGCAGATTTAGCTAAAGCAGATTTAGGTGCTACGGTTAAAAAATTAGAAACTACCTTAGACAATGTAAACTCCTTAATGAAAGGAATTAAGGATGGTAAGGGTACCATTGGTAAATTAGTTTCTGATGAAAAACTGTATACAAACCTTGCTAATGCAACTAAAGAAATGGAAGAGTTGCTTAGAGAAATGAAATTAAACCCTAAACGTTTTGTTCATTTTTCATTATTTGGTAAAAAACCAAAACCTTATAATGAAGATAATAATAGCAATAACGTAAGCAATCAGTAAGAAATTACTATATAAACAAACACTCATAACAAACAACTATACGGTAGTTTTTAATTATTTAAATTTTTTAATCAACTTTTTTACATGGAAAAATATATACCAAACATTTTTTTTGCATTTATATTAATTGCAGGTATAGGGTATTTTGTGATGAATGTTCGAAAACTGATTCGCAATATTAAATTAGGAAAAGACATCGATAGAACCGACCGAAAACCAGAACGATGGAAGAACATGGCAAAAATTGCTTTAGGGCAATACAAAATGGTTCGTCGTCCAGTTTCTGGAGTTTTACACATTGTTGTATATATTGGTTTTATTCTAATCAATATCGAATTATTAGAAATCGTAATTGATGGTTTGTTTGGAACACATAGGATATTTGGAAGTCCTTTAGGAGGATTTTATAACTTTTTAATTGGAAGCTTCGAAGTTCTAGCTTTTTTAGTTCTTGTTGCTGTAATTGTTTTTTGGTTTAGAAGAAACATTGAAAGAGTGAAACGTTTTATGAGCCCGGAAATGAAAGGATGGCCAAAGAATGACGGAAATATTATTTTATATTTTGAGGTTGTTTTAATGACTCTTTTCTTAGTGATGAACGGTGCTGATTTGCAACTTCAATTATTAGAAGCTCCTCATTATTATCATGAAAGTGGAATAATAGGTTCTTTTCCAATTAGTAGTTGGTTGACAACTCCATTCTTCGAAAATTATTCTATAGAAAGTTTGATGGTGTTTGAAAGAACAGCTTGGTGGTTACACATCGTAGGAATTTTAATTTTCTTAAATTATTTATACTACTCAAAGCATCTACATATTTTACTAGCTTTCCCAAACACATTCTTTGCAAACTTAAATCCAAAAGGACAATTTAATAATTTAGCTTCTGTTACGAATGAAGTAAAAATGATGATGGACCCTGATGCAGATCCATATGCAATGCCAGAAGAAACTGGAGAAGAGGAAGTTCCTGAAAAATTTGGAGCATCAGATGTTACCGATTTAAATTGGGTGCAATTAATGAATGCCTACACATGTACAGAGTGTGGTCGTTGTACTTCATCTTGTCCTGCAAACCTAACAGGTAAGAAATTATCGCCACGTAAAATTATGATGGACACTCGTGATCGTTTAGAAGAAGTGGGTAAAAATATTGACGCTAACGGAGGAGAGTTCAAATCAGACGGAAAGCAATTATTAGATGATTATATCACAAGAGAAGAATTATGGGCTTGTACTAGTTGTAATGCTTGTGTTCAAGAATGTCCTGTAAATATAGATCCGTTATCTATCATTATGGATATGAGAAGATATCTTGTAATGGAAGAGTCTGCTGCACCTCAAGAGTTAAATATGATGATGACTAACATTGAAAACAATGGTGCACCTTGGCAGTATAGCCAGATGGATAGATTAAATTGGAAAGACGAATAACTAAAGCTGTAAAGATGAACTTAAAATTAATTAAGAAATATAGCTTTAGTTTTATAATTTGTTTTCTAATTACCTCGGTGTCGAGTTTTTCACAAGAGATTAATGAAATAGCTAATAAGATGTTTGTTGATATGAACAATAGAGATTATGATGCTATTTTAGATATGACACATCCAAAAGTATTTGATATTGTTCCAAAAGAACAAATGAAAGCTGTTTTAAAAAGCACTTTTGAAGGTAGTAATGAGTATTCTATTGATATTCCTAAACAGATTCCAGAATTTAAAGTTTCTAAAGTTTACAAGGAAGAAAAAGACAACTTATCGTATGCTTTTATAACGTATAATATGAGCATGACAATGACTTTTCATCAACAAACTTTTGACGCTCAGACTAAAGAAATGATGAAAGGTGTTATGCAAGCTAAAGATATGGATGTTACTTTTACGTCAGATAGTTCAATGAGTGTTTTGATGAATAATAGAATGACTATTATTATGAAAGATACTGCTACAGAAAACAAATGGGTAATGATAAATTACGACCCAGATTCTCCATTGTTTTATAAGATTTTACCAAGTACTCTTTTAGAAACAGCTAAAGTCTACAAACAAGAGATAATGCTAGAAAGTAAAAAGAAAAAATAACATTAAAGATCAACTTAAACGATACAATATTATGAACGTACCAACAATGGCAGATATGATGGCTCAAGGGAAACAACCAGAAGTGTTGTTTTGGGTTGGAGCTGCAGGAAGTTACGATGATAGAGCTAAAAAAATAACAAAATCTTTTGTAAAGATTTTACACCAAGCTAATGTTGATTTTGCAGTATTAGGAACCGAAGAAAGTTCAACAGGAGATGCTGCTAAGAGAGCCGGAAATGAGTTTTTGTTTCAAATGCAAGCAATGACAAATATTGAAATATTAAATGCTTACGAAGTAAAAACAATTGTTACTTGCGATCCGCACTCTTTTAATACATTAAAAAATGAATATCCTAGTTTAGGAGGCAAATATGAGGTGTACCATCACACACAATACATTAATAAGTTGATTGCAGATGGTAGATTAACAATTGAGGGAGAAAACTTAAAAGGAAAGCGTTTAACATATCATGACCCTTGTTATTTAGGTCGTGCGAATGATGTGTATGAAACACCTCGTGACTTAATTAAAAGATTAGGTGTTAAGTCAACAGAAATGAAGCGTCATAAATCTACTGCTTTATGTTGTGGAGCTGGTGGAGCACAAATGTTCAAAGAGCCTGAAAAAGGTGATATGGATATCAATATTTTAAGAACTAAAGATGCTTTAGAAACAAATCCTGAAATTATAGCAACGGGTTGTCCTTATTGTAATACTATGATGACTGATGGTGTTAAGTTTCACTTGAAAGAAGACCAAATTGTTGTAAAAGATATTGCAGAATTAATTGCGGAAGCTAACAATTTATAATTTAAAACTATGAATAAGAAAATTGCATCTCTATTATTTGCATTGTTATCATTTGGACTATTAAATGCTCAAGATTCAGCTATGGACAAAATGGCAATGGAAATCTGTGAGTATTTTACTAAAAACGAACAAGAGTTCAAAAATATGAGTACAGATGATTTGACTGCTAAATTAGGAGTTCAAATGGTGCAATCGTATTTAAAATACCAAGATGATTTAGCTAAAGAAGGAATTAAGTTCGACTTAACCAAAGGAAGAGCTGAAGGTGAAAAAATGGGAGCTAAAGTTGGTGTGGGTATGATTAAATTTTGTCCTGATGTATTAATGGCAATTGCTGGAGATGAAGATTATGAAGAAGAAGCTACAGAATCTTATTTGGAAGGTACTTTAAAAAAGGTTACTGGAGAAGATTTGTATGTAGTGGAGGTCAAAGATACTGATGGTAAAACTCAAAAGTTTGTTTGGCTAACTAATTTTGAAGGTTCTGATAAATTGATAGAATTAGGAAAGGAAGTGAAAGGAGTTAAAGTTGGAATTACCTATACCAATCTTGAGTACTTTTCACCAAAGTTAAAAAAGTATATCGTGCGTAAGAAAATTACACGATTAGAATTTTTAAATTAAATACATGTTTAAAAACTTTATAAAAGCGGCTAGGTTACGAACCTTGCCGCTTTCTGTTTCAGGGATTATCGTTGGAAGTTTTTTAGGGGTTTGGTATCCTATAAATAATACCTTAAATAAGGTTAATATAGAAGGTGAAACTGTTTTTACAGTTAATCATATAGATATAGGATATTCCTTAATTATTTTTTCTCTAGCTATTTTAACTACAATTGGATTTCAAGTTTTATCCAATTTTGCAAATGATTATGGAGATGGAATCAAAGGGACGGATAAAGAAAGAGAAGGAGAAGTAAGAATGGTAGCTTCGGGAGCTATTACTCCTCAACAAATGAAGAAAGCTATGATTTTCACGACAGTCTTTACTTTAATTGTGGCTATAGCTTTAATATATGTTGTTTTTGGTAAAGATAATTTTGGGTTTTCATTATTGTTTTTTGGTTTAGGTATTGCTTCTATAGTAGCAGCAATTAAATATACTGTTGGAAATTCAGCTTATGGTTATAGTGGTTTAGGAGATTTATTTGTGTTTCTTTTTTTTGGAATTTTAGCTGTAGTTGGAACCTATTTCTTGTTTACTAAACAATTAAACTTTACCATATTTTTGCCAGCATTTACTATTGGAGCATTGAGTACTGCGGTACTGAATTTAAATAATATGAGAGACCGAGTAAATGATGCCAAAGTTGGAAAAAATACACTAGTCGTAAAAATAGGTAGTGAATTCGCTAAATATTATCACTATTACCTAATAGCTTCATCATTTTTATTTGCTTTGCTATACGTGGTTATTCATTTTAGAAGTCCATTTCAATTTTTATTTATCATAGCTTATGTTCCATTAATTAAGCATTTGTTTTTTGTTGAAAAGAACAAAGACGAACGTTTATTAGATGGAGAGTTAAAGAAAGTGGCGTTAAGTACTTTTTTATTTGCATTGCTTTTCGGACTAGGAAACGTTTTGTAACTTTAGAGGAAAAGTAAGCAAAATGAAAAACATAATTTACATTTATATTACTGTGCTATTTTTAATTAGTTGTCATAGTGAAAGTAATAGTTTAAAAGATATTGGAGAGCTACCAAGTTATGAGGTAGAGCACGCTATTTTTAATTATACTCAACCTAATAAAGAGAAAATCCAAACTGTACAAAGAAAACTGATAAAGAGAGGTAATGTTTCTTTTGAAGTTGATGATTTAAGTGTAACTACAACTAACATAAAAACCTCGGTAAAAAAGTTCAATGGATATATAGCAGAGGAAAAAAGCGAAAAAGGATATTACAGTAACGATGTTACCATTACAGTTAGAGTACCAAACACCAATTTTGATACCTTTTTAAGTGAAATTTCCAAAGGTGTTAAAGAGTTTGATGAAAAAAACATTAGCGTAAGCGATGTAACTGAAGAGTTTTTAGATGTTTCGGCTAGAATCAAAACCAAAAAAGAATTAGAGAATAGATATTTACAACTTTTAGCGAAAGCAAAAAACGTTAAAGAAATTCTTGAGGTTGAAAAGGAATTAGAGCAAGTTAGATCAGATATAGAAAGAGCTGAAGGACGACTTGAATTTTTAGAGAACAATGTTTCATTCTCTACTTTAAAAATTAAATTTTACAAGAAAATCGAACAGAAAATAACTGAAGATAGTTTTGGTGGTAATATTTTAAAAGCCTTTAAAGATGGTTTTGATGGTTTAAAATCACTGTTTTTATTTTTAATTACTATTTGGCCATTATTAATTATTACTACTGCCATTTATATTTTTGTTCGAAGAAGATTAAAAAACAAACAACAACTTAATTCATGAAAATAACATTCTACGGTCATGCCTGTTTTGGTATTGAAATAGAAAATAAACACATTGTAATAGATCCATTTATAACTGGAAACTCAGCTGCATCACATATAGATATTACTAAAATAAAAGCAGATTATATTTTAGTAACACATGCACATCAAGATCATATTTTAGATGTTGAAGCTATAGCAAATAACACAGGAGCACTTATAATTTCAAACTATGAAATATATCTGCATTACACAGCAAAAGGGCTCAAATCTCATCCTTTAAATCATGGAGGAACTCTAAAAACCAGAGTTTTTTCTACAAAATATGTTAATGCGGTGCATACTTCTTCTTTTCCTGATGGAAGTTATGGTGGACAACCAGGTGGGTTTGTTATAACTACAAATGAAAAATCATTGTACATAGCTGGGGATACTGCTGTAACTATGGATATGAAATTAATTCCGATGACAACGAAGTTAACAGCATCTATTTTTCCAATTGGAGACAATTTTACCATGGGAGTGGAAGATGCTATTATAGCTTCTGATTTGGTAGAATGTAATAAAGTAATTGGTTGTCATTTTAATACATTTCCGCCAATAGAAATTAATGTTGATGATGCTAAGAAAAAGTTTTCAGGGGCAAATAAAGAATTGTTAATCCTAGAAATAGGTCAGTCTATAGAAATTTAAAATGAAGATAATCAAAATAATTTTAGGAGTCATAATATCGTTTGCTGTTATTTTCTTATCAACAGGACTTATTTTTAAGGAAACAGCTTACACGACTCAAGTAGAGGTTCAGAAGCCTTTAGAAGAAGTATTTGCTTTATTCAATGATAGTTCAAAAATTACTAATTGGATACCAGAGTTACAATCAATTGAACCTATTGATGTAAAACCTGAAAAAACAGGTAGTACTTATAAAATGGTTGTTGAAAATAAAAACGGAGAGAAAATTACATTACAAGAGAAAGTAATGGCGTATGTTCCTAACGAAAAAGTAACATTGTTTTTTAATGCTGAAACCATGCTGAAAACAGATGACTATACATTTAGTTTTGATAATGGTATTACTACAATTACAAATAATTCCGTTTGTAGAGGGAATTCGTATTTAGTGAGTTGTGTTTTTCCTTATTTCAAGTCAGTTTTTAAAGAGCAAGACCAAGGATATTTAAATAATTTCAAATCATATATAGAGAAAAATTAATAGTTTGACTCAGGCTAAATTTTACAGGTATATTCTAGAATTTAAACGTCCAAGCGGAACTTCTAGAGGAGTTTTAAAAACCAAGGAAACATTTTTCTTGTTGTTAAAAGACGGAGAAAAACAAGGTGTTGGTGAATGTGGGTTATTTCGTGGATTAAGTATTGACGATCGCCCTGATTACGAAGAAAAGCTACAATGGGTTTGTAATAATATTCATTTAGGTTTAGAGGAACTCTTAAAAAACACTACTGAATTTCCTTCAATACAATTTGGTTTAGAACAGGCATTTTTATCGTTAAAAAGTGATGATAAATTTGAGTTGTTCCCTTCGGATTTCACAAAAAAGCAAAGCCCAATTTCAATAAATGGATTGATTTGGATGGGAGATAAACAATACATGAAAGAACAAATTCAAGATAAGATTGAACAAGGTTTTTCATGTATAAAAATGAAGATTGGTGCGATTGATTTTGAAGAAGAGCTACGGTTACTTAACTATATTCGAGACGAGTTTACTGAAAAAGATATTGAACTACGTGTTGATGCTAATGGAGCTTTTTTACCTGAAGAAGCATTTGTTAAACTTGAAAAATTATCCAAGTTCAAACTACATTCTATAGAGCAACCTATCAAACAAGGTCAGTGGCAAGAAATGGCTAAGCTGTGTGAAACTACTCCATTGCCAATTGCTTTAGATGAGGAGTTAATTGGCGTTTTTTCAATAGCTGATAAAAAGAAGTTAATCGAAACTATAAACCCTCAATACATAATTTTAAAACCAAGTTTAGTTGGTGGATTTGCAGGAAGTAAAGAATGGATTAATCTTTCGGAAAGCAAAAATATTGGTTGGTGGATAACTTCTGCACTAGAAAGTAATATAGGACTTAATGCTATTGCGCAATGGACGTATACATTACATAGCAAAATGCCTCAGGGTTTAGGAACTGGAGGTTTATTTACAAACAATTTTGAGAGTCCGTTGGTTGTAAATAAAGGTGGATTACTATACGATTCGAAGTTACAGTGGGACTTTAATTTAATTTAAAAGAATATGAATTACATTCAACAAGCTTATAAAGGAGATTTAGGATTTTGGAAATACATTGTGATTCCTTTTTTGTTTATTGGAATTGTGATTTTAAACATGGTTGCTATTGAAGTGTTTGATATTGATCAAAACGCAACTATAAAGAAAGAGATAGCTGATAAAGGTGAAAATTTGGTTTTATTTGAGTCGATGATAACCTTTGTTGTATTTCTAGGGATGTTACTTTTATGGGTAAAATACATTCATAGACAAACCATAACTTCACTAACAACTTCAAGAAAAAAGATTGATTGGAAACGTATCTGGTTTGCCTTTTTTATATGGGGTGGGATTACTGCAGGTTTTGTTTTTGTTGGATATTTTTTAGAACCTGAATCTATGAAGTGGAATTTCCAGCTAAATAAGTTTTTAGGCCTTTTTTTAATTGGAATTATAATGATACCTATTCAAACGAGTTTTGAGGAATATTTGTTTAGAGGATATCTTTTACAAGGAATTGGAGCTAAGTTTAAGAGTAGAATGATTCCGCTAATTATTACTTCCGTTATATTCGGATTATTACACATTGCTAACCCAGAAGTTGGAAAACTAGGCTATGTGGTAATGGTGTATTATATAGGAACAGGTTTGTTTTTAGGAATAATTACATTGTTAGATGAAGGGTTGGAATTAGCTTTAGGTTTTCATGCTGCTAACAACTTAGTCGGAGCTTTATTAGTAACAGCAGATTGGACTGCTTTTCAGACAAATTCTATTTTTAAAGATGTATCTGAACCAGATGTTTATTTCGATATTTTAATTCCTGTTTTAGTTTTTTACCCTTTATTACTATTGTTATTTGCCAAGAAGTATTCATGGTCTAATTGGAAAGAAAAAATAGCAGGAAGAATTGAAAAACCTAACCTTGAGACTGAAGAGAAAACTCAAGAATTAGCTTAGTTTTTACAATGAGTTTTTTAGATATTCATCCAAGTTTTAAGCTGAATGGTAAAAGCTTTAAGAGTAAAGAAGAACTGTTATCTTACGCTTTACATGTATCAGATTCTTTTAGTACTTTTTTTAAAGAATGGTTTGATAAAAAAGAAGTGCTAATTGTTAATACTTCTGGTTCTACGGGAACTCCGAAACCAATTCAATTAAAAAAGGAATATATGAAAAACTCAGCATTAGCAACTGGAGAGTTTTTCAATATAAAGGAAGGTGCTTCAGCGCTTTTATGTATGTCTACAGATTATATAGCAGGTAAAATGATGCTTGTTAGAGCGATGGTTTTAGGTTGGGATATAGATGTTATTGAACCAATTTCAAACCCGCTTTCTGTAAATAAAAAGAGCTATGTTTTTTCTGCAATGGTTCCCCTACAGCTTCAGAATTCTATTAAAGAAATAGATAGGGTAAAACTACTTATTGTAGGAGGAGGAGTGGTTTCGGAAACACTTCAAAGTCAGATTCAAAATATAAAAACAAAGGTTTTTGCTACGTATGGAATGACTGAAACTATTACTCACATTGCTGTAAAAAAACTGAATCATATTGAAGAAAGAGCTTCATTTTATTGTGCTTTACCAAATGTTGAAATTTACATAGATAATAGAAGTTGTTTGGTAATTAAAGCACCAAAAGTTTCGGATGAACTAGTAATTACTAATGACGTAGTACAATTGGTTTCAGAGAATGAATTCGAATGGCTTGGTAGGTATGATAACGTAATTAATTCGGGAGGTATAAAATTGCACCCAGAAATAATAGAACATAAGCTTTCTAAAGTTTTAGGTAAACGATTTTTTACAATTGGAATTCCAGATCAACAATTGGGTGAAAAAATGGTGTTGATTGTGGAAGGAGATGAAAGTTTAGCTGATGAAAATGAGCTATTAAATACTATAAAACTTGAAGAATCAATATCTAAGTATGAGGTTCCTAAAAGGGTGTTTTTTGTGAAAAAGTTCATAGAAACTGAGACAAAAAAAATCCAACGTACAAAAACATTGGATTTAATTTTTAAATAAGTAAAGAGACTGTTATCTGTCAACGTCTAAGAACTCTTTAGTGTCAAACATATTTTGATAATCAGCTAACGAAATACCATAGGTCTCCTCCGTGTAATTCTCTGTTTTATCGATTTTGTAGATTCTACTTTGTTTTCCTATTTCAAATTTATTTTGCGCAAAATAAACAGAATCGTTTTCTACTCTGGTAATTTTTAAGGTAGAGTAAAAATCAGAAGGTTTATATTCGACAACATCACCAGCTTGAGGAGCTTTTATATATTCCACAACATCTTTTTCGTGTTGATTCACAGAATAAATTCCAAATGCAATAATTGCCGCTAATATTAAAGAACCAATCCAATAAGTAATAGGGGTTTTAACATTACGATTTACATTATCATACTTCATTCTTAATTGGTCGTTCATTTCTTTGGGTTCTAATGTAACCTTGCAATGGTCACATTCTGCAACTCCTTTTTTAGTTAAAGGAAAAACAGGAATCCAATATAAGTAGGCATATCTACCAAATATACTTGCAGTGTATGAAGTTTGTTGTTCACAGTGGCTACACTTAACACCACTAATTTTCTCACTCTTTAAGTGAGCCCCCTTGGTTCCGTAAAAAATCATGATTGATTGGTTTTTAGTTTTTCATTTTCGTTATAAATCTATGAAAAAAAGGAAATTAATTTTATTTTTTTTGCTTTTTTTTGATTTTGCTCATTAAAAAAAGAAGTTTACGTATCAAATGTATGAGTTCACTAATTCTAGGTTTGATAAACAAAAGATTGATTATAGTTTTATAAAAAATAAATGAAGTAACTATGATAAAAAAAATACTACTAGTGTTAATGATAAGTAGCTTATCAATAATACAAGCGCAAACAACAACAATTTCAGGAGTAGTTTCGGATGAAAGAGGTCCACTACCAGGAGTACAAGTAATAGTAAAAGGAACTACTCGCGGTACGCAAACCGATTTCGACGGTAAATATTTCATCAAAGCCTCCAATAAAGATGTTTTGGTCTTTTCATTTATTGGAATGAAGACTAAAGAAGAAAAAGTTGGAAAAAGAACGCTTATTAATGTTTTAATGGAAGATGACTCTAATACTCTTGAAGAAGTTGTAGTTGCTGGCTACGGTACTCGCTCTAGAAAACATAAATCAACGGTAACCTACAGTATATCAACACCAATGACAATTGCAAGTCCTTCAATTTCTAGAAATTCAAACAAAGAGATAACAAGTCCAAGTAAGAAAACTCCATTATACATTGTAGATGGAAAGCCAGTTTCATCAAAGTTTATTTCGGTGATAAATAGCATAGATCCTAATGATATTAAAACTGTTGAAGTAATAACATCAGAAAAAGCAACCAAATTATACGGTTCTTCGGCAGTAAATGGTTGTATTATCGTTACCACTAAAAAAGGAGGTTTTCGTGTAGAAGACCAAGATTCTTATGCTGAAATTAAAGAAAACCAGTTTGAGCATGTGTTTACATCACCGTTATCTACTTTTTCAATTGATGTTGATAAGGCTTCTTATAGTAATATCAGAAGAATGATTAACAATGGTCAAGAAATAACTGCAGATGCTGTAAAAATTGAAGAAATGATTAATTATTTCGATTATAATTATCCTCAACCACAAGGAGAACATCCTTTTTCAATCAATACTGAATTGGTGAAAACACCTTGGAACAATAATACTAAACTTGTCAAAATTGGATTACAAGGTAAAACATTCGAAAATCAAGAATTGCCACCATCTAACTTAACTTTTTTGATTGATGTGTCAGGTTCTATGGAATCTAGTAACAAATTACCGCTATTAAAAAAAGCATTCAAATTATTAGTTAATCAACTTAGAAGTGAAGATAAAGTTTCGATTGTAGTATATGCCGGTGCAGCTGGTGTAGTGTTAGAACCAACTTCAGGGGATAAAAAAGAAAAGATTTTAAACGCTCTACATAATTTAGAAGCAGGAGGTTCTACAGCTGGTGGAGAAGGAATAGAATTAGCATATAAATTAGCTGAAAAGAACTTCAAGAAGAAAGGAAATAATAGAGTAATTTTAGCTACTGATGGTGATTTTAACGTAGGAAGAAGTTCTAATAAGGAAATGGAAAAGTTAATTGAAGAAAAAAGAAAATCAGGAGTGTTTTTATCGGTTTTAGGTTTTGGTTACGGAAATTATAAAGATGATAAACTAGAAATTTTAGCAGACAAAGGAAATGGAAATCATGCCTACATTGATACAATGCAAGAAGCTCAAAAAGTTTTTGGAAAAGAGTTTGGAGGAACACTATATACCATTGCAAAAGATGTAAAAATTCAGGTAGAGTTTAACCCGAATAAAGTAAAAGCCTATCGTTTAATTGGCTATGAAAACAGATTGCTAAATGATGAAGATTTTATCGATGATACAAAAGACGCCGGAGAGCTAGGAAGTGGACATACAGTAACTGCTTTATACGAAGTAATTCCAGTAGGAGTGGAGAGTAAGTTTTTAAATAAAATTCACGATTTAAAGTACACGAAAAATTCAAATGGTTCTTTTCAAGATGAATTATTAACCGTAAAGTTTAGATATAAAAAACCAGATGGCAAAAAAAGCATTGAAATGGAAACTATAGTTAAAGATGTGGTTACATTGCCAAGTTCGGATATGAATTTTGCTTCGTCAGTAGCTTTGTTCGGGATGTATTTAAGAAAATCTAAATTTAAAAATGAAAGAAATCTTGAAGATGTAATCCGATTAGCTTCTAACGGAAAAGGAATAGATAAAGATGGCTATAGAAGTGAATTTATACGATTGGTTAAGTCTTACAACAATATTAATTAAAACAAGAAAGCACCGCTTAAGCGGTGCTTTTTTTCTTTTTATAATTACGTCCATACCATAATAAAAAACCTGTTACAGGTAAACTGGCGGTTAATAAGCTAATTAAAAAAGCAATAATTTTTCCTGCAATTCCACCAATAGCACCAATATGGATGTCATAATTCATTCGCTGTATTTTGTCTGCCAGCTTCGCATTTTCGTATTTTCCGTAGATACTAGTTGTTTCAATTTCTTCTAACGTATTTTGATCAAAAAACCTAAAATCAGAATCATAATAAAGTCCTTTACTATTTGAAACTTCTACATAAATACTTTCATTTTCAGTTTTTGGATAATGTAGCTCAAAACTTTCTGCATTTGGATTTTCCATAGAAAGTTTTTCGATTAAAAAATCCATAGGAATTTTTGTTTCTCTATCCTCAATGTTACGCTGGTTTTTAGGAATGATAAAACGTGCCTCTTTTTCGCCTCCTGTTGATTTATATACTACATACTTAAGCCAATTATAAGACATCATAGTACCTGTAAAAGCCAATATTAAGGCAAGTGAGCTAATGTAAAACCCAATAACAGTGTGTAAATCAAAGTTTTTCCGTTTCCAACGTGTGGTCTTTTTCCAATCAAACTGTAAACGTTGCTTTATATTTTTACGTTTTTTAGGTATCCATAAAATAAACCCTGAAATGATAATTAAAATAAATACTAGAATGGAAATTCCGACAACTTGTTCACCAATTACTTTCGGAAGCCATAATCTCATATGACCTTTTAATATAAAAGCAAAAAAACCCGAAAGGTGATTTTCAACTTGAATCACTTCACCAGAATAAGGGTTTAGGAAAACACTTTGATAAAATTCTGGCTCAGCATCGTAAAAGATTACTTCAATAGCATCGTCTTTTTTTTTGAAAAGCGTTCCGTGAATTGTATTGTTGGGGAAAACTTTTTTAGCTAATAGCTTTGCTTTTGTTGGTGTTAAGATGGAGATGTTTTGTGGAGTTACCTTTTTATAATCGTCATAAAGACTTTCTATTTCGTCTTTAAACGCCCAGCAACATCCTGTAATAGCTACAATAAAAACAACTAAACCAGTTGTAAGTCCCAAAATTTTATGAAGTAGGAAAATATTTTTTTTGATGGACATTATTTAAAAATTAAAAAAGAGTAAAGCCTTTTATAGCGTTTACTCTTTTTAGTTAACTAATTAAAATTGATATGAAATGTTTGCTAATAATGTTCTAGGCTGTTGTGGATTTATTGTGGACCAACCTTTATAATACTCTTTATTAAAAGCGTTATTTAATTTTAACCCTATTCTGTATTTTTCTCCTTGATAAAAAATAGTTGTGTTTGCAATAGTATAACTTGGTAACATAAACTCTCCAGTAGATTCGTAATTAATAGCAAAACGTTCACTTGCTCCGTTAAACCCAAATCCTATTCCAAAACCCTCTAAAGTGTTTTCCTGAAACTCATAGTTAGCCCAAAAGTTATAAAGTGTTTCTGGACCAGCTTCAAGTGGTCTTTTATTTAAAATTTCTGTATTATCTGTTTTAGTTGTTTCGCTATAGTTGTTACTAAAACCAGCTCTAATATTCAAGCCTTTAATTGGGTTAGCATTGATTTCAATTTCTAAACCTTTACTAACAACTTCACCACCTTGAATTTTATTAAAAGGAGAGGATGGATCTGTAATAACTCTATCTTTTACTTTAATGTCATAATAATTAATAGTAGCATTTAATCGGTTGTTAAAAAGGTTTGTTTTAATACCAAACTCAAACTGATTTGCTTGCTCAGGATCAAAGGTTTTTAATGTTTGCGGGCCTTCATTTGGATTCCCAACTAACTGTGGAGCTACGTTTGTAAATCCGTTTTGATAATTTCCAAAAACTGAGAGTTTTTCTTTAATTGGTTGGTATAGTAGTCCAAACTTTGGAGATAAAGTTGTTTGGGTAAAATCATCATCAATGCTTGCTAAATCACCTTCATTATCAAAGTGATCTAATCTTAAGCCTATCATTGCTGAAAAGTTATCGGTTAAGTTTAACACATCAGATGCATATATGCTGTAAATATGATATCTGGATTTTATATTACTTACACCTTGAGAAGCTAATACTGCATCAACTCCAGAAGTTGAAAGCGGATATGTATCATTTTCTACCTCTGGTGTAAATGGATTATCTCCATTAGAGTCACCGTTAGGGGTTATGTTTCCATAAAATGCATATCCAGTACTATTGTTTGTTTGAGTTTCATTAAAGTAATCTATACCTACAACTATTCTATTTCGTAGAGAAGCGATTTTGAAATCACCAATAAAGTTTTGTTGAATGTCTGTAGTTTGCGTATTAGCATTTTGTTTATTAATAAAACGAGAATAGGTATTACCTCCCAAAATTCCGTAATCAAATAGGTACGAATAATACCCTTTTGTTGATGTAGAGCTTTTTGAAAGTAAAGTTTGAGATTGCCAGGTATTTGATAATTTATAATCCATCTCAATTCTATAATTCTGAGTAGGATTATGTAGGCTTAAATCATTGCTGGTAAAAGATAAGCGATTATTATAGCCAAGCTCATCTAGATTTGATGCGACCGTTGGAGAACTCCTATTTAGAAATAAAAAGGTAGGATTTGTTTGTTCTGCCTGGGTAATTTCTCCGTAAAAAGAAAAAGAGAGTCTATTACTAACTTTATATGACAAGGATGGGGCTACAAAAAATGATTTTCTAAATCCAGCATCTTGAAAACTTTGTTCGGTTGTGTAAGCAGTATTTAATCTGAAATATAAATTATCTTCTTTACTTAAGGCAGTGTTATAATCTCCTACAATTTGATTTAGTCCATAGCTTCCTGAAGTGAAAGATAGTTCTCCTCCAGTTCCTACATATGGTTTTTTTGTAACCACATTTATAAGTCCACCATAAGAACTTACAGCATTTCCAAATAAAGTAGCCGAAGGTCCTTTTAAAACTTCAATACGTTCGATATTTGCTGGGTTTATCGTTCCGTTTGTTAAACCAGGTAATCCGTTTACTAGTTGAGGCTGAACAGAAAAGCCACGAAGTGAATAATAACCAGCACCGTCACCTCCACGACCCGTAGAAGTCCAAAGTTGTTCAACACCAGTAGCATTTTTAAGAGCATCATCAAAATTTGTAACTATTTGTGATTTTAATATTTCATTGGTTACCGTGCTATAAACCTGTGTGTTTTCAATATCTTTTAATGGAAGTTTAGCAACATAAGCAGTTTTCTTTCTAGAAAATTTATTAAGACGCTCTCCTTCAATAACAATTTCACTTAAAATTTCATTTCCTTCGTAAAGTGTTATAGTTTCTAATTTTATGTCTTGATTGTTAGAAATTGATACATTAATTTCTCTTGTTTTGAAACCCAAATAGGAAATTAAGAGTGTGTAGTTATCGTTTTCTAGATTTGATAAGATAAAGTTTCCATCTTCGTTAGTAAGTGTTCCTTTAGTTGTGTTTTTTAGGGAAACGGTTACACCAAAAAGAGGTTGTTTATTGTAGTTTTTTACAGTTCCACTAACTGTTCTAGTTTGTGATATCACTACATTAGTTAGTAGTAATAAAGGTAGTATCAGTAATAATTTTTTCATTATGTTTATTTAGACTTGATATAAATAATAATTTCAAGCAAAAATATAGTTGTCTTTTAATATGAGCAAATTATTTATAATAATTCTAAATAATAAATTTAAGAGAGGTTTTAGCCTTGTTTTAAAACTCTCTAAATCAATACTTTGTGCTTCTAGTGGTTTTATGTTTCAGAGTAAGCTTTGTTTGGAATGTATTTAAGAAAATCTAAATTTAAAAATGAAGCTAATTTAGATGATGTAATAAGACTAGCAAAAAATGGAAAAGGAATAGATAAAGATGGCTATAGAAGTGAGTTTATACGATTAGTTAAAGCTTATAATAATATTAATTAAAAAAGAAAAGCACCATAATTGGTGCTTTTTTGTTTTACGTTTTGAATAAGCATTATTGTGATTAGAAAAATGAGTAATATTTAAAAAGAAGATCACATTATCCTAATTTTCTATTTGGATAATGTGATTTTTAGTTTGTATGTAAAACTTTTTTAAATATATTTGAGACATACCCCGAAAAGATTTCACTAAAGATCACTTCTTAAAAATAATAACATTGTTGCTGTTATCTGGTAAATTATATTGGATAATGAGTTATTTGATAATGTTATAATATGTCGAGCATCATTAAAAGAAAAATCGAACATCAAATGAAATTAACTGAACCAAGCATAGATTTTGAAATTCTAATTGATGATTCATTTAGTAATTTAAAGTCCGAAAAAGAAATTGAACATATTGAGAACAAAAAAGTATTGAGCCTCATAAATGACTTTGCAGATGGAAAATGGCGATTCCGAAAGTTCCAAGAGTTTATATGGGATAACATCGCAGAAACAGCCCTCTCTTATCAAGATAGAATGGCTTTAATTGATAAATCGCATTCTACTCTTACTGAAGCAGCAAAAAAATTAAGATTAACAGACCTCTCAAAAAGTCAAGACGGACAAGGAAGCGAGCTAGCAGAAATTATTTTGTACGGTTTTATGAAACATCACTACAAAGCTTTACCAGTTGTGCCTAAAATTTTTTACAAACAAAATGTACAAGATAATGCTAAAGGTGCAGATAGCGTGCACATAGTAATTAATGATGATAAAACATTTACAATTTGGTTTGGTGAAGCCAAATTTTACAATAGTATAGAAGACGATAGACTTTACAGTATAGTCAACTCTGTTGAAAATTCATTATTATCTGATAAACTTCAAAAAGAAAATAGCATCGTTACAAATGTTTCAGATTTGAATGATTTTCTAGAGGAAGAAAAGGACTTATTGGAAGAAATAAAAAAACTTCTTTCTCCTAAAACTTCGATTGATGTATTAAAGCCAAAGTTACATATACCTATCCTTATGCTTTATGAATGTCAGATAACTGCAAAAAATAACTCATTGACTGAGGATTACAAAAGTGAAATCATTAACTATCACAAGGAAAGAGCAGAATCATATTTTAAAAAGCAAGTGAAAAAATGTAGTAAGTCAATATTTAAATATTCAGAAATACATTTTCATTTGATACTATTCCCTGTTCCAGAGAAAAAGCCTATCGTTGATAAATTCATCCAGAATGTACAACATTATAAAAATCAAGATTAGTTTACAATATGGATATTTTCGAAACCTGCCATAAAATAAATAATTATTTAATTAATAATGAAGAGTCAATAGCTAGAGATGAACTAATCAAACTTTTAGATTATCACCAACAAAATGCTATTCAATATTCAGAACTAGTAAATCATTTGATTAAAGAAACTGGCTTGTACCCATATATAGATTACGATAATGCGAGTTGGCAAGATAGATTTGTCTACGAAGTATTTAAAGTAGATACTGGGGATACAGAAATACCAACTCTACATAGAGAACAATCAAGTCTTTTAAGCAAATTAATTGAGGGAAGAAATATTGCTGTTAGTGCACCTACAAGTTTTGGGAAAAGTTTCGTTATTGATGCTTACATTTCAATCAAAAAACCAAAAAACGTTGTTATTATAGTTCCAACTATAGCGCTAACAGATGAAACAAGAAGAAGGCTTTATAAAAAATTTGCTCACGAATATAAAATAATCACAACTACCGAAGTTGAGCTTGCAGACAAAAACATTTTTATCTTCCCACAAGAGCGTGCGATTAATTATGTTGGTAAAATTGAACAATTGGATATTCTCATCATTGATGAATTCTATAAAGCTAGTTCAAAATTTGACGCTGATCGCTCGCCTACTCTTGTAAAAGCTATACTAAAGCTCGGTAAAATTGCTAAACAACGTTATTTTCTAGCGCCAAATATTAGTCATTTAGAAGAAAATCCTTTCACAAAAGGAATGGAATTCTTCCCGCTAGATTTCAATACTGTTTTTCTTGAAAAACATGATTTTCACGAAGAACTCAAGAATGATGAAGAATTAAAAAGCTTAAAATTACTTGGTATTCTGAAAGAGACACAGACTAAATCTCTTATTTATGCTGGGACTTATAAAAATATAGAAAGCCTTTCAACATTATTGATAGGAAGTTACGTTGAACAAGAACGGGAATTACTTAATAGATTTTCATCTTGGTTAAGTAAAAACTATTCGTTCAATTGGAGCCTTACTAAATTAATAAAGCGAGGGACTGGAATTCATAATGGTAGGCTTCATCGTTCTTTAAGTCAAATTCAAGTCAAACTATTTGAAGAACCTGAAGGTTTAAATAATGTTATATCTACTTCCTCTATAATAGAAGGCGTAAATACTTCTGCTGAAAATGTAATTATTTGGGCAAATAGAAGTGGAAAAGGAAAAGCAAGGCTAAACGACTTTACCTACAAAAATATTATGGGTCGTAGTGGTCGAATGTTTAAACATTTCATTGGAAAAATTTATATTTTAGATGTACCACCTAAAGAAGAACAAACTCAATTAGATATACCATTTCCAGAAGAAATACTTGGCGATTTAGATGAAAAGAAGTTTGCAAAAGAGTTAACAAGTGAGCAAGTAGCCAAAATTATAATGTATAAAGAAGAAATGGCTTCTATCTTAGGAGAAGAAGAGTTTGAACGGTTGCAGGCTCAAAACATTTTCCAAATAAGTGATGCAGAATTAATTAAGAAAATCGCTTATGAAATGAAAAGCGACCCAAATAGTTGGAATGGATTAGGTTATTTAAATTCAATGAATACTCAAAACTGGGGGAGGATGCTATATAAAATAATTCGTTTACAACCAGGTGGTTGGGAGGCAAGTTATACTCAGTTCGTAGAGTTTGTCAAGATTTTAAAATATAATTGGTTTAAACCTATACCAAAACTTTTAAAAGAATTAGAACCTTACGAGATAGGTATTGATGATTTTTTTAAACTTGAAAGAAAAGTTACTTTTAAATTAACCTCATTGTTGAGTGATGTCAATGTATTACAAAAAGAGATACTAAAGGATAAAAACTATGACATTTCACGCTTTGTTTCTTTAGCATCAAGTGCATTTTTGCCAACAGTTGTTTATCAACTTGAGGAATTTGGTTTACCAAGAATGATTTCAAGAAAAATACATAATGAAGGTCTTATTGATTTTCATAGCAAAGAACTAAAATTACACGATGTTTTAGCAAATCTAAATGAAATTGGTTTTAAACGAATTTCAACAATTGAAGAAATGGATAATTTTGATATATATATATTAGAATATTTCTTTAATGGAATAACCGTTCGGAATAATAACGATGCCCACTAACCTAAATAAAAATAGCGGTTTAATCACTTAACAAAATAAAGTAATTTTAATAAAGATCTGTGTTTAGCCGAAAAGTAAGTGTGTGAAAATCCGCTACTATTCTTATGCTAGAGCGTTGCCAATAATTTAAAAAACCGAATAGACAATTGAAAATACTTACTAGTAGGTATCGCTAACTAATATATTACATCATTAATTTGAAATTATGGATATAAAAGAAAATACAAATCGAATTGATTTGCTAAAATGGTTCATCAACACAGTTGTTATTGGGTTGTTAACTTTCTTTTTCACTTGGGTACTTAATGAGAGAAAACAAGGTGTGGAAGAAATAAAAGTGTATAACACTTATGTAGAATTGGTAACCAAAGTAGATGGGTTAGCTGAAAGAAGGCTTTTAGCAGAATTTTTTTCTAATGTAACTGTAAGTTCCAAATTAAAAGAAGGTTGGGAAAATTATTATAAAATTTTAGACAAACAATACAAAATTGAATTAGCGAAACAAGATTCAATTATAAATAAGATAGATGCATCAACTATTGAAGGAAAAGCAGCGTTAGAGAATGCATTATCAGTTAAGAATAAAATTCAAAATACAGGATTAACTTCGCCAATAATACAGAACAATAAAGACACTAATTATGAACTTGCTTTAAAAAATGAACTTGAAGGGTTTATGGCAGTGCTTGATAAGAATATAGAAGACGCAATTACTGCTTTTTCACGTTCTGAAAACGCTTATAATTCTTTTCACCAAGTGTATGAAATAGGGAAGTATTTAAGAGAGAAAAATAAATCGAACGATATCAAAGATGATAATTTTTGGAAATCGATATATAAAGATTTGTTAGATAAGTATAGTTGGAAAATGCCTCAATCAATAAAAGAAGAACTCATCAAAAAAATTAATTAAATGTTAAACAGCATTTATTAAGAACCAAGAGCTATAGATTTATCAATATATTTGAGTCATATCACGAAATATAATTTAAAAAAAACATTGTTCCTAGTATCTGGTAACTTACCTTGAGTAATGGAGTTGTTGTTTAGGTTATACTATGTTACTCATAATTATGAAAAAAACTTTTTCGCTTATTTTTTTATGCTGTTTTTCAGTCGTTTATTGTCAGGATATTTTTAATTATGAAAGAGAAATTGATAATAAAGAACTCTACGATTTTAAAGAAATTGACTTTGAAAACACAAATAAAAACATAAAACTTTCAGGAACCTTAATAACACCAAAAACTGTTTTTGAAAAAATAGTAATTATAGTACCTGGAAGTGGTCGAGATACAAGACACTCTCATTTTGTATTAGCAGAAGAGCTTTTAAAAAATAATATTGCTGTTTATAGATTTGACGAACGTGGAGTTGGGAAATCTCAAGGTGATTATACTGAGTTAGCGGGTGACTTGTCAATGGATTTAAGCTACGCAATAAAGAAATTACAAAAACAATTTCACAATAAAAAACTTGGAATAATAGGACATAGCCTTGGTGGAATTGCGACTCTAAAGGTTATTAATAATGATTTAGATTTTGTTGTTTTAATTGAAACACCAATTGTAAAAAATGGAGCTTTTCTAGTTAACCAATTTGAAAATAATTATGAAAATAGTATCCCAGAAGCAATGCGAAAGGGAAAAACCAAAACAGAAATCACGTCATTTTTGAAAGGATATATCGACGTAATAAGTAAAAGCACACCTAATTCTACTAAAAAAGAAGTAAAAGAATATATTAAAGAAAAAGGGTTTAAAAAGAGATTTATCGTATTGTTAGATGACACTTTTTTAGTAGAAATGGCAAGAACTAATTTAGAAGATAGGGTAAAGAGTCTTTCTATAGAAACTCTATATCTTACAGGAACAAAAGATAAAATCATCAATCACAAGCAAGAAGTCGATTTATTAAAATCTTTTAAAAATCCAACTATTGAAATAGTGGAGTTTGATGGTCTAAATCATTATTTAACTGATAGAAATGGTAAAATTGGCTCGTCACTTTATGAAATGGATAAAGAACCGCTAAATAAGATTATTAATTGGGTAATGGAAAAATAACTGTGAGTACCAATGGTTATAATCCATTGTGGGTTTTAGACTAAACCAACAAGTTTCCATACTTTTACTTGGCTTGATTCCTACTTCGGAAAATCCTGCGAATTTTTTTCCACAACGGAATCATAGCCGAGACTGTTCTAAAACATTTGATGAAATGAATCGTATCCTACAAATTTTAGGGATTTTGATATTTCTGATTAGTTGTAAATCATCAGAAATCGGACAGCAATCGGAATTTAAAATCGAAAATGACTCTATAAATCTTTATGCTTTTATCGGAGAAAAAATAGCTGTAATTGAATTTGACCCAAATGAAAACAACACTCGAATTAAAATCGACTCAATAACTGGAGATACAATTCGGAGAATGAGTTACATGATGGATAACGGATTCAGGAATAAATATAAAGTTGTGAGAAATATATTTAACGACTTGAAAACAGACACGATTGAATTTGTTGCTTATGACCATTATGGACGTCCAGGATTTGAAAATTATGAAAACGTGATTCTGTACATTTCCTTGAATAAAGAAAAAGGTTATTTCTATCATCAGAAATATCAATATGACGTAGTAGAAAAGACAAAAAAAGGAACTTGGAAAGGATTACATGGAGAAAGCATTGAAAATTTATTTAACAAAAAGAAAAAAGGAGTGCTAACTGCTCGCGGATTATTTGATTAATAAAAAACGTATATATTAAGCTGAAGGCTAAAACCATTTGTTCTCTATTTGTTCTTTATTTGTTCTTTATTTGTTCTTTATTTGTTCACGATTTAGCCAAATACAAACAAAAATAAACGATTGTAAATAAATAAACCCGCTAGTTAACTAGCGGGTTTGTCTTGAAAATATATATTTTCTTTAATTACATCTCCATCGAGTGGTAGACCTGATTTACATCATCATCTTCTTCTAAACGTTCTAAAAGCTTTTCTACTTCCTCTTGTTGTTCTGGTTCAAGTTTTGTCGTTGTAGTAGGAATTCTCTCAAATTCTGAAGAAATAATTTCAATATTATTTTCTTCTAAATATCCTTGAATAGCACCAAATTTTTCAAACGGAGCGTACAACATAATCGTGTTATCTTCTTCGTCAGTAAAAACTTCTTCCACTTCAAAATCAATCATTTCCATTTCAAACTCCTCTAAATCCATTCCTAAAGACTCTTCATTAACCTTGAAGTTTACTACATGATCAAACATAAAAACTACCGATCCTGAAGTTCCTAAGTTACCATTACATTTGTTAAAGGCAGCTCTAACGTTTGCTACGGTTCTGTTGTTGTTATTTGTAGCCGTTTCTACTACAACAGCAATTCCATGAGGAGCATATCCTTCAAATAAAACTTCTTTATAGTTTGCTGTATCTTTATCAGATGCTTTTTTAATTGCACGTGCAACATTGTCCTTTGGCATGTTTGCTGCCTTAGCATTTTGTATAACAACCCTTAAACGAGAATTTGTTTCAGGATTTGGTCCGCCTTCTTTTACAGCCATAACTATTTCTTTACCAATTCTGGTAAAGGTTTTAGCCATAGCAGACCAACGTTTCATCTTTCTTGCTTTTCTAAATTCAAATGCTCTTCCCATTTCTTAAAAATTACGATTAGCAAATGTAAAAAAATCGATGTATTTATAAAAAAGAAACTATATCAATAAAGAAGGAGTTTTGTGTATCAATAGAATCTTGAGTTATTCTACCTGTGGCTGAATTCCACAAGCAAGAGAAATTTCCAATTGTTTTGCTAAGCCTTCTGTAGTTTCTGTTTCACAAATTGTAAGCTCTTTAGCGGTAGTTTCTACAGCGCAAGTACAATTTTCTAAAGAATTATCTGTTTCTATGCAAGCCTCTATAGCGGCATTTATAACTTCTTCTGTCCATTTTTTATTGCAGTTATCATTTTTAAAGTCATTGTTATTGCTTGTTTCGTTACTATTTGAACATGATGCGCTGCAAATTAGTATGATTATAGCTATGGCTACATTTGATAGATTTTTCATGTGCTATTTTTTTATAAATTCTACTCTTCTGTTGGTTGTTTTTTCTAGTTCGGTGGTGTTTTTATTTAAAGGTTCTGATTCACCTTTACCAGAGATGCTTAAACGATCTTTTGATATTCCTTTTTCTATGATTAAATCTTTTACAGCCTGAGCTCTTTTAAAAGAAAGCTCTAAATTGCTTTTTTCGTCACCATCAGAATCTGTGTGTCCTATTATTTCAAAATTCCAATCTGATTGCTCTTGCATAATAGCAACTATCTTATTGATAATTCCCATAGATTGAGGTTTAATAACAGCTTTACCAGAATCAAATAAAATTCCATTAGTAACGTATTTGCCTTTAGAAATAATTTGCTTATACATTTGACCACCACCATGTGCAATACGAATATTTTTTATAGCAACTTTATGATCTTTTTCATAAGAATTCATTTGAATTGCAAACTTTTCAATAGGTAATTTATAGTTTGGAAGATTAGATATTCGATGACCATCGTAATAGATTTTCATTTTACCCTTGTAATATGAAATAGATATACGATGCCAACTATTATTTTCCCCAACAGGAACAGTTTCAAAGTCAAAATCTTTATTATTATCTTTTACAGTTCCTGAAATACCATCTTTTCCTGCATTAATTTTTATATCGCTAATACCAATATAAAAACTCTCTTTTCTAAAAGATATATTATAATCAGTGCTAGGACCATATTTAGGATAAGAATTTACGTAAATATCAAATTCTATGGTGAACTCATCTGATAGATAATTGGGAGAATCAAAAAGAGGAGTAATTCTGTTGTAATCCTCACTTGTAGCGTAAATTACTTTGTCGTTACCTAATTTTGCAATTTCAACACCACCTCTTAGTAAATCCCACTTGGAAGGAAATTCACCAACTTCCTCATATTTTTGATTGTCAAGAAAAATTATTTTTTCACCAGGAATAAATTTAAAATTTCTATATACTTCAGTAGCGTTCTTGTCTTCAATCTTTGTTTCGCTTGAATTTTCTTTAGGGCTCTTAGGGCTTTTATTTTTAGAAGTGTCTTGGTCTTCTTTCTTTTTTTCTTCCTCTTTTTTGCTTAAAACTTCATCAATCTTCTCGTCTGTTTTTTTAGAAACTACTTCTTCAGCTTTTTTCTTTATTTTTTTCCAGAATTGACCTTCGGCGTTGTTTGTAAATGCGAAAAAAAAGGTACAAGAAATTATAAGAATCTTTGGAGTTCTATTCATAGTTGCTTGTTTATTTAATTAATTCTTTGAGTAGAGAATTAATTAGGTTTTTAGATTTGATATACTACAAATAGAAGCATTTCTAGATTTAGGAAAACAGGTTTATTGAATTGTAAGAAGTTTGTCTTGAATTTGATGTGTTTTTTTTTGAGAAAACAGTTAGAGTTTTTTTAAAGCCTGAATTAATAGTTCTTTTTTAGTTTTAGAAACAGGTAAAATGGCTCCATTAGATAAAAGTATTTCTTCATTTTTCTTGTGAAATTTCTCAGCATATTGAATGTTAATTAAATATCGTTGATGTATTCTTATGAAAGCATACGAAGAGAGTTTTTCATCAAAAGATTTTAAAGATTTAGAAACCACTATTTCCTCTTTGTTTTTTAACGTAAAAATAGTGTAACTGTTTTCAGATGAAGCGTAAATAATGTTTTCAATAGGAACAACATGTAAGTTTTCTATATCTGATAAAACAATTTTTTTGTTTTGAGAATTATAGTTATGTAAAAAAGTATTTAGTTTTTCTTTTTGGTCGTTGCTAATTTTACTATCAATTACTTTATTAATTGCTTTACATATTTCTGTAGGAGTAAATGGTTTCAAAATAAAATCTAAAGCACTAAACTTAAAAGCTTCAATGGCATATTTGCTGTAAGATGTGATAAAGATTATTTTAAAATCGGGATTAGGAAATTGTTTAAGAATAGAAAAACCTTCTCCGTCTTCAAGATTAACATCTAAGAGAATAAAATCAGGATTATTTTTTTTAATAAGTGTTATTCCTTTTTTTACTGAAGAAGCTGTGTCTAGAACTTTAATTGAAGAAAAGTTATTTCTAATAATGTCAAGTAGCATAGACACTGTATTTCTATTGTCTTCAATAATTAAACAATTCATTAGTAGCTTTTCTTAGGAAGTGTTAAAGATACTCTGGTTCCATTAGTGTTAGATTGAATATCAAGCTGAATTTTGTAGTTATAAGTGTTTTGTAAGTTTTTTATACGTTCATTTATAACCTCTGTACTTGAATGTTTTTCTAATAAATGATTGTTGGTTTTGTTTTTCATTCCTTTTCCGTTATCGGAAATAATAACTCTTATAGAATCGATATTATTGTAATAGTTTACAGAAATTTTTCCGTTTTCAACAGTTTTAATTCCGTGTTGTAATGCATTTTCTATAAAAGGTTGAATAAGCATTGGAGGAACTAAGTAATCCAAAATGTCGTTGCTAGTTTCAATAGAGAATTCCACATTATTTTGAAAGTTGCTTTTTTGTAAATGTAAATATGCTTTCATAGCTAGAAAATCTTCCTCTATTGTAATAAAGTCTTTTGATGAGTTTTCAAAAATAGAACGCATTAATTTACTGTAATTAGATAAATAATCTAAAGATGCTTTATTCTCGTTGTTATAAATAAATGTTTGGATATTATTTAAAGAATGAAACAGAAAGTGAGGGTTTAATTGTGTTTGAAGGAGTTTGTTTTGTAAAGAAGCTTTTTGTAGGGATTGTTTAGTTTTTTGGTTTTTAAACCATAAGAATAAAAGAGTACCTAGTAAGAAAAAAGTAATAATACCTCCAAATAAAAGGTTTGTTTGATTTTTTATTTTGCTAGATTGAAGTTCGCTTTTAGCATTTAACAAATTAATTTGCTGTTCTTTTTTATCAGATTCGTATTTCGCAGTTATTTCTGTAATTTTTTCTTTTTCTTTTTTTGCGTGTAGAGAATCATTAATTTCTTCTTTTAATTCAGAAAAATATAAAGCGCTTTTAAAATCTTTTAATCCAGTATAGGCTTTTTTATAATTATTGTATATATAACTCTTTAATATGCCGTTTGATTTTGGTAAAGCACTGTCTAAATATTGTATAGCTTCTCTATAGTCTTTTTTTAGTATATAAGTATGAGCAATGTTGTTATAAGTAAAAGAGAGGTTTTTATTGGTCGTTTTTTTCTTTAATTCAAGACTTAATTTACCATAATATAAACCTTTGGCATAGTTTGTTTCTATGTCTGAATAATATAAAGACAGGTTTGAGTAGATAATGCCTAAAATACCATCAACATTATGTTTTTTTGCTAAATTTTCTGCTTCTAGAGATGTTTTTTTAAATTTAGAATATTCTTGATTTTCACGATAAATATTTGCAAGATTTGAAAGTACTTGAAGTTTTAGCAACTCATTATTTTCTGCTAAAATTACTACCTTTTCAAAATAACTCTCAGCTTTTTTGTGGTTTTTAAGTTGTGCGTTAATAACACCAATGTTAGAATAGGTATTTAAAAGTAATTGTTGTTTTTTTGATTCCTCTGTTAAAGTAGCAGCTTTTATGTATAATTCTAGCGCTTTTTCTAAGTCACGCTTTTTATAAGATATGGTAGCTAAATTATGCCATATTTGTCCTTCTATGTGTGGAGGTAGGTTTTTAGAAAGTTCAGAAGTTAAAATAGAATCTGCCTTGCTGAAATCATTTTTAAAGATGTAAACACTACTTTTTTGAGTTAAAGCTTTAGAAATTAAAGTGTCTAAGTTAGTTTTTGTAGCTAAAGACAGTGCTCTTTCGGAATAGATAAAAGCACTGTCTAAATCTTTTAAAAGATAATTTTTAGATATTTTGATGTAATTATCAATTTGGTTAAGATCATTCTCTTGTCCATATAAATTGGTAATAAATACAAAACTTAAGATTGTAAAAATCTTTCTTTTAAAATTCATTTTTTAAACTTGAATAACTCCCAAATTAAAAGGCTTTTCAATTGGCGCATGATTCGCGGCATCAATACCCATAGAAATCCACTTTCTAGTTTCTAACGGATTAATAACAGCATCTGTCCAAATTCTAGCTGCTGCGTAATACGGAGAAATTTGCTCGTCGTATCTTGATTTAATTTTATTGAATAATTCTTCTTCTTTTTCTTTAGTGATTTCTTCGCCTTTTTTCTTTAAAGCGGCAGTTTCTATTTGTAATAACACTTTTGCAGCAGAATTTCCACTCATTACTGCTAATTCAGCACTTGGCCAAGCAGCAATTAATCTTGGGTCATATGCTTTTCCACACATTGCATAATTTCCTGCTCCGTATGAGTTACCTACAACAATGGTAAATTTTGGAACCACAGAATTACTAACCGCATTTACCATTTTAGCACCGTCTTTAATAATTCCACCGTGTTCAGATTTACTTCCTACCATAAATCCAGTAACATCTTGTAAAAATACTAGAGGAATTTTTTTCTGATTACAATTAGCAATAAAGCGAGTAGCCTTATCAGCAGAATCAGAATAAATTACACCACCAAATTGCATTTCGCTAGGTTTGGTTTTAGCACCTTTAGATTTTACAATTTTTCGTTGGTTGGCAACAATACCAACAGCCCAACCATCTATGCGAGCATAACCAGTAATAATGGTTTGTCCGTATCCTGCTTTATACTCGTCAAATTCAGAATTGTCAACCAAGCGCTCTATGATTTCCATCATATCATATTGTTCACTGCGCGCTTTTGGTAAAATTCCAAAGATTTCGTTTTCGTCTTTTGCTGGTGATTTGCTTTCGGTTCTGTTATAACCCGCTTTTTCAAAATCACCAATCTTATCCATTACGTTTTTGATTCTATCTAAAGCATCTTTATCGTCTTTAGCTTTGTAGTCGGTAACTCCAGAGATTTCACAGTGTGTAGTTGCACCACCCAAAGTTTCGTTGTCAATAGATTCACCAATAGCTGCCTTAACTAAATAACTTCCCGCTAAAAATATACTTCCAGTTTTGTCAACAATTAAAGCTTCATCACTCATAATTGGTAAATAAGCTCCACCTGCAACACAACTTCCCATAACAGCTGCAATTTGCGTAATTCCCATGCTGCTCATCACTGCATTGTTTCTGAAAATACGTCCAAAATGTTCCTTGTCTGGGAAAATTTCATCTTGCATTGGTAAATACACACCAGCAGAATCCACTAAATAGATAATTGGTAGTCTGTTTTCTATGGCAATTTCTTGAGCTCTTAAGTTCTTTTTTCCAGTAATAGGAAACCAAGCTCCAGCTTTTACAGTGGCATCATTAGCAACAACAATACATTGTTTACCTTTTACATATCCAATTTTAACAACTACACCACCAGAAGGACATCCGCCGTGTTCTTTGTACATTCCTTCACCTGCAAAAGCCCCAATTTCAATAGAGTCAGTATCCTTGTCTAGTAAGTAATCGATACGTTCTCTAGCGGTCAATTTGCCTTTTTCATGATGCTTTTGAATTCTCTTTTCTCCTCCTCCTAATTTTATTTTGGCTAAACGTTGTTTTAAATCCGAAGCTAATAGTTTATTATGATCCTCGTTTTTATTGAAGTTAATGTCCATAGATATTTGTTTGTTTGCGAGTGCTAAAATAAGAAAATAGGAGCATACTTCAAGGTCTATTACTTATAGGATTCGATTATGCTTTTTACAGTATTTTCAATTTCCTTATAACGTGCTTTTTTGTCTAATAGCCATGGCTCAGAAACACGTTCTTTACAGTCTTTAACCGAGCAAGATTCACAGGTTACGCCAACAACATTTTTCTCAAAAGTATCTTCTTTAAAAAACTTTACTTTTCGTTTTAAGTGTGGAGATAAAAGCATTCCAATACTAATACTTCTGTAGATGTCTTTTTTAAAAGGATCTTTATTAGCAGAGGACAATACTAAATATTCATTTGTTGAATTTTCATAAGACGAAATCTGAATTCCAGATGAAGACTTCTTTTGGTCTGAATTTTCAAAATCTTGTATGGTTTTAATAGAAACCCATCGTCTGCAATAATGTTCTTGATTTCTGTTAGCGTGTGGTGCTTGTTGTTGTGTAATATGTAATTCTTTACTTAACCTAAAAGTAGGAGAGTCTTTTTTATGTGTAAAACGTAAAAAGAATAAGTTTTTAATATTGAAAGCTGTTGGTAAGATGTTTGTTAATCGCTGATAAAACGTTTCGTCCGAGCAATTATAGCTTGTTAAGATTTTATGAAGTCGAACGGGGTTCCAATCTTCTTTGTTAAATAAATCTTTCAATTGTTTAATTAATTGTTCTTTCGGAATAATTAAAGCGCCGGCAAAATAAGAAGCTATAAAGTTATTTAGGACCTGATCGAAACTTTCAAATTTTATCCAAGGAAAGGTGTATAAACGATCTTCAATTTTTAAAAAATTATAGGCAATCTCTTTTGCGTAAATAAACGTCTTTTGTGGTTCAGAGATTTCTTTACTTAATAAAAGTGTATTCTTTTTTGGAATATAAATATTTCGTAAATCAGTAAGTTTTGTGTGCTTAGATAGCTCTTCAGTGTCAATTATATAATTGAATTCTTCAGTTAAAATTTCTTTTAAATCTTCTGAGGTAATTTTTTTAGTTACATCTATTTGATAAGCTTTTGCAAATTTCTCAACGCTTTCTTCGATGTCCTCAAAGTAATTATTGTGTGCTTCTTGATAGGAACGCAAAGAAGCAAGGAAAAAGCTTTCGCGAGTAAGATTGTAATTCTGAGAGATTTTAATAATAGTACTGATAAATGCATTTACTTTTGCAGGAGCATTAGCAATAATATCTATTAAGTTGTTTTCTTGAATACCAAAAAGATCTAAAGGAATTTCTTTAAGGATTTTAGATTGTAAAATCTCTCCAATAGGAGCAAGGTTTTTGTCTAATTTTAAAGAAACTAAATGATCATAAGGTACTTCAAGACTTTCTGCTAAAACAGCAATCTTATCTGTTTTAGGATATTTCTTTCCTTTTTCAATTTCATTTAAATATGATTTTGACAAACCTGTCAATTTCGCTAAACCGAAAAGAGAAAGATTTTTTTCGGTTCTTATTTGCTTCAGTTTCAGCCCAAAAATAAGGCGAATGTATTGTTCTTCTAATAACATAAAATCAAAGTTAAGAATTATAGCGAATTAATAAAAATTGTTTTTTTTATTAATTTAGCGAACGTTCGCTTGCAGAGTTCAAAAAAAATAATTAACATTGTGGTGTAATTATTTAAAAAAGAGAAAAATGGAAACTAAAACAATTCTAAACGAGATTCAGTTTAACGGTTTTGATACTGATGCTTATCAAGCAATTTTAACGCCAGAGGCGAAAGCTTTTTTAATTGAGTTACATGTCAAGTTTAATAATAAACGGTTAGAGTTGTTAAAGGAGAGAGTCAAGATGCAAACGTATTTTGATGAGGGAAACTTCCCTTCTTTTCCAAAAGAAACTGAGTCTATCAGAAATTCTGATTGGGTGTGTAAACCATTACCACAAGATTTATTAGATAGAAGAGTGGAAATTACAGGACCTGTAGATAGAAAAATGGTAATTAATGCGTTGAATTCTGGTGCTAAAACATTTATGGCAGATTTTGAAGATAGCAACTCGCCAACAATTTCAAATATCTTAAACGGTCAGCAAAATTTATTAGATGCAAATACGAAAACGATTTCGTATTACAACGAAGCGAAAGATAAAACTTACGAGTTAAATGATGAAACAGCTGTTTTATTAGTAAGGCCAAGAGGTTTGCATTTAAATGAAAGACATTTTATGTTGGATGGAGAAGAAATGTCGGGTTCGTTAGTAGATTTTGGGTTGTATTTCTTTCATAACATAAGAGTATTACTAGAACAAGGAACAGCAACGTATTTTTATTTACCAAAGCTAGAGCATTATTTAGAAGCAAGATGGTGGAATGAAGTGTTTGTTTTTGCACAAGAATATTTAGGCGTTCCTCAAGATACAATTAAAGCGACAGTGCTGATTGAGACAATTACGGCAAGTTTTCAATTAGACGAAATAATTTTTGAGTTAAAAGATCATATGGCGGGCCTTAATTGTGGAAGATGGGATTACATTTTTTCATACATTAAAAAGTTTAGAAATCATGAAGGGTTTTTAGTGCCAAACCGTGCGCAAGTAACTATGAGCTCGCCATTTATGAAAGCGTATTCTCAAAGAGTAGTACAACGTTGTCATGTTCGTCGTGTTCATGCAATGGGAGGAATGGCTGCTCAGATTCCAGTAAAAAACGACGAAGCAGCAAACAAGGCGGCTTATGCAAAAGTTGAAGGAGATAAGTTGCAAGAAGTTAAAAATGGACATGATGGAACTTGGGTTGCACACCCAGGATTGGTAAAGGTTGCAATGGATGTTTTTAATGAGTACATGCCAACTCCAAATCAAATTCATAATAAGCGAGAAGATTTGGTTGTAACAGAAGAAGAATTGGTTGAAATGCCTGTTGGAACTGTTACCGAGACTGGAATTCGTGAAAATATTAATGTAGGGATTCTTTACATAGAAAGTTGGTTGTCTGGTAATGGAGCTGCGGCTTTATATAATTTAATGGAAGATGCAGCAACTGCTGAAATTTCGAGAACTCAAATTTGGCAATGGCTACACAAAGGTGTTCGATTAGAAAGTGGAGAAGTGTTTGATGTAGAAATGTATCAAGATCTGAAAGCTCAAGAAATCGAAAAAATTAAAGAATTAGTTGGTCAAGACTCATTTAAAAATAGACGATTTGATTTAGCGATTCAATTGTTTGACGATTTAGTCTTATCAGAGGATTTTGAAGAGTTTTTAACACTTTCAGCATATCAATATATATAATAACAATCACACGTCATTACGAATGCAGTAAAACGAAATGAAGTAATCTGAAGTAATCAAGAGAGGGATTTCTTCGTGCCTCGCAATGACACGAAATTTAAAACAAAAAAGCCCCAAAAATGCGGCAACATTTAAAGGGCAAGTCATTAGTATAAACAACTTATTTAGAAATACAAAATTATGAAAAATTTACCACAAGGAAGTTACAGTTCTGCATTAGAAACGGTAAGAAGCTTAAAAGAAAAGTTCGGAAGTTCTTGGAATGCTATTAGTCCAGAAAGTGCAGCGAGAATGGCAACTCAAAATCGTTTTAGAACTGGTTTAGATATTGCTAAATATACAGCTTCAATTATGAGAAAGGATATGGCAGATTATGATGCTGATGCTTCTCAATACACGCAGTCATTAGGTTGCTGGCATGGGTTTGTGGCGCAACAAAAAATGATTGCAGTAAAAAAACATAATAAAACTACAGATAAAAAATATTTATACTTATCAGGTTGGATGGTAGCAGCGTTACGCTCTGAATTCGGACCGTTACCTGATCAATCTATGCATGAAAAAACGGCAGTTGCTTCTTTAATTGAAGAGATTTATGATTTTTTACGTCAAGCAGATGCAATTGAGTTAAATGATTTATTCAGAAGATTAGAAGCAGGGGAAGATGTACAAGATCAAATCGATAATTTCGAAACGCATATTGTGCCAATTATTGCTGATATCGATGCTGGATTTGGAAACGAAGAAGCAACGTATTTATTAGCTAAGAAAATGATTCAGGCTGGTGCTTGTGCAATTCAAATTGAAAATCAAGTGTCAGACGCAAAACAATGTGGTCATCAAGATGGGAAAGTAACAGTTCCGCATGAAGATTTCATTGCAAAGTTAAATGCAATTCGTTACGCATTCTTAGAATTAGGAGTTGAAGATGGAGTTATTGTTGCAAGAACAGATTCTGAAGGAGCTGGATTAACACAAAAGTTACCAGTTAGTCAAGAGCCAGGAGATTTAGCTTCTCAATATTTAGATTTTGTTGAGTGTGAAGAAGTTTCTCTAGATCAAGTTTCTAATAACGAGGTTTTATTAAAGAGAGAAGGGAAATTAGTTCGTCCTGTAAGATTAGTAAATGGATTGTATAAATTCAGAGAAGGTACAAATATCGATCGAGTAGTGTTAGATTGTATAACGAGTTTACAAAATGGAGCAGATTTATTATGGATTGAAACACCAACACCACACGTTGGACAAATTGCACATATGGTAAATAGAGTTAGAGAAGTTGTGCCAAATGCTAAATTAGTTTATAACAATTCACCATCGTTTAACTGGACATTAAATTTCCGTACGCAAGTGTATGATGCAATGGTAGAAGCTGGAGAAGATGTATCCGGTTATGACAGAGCAAACTTAATGGATGCGAAATACGATGGTTCTGAATTATGTAACAGAGCGGATGAGAAAATTAGAACTTTCCAAATGGACGGTGCAAGAGAAGCTGGAATTTTCCACCACTTAATTACATTGCCAACATATCATACAACAGCATTACATATGAACGATTTAGCGCAAGGATATTTTGGAGAAAAAGGAATGTTAGCTTATGTTGAAGGTGTACAACGTCAAGAAATTAGAAAAGGAGTTTCTTGTGTGAAGCATCAAAGAATGGCAGGTTCAGATTTAGGAGATGACCACAAAACATTCTTTTCAGGAGAGAATGCTTTAAAAGCAGGAGGAACTAAAAACACCTCTAATCAGTTTGATGCAAAAACTACCGAAGAAGTTGCAGTAGCAACGGTTTAAAAAAAACACTATAGACCTTTTCAGGTTATAGTTAGTTGTTTGTTTACATATATTTCTAGTTTGAAGTAAGAGCCGCTTTTGTCAGGAAAGCGGTTTTTCTTTTTTAGGGAAAAATCATGTAACATTTTGAAGAAAATAGCTACATATTATTTGTTGAATAATTATTTTAAATAATTTTTTTTAACGAAATTGCTAACTTTAAAAATTGTACAACTATAAAAAACGCACGCAAAATGTCTGATGATTTTGATTTATTAGAAACGAACTCTAACGAGAAAACAGAAAAAGTTGATGTTAATTGGGGGAAAGCTATTGATAGCATGAAGTCTAAATTAGCTCAAGAAGATGACCCTCAGGTCAGACAGAAAATATTAAACGCAACATTAGACGATGTTGTGAATATGGCAGAAAAAGACAGAACTACTCTTTTAGATGCTATTAAAGATTTAACAGATTATCAAGATGAAGTAGGAATTATCTTTGAAAAGTTTTCTTCATTAAATGCGGCTGAGCAAAAAATTATTGATGACGCTCAAAAAGCATTAGAAAGAGCAAAGGTAAAGCTAGAAGATGCTCAAAACAAGCCAGATACTTGGTGGAATAACCTTTGGGGTAGAAAAAGTAAAATTGCCAAAGCTGAGCAAGAATTAAAAGAAGCGGAGAAAGTTCGTGCGGGAGCAGACAATAGAGCCAAAGCAATGTTTCAAGAGCGAATTGAAAGTGCAGATGTACAAACATTACTTTCAGAATTATCATTCAAATCTCAGGCTGCTGTTACGCGTTTGAAAGAGCGTGAAGTAGAAATAAAAGAAGTAGAGGATAAGTTACAAGTAGCTATTGTAGAAGCGACTAAGAATCATACAAAAGCTTTAGAAAAAAAGAAAGAAGTTGAAGGTCAATTAGAAGAACAATATGCGTTGTTAAAGCAAGCTCGTCAAGAGTTAGAAGAAATTGCTGACAAGCAATCTGCAGAATATGCACAAGCTATTGGAAAAGTTACCAAGTTAGAGCAAAAAGTTGAAGAATTAGAAGGATTGAAAAATGCCTATACTACTTTGGCTGCGAGTAAAGATAGTTTCGTTCACAAGCATAACTTAACGATTAAGGTGTTAACTTCTTTGCGTAGTAACTTACAAACACATAGAGCAAAATTAAAATCAGATACTGAAGAACGTTTAAAATATTATGATGGATATATCGTAGCATTAAAAGCAAGAACCGACCAAGAGTTTGCTGCTATCTTAGAGCATTTAGGTGTAAAAACGGATGAGCATATTGGTGAAACTTTAGCGGCAATGCATACAGCAAGTGCTAAAGCGCGTCAAGAAATGATGGATAATATTCCTGTTCACGAGAAAGTAATGCAAGGTGTTTACAGTTCTTATGCTGAAGCTTTACAGGAAATTCGTAGTAAGGATTCTGAAATTCAAAAGAATTTTGCAGATCGTTACGGAATAGACATGAAAGAATTATTTGAAGATTATTACAAAGCTGACGCTAACGCTCCTTCAGGAGGAAACGATAATCCTACAAATAATCCTGAACCTGAATCAAAAGATGACGATATGTTATCTTAAAATAATACATTCTACAGTTAGCAGTTTTTAGTAATCAGTTTTCTGATGACTGCTAACTGTTATACTACTAACTGCAAACTATAATGATTGTAACTCCTTTAGATTCTGCTATACTAGATTCAAAAGAGCAATACATATTTTATCATAAAATGGTAGATTTTGTTCTTAAAGAATTGATTGTTAATATTCAAAGACAAAATTTATGTAGCAGTCAAGAGCTTGTTATTTTTAAACAGTATACCGATTTGTTATTGTATTCTATTGAAGCGATGCGTGTTAAATACATGTACGATGAAGATGATAACATGAAAATCGATTTAACAGAATCTGGCTTTCCAAATTATTTAGAGTTTAGGTATCTCTACAACGACCTAGAACTCAAAAAAGAATACATCAGCAAGCTTGAAAATATTGAAGATTTAAAAGAAGAATTTTTAGATTCTTTATTAAGAAAGAAACAAAAAATAAAACAACGTAGGTTGTTTCAGGCTTCTTCTGTGGTATATTATAACTTTGTTAATCAGCAGTATATTTTTAATCGATTTGTTCAAGGAAAGATTGTAGAAGCACCTGAAAATAGTCCGGCAGATTTATTAACAAGTTGGAGTTTTTATGATGTTTCGGATAACAGACCGTATATATGCTTTATGTATTTTAATTTTGATGGAAAACGCATAGAGGATTATAAGGATAAATTATACGCAATACTTCGCGAAAGCGGAGATAGAAATATGGCGCTTGATACCTTAGCGTATAATATTGACAGAAAACTACCTGATGTAAATCCAAAATATATTAAGAGGATTGATTTAGGTCCTCTACATAATGTTTTTGCTAAAGATGAAAACTTAATTACACATGCAATTCTAGAAGGAATAGCAAAGAAAGAAATTCCATTAGAGTCGTATGCATTATCGTTTAAAACAGATGAGGTTTTTTCTGGAGGCACTTTTAAAGAAGGAGGTTTCTTTTCAAAACAAATTTTACAAAAATGGAATGATGTAGAGCACAGAAAATATGTTTTCGCTCCACATAGAATCATACAATTATTGTACAACAAAACACCTGAGGTTTTAAATAAGTTGGCAAAAGAACCAATTCAAACGTCAGATTTAAAAATTGATATAACTTAAGTATTCAGTCTACAGTTTGTAGTATTCAGTAAAGTTTAATATTGCTATTAAGAAAAAAAGAAAAAGAGATGAGTTTTAAAACATTATTGGCATATCAAAAGGGGTTTGATGTTGCGATGGATATTTTTAGTCTAACTAAAGAATTTCCAAAATCAGAGATGTATGGTTTGTCTTCTCAAATGATTCGTTCTAGTAGAGCCGTTTGTTCGGCTATTGCTGAAGGTTACAGGAAAAGACAATATATAAAACACTTTAAAAGTAAACTTTCTGATGCTGATAGTGAGAATTCAGAAACTCAGCTTTGGTTAGAATTTGCTTTAGCTTGTAATTATATAACCAAAGAAAAGAAAGAGTTATTAGAGAATAAAAGTATAGAAATTGGGAAGCTCATCAATTATATGATGATTCACCCAGAAAAATTCGGAGTTTAAAAAGAAACAAAAAACATCAGTGAAGTTAATGAGTAGTATTAAACTGTTTACTGCTAACTAAAAACTGTAAACTAAAGAATATGGAACACAATTCAACATTTCCAATAAAGAAAAATGAATTAGATATGCTTCGAGACGAAGCTAGTGGATATTTAAAAAGTATTCAGTGGGAGCAAAGTCAAAGAGCAAAAAATAAAGATAAAGAAGGTAAGGATGAATCAATTTTATTGTTTTTGTCTAGAGCAAATGGTGGAGGAGCATCAGAGATTACTTCTGTTTCTAAAACAATATTAGCGTTAAAGAAACGATTGTTACCAGATTCAGTAGCGCTTCCAGTATTTTTAAACCAAACGCTATATGCAGTTCAAGAAGGATTAACACTGGGAATTTGGATTAAAGATAGTTTTACAGATGCATCAGGATTGTCTGGATTAGCTGAGAGAAGATCTGCTTTAGATGCAAATGGGAAAAGGGAGTTTGAAAGTAAAATGCAAACAGCTACAGCATTTCAATTATTTGCCACTGCTTATAAAATTTTACACGATTTAAAACCGCATGCTTCAGATGATTTATCGGTTATGAAACAGAAGTTTGCAGGTATTCCAGAAGTATCTTTCTTTTCACCTTTAAAAGGAATTTCTTGTTGTCTATTTTATTATGATAAGTATTTATCACATCCTGAAATTATCAGCTCTGATAAAGATGTAATTGATTTTACAGTTGTGTATTTTGAGGCTTTAATTGATGAAATTAACCTTAGAAAAAGTAGTTTAGAATACACAGAAACTATAACGGATAGAACTTACAAACTTGAAAACTCAGATTTTGCAGTTTCTGGTTGGGAAAATACCTTTAGCGGAACAGCAAAAAGCGTTGAGTTTAATAAAATTCAGTTTGAGCAGATAGTCGGAAATAAAGATGCAAAACACTTTGCGCGTCGTTTAACGGAGCGTATGTTAAGCTACGATTTTGATGCTCAAAAGAATCCATTTCAAGAATTAGGTGGATTTATGCCTGTTTTTATGGGATATGGTATTCCTGGAACTGGAAAGAGTATGTTAATTGCTGCTATTGCAACACGTTTGAAAGAGCATTCTGATAATTTAGATATTCCGTTCTTATTTCATCCAATGCCAGATACGCTAATTTCGACTTTTCAAGGTGGTTCAGCAGAAAAAATGGTTGAATGGATGAAGCCAATGCAAGATCCGACAAAATTAATTTTTGCACCAATTGATGATGCTGAAAATAACTTACAAGAACGAACTGCTCAAGGTGTTTCGGCAGGTGTAAAAGAAGTAATAGGTGTTTTCTTGCGTTATACGGAAGGAGCTTACGCTGTAAATTATGGAAATAGTTCAATCGGGTTGTTTACAAACCTTCCTGAAATGTTAGATAAAGCAGTAATTTCTCGTGTGCAAGGTAGATTTAAAATCGATGGAGCAAGAACTGAAAATGACTTTTTAGATCAAGATTATATTTGGTGGAAGAAGTTCCAAAAAACAATGCCTGACTTCGTAAACATGTCAGATCCTTCTAGTTATAATTATTTAGCAGATCAAGGATTTGTAAAAAGTATGGGTGATGTTCTAAGCAGTATTGAAAAACCAACAGAAGAACGTGTTCATGAAGTTTATGATCGAGTTGAAAAACAGTTTAAGTCAAATGAACATATGTTTTTTGCAAGTTTATACAAAGAGATGCAAAAAACATTTCCTTTCTTTTCTTCTAGAGATGTCCGAAATATTCAATCGGCAATTTCTTTGCGTTTAACAGATTTTGATTTAGAGCAAGATTGGTTTGAGAATCCTGAGGTTTATTTCAAAAAGGATTATGAAACCAAATTTAATATGTTGCAAGAATTAATGAAAGCAAACATGAAAGGACTGAATTTCTCTGAAATTAGAAGGCAAGAAGTAGTTCGTTATCTTGATAATGTTGCAACAATTGCAGATACGGACTTTAAACGTAAAGTGGACGCTCGTATCAATCAGATGAATATTGAACTAGAAGCGAGAGAACAGTTTGATAAAAGATAAAAGATTTAAAGTCTGAGGTTTGTTTATATAAAAAACTTTAGATTTTTAATTTTAAACTAAATATGCAAAGACTTAAAGAAGCAGATTTATATAAAGGAGAATTAATACCAATTAGTGGTAAATTGGTTGAACGTTATAATAAATGTTTGACTAAGCTTGGTTTTACTGAAACGAAGTTAACCTCGTTTTTTATTGATGGCATTGGATGGAGTCCTGAAGTTGCAGAGGAAAAAGGAGAAATACATTATTTAAATCATGGAGATGCGAATCCACATTGCATTGTCATTACACCTTTGCAAAAGGGATTGCCAATTTATAATCCGTTTCATTCGTTCGACAAAGAGTTAATGAAATTGGTTTTTAAAAAACATCAACAACAAATTGAAAATATAACGAGAGATTCCGCTATTTGTGTTGATTTTGACCAAGATATTGACGTGTTTTATGAACCGCTAGATGTATTAAAATACAAAAATATTACTGTAAAATTTAGATTGGTTGATGATTTAGATAAAGCAAAAGAAGAACAATTACAACTCATTGAATTGTTTAGAAAAGATAATAATTTTATTGATGAAACCATTCATCAACAGTTATTAGATTCTGCTAATACATATGGTGATTTAAGAGAACGAGAGGTACGTCTTGAAAATATTATCTATGAAACAGAATCTTTTTACACTGAAGCTTTTGGAGGGATTTATGTACTAAAAAGTTTCTTGTCTCCCATTTTGGTTTTTGAAGATATGGAAGTTTACAGAGAAGTTATTAATGACACCTCTAACGATGTGTTTATGTATCATATTTCTCATGAAGAATTAATTGAAAGACTAACTTCTCATCTAATGATTGAATGTGATGTAGATTCTGAAATTACGTTGCAACGTTATGACCGAATAAAAAAGTTTGTTTTATCAGAATACATAGATAGCGAAACTCATTCTGTAAAAGATGTCTTAAATGATTCGATGTTATTTAAAGGCTATTTGAATAAGATTGATATTACTGCTCGAAAAAGAGTGATGGGATTAGATCGTTATTTAGAGAAAAAGAAATCAGATCCTAAAACCAAAGTAAGCGATTTTGTAGATAGAGATATTCTTGTGGCATTACACAGTCCTCATTCATCATTAGGGCCTAACGAACAAGATTTGGTATGGAAACTTTTGGTGAGCATATCACCTAAAGATGTATTATTTTTATACTGGTACGATAAAGAAATTTTTTACAACTTATACCAAACCTGGAATAGTTCGTTAAAAGATTGGGTAATAGAAACTATTAAGAAAAACATATAACCATGACTCTAGAATTAATACTTTTTGTAGCAGCAATATTATTTGGAATAGTATTGTATTGGAGAGAATCCAACGGAAATAAATTGTATCGTGTTTTCAATAAAATAATGTACTCCAAAGAGTTACAAATGAAAGAAACAGATACTAAAGGTTTTGTATATCAGCAATCTTTTATGTTGCGTTTAGTTTTTATAACTTCTTTGTTTTTAGTAGGAATTATAATTGCTCAATTCATGCTTCCTATTAGTGTTACAACCGTTTCTTTATTTATGTCAATGATTGTAGGAACTATTGTCGGAACCTATGTTGCCGGTTTTATATTTAAATCAGGAGAAATTATTGAAGAACGCTCAGATTCTTTAGGGGATATTGTTAAGGAAACAATAGACAAAGGAAAAGACTTTATCGAGGAGTTAAAATCAGAAAAGAAGGAAGAAATTGTAGAGGAAGTAAAAAAGGAAGAAGCTCCTAAAGAAGATCAAAAAAGCGCAAGAGAACGTTTAAAAGACAAAGGACTATTATAAAGTTAAAAATAGATGAAGCATAGTATATATTTAGTTTTAGTGTCTATTTTGGTCATCATATCTTGTAAAGAAAAGACCGAAGCATCTACAGAGATTAGTCCAATAAAGTCGCAAAAAGAAATTATTAATACTGTAAAAGAAAGAACAAAAGATTCGATAGTAATTACATACTTTCCAAAAGAGAAAGATACATTTAAGTTAGATACCTTAATTTCTAAAAATAATATCCGTATTGTTTTAATTGATACTTATATACCAGATTCTTATGTTATTGATTCTTTTGAGGTAGAAAAGGGATTAGTATACGAACATAGATACCGTAATGCAAAAACTGATGTTCAAATTTTCAAGGATGAAAAAAAATTAGTGGATACTAGTTTTGTAAAAGAAAGTTTCCTAAACGAGACAAATAAAGAATTAATCAAAGCAGGTAATTTACATGGTATATGGATTAAAAAAGTAAATAACAACATTATTGATTTCTTTGGCTCAATTTGTAAGCCAGATACAGATTGGTGTTATGATTTTTACCATACGTATGATTTGAATGAAGATAAATTTGTTACCAAGGAATATATTGATCCAGAAGAATAAAAAATTACAAAAGAATTTCTTGTTAATTGAAAGAACAACCAAAAACTTAAAAAATGATTAAAAACTATTGGAACAAAGGAGGGAAGCAAAAGTTTGTAGTAATCTTTTGGATGACTGTTTTACTCTTAGCACTTTTTATTCTTAGAGATGATTATCAACCTGCATTATTGTTTGTTAGAAAATATATCTTCATCATTTTACTATGTTTTAGCGTGTTGTTTTTTGGTTTACGAAAATTTAGAAGAACAGCAAGTACAGGAGGTCGTTTACTTACTCTTTTCGGAATCGTTTTGTTTTTAGGCGGATTATATTTTATCGGATGGCATTTAAAAATGTACGATTACGTAAAAACGTACAATGTATTCAATAGCTTAAATCGTGTTGAAATAAATGAGTTGCCGTTAACGCGTAACGAACGTATTCAACCATTAATGAACATCTTTTCAATGGCAAATGAATCGGTAGGAGAAACCAAAGATGTTTCACTTCCGCATTTAGTTAGAATCGATTCTATTAATAAATGGACAATGGCCATTCAGCCAACAGAAAAATATGCTTGGCAGGGTATGACGGATAATACAGAAGAGGTTTTTGCAGTGTCAAGTACAACTCCGTTTCCAAGGTTTTCAAGTGAAAACAGAATTCCAGTTACATTCTCCATAGGTGAATCTTTAAAATTTAGCAGAAATACGTACAATGCAGTTGTGCAGCGTTTCAATATTTTTCAATTGTTTAATTTGGAACCAAGCGATACCTATTACATGAAAAATGATAAAGGTGCTTGGGTTCAGGTGGTGAGTTTGATTAAATGGAAAGGTTTCTTTTTTCCATATCCAAGTTTCGGAGGAGTAATGGTTATTGAAAATGGAGCGCACGATTTTAACGATTATATCGAGCGTATTTTAATTGGAAAAGGAACGTATATTTCTCCTGAAGAAATGCGCAATTATCCGTATTTAACGCGTCAAAATACCTTAGCTGAAAAAGTTTCTCGCTTACAAGCAGAATCGTTAAAATTTATTGGTGGTTTTAGCGATCCGTTACCTTGGAATATGGAAACGGCGGTTAAAATTCCAGATTTACCAGATGACCAAAATCAACAACCTTTTGTTACCGATTTTGATTTTTCGGATACCAAATCGGATGCTTACACAGGATTGTACCATTGGTTTGGTTTAGAGCCAGTAGGAGAGGAAAGAACAAGTTTAACTTTTAGCGTTTTTATACCTGCTGATGGAACGGATAAGTTATATTATTACGATCATGCTACTAAAAAGCAAGGATATGCAGGGGTTTCGGCAATGCCTTTAAAAGTAATTGAATCTCGAAAAGAGTTTGATTGGTCGGTTAATAAGCCAGTTGAATTTAGACCTTATATAAAAGAAATAGCAGGAAGAAAGCGTATGTTTTTCTTGAGTACGATTTCTGCTATTCGAGATGAATCAAGTAAGTTTGATGGTTCTGCAACACCTGACTTAGCTTTAATTGATAGTGAATATCGTGATGTAGTTTGGATTGATGCAAAACACCCGAGTGAGTGGAATGTAAAAGTATTTGAACAGTTGGGAGAAGCTTGGAAAGAAAGTGAAACTACCAACGATTACTTTAAAATCAATCCTAACGTGTTTAAAGACCAACAAAAAGCGGTTTTAGATTCAATTAATATAAAATTGAGTGAAAATAAGAATGAAAAAGTGATAGAAGAACTTCAAAAAAAGATTGATTCTATTAAGGCGTTGGAAGAGAATAAAAATTAATAATAAATATAATTGTCTATGACCTGGGCATTACTATTATTTGTTTTGATAGGATTGTTTACTTCAATTTATTCAAAAATACAATTTCTTAAAAATAGAAAAGGATGTGAAAAAATAGAAGCAGAAGTTGTAAGCTATAAAAAGGAAAGAGGCGGAATGAGAAATGATTACACAACTTTTCATTATCCCTATGTAAAAATAGAATATGAGCCAGGTGAATATATTCTTGTCAAATTAAGGTATGCCAATAATATAACTAAACCGTTTTCTATTGGAGAAAAAGTGAATGTGTTTTGGTATTACGATGATTTATTATATTGGGATACTTATGAGAAAGGGATTTATAAATATTTGCCAAATTCATGGAATATTTTTTAAGAATATAAAATCAACGCTACACCAATCATAATTCCGGCTAGCGGCACTAATTTCTTTCGTTTGTTTTTCTCTTTAAATAAAATACCACCGAGAATAACAGCAATAATTAACTGACTTCTTTTTATGGCAGATAATAGCATGATTAACGATTCTGGATCTTGTAATGCTTTAAAATAAAAGTAATCTGCTAATTGTAGTAAAATTCCAACTGCAGGAATAGACCATCGCCATTTAAAAGCTTTACGTTTTTCAATTTTTGGAAACCAAATAACACTCAGAATAACTAAAAGAATCAGAATACAATAAAAGCAAAACCAAAATTGTAAGGTTTGCGGATTCAAACTAATTTTCTGAATTAAAAACTTATCGTATAAACCACTCGAAGCTCCTAAAAAAGTTGCAGCTATAATGGCATAAATCCACTTGTTACTTTTAAAGACTATTCCCTCTTTTTTTCCAACTTGAGAATATAAATACACAGAAAAAATAATTAGAAAGAAACCAATCCATTGATATAAACTTGGTCTTTCTTGATAAATAAACATCGCTCCTAAAAATGTAAAAAAGGGTCCGCCAGAACGAATTGGAGCAACAATAGTCAGTGGTAAATGTTTTAAAGCTTGGTATGCTAAAATCCAAGAAGCACACATAATCATCGACTTTATAAATATAAAACCATGTTTTTCTAGTGGAATATCCTGAATGATAAATCCTGCTTTTCGGGTTGCCTCAGGAAAGAAATGAGAACCAATGTAAAAAGGTAATAAAAGTAAAAGTCCACTAATTAGTGTACCTAAAAGTACTGGATATACTTCATTGTCTTTTACAGCATGCTTTTTACATAAATTGTGTAAACCTAAAAATAATGCAGCCAAAAGGCCTAAATACATCCACATAAGTATTGCTTTTTTGTTTTAAAAGCTGCAAAACTAATTAATACAAATGATTTAGACCTTGTTGTTTAATGATTGTCTTTAATATGAAAGTAATAAACATCAACCTGAACTTATTTCAGGTTCTCATTTACGTAGCTTACAATCCTTTATAAACCATTTTAATATCACTGCGTTTATATGGAGAGTTATTTTCTAATTGTACTTCTACAAAACCAAATTTTCTATAGATATAGATTGCATTTTCTAATTTAGTGTTCGAGTAGAGTAGTAGCTTGTTGAACTTATTTTCTTTGGCAAAATCAATACATTTTGTCATTAATTGTTGACCAATTTTATAACCACGATGTTTAGGCGAAACAGCCATTTTTGTTAACTCAAAAGTTCCATTGTCATCTAAAGGCATTAAGGCAACTGTTCCAACCACCTCGTCATTTAATTTAGCAAAGAATATATATCCACCTTTGTCAATAATATACTTTTGGGGTTTGCTTAAAACTTCTTCATCAAAAGGCTCCACATAAAAGTATGTTTTCAACCATTCAATATTTAATTCATAAAAATATTGAGCATATTCAGGATTGTATCCTGTAATTTCTAGCTGTTTTTTGTTGTTTAACGTGTAATGTTCCATAATAGCATCACTAAAATTCTGTTGAGTAAATTTTTTTTCTAGTTTATTGATGTGTTCGATTAATGAATCCGATTTAATTTGAGTGTAATCTTTAATGGTATGTTCTATACTTTCCCAAAGTGGTTGAATATCTTCAACTAGTTGAATTCCTTTTTTGGAAAGAGAAATGAGTTTTTTACGCTTGTCTTCTTTGTCTGATTTTAAACGAATCAATCCTTTTTTAGCTAATTTGTTAATTGCTTGAGTAGTTGCTGGCTGAGATGTTTGTAAACTCTGATTGATTTCTGTATTCGTAACTTCCTTTTTATGTAGTATTACTTTCAAGGTAGGAAATAGATATGGGTCAAAATCAAACCCTAAAGTATCATAGACAATCTGAGTTTCTTTCATCATATATTCACTTAATCTTTTAAGACGAGATCCTATTCCAACTTCTCCAATTCCTTGTAAAGCATCCATATTTAAATTCTTATTTATATAAGTACTTATGCAAATTTATAAATTTAATTTAAATAAATGTAAAATAAATTATATTCCATAAATTTATATTCCTTGGAAAATAATTTAAAATTTAGTAACTTTGTATAGAAATTAAATAACCTTAATCATGAATAAAAATAAAATCATCTATTACGCAGCTACTGGATTGTTAACAGCACTTATGCTGTTTTCTGTTAGTATGTATCTTTTTAATAATGCTGAAATTGTAAAAGCTTTTGAAACAATGGGGTATCCTAGTTATTTAGTGTATCCTTTAGCTACCGCAAAAGTTTTAGGTTTAATTACTATCTGGTTTATAGCGAACAAATCATTAAAAGAATGGGCATATGCTGGATTCTTTTTTAATACGTTACTTGCTTTTTTTGCACATGTAATGATTGGAGATGGACAACAAATGGGAGCGTTAATAGGATTTATTTTAGTGATTATTTCATACACTTTTAGTAAGAAAATAAATGAATAAAGCATCAATAAAATTATCGACAAGAGATTACATGACTGAAGCTAAAATGAGAAATCATTTTGAAGTAATCGACGAACCAGTTACTGTTGGAGGAGATGACAATGGAGCAACACCGGTTGAACATTTATTGTCTGCATTAGGCAGTTGTGTTGCAATTACTTTACGCATGTATTCACAACGTAAAGGTTGGGATTTAGGAAAAATATCTGTAGATATTACTCAAAAGAATGTTCAAACGCAAAATGGAGTTTCTCAAGTTTTTGTAGAAGATATTTCTTTTGAAAAAGAACCAACAGACGAACAAAAAAAGAGACTTAAAGAAATAGCAGGAAAATGTCCTGTTGCCAAAATAATAAAAGGAGAAAATTTAATAGAAAGTAATATAATATGAAAAAAATAGTAGCATTCGCAGGAAGTACAAGTAGTACATCAATCAATAAACAATTAGCAACTCACGCAGCATCAAAGTTAAACAGCTTAGCATATGATGTGTTGGACTTAAATAATTATGAAGTGCCAATTTATAGCGAAGATGTAGAAAAAAACAATGAATATCCTAAAGGCGCTTCAGAATTTAATACTGCATTAGATTCTTATGATGGTTTTATTATTTCTTTAGCAGAACATAACGGTTCTTACACTGCCGCATTCAAAAATTTATTTGATTGGGTATCTAGAAAAAATAAAGAAGTATTTAGAAACAAACCGGTTTTAGTGATGGCAACTTCTCCAGGAGCTAGAGGTGGTGCTTCCGTTTTAACAAGTGCTAAGGCAACTTTCCCACACATGGGAGCGAATGTAGTAGCTAGTTATTCTTTACCTCAGTTCTATGAAAATTTCAAGGATGAAGAAATACAACATGATGGACTAAAATCTCAATTAGAAGAAGCAGTTAGCGAATTCGAAAAATCAATTTAAAATGGGAGACATAGCTAAGGATATCAATACAACATTTGAAAGCAATAAGCTTAAGGCTTTTTTGAATATTAAATACACAGCAAGTTGGATTAATACAAAAGAAGTTGAGTTTTTTAAACCTTATGGTATTTCTCCTCAGCAATATAATATCCTTCGAATTTTAAGAGGTGCGGGAGAAAAAACTAAGGTGCAAGTTGTAAAAGACAGAATGGTAGATAGAGCACCTAATGTTACTCGTTTAATGGATAAACTCTTAGAGAAACATTTAATTGCTAGATCTCGTTGTGAGGAGGACCGGAGAGTAGTATATGTTAGTATTACTGATGAAGGTTTGTTATTGCTATCTGAATTAGATGAAGCGATGACAGGGTTCGATGTTGTTAAAAATTTAACCGAAGAAGAAGCTGAAATATTAAGCAATTTATTAGATAAAATAAGATAATCATGAAACTAGAAAAGTTTCCTGCAGAAACAAGAGGATTTGCAAATCACGGTTGGTTGCAGGCTAACCACTCTTTTAGCTTTGCAAATTTTTATGATCCAAATAGACTTCATTACGGAGCATTACGTGTTTTAAATGATGATTTAATAGCGCCTGGGACAGGTTTTAGTACGCACCCACATCAAAATATGGAAATCATAACAATTCCTTTAAGTGGTGTGTTAAAACATAAAGACAGTATGTCTAATGAGTGGTTGTATGTAAAACCTAATGAGGTTCAGGTGATGTCTGCTGGAAAAGGAATTTATCATTCTGAAATGAATGGATCAACAGAAGACCATTTAAGCTTATTTCAAATTTGGATTATTCCCAATAAAGATGGAGTTGAACCAAGATATAATCAAGAAGCTTTTAATCCTGAAGAAAGAAAAAACAAACTACAAGTATTAGTAAGTTCACTAGATGATTCAAATAAAAATGGATTAAAAATTCATCAAGATGCTAAATTATCTCGTATCGATTTAGATGAGGGAAAAACTTTTAAGTATGATTTAAAATCTGAAAAACATGGAGTTTATATCATGAATATAAGTGGAAATATAGCTGTGGATAATCAAGAATTATCCAATAGAGATGCACTTGGGGTTTCAAAAACAACTACTTTTAGTATTCAAGCAAACACAAATTCTGAACTATTATTTATTGAAATCCCTATGAACTAGTTTTTGACTTCTTGGTTAAAGACTTATTAATATCATTTATCTACGTCATTCTGAATTTATTTCAGAATCTTCTAATCTCTATTGCTGAAGCATAATGAGAAACTGAAACAAGTTCAGTTTGGCGTAAAATTTTAAAACAGCCTTTTATTTTTTAATCACTTTTATAACTTGATGTTCACCATTTTCATTTTGAATTCTTATATGGTATAAGCCACTAGCAAAAGAATCAATATTTAGTTGAACTTTAGATGACGAAATTTTGGTAGATAAAACTGATAGTCCAACTGAATTAAAGATAGTAATTGAGTAATTGTTAAATTCTTTAAATTGAAGGTTTAAATCTCCAAAAGTCGGATTTGGAAAAGCATTATTTTCGAGTAATACAACATCTGGGTTACTAAGTGTTCGATTTACTGAAAAATCTGTTACAACAGGAAAATGATCAGAAGCTACACTAGTGTCAAATTGTTGAAGCCCGTATAAGTTTAATCGGTCGGTTGGCATTATTTCAGTTTGAATTACAAATGACTTTTCTGATGTTAATACATAGTCAGAAAAAATCATGAAATCCAATTTACCTGGAGGAAAAGAAGAACTATCCGATCGCCACGTATAACTCATTCTAATCTCACTCTGTAACGCATTTTCTTCTTTAAAATCAGAGTTATCCCAATCCAATGCTCCTCCAGCACCGTACGTAAATGTATCTTGAATATCTCCAGTTAAAAGTGTTGTTAATTGTTGTGAAAGTCCTACTAAATTCAAATCACCAGAGTACACCATAGGTGTGTTCTCAGGCAATGTAATTATTCCGCCTTCAGATTTAGCATCCAAAATAAAAGCAGCGTATTGGTCGGCTTGATCTTGACGGGCATCGTCTGCACCACAACAATTTAAATGTGCGTTTGTATATAATAAATCAGTTCCATAACTATCAGGTAAATCTATCAATACAGGAAACTGTCTCGTTAAGTCCCATTCTTGAATAATTTCCCAACGCGATACTGTAACTTCACCACCATGTTTTCGAACATGCCAACCTTCAGCATTACCAAGTGGAAGCCAATTGTCAAATAACGATTTAATATAACTTGTACTCGTATTAGAGCTTTCAACAAAACCTACAATATCAGGCTGAATTGCTTTCATGATACGTTCGTATTCATCAAGTTTATTAGAGTCTAGTAACGAGTTTAATTTGGTGTTATAGGCTACGATTCTAATGAAAGAATTATCAGTTTTATTAAAATCTACAGGAGTATAAGGAGTAACTGGTGTTTCATCAAAAATGTACGTGAAAACATTGTTAAGATTTGGCAACCAATCAAAATTATCTCTATTTCTCAATAAGATTTTTACACTAGATGAGGGAAATAAAGCATTGGTTCCGTCAGGAATTGCATTACGCCCTATAGCTATTTCAAATTCATCAGAAGTTACAGTAGGTGCAGATCTAAATTCTATATCAGAAAATAGCACCTGAGGAGCGGTTGTTCCAGTGTAATTATTGTAAACAATTCGATTAGCAAACTCTATACCTAATTCAGCACCATAATCATCTCTTACTTTAAAACCTGTTTCAGAATTAGTATCGGTATCTAAATAAATAAAGAAATTGTGTAAAATAGGAGATCCTTCTGTCAAATCAAATTCTTGATTTGCTTTTACTCTTATATATAAATAATTCTCATCGTTGGTAACTTGAAATTCTAATAAATCAACACCATCAATTGTTTCAGCGGTATCTATATACGTAGTTAAACTTGGAGTCCAATCATCAAAAAAACCGTCTATGGCTATTGGAGTAGATTGAGCATTTAGGAAAGAACTAGCTATTGTTAAAGTAATTAGTAGTGAGGTTTTTATAATATTCATTAGGTCTAAATCTTAGCGAAGCAAATTTAATATGAATTGATAATAAAATCTTGAAAAATGGTGATAAATAACAATTATGATTTTTATTTTAGGAAAATAGAATTATCTTGCAAGTATTATGCGTGCATAATAAATTTAAAACAACAAATTAGATGACTAAGTACAAACATATTTTTGAACCATTAGATTTAGGATTTACTACTTTGAAAAATAGAATCTTAATGGGTTCTATGCACACTGGACTTGAAGAAGAAAAAAATGGGTATGAAAAGATTGCCGCGTTTTATGCTGAAAGATCAAGAGGAGGTGTTGGATTGATTGTAACAGGAGGAATTGCTCCAAATATTCAAGGTTGGACAGGTCCTTTTTCTGCAAGAATGAGTACTAAGAAGCATGCAAGAAATCACAAAGTAATTACAGATGCTGTTCATAAAGAAGGAGGAAAAATATGTATGCAAATTTTGCATGCTGGAAGATATGGTTATCATCCACTAAATGTTGCACCTTCAGCAATTAAAGCACCTATCAATCAATTTAAACCCTTTAAGTTAAAGGAATCTGGAATTAAAAGAACCATAAAAGATTTTGTTCGTTCTGCTTCACTTGCAAAAGAGGCAGGGTATGACGGAATTGAAATTATGGGTTCAGAAGGATATTTAATCAACCAGTTTATCGCCAAAAGAACAAATAAACGAAATGACGATTGGGGAGGTAGTTATGAAAACCGAATGCGTTTACCTATTGAAATCGTAAAACAAACTAGAGAAAAAGTAGGTAAAGAATTTATAATTATCTATCGCTTATCAATGTTAGATTTAGTTGAGAATGGTAGTTCTTGGGATGAAATTGTAACACTGGCTAAAGAGATTGAAAAAGCAGGAGCAACTATTATCAATACAGGAATAGGTTGGCATGAAGCTAGGATTCCAACAATTGCAACTTCAGTTCCTAGAGCGGCTTTTACATGGGTTACTAAAAAAATGAAAGAAGAAGTTTCTATTCCATTAGTAACTTCAAATAGAATTAATATGCCAGAAACGGCAGAGAAAGTGCTTGCAGAAGGAGATGCAGATATGATTTCAATGGCACGTCCGTTTTTAGCAGATCCAGAATGGGTGAATAAAGCAGAGCAAGAAAAGTCGGATGAAATCAATACTTGTATAGCTTGTAATCAAGCATGTTTAGATCATGTTTTTGAGCAAAAAGTTGCCAGCTGTTTGGTAAATCCAAGAGCATGTCATGAAACAGAATTAAACTATACACCAACAGATAAAAAGAAAAAAATAGCTGTAGTTGGAGCAGGACCAGCTGGTTTAGCTGCGTCTACAGTAGCAGCGCAACGTGGGCATGATGTAACGTTGTTTGATGGAGAATCGGAAATAGGAGGGCAGTTTAATATTGCTAAGCAAATTCCAGGAAAAGAAGAGTTTTATGAAACGATTCGTTATTTCGGAAAGCAGATAGAATTACATAATGTAAACTTGAAGTTGAACACAAGAGTTTCTGCTGAAGAGTTAATGGAACAGGATTTTGATGAAATTATATTAGCAACTGGTATTTCTCCTCGTGTTCCTCGAATCAATGGAATAGAACATGAAAAGGTGTTAAACTACATTGATGTATTAAAACTGAAAAAACCAGTTGGAAAAAGAGTTGCCGTTATTGGAGCAGGTGGAATTGGTTTTGATCTTTCTGAATACTTAGCTCATGAAGGAGAAAGTACTTCTCAAAACATTGATGCTTGGTTAGAAGAATGGGGAATTGATAAAAAAATGGAAGCTCGAAGTGGTATTGAAGGTGTAGAAAAACATGTACATCCATCACCAAGAGAGATTTATATGTTCAAGCGTAGTAAAGGAAAGTTTGGAGGAAACTTAGGAAAAACTACAGGTTGGATTCACAGAGCAAATCTTAAAAAGAAAAATGTACAGTTTATCAATGAGGTACAGTATACTAAAATTGATGATGAGGGATTACATTATACTCAAAATGAGGAACAAAAATTACTTCCGGTTGATAATGTTATTATTTGTGCAGGGCAATTACCTTTTAAAGAATTGTTAGAACCATTGCAAGCTAAAGGAGCAAATGTTCATGTGATTGGTGGAGCTGATGTTGCCGCTGAATTAGATGCTAAAAGAGCTATTGACCAAGGAAGCAGGTTAGCAGCAGCACTATAATTATTTGATCATTTTTACTGAATTAATATTACCATGTCCATCAAATTCCTTCACGGGGTTTGATGGATCTGTCATCCACTCTCCATCTACAATAAACTTATAGTGATGTTTTCCATAAGGTAAACGAGTAGAAAAAGTCCAACCATTTTCTGCTTTTTTCATTTCATAAGAACTCTCAGACCAATCATTAAAAGAGCCTGTTAAGATTACTTTGTTAGCCTCTAGATTACCTTCTAAATAAAATTGAACTTTTTGGTTAATATCAATAACTGAATTGTACTCCCCATATTCATTAGGAGTTTTATTTGAATTTTCAGGATCTTCTATCCAATAGCCATCAATGATAAAACGATACTCATAACGATCTGGTTTTAACTGTAACGTTAATTCCCAGCCTTCATCTGTTTTATTCATAGAAAAAAGTTCTTCATTCCATTTGTTAAAAGAACCCGCTAATATTACTTTTTTGGCGTTTCTGTATCCTTTTAAAAAAAACTTAGCATTACCTTTTTTACTTGGATATCCGGTGTACATTTTTAGGTTGTAAGTGTAGTAGTTTTTGTTGCCTTCTTTTGCGTACGTAATGTTGCTAACATTTTTATCAGGCTCAGCCCAAATTCGATTGTTAATTACAAATTTGAATTCCCAATTAAAGTTATCTTTAAAATCATCTAGCTTTTTACGAAGTTCAAAAATATGTTCACTTACCTGTGTCATTTTCCAGCTATCTCTAGACCATGAATTAAAATTACCTGCAACTACTACATTTTGGATGTCAAAATCGTCAAACTCCAATCGCTCTAGTGTTTTTTCGTCGGTAGCTTTTGTATAATCTCGTTTGTCAAAAGAAAAAACAACTTCATCTCCTTCAATTCGATACCCTTTCATAGAATTCTCCTGAGAGAAAGCTTTAAAGTTTATAAAACTGATTAGTATAATATATATGTAAATCCAATATTTCATTTAATTATCGTATCAAAGGATATTTAATTATATATAGTTTTTCTTTTCTGTAATTTATAATAACTCGTCTTTGCGCGAAAAAATCATGCCCCAAAACACCATCTAAATCTGTACCAAATGCTTTATTCATATTATGTAAATTCGTTAGCATTGTTTTCATCGGACCAAAATAGGTTTTATCACTAAGTCTCACTCGAAACAGATTTCCATATACTACTTCAATCTCCTTTTTACTGGCTCCGATTAGCTTTATTCTTTTTTGCGGATAAAAATGTTTAAGTGCTTTTTTAGAAATTCCTTTATGAATTTGATTGAATTCAGCACCCGAATCCAGCGCTAATGTAACTTCTTCTTTGCCAATATAACTATTTATAACAATTGTATGGTTTTTAAGTTGAAAGTCTAAGGTGTCAGAAATTTTCTCTAAATAAATTTTATCGCTTAATGTATTTCCTTCAGAATCAATCTTAGTTAAAGTAATTTGATTTAAATACAAATCAATAAACACTTCATAATCCTTTAAGATATTAAAGCCAATAATTCCTAAAAGTTTTATTTTTTTGCTTTTTTCAATATGAGATAAATCTATAATGTCAGATTGTTTGTCTTTCAGAGTCAGCTCTTTGAGTGATAATTTTTCTATTTTTTTTTCGAATAGCTTGTCAACATTCTTAAGAATTCCAGAAGTAGTTTTAGTAGCTTTTTGGAAGGGATACGTTTTAAAGTGAACTTTATTTAAAATCATAGTTTCAGATCCAGTATCTATAATGAAGTTACCACTTTCACCTTTTATCTTCCCTTCAATTACGATAAGCCTATCAACTAATTTAAACGGAATTCGAGTAGAGTACTCATTAATTATAGTAGCGTTTTTTAAACGAATGGGAATAGAATTAAATACAATTTCGTTGTCAGTATTAGCAATACCAACTTTGTAAAGTACTAAGAGAATTAGTAAAAAAAACCTTTCAGCCATATTTAAAAGACGATACTATATATGGTAGTGTTACACTTTTACCTATTAGATGAAGTGTATTTTTTTCTAAAAAAAATGGCGATAGATGTAAAGAATTGCTTTTGAAGTTCAAATATTTCTCGATATTTGTATTTCACTTTGCGCAATATTGTTACCGTTAAACTTCTTAAAAAGATAAGTAACGCGCTTTAAAAATAAAGATTCAATGGCAATGAATAAAAATACAGTGTTGGGTTATGCAACATTAATTATGATTATAATGGGTGTTCTTTTAGTGATGTTAGCGATTTTTAAATACGATGAAATTGCTGGATATGGTTTTGGAGCCGTAGGATTAGGTTTTTTCTCAATCGCTTGGGTTTTCAATGCTTTAAAAGGACGTGTATAACAAACTATTACTTTTTAATTTAATAAACTAACTAATCAAAAATGTCTGACGATAAGAAGATCATTTTTTCCATGAATAGGGTTTCTAAAACCTATCAATCTACTGGAAAACAAGTTTTAAAAGATATATATCTAAGTTTCTTTTACGGAGCTAAAATTGGAATTTTAGGTCTAAATGGATCGGGTAAGTCTACCTTGCTTAAAATTATTGCTGGAGTTGAAAAAAACTACCAAGGAGATGTTGTTTTTTCACCAGGCTATAAAGTAGGATATTTAGAGCAAGAACCACAATTAGATGAAGATAAAACAGTTTTAGAAATTGTTAAAGAAGGTGTTGCTGATGTAGTTGCAGTATTAGATGAGTATAACAAAATCAACGATATGTTTGGTTTGGAAGAGGTGTATTCTGATGCTGATAAAATGCAAAAATTAATGGATCGCCAAGCAGAGCTTCAAGATAAAATTGATGCTTCTAATGCATGGGAACTAGATACTAAGTTAGAAATTGCAATGGATGCTTTGCGTACTCCTGATGGTGATAAGAAAATCGGAGTATTATCTGGAGGAGAAAAACGTAGAGTTGCTTTATGTAGATTATTATTACAAGAACCTGATATTTTATTATTAGATGAGCCAACCAACCACTTAGATGCAGAATCTGTACATTGGTTAGAGCATCATTTAGCACAATACAAAGGAACTGTAATTGCGGTAACGCACGACCGTTATTTCTTAGATAATGTAGCAGGTTGGATTTTAGAATTAGATAGAGGAGAAGGTATTCCATGGAAAGGAAACTATTCTTCTTGGTTAGACCAAAAAGCAAAACGTTTAGAACAAGAAAGTAAAACAGCTTCTAAACGTCAAAAAACATTAGAGCGAGAGTTAGAATGGGTTCGTATGGCTCCAAAAGGGCGTCATGCTAAATCAAAAGCCCGTTTAAAGAACTACGACAAATTAATGAATCAAGATCAAAAGCAAACGGAAGAAAAGCTTGAAATCTATATTCCAAATGGTCCGCGTTTAGGAACAAATGTAATTGAAGCTAAAGGTGTTTCTAAAGCTTTTGGTGATAAGTTATTATATGAAGATTTAGAGTTTAACTTACCACAAGCAGGAATTGTTGGAATTATCGGTCCAAACGGGGCTGGTAAGACGACTATTTTCAGAATGATTATGGGAGAGGAAACTCCAGATGCTGGAACATTTACAGTCGGAGAAACAGCTAAAATTGCTTATGTAGATCAAAACCATGCGAATATCGATGTAAATAAATCGATTTGGGAAAACTTCTCAGACGGGCAAGATTTAGTAATGATGGGAGGAAAGCAAGTTAATTCCCGTGCGTATTTAAGTCGTTTTAATTTCTCAGGAAACGAACAAAATAAAAAGGTAGATACACTTTCAGGAGGGGAGCGTAACCGTTTGCATTTAGCAATGACGTTAAAAGAAGAAGGAAACGTTCTTTTACTGGATGAGCCTACGAACGACTTAGATGTTAATACACTTCGTGCATTAGAAGAAGGTTTAGAAAACTTTGCAGGTTGTGCGGTAGTAATTTCTCACGACCGTTGGTTCTTAGATAGAGTGTGTACCCATATTCTAGCATTTGAAGGAGATTCTCAAGTATATTTCTTTGAAGGTACTTATTCTGAATATGAGGAAAATAAAAAGAAACGTTTAGGTGGAGATATCATGCCAAAACGAATTAAGTACAAAAAATTAATTCGATAACAATTAAAACTCACCGAAAGGTGAGTTTTTTTATTTATTGGTCTCAACTAAGGGTCTAAAACCCTGCAATTTTATTGCAGCACTTTCAGTTATATGAAAAATTAATACCTTTCAGATATGGAAAGATCACTACGTAAAGGCTCTCATACAGTAAGTAGGTTAACCTGTCATATAGTTTGGGTTACAAAATATCGTTATCAGATATTGAAAGGAGATATTCAGGTTCGTTGTCGAGAACTTCTGATGCAAATTTGCGATGCAGAGAACGTATCGATTTTAAAAGGATTAGTTAGTTCAGATCATATCCATATGCATATGCATATAGAATATGCCCCTAAACAAAGTGTAAGCTATTTAGTAAAACAACTTAAGGGAAGAAGTTCTCGTAAACTTCAACAAGAATTTAGAAAATTAAGTGATCTTTACTGGGGGAAACATTTTTGGGGAGTTGGCTATGGTGTTTGGAGTACAGGTAATATCACAGATGAAATGGTTAATGAGTATTTAGAACATCATAGGAAACCGAACTCGGATAATTCTAATTTTATATTAGAATGAAAAAGGGGACTTTTAGTCCCCAGTATAATAAAACCTCTGTACTTTCAGTACAGAGTGATTTAGTAATATTTTATATGAAGGAGTTTAAAGTAAACATAATGTTACTAAAGAAACATTATGTAATAGTATTTTTAGGTTTAATATTATCGAGTTTACTAGCTTTACTTATTGGCGCTATTTTTACAATGTTTTTAAAATTTCATAATACTACTTTTATAGTATTTGTGTTTTTGAGTATTGTGTTTTATTTATGGTTCATTGATTTTTTTAAAAGTTTTTATATTAAAAGAATCAAATTGATTTTGGATACTGATAAATTGATTGTCGAAGGACTTAATAAAGACGATATAAATATTGAATTAGACCAAGTAGAACAATTTAATTATAAATATCAATTCAAAAATTATCCAATTATTTCTATAAAATTAAAGAACAAAAAAAGGATTAAATTTCATTATTTCGAAAAGTGTAATGAGGAAGTTGAGGAGTTTGTCTATTTAATGAAAAATTCTTTGAAGAATTATTAAAATAGATTACTAGTAATCACTTAACTTTTAAGGTAGTTCAAAGGTTTTCGGTTTTGGTATATCTAAAAAAACAATCATTAAATTATCAATCTGCTAAAAATTAGAATTTTAGTGATTTAAATGTTTTTTCTCAAAAAAATAGATTGTAATTTTCACGTTTCAATAGACAATCTAGTCTCATGAGTAAATATTATATTTTTGACTTCGATAGTACGCTTACAAAAGTAGAAGCGTTAGATGTACTGGCCGAAATAACGCTAGCAAACAATCCAAAAAAAGATGAAATTATTGAAGAGATTATCAAAATAACCAATTTAGGAATAGATGGTGAGATCTCTTTTACACAGTCTTTAGAACGTAGGATTAAATTATTGAATGCAAAACGATCCGACCTAGATTTGTTAATTGAAGAATTAAAAAAGCGTGTTTCTTCATCTATTGAAAGAAATAAAGAATTCTTCGAAGCTTATTCTGATCAGATTTATGTGATTTCAGCAGGCTTTAAAGAGTTTATTGTTCCTATAGTAGCTGAATATAATATTTCAGCGGATAGAGTTTTTGCCAATACATTTGAGTTTAGTAAGAATGGAGATATTATTGGATTTGATAGAGATAATATTCTATCTGTTCATAATGGAAAAATTGAATGCTTGAAAAATTTAAATTTGAATGGCGAAATTCAAATGATTGGAGATGGTTACAGCGATTATGTAACCAAAGAAGCTGGTGTTGCTGATAAATTTTTTGCGTATACAGAGAATGTTCAACGCGAAAAAACAATTCAAAACGCCGATTATATTACACCGAATTTAGACGAATTTTTATTTATAAACGATTTGCCAAGAAATATATCTTATCCAAAAAACCGTATCAAAATGTTATTACTTGAAAATATACATATTGATGCGTATGAGAAATTTTCAACTGATGGATTTACAGTAGAAACTGTTTCAAGGAGTTTATCAGAAGAAGAATTAATAGAAAAGCTTCAAGATGTTCATGTTTTAGGAATACGTTCTAAAACACAAGTAACACAAAAAGTAATTGAAAATGCACCAAGACTATTAGCTGTTGGAGCTTTTTGTATTGGAACAAAACAAATCAACTTAGAGGCTTGTAAGGAAAACGGAATTGTTGTTTTTAATGCTCCATATAGTAATACACGTTCTGTTGTAGAATTAGCTATAGGTGAGATTATTATGTTAATGCGTAGTGTTTTTCAGCGTAGTTCCGAGATCCATAATGGAGAATGGAATAAAACTGCACAAGGTTCAAGAGAAGTTCGTGGTAAGAAACTAGGTATTGTTGGTTATGGTAATATTGGAAAACAATTATCTGTTTTAGCGGAAGCTTTAGGTATGGATGTGTATTATTATGATGTTGAAGACAAGTTAGCTTTAGGAAATGCTACAAAAATGAACTCACTTTCAGATTTATTATCAATTGCTGATGTAGTTACGTTGCATGTCGATGATAATGCATTGAATAAGAATTATATAGGAGAGAAAGAGATTTCTCAAATGAAAGATGGTGCACATTTAGTGAATTTATCTCGTGGTTTTGTGGTAGATATTTCAGCATTAACAGCGGCATTAAAGTCAGGAAAATTAGCTGGTGCAGCTGTTGATGTATATCCTGAAGAACCAAGTAAGAATGGAGAATTTTACACTGAGTTAAAAGGATTGCCTAATGTAATTTTAACACCTCATGTTGGTGGTAGTACAGAAGAAGCGCAACGAGATATTGCAGATTTTGTACCGAGTAAAATAATGGGGTATATAAACTCGGGTAATACAGTAGATGCTGTGAATTTTCCAAATATTAGATTACCAAAGCAACAAAATGCACATCGTTTTTTACATATTCATAAAAATGTTTCAGGTGTAATGGCAAACATTAATAAAGTGGTTGCAGAATATGGTTTAAACATTGTTGGGCAATATTTATCTACTGATGATAAAGTAGGTTATGTAATTACGGATGTTGATAAAGATTATAATCAAGAAGTAATTCAGGAACTAAAAAATATAAAAGGCACTATTCGTTTTAGAGTATTGTATTAAAAAAATATTCATAGTTAAAATTAAAAAACCTTGTTGAAAATTTTCAACAAGGTTTTTTTCATCTATAAAATATAAAAAAGTTTGGTTAGCGATTTTTTATTTTAAAGTATCAATATTACTTTGAATCGACCAAGCAAAATCAAGCATTAATCTTTTTTGGAAAATTGAGTCTTTATAACTTAAATAAGTATCTCCAACATAAGGAGGCGAAGACACATTTGAATTTACACTTACAGCTGTATTTACAGCAGCCGACATGTGACAACTCATACAGTTAGACATGGTTCCTAAATTGGTTTCAATTTTAGCGCCATTACTGTATACATAACTAGTCTTGGCATCAAAAACATCATTTCCAAATCCAGACTCTAAATAAGGGTTAAATCCTATAACTAATTCTCCTTCATTTTTACCACCTACATAAGGTTGAGCAGGAATAACCATAGAATAAGCAATATCCATAGCATAGTGTCTTGCTTGATTAGATAACCCAATACCGCTTCTAGCAGAGGCAATATCATCAGAACTTGGAATAGAAGGAGTATCTGGAGTTGCAGACCACCAGAAAGTTTGCCATACCCAACGCTTAATCTCCTTTGTTCCAACATGCATTCCAACTAATAAAGCAATATCACCTTCTTTAGCTTGTTTAGTTGGGTCAGTTATATTGTTTGAAGAGTTATACGAATCAGCTAAGCTCTTATCAATTGAAAAATGTATAAAGTCATTTAAGTAAAATGTATTTTCAGCAGTAACATTATTACATTCATAATCTAAGCGACCATTTGGATTTGATTTAGTAGACGCATTAGTATCTACATGAATACAAGATTTCCATTCCTTTTCAGGATAACCTTTGTCTTTATATTCTGGACCATGCCAAGCAGCCATTGTGTAAATTCCTTCAGAACTTACACTGTTTTGAGTAATTACTTTATAAACTGGTTTAATAGTAATAGCGTCATGTGGAAACTCAGGAATTTGACTATATTCACCTGTTTGCATCGCTTTTAAAGTCGATAAATAAAATATTTTATTGTCAACTGCATATTTTTCAGCAGAAGGATTATAAGCAACAACTTCAACGATATCAGTATCGTCAAAATCCGTTTGCTTTAACTTTGCATGCCCAAACTGATTTGGCTTATTAAATCGTAATCCCATAAATTCATTTTTAGTAGGATTATTCATTTTATCCAAAATTTGTTGTGGGCTAGCCCATGTTTGATAAGTTAATTTTCCTCCTTCCACAGAAGAAGTTAAATGTTTCCAAACATACCAGCTGTGCTTGTACATTGCTTTAAAATTATCGTTAGCAATCCACTTATTAATTGTAGTAGAGTCAGATGGGTATTGGTAAGTTTCTACTGGAGGAACAACCGATCCATACTGATCATCTTTTTTAGGTTTATTACATGAAGTAACAATCAAAATACTTGTAAGTACAGCAATGAACTGAATAGTTTTCATAAAGTTAGTTTTTAATTGGTAGGTTAAAATTAGTTCTAAATTTAACATTTTTTAACTAAAATAGCCTAAGTGTATTTATAAAAAGTATTAGTGTACAGATTTTGGTAATGAGTGCTCATAATTTACTCCTTAATAACAAATAAGAAGGAAGCTATTTTTTATATATTTGAGTCAAAATCAATCTTTGATGAACTACGAAAACTCGTTAGACTACGCGAAACAACTTGATAGAGAAGATTCATTAGCTTATGTACGTGATGAATTTCATATTCCAAAAGACAAAAATGGTAAAGACTGGTTGTATTTTACAGGAAATTCACTAGGACTTCAACCTAAACAAACACAACAATATATTCAACAAGAGTTAGATGATTGGGCAAAATTTGGTGTAGAAGGTCATTTTGAAGCAAAAAATCCTTGGATGCCATATCATGAGTACCTTACAGATAAAATGGCAAAAATTGTTGGGGCAAAACCATTAGAAGTAGTGGTGATGAATACGTTGACTACAAACCTACATCTGTTAATGGTTTCGTTTTATCAACCAACAAAAGAGAAGTATAAAATTGTTATCGAAAGTGATGCTTTTCCATCGGATAGATATGCTGTTCAATCTCAATTAAATTTTCATGGTTTCGATGTCGAAGAAGGTCTAATTGAATGGAAACCTAGAAAAGGAGAGGAAATATTAAACATTGAAGATTTAGAACAAATCCTTCTAGAACAAGGAGATGAAATAGCTCTATTACTAATAGGTGGTGTTAATTACTATACAGGTCAGTATTTAGATCTAAAAAAAATAGCTGAACTAGGTCATGCAAAGAGTTGTATTGTCGGAATTGATTTAGCGCACGGAGCAGGAAATATTCAACCTAATTTACACGAAAGTGGTGTAGATTTTGCAGCTTGGTGTACGTACAAATATTTAAATTCTGGGCCAGGAAGTTTGTCAGGATTATTTGTTCATGAGAAGCATGCACACAATAAAGAATTGCCTCGTTTTGCAGGATGGTGGAATCATAATAAAGAAACAAGGTTTAACATGCGACAACCTTTTGATGTAATGCCAGGTGCAGAAGGATGGCAATTATCAAATCCACCAATTTTGTCAATGGCTGCAATTCGTTCTTCATTAGATTTATTTGATAAAGTAGGTATGGACGCTTTACGAGAAAAATCTGAAAAACTAACGGGGTATTTCGAATATTTAATCAATGAAATTGATACCGATAGAATTAAGGTAATTACACCTTCAAACCCAAAAGAACGAGGATGTCAATTATCCATTCAGGTGAAAAATGCAGATAAAAATTTACATAAAAAACTTACTAAAAATAATATCATAACAGACTGGAGAGAGCCAGATGTTATTCGTTGTGCTCCAGTTCCTATGTACAATACTTTTGAAGATGTATTTCAAATGGTGGCAATTTTAAAAACATTGTTGTAAAATGAACAAACAAGATAAAATACTAATTATTGGTGCGGGATTATGTGGTAGTTTACTAGCATTGCGGTTGGCTCAACATGGTTTTAGAGTAGAATTATATGAAAGTAGACCTGATTTAAGAAAGGTTGATATTTCAGCTGGTCGTTCAATTAATTTAGCATTATCTGATCGTGGATTTAAAGCGTTACGCTTAGCTGGCGTTGAGGAAAAAGCTCGTGAAATTTGTATTCCGATGTATGGAAGATTGATTCATGATATTGAAGGGAATACGTTTAATTCAAATTATTCGGGTAGAGAAGGAGAGTACATCAATTCAATTTCTCGTCAAGACTTAAATTCATTATTATTAGATGAAGCCGAAAAGCATGAAAATGTAAACATTCATTTTAATAGTAAATGTCTTTCTATAGATATTGAAAGCACAATCGCTCATTTTAAAAGTTACGATACAGGAGAAAAATTTTCTGTTGATGCAGATGTGATTTTTGGAGCTGATGGTGCAGGTTCTGTACTACGTAAAAGTTATTATTTAGAACGTAAATTTCTGTTTAGTTATAGTCAGGATTATTTGACTCATGGTTATAAAGAATTAGAAATTCCTGCGGATAAGAATGGAAAGCATCAAATTAGTAAAGACCATTTACATATATGGCCAAGAGGAAAGTATATGCTAATTGCCTTGCCAAATTTAGATGGAAGTTTTACAGTTACACTATTTTTAAGTTATGAAGAAGGCGAATACAACTTTAATAATTTAACTACAGAAGAAAAAGTAACTGAGTTTTTTGAAAGTCAATTTCCAGATGCATTAGCGTTAATTCCAAGTATAAAAGATGAATTTTTTAATAATCCAACAGGAGCTTTAGGAACTGTAAAGTGTTCACCTTGGATGTACCAAAATAAAACATTATTAATTGGAGATGCAGCACATGCAATCGTTCCTTTTTATGGACAAGGAATGAATGCTTCTTTTGAAGATGTGGATGTTTTTGATTCAATTTTAAATGAAGTTGGAGGAGATTGGGATGCTGTGTTTAAAGCTTATCAAGAAAGAAGAAAGAAAGATACTGATGCCATTGCTGATTTAGCTATTGACAACTATTATGAAATGAGAGATCATGTAGCGAATCCGCTTTTTAAACAGAAAAGAAAAATAGAGATGGATTTAGAAAAACACTTTCCAAAAGATTATTTTTCTAAGTATTCATTAGTTACTTTCAATGAAGAAATTGGTTATAATGAAGCTTTAAAAAGAGGAAGAGCACAAGATAAAGCATTGTTAAATCTTATAGCTGATGAAGCTGTTTCTACCTCAGAAGATATGTCTATTGATGAATTAAAAATAGTTCTTGGCAAAGTTCAAGAAGAAACAGATGATATTTTAGAAGAAGACAGAGTAGCAGGTTTAAAATAATTAAGAGAATGTCATCTCGAGCGTAGTCGAGAGATTTTATGAAAAAGTATTATGTTTATATAATTGAATGCTTTGATAACTTGTTCTATGTTGGAATTACAAATAATATATCAAGAAGATTTGAAGAGCATGTAGAGGGGTTAAATAAGAGGTGTTTCACTTACAAAAGAAGGCCTTTGAACTTAGTCTTTAATCAAGAATTCGATGATGTGATTCAAGCTATTCTTTTTGAGAAGAAGGTTAAAAAATGGAGTTCAAAGAAAAAAAGAGCTTTAATAGAGGGCGATTTTGATTTAATAAAAGTTTTATCTGAATGCAGAAATGCAACACACTATAAATATAAACCATAATAAGTAGATGTAACTTTAGTGAAGTGGAGGGAGAGTATTTAAATATGGATCTCGACTGCGCTCGATCTGACAAATAATGAAAACATATATCGTATTATTAAGAGGTGTTAATGTTTCTGGTAAGAATAAATTACCAATGGAAGAGTTGAGGAACTTGTTAAATGAATTAAATTTTTCGAATGTATCAACCTATATTCAAAGTGGAAATATCATTTTACAATCAGAAGCAACAAAAGAAACAATAGTAGATGCAATTCGTAATGCGATAAAGTTGAAATTTGGTTATGAGGTGCCTGTTATAATTCGTACCCCTCAAGAATGGAAAAGAGCTATTGATAACTATCCGTTTTCAATAGAAAATGAAAAAATAGTAGCTTTTTGCTTTTTAGACACGGCTGTTTCCATAACTGAAATTGAAATAAAAGGGATTAATGAAGATCAATATAAGATAAATGATGATGTTGTGTATTTGTTTTGTCCTTCAGGTTTCGGAAGAACGAAACTAACAAACAATAGTATAGAGAAGAAATTAAATGTTGCTGCAACTACACGTAATTTAAAAACTACTTTAAAGTTGTGGGAGCTTTCAAAAGAAATTAACTAAAATGGAAAAAAAAGTTACACCAAGAGGTGCCTATCCTCATGTAAAAGTTGTAGGTGATTTTATTTTTGTTTCAGGTACAAGTTCAAGAAAACCAGATAATACAATTGCTGGAGTGGAGTTAATTGATGAAATGAATACAAAAAAATTAGATATCGAAGTACAAACAAGAGAGGTGCTTAAAAATATCGACCGTAATTTACAAACTGTAGGTGCTAGTTTAAAAGATGTAGTAGATGTCACTACCTTTCTAGTAAACATGAATGATTTTGCTGGATACAACAAAGCTTACGGTGAATTTTTTGATAAAGAAACTGGACCGACAAGAACAACTGTTGCAGTTCATCAATTACCACATCCCGATTTAGTTGTAGAGATTAAGGTTACGGCTTATAAGAAACAAGAATCGAGAAATAAGATTTAAGATAAAAGATAATAATGTCTCGATTCTTTTTTCATCATTCTCACATCTATAATGAAATGAACATTAAAAACTACATAAACGGCGAATTTGTAAATCCAGTTAAAAATCAATGGATTGATAATTATAACCCATCTATTGGAGAAGTTTACGGACAAATACCAAATTCAACTGAGGAAGATATTGAACTGGCTTATGAAGCAGCAAATAAAGCTTTCTCCTCTTGGTCTAAAACAACTTTAGATGAAAGAAGTTCAATTTTATCAAAAATAGCACAACTCATTAAAGATAAATTAGATTTCTTAGCTGAAGCTGAGTCAAAAGACAATGGAAAACCACTAAGTTTAGCAAAAGCAGTTGATATACCAAGAGCTTCATCTAATTTTCAGTTTTTTGCTAATGCTATTACTCAATTTGCATCAGAAGCTCATGAAAGTGTGGGCTTAGATGCAGTAAACTTAACCTTACGTCAACCAATCGGTGTTGTAGGTTGTATTTCACCTTGGAATTTACCACTATATCTTTTTACATGGAAAATTGCACCAGCCATAGCTGCTGGAAATTGTGTAGTTGCAAAACCTAGTGAAATTACACCAATGACTTCATACTTACTTGGAGAAATTTGTAATGAAGCGGGTTTACCAAAAGGAGTCCTAAATATTGTGCATGGTTTAGGAAATTCAGCTGGACAAGCTATTGTTGCTCATCCAAAAATTAAGGCAATTTCATTTACTGGAGGAACTTCCACAGGCGCTCATATTGCTAGAACTGCAGCTCCAATGTTTAAAAAGTTGTCGTTAGAACTAGGAGGGAAAAACCCTAATATAATCTTTGCAGATTGTGATTACAATAATATGTTGGAAACTACTGTGAAGTCATCTTTTGCAAATCAAGGACAAATTTGTTTATGTGGAAGTAGGATTTTCATAGAAGAAACTATTTATGAAAAATTCAAACAAGATTTTATAAAAAAAGTAAGCCAATTAAAAGTTGGCATTCCTTTTGATTCAGAGACAAATATTGGAGCATTAGTATCTAAACCTCATTTAGAAAAAGTAAAGTCTTATATAGCTATAGCTGAAGAAGAAAAAGGAAAAATTCTATTTGGAGGAAAAGAAGTTAAAGTCGATAACGCAGAAAATGGGTATTATTTACAGCCAACAATTATTGAAGTGGAGGATAATCAATGTAGATTAAATCAGGAAGAAATATTTGGTCCGATAGTAACAATTATGCCTTTTAAAACTGAAGAGGAAGCATTAACTTTGGCGAATGATGTTTCATATGGATTATCAGCTACAGTTTGGACTAATAATCTTAAAAGAACAATGAAGGTGAGTCAACAGCTACAAGCAGGTATTGTATGGATAAATACTTGGTTAATGCGTGATTTAAGAACTCCATTCGGAGGTGTTAAAAATAGTGGAGTTGGTAGAGAAGGAGGATTTGAAGCGTTAAGATTCTTTACCGAACCCAAAAATATATGTATCAAATATTAATTTTATTAAAGTTTACCATGAAGTTTAAGTTGTTTTTGGTGTTGTCGATTATTTCTATTGTAAGTTTCGGACAAAAGAATAATATAGATGTATATAAAACTAGTGAGTATTTTATTGAGTTTCCTAAGAGTTGGGAACTAAAAAAATCAGAGCAGAAAGGTGTTGAGTTTATTTTATTTTCTAGCAAACAAAAAGTAGATCCATTTAGAGAAAATATAAGTCTAGTTATTCAAGATTTAGAGAAAGATATGACTTTAGAATCTTATATTGAAGTTACTGAATCTCAGTTAAGGAATATGATGAAAGGAACTTCAGTTCAAGAGAATGTATACGATAAAATAAATCAGAGGCATACTTTAGTTTATATAGTAAATATTTCAGCTTCATATTTAAAGGTGAAGCAACACTTTTATAAGAGAGGAAATAAAATGTATACGTTAACTTTCACTGCGCTGCAAAAATCATATGACGATTACAAAAAGATAGCTGATGGAGTTTTAAATAGTTTTAAATTTATACCTACTAAGTAATGGATTTATACTTATTTAATAAAAATGCACTAGTTTGCGGAAGTACACAAGGAATTGGTAAAGCAGCCGCTATTGGATTAGCAGAAGAAGGTGTCAATGTAACTTTGGTTGCTCGTAATGAAGAAAAATTGAAGTCAGTTTTAAAAGAGCTTCCAAACAGCAATCAAAAGCATTCTTATATTGTTGCTGATTTTTCCAACCCAGAAGAGTTGCAACAAAAAATTAAAGCTTCAGCTAATAATTTTCATATTCTTATAAATAATACTGGCGGACCAGCTGGTGGACCAGTTTTTAACGCTCAATTAAGTGAGTTTGAGAAGGCTTTTACCATGCACTTAAAGTGTAATCATATATTGGTTCAGTCAGTAGTTCCTTTTATGAAAGAAGTTGGTTATGGTAGAATTATTAATGTGATTTCCACTTCTGTAAAACAACCTTTAGACGGATTAGGTGTTTCTAATACAATTAGAGGTGCTGTTGCGAATTGGTCAAAAACCATGGCAAATGAATTAGGTCAATTTGGAATTACAGTTAATAATGTATTACCAGGTGCTACTGCTACCGAAAGATTAAATGAAATTATAAACAATAAAGCAGCTAAAACAGGGAAATCGGTTGAAGATGTTACAGAAACAATTAAAAATGCAGCACCAGCCAAACGTTTTGCTCAGCCTAAAGAGGTGGCAAATGCAGTTGTGTTTTTAGCTAGTGAAAGAGCAAGTTTTATCAATGGAATTAATGTTCCTGTTGATGGGGGTAGAACTAAATCTTTATAGTTATAGTTTTATTGGTTGTTTATTGACACTATAATCATTTTTCTGATTGCTTTCATTTCTTTTTCTGATTTAATTGAGCTAAGGTCTATTGTAATTTTTTTATGACTATTGGTTTTAAGAATTACGTTATCTTCTGATGCGTACGCTTTATCAATTTCGTTAGTATTGATTTTTTGAGTAGTTTCAGATTCTTTTGTTCTAAATGTTAACTCATTTTTATTGAGCTTGATAAAAAGCCCTTTTCTTTGGTTTTTAAATCTCTGGGAACGAATTAGTAAGAAAATACCAACTAAAATCCCTAAAGGTTTGTCCCAATCTCCAGGGAAACTAGTTATAAAATCATTAGTTTTTAAATAATTTAATAATTGATAGCTAAAAGAAATCACTAAGAATATACCGGTTGATATAAAAAGAATTGTAGAACTGTTTCTTCCTTTTTTAATAGTGTAATTCATTGGTTTTTGTAAATTCATAAAGAGTTCGGGTTGTAATTTAATCATTAAAGGGTAATTTTTTCAAATTAAATTAAGCTTGATTTGATATGTATCTTTACACTTTTACTTAAATTTATAACGCATTAAAACTAGCATATGAATTTAGTACAGCCTCTTAATTTTAAAAAGTGGATAGATGAACACCGTCATCTTTTAAAACCACCAGTAGGAAATAAACAAGTTTGGGACAATGGAGAATATATAGTTATGGTTGTTGGAGGCCCAAATAATAGAAAAGATTATCATTATAATGAAACACCAGAATTTTTCTATCAGTTAGAAGGAGATATGGTGCTTAAAATTATTGATGATAAGGGAGAGATGATTGATGTTGAAATTAATGAAGGTGATATTTATTTATTACCAGCCAAAGTACCTCATTCTCCTCAACGAAAAGAAAATACAGTTGGTTTAGTTATCGAATATCCTCGTTCAGAAGGAATGTTAGATGCTTTAGAGTGGTATTGCGAAAATTGTGGAACTCCATTATATAGAGAAGAGTTTGCATTAGATAATATTGAAACTGATATGCCGAAAATTTTTGATAAGTACTATTCAGATAAAGATAAGTGTACTTGTATGAATTGTGGTACTGTAATGCAACCGCCGAATAAAATTAAGTAAGCAATACTTTGAAAAACTATAAACTTTAAAAACATATCAAACTTTGACGAAAAGAAAACTTAGAATTAACGGTCATTCTCATTTACTTCCTTATCCTGAGCAAATCCCACAGTTTATGAAAGACAAAGGGATTTTTTGGGTTGATAAAGATAAAAAGTTTATGCTCCAAAAAAATTGGAGTAGACCCGTTACTGATTCCAGTTTTTTTCTGAATGAAAAGTTGGAATGGATGGATCATTTCAATATTGATCATGCTGTAGTACTTAATTTATCACAGTTGTATGGTAACGGTCTTCGTTTGGAGGAAATGAAACAAGCTTTGCGTTTTCAAAACGATTTTAATGCTCGGGTACAACAAGATCATCCTAATAAATTTACGTGTGGTTTTGTAGTACATCCAGGTTTTGTTAGAGGAGCTTGTTGGGAAATTGAACGTTGTGTGGAGCAATTAGGAATGAATTTGTTATGCTTACCAACACACTATATGGATACTATCGGTACTTGGCGTTGTATTTTTGATGAAGAAAATGAGCCAATTTTTGAGTTGGCTAATAAATATAATTTAGCAGTTGAGGTTCATCCTTATGATGGAGAAAAGTTTATTAAACTAGAAAACACAAGTTGGCGATTTCATTTAATTTGGATGCTAGCACAGTGTGCAGATGCCTACCATTTTTTAACACTAAATGGTTACTATGATAAATATCCAAATATGCGTGTATGTTTTGCGCATGGAGGACAATTAGCTCAAATGAATTTAGGTAGAAGAATTCAAGGATTTGATGGGAGGCCAGATTTATTTGAAGGTAAAATTCATCCAAGGAAAGCAGTAGGTAATAAGAATATCTTTTTTGACACATTGGTACATGATACTGGCTCTTTAGAATTACTGATAAAAAACCAAGGAACCAATCAAATTTTAATAGGTTTAGACGACCCTTATCCTTTAGGAGAAATGGAAAGTGACAAACAGTCTTCTTATCCTGGGAAAATTTTAGATTTAGCCATTACCAGAAATATTATAACTGAAGAACAAAGAAATGAAATGTGGGAAGATAATGTATTGAGATGGTTGTTTGGAGATGATGAAGAAAAAAAGAAAAATTTAGTAAATAAGATTTTAAGTTAATTGCATAAAAAAGCCTCAGAAATTCTCTGAGGCTTTTTAATTATTGGTCTCAATTTAGGGTTCAAAACCCTGCAATTTTATTGCAGCACTTTCAGTTATATGAAAAATTAATACCTTTCAGATATGGAAAGATCACTACGTAAAGGCTCTCATACGGTAAGTAGGTTAACCTGTCATATAGTTTGGGTTACAAAATATCGTTATCAGATATTGAAAGGAGATATTCAGGTTCGTTGTCGAGAACTTCTGATGCAAATTTGCGATGCAGAGAACGTATCGATTTTAAAAGGAGTAGTTAGTTCAGATCATATCCATATGCATATAGAATATGCCCCTAAACAAAGTGTAAGCTATTTAGTAAAGCAACTTAAGGGAAGAAGTTCTCGTAAACTTCAACAAGAATTTAGAAAATTAAGTGATCTTTACTGGGGGAAACATTTTTGGGGAGTTGGCTATGGTGTTTGGAGTACAGGTAATATCACAGATGAAATGGTTAATGAGTATTTAGAACATCATAGGAAACCGAACTCGGATAATTCTAATTTTATATTAGAATGAAAAAGGGGACTTTTAGTCCCCAGTATAATAAAACCTCTGTACTTTCAGTACAGAGTGATTTAGTTATAGAGTTCTTATTTAAAAGTAGAACTAGCGTTAATAGCAACTTCGCTCCATGTTTTAGAAACTCCGTCCTCACCTTGGTGTAAATCTTTACAAACTATATTTAAAGAATCTATGGCACTTTGAGCATTCCATTTAGCAATATCCATAGTTGTATTCATATTAAATGTTTTCCCTTCAATTGAATATTTGAATGGTAGTTTTTGAGTCATATTGTTCATTGTAAAGTCAGCAACTCCTGTACTATCAGAATCAATACTAAGTTTACCTGTTAATGAAACTGTGTTTTCCATAACTCCAAAGAAAAACTTTCTAATTTTAAGGTTTCTACCATTATCTTTAGTTTCTAACCCGCTAATTGGAATGTTAAATTCGACTCCATTAATCGCTTCTTTTACAGAATTTCCGTCTCCGCCATTCGTAATTTCTATTTTTTCAAAAGTACCATTTACAGGCACTTTATCTGTAGTTTTATATGCTGTAAAACCAATTGTTGTTTCTGCGTTTTTTAATGAATAAGGAGCAGCTTTTTCTGTAGAAGTTGTTTCAGTTTCTTCCTTAGATGTTTCTTTTTTTGCTTCTGACTTGCAAGAAGTAAGTAAGCTACTAAATATCAAAGCAAATAAAATTGTTGAAAATTTGTTCATCGTAATTATTGATTTTTAAGATTGATAAGAAATTTACTATTATTTATAATAAGATAAATACATTTTTAATTGTTTAATCTTATTTTAAAATTGAGTTAACTAATTCAATATAGCTTCTTTTTGCCTCTTCTTCATTCATTCCTTTTAATTGAGCCCAGGCATTAAATTTGAAGGCGTTTTTTAAATCATCTTCATTCGCATTAAACGAAAAGTTGTCACCTCTTGTAGCTTGTTTATAATAGGCATACAATCGCAATAAAACATCTGGTGCAAGTTGTTGTTTTGTAGTAGATGCTTTTCGAAATGCTTCATTAAATAGTTCGTCCAAATTAGAAATCATGCCTACATCAAATAATGTATGTACAAATATACAAAGGGTGCAAGGAAAAACAAGCTATCTAATCGATCTAATAATCCACCATGACCAGGCATAATAGTTCCACTATCTTTAATATTTGCCTGACGTTTAAATTTACTTTCTACTAAATCACCAAAAGTTCCTAGTACAGATGTTAAAACCGCTATTATAAGCCAAGAAACAGTAGTCAGTATTTCTGAATACCTACCAATTAAAAACCCCGCAAAAACAGCAAATAAAAAACCACCAATAAAACCTTCAATTGTTTTTTTAGGAGAAATTCTTTCAAATAATTTAGTTTTTCCAAAATTTTTTCCAACAAGGTATGCAAAGCTATCATTAGTCCAAATGATAATAATGATATAAATTATAAGCTGCGGTTCATATTGGTTGTTTAAAAATGGTAAAAAAGCAAGAAAGAAAAAAGGAAGTACCAGATAACTTACAGTGGTAAATGCTTTTAAGATATAAGTCTGTTTGTTAAAATTCTTTCGATACAAATCTATTATAAGATAAACTGAATGAAGTAAACAGAATATAAGGAGGTAAATAATTTTATTAATATCTAAAATATTCAAATAATTGAGAGATATTAAAGCCACCAATGAAATAATCGACAATAAAACATTATTAAGTTTAATAATCTTAGAAAACTCCCATAAGCATACACTGCCGAAAAAAGTAATTAAACCAATATAGGTATTTGGTGAATAAACAATTGCAAAAATAAAGATAGCGGCATAAACAATTGCTGATAAAACTCTAGTAGAAAAATTGTTCATGTTTATAAGTCTTCAAATAATAAGAGGTACAAGTTTTTAGCATTGATGTTGCCATAACTTAAAAAATCATCTCCTACCTTATTTTTTAATGTGTAATGTTTAATGGAACTAATATTTGTAGGAATATTACCTCTGAAATTTGTTTTTATACCCGTTAAACCTTCACTAATATTTTTAACAAGCTGACTTGTAGTAGCATAAACGATAAAATTGTCAGATAAAGAAGCTAATTTATGACTTCCTAATTGATTTGAGGAGAACAAAATTTCACCTGAATTTGCAATTAAATGCTCACAATTTATAAAAATAGGATTATTGCTCTTGATGTTTTGATTAATAGTTATTCCATCAATTTTTTTTGATAGTTTCAAGAGGTCTAAATCATTACAAGAAATAGTATCCCATTTGTTTTCGCTAACTATGTTTTGAAGATTGTCGGTTACTTCATCAATTTTAGTGCAGTATAAAAACTTTCCTCCTTCATTAATAAAATGATGTACAAAAGAATCATCAAGTGATAATTTTACAGGTTGTTTTTTTATAAAATTATCCTTGACTGATTCTTTATGTGCACCAAATAACTTTCTTATAATATTCATTAAAAAGTTACTATTCTTGATCTAGTTTGTATCTATATTTTTTTCAGTATCAGGAGCTTCCTTTTTAACCTCAAAAGGTCTCATCCCGAAAATTTCAATTAAATCATCTTTGAATATAACTTCTTTTTCAAGAAGCTTTTGAGCTAAAACATCCAGTTTATCTCTATTTTCATCTAAAATCTGGATAGCTCTAGCATATTGTCCCTCAATAATTTTTGAAATTTCTTTATCAATTACCTTAGCAGTGTCATCACTGTATGGTTTTACAAAAGAATCATTACCAGAAGAGTCATAATAAGTTACATTTCCAACTTCTTCGTTTAAACCATATACAGTAACCATAGCGCGAGCTTGTTTAGTTACTTTTTCTAAATCGCTTAATGCTCCAGTTGAAATTTTATTAAAAATTAATTTTTCAGCAGCTCTACCACCCATAGTAGCACACATTTCATCTAACATTTGTTCTGTTTGAACAATTTTTCTTTCCTCTGGTAAATACCATGCAGCACCCAAAGATTGCCCTCTAGGTACAATAGTAACTTTAACTAAAGGCGCAGCATACTTTAACATCCAGCTAACAGTGGCGTGTCCTGCTTCATGATACGCAATTACTTTCTTTTCTTTTGGTGTAATTACTTTATTTTTCTTTTCTAAACCACCAACTATTCTATCGACTGCATCAAGAAAATCTTGATGATGAATAGCTGATTTATTATTTCTAGCAGCAATAAGAGCAGCTTCATTACAAAGGTTGGCAATATCTGCTCCAGAAAAACCTGGAGTTTGTTGTGCTAAAAACTCTAGTTTTACATCATCAGCTAATTTCAAAGGCTTGATATGAACTTCAAATATTTCTCTTCGTTCATTTAAATCTGGTAAATCAACATAAATTTGACGGTCAAATCTTCCAGCACGCATTAAGGCTTTGTCTAAAATTTCTGCACGGTTTGTAGCTGCTAAAACAATTACATTAGACTCAGTTCCGAAACCATCCATTTCGGTTAATAATTGGTTTAATGTATTTTCTCGTTCATCATTACCGCCCGTCATACTATTTTTTCCTCTTGCACGCCCAATAGCATCAATTTCATCAATAAAAATTATTGAAGGTGATTTTTGTGCTGCTTGTTTGAATAAATCTCTTACACGAGATGCACCAACACCTACAAACATCTCAACAAAATCAGAACCCGATAAAGAGAAGAAAGGAACACCTGCTTCACCTGCAACAGCTTTAGCTAATAATGTTTTACCCGTGCCTGGAGGTCCTACTAATAAAGCTCCTTTAGGAATTTTTCCGCCTAATTTAGTATACTTTTCTGGGTTTTTAAGGAAGTCAACAATTTCTTGTACTTCTTCTTTAGCACCTTCAAGTCCTGCAACATTTTTAAATGTTGTTTTTACTTTTGTATTTTCATCAAATAATTTTGCACGTGATTTACCAATATTAAAAATTTGGCCACTACCACCAGATCCTCCACCAGCTCCAGACATTCTTCTCATGAAGAATAACCAAATGGCAATAAGTAGTATAAAAGGTAAAGCACTAAAGATGGTATCTAAGATACTTGTTTCTTGATCGTACCCTTTGTCAAAGGTTAAATTGTTACTTTCTTTTAGTTTGTTAAGTTCACTTTCAAAACTTTCTAACTTACCAAATTCATATTCATAAAGCGGCTGGCCTTTGCGATAATACAAAGATTCTTTAGCTTTTTTATACTTTTCGTTTGTATCGATTAAATCACTTTTAATAAATATTTTAGCAAAAGATTTATTAGTAATAATTGTGATTTTCTCTACATCATTATTTTTTAGTATTTCAGTAAATTCATTACTAGTAAGCTTTTTTGAGTTCATATTAGCAGAGCTAAATAACTGTAAAGCAATAAAAAATAATATTATAGGTATATATATCCAGTATGAATTTAGTGTAAACTTCGGATTGTTTTTTTTCTTTTCACTCATAAAAATTTGGAGATTTTAAGGATTATTTAGGGTTACGCCGGACTTATTTCTGTAATTTTAGCATCACCCCAAAGACTTTCAATGTCGTAATAATCTCGAACATGTTTTTGAAAAATATGAACAACAACATTCACGTAATCCATTAAAACCCATTCAGAGTTTCCTTGTCCTTCAACATTAAAAGGTTTGTCTTTTAGTTCTTTACTAACTACTTTATGAACCGAACCTGATATAGCGTTAACTTGTGTGTTTGAATTTCCTGTGCAAATTACAAAATAATCACATACGGTGTTCTCAATTTCCCTCAAGTCTAAAAGTTGAATATTTTCCCCTTTAACATCATCTATACCTTTAATAATCGTCGCGATTAATTCGTCTGTACTTGCGTGTTTTTTTGTCATTAAAATTTTTTAGTTTTAGCAAAGTTATTATTTTTTTGCGAGTAATTTGTGTATTATTAATACGAGTTACTATAATAAATCTATATGCGAATAATCAAACTCAATGCCACTGCTTCTACAAATTCATTTTTAAAAGATCTGTCAGTTACTACTAAACTAGAAGACTTTACAGTTGTAGTTACGGATGAACAAAGCTCTGGTAGAGGACAAATGAATACTGTATGGTTGTCTGAATCTCATAAAAACCTCATGTTTAGTGTGTTTGTTAGTTTTGACAACTTTGATATACAGAAGCAAACGTATCTTAATTTTGGAGTGGCTGTAGCTATGTTTGATATGTTGAATAGTTTGAATGTTCCTAGATTGTCAGTCAAATGGCCAAACGACATTCTGTCAGAAAAGAAGAAAGTATGTGGCGTTTTAATCGAAAATATTTTAAAAGGAAGAATGATTAGTGCTTCTATTATAGGAATTGGCTTAAATGTTAATCAAGACAGTTTCCCCGATTATTTACCAGATGCAGCTTCTTTAAAAATGATTTTAGCTAAAGAGTTTAACTTAAAAGTGTTATTAAATAAATTTATAGAGAAATTAGAATACTACATCAATTTACTGAAAAATGAAGATTACGATTTGTTAGAAGAGTTGTATTTGAATGTTTTGCACAAAAAAAACATCCCAAGTATGTTTAGAACTACTGAAGATGTTTTGTTTATGGGTAAAATAATAGGAGTAAACACTTCAAATGGTAAACTCCAAATAGAATTAAGTGATGAAACCGTAAAAGAATTTGCTCTTAAAGAGGTTTCATTTGCTTAATTTATAATTTCTCAAGATTTTCTGTTAATGTATTTATGAAGTTAGTTAATGGTTTTTTCACCATCATTGCCATCATAGGATTAAAACTACTTTCAAATTTTAATTGCACATTACTTTGATTTTCAGAGATAGAGTTAATATCTGCTGCTAATGTAAAAGGTAATTTGCTGCTTGCTGCACCTAAAGTAACATTTGAGTATTCGGTTTTTTCTTTCATAACCAATCTGATTTCAGGCATTCCTTTCAAACCGAAAATAAAAGAATCTCCATCAACTTCAAATTTTTCAGTATTCTCTGGCATTAATTGTTTGAAGTTTTCCAGTTGTATAAGAAAATTGTATAAATCCTCTTGTGATTTATTTACAGTGATACTATTTCCTTCGATATTCATTTGTTAAGTTTGTTTTGTGTATTTTAATTTATTGATTCCATTCACTTGGGTTTAACCTCCAACTCTCAAGTGTAATTAATTCTTTTTCATTTATATAATTACTATCTAAAGCTTGTTCTAATAACTCTTCGTAATTACTAAGAGTCGTAAAATCTAAATTAAAATCTTTAAAAGCTTCAGATGCAATTGAAAAACCATAAGAAAAAATTGCAACCATACCTTTAACAGTAGCATTAGCTTCTTTTAAAGCTTTAATAGCATTTAAACTGCTTTTTCCTGTGCTTATTAAATCTTCAACAACTACTACATTTTGACCACTTTCTAAAAATCCTTCAATTTGATTTTTTCTACCATGTTTTTTAGGTTCTGGTCTAACATAAACAAAAGGAACACCTAATTCTTGTGCTACTAAAACACCAATAGCAATCGCCCCGGTTGCTACACCAGCAATAACATCTGGCTTACCATATTTTTCCTCTACTAATTTCGCTATCTTCTCTTTCAAGAAATTTCGAACAGGAGGATATGATAGTGTTACCCTATTATCACAATAAATTGGTGATTTCCATCCAGATGCCCATGTAAATGGTTCATTAGGACTTAATTTTATAGCTTTCACTTGTAATAAAAGTTCGGCAGTTTTTTTTGCAGTATCTTTGTTTAAAATCATAGCGCAAATGTATAAAGTTTTTGTGAATGATAGACCTATTATATTTACATCTTCATCAATAAAAAATGATGATTTTTCTGTAATGAATTACAAAGATATCATTTTAGAAGATGTTATTAAAGAGGTAAAAACAGGTAAGTCTAATGGCACTTATTTATTTACTCCAAATTTGGATAAAGTTTGGAAAAAATTCTGTGTGGACTACAGACTTAGAGAAGCGGGTGGGGGATTAGTAATTAATCCTAATAAAGAAATTCTATTTATCTACAGAGCGAATAAGTGGGATTTACCCAAAGGTAGAGCAGAAAAGAATGAGGAGATTGAAAAAACTGCTATTAGAGAAGTTAAAGAGGAAGTAGGTATACAAAATATTGTTATTGAAAAATTTTTAACTAATACTTATCATTTGTATCCATCAAGAGGAAAAGATAGATTAAAAAAAACGTATTGGTATCTGATGAGAACAGATGTTGATGCTACTTTACAACCTCTTTTGGAAGAAGGTATTACTGAAGCAGCTTTTTTTGATGAAAAAAAAATAAAGAGAATTATTCTCAAGAACACTTACAAGAACATTATCGCAGTTTACAATCTTTATAAAAGCACTTTTGCTTAATTTTTTCATATTTCTTCAAGGTAAACTGTCACCCTGTCATAAAAAACAATCAAAAGCTGTCAAAACAAATTAAAAAAAGCGTTGGCATGACCTTTGACATTTTCTAATCGTAAAATTTTGAATAAAAATAAAATCGATAATAAAGTTATGAGTAAAATTATAGGAATAGATTTAGGTACTACCAACTCTTGTGTTTCTGTAATGGAAGGAAACGAGCCAGTAGTAATTCCTAATTCTGAAGGAAAAAGAACTACACCTTCTGTAGTTGCTTTTGTAGAAGGAGGAGAAAGAAAAGTTGGTGATCCTGCAAAACGTCAGGCGGTAACTAACCCTACAAAAACAGTTTATTCAATTAAACGTTTTATGGGGAATAAATATTCTGAGTCTCAAAAAGAAGCGGATAGAGTACCTTATGATGTTGTAAAAGGAGACAACGATACTCCTCGTGTGAAGATTGATGATCGTTTATATACACCGCAGGAAATTTCTGCAATGGTGTTACAAAAAATGAAAAAAACAGCTGAAGATTATTTAGGACAAGATGTTTCTGAAGCTGTTATTACTGTGCCAGCATATTTTAATGATGCACAACGTCAGGCAACTAAAGAAGCTGGTGAAATTGCAGGTTTAAAAGTTCGTCGTATTATCAACGAACCAACTGCTGCTGCTTTAGCTTACGGATTAGATAAAGCGGATTCTGATAAGAAAATTGTAGTATTTGACTTTGGTGGAGGTACACACGACGTTTCTATCTTAGAATTAGGTGACGGTGTATTTGAAGTATTAGCTACAGATGGTGATACACACTTAGGAGGTGATGATGTAGATGAAAAAATCATTAATTGGTTAGCAAATGAGTTTAATGCTGAGGAGAATATGGATTTACGCAAAGATCCAATGGCATTACAGCGTTTAAAAGAAGCTTCAGAGAAAGCTAAGATTGAGTTATCAAGTACTACATCAACTGAGATTAACTTACCTTATATTACAGCTACAGCTTCTGGTCCAAAACACTTAGTAAGAACGCTAACTAGAGCTAAATTTGAGCAGTTAATTGATGATTTAGTAAAAAGAACAATTGAGCCTTGTAGAACTGCTTTAAAAAATGCTGACTTATCTACTTCTGATATTGATGAGGTAATTTTAGTTGGAGGTTCTACACGTATTCCTGCAATTCAAGAAGCGGTTGAAAAGTTCTTTGGAAAAGCACCAAGTAAAGGAGTAAACCCAGATGAGGTGGTGTCTTTAGGAGCAGCTATTCAAGGAGGGGTGTTAACTGGAGATGTTAAAGATGTACTTCTTTTAGATGTAACTCCATTATCATTAGGTATCGAAACTATGGGTAATGTATTTACAAAGTTAATTGAAGCAAATACAACAATTCCTACTCAAAAATCACAAGTTTTCTCTACGGCTGCTGATAACCAACCTGCTGTTGATATTCACGTATTACAGGGAGAAAGAGCAATGGCTGCTGATAATAAAACTATTGGACGTTTTCAATTAACTGATATTCCACCAGCACCAAGAGGAGTTCCTCAAATTGAAGTTACTTTCAATATTGATGCAAACGGAATTATTAACGTTTCAGCAAAAGATAAAGGAACTAATAAAGAGCAAAATATTCGTATTGAAGCTTCTTCTGGATTAACGGATGAGGAAATCCAAAGAATGAAAGCTGATGCCGAAGCAAATGCAGACGCAGATGCAAAAGCTAAAGAAACTGCTGAAAAAATCAACGGTGCTGATTCAATGATTTTCCAAACAGAAAAGCAGTTAAAAGAATTTGGAGATAAATTATCAGCTGATAAGAAAGCTCCGATTGAAAATGCTTTAGAAGAATTAAAGAAAGCTCATGAGAGTAAAGATTTAGCTTCAATTGATGCTGCAATGGAGAAAATCAACGAAGCTTGGAAAGCAGCTTCAGAAGAAATGTATGCGGCACAACAACAAGCAGGTGGAGCTACAGGAGCACAGCCAGAAGGGAATGCAGAAACTGCTGATAGCGGTGATAATGTAGAAGATGTAGATTTTGAAGAAGTAAAATAATACTTTTTTTAAGTTGAATATATTCAAACCAGTTATACGATTGTATGACTGGTTTTTTATTTTTATAAAATGAAATTTTACCAGAAAGAAATTAATTTACCTCAGTTTAAAAGAGGATATCATTTAATTACGCATCTTTTAGAGGATGCAATTCCCGAACTAGAAAATATTTCAATTGGACAGTTTCAAGCTTTTATTAAACATACTTCAGCAAGTTTAACTATCAATGAAAATGCGGATCCAACTGTGCGTATGGATTTTGAAACACACATTAATAAAATGATTCCTGAGAATATGCCCTATTATAAGCACGACTATGAAGGTTCAGATGATATGCCAGCACATATTAAATCTTCGATGCTGGGTTGTCAAGTGTCAATTCCTATTACAAATGGAAAGTTAAATCTTGGAACATGGCAAGGAATTTATTTAGGTGAGCACAGAAATTATGGAGGAAATAGAAAAGTTGTAATTACTGTTTTTGGAGAGTAAGAGGAATTTTTAGAGTATAAAAAAAGCAATTGTATAACAATTGCTTTTGTCTATTTTATGAAATTATATTTTACTTTTCTAATCCTTTTTGTAGTGCTTCTTTAATACCTTCTAAGTTTTCAGAGAAAGCCATCATCTGACTTAATATTTGTGCCATTTCATTCTTGTCTCCAAAGCCTTTCAGTTTATTATTTTTTAAGAAGATTTCTTTAATACTATTCCAGCGAGCACTTTCCTCCTCTGAAAGTTTATTTATCAGTTCTTTGTATTTTAATAAGTTTCCTTCGGCTGCAGAGGTTAAAGTTTGTGATTCACTTTCGTAATGAGATAATAACAATCGTTGTAATTCGTCATTGTTCATAATAGGAACAATTTTCGCTACTAATTTATTCATGTCACGATACGATCCTTGCAGTTTAAAAGAAGGTTCAGTTCTATATTGATCTTCCATTGCAGCAGATTGAATATAAGCTTGATTTACTTTTAAAACTGTATCGCGAACCGTAATTACTTTCTCTAAAACAGATGTGTAATCTTGAATTTCTTGTTTCGTATGATTTCCTTTTAAATCAACATCACCAGTATTATTCTCAACTTTATCTATTAAAGAATATACATCTTCAAAATATTTACTGCTTAATTGGTGTAAAACAGGATTTGAAGTTAACGAGTTTTCTATTAAACTTAACTTGAATAAATGAGCTGTATCTCCAATAATATCTCCTAAATTGTAAATATCTGCACGGTTCGCTAACATATCAGGTATTTGGAAACGATCTCCACTTTCTGTATATGGATTTCCAGCCATGATTACGCTGAATTTCTTGCCACGTAAGTCGTAGGTTTTAGGTTTTCCGTTAAAAACACCTTCAACTTTACGAGTTCCATCAGATAATGAAATGAACTTTTGTAAAAACTCAGGATTACAGTGTTGTATATCGTCTAAATACAACATCACATTGTCGCCCATTTCAAAAGCCAAATTCAACTTTTTTAGTTCTTCTCTTGAGGCTGAATTATTAGCAGACATTGGATCTACAGAAGTTACGTCATGACCAATGGCAGGACCATTAATTTTCATGAACACCAAACCTAATCGATTTGATATATATTCCATTAAAGTGGTTTTACCGTAACCAGGAGGGGAAATTAATAGCAACATTCCCATTCTGTCGGTACGTTTATTGTCACCAACTGTTCCAAGTTGTTTAGCTAAATTATCTCCGATTAAAGGAAAGTAAACTTGATCAATTAATTTATTTCTAACAAAAGAAGACAGCACTCTAGGTTTAAATTCTTCTAGCTTTAAATCTTCTTTTAATTGCTCAGTAACTTCTTGTTTCGCTTCTTTATATTGAATGTAATTCGGTACTTCTACAGAAACGAAATGTTCATGTTTTTGAATAAATTCATGGTAATTAAACTCATAAATCCCTTCATTAATTGAGTTATGGTCTCCTTTTAGATTTTCAATTTTTTCTATCGGGTGAACTGCTTTAATTTCAGTTTTTGATTCGTTTTGAAATAATGATATACAAACAATTTCATCAATATAGACAATAGCTTCTTTCTTTTTAGATGAGAGAAATGAAGAAACCCACTGTTTAGCTAAATTGATTTTATTGGTATAACTTTCAATTTTATCAATTCCACTCCTAAACTTATGATAAGCATCTTGTTTTTTTAAGGTCTTTATAAAATCTTCTTTCAAACTAACGGCATCCGCACTTAATTGGAATGTATTATTTGCTTTCAGTTCATCAAATAAATAATAAGCAATTTGAGTAGATAATTCACTTTTAAAGAGTTTAGAGTTATCTGCAAAAACGGAGATAGTTTCACTCAAGCTGTCTATAATAAACGAATACGATTCACTGTTAGGGAAGACGCTTAGTACTTCTCCAGAAGCTTTTATGTTTGAGTTAAGTACTGTTTGTTGTTCTTCTTCTAAAGAATTCCAAAAATACTGTGCATACGCTCTTATAGTAGGAGAGAAGGTGAGTAATCCTAACTCATGGTGTTTATGTACTAACGTGTGTAAAATTTGACTCGCATCTACGTCATGAACTCCTTTTACGTATCCTTCAGAGTATAAATTACTACTTTCTTTTTGTACAACTTCAAGTAGTTGTTCTACCGTTTTATTTAGTAATTCAGTTTCTGGTTTGCTCTTGAAAATTTTATAAGCAAGATAAGCTGCTCTGTATACATCAGTGTTTTCTGAAACTAATTCCTGATTCCAATATTTTTTTGATTGTAGCAAGACTTTATTGTCAATAGTATCGTAAAAATCAGTACCTGTTAAATGATAATAGAGCTCTTCGTTTTTATAAACAATTGTTAAGTCGAGCGCTTGTTTGTTTACTCCGAATTTATGTTTTCCAAGTTTGATGATATTTTCACCATCTTCATATAACTCTTGCTTATCTTTTAGTTTTCTTAAAGCATCTTCTTTAGCAACTTTTAATTGAGTTTCTATGGCTTCTGCTTTTCCAGCATCATCTAATTCTTTTAATTGATTAACAATATCTCTTACTTTGTTAATCATTAAATCAGCGGCAAAATAACCATTGATATCTTCTACAGAATCGAAACTCTGGGCTTTTTTTGCAATTCCTTTTAAAATTCTCTCAGATGCAGTTTGAAGAGCAACCGCTTTTTTATTTCTTTTTTCAATTAAGTTGTTCTTTCTTGCATCAAAAGCAGCGTGAATTTCCTCACGTTTTTCAATAATTTGACCTATGAATTCTTCAAAATCCGCAAATTTACCTTCTAGTTCTTCTAGTTGAATCGCCGTTTTAGTTAAGAACTCATCACATTTATCTGGCGTTGTAGCCATATCAATGTAATTGATAATACTTTGATCAATTAACTTTAACTGAGCGACGAAATCAGCTTTAGCTTCAGAGCTTCCAAGGCTTTTTATTTTGTTTTTTATTCCTGCTTTTAACTGGTTTAGTGTTGCAAAAATGAGCGAAATATTATCAATTATTTTTGTCGATTGAGAGGTATCTTCGATCTCAAGATTTGAAACGATATCAATTAACATTTCTAAATCAGCAGTAATTTGATTAACTTCTTTTTCAAGAGCTTTTGCATCGACTACTTTTTTAATTTCAGGTAACGCTTTTTCTTTTTCTGAAACTCTTTGGTGATAAGGAGCTAGTGCCTTGTCATTTAGTAAAAATTGAACACAGCGTTTCGAAATTAAGTTGTTTTGCTCTGCAACTTGTTCTTCTAATGCTTCTAAATGTTCTTTTTGAATATATCGGACATCATGTAAGCTAATTACTTCACCACGTAAACTTCTAAGTTGACTTAGTAATCCAACAAAATCATCAATAGATTTAAAAGAAGTACTTCTTATTTTACTAAAAAGCTCATCAGATTTTTTATTGATTTCTTGAGTAGCTTTTTCAGCTTGTTTTTTTAATTGAACTACTTTTTCAAATTCTTCAATAGCAGCATTTGCTGCTTCATTTATTTGACGTATTGGTTCGTTTAATTGATGCGTTTCTTCTTCCGGAAGCCAATAATAGGTGTCGTTTATATCTTTCGATATTTTAGCAATGTCATTGTATAAACCAGTATAATTATCCTCTTTATTTAAAAGGTTAATCAGCTCATGACATTCGGCCATGGCTTTTACAATGTCTTTATTACCAATTTTATATAGTAAACTATCTGTATGTTGAGATGGCATAAAACTTCCTTTTAAATAAGGAGTTTGCCAAATTTGAACTACATGATGTTTTGTTTGTTCGTTTTCAGTTCGGAAATAACACAATTCACCATTTTCAAGTAAGGTAAATCCGTTACAGATAATAGGCGTTTTTACTTCCTGTTCAATAATGTTGTACGACATTAAAATATACAATCCACGAATAGTAGCGTAAAATACATACAAGAAATCTTCACCATTAGGAGAGCTAATTTTCTTCTGAAATTTTACTTCTTTAACATCACTTTCGAAAATTTTATGCTCACCTGTTTGTAAATAGTACCCGTTTGGAAAAATAATTCCGTGTCCGTCTGGAAGTTGAACAGCCGTATCTTTTATACTGTCAATTCTTTGGACTTCCTGTAATTTATGGTTATATACAAAATAACGGGGAGCTTCCTGAAATGGTTTAATTTCTAAAGTGGTTAAATTACCTAAATCTCCATATCTAAATTGGCCATCATCTAAAGTTTGATCTATATGTTCAACAGGCTCAGATAAGATTCCTTTTCCGTCGTCTGTATTGTCTTCAATTTTAATGGTTAAATCGCCTCCAATGGTTTCAACAAAAACTTTATCAAGGACTGAAATATGAGAGTGTACTCCGTAACGATGCATGTCTCGAGTAACTTCTTGCCACTGGAATTCGTGTTGCGTAGGAAATTTATATTCATGCTCACTTCTGTTATCAACATATTGAAGTGAGTTATCATTGATTAACCATTTAAAGGTTTTAATGTCATTGGTGTTTTCGCTAAGTTGAAAAACCATATGTAGGTAATTACCTACAATAGCGAACTTAGAAAATATAGTTTTACGATAGTACTTGTAAAGATTAGTAAAATCATTTATAAAAACATCGTCATGTATTAAATCGAGTGTTTGTAAATGGAAGTGATTTTCTTTGAATTCATAAACACTAAATACATCTGATAATTTAATGTCTGTACGTAACCCAAAGTGTACATTATATCCAAAAATTGAAGTATTCCCAAAAGAAACAATATCTCTGGCAATACAGTTGTTTTCGGTATTTATTCTGTCGTTAGCAATTAATTTGGTTTCTATAGTACCAAAAACATGTTTTCTAGCATCGTTCAGCTTATGTAATCTGTCTTGTAGTTCTTGCTTTTGTTTTTGCAATCTACCTTGAATGATTTCATAAGTTCCTCCGTCTAATTGTTGATTGTTTTGGTTTTCCATATATTTTTTAGCGTCTGGATTGTTAGATGTAAGGAACGAAAGATGTTCCTGAAAAAAAATGAAATTGAGTGAAATACACCCAAAACAAAAAGAAAAGAGTCTAGTCTTTTGAGCTAGACTCTTCTATTAAATTATTAAGATAATTTCTTGTCAGATAATCCTAATCCTTTAGCAAGGTTGAAAAGATTACTGAATAATCCTTCTTCATCTGTAGTATTAGCTCTGTCTTTTAAATCCATTAAAAGGTTAGCTACCGTTAGGTTTTTTATATCTTCTGAAGAGATCCCGTACTTAGTAGCAAAATCTTTAACTTTTTCTAATAAGTTTCCTTTTACATCATCACTTCCTAAGATAGCATCTTTTACATCTTGAATGTTATTACTATGCTGCACTAATCTATCGATTCCTTTAGCTTTGGTAATTTGTCCAATAATTTGATCAAAGAACATTGTCTCTCCACCAACGATATCGATATTAGCAGCTCTTAACGCATCACCAATAACTTGTGCTTGAGCATCTGCAATATCTTTTTGGATTTGAATTTGAGCTAAGTCTACTTTTAATTCTTTCTCTAAACGTAACTTAAATTCTTCGTGCTCTTTACCAACACCGTCAAGCTTCTTCATAGCTTCAGCTTTTTCTTCGATTCCAACGGCATCTGCAATAGCTTTTTCTTTAATAACTTGAGCTTCTGCTAAACCTTCTTCTCTAACAGCCTCCGCTTTAGCTAAAATACCAGCAGCTTCTGCTTTTGCTTTTTTCTCGATAATTGTAGCTTCTACTAATCCTTGACGCTCATTAGCATCTGCTTTAGCATGCATTACTTGAGCTTCAGACATACCAATAGTCGCTTCTTCTTTAGCTTTAGCTTCAGCTAACGTTTTACGAGCCTCAGCTTCTTTTTCACTAGCTTCTTTTTGAGCTTGTGCTTCAATATTGATTTCTTCAGCCTTTTGTTTAGCTGCTTCTTTTTCTGCTTCTGCTTGCTTAATTCTTTTGATTAAAGATTCTTCCGCTTCCGCCTCAGCAACTGTAATTTTCACTTGCTTCTCACGGTCTGCAGTTTTAAACGCTTCAATATCTTTCATGTTTTCGCGCTCTTCAACCACACCTTTTTCTAACATTACACGATCACGAATAACATCTTGAATGTTTTTCTTTTCTACTTCAACAACTTTGTCTTTCTCAATTTGAGCTAATGTTACAATTCTTTCACGTTCAGTAGCTTCTAACATTCTGTCTTTTTCAACTCTTTCGATTTCTACAGCTTCTGTACGTAGTTTATTTTTCTCAGCAACAATTACTTGGCGTTGCTTGTTTTCTTCTGCAACTTGAACCTTCTCTTCAGTTGCAATTCTAGCTGTTTCTGATTTTAAACGTTCTTCTTCTGCAACTTTTAGTGTTTCTGCTTCTTCACGAGCTTTGATGTTAGCAATTTCGCGTTTTTGTTGCTCTTCTTTTTCAGCTAATTGTTTGTCTAATTCTAAAATAGCCTCACGAGCTTCAACATCTTGTTTACGAATAATTTTTTCTTCGTCTCTTTTGATGAGGTTAGCTTGAATATTTTGAGCAGCTGTTAGTTCTGTAATTTTTTTGATACCCTCTGCATCTAGAATATTGTCAGGCTTTAAAAAAGTTACTGGAGTTTGTTCTAAGTAATCAATTGCGCAGTCCTCTAATGTATATCCATTTAAATCTGTTCCAATAATATCTACAATTTCATCTCTAAATTCACGTCTTGCTTCATATAATTGAACAAAGTCGAATTTCTTACCTACTGTTTTTAAAGCTTCCGAAAATTTTGCTTCAAATAATTCTTCAAGAGTTTCAATATCAGAGGCTCTTTCACAACCAATGGTTTGTGCTACCATTTTTATAAATTCTACCTCGTTATTTACGCGAACAAAGAAAGCTACTTTAATATCTGCACGCATATTGTCTTTACATACGAGCCCATCATCTCCAATACGTTCAATTTGAATTTTCTTTACTGAGATGTCCATAATTTCCACCCTATGGAAAACAGGAACTACGTACATTCCTCTGTCTGTTGCAACTTTTGTTCCTTTGAAACCAGTTCGCACTAACGCTTCACCCTGTGGAACTTTTTTGTAGAACATTGCTATTATAGCGAAGTATACGATAACAATGAATAGGACAATACCAAGTCCGATACTTAATAATTGAATGATAGAATCTGTCATAGTAATTAATTAGTTTTTGTTGATTTTTTTTATAATTTACTAGTTAAAAATTTATATCTATGCTATCTGTAAAATACTCTTGAGCATAGTAATAAAGTTTGTTTTTACTTTGTTTGATGATTAAGATTTGAGATTTATAATTTATTTTTTTTCCATCTAACGATTTTATGTTAATATTTAGAGTGTTTCCATCAGCTTTAATTTCAGCTCTTCCTAATTTATCTTCAGATATTGTTGATAAACTTATCCCTTTTCTTCCTGCAATTTCGGTTGCAGAATCTCCATCTTGATTTAGGTTTCGAAAAAAATTTTTAAAAGGAGATGTAAATACTTTTGTTGCTAATAAAGAAGGGAAAAAACCTGCTATCATCAGAATAAATCCAAATGTGTTATCATAGCTGTTTGTAACAGTTGTTATAATTGTTGTTGTGAGCCACCAAATAAAGATCCATATTGTAAATGTAAACATGAAAGGTAGACCAACAAAATTGAAGTAAATAAGCAAAACTTGCCACCATTTTAATGGTTTTCTTCTTTTTCCAACAATATCTTCTTTGTTAACTTCGGTGTTTGCGACATCATGGAAATCTATATCACTACCTTCTAGTCCAGTACCAATATTAGAATCTACATCTATGTCAACATCGGCATCGATATCTACATCTAAGTCAACGTCAATATCCATGTCTAGATCAAAATCGATTCCAGATATCATGGTAATAAGCCAATAAGTTAGAAGGATAATAAGAAGTATTGTCAGAGTTATGTTAACATCAGAAAATACAATATCGGTTAATGTCATAGCTTGTTTATTTTTGGGGTGCAAATTATGAATTACGGATATGATTTAAAAATAATATTTTAATAATTATCAATCCGTAATTCGTTATTGATTAATCATTTAATCCCATTTCTTTTTTTAAAGCCGCTAAATCGTCATCAGCTGATTGCTCAGTTGTATTAGTAAGTTCGTCTAATTTTTGTTCAAATGTTTTGTTTTCTTTAGCAATGTTACCATAAGCGTCAGCTAATGCTTCTTCTTGTTCGATTTTACTTTTCATTCTTTCTAACATAGCAACTGTACTTGAACTATCAATTTCAGCCATTTCCTTGTTAAGGCTTTTAGTAGCTTTAGCAACTTTATGGCGAGCTTTTAAAGTTCTTAATTCGTTTTCCCATTTCTTTAAAGAATTTTTAATCTCTTGAACGGAACTTTCAAGTTTTGCAACTGATTCATCAAAGCTTTCAGATTCGCTTTTAGCATTTTCTAATTGCTGATTTGTTTCTTCTTTTCTAACTAAAGCTTGTTTTGCTAATTTGTCAGCTTCTTCAATAGCTATTTCTCCATTTTTAGCTTTTGTTAGTATGAGCATTGCTTTTTGTTGATAGTCGTTTGCCTTAGAAGAAAATTCTTCCACGTCATTTTTAGCTCGAATAGCTAATGCTTTAACTTGTGCTAAAGATTCTAACGATTTTTCCAAATCAATTTTTAAATCCCGAATACCTTGTTCGGTCATTTTAATAGGATCTTCCATGCTGTCTAGTGCAGCATTTGCTTCAGCTTGTCCTATTTTAAATAATCTTTTAAATAAGTTCATAGTATTTTAATATTTTGAAAATTCTATAATTTCATTCGAATATTCACTAAGTAATAAACTCAGAGAGTTTAAAGTAGCTTCTAATTCGTTAATGTCTAAGTTTTCTAATTGTAAAGTGTCTCTAAAAATAACACGTTCTCCTTTTTCATCGAGTACAAAAGCACCGTGAATTATGTCTCTGTTTTTTTGAAGTAATGCCTTAAACATAGCTTCATTTGGCTTTTTTACTTTGAATATAAATTGTTCTACAATCAAAATTGGATACGCCACTCCGATGATTAGGTTTTTAATTCCAAAATTTTCTTTTTCAATAACAAAAATCCCCTCAGGTTCGATTTCTTTACGTATTGTAAAGTTGAGTTCTAATAAATAATTCTTGGTTTTTTCAAAATGAATGTTCATTAGCAATTAGTATAGTTTAATAGTTGTTACATCAGTTTGTTAAGCAAAAAAAGATTTTACAATCATTATTGCACAATGTAAAGTTAATAGAATCATAGTTAATTGGTTTTTTTAGTTAGTGTTACTTTTTCTAGAAAAATTAGCAATATTCATTTTTATTAGCTAATATTGTTAGTGTAAATATACAAATAAAAATTAAAATTGCAAATAAAATTAGCAAATCATGTCTTTTTTTGGGAGAAACATAAAGAAAATTAGAGGAGTTAAGGGATTAAGTCAAAAAGCTTTTGCCGAGTTATTTGATTTAAAAAGAGCTACTTTAGGGGCTTATGAGGAGGGTAGAAGTGAACCTAGAATTGAAACGATAATTAAAATTGCTAATTATTTTAGCATTACTATAGATAGTTTGCTAACCTCTGATTTAACTGTAAATGAATTATTACGTTTTAAGGATGATTTATTGTTAAGTGATGAGTTGGAAGAAAAAGAACAGATGTTATCCATAAAATATGTTTCAGAGAAAAATATAAGTTCTTATACAGGGTATTTTGACAATGATGCGTTTTTAAATGATTTACCAGAAATTAGTTTGCCTATAGAATCTGAAAAATTAGTCAGAGCTTTTACGGTTACTAACTTGGAAATGACAGATCATGATAAAGGTTTATACCCAAAGGATGTTGTTATTGCTGAGCAAATAGCTCAAGAAGATTTTGACAACTTCGGTAATGGAGAAATTGTAATAGCGGTACTAGAAAAAGAAATTGTAGTGCGAAAAATTTATTTTGTCGCAGACAACGTAATTCTAAAAGCAGCACATAAAAATATAGAAGAAAGAATTTTTCCGAAAGCTTCAATCAAAGAATTGTGGCATGCAAAATTTTCTTTCATTCGTCGTTTACCAGAAGTGGGGGATGATGTTGAGAATAAATTATTGTTCTTAGAGAGAGAGTTGCTAAAACTTAAAAATAACAGTTAAACCTTATAATCGTTATTTACACCAATACTAAAACCAAAGCGAGTTTCATTTTCACTACCTAATCTGTGGATAGCGATTTTACCTAAGCCTATTTTACTAAACTCATTAAAAGTAATGTCATCTTCCTCAAGAAACAATTTACCAGAAAAGCTTTTTTGAGGCACATATTCACTCGGGTTGTTTGTACCTTGATAAACTCTCAAAGATACTATTTGGTTATTGTCGTTTACACTACATAAAAAACCATATTCATCCCATATTAAATATTCATTACTAGAGCTGATCTTTCTAGTAGGTTCACCAAAAACGGCAAGTAAATCAGAATCCTTACAAGGAAAATCTAACAAGTACTCATTTATTTTTAGATAATCCGTAGCACAATTTATAGTAAATTCTTTCTGTTTCTTTTTCTTAAAAAACTTAAGCATAACGTTTTAAAAAAATCTTTTTTCAAGAGTAAAGCTATAAAATTAAATGATTTATTAAATAGGAAAAACATGTTTTTTACAAACAAAAGATAACTACAACGTTTTTTGTTCATTATTAATTAAATAAACTTTACAAGTTATATGTATTAGCTCTTTTGTAAATTTGTATTCCTAAAATTTAAGGTCTATGAACATACCTCAAACCAGTTTTCCAAGAGTAGTTATTATTGGAGGAGGTTTTGCTGGATTAGCTGCAGCTAAAGGATTAGAGAGAGAAGAGCTACAAGTAGTTCTTATAGATAAGCATAATTACCATACATTTCAACCATTATTATATCAAGTAGCAACCGGAGGTTTAGAGCCAGATAGTATAGCTTTTCCATTACGAAAGCGTTTTAATGATATCGATAATTTTTACTTCCGTCTTGCCGAAGTAAGAAGTATAGATGCAGAGCGAAAGCTAATACACTCATCTATTGGAAGTCTAGATTATGATTATTTAGTTATCGCTACAGGTTCGACAACAAATTTCTTCGGAAACACCAATATTGAAAAGTTTACGATGGAAATGAAATCAATTCCACAGTCGCTCAATATTAGAAGTTTAATATTAGAGAATTTCGAAGAAGCTTTATTGACTTCTGACTTAGAGGAAAGAAGAAAGTTAATGAATTTCGTGATTGTAGGTGGAGGTCCAACAGGTGTTGAGTTAGCAGGAGCTTTAGCTGAAATGAAAAAAGGAATTCTACCTAAAGATTATCCTGATTTAGATATCCGTATGATGAAAATCAATCTTATACAAAGTTCAGATTGTATTTTAAAAGGAATGAGTGAAAAAGCTTCTAAAAAAGCAGAGGATTTTCTGATAAAATTAGGAGTTGATGTATGGAAAAATTTAAGAGTTTTAAATTATGATGGAGAAACAGTTTCTACAAACGGTGAAGATCATTTTAAATCTTCTACGGTAATTTGGGCAGCTGGCGTTAAAGGAGAGTACGTAAAAGGTTTAAATGCTGAATGTGTTATTGAAAGAGCCGCACGATATAAAGTAGATAGTTTTAATAGGGTTACTCCTCACACAAATATTTTTGCTATTGGTGATGTTGCCTGTATGGAAACAGAAAATTTTCCTAAAGGACATCCAATGATGGCGCAACCTGCCATACAACAAGGAAGACTACTTGCTAAGAACATTTTAGCAGAGTTAAAAGGGAAACAGTTAAAGCCTTTTAAATACAATGATAAAGGAGCTATGGCTACTATTGGTAGAAATAAAGCAGTTGTTGATTTACCTAAATGGAAATTTCAAGGAGTTTTTGCATGGTTTGTTTGGATGTTTGTACACCTATTCTCTTTGATTGGATTTAGAAATAAAGCTGTTGTATTTCTAAACTGGGTGTATAATTATGTTCGTTTCGATAGAGAAACTCGTTTAATTATTAGGCCTTTTAAAAAAAGAAATGAATATTCTTTTGAAAATGAGACATAAAAAAAACACCTTTTAAAAGGTGCTTTTTTTAATTTATAAGTTAATTTACTTAATCTCTATTGGTAGAGGTAGTTTTAACTTCATTATTCTGGTCAATAATTATTTCATAATCAGAACAGAAGTCCATTTCAACCACTTCAACTACTTCTTCATTGCTTTTTAATACAATAGTGTATGTAATTTCACCAGGAGCATAACTTCTATATTCAGAAGCCTTCCCAGGTTCAATATTATTGATGTTTTCAGTATTACCTCCAGAGGTTTTAATTTGAACACTAACATCATCTGTTCCCATATTTGATACTCTAGCTCTTGGGTTCTCATTATCACATTCAGAACAAGATGATAAAACCGTAAGGGAAATAAAAAAGGATAAAGCAATGAACTTTTTAAACGTTTTCATGTTTGCTATTTAGGGGTTATTCGGCTGCGAATATAGTTTTTTTTAAGCAAAAACAAGAAAAACAAAGGTTTAGTGACGCTTAACTAGGGTTGAAGTTAACAACATCCAGAACCCGGTTCGCAAGATGTGCCTTGACTTTGTAAACTAGAAAGACGAATTTTTGGTTTTTGTTGTGGAGAAATCCCACACTGATCTTGCGCTAAACAGGCAGTAGCAGTATTGGTTAATAAAAAAGATTTTCCATCAAAGTCTAAACCATATTTTCCAATTGTTGTTTCTCCTTGGTACTCTATCTCAATTTCAACATCTTTTAAATTCAGCGTTTTTTCTGATAGTTCAATAATGTGAACTAATTTTTCAGGATGTAATCTGTGATTATAATCATCGGCATTCCAAAGTTGAAAATTAATACGTTCTTCTTTTCTTAACACGCCGCCACAATCAATAAAGTGCTTGCTTACTTTTCCAACTTCTGTTACATGGAAATGTTCTGGAACTAAATCTCCATTCGGTAACTGAAAAGCTATAGTTGTTAATTGACTTAAATGTTGTTTTATTTCTGATAATTTCATAATTGTTTAATTTAATTTTGATAAAACATAATATATTTCTGAAGCAATTTGATTACTTCTAGTTAAATAAACTTCACTTTGTTTATCTGTATTATCTGATATTTTTGGATCTTCATAAGTAATTGGAATTCTAATTTCTGAACCTGCTACAAAAGGACAGCCTCCATCAGCTTCAGAACAAGTCATAATCGCCGCAAAACTTGAATTAGGATTGAATTTGTTATCATATTTTTTAGAAAAACTAATAATAGGATGACAAGTTGAGTCAAATTTTATAGCATAAATAGGATTTTGTCCTTCACTTAATTTCTTTATTTCAAATCCTTGATGTTCGAGTGTTTGAATAATAGGAAGCGCAATAGATGTAGCTTCAGTTCCTCCAGAATAAGTTGTTATGGAGTTTATGTTAAAATACTTTGCAAGTGTTTGCATCCATATTTGACCTAAATGACTTCTTCTAGAATTATGAGTACATATATAGTTGATTCTAATTAACTCATTCTTGTCTATCTTTTTTTGTAAATAATCAATAAATGGATATAAAATTTCTTTTCTTATTTCAGAAATAGGTAAGAACGAAATGTTTTCTATTGTTTTTTCTAATTCTTTATTCATTGTAATATTACGATTAATTGTTTTAAATTTTTTTAGCAACAGTTATTATTCTCATCTGAGAATATTAACAGAAACTGAGAAAGAATAGTCTTAATTTCAGACCATTTTTTTTCATTCAAACAGTAACAAATACTAGTGCCTTCTATAGTCCCTTTAATAATTTCAACTTTCTTTAGTTCTTTTAAATGCTGAGAAATAGTAGGTTGAGCTAAACCAATTTCGTTAACTAAATCACCACAAATACAAGTTTTAGTTTTAGCCAAGTATTCTAAAATTGCAATGCGAGCAGGATGACCAAGTACTTTAGCAATACTTGCTATTTCATTCTGCTCTTGTGTAAATATTTCAGATTTTGTTAATCCCATTTATTTATCTTTATATTGCAATATTACGATTAATTAATTTAGTAAACTATTTTTTAGTTCATTTATTTTAGCTTTAGCCTCATGGTGTATTTCATTAGTGTCTTCATCAAACCATACATGAACATCACCAATATAATCCATTCCTAAATATTTTGCACTTTCTACAAAAGGCATTTCAAAACCTTTTCTTCTATCATTTCCTCCAGAATTACTTATCATAGCCATTTTTTTACCTCTCATTTTTCTACCTAATTCTTTTTTATAATGTAGTAAGTCAGATAAACGATCGAAAAATACTTTCAGGATTCCGCTCATTGTGTACCAATATACAGGCGTAGCAAAAACAATAGTATCGTACTTTTCAATTATTTCTTCCATCAAGGGGATAAAATCATCATCAGCATTTTTAAACTCATAACTAAAGTGACCTATTTTTTTATCAAATAAATCAATAATATCAAAGTCAGTATTTGAGTTTAAATAATTTATAACTTTATTAGTGTTCCCTAGTTTTTGTGAACTCGCTTGTATAATTACAGTTTTTTTCATTCTTAATTTAAATTTAGATTTTAAAAGTAATTATACGCTTCATTTCATTTTAACAAAATTAATTGCTAAAATTGATGCGATTCAAGGTAAAATCGATTAAAAAAAGCATATATTTTTATACATTTATGCTATAAATTGAAAATGCAGATGGATAAAAACAAATACAAGGTTTTGCAACCTGTTGAGCTTCAAAAAATTCCTACGCTCGAACCTATTGAAGATGCAGAGAAAAAATTAAAGAAGGTTAGAAAAAAAATAGCTGATTTACAAAATACTATGTATGCAGAAGGTAAATATAGTGCGCTTATATGTTTACAAGGTATGGATACTTCTGGAAAAGATAGTTTAATCAGAGAGGTTTTTAAGCAGTTTAATGTTAGAGGAGTTGAGGTGTATAGCTTTAAAGTGCCAACTGAGAAAGAGTTAAAACATGATTTTTTATGGCGTCATTACATTGCGTTGCCTGCTAAAGGAAAAGTAGGCGTTTTTAATAGAACTCATTATGAAAATGTTTTAGTAACAAGAGTCCATCCAGAATATGTGTTTTCAGAGAATATTCCATCTGTGAATAGTTTAGAGGACTTAGATGACGATTTTTACTATCGAAGAATGGAAAGAATTAATCAGTTTGAAAAACATGTTGCAGACAACGGAACAATTATTTTAAAATTCTTTTTACATCTTTCTAAAACAGAACAAAAAAACAGGCTGCTACGAAGATTAGATATACCAGAAAAAAACTGGAAATTCTCTGCAGGAGATTTGAAAGAGCGAAAACTTTGGGACAAATATCAAGAATGTTATGAAGATGTGATTAACAGAACTTCAACTGAATATGCTCCTTGGTTTATCGTACCAGCTGATGACAAACCAACGGCCCGATTTATAGTGGCAAATACCATTTTTGAGGAATTCAAAAAATATAAATTCAAAGAGCCAGTTTTAGAGCCAGAGTTGATGGAGAAATTAGATGAGTTTAAAACTCAATTACATAATGAATAAATTACCTAAATGGAATTAAATCTTACAAAACCTCTTGTGTTTTTTGATCTAGAAACAACTGGAGTAAATATAGCTACAGATCGAATTGTTGAAATTTCTATTTTAAAGATATTCCCTAACGGAACACAAGAAAGTAAAACATGGTTAGTTAATCCAGAAATTGAAATACCTGCACATGTAACTGCTGTACATGGTATTACAAACGAGAAAGTTGTTAATGAACCAACATTTAAAGAATTGGCTGATAAAATTAATGAAATGATTGGTGATGCTGATTTAGCTGGATTCAATTCGAATAGATTTGATATTCCACTTTTGGCTGAAGAGTTGTTAAGAGCTGGTATCGATTTTGATATGGAGAATAGAAAAGCCATTGACGTTCAGGTGATTTTTCATAAAAAGGAACAAAGAACATTAAGTGCTGGATATAAATTTTATTGTGGTAAGGATTTAGAAGATGCGCATTCTGCTGAAGCGGATACGTTAGCAACTTATGAAATTTTAAAAGCCCAGTTAGATAAATATGAAGATATAGAAAACTCTGTAGATGCTTTAAGCGAATATTCAGCTCATACTAAGAGAGCAGATTTTGCAGGTTTTATATTATTTGATGATGAGAAAAAAGAAATTTTCTCTTTTGGAAAATATAAAGGACGAAGAGTAGTTGATGTATTACAAGAAAACCCAGGATATAATTCATGGATTCAACAGGCAGATTTTCCGCTGTATACAAAAAAAGTTTTACGTCAAATAAAAGAAAGAATGTCTAAGGCTAATGAAGCTACAGCTACAGATACAATGTCGGATGAAGAAAAGTTGAAAGCTTTACAACAAAAATTTAATTTAAGATAATATGTACGTATCATATAACGATTTGCCGAATACATCTAGAGTTTGGATATACCAATCTAACAGAGAGTTTACTCAAGAAGAGATAGAGATTATTTCGGCTAAGGCTATTTTATTTATTGATCAGTGGACGAGACATGGAGATGATTTAAAAGCTTCGTTTACTATTAAGTATAATCAGTTTTTAATTATTGCTTTAGATGAAAGTTTTAACAATGCATCTGGTTGCTCTATAGATGCTTCTGTACGTTTTATTAAATCTTTAGAAGAGGAATTAAGAGTTGATCTTATGGATAAGCTAAATGTTTCTTTTAAAGATGGAGAAAGAATAAATGTTGTTAGATTATCCGATTTTCAAGATTTTGCAAAGGAAAATAAGGTGAATTCAAACACAATAGTTTTCAATAACATGGTTACAACCAAAGAAGATTTCGAGCATAAATGGGAAGTTTCAGCTAAAGAAAGCTGGCATAACCGTTTTTTGGTATAACTATTGTTTTTATAAGTATAATCCCTGCTATTCTGATGTAATAACTAGAGATGTAATATCTCAAACTAAAAAGCGCGTGTAAGATTTTTATGGAGAAAAGAATACTATTTTTATTGATTCCGTTATTTGCAATTGTTGTAAAAGCTCAACAAACAGATCCGTTAAAAGCAGAACAATACATACTTCAAAATGAATGGGTCGATAGTATTATGAAGTCTATGACTGTTGAAGAAAAAATTGGACAGTTATTTATGATTCAGGCGTATTCTAACAAAGATGCATCACATGAGCAATTTGTAAGCGAAATGATTACCAAATACCATGTTGGTAATTTAATCTTCATGAAAGGAACACCAGAAAAGCAAGTTCAATTAACTAATAAGTATCAAAATTTAACTTCTAAAGTTCCATTATTAATTGGTTTTGATGGAGAATGGGGCTTGGATATGCGTTTAGAAAACACCTATCGTTTTCCATGGAATATGACGCTAGGAGCTATCCAAGATAATAAGTTGTTAGAAGATTTAGGTAAACGTATTGGAGAGCAATGTAAAAGAGTTGGAATACATGTTAATTTTGCTCCTGTTGTAGATATAAATACCAATCCAAATAATCCAATTATTGGAAATAGATCTTTTGGAGAATCAAAAGAAAGTGTTGCTGATAAATCAATAGCGTTTACCAAAGGAATGCAAAATGCAGGAGTTTTAGCGAATGCAAAACATTTTCCAGGTCACGGAGATACTGCTACTGATTCTCATTTGACGTTACCTACGATTAATTTTTCTGAAAGAAGAATAGATTCTATTGAATTATATCCTTTTAAAAAACAATTTGAAGCAGGTGTAGCTAGTGTTATGACAGCACATTTAAGTATTCCTTCTTTAGAAATGAATTCAAACTTACCCTCTTCCTTATCTGAAAATGTAGTAACAAACATTTTGAAAGGAAAAATGGGGTTTCAGGGGTTAATTTTTACAGATGGTTTGAATATGAAAGGAGCAGCTGATTATGCAACACCGGCAGAAATTAATTTAGCAGCTTTTAAAGCAGGGAACGATATTTTATTAATCCCTCAAGATGTTCCAAATACAATAGCGTTGTTTAAAGCTTCGATAGAGAAGGGAGATTTAACAGAGGAACGATTAGATTTTTCGGTTAGAAAAATTTTAAAAGCAAAATATCTAGTTGGATTAAACAGATTTACACCAATAGCTGAAGAAAATTTACTAGAAGATTTAAATACCATCAAAGATCAATTATTACATCGTAGGTTACTTAAAAATTCTGTTACAGTTGTTAAAAATAACTTCAATACAATTCCACTTAAACATTTAGAGCAAAAGAAAATAGCTTATGTTCAATTAGGAGATGATTCGGGAGAATATTTTGCTTCAACGCTGAAAAAGTATACTAAAGTTGATGTTGTGTCTGATCCAAATTTAGGCGGGCTTTTAGAGAAACTTAAAAAGTATAATTTAGTAATTGTCGGTTACCATAAGTCAAATAAAAACCCATGGAAAGATTATAAATTTTCCAATAAAAATTTAGTTTGGCTTCAAGAAATAGCTAGGAATAATGAAGTGATTTTAGATGTTTTTGCCAGTCCTTATAGTTTGTTACAAATTTCAACATTTAAAAATATAGATGGTGTTGTAGTTTCTTATCAAAACAGCCAACTATCTCAAGAATTATCAGCTCAAGCTATTTTTGGAGCTTTTGATATTAAAGGAAAATTACCGGTTTCTATCAATAACAATTTTGTTGCTGGACAAGGAATAGAACTAAAATCACTAAAAAGGTTAGGATATACTATTCCAGAAGAAGTTGGAATGTCTTCTAAGAAACTAGAATCAATTGATCGATATATAGATACAATATTAACCGAAAAAATGGCTCCTGGAGGACAGGTGATTGTGGCAAGACACGGAAAAGTTGTTTACAATAAAAGTTTTGGTTATCAAACAGATAATAAAAGAAGAAAAATTAAAGATTCTGATATTTACGACTTAGCTTCTTTGACAAAAATATTAGCTACTTTACCAGTAGTCATGAAGCTTGAAGAAAATAAGAAACTTTCGCTTTTTTCAGATTTAGATGATTTACTTCCGTCTTATAAAGAAAGTAATAAAGAAGGATTAAATTTAAAGCAAATACTTTCTCATTATGCTCAATTAAAATCATGGATTCCGTTTTACATTCAAACGTTAGACTCTGTAACGGGTAAGGTATCTAAAGAATTATATAGAAGGAATAAATCAAATAACTTTAGCATAAGAGTAGCCAAAGATTTGTATTTAAAAAGCACCTATAAAGACTCAATTAAAACATATATAATTGATTCAGATTTAAGAGAGAGTGAAGGTTACAAATACAGTGACTTAGGGTATTATATTTTAAAAGATATTATAGAGAGAAAATATGAAATGCCTTTAGATAAAGTAGTTGATGATGAGTTTTATAGATCTTTAGGGTTGGATAGAACTTCTTACTTACCATTAAAAAAATTCAATTGGACCGAAGTTGTTCCTACCGAAGAAGATGATTATTTCAGAAACCAACTATTAAGAGGTTATGTGCATGATATGGGAGCTGCAATGCAAGGTGGAGTAGGAGGTCATGCAGGTTTATTTGCCAATGCTAATGATGTAGCTAAAATTATGCAGATGTATTTGCAAAACGGTTACTATGGTGGAGTACAATATTTAAAACCAGAAACAATTGAAAAATTCAATAAACGCTATTATTCTCATGTAAGAAATAGAAGAGGTTTAGGATTTGATAAACCACAGATTAATCCTCGTGAGAAACCAACTTGTGGTTGTGTTTCAGATAATAGTTTTGGACATAGTGGTTTTACTGGAACGTATACTTGGGCAGATCCTGATTCTGGAATTGTATTTGTTTTTCTATCGAACAGAGTATACCCTACGATGAAAAATAGAAAATTGGTAAAAAGTAATGTTAGAACTAAAATTCAAAGTGCTATTCAGGAAGCTATTATTAAATAGCAACTAATTTTTAAAAGCATATTCGATAATATTTGCTCCCATTTTTAAGGCTTTCAATCGTACTTCTTGCGGATTATTATGTACAATTTGGTCTTCCCATCCATCGCTCAAGTCACTTTCATAATCGTAAAAAACAACTAGCCTACCTTCGTAAAAAATACCTAAACCTTGTGGAGGTTTTTGATCGTGTTCATGAATTTTAGGTAATCCGTTAGGAAATTTAAACGTTTGATTATAAATAGGATGGTTTTTTGGGATTTCTTGTAAGCTTAGTTTAGGAAATATTTTTTTTAATTCTCTTCGGATGTATTTATCTAAACCATAATTATCTGAAATATGTATAAAACCACCAGAAATTAAGTAGTTTCTTAAGTTTTCAATATCATTATCATCAAAAAAAACATTACCGTGTCCTGTTAAAAACAAAATAGGATAATTAAATACATCAATATTGCTAGGTGAAACAGTTGCAATGTTAGTGTCAATTGAGGTCTTACAGTATTGATTAGTGAATTTTACCAGGTTGGGTAAAGAAGTAGGGTTTGCATACCAATCACCACCTCCTTGATATTTCAATATTCCAATTTCTTGTGAATTAATACATAAACTATACAAGAATAAAAGGAATGTGATTTTTTTCATTAAAAATATTTTTATGCAAGATAAGATAAATAAGAAATAAAAAAAAGCACCATTCCCTTCTCAATGGTGCCTCTTTGTTTGTGAAGTAAAGTAGTAAATAATAATCCCTAAAATATATTTACTGGTATATGTAAGTTTCATTACAAATTTAAATAGATTAAAGGTAATCAAACTCCTAAAACATCTAATTTGGATGATTTAGGACAACTTTATAAAAAAAAACACTGTTTTATAACAGTGTTTGTGCTTTTCCCTCTTCATAGAGAAGCTTAATAACCTCTCTATAAGCTTTAAAATACTAGTAGTAGCGGTAATTATACTAGTTTAAGTGGATAAATTACTCACTACTTTGATATGCCTTAAAAGTATGATGTACAAACTTTTAAAAGTCCTAAATCATCCAATTTGGACGTTTTAGGACAGGTTTATTATGAAATTTTATCAGTTAACTGTTTTTTTATATGATTATTTTTAAAAGCCAAAGGTGTCATTCCTGAATGTTTTTTAAAAACATCATAAAAAGCCGATTTAGAGTTAAAACCTGATTCTAAACCAATAGAGGCGATAGTATAACTTTCGTATTTATGGTCAAGCAAAAATTTTTTGGCTTGATTTACACGCATTTCATTAATGTAATCAACAAAACTTTTTTTAGCATTCTTGTTAATTGTTGACGATAATGTACTAGAACCAATATTTAAATCAACAGATAAGTTTTGTAAAGTATATTTTGGTTGTAAATATATTTTTTCAGCTTTTATAAACTTATCAACTAGTAAAAACTGTGCTTCATACTCATGTTCACTTTCCTTACTATTAGTATCATCAGCATTTTCTTTATCAGATCTTTGTTCTATGTCTAAGTCCTCACGAATATTTTTTCTTTCTTTTAGAATACGTAAATATCTGAGTCCTTGGTAACCTAAAATAAATATAATTACTGTGGTTGATATACGTAATGGATAATAAGAGTAGATAAAGCCTGTAAAATTAAGACTAAACTTTATCGCTAAAGCTGATACCCAAAGTATGTAAACTAGTAAGGTAAGTTTGAAAAAATTATATATCCATTTTAAACTATCGTATGTCAATATTTTGGTAAATAATTGCTTCTTTCCTTTAAGAATGTAAAACGAGTAGGCAAATACAGAAATAGAACCTAACAAACTTATTAATTCTTCAATCGAAGTATACCTTTCATACATATAATTAAGCTCTTCTTTAGTTCCTCCACCCAAAGAATGGTTTAACACAAAAGATATTTGAGCTATACACATAATTAAAAAAACAACTACAAAGTATTTGAGCAGCTTTCTTGACTTGTCATAGATGTCTAAATAATTAATTAAAAAAGCATAAAAGAAAGGAGCACTTAAGAAATGCCAAGGAACTTGGATATAATCAAGCATGAATTTATGTTGAAATAAATTTCTCTCTAAAGCCCAAGATTGAAAATTATTTAAGGAAATAGTCAAAATCATTAGGTTTAGAAACAGCAAACTCTTGTCTTTACCATATTTTGAAAAAAACATGATTAAACAAAGTGCAAATCCATGGAGCGCACTTATAAGCAAGAACATATTAAAAAAGTCTGCAGTGCTCAAGGTTTCTAGTAATTAAGTTGTTTTTTGACTCTTAAATTTAACAAAATAAATACAAAATGGAGGTGTGAAATCTGTAATTATTACCTGCTAAAACTAAAGATATGACAGTTAAATGTAACTAAAATTGATTGAAAACACAATAATTTCTAGGGATTTAGTGTAAGAAACTAATACTATGAACTGCAACTATTCCTGCTGTTTCAGTTCTTAGTCTACTATCTCCAAGTGTAATAGGAATAAAATTTGACTTGATAGCTTCTAGAGTTTCCTTAGGAGAAAAGTCGCCTTCTGGACCTATTAATATGGTAATTTTTTCACCTGTAAATTCAAATGATTTCAGCGCTTTTTTTTCTCCTTCATTGCAGTGAGCAATTAGTAGATTACCTTCAATACTGTTTTTAATAAAATCATTAAAACTTGTTAAATCGTTTAATTTAGGAGCAGTATATTTCAAAGATTGCTTAACAGCAGAAAGCATGATTTTATGCAATCGATCATGTTTCACAACCTTTCTTTCGGAATTTTCGCAAATGATAGGTGTAATTTCATCAATTCCAATTTCTGTTGCCTTTTCAATAAACCACTCTAAACGATCGATATTCTTTGTTGGTGCGATAGCTACATGTAAATAATAATTCCATTCTTTTTCTTTGAACTGAATGTCTACTATTTTAACAACACATTTTTTGTCACTTTCTATAATTATTTCAGCGGAAAAAAGAGAACCTTTACCATTTGTTATGTGTAAAATATCTCCTTGTTTTTTTCGAAGTACTCTAATGATGTGTCGACTCTCTTCTTTGTCGAAAAGAATCTCTTTAGTGTTTTCGTCTATATTTGGATTAAAAAAAAGCTGCATTATAAATCTAATCGATAGGTTCTTCTTCGTTTGTGAGTTCTAGGATTGAATTGAGACCACAATTGATGGATTGCTAAGTTATCTTCTAGCTCTGGAGTTCTAATACAATTTTCAATTCCTTTTTCACCAAAAGTTTTATGAAACTCTTCAAAAATAATGGCAGTTACACCTTTATTTTGATAAGCAGGATCAACTCCAATAAGATAAAACGTAACGTCTTTTGAGTTTTTTCGTGCGTTTAGTAAATGAAAAATTCCAAAAGGAAATAATTTACCTTTTGCTTTTTGTAGTGCTCTAGAAAAAGAAGGCATAACAATAGCAAAAGCAACTAATTTCTGATGTTCATCAATAACAAACTTAATGTATTCTGGATTGATAAAACTAATATACTTCTTCTTAAAATGTTGAATTTGAGCATCTGAAATAGGAACGTATGTTGAAAGTTTAGAATAGGTTTTGCTAAACAATTCAAACATTTCGTCTACATAAGGCATAATGTCTTTAGTTTTTGTAAAATTCAGCGCTGTTAGATTATATCTCTTTTTTAGAATTCTACCTGCTTTTACATGCCTTTCAATTTTAATGTCTTTATATAAAAACTTATTCTCTAGGTATTCTTTCTCTTTTCTAAATCCTAGTTGCTCCAAATGTTCTTTATAATAAGGATGATTATACCATGTAATCATAGTACCAATCTCGTCGAATCCTTCAATTAGTACTCCTGTTTTATCCAAATTATTAAAACCAACTGGCCCTTCAATATATTCAAGATTATTTTCTAAAGCGATTTCTTTTACTTTATCTAAAAGAATTTTGGTCACTTCAATGTCATCTATAACATCAAACCAACCAAATCTCATTTTTTTAATTCCTTGCTGCGCTACTTCATAACGATTAATGATTGCAATTACTCGTCCTACAATTGCATTGTTTTTTAGAGCAAGAAAAAAACGAGCATCCGCATTTTCAAAGACAGGATTTTTAGTCTTGTCGAAGTTTGCAATCTCATCATTTATAATAGGGGGTACCCAAAATTTATTATTCTTATATAAGGAAAAAGGAAATAAAACAAATTGTTTCATTTCCTTTTTTGAATGTATTTCTTTTAGTTGAATCATATCACAAAAATAGAATTATAATATCTATCCATTATCCTTTTCCTCTTTTTCTTTCTCTTCTTTTTTCTCTTTTTCCTCCTCCTTTTTTAACTCTTCCTCGAGCTTTTTAATTTCTTTTTCTAACTTTTCTTGTTCTTTCTTTTTTCTCTTTTCTTCTTTTTCTTTCTCTTTTTCTAGTTTCTTTTTAGCCTTTTCTTCATCTTTTTTCTTCTTTTTAGCTGCTTTTTCTTTCTCTTTAGTAGTTTTCTTTTTTGCTTTCTCGTCTTTTTTGGCGATATCATCTAATACCGATTTTTGACGAACTCTAACGCGACCTTCATCTTGTTTTTCTAATTCTTCCTCTGTTTTATCAGTTTCTAGTTGAGGTCCTGTTTTATCTTTCTTCTTGAATAAGTTTTTAATCTTATCAATTACGCGGCCAAAGAATCCTTTGTTATAAGTTTGAAGCTCATCTCCTTCAATTTTATTACCAAACTCATCAAGTTCCACAAATTTATCTACATGATTATTAATTCTGTATGAGACACCAATGCTAGTATATAAACCAGTACTGTTTTCTTGAAAAGTAGCTCTTAAAGAAGAGTTTATTTGTAAATCTCTGTTAAATAAATACGCAGCTCCAAAACCAAAATTACTTTGACTTTCTTGCTTGTTGAATAACGATTGCTGCTCAACAAAACCAGACCATTTATCAGTAAAATTGTATGTTCCAGTAACCACATAAGAAAACTCAGGTAAATAGCCGCCAATGTAATTATAATGGATATTGGTTATTACATTTAACTTATGTGAGAATTCATTTTGCAACAAAACACCAAGCTTAGGAGTAATTCCTCCTCTAGCATGATAATCGCTTAAAAAAGAGCCAAAATTTATTCCTCCATATACAGCAACATGTGGAATCCATCTAGACCAATCGAAAGAATGTCTCTCTTTCCAGCTTCTTATTTCTTTAGATTTATCTTTATATTTTGGTTTGTAAACTAAATATTTTGCACCCAATGTAAATTTGCCAAACCCAAACTCAGATCTAGAAGATTCAAAAACATTTAAAAAAGCAAATTCGTTTTGTTGAAGAGCAGTAGTTAAACTCAATTCTAAAAACTCATCAAGCAATCCCATTCTGTAGTGTAATTCTAATCCAGTAGCTCTTGGATTACTAAATGTTGGAATAGCGGAAGCATTTCTATGAAAGAAACTACTTTCAAATTGATATATACCTGTACCAACACTGTAAGGACTTTCAGAAAACCCAGGTTTATTCGAATTTATCAATTCCGTGTATTGTGCCCAAGTTGTTGAAAATAGTAACAACAATACTACACTAAAAAATTTTTTGATCATATTCACCACAAACATTTACACGTGTTACAAACATACAGTAAAATTATCAATCTAATAAGTTTACAGGATTATTAACGTAAGGTTTTAGTTCAAATTGTTATTTTTGATTGCTTTTTTATGTAAACAGAATGATCGAGATCCATCAAGCAGGACCAATGAATTTTATTAGAACACTACTTATCATCGCTTTAGTGTATTATACACTTAAATTTTTAGCTAGACTTTTCGCTCCATATTTAATGAAAAAAGCGGTTAAAAAAATGCAAGAGCGAGCTGAAAAACAATATGGAACTAACAAAAACAATGAAAGTGTTAAAGTTGGTGAAACCATCATAGATAAAAAACCAAATCAATCAAAAGAAAGTGATAAATCAGTAGGAGAGTATATTGATTTTGAAGAAATAGATTAACTATGAAAGTAAATAAGCTATTAATTTATACAGGAGCAGTTGTATTATTTATAATTGTTTCTGTCTTGTATTTTAACCCAATTCTATCTGGAAAACAAATTAAACAATCAGATATCGATCAGTTTAAAGGGATTTCAAAAGAGTTAAAAGAATTTAGAGAAGAGAATAATAAAGAAGCTTACTGGTTAGGAAATGCTTTTAGTGGAATGCCTGCTTATTTAGTAAGTGCAAATTATGAAAATGATTTTTTAAAAGAAGTAGATAGGGTTCTACGATTTTTACCAAGACCTGCAGATTATTTATTTCTTTATTTTTTAAGTTTTTTTATACTACTCACTACGTTAAAAGTAGATTGGAAATTATCCATACTAGGAGGCTTAGCTTTTGGTTTTTCAACATACCTAATAATTATAATTGGGGCTGGGCATAATGCAAAAGCGCACGCAATTGTTTACATGCCAATTATTATCTCAGGAGTTTTATTGATATTTCAAAACAGGTATTTACTCGGTTTTATTTTAGCAGCACTAGGAATGGCTATGGAAATTGGTGCAGGTCATATTCAAATGACGTACTATCTAGGTTTTTGCTTACTAATTCTGGGAATTGTAGAATTAATTGAGGCTATAAAAGATAAAAAAATCACCAGTTTTATAAAACAAACGTCTGTAATTATTGTAGCATTTATAATTGGAGTAGGAGTAAATGCCTCTAGATTAATGGCTACTAAAGAATATGCTGAACATAGTATAAGAGGAAAATCTGAATTGACTATTGATGTTGATGGTAAACCAAAGAAGAAAAAATTCGCAGGTTTGGATTACGATTATATTACACAGTATAGTTATGGAAAATTAGAAACAATGAATTTATTAGTTCCAAGATTTATGGGTGGAGGAACTATTGAAGAATTAGGAGAAGGTTCAAACCTATTCAATGAGTTTGAAAAAATGGCTGGAACTCAAGCAGCCAGATCTTACACTAAAGAATCGTTAACCTATTGGGGAGACCAACCTATAGTTGAAGCTCCTGCTTACATTGGAGCTGTCGTAATATTTTTATTTTTTATTGGAGTTTTTTTAGTCGAAAGAAAATTAAAATATTGGTTAGTTTCTGCAACAATCTTCTCGATTGTTTTAAGCTGGGGAAAAAATCTAGCTTTTGTTACTAACTTTTTCATTGATTACGTTCCGTTATACGATAAGTTTAGAGCAGTTTCCTCAATACAAGTTATTGCTGAATTATGTATGCCTTTATTGGCTGTTTTAGGGCTAAGTGAACTTTTTAAAAGTCGTAAGTCTAATGAAGAAAAATTTGAATCATTAAAGAAATCTTTTATCATAACTACAGGACTTATAGTAGTTGGATTTTTATTAGCGCATATGACTTCTAGTTTTGAAGGAATTCGCGATAATCAATATCAACAGTATCCTGCTTTATTAGATGCTTTAATTAGCGATCGTAAATCGATGTTGTTTTATGATAGTCTTAGGTCGATTGTTTTAATTCTTTTAACCGCAGGATTAGTTTATCAATTTTTAAAATATAAATTAAAGAAGCAAGTTGTTTATGGAGGGGTATTAGCTTTAGTGTTATTTGATTTAATATCTGTAAATATAAATTACGTTAACAAAGAAAATTTTGTAAGTTCTAGATTAATAGAAAAACCGTTTACTCCTAATAAAGTTGATTTAGAAATTTTAAAAGATACTAGTTACTATAGAGTTGCTAACTTCACAGGAAACTTTATGAATGAAAACAGGACATCTTTCTTTCATAGGTCAGTTGGAGGTTATCATGCTGCAAAATTAAAAAGATATCAAGAGTTAATTGATTATCAGGTTGCAAAAAATAATATGGAAGTATTCAATATGTTGAATGCAAAGTATTTTATTGTCGGTGAGGATAAGTTCGAAGTTAACAAAGAGGCTAATGGCAATGCATGGTTTGTGAGTTCACTTATACCAGTTACATCTGCTAATGAAGAAATAATAATGTTAACTAATTTAGATACTAAAAAAGAAGCTGTTATTAGAGGTGATAAATATACCGGAACTACTAAATTTGCTTCAGATTCTTTAGCTACAATTAGTTTGGTTAAGCGTGACTTAAACGATTTAAAATATCTTAGTAATGCTACTAAAAATCAATTTGCAGTTTTTTCTGAAATATATTATGGAAATGGTTGGAATGCATATTTAGATGGAAAACTAGTTCCGCATTATCAAGTTAATTATGTCTTAAGAGGAATGCAAGTGCCAGCAGGAAAACATACTATTGAGTTTAAGTTTGAACCTACAGTAGTTGCCAAAGGAGGAAGGTTATCTTTATATTTTTATTTATTATTAGTGCTAGTACCTTTTATTCTGGTGTTTTTAAAGAAGAAAAATCTACTTACTTAAATTTTTAATATATTCTGAAGGAGATATATTCATGTATTTTTTAAAAGCTCTGCTGAAGGCTGATGCATTTGTATAACCAACAATATTAGCTAAGCCTTCAATGGAGTATTTTTTATAATATTCCTTATTCTTAATTAAATCTACAGCATATTCAATTTTTTTTTGAGTGTAGTATTGCTTAAAAGGAACGTCATAATGTTTGTTATATACAAAAGATACGTATGTACTATTGGTATTTACTTTTTCTGCAATAGTGTTTATTGAAAAATCATGTTTTAAATACGCCTGGTTGACTTCAACTTGCTTAAGTTGATCCAATATTTTTTTCTCTAATTGTGCTTCAATATTATAATTAACCTTTGACTTTTCAATTGTTTTATTACTTTGAGATTTTTCCTTTTCTAAATCCTTTTTAGCATTTACAATAGTAATTTCTAACTCATCACTTTTTTGAGAGATTTCTTTCTTGTATTTTTTTCTCTTAAATAAAAAGAATGATGAAATTATGACTAGAATTAACGTGTAAAGTATCGTGGTTGTTAGGTTCTTCTTTTTTTCTTTTTCAATAATAGTATTATTTAGCTCTGTAATTTTTTCAAGATCATTATCATATAGTAGTTGATATGTTCTCTGTTTGTTTTCTTTACTAAAGTTGAATTCTTTTAGCGTAAGTTTTGAATATTTAATAGCGCTATCAAGTTCATTGATACGATTATATTCATTAGAAAGAATGTCATAAATAGTAATTAATCTACTTCCTTTAAGATTATTGTTTTCAAGTGATTTTTTTGCTGAATAAATAATAGAATCATATTTATTCAAACCATTAAATATAAGTGTTTTGTAAAAGTAAATTTCACTTTCATAGTCTATATCATCCATGTTTTTAGGTAAAATTAAAGAATCAATTAATTTCAAGGCTTCTTTGTATTCTTTCTTAGTTATTAGAATATCAGCTTTTCTAAATTGATAAATTAATTTAGAATCTGGATGTGGTGGGATAATTTTTTTAGCGGAGTTATAAGCCTTTTCAAAACAAATCGATGCAGAATCTAATAGGTATTCTTTCTTTGTTTTTTTATTTAAAGCCATGTAAGTTTGTCCTAAAAGGTATAGTGTGTTAGCTTTTACATGAGTTAAATTTTGTTGGTCATAAAAATCGTTTTCACGGTTAATTTTTTGGTCAACTTTTTTAATTATTTTAATTAAAATAGACTTAGCCTCTTCTTCTTGATTAAGATCTTTTTTTATAAGAGCTTTTGAATTTTCAATATTTACAAAATAATCAAATCCATCAAAGTTCTTGTTTTTAACATTATCTAAAAAATCAGACATTGAGAGCAAATTTTTATATGCTTTTTGATATTCTTCTGAATTTTTATGAATCCAAAATAATCTGTTTAATGTGCTTAATTTTATTTTGGTAAAACAAATATTTTTAGGATTGATATTTAATAATGAATCTACTTTTTGTATTGTTTTATCAATTACTTTTTTGCATTTTTCAATTTCATTTTTTCTGTAATGGTAATACGCTTTAGCAATTAAAGCTATTAATTTTTCACAAGGATTTGATGAAAGTTCTCCTTTATCAGAGTAAAATAAAAGACTATCTAGATTAGTGTTTTTAAATTCACTCATCTTTCTAAAAGTCTCACTTTCTTTATAATCATTAATCTGATGGTTAGCTTGAGAAATTAATATTAATGAATAAAAGAAAAATAGTAAGATTAAACTTAAATTTTTAGAATTCTTCAATTCTTTGGGTATTTAAATTTGTTTGTGCTTTTTATAAAAAGTCGAATATAAAGTTTTTTCTTGAGAAGAATAAAAAATAGATTTGTGTGCTATAAAATTGAAACACCTAAGGGAGGGAAACTGCATTGATAAAGAGCATCTAAATTAAAAAGGAACAATTAATATTGTTCCTTTTTAATTTTATTAAAAAATTATATAGAAAATACTATTTGAATGTATAGATTTGTTTGTAAATAACTAATACTATCATGTTTCCGAACGTACCTACTTATCGATATAATAAAACAATTGATTTTTTAAAAAGAGTATTACCGCCTCCTGCTGTTGTTTTAGATTTAGGTGTTAGAAATCCATTTACCGAAATAATGGAAAAAGAAGGATATACGGTATATAATACGAATGGCGAAGATTTTGATTTGATGCCTGAAGTAGTTAAAGATTTTGAAGTAGATGCAGTTACTTCTTTCGAAGTATTTGAACATTTGGTTTCTCCTTTTAGTATTTTGAGAGAAATTAAGTGTAATAAACTTATTACTACTATACCTTTGAGATTATGGTTTGCTAGTGCATACAGAAGTAAAACAGATATGTGGGATCGCCATTTTCATGAGTTTGAAGATTGGCAGTTTGATTGGTTATTAGAAAAATCGGGTTGGGAAATAAAAGAAGCTGAGAAGTGGATTAGCCCAACTAAACTTAATGGGTTTAGACCAATTCTTAGGAGGTTTACACCTAGATATTATGCCGTTTTTGCTGAAAAAAAGAGAAAATGAGAATAGGTATGATTTTAGATGACGTTTTCCCTCCTGACCCTAGAGTGGAAAACGAAGCTATTGAATTAATAAAAGATGGACATGAAGTATTTCTTTTTTGTTTAAATTATAAAAATCAGAAAAGAAATGAGGAGGTTAATGGGATCAAAGTAATACGATATAACAGTAATAAGTTAGAATACAAGCTTTCTGCGCTGGCTTATTCAATACCGTTGTATACTATGTTGATGAAAAAAAAAGTTAAAAACTTTTTAAGAAATAATAATATAGATATAATTCATTGTCACGACATTAGAGTAGCAGAAGCAGTTTTTCAGGCAAATAAAAGTTTTAAACTACCAGTTGTTTTGGATATACATGATAATATTCCTGAAAACATGAAGTTTTATCCCCATCTTCAAAAGTTTCCTGGAAAATATATTATATCGCCAAAAAAATGGAAACAAAAAGAGCAAGAATTTATAGAAAAGGCATCTTATGTAATATCAGTTTCCCCTCAATTGGTTTCAGAATTAAAAGATAGAGTTTATAATCCTCAAAAAGTTGTTTTAGTTTCTAATACAATTAGTACATCTTTTTATTTAAATGCAGAGTTTGACGAAGAATTGATTAAGAGCTATACTAATTACTTCACTATGTTGTATCTTGGCGACACTCATACTAGGAGAGGTTTATTATTGGCAATAGAAGCTGTTTCAAAACTTAAAGATGAAATAACAAATATTAAACTGGTGATAGTTGGTTCAAGCACAACTGATTATATGTTGAAAAACAAAGTTCAAGAATTAGTTCTAGAAGACTACGTTGATTTTAAAGGTTGGAGAGATGTTAAATTGTTTCCTTCTTTTATAAAAGCAAGTGATGTTTGTTTATCTCCGTTACATCGTAGTAAACAACATGATGTAGCTTATGCAAATAAAATTTTTCAGTATATGAGTTTTGGTAAACCTTTATTAGTTAGTAATGCTACAGCTCAAAAGGAAATGGTAGAGCAAGTAAATTCTGGTTTGGTTCATGAAGATAGGGATGTAAATGATTTTGTTGTTAAATTACTAAAACTATATAACAACCCTGAATTAAGAAATACGTTAGGGAAGAATGGAGAAAACTTTGTTAGAGATTCTTACACATGGGATAAAACTTCTAACGAATTAAAAGAAATATATAAAACAATTATTTGAAAGTTTTAATAGTTACATATTATTGGCCACCTGCGGGTGGAGCTGGAGTTCAACGTTGGTTGAAGTTTACAAAATACCTTAGAAATTTTGATATTGAGCCTGTAATTTTTACGGCAGATAATCCTCATTATCCAATTTTAGATGATAGCTTACATAGAGATATTCCTGTAGGAGTAGAAGTGATAAAGTGTCCAATATTTGAGCCTAATAATTTACTTTCTAAAGTAAAGAAAAAGAAAGTTAAAAATAGCGCAGGTTTTTTGGAAGAAAATCCGTCGATGCTTTCTAAAATAATGATATACATTCGAGCGAATCTTTTTATTCCAGATGCTAGAATGTTTTGGATTAAACCTTCTGTCAAGAGGATTAAAAAGTATTTATCTGAGAATTCTATTGAAGCTTTAATAACAACAGGGCCACCTCATAGTCTTCATATGATTGGTTATCATTTAAAAAAACAATTAGGAGTTAAATGGATTGCTGATTTTAGGGATCCATGGACTGGAATTGATTATTTTCATTTATTACCATTAACTAAGTTGGCTAAAAAGAAACATTTTCGATTAGAAGATAAAGTATTTAAGAATGCAGATAAGGTAATAATGGTTAGTAAAACTTCTAAAGAGAAATACGCTAAACAAGCTAAATCAATAGAAGTTATTACAAATGGTTATGATACTGATGGTATAGAGGAAGATTCATTAGTTCTAGATACAAAATTTACAATATCACACATTGGCTCAATGAATGCTGCAAGAAATCCAAAAATACTTTGGGAAGTATTGCATAATATTGCTGAGGAAAATCCGGATTTTAGTAATGACTTGCAAATTCAACTAATAGGTAAGTTAGATGAAAAAATTGTAAAGGAAGATATTGAATCTTATAACTTTAAAAATGTTCATCAGTTAGATTATGTTCCTCATCAGGAAGCAAAGAAATATCAAAAGCAGTCTCAAGTTTTATTATTAATTGTTAACGATACTCCAAATGCTAGAGAGATAGTTACGGGTAAAGTTTTCGAATACATACAAGCTAAAAGGCCTATAATTGCAATTGGACCTGAAGATGGTGATTTAGCCGATGTACTAAACGAAACAAATGCTGGTAAAACTTTCGATTATCAAAACAAAAAAGATTTAAAAGCAGAGATTAAAAGCTTGTATAAAAAGTATAAATTAGGAACGCTTACGGTTAATTCGTCTAATATAGAAAAGTTTCATAGAAAGCAATTAACCAAAGATTTGTCAGAAATTATAAAAGGGCTAGCCAAAACATAAGAAATTGGGCATAATATTTAAACAATCATTTAAAAATACCATAGTAATCTATTTGGGATTTATTATTGGAGGATTAAATACAGTTTTTTTCTATCCAGGTATTTTAGGAGATACTTTTCAAGGTATAGTAACGGTGTTACTTTCATACTCAAATTTAATAATGCCTTTAATGGCTATGGGTGTTCATTACACCATTATTAAGTTTTTTTCAGTCTATCAGGAGAAGATAGAAAAAGATAAATTTTTGTCAATTGCACTGATACTTCCTTTATTGGTTGGTATTCCTGTGGGGTTTTTATGGAATAATATTCAAGATTTTATTGTTGCTAATTTTCTTTCAGATGAAAATAAAGATATTGAAAGTTATACAATAGTAATTTATATAGTTTCAATTTGTTGTGCTTATTTTGAGGTTTTTTATGCATGGTCTAAAGTGCATTTGAAATCTGTCGTTGGAAACTTTTTAAAGGAGTTTTATAATAGGGCAGTAGTGCTCATTCTATTATTATCTGTTTCTTTTGAGTTAATTACGAAATCTCAGTTTATTTTCTGGCTTACTGGTTTCTATATTCTAAGAACACTTATAATGATGTATTACGCATTTAAAGTGTATTTTCCTAAGTTCACTTTAAGTTTGCCAAAAAATTATAAAGAAATAGCCTCTTATTCGCTATTTATAATATTTGCAGGAAGTGCTGGAGCATTAATTCTAGATATTGATAAAGTAATGGTGACTGGTAAGGAAGCTTTTAGCGCAGCAGCTTATTATACTGTTGCTGTTTTTATTGGTTCTTTTATTGAAGCGCCTAGTAGAGCTCTTGGTCAAATTTTACAGCCACTTACTTCAAAATCATTGAATGAAAATGATGATGCAGAAGTTGATAGTTTGTATAAGAAAAGTTCTATCAATTTATTGGTTATAGGAGGATTATTTTTCCTATTAATTAACTGTAATATAATTGAATTATTCAAAATGATGCCAAAAGGATATGATCAAGGAGTTTTTGCTGTTTTGTTAATTTCTATTGCTAAAATGTATAATATGTTTCTTGGTAATAATGGTCATATTCTATCGAATTCAAAGTATTACAGAGTTACATTTCCAATTGGTATTGGTACTGCATTAACGGTTTATTTTTTAAATGTGCTCTTTTACAGAAAAATAGATATGAGTACCGATGGTCTGGCATTGGCAACACTTATCACAGTTTTTATTTTTAATACCATTAAGCTTTTATATGTTCATTTTAAAATGAAAATGAATCCAATAACTAAAGAGTCTGGAATTACACTTCTATTGATTTTAATAATGTTTGCTGGCTTCTACTTTTGGGATTTTAACATACCAGAAATTAAACTTTGGGGGCTACCTATACATTCATTTATAAACATGATATTAAAGAGTATTATAATAGTTTGTTTATACATTTATTTAATACTTAAATTAAATGTATCAAATCAAATAAATGCTATAGCTGAAAGATTAAGGAAATAAAATAAAAAGACTTGTATATGTAAGGGGGTAACAAGTCTTTTTAAGGGGAAACGAAATAGGGATATTTCACCAGCAAATTTAATAGGAATCCACTATTTCATTTATATACCTATGTTTATAAATTTATTCTGAGTACATTTTTTTACGAATTCTGCTTAACTGAACTGGAGTTATATTTAAATAACTAGCTATTTGATATTGAGGAATTAAGTTTTCAATTTGAGGAATTCTTTCCTTTAAAATTTTATAACGATCAGTTGCATCTAATAATGAAAGTCTATCTAATCTTTTTAAAACCTGCAATAAAATTGTTTGGTTAATTTTATTGTAAAGCAAGGAAATTTCATGATTAGAGGCGCTTAAATCGATAAAGTCTTTAAAATCTCCTTCTAACAAAGTACAGCTTGTTAAGCACTTGTAGTAGTCTTCAGGTGTTTTAGTGTCTAAATCGATGTGTGCTAGCTTTAAATCATTAATCTGATAAAACAAATCTGTAAAAGCGTAATTTTCTAGATGAATAGTTCTAATGTATTCACGGTCTTTTTGCGAATTCTTAGAAAAGGAGGCAACAATACCTTCAACAATTACATAGAACTTAGAAGTTCCTTTATTAATTAATACATCTCCAGTTTTGTACTTTTTTAGACGTACAATTTTTGAGAATAAGTCAATTGCATGATCAGATATATTGCTCATGTAAAAGCGAGAAAACTCGCTAATTAAAGCAGATTCCAACATAAGTTATAATCTTTAAGTTGCTAATTATAATAATTTTACGCTCTCCAAATAAGATATCGAATTCGGACCTTCCATGAATAAAAGATCTAAAATCGATAAATTAGAAATAAACCCATACTTGTCATCAAACATTTGGGTATAGCTGTCCATTTCTATTGATATATTACCATTTTTAGCAACTGAAAAATCCCTATAATCGTTTACTATTGGTGATAATTCGTATTCATTAGTTTTTGAAAATTCTTGATTAATTTGCAAAGCATCAGTAACAAATAAATACGTATCAATATTTAAGTCTACTAAATATACGTATTTTTTGTTAAATATTTTTGCAAGATCGTCTTCGAAGAATTCAAAGAAAGGAGATGACTGGTAAGCAGCTTTTAAAGATTTAAAGTGTTGGTCTTGCCATGGGAAGTCGTTTTCAACTAAGGTATCTTTAGTCTTTTTTCTTCCAGTAGTTTTATTATGTTTTACAGGAATGTTTAACGATAACTTTCCATTAGCTCCATATATGTAACATCTGTTTCTATAAGTTTGTTTTTGAAAATTATCTTCAAATTCAAAAATAACTTTATCAGAATTAGCTATAAATGCATACTGACTTATAGGAGAAAAATATGTTGGTATAAATAATCCCAAGGAATTATGCTTTTTTCTTTTTAGGTTTAAAAACAAAGAATAATATCAATGCAGCAGATAAAATTCCTAACCAAAAATATGATTTAGATTCTCCATTGGTAACTGTCATAAATATTCTATCCCAACGAATTTTTCCGGTTTCATTGTCAACACTAAACCATACCATAATCGGCTTACCAATTACGTGATCAAAAGGAACGTAACCCCATCTTCTTGCATCTAAAGAATTTTGGCGGTTATCTCCCATCATCCAGTAATAATCTTGCTTAAAAGTGTAACTATCGGCTTTTTTACCATTGATATAAATATCATCATTAACAAAAGTTAAGTCATTTTTTTCGTATTCTCTGATAATACGTTTATAAAAAGGAATGGTTTCCTTGGTTATAGAAACAGTAGCACCTTTTTTAGGAATGTAAATAGGACCAAAGTTATCAATATTCCATCGGTATAATGGGCTTTGCGGAAATAATTCAAGATCAGACTTATCTTTAGGATCTATTTTTTTAGTAACACTTTTTACAATAGGGTTTTTTGCTATTAAAGCAGCTTCTTCGTCAGTTAAATTTAAAAGGTATTTTCCATCTTGTGTAGTGTACGCTTCTTTAAAACGTACATTGTACCTCATTAAAGCAGCTTCACTAAATTTTTGACCTTCCGTATCAATTATATGATACCATTGTGGTTTCGCATTCGGAGGTAAAATAGAGCGCTCTCCGTTAATATAAATATATCCGTCTCTAATTTCTAAACTATCACCAGCTATACCAACACAACGTTTTACAAGGTTTAGTTTTTTGTCAATAGGTTTGTAATAAGACCTGTCTGGTGTTAATTTGTTCATATCGCGTAAGGTATCTGCAGGTTGACCAAATACTACGATATCGTTTCTTTTAATGCTAGTAAGTCCAGGAAGCCTCATATAAGGCAATTGAAATTTATTAGCGAAAGCATTCTCTCTGTTTTCGTAATCGTCGCTAAAAACATACGATTTAGACTTTACAAGTGGAATTGTATCATGAATCATTGGAAGAGCCACAGTAGACATAGGCACACGTGCTCCATAATGAAATTTGCTTACAAATAAGTAATCTCCAATTAATAAGGTTTTTTCTAAAGAAGAAGAAGGAATTACATAAGGTCTAATAAAGTAATTATGTACAATTGTAGCTGCAATAATGGCAAAAGCAATTGAGCTTACCCATTCACCAACTACTGTAGGAGCTTTCAATTCTCTATCTGGTCGATACTGAGCATCTGTAGCGTAATTTATGTAGGCGATATAAAATCCTAATGTTAGAATTGCTAAAAAAGTATCTTTGGTAGTTGTATAGCCAAAACTTCTACAAGTTTCAATCCATAGAACTGGAAACATAATTAAGTTTACAATCGGAATGAATAATAAAATTACCCACCATTTTGGTCTTTTAATTATTCCTAAAAGAACTATAGCATTATATACAGGTATAGCTGCTTCCCATGCTTTTCTTCCTGCTTTTTCGTATAATTTCCATGTTCCTAAGAAGTGAATAAATTGGACTGTTAAGAATAAAATAAACCAACCCGTAAATGACATAATTTTTAGTTTTGTTTTATAAAATCGATAAGACGCTCATAGCTCTTACTTGTTATCAATATATTTTTCTTTTAACCTATGTTTAACACATCTCTCATAGAGTAAACTCCTTCTTTTCCTATAAGCCACTCAGCTGCAACTACAGCACCTAAAGCAAACCCTTTTCGGTTATGTGCAGTGTGTTTTATTTCAATAGCATCTACTTCTGAGTTATAGTTTATAGTATGTGTTCCAGGTACATCTGGCGTACGAACTGCTTTTATAGGAATACTTTTCTCTGTAATTTCACCATCCAATTCCCATGCTTCTTTTTCTGAATTTTCAATAATTCCTTCTGCTAGAGTAATAGCTGTTCCACTTGGTGCATCTAGTTTTTTTGTGTGATGAATTTCTTCAATTTCTATTGAATATTGTTCTTGAGATTTCATCATTTCTGCTAATTTTTCATTTAAAGCAAAGAAAATATTTACACCTAAACTAAAGTTAGAAGCATATATAAAAGCCCCTTTTTTTTCTTTACAAAGTGCTACTGCATTATCATAATTAGCTAACCATCCTGTAGTTCCTGAAACAACTGGAACTTGATGATTAATACATGTTGTAATATTGTTGAAAGCAGAGCTAGGTACACTAAAATCAATAGCAACATCTGCTAGAGTTATATCATAATCTTCTTCACCGTTAGACTTAATCACAATTTCGTGTCCACGTTCAAGGGCAATTTTTTCAATTTCTTTACCCATTCTACCATAACCTAATAAGGCTAATTTCATAATTAAAAAGAATATTTTAGGGTTAAACCCAGTTTGTGAGTGTTTTCTTCGTTGTAATTGATATTTGGCATAGCAGAAGGAGTGAGTGTAAGACTATCGGTACTGTCAAACTGAATCAAATGAGCAGTTACACTAGCTTCAACTATTTGTAATACGTAAATAAGTACCGTTGTAAGTAAGGATAAATCTCTGTTCTGACGTAGTTGTTTTTGAGCACTTTCTAAACCAGCATCTGAAATAAGAGGAACTCCGTTAACATCAGAAAATTCATCTGGTAACCCAGCTTTTCTTCTTCTAAAAGCCGTTCTAAAACGTTGATATTCGTTGTTATTATCTATGTAAAAGTAAATACTCGTCGCCATACCTCCATAAATTAAAGGTAATTGCCACCAATATCGGTTGTTGTAAATTTGACCTGCTCCAGGAAAGATAGCGGAATAAAAAGCCGCCCTTGATGGATTTAATGGATCGTATTCAGGTTGCTGGATTTGTGTGTATTGAAGCGATCTTGTCTCTGTTTTTGTAGTATCTTTAGTTTGACTATAAGCAGCTAACGTACAAAAAAAGATAAAAGCAAATATGTAAATTGAGTTCTTCAATTACTTCAATAATTTTTTAATTCTATTAAAATCTTCGATTGAATCAAAAGGAATAGAAATTTTACCTTTTCCTTTGTTATTTACAGAAACATCAATTTTCGCGCTAAAGAAATCAGTGAAGTTTTTTAAACTACTTGATATTTCACTAGGTAACGCATTCTTTTTAGCTTCTGGTTTTTTGGTAACTCCAGATTTTAAAACTCTAACTAAATCCTCAGTTTGTCTTACAGATAATTTGTCACGAAGAATTTTTTCATAAACATCTATCTGGTCTTTTTCGCTTTCAATATTAATTAAGGCTCTACCATGTCCCATAGAAATAAATCCATCTCTCATTCCTGTTTGAATGATTGGATCTAATTTTAATAATCGTAAATAATTTGTAACGGTAGAACGCTTTTTTCCAACTCTTACACTTAATTGCTCTTGTGTAAGTTTAATTTCATCAATCAAACGTTGATAAGATAAAGCAACTTCAATTGGATCAAGATTTTTACGCTGAATATTTTCAACTAATGCCATTTCAAGCATTTCCTGATCATTTGCTATACGAATGTATGCAGGTATGGTATCGTTTCCAATTAATTTTGAAGCTCTAAATCTTCTTTCTCCAGAAACTAATTGAAATTTATCTTCAGATAATTTTCTAACAGTTATAGGCTGAATTACACCTAATTCTTTTATAGAAGCTGCTAGTTCATTTAAAGCTTCTTCATCGAAGTAAGTTCTTGGTTGAAAAGGATTTACTTCAATTAACTTTAAATCGATTTCAATAATACTTCCAACAACTTTATCAGCATTTTTATCAGATGCTGAATTTACTTCTGCAGTTTCTTTTAACAAAGCAGATAATCCTCTTCCTAAAGCTTGCTTCCTAGTTGCTTTTGCCATGTTTTAATTCTTGTTTATAATTTCATTTGCTAAGTTAATATAATTAACCGCGCCTTTACTTGTTGCATCATATGAAATGATGCTTTCTCCGTAACTTGGAGCTTCGCTTAAACGAATATTTCTGTGTACAATTGTTTCAAAAACCATTGAGCTGAAGTGTTTTCTAACTTCATCAACAACTTGATTTGATAAACGTAAACGAGCATCGTACATTGTTAACAATAAACCTTCTATTTCAAGATCTTTGTTATGTATTTTTTGAACGCTTTTTATAGTGTTAAGTAACTTTCCTAAACCTTCTAAAGCAAAATATTCACATTGAATTGGAATAATTACCGAATTAGAAGCAACTAAAGAGTTTAATGTAATTAAACCTAAAGATGGAGCACAATCAATTAGAATGTAATCGTAATCATCAGCTAATTCATTCAATGCTTTTTTTAGCATGTATTCACGCTCAATTTTGTCAACTAATTCAATTTCAATAGCTACCAAGTCAATATGAGCAGGTATTAAATCAACATTTGGAGAATCGGTTTTAATAATAGTGTCTTTAGCACTAGCTGTGTGTTCTAAAACCTGATATGTACCAAGTTCGATACTTTCAACATCAATTCCTAATCCAGAAGTGGCATTTGCCTGGGGATCAGCATCAATTAATAGTACTTTTTTTTCAAGAACTCCTAAGGCAGCTGCTAAGTTTACTGATGTAGTAGTTTTACCAACTCCTCCTTTTTGATTTGCTATTGCAATAATTTTGCCCATACTGTTTTTTGTATTTACAGAACGTAAAAATACAATTATTTATGACTTATTAAAGTTTAAAATATTAACAAAAAAAGTTAAAGGTTAATGTAAAATTGTTACCTGTTTTTTTATGAGGTTTTTTCCTAGTGCTAATATAGTGGTTATCATGAAAGGTAAAATTGGTGGTTGGTATAAGTTTGCCATGTTGTTTTTATAAAGACACTTAAAAGAATTGATCAATCTTAACCAACGCGGAAACCGAAAAGCGAATGAGTAGGTACATTTTAAAAACTATTTAATTTTAACTATTATGAAAAAAATTTTAATGCTACTTATAATAGCCTCACTAGCTATTAGTTGTAAAGAGGAAGAAATTATTTCTGAAGCTCCCGAAGAAACAATAGAGATAATAAAAAGAAAAGAAGGAAAAGCAATTCTTCATTTTGATAACATTGATGAACTTCAAATGTTTATAAAAGAAAGAGTTAATGCTGATGTTGATTATTTAGAAGAAGCAAGACAATTTTCAAAAGAAGGACGTTACAATCCGTTATTATTAGTGTATAATTTAGAATCAAATGAAGCTGAAAGTTTAGGTATTGATGAGAAATCGATTCCAACTGTAGCATCTGACGATGATATGTTATTATTAATGTTAAATGAGGAAGGAGAGATATGGATTGAGGATAAAATCTTTAGAATTGATGAAGAGTTTGTTTACACTTATACAGCATCGGATGGATCGGGTGATATCAATAATTTTATTGAGCAATATAATGCTGGTAAATTAGAAATTCAACCAGGAAAGACTATTGAGTTCAGTAAATCTTTAACTGTTTTTATGCATGAAAATGGTAAAGATCAAAATAATTACGTTGAAAGATCACAAACGAATTACCAATATTTTAGTAGTAATTATAGAATGAAAGCTAGACAGTTTGATGGTTTTTGGGGATTTTATAGTTCAATCGGCTCTAGCACGAAAGTTGAGAAACGTAAAAAGTTTTTATGGTGGACTTCATGGAACACTGTTAAAACAGATAATAGATTAGAGTATGATATGTCTTATGAAGTTAGAGCTACTCCAGGATTTCCTCCTGTAAACTTTGTAGCTACTGCTTCTGGTTCTAGATATTGTAACTGTAACAACGCACAAAGAACTTATGCGTGGTCGGTTGGGTTTCCTTGGGCTCCTGAAAGATATATCCCTTTAGAGGGTGAGTCTAGACATTGGGCGCATTGGTATACAACAAATCCAAATACCGTTTCGGTAACATTACAGTACTAATTAGATTGTATTTGAATTAATAAAAAAGTCCTGAGAATTTCTCAGGACTTTCTTTTTTATGTTTTAAAACAGATTGAAACTATCCATTTAACATTACTGGCATTACTAACATGGTAATGTGTTCTCCATCTTCTGTTCCATCAATTGGAGTTAAAATTCCAGCTCTATTAGGTAAGCTCATTTCTAATTGAACATCATTAGCATTCAAATTATTTAACATTTCACTTAAGAAACGAGAGTTAAAACCTATTTGCATGTCATCACCTTGGTAATCACAGCTTAAACGTTCGTCGGCTTTGTTTGCGTAATCTAAATCTTCAGCAGAAATGTTTAATTCAGTTCCTGCCATTTTTAAACGTATTTGATGTGTTGTTTTACTTGAGAAAATAGAAACACGACGAACAGAGTTTAAGAAAGAAGCTCTATCTACTGTAAGTTTATTTGGATTTTCTTTAGGAATTACCGCTTCATAATTAGGGTACTTTCCGTCAATTAATCGACAAACTAAAACTACATTATCAAACGTAAATTTAGCATTTGTATCATTGTACTCTACTAATACATTTTCATCAGCGCCTCCTAAAATACCTTTTAATAAGTTTAAAGGTTTTTTAGGCATGATGAATTCTGCAGACTTATCTGCAGATACATCTTTTCTTGTATACTTAACTAGCTTATGAGCATCAGTAGCTACAAAAGTTAATTCTTTCGAGTTAAACTGGAAAAACACTCCACTCATTACTGGTCTCAAATCATCGTTTCCTGCTGCAAAAATTGTTTTGGCAATTGCAGTAGCTAGGACATGAGCAGGAATTTCTGTACTTGTTGGAGATGGTAACTCAATAGCTTTTGGGAATTCTTCTCCGCTATAAAAAGCCATATCATATTTTCCTTGTTCAGAACTTATTTCTATAGTGTTTTCACCTTGTGTTTTAAAAGTTAAAGGCTGGTCTGGGAAGGTTTTTAATGTGTCTAATAATAAACGAGCATTAATAGCTATTGATCCAGAATCAGTACTTTCTACATCGATAACTGCACTCATGGTAGTTTCTAAATCAGAAGCAGATGCAGTTAGTTGGTTTTCAGATAATTCAAATAAGAAGTTATCTAAAATTGGCAATGTATTATTACTATTAATTACTCCACCTAAAACTTGTAATTGTTTTAACAGATGTGAGCTAGATACAATAAATTTCATTATTTCTTTGTAAAGTAGTTTGATGTACAAAGATATTCTATTCCATTAATTTTTAAAATTAATTTATCAACACTTTTTATTTTATTGTTGATTAGTTGAATAGATAGTTAATTTGAATGCCTCCGTAAAGATTTCCATTAGGAACTCTTGTGCTTTCTAATTTTTTGGTATGATGTACAATCATATATTTAAAATTGAATCGATTTGCAGTAAACCAAAACCCTATTTCTGTTGTTAAAACGAAAGGTCTTAATTGATAAGTAACAGGGTTGTTTTCAGTTAGAAAGCTTCCCTGAATGGTTGCGTCATATATTGCTAAACGTACCATTGGGTTAATGTAAAAGAAGGTTTCTACTTCGTTGTTAAATTCTGAATCTTTATGGTTTAGATTACTATTAAAACCTATAGAATTAGCAACGTGTTGCAGTTTTTTAGTGCCAATTCTACTAAATAGTCCTGTTGAAATGTCTGTAAAAACGAAACCAATATTTGCTGAATTTTTCCAGTTTAGATCAAAAAAGTTATGTTCCTTCATAAGCGGTTGAAGGTATTCTACACTGAAATTTAAAGCAAAAGCATCTTTAATTTGATACTTCCATCCATCAGCATCATTAAATCCATAGATGCTATGCACAAAATTCATAGATTCTTCTCCGTAAGCAGATGGACCGATTACTCCAATTTCGCCAGACAAAGAAAAATAAGAATTGTTTTTGTAGAATTTTTTAAAGCCTGCTCCTGCATACAAGTAACCCGCAAAAGGTCTGTCGTGTTCAGATATATCTCGAACATTCGCTTTAAAAGGTGAATACAATTTCTGACCTAATTCAAACGAATAGATTTTTTTTACCAGATTTTCTGTTAAAGTATTGCTTGCGAAGCTGTAAGATAAGAAAGTTCCATTAGTGTAATATCGGTCTTGAGTAGTTGATATATATAAATCATTATCATTAGCAATGCTAAAAACGCTTCTGTATTTTACTTGAGAAAAGCTTGTTGCAGAAAAACTTACAAGTAAAAACATTAAAATAATTTTTTTCATAAAGAAATATGTTCCGCAATAAAGGTAATGAATTAATAAAAAATTGCTTTAAATCTTCTTAAGAATTTATACTTTAGTAAAAGATTACAGTAGTATGGAAAATAAGCCAAAGTTATCGGTAGAAGATTTTGAAAGAGTAAATAGTAACGAAGAATTGTTAGCTTTAATTTCTGAGAAAAACATACCTTTTCGTAGTGTTGAAAAAGAACTTTTTTATACTGAGGAATTAAGGTTGCTACAAATTGAGTTGGTAAAATTACAACAATGGATAGCAAAAAATAATAAACGAGTTGCTGTTATTTTTGAAGGAAGAGATGCCGCAGGTAAAGGCGGTAATATAAGAAGGTTTATGGAACACTTAAACCCTAGATCTTCTCGTTTAGTTGCGTTAAATAAACCAACAGAAGTTGAAAGAGGGCAGTGGTATTTTCAGCGATATATAAAAGAGCTGCCAAATCCGGGAGAGATTGTTTTTTTTGATAGAAGCTGGTATAATAGAGCTGTGGTTGAGCCTGTAATGGGATTTTGTACAGACGCACAATATAGAAAGTTTTTGGTGCAGGTTCCAGAATTTGAACATATGTTGTATGAAGATGGAGTTGTTGTAATTAAATTTTGGCTTTCAATTACAAAAAGCGAACAGTTGAAAAGGTTTGATGCTCGAATGGATAATCCTTTAAAACACTGGAAGTTTAGTCCTGTAGATAAAAAAGGACAAGAGCTTTGGGATAAATACACCTTTTATAAAGAAGAGATGTTTACCAATACACATACAACGTATTGTCCTTGGACTATTATTAGGACCAATAAGAAAAAGGTTGCTCGTTTAGAAGCTATAAGACATGTGTTGTCGAAATTTGATTATGAAGGTAAGGAAGAGGCGTTAACTAATTTAAACCCTGACCCGAATGTAGTAATGAGGTATTACAGGTCTGTAATTCAAAATGATTAAAAATGGAAGAAGAAAATAAAACAAGGAAGAAAAAATTTGTTTTAACAGAAGAAGCTGTTGAGAAATTAAATACTAAAAAAGGATTTATGTCAATTCTTTTAAGAGAGCCTTATAATGTAGAACGTGCTTTGCGTTATGTTAATTATTTGGATCGATTAGAGGAATTGCAGGTAGAGTTAATCCGATTGCAAACTTGGGCAATTAAGAATGGTGAAAGAATTATTATACTATTTGAAGGAAGAGATGCTGCTGGAAAAGGAGGAGCTATAAGAAGAATTACAGAACGTATAAATCCTCGTTTCATGAAAATTGTAGCGTTGCCTAAACCAACTGAAGATCAGGAAACTCAGTGGTATTTTCAACGTTATGTAGAGCAATTTCCAAAAGCTGGGGAAATAATGTTGTTAGATAGAAGTTGGTATAATAGAGCTGTTGTTGAGCCTGTAAATGGATTTTGTACTGAAGAGCAATACAATATATTTATGAAGCAGGTAAACGGTTTTGAAAAAATGATCTTACAATCTGGAATTAGATTGGTGAAAATTTATATGTCAATTTCAAAAAAAGAGCAGCAAAAAAGATTTGATGATATAAAAAACGATCCTTTAAAGCAATGGAAAATGACTCCTGTCGATGAAAGGGCTCAAGATTTATGGGATAATTATACTGTATATAAAAAGAAAATGTTTAAGAAAACAAATACAGAATTATCTCCCTGGAAAATCATCAAAGCAAATAGAAAAACAGAAGCTAGAATTGCTTGTATAGAGCACATACTAGAAAGTATTCCGTATGATAAAACAACTAAAATTTAGTTGAAATATTATTACTTTTCTTTTGATTTTTTAACTTCTTCAAAAACAAAAAATAATTCACCTGCAATTTGTTTGCTAGTTTCTAGGTATTTTTCGTTCTGATTTTCAGTGTTGTCTGCTTCTTTGGGGTCAATATACGGCAAATGAAAACGTTCAATTGCATCGGGTATAAAAGGACAATTTTGGTCTGCACTATTACAAGTGGTAATAGCTATATAAGGGTATGAATTATGCGGATTATCATACGTTTTAGAAAATCCTAAGATTGATTTTTTTGTACCGTGAAATGTTATTAAATATCTTGGATTTTGATGTGAAAAATCATCAACGTTAAATTCAAAACCATTTTTTTGTAGGCACTTAACAGTGTTTCTGTGGAAAGCTGTTACTTCAGTTCCTCCTGAAAATGAAAAAATTGAATCTAATGAAAAATAAGTACTAGCATAAAAAGACCATACCTGAGCCATCTGACTTCTACGGGAGTTGTGAGTGCATATAAAGTTCAAGTTAATCTTATCTCTGTCTTCTAATTCATCTACAATTTTAGTCGCTATAGAAAGTAATAATTTTTTTCTTTCTTCAGAAAGTGTTAATTCTTCTCTAGCTGATTCAAAAAAATCTCTTGTAGTACTAGTGGTTTTAATCATTATTTATTATTCTTTTACCGGGGGTTAATGTATTTTTGTACATCAATTGTAACTGCAAAATTAAGAAAGATAACAGGATTTTATTTTTAAGTTAAAGTTAAGTATGTGTTTAGAAATCGGTAATAAAGTTGCTGTTTTAGATGATGTTATTGAAGGAATCGTAACGAAAATCATAAAAAATAAAATTTTGGTCAAGACCAATGATGGAATGGAGATGTGGTTCACAGATTCAGAATTGGTTAAGATAGAAGTTAGCCAGAGTGATTTGTTAAAATCAGTATCTGTGGATAGTTCTTTGTTAAAGGAGAAAGTGAAAGAATTTCCAAAAAAACAGAATTCATTGTTTAAAAAAGCAAAAAATGAAGTAGTTATGGAGGTGGATTTGCATATCGAAAAACTGGTGAAATCGAAAAAAGGAATGGATAATTATGATATACTAACTATTCAAATTGAAACGGCTAAAAGGAAAATTGAATATTGTATTCAAAAAAGAATTTCTAAAATTATATTTATCCATGGAGTTGGAGAAGGTGTTCTAAAAACAGAATTACATTTTTTGTTGAATAACTATAATGTAAAATATTATGATGCGTCTTATCAAAAATATGGATTAGGAGCTACCGAGGTGTATATTTTTCAGAACTAGTAAAATTGTATTTTTGCGTAAATTTTTAATATGAAACAGGTTTATTTTGATAATGCTGCCACAACTTTCATGTATGAAGAAGTAATTGATGTTATGATGGATAGCATGAAGAATAATTTTGGAAATCCTTCATCTACGCATCAATTTGGAAGAAAAGCCAAGGTGGCTTTGGAGACTTCTCGTAAGAGTATTGCAAAGTCAATAGGAGCAAATTCATCTGAAATTATTTTTACTTCAAGTGGTACCGAGGGAAACAACTTAGTGCTAAATAATGCTGTTAAATATTTGGGGGTTAAGGTGATAATTACTTCTAAAATAGAGCATCATGCTGTGTTAAATGTAGTTGAAAATCTAGCTAAGGAATATGGTGTATTGGTTAGATATGTTGAGTTGGATGAATTGGGAGGGATGGATTTAAATAGTCTTAATAAGCTTTTAAAAGATTCTGATGAAAAAACATTAGTTAGCTTAATGATGGTAAATAATGAAATTGGAAATATTTTACCTTATAAAGAAGTTGCCAGTTTATGTGATGAGTACAAAGCATTGTTTCATACAGATGCTGTTCAGGCAGTAGGTCATTTACCCATTGATTTAAAAAATGTTTCAATCGATTTTTTAGTGGCAAGTGCTCATAAATTTCATGGATCAAAAGGGATTGGTTTTGTTTATTTTGATAAAAAGCATGTTATCAAACCTATGATTTTAGGAGGTAATCAAGAAAAAGGTATACGTTCAAGTACTGAAAATATTCATGCTATTGTAGGAATGGCGAAAGCATTAGAGATTTCTATTGGTATAATGATTCAGAGTTCTGAACATATTTTGGGGATTAAGAAATATATGTGTGAACAACTCAAAGAAGTGTTTCCTGATGTCAAATTTAATGGGTATTCTTCTTCTGTAGATAAAGGTATTCCTAAAATCCTGAATGTTCGTTTTCCTAAGCAAGATAAAATGCTACTTTTTAATTTAGACTTAAAAGGTGTGGCTGCCTCAAGTGGGAGTGCTTGTCAAAGTGGAGGGAGTAAAGTTTCTCATGTGTTAAAAGAATTTTTAACAGAGGAAGAATTAATGAAAACTTCAATTCGTTTTTCGTTCAGTAGTTTTTCAACAAAAGAAGAAGTTGATTGCTTTATTGATGTGATAAGACTATTTAAAAATTAATTTTTTGTTCTAAAAATCAAATACCTTAAAATAAGGTGTTTTTAGTGGTTTTATTGTTTGTTTAATGTAATAACATGGCTGTTTGTATTTCTTCGCTTAAAAAGCATTTACCTCTCTCTTTTGTATAGATTTTTATTATCAAAAACTTAGTAAGCTATAATTTAAACTAATTTTTGTTTTTTTTATTTGTAAAACGTGACTTTAATTATTTTATTGTGTCAAAAGATTGTGCGTTGAATTAAATGTTTTTATTACATATATATTATTTTAATGTATTAAATAAAAATATTTTTTATATTTGCGCAAGTTACGTTCCCCCGTTGTCAGTAAGTTGAAATGATTTGCTGAGATGGGTCTTAAACCTTTTAAATGTCTGAGACGGAGGGAAGTAATTAATTCACTTGTAACTCTTCATGTTTTTAGTATAAAAGATTTCCATCTTAACAATTTATCTTATTTTGATTTTTTGACAACAAGTAACAGAATGTTTATGTAAGTTTTCAAATAGAAGTTGTCAACATGAGGAACTTTTACCCTTTAAAATCCCTTAAAGTAAAATTAGTATTTGCTTTATTTTTCTTAGTGTCTATTGTTCAGATTAATGCCCAAGTTAGGATATCTGATCCAGATCAGAATGTTTCAGGAACAATAACTTTTACTGACTCAGGAGGAACAGGTGGTAATTATTTAGATAATGAAAATCACGCTATTACCTTGTCTTCTACTACAGGAGGTCCCCTTATAGTGGATTTCAGTTCGTTTTCAGTTGAAGGTTTTGGAGGAGGTGGTTGCTTTGATTTATTATCAATTTATGATGGAAATAGTACAGCCGGAACATTATTAGCACAATATTGTGATGATTTCCCGCCTTCTGGTTTCATAAGTTCAATTGGTACACAGTTACATTTTGTCTTTACATCTGATATCAGTGTTACTCAAGCTGGTTGGATAGCAACTATTTATCCTTCACCAGCTGATACAACTTTTCCTAATACTGATAGTGATGCTCTAGACAACTCTGTTGATGCAGATGATGATAACGATGGTATTATAGATTCAATTGAATTAGGTACTTGTGCAGGATCAGGAACAAGTGTAGATTGGAGTACTTACTACACATCAGGAAATTCTTCAGGAGGGACCATTTTAACAAATGGTCAAGATCCATTAACTAGTCCAGTATTAACATCTACAAATGGTGTAACTATTACACTACAGAGAGAAGTAACTACAGCTTTTGCAAATCAACAATATAGAATTAATGATTTTTATGGAGGTGTGGGTTCTGGAATATACACGTTATTACAGAGTTCTTTAACTCCTGGTTTAGGAGAGTCTAGACATACATTTACTTTTGATCAGCCTGTATATGATTTAGCATTTACAATATTTGATGTTGATACAGGTCCAAACTTTATCGATAGTATTGATATAATTTTTACACTAGCTGATGGGTCTACTCATACTTTAGCAGCATCAGAATATACAGCTGGAGGTCAAACTGTAACAGGGAATAATGTAGTAGGAACAGGTACAGATGTTAATTTTGTTATCAATGGTATACAAGAATGGGTTATAAAGTTAGAGTTACGATATAGAAATATAGGAACTTCACCAAGTGCTAATCAAGGATTAGCTTTAGGTGATTTTACATTTTGCACAGCTCAAGATACAGATGGAGATGGTACTCCAGATTACTTAGATGCTGATTCGGATAATGATGGATGTTTTGATGCTTTGGAAGGAGCAGGATCAATAACAACTGCACAAGTAGACGGTTCTGGAAGAATTACTGGAGGTCAAGATGGAAATGGAATTCCAACATTAGCTGGTTCTGGTCAAGCAATAGGAACTTCTACAGATTATAATTCTAGAGATGCGCAATGTGATGATGATGGTGATGGAGTACCAAATGGAACAGATGCTTGTCCTGGTTATGATGATACAGCAGATCAAGATGGTGACGGTGTTCCTGATCGATGTGATTTAGATAATGATAATGATGGTATTACAGATGCAACAGAAGGTTTAAATTGTTCTTCTGGAGCTATAAATTCAGGAACAAGTGGTGATTTTCTTGGTGCTGGACAAATCAATGATATTTATACTCAAGATGGAGTTAATCTCGATTTAACAACCACAGTTACAGGGGCTACATTAACGCAATTACAAACAGAAGGAACTACTGGTATTAGAGTACAAGGAACTAGCGTTGATGATGGGGCTGGAGATTCAATAGTTTACACGTTTACTTTAAGTGAACCAGTAGCAAATGTGGAGTTTAGATGGGCAGGAATAGATGCTGGAGATAAAGTAACGATAGTATCATCAGGCCCTGCGGGTTCTAATAATGTGTTTATTGGAGATTTAACGGATCCAATTTCTACTGTACCAAATACTGGGTATGATGGAACTAATATAGGAGACCCAAATCCTAATGGATTACTCTTTGAAATAACAGGTAATAATTCTACTTCAGCTACAATAACTTCATTTATTAATGGAGGAGATGCTACCAGAAGTTATTCTAATGTGATAATAACGGGATTTGTATCTTCTTTCCAAATTACTACTAGTAAAGAAAGACAAGATAATAATGTAGCCAATAATGGTGCTGTAACTTTTGTATTTGATAATTTAGAATTTTGTACATATGATGATACAGATGCAGATGGCGCTCCTAACCATTTGGATTTAGATTCTGATAACGATGGATGTTTCGATTCTTTAGAAGGAGGAGCGAATATTTTAGCGTCTCAGATTAACGGTTCAGGTGTAATTAATGGTGCTGTTGATGGAAATGGTATTCCAACTTTAGCTTCAGGAGGGCAAACAATTGGGACTGCAATTGATAATACAGCTACCGATGATCAGTGTGATGATGATAATGATGGTGTTTTAAATGGAAGTGATGTTTGTAATGGAGCAGATGATTCAGTTGATGCAGACGGAGACGGTGTACCTGATCCTTGTGATTTAGATGATGATAATGATGGTATTCTAGATACTACAGAATTAAATTGTTCAGGAGTAATTTCATATGAATATTACGATGGAACTCCTGCTGGAAATACAGTTGATAATATTCCAACAACCGGAGCTAATGCTACAGGAACTTTTGCTTCTCTTGATGTTGACGCTATAATTACTTCTTTAGGAGCAACAAATGATACTTACGGTTTTAGATTTACTGGATATTTTAATATAGCAACAGAAGGTAATTATAATTTCTACCTTTCTTCAGATGATGGATCTAAATTATTTATAGATGATGTAGAAGTTATTGATAATGATGGTCTTCATGGGGTTGTCACTGTGTCTGGGAGTAAATATTTATCTCCTGGTTTACATAAGTTTGTAATTACATTTTTTGAGAATTTTGGTGCAGAATCTGTTACTTTGGAATATGAACTTCCTGGTACTATAACTAGACAGAATATTCCTTTTGCAAGTATGTTCTGTGCTTTAGATACTGATGGAGATGGTACACCAAACCATTTAGATGGAGACTCAGATGGAGATGGTTGTTCTGATGCAAATGAACAATATAATGATAGAAATGCAGATGGAGGAGACGGAGATCAATTCGGAACTACAGATCCAGCAACGGTTGATGCAAATGGACAGGTTACAGAAACGGGTGTTGACTATGGCTTAGCATTAAATTCTAATGTTACGGATAATTCTGCTGATTTATGTGGTACACCAGTAGCGAATGATGATACGGCTACAGTTGCTGAGGATGGCAATGTAAGTATTACGGTAAGCACTAATGATGATATTGGTGGTGATGGTGGAGATGGAGAGGA
>NZ_SLXM01000003.1:0-227089 GCF_004345825.1 Tenacibaculum skagerrakense
GGATAATTCTAATTTTATATTAGAATGAAAAAGGGGACTTTTAGTCCCCAGTATAATAAAACCTCTGTACTTTCAGTACAGAGTGATTTAGTTATTATGTAATACCCAAGTTCCTTGTTCTATTAAAGGAATGGCTTGTTTGTATTTAACATCTTTTTCTTCACCAGACATTACGTTTTTAATTGTAACTCGTTCATTACGTCCGATTTTCGGTTGTTCTCTAACAACAGTTTCAATAATTTGTTGTTCTTGTGTTTGTTGGTTACGAGCATTATTAAAAGCTTGTTGTGTTGAATTTTGAACTTCGTCTTTACGTAAGTCTAATTTTTCTCTCTTTTGTTCACGAGCTTCAGAAATTTGAGACTCATCTTCTGTAGGAAGTTTTCCTTTGAATAAGAAAGAAAGTACTTCTTTATTGATTTTATCAATAGTTTCTTGGAAAAGTTCAAATGCTTCGAACTTGTATACTAATAATGGATCTTTCTGTTCATAAGTAGCATTTTGAACAGTTTGTTTTAACTCGTCCATTCTACGTAAATGATCTTTCCAGTTCTCGTCTATAATTGCAAGTGTAATGTTCTTTTCAAAATCGTTAACTAAAGACTTAGCTTCTGTTTCATAAGCTTCCTTTAAATTGGTAACCACACGAATTGTTTTAGAACCATCAGTGAAAGGAACTACAATTCGCTCATAACGATCTCCTTCGTTTTCATATACATTTTTGATAACAGGGAATGCTTGTGTCGCATTTCTTTCAGCATCTTTTTTATAGTTTTCTGATACTATTTTGTATAGTTCATCAACTAATACTTGTTCATCTTTACTGTTAAATTCTTCTTCAGTGAAAGGAGAAGTCATAGATGAAAAACGAATTAATTCAAACTCAAAATTTTGAAAATCTTTATTCATTTTATTAGCACGCACAACTGCATCACAAGTATCATAAATCATATTTGCAATATCAATTTGTAAGCGTTTTCCATCTAAAGCATGACGACGGCGTTTGTATACAAACTCACGTTGAGAGTTCATAACATCATCATATTCTAATAATCGTTTACGTATTCCGAAGTTATTTTCTTCTACTTTCTTTTGAGCTCTCTCAATTGATTTTGTGATTAAACGATCCTGAATTACTTCACCCTCTTTCAATCCTAATCGATCCATCATTTTGGCAATTCTATCAGAACCGAATAAACGCATTAAATTATCGTCTAATGCAACAAAGAATTGAGAAGAACCAACATCTCCTTGACGACCAGCACGTCCACGTAACTGACGGTCAACACGACGAGAATCGTGACGTTCTGTACCAATAATAGCTAAACCACCTGCTTCTTTTACTTCATCAGTTAATTTAATATCGGTACCACGACCAGCCATGTTAGTTGCAATTGTAACTTGTCCTGGTTTACCAGCTTCTGCAACAACATCAGCTTCTTTCTTGTGTAATTTTGCATTTAAAATATTATGAGGAATTTTGCGCATTGCTAACATTCTTCCTAATAATTCTGAAATTTCAACAGAAGTTGTACCTACTAACACGGGTCTGTTCTGCCCAACTAGTTTAACAATTTCTTCAATTACAGCATTGTATTTTTCACGAGTAGTTTTGTACAGTAAATCTTCTCTATCATCACGAGAAATTGGTTTATTTGTAGGGATTTCTACAACATCTAACTTGTAAATTTCCCAGAATTCTCCTGCTTCAGTAATTGCAGTACCTGTCATTCCAGATAATTTACGATACATTCTAAAGTAATTCTGTAACGTAACAGTTGCAAAAGTTTGTGTAGCATCTTCAATTTTCACATTTTCCTTTGCTTCAATAGCTTGGTGTAATCCATCAGAGTAACGACGACCGTCCATAATACGACCTGTTTGTTCGTCAACAATCATTACTTTATTATCAACTACAACATACTCAACATCTTTTTCAAAAAGAGTATATGCTTTTAAAAGTTGATTCATAGTATGGATACGTTCACTCTTTACACTAAACTCTCTATATAATTCTTCTTTAAGCTCAGCTTTTTGTTCTGGAGTATTTTCTGCTTTTTCAATTTCAGCAACTTTTATACTAATATCTGGAAGTACAAAAAATGTACTGTTTTGAGTTTTGTCAGATAAATGAGCAATACCTTTATCTGTTAAGTTAATTTGATTGTTCTTTTCTTCAATCGTAAACCATAACTCAGCATCTACTTCAGGCATTAATTTGTTATTGTCCTGCATGTAGAAGTTTTCAGTTTTTTGTAATACTTGTTTTATTCCTTCTTGAGACAAGAACTTAATTAAGGCTTTATTTTTAGGCAATCCTCTATAAACTCTTAACAATAAGAATCCTCCGTCTTTTGTGTTCCCTTCGTTTAATAGCTTTTTAGCTTCCGCTAATACACCTACTAAATATTTGTTTTGTAAGCTAACTAAGTCTCCAACTAATGGTTTTAATTCGTTGAATTCATGAAGATCACCTTGAGGTACGGGACCAGAAATAATTAAAGGAGTACGAGCATCATCAATTAACACCGAATCAACCTCATCAATAATTGCATAATTAGGTTCACGTTGCACTAAGTCTTCTTTAGAAGAAGCCATGTTGTCTCTTAAATAATCAAAACCAAACTCATTATTAGTTCCGTATGTAATATCTGCGTTATAGGCTTTTCTTCTTTCTTCAGAATTAGGTTGATGAAAATCGATACAGTCCGTTGATAATCCATGAAACTCAAAAATTGGAGCCATCCAAGCACGGTCACGTTTTGCTAAGTAGTCGTTTACCGTAACAACATGAACACCTTTTCCAGTAAGAGCATTTAAGTACACAGGTAAGGTAGATACTAATGTTTTACCTTCTCCAGTCATCATTTCAGCAATTTTACCTTGATGTAAAACAGAACCACCAATTAACTGAACATCATAATGAACCATATCCCAAGTTACTTCTTTACCAGAAGCGTCCCAAGAATTAGCCCAAAATGCCTTGTCATCCTCTAAACTTATATGTGGTCTGGTAGCAGATAACTCACGATCATATGGTGTTGCTGTAACCTCTATTTCTTCATTATTAGCAAAACGTTTAGCAGTTTCCTTCACTACAGCAAAGGCTTCAGGCATAATTTCAGCTAAAACAGCTTCTGATGCATTGTAAGTCTCATCTTTAAGTTTGTCTATCTCAGCATAAATTTCTTCTTGACGATCAATATCTGCTGTTTTTACTTCTGCTTCTAGTTTTAAAATCTCATCTTCAAATTTTTGAGTAGCCTCTTTAATTTTAGATTTGAATTCGGTTGTTTTTTCTCTTAATTGATCGTGCGTAAGATTGGCAATTTGACTTTCGAAAGACCTAACTTTATCTACAATTGGTTGTAAAGATTTTAAATCTTTCTGCTGTTTGTCTCCTACAAAAAGTTTAATAATTGAGTTTAAAATGCTCATTTTGAGTATGTTTTAATCTGAATTAAGTTCAGAGTATAATTAGTTATTTGGTGCTTAAAAGTAAGCAAAAAAAAAGCCTCTATAAGAGACTCTTTGAATTTATGTTTTTAATATTCATCTTCGTTCCAAAGATAATCCTCTTCTGTAGGATAATCTGGCCAAATTTCTATGATAGAATCGTAAATCTCACCTTCATCTTCGATATCCTGTAGATTTTCTACCACTTCCAAAGGAGCACCAGTACGAATAGCATAATCAATTAATTCGTCTTTGGTTGCCGGCCAAGGTGCATCTGCTAAATAAGATGCTAATTCAAGTGTCCAATACATTTCTAAATCTGTTTTAGTGTTTTGCAAAAATAAAATTTAAACTGAAAAAGTCAAGTTTTTTTTTGAAAATGTAATAGTTAATAAAAAAAGAACTTTTTTATAGCTTTTTAGGTATCCATTTCACCTCTTCGGCTTTCAAAAGGAAAGTCAACTTTCGTGCCAACACAAAAAGGTAGTCAGAAAGTCGGTTTAGATACATTAAAATACTAGAATCTACGGTTTCTTCTTCATTTAAAGCTACGCTTAAACGCTCTGCTCTTCTGCATACACAACGAGCTATATGACAGAATGACACAGCTTGATGCCCACCTGGCAAAATGAAATGAGTCATAGGAGGTAATTGCGCATTCATAGTGTCAATTTCATGTTCTAAAAATTCTATTGAACTATTATTTATTTTAGGAATATTTAAACGCTCTTTTCCATTTTTTAAGATTTCTTTTTCTGGAGGAGTTGCTAACATTGCTCCAAGCGTAAATAATTCATCTTGTATTTTTATTAAGGAACTTTTAGAGATATCATCTATTTCTTGATCTCTAACAAGACCTATATAAGAATTTAATTCATCTACTGTTCCATAACTTTCTATTCGTAAGTGGTGTTTTGGAACTCTTGTACCACCAAATAGAGCAGTGGTTCCTTTATCTCCAGTTTTAGTATATATTTTCATTGAGTTAATTTATATGATTTCCTTACTTTTTAATTTAGTCTAGGAAACTTTTAGTTTTTCCAAGATATATTCAGGACAACGAATAGGTTTCATTGTTTTTTGATTTAAGAAGGCTAAGATAGTATTACCAGTACATATAATTTCTTGATGTTGATTTTTTATTTCATAATCAAACTCTATTTTAACACTTGGAGCTTTTTTTAATATGGTAGTGATTGTTAATTCATCATCATAAAAAGCAGATTTCTTAAAATTGCAATTCAGGGAAATTACAGGAAGAATTATTCCTGTTTTTTCCATATATTTGTATGTAATCCCTAGGGAACGAAGCCATTCTGTGCGGCCTATTTCAAAGTATTGAGCGTAATTTCCGTGATAAACTACCCCCATTTGATCTGTTTCGCCGTATCGTACCCTTACATTAGAATTGTGATTAACTGTCATTAAGTTTTTTATCGAATCTTACATAAAAAAAAAATAAAAATCAATACCAATTTGATTTTTTTTTACTGAAATTTATTCACACTTTTGTTCACCCGTAGGGAGGGTAATTAAACATATTTTTTTTCGCAATTTTATAGTTGTGAACATAATTTTTTTCTGAAAAACTTAAATGAATAAATCTGCTGAATTAGTTTGGTTAAACTGTTTGTCTTTTATAAAGGACAATATAAAACCTCAGGCATACAAGACATGGTTCGAACCAATAAAACCTGTTAAGTTGTCTGGAGAGGCATTAACTGTACAAGTTCCTAGTAAGTTTTTTTATGAATGGTTAGAAGAACATTATATTAAATTATTAAGAGTAGCTTTAATCAAAGAATTAGGAGAGCACGCTAAGTTAATTTATGATGTTCGAATGGAGAATACTTACAGTAGTAACAGTCCGCAAACTGTTAAAATTCCAAGTTCAAACAGAAATCCTTTAAAACCTCAAAAGGTAACAGTTCCTTTAGAATCTAAAAGGGAGTTAAAGAATCCTTTTATAATTCCTGGTTTACAAAAAGTTAAGATAGAATCTCAGTTAAATCCAAATTATAATTTTGATAATTTTGTTGAGGGAGATTCTAATAGATTAGCACGTTCTGCTGGAATAGCCGTAGCAAATAAACCTGGAGGAACATCTTTTAATCCATTACTTATATATGGAGGAGTAGGTTTAGGGAAAACTCATTTAGCACACGCTATTGGGGTTGATATTAAAGACAAATATCCTGATAAAACAGTTTTATACATTTCTTCTGAAAAGTTTACACAACAATTTATCGATTCTGTAAAATCAAATACAAGAAATGATTTCATTCATTTCTATCAGATGATTGACGTATTAATTATTGACGATGTTCAGTTTTTATCTGGTAAAGCAGGTACACAGGATGTATTCTTCCATATTTTTAACCATTTACATCAAAATGGAAAACAGGTTATTTTAACTTCAGATAAGGCGCCTGTTGATATGCAAGATATTGAACAGAGATTATTATCTCGTTTCAAGTGGGGATTGTCTGCGGAGTTGCAAAATCCTGATTATGAGACTCGAGTTTCAATATTGCAACGTAAGTTGTTTAGAGATGGTGTTGAGATGCCAGAAGATATTGTAGAGTATATTGCGAAGAATGTAAAATCTAATGTAAGAGAACTTGAAGGTGTTATTATTTCAATGATTGCTCAAGCATCATTTAATCGAAAGGAATTTACATTAGAATTAGCTAGACAGATAGTTGATAAATTTGTTAAGAATACGAAGAAAGAAGTTTCTATAGACTATATACAAAAAGTAGTTTCTAAGTATTTTGATATGGATGTGGCAACATTACAATCAAAAACTCGAAAAAGACATGTTGTTCAAGCGCGCCAGTTAGCTATGTATTTTGCTAAACGAATGACTAAATCTTCATTAGCGAGCATTGGTAGTCAAATTGGACAAAGAGATCATGCAACTGTTCTTCATGCATGTAAAACTGTTGATAATTTAACTGAGACAGATAAGCAATTTAGAAAGTACGTAGACGATTTAACAAAGAAATTAACATTCTAAAATTTAATTTTATATGAGAATACTTATGGTTTGCTTGGGGAATATTTGTCGTTCGCCATTAGCTGAAGGTATTCTAAGATCAAAAATTATTTCTGATACTGTTATCGTAGATTCTGCAGGTACTTCAGGATTTCATCAAGGAGAGTTACCGGATCCAAGGTCAATAGCTGTAGCTAGATTGAATGGGATTGATATTACGAATCAACGTTCACGAAAGTTTTTAGTAGAAGATTTTGATAACTTTGATTTAATTTATGCTATGGATCAAAGTAATTATCGTAATATTTTAGACTTAGCTAGAAACAGTGAAGAGGAATCTAAAGTGAGAATGATTTTAAACGAATCACATCCTAATCAAAATTTAAATGTACCTGATCCTTATTATGGAGGAGATAAAGGTTTCGATAATGTATTTAGGATGTTAGATGAAGCATGTGAAATTATTGCTTCTCAAATACAATAAGTAGCTTATGTTAGGTAAACTTTATTTAATTCCAACAACTTTAGGAGATACAGAACCATTGGAAGTAATGCCTATTTCTGTTAAAAAAGTAATTGAATCGCTCGATTATTTTATTGTTGAGAACGAAAAAACAGCAAGAAGGTATATTAAGAGAATTACACCTAGCAAAGTGCAGTCTGAGCTACATTTCATGAAGATTGATAAGTTTTCACACGAACTAGAAACAAGAAATTATTTAGATGTTTGTCAGCATGGGATTTCGGTAGGAGTTTTATCTGAAGCGGGAGTTCCGGGTGTAGCTGATCCAGGAGCAACGATAGTAAAACAAGCACATGAAAAAGGAATACAAGTAATTCCTTTAGTTGGTCCGTCTTCTATTTTATTAGCAATGATGGCTTCGGGAATGAATGGTCAAAATTTTGCTTTTAATGGGTATTTACCTATTGATAAATCTGATAAGAAGAAAGTTTTAAAGGAGTTAGAAAAAGTTTCAAGAGATAAAAAACAGTCACAAATTTTTATTGAAACTCCTTACAGAAACGGTAAAATGTTAGATGATTTACGAACTACTTTACAACCAAATACTAGACTTTGTGTGGCTTGTGATATTACTTTGCCAACAGAATACATTAAAACACTTCCTGTTTCTAAATGGAAATCTGAAAACCCTGATTTACACAAAAGGCCTGCAATTTTTATTATACAGGCCTAATTAAAAATCTATAATGTAATAAGTAATTGTTTTTTATACGGTAGCTTTTTTGTCTGCTTTGATGTGAGAAACATCGTATCCTGCAAATTTCTTTAAATACGATTCTATTGACGTTCCATATGAATCTCTAAATTGAAACTTACCATAAGAACGTAAAAACTTTTTTACGTTTCCAGCACCTGCTAAATGAGCTGCTGCTAAAATTCCAGATTCAGTTATAACGATACCTTTTATGCGTTTTCCTACAAAACGGGAAATATCCCTTCTTAAAATCCATTTATTCACCTTACAAAGTGCAGTGAAAGCCCTCTCTTGTAGTTCAGGGTTTTTCAGGAATTTTTGAGTATCATAAATTTTAAAACGACGTAATGTGCTTTTACCAAATTGGTATTTCCCAAGATATCCGAGAGTATTTACAACTCTATATTTACCTTGTGATTCTTTAAAAGCTAAAGCTTCTTTAAATCCTATGAAGTCTTTTTCTAGGATTAATAGGTCCTCGGTTGTAGTGTAGTTTATTGGCTTAGTTTTCTCTGATAATTTCCCCTTCTTATCTGTAAAACTAAATAGTGTAATAAAAATTAAAATTGCCCCTAATTTTCTGATAATTAATATACTTTCTGTTTAGCGGGCGCAAATATATGACAAAAATACAGTTCAAAACAAACTTTGAGATTTTGTATATTATAAGGTTTTATCAAAAATGTACTTTTATTAGCTAATTTTTGATAATATATTAATAGTTAAACTTGTATGATTGTTAAATTTCCTAAAAAGCTGTTAATCAGTTGTAAATAATTTTTTGTTAAAATTATCGCTTAATTCCTTGATTATTAATCCATCGTTGATATTTTGCTGCATTTCTGTTGTGCTGAGATAGTGTTTTCGCAAATTCATGAAAGCCAATATTATCTACACTTGCACACATAAAATAATAGTCGTGTTTTTCTGGATTTAAAACAGCTTCAATAGAAGAAATATCAGGCATTGAAATTGGAGAAGGGGGTAGGCCTACATTTTTGTATGTATTGTATGGTGATTTTTTGGTGTTTTCAATATCCCTGAACAAAACTCTTTTCACTATAAAATCTTGCCCATTAATTTCTCTTAAAGCGTAAATAATAGTTGGATCTGCTTCTAGAGGCCATTTGTTTTTATATCTATTTAAGTACAGACCAGCTACTTTAGGTCGTTCAGATGTCTGAGCAGTTTCTTTTTGAACAATAGATGCTAAGGTTATAACTTGTTCTTTACTTAAGCCCAATTTATTTGCTTTTTCTAACCTGTTTTTATTCCAAAATTTATTGTATTGATCAAGCATTTTATCTCTGAATCTCTCAGGTGAAGTATTCCAATAAACTTCATACTGATTAGGTATAAACATTCCTAATACAGATTTTTCGGTAAAATTATTCTTGTTTAAAAAAGCAGTATCTTTAAATGCGGTTACTAATGATACACTATCTGCTTCAATTTGTTGTGCAATTCTACCTGCTAATTTCTCTAATGTATCTTGATTATTAAAAGTAACTTTAACAGCTGTTTGATTTCCTGAGCGAAATAAATTTACTAAATCATTAAGACTCATTCCTTTTTTTAATACATACATTCCTGCTTTAGGGTTAGAAAATTTTTTCTTTTCTGATACCCAATTAAAATCATCTTTATTCTCAATAACTCCATTCAACGAATTCTGTAAGTCTTTCATTGAACTATTTGTTTTGATAAAGATTGTAGTGTCCTTTTTTACAGCAGGAGCAAATATTTTGTTATAAAAATAATATCCTACAGCACTAGAGATAATGAGTAAAACACTAATTATAATAATGATCTTATTTTTCATTGATTAATTGAAATATAATTTCGTCTTTAAAGTTTCCTTTGCAATATAGCCAGTCTTTTTTAGTTCCAACTTCCTTAAAGTTTTGTTTTTTAAATAACGAAATGCTTTTTTGATTATCAATAGCAATATTAGCAAATAATTGATGTAAATGCAGATTTGAAAAGCTGTAATTTATGAGTAATTGTAACGCTTCACTAGCATAGCCATTATGTTGATGCTTTTCGTGAATTACAATTCCAATACCTGCTCTTTTATGTTGTGGGTTAAAATCAAATAAATCTATAAGTCCAATAGGTTGATTTTGATTCGTTTCTTCTATTACTAAACGTAATTGCTTAGCTTCATAAATATCTAAATGACAATTCTCAATATATTGTTTCAATAAGTACTTAGAAAAAGGAGTTTGCGTATGACTAACTTCCCAAAAAAGCTCATTATTTTCTATTTGAAAGAGAAAATCTAAATCTTCGGGCTCAACAGCCCTTAACTTGATATGATTACCTGTGAGTAATTGCATTAAATTTCAATTTCGCCTTTAAAGACAAATTCTGCTGGACCTTTTAAAAACACGTTTTTGTAAGAATTATTTTCTACATCAAATGAAATAGATAATTGTCCGCCTTCTACTTTAATATTGATTTCTTTAGCTTGAGTTTTATTAGTGTTATGCATTGCTATTGCTGCTGCAGTGGCTCCAGTTCCACATGCTAAAGTTTCGTTTTCTACACCACGCTCATAGGTTCTAATTCTAAATGAGTTTGTGTCTAACTGTTCAACAAAGTTTACATTACTACCTTCAGAACCATAAATACCATTACGAATTTCTTTACCTTTATTATATACATCAAAAGAACTAATATTTTCAACTATTTCAACATGATGTGGAGAACCTGTGTTTGTAAAAACATAACCGTTTTTTAGCTCCACAGTATCAACATCAATCATTTGTAAAGAAACGATTCCATTATTTATTGTTGCATGATGTAATCCATCTATGGCATTAAAAGTAGTTATATTGTTTATAACACCTAGTCTATTGGCAAAAGCAACAATACATCGTCCTCCATTTCCACACATAGTGCTTTGATTTCCATCTGCATTGAAATACACCATTTTAAAATCTACATTATCGTCATTTTCAAGTAAGATTAATCCATCTCCACCGACTCCAAAATTACGATTACACAATTTATTGATAAGCACTTTGTTTTCTTTAGGAAAAAATGAAGTTCTATTATCAATTATTACAAAGTCGTTACCTGTTCCTTGGTATTTATAAAAAACTAAATTCATTAGAGCAAATATACGTATTTACTAAGGAAAAAAGGGGTGTTAAATAGCGGTTAAAGTACGTTAAAGAGAAGTTAAACAGATTGTGTTAAAATGTTAAAATTGTATCTTTGAGTAGCTTAAAAATTTAATAATATGAAAAGAGTTTTAGGAATATTGACTATTGCATTTTTGGGAGGAGTTTCTTCCTTAGGAGTTTATAAAATTTTTATTGAAAAACCACAAGTAATTGTAGAGAAAACAGTAGAGCCAGCATTGCAAACAATGAATGCTAGTTATACTCCAACAGTATTAAATACAGCCTCTGCACCAACAGATTTTACCGAAGCAGCAGAGAAAACAGTAAATACAGTTGTTCACGTAAAAAATACAGCAATTAAAGAAGTATACAATCCTTTTGAAGAGTTTTTCGGAACAGGAAATGGAAAGAGAAAGCAAGAGAGAGTTGGAACTGGTAGCGGGGTAATCATTTCTTCTGACGGTTATATTGTTACCAATAATCACGTAATTGATGGAGCAACTGATTTAGAAGTTACATTAAATAATAAAAAGAAATACAAAGCAGAATTAGTTGGTGCAGATGCAACTAATGACATTGCGTTGTTAAAGATTGATTCAGAAATTGAATTGCCTTACATCACTTTTGGAAATTCTGATTATGCAAAAATTGGAGAGTGGGTATTGGCAGTGGGTAATCCATATAATTTAAACTCAACTGTAACTGCTGGAATTATAAGTGCAAAAGGAAGAGATTTACAAGGAAATACAAGTATTGATGCGTTTATTCAAACAGATGCAGCAGTAAATCCAGGAAATAGTGGAGGAGCTTTGGTAAATACAAGAGGAGAGTTAATTGGTATTAATACAGCAATTAGTTCAAGAACAGGTTCCTTTATCGGGTATTCATTTGCAGTTCCATCGAATATAGCAAAGAAAATTATCGATGATTTATTAGAGTTTGGTAATGTTCAGGAAGCTGTAATGGGATTCAGTTTTAGACCTGATAGAGATGAAGTTGAAGGTGTTGAAATTATAGAAGTTACACCAGGAGAAGGAGCTGATTTAGCAGGTTTAAAGCAAGGAGATATTATTAAGAAAATCAATAATATAAAAATCAGTAAAATAGCTGATTTAAAAGGACAGTTAAATGCCAAAAGACCAGGGCAATCGGTAGAAGTTACTATTGATAGAGAGGGAGAATCTATCACAAAAACGGTTACTCTAATGAAAAGAACTTCTTTTGATTCCAGAGTTTTAGGCATAAGATTAAAAGATTTAACAGAGAAAGAGAAAAAAGAAAGAAAATTAGAAAACGGAGCTAAGATAGTGCAAACTACAAATCCGGCTTTTGTTGAATATAATGTAGGTGAAGGTTATGTAATAACTAAAATCAACGGAAATAAAATATATTCTGCATCTGAAGCAGCTACTTTATTAGATAGTTATTCGCAAAGAAGTGGAAGAAGATTAATAATAGAACTCGTAAGTCCAGAAGGACAAATTGAGCGATACGGATTGTAAAATGTAAAGCTTGAAAAACTCGATATTTTTAATATCGAGTTTTTTTATTTTTTGGTTTACGAAATCGTTTGAAATAACTACTTTTGCACCAAATTTTTAAAAATTTAGTTAACACAACTATGTCAACAATAACAAATTACGAAAAAGAAGTGGTAAATCAAGCTCAAGTTAGAAGAGCTACTACTGAATTTATCAATATTGTAAATGATTTATGGTATGATAAATCAATTGAATTAGTGTTATTTAGAAATCCTTTAGTAGACAAAAGAGCTAGCGAGGTTTTAAATTTAATTGATTACGCTAGAGAGTTTGTAACAAAACCTATTTCTATTGAGGATGCTTTAAGTATTGCTAAAGCTATTCAAACTATTGATTTGCCTGCGTCTAAATTAGATATTGGTAAATTAGCGTACGAATATTATTTAATTGAAGATGCTGATTTAGATACAGTTGATTTCGTAAAAAATCAATTAAAAGATGCTACAGAGGCTACAAACTTTGAACCAAAAGATGTGGTTCTTTATGGTTTTGGTCGAATTGGTCGTTTATTAGCAAGAGAGTTAAGCTCAAAAATGGGTAAAGGTTCTCAATTACGATTAAGAGCTGTAGTAACTCGTGGTAAAATAGACGAATCTGTTTTAGAGAAAAGAGCTTCTTTATTAAGCGTTGATTCTGTTCATGGAGATTTCTTAGGAACTGTTCAAGTTGATGCAGAAAACAATGCATTAATTATTAACGGTACTACTGTTTATATGATTTCGGCTAACGGACCAGAAGAAATCGATTATACTTCTTATGGAATTAATGATGCTTTAGTAATTGATAATACGGGAGCTTTTAGAGATAAAGAGGCTTTAAGTCGTCATTTAACAGCTAAAGGAGCAAGTAAAGTGTTATTAACAGCACCAGGTAAAGGAGTACCAAACATTGTTCATGGAGTTAATCATAAGGAAAACAATCCTGATTCAATTGATATTTTCTCAGCGGCTTCTTGTACAACAAATGCCATTACACCAGTATTAAAGGTATTAGAAGATAACTTTGGAATTAAAAAAGGACATTTAGAGACGATTCATGCATATACTAATGATCAAAACTTAGTAGATAACATGCATAGTAAATATCGTAGAGGAAGAGCAGCTGCTTTAAACATGGTAATTACTGAAACAGGAGCTGGTAAAGCAGTTTCTAAAGCATTGCCTGCATTAGAAGGTAAATTAACTTCAAATGCAATTAGAGTTCCTGTTCCTAATGGATCATTAGCTGTTTTGAACTTACAATTAAATTCAGAAACTACTGTAGAAGCGGTTAATGCAATTATGAAGCAATATGCTTTAGAAGGAGATTTAGTTGAGCAAATTAAATATTCATTAAGTAATGAATTAGTATCTAGTGATATAGTAGGTACAACAGCTCCTTCGATTTTTGATAGTAAAGCTACAATTGTAGATGGAGATACAATTGTAATTTACGTTTGGTATGATAACGAATATGGTTATTCTCACCAAGTAATGCGTTTGGCTAAGCACATAGCAAAAGTTCGTCGATATACTTATTATTAGTAGACAACTACTATTTCAACTTTAAAAATCCGAGGTAAATACTTCGGATTTTTTTTGTTTAAAAATAGTAAATTGCAAAACCATTTTTTTAAACTTTATACATGAAGTCCTTATTATCTTTAATCTTATTTTTTGTTATGGCAAACCATATTGAAGCTCAGGAATTACCTTATCATGAGATTCCTAATTATCCAGAAACCTATACAGCAGGATCAGTTGCAAGTAGATTAATTGATGGTTTAGGGTTTAGATATTATTGGGCAACAAAAGATTTAAAAGAAAAAGATTTACAATACAAACCAGGAGATAACACCAGAAGCATTTTAGAAACAGCAGATCATATTTTAATATTATCTATCATGACACTTAGTGCTGTTGAAAATACAGAAATGACTTTTCCAGATAAGGACTCGTTATCATTTAATGAAATGAGAGCACTAACTCTTACTAATTTCAAAAAGGCTAGTGATATTTTAAAAGAGGCTAAGGATCTTTCAAAATTTGTAATGAAAATTAAAAGAGGAAATGGTAACGTAGAAGAGTACCCATTTTGGAATCAGTTAAACGGACCTATAGCAGATGCTATTTGGCATTGTGGACAAATAGTTTCATTTAGAAGGTCTTCTGGTAATCCATTTCCAAAAGGAGTTAGCTTATTAACGGGTAAGGTAAGACAATAATGAAAGTACTAGATAAAATTCAATCGTTAAGAGACGAATTAAACAAGCATAATTACAATTATTATGTTCTTGATAATGCTACAATTTCTGATCATGAGTTTGATATAAAACTAAAAGAACTTGAAAAATTAGAAGAAGAGCACCCTGAGTTTTTTGATCCTAATTCTCCTACGCAAAGAGTTGGTGGACAGGTTACTAAAAATTTTAATACCGTAACACATAAAAACCGAATGTTCTCTTTGGATAATTCTTATTCAAAAGAAGATTTGTTAGATTGGGAAAAACGTATTCAAAAATTATTGGGTACTTCGGAAATTGAATACACATGTGAATTAAAGTATGATGGGGCTTCTATTAATTTAACCTATGAAAACGGAAGCTTGATAAGCGCCGTTACACGTGGAGACGGTTTTCAAGGAGATGAAGTAACTACCAATATCCGAACGATAAGGTCGATTCCTTTAGTAATAACTAATGATTTTGTTTCTGATTTTGAAATGAGAGGGGAAATTATTTTACCACTAGAAGGGTTTAATGCGATGAATGAAGATAGAATTGCAAATGGAGAAGAACCTTATAAAAACCCTAGAAATACTGCTAGCGGAAGTTTAAAATTACAAGATAGCGCAGAAGTTGCTAAACGACCTTTGGACTGTTTGTTGTATCAGGTTGTTACAAATGAAAGAAAATATAAAACTCACTTTGAAAGTTTAAACGCTGCGAGAAACTGTGGCTTTAAAGTTCCTGAAACTATTGCGTTAGCTAAGTCTATTAGTGAAGTTTTAGAGTTTGTTAATTATTGGGATACAAAAAGGCACGAGTTACCTTATGAAACAGACGGTGTTGTGGTAAAGGTAAATTCTTTATATCAACAAGAAGAATTAGGATATACTTCTAAGTCGCCAAGATGGGCAATTGCCTATAAGTTCAAGGCTGAGCAAGTATCAACAGTGTTAAATGAAATAACATATCAAGTTGGAAGAACAGGAGCTATAACACCTGTAGCAAATTTAGAACCTGTTTATTTAGCAGGAACTATTGTAAAAAGAGCATCGTTGCACAATTCAGATCAAATTGAAAAATTAGATGTCCGAATAGGTGATACTGTTTATGTAGAAAAAGGAGGGGAGATTATTCCTAAAATTATGGGAGTTGATTTATCCATGAGACCTGTTGATTCAGAACCAACTCAATATGCTACACGTTGTCCAGAGTGTAACACCGAATTAATTAGAACTGAAGGAGATGCTAAACATTATTGTCCGAATGAATTTGGATGCGCACCACAAATTACTGGAAGAATCCAGCATTTTATCAGTAGAAAAGCTATGGATATTGATGGGTTAGGAGCGGAGACCGTTGAGTTGTTATTTAAAGAAGGTTTAATAGAGAATTATGCAGATTTGTATGAGCTTAGCGTCGATCAAGTAATCCCATTAGAACGTATGGCAGAAAAATCTGCTCAAAATATGATTGAAGGAATTGAAAAGTCAAAAGAGATTCCTTTTGAAAAAGTATTATTTGCTCTGGGTATTCGATTTGTTGGTGAAACTGTAGCAAAAAAACTAGCGAAGCATTTTAAATCTATAGATAACCTTTTAAATGCTGATTTTGAAACGCTTATTAATGTTGATGAGATTGGAGAAAAAATAGCAGAAAGTGTAATGCTTTTTGCAAATGATGAAAAAAACAATACTTTAATCAACCGATTAAAAAGTTATGGATTGCAATTGGAGGTTTCTCAAGAAGAACTTCAAAATCAAACAAACAAACTAGAAGGTAAGTCGATTGTTGTTTCAGGAGTTTTTTACCAAATGAGTAGAAATGAATTAAAAAAGGCTATAGAAGATAATGGTGGTAAAGTTAGTAGTTCAATTTCAAAGAAAACTTCATTTATTGTAGCTGGAGATAATATGGGGCCTAGTAAATTAACTAAGGCACAAGATTTAGGAATTGAAATTATTTCTGAGGATGATTTTTTAAGAATGATAAACTAATATTCTTGTTTAAACAAAAAAACATAAAAAGATTACTATTTGTACTGTACGCAATAATTTGTGTAATCAGCATATATTTAATTGTGGTAGATCATGAATATAAGTTTGAAATTAAGCCGTTTCCTACACTTATTTTGGTAATCCTCTACTTGATTGAAACAAAGAAATATACCAAAACGTATATTGGTTTTTTGTTATTAAGTATGATAGGTGATGTATTAACGTCAATTCCTTACGGTTTTAATTACGGTATTATAAGTTATGGTTTATCGTATCTGTTGTTGGTAAATTCAATACGAAAACATATAAATAAGGAAACTTATAAGTTGTTATTAATATACTTACTCTTATTTGGGTTCCTATTTACTATAGTGTACGTTTTTGTTTTAAATGATCCGGGTAACTCTATGATTCCAATATTATTTTATGGTGTCTGTATTTGTCTAGTTACTTCATTTATATTAATGAATTACATAGAAAGTATGGAGCATGCTAATTTTATTTTACTTGTTGCAATCGGTTTTCGTATAATTTCTGATTCTATTTATGCAATTGTATTGTTTAGTGAATCGGATGTGTATTTTGATATTTTCTCTTTAAGTACCTTGTTAATATCTAATTTCTTATTTTACAGAGGTTTTTTGTTTAATGAAAAGCAAGTTTCTAATTTTTTTCAACGAATGATGTAGCCTTAAGTTTAGAAAAGTAAATTCATACAATTTGAATAGAGTTACCAAAATAGCATTATATATTGGGTTTATTATAACCAGTGTGTTATACCTTTACATGTTAGCAACTGTAACACCAGAGAATAATGCTTTAAGGAATTCTTTAAAACCGGTTCCAATTATTTTTCTTTTGATGTTGTATAGTTTTGAGAGTAAAAAAAAGAGTCCTTTGATAATATCTACCTTTTTATTTATAGTAATAGCAGATATTGTAAGTTCTTCATTGAACATGTTTTGGTTAGCTCTTTTAATTTATGGAATTGGAAATTTTCTTCTTGTAAAAATGATGTTGAATACTATTTCAAAAAATGCAAAGAAGGAAGTAGGTATTTACTTTATTTTATCATTAATTTTATTTTTAATTGTATTTATATATGTAATTCAAGATAAAGGGAATTGTTTTTTTTCTATATTATTTTATGGAGTTACAGTTTCACTGTTATTTTCAGTTTCTCTCTTGAATTATAAGCATAATATGATTTTAGCTAATGCATTATTATTTTTAACAATAAGCGTTAGAGTTATTTCTGATGCTGTTTATGCTATCGTAATTTTTAATATTTCAAATGTCTATTTTGATCTAGTTTCTTTGAGTATTTGGATGCTTTCTTGTTTCTTGTTTTATAAATCTTTCATATTAAGGGAAAAGCAAATTTCTAAATAACTAAACTATACGTCTACATGAAAAACTTTACAATAATTCTCGTATCAATAGTGTTTTTAATAGTTTCATTTTTTGAAATATATGGAACTATAATTCAGAGTGAACTGTTAGAATTTATCTGTAAACCACTAATAACAGTCTTATTAGCTATTTTGTATTTGATTTCAGTAAAAAAGCCAAGTTTTTTGTTTATTTCGGCGTTATTTTTTTCTTTCTGGGGTGATGTTTTATTGTTGTTTCCAGAAAAGTATTTTGTTTTTGGTTTAGTTTCTTTTTTATTGACTCATCTTTTATACATAAGAATTATAAAAGGATTTTTACCAAAAATTAAAGTAACGACTTTTATCAAATCTGCTTTACCTTTTGTTTTTTACTTTGGGGGAATTGTTTTTTTAACTATAAACAATTTAAAAGAATTATTGATTCCAGTAATAGTGTACGGATTGGTTATTTCTGCTTTCGGAACTTTTTCTTTAGTAAATTATATAAAAAACAAAGCAACCGAAAATTTATGGTTGCTTGTTGGTGCCTTAATTTTTATTCTTTCTGATAGTATAATTGCTATCAATAAATTTTACTTGAATACTATTGACTTAGGAAGCTTAATTATGATTACATATATTGTTGCTCAATACATGATTTGTAAAGCCATGATAGCAAAATCTCTTAATTCTGAATTATAGTTTTAAGAAGGGAATGTCTTTTCGGTTTTGAAATAATAAAATTCCACCAGCTAGTAAGGTAATAACAGCCATTATAAATAAAGTTCCACCGTCATTATTATGTTCGATACCAATTTTAGTTAAATGAGAGAAAATAGCACCTCCCATTAATCCTAGAGTTAAACCAGCACCAAGCCAAACTTTTTTGGGTACAAACAATAAAATAGAAGCAATCAATTCTAAAACTCCAGTTCCTATACGCATTAAGTGTTCGTTTTCACCGGCTACTTTGGTGAATAAATCAATGCTTTCTTGAGCTCCAGTAAATTTAAAAAATAAAGTTTGTAGCATAATGATAGCCGCAATAAGTTTCAGTATTAATGGTAAGTATTTTTTCATAATTATTTAAAATTTGTTTCGGGTTTAGACGCATAAAAATGAATTTCATTTCAAAAATGTTAAAATAAAATGATTTTATAATAAATATATAATTATAAGCGCTTTACTGAAACTTGTATAATAACTTATTATTTGAGTGATAAAGTTGAATCACTTATTTCTAAAGTGAAGAAAATTAAACAAGCTTAAAAAATTTGTGTATTCTGTAAATAAACCATTTTTCATATTAAATAAAGCAGTAATTTTGAATCAAATTTAAAGAAGGAAATGCAAAAATTTATTGGAACAGGAGTTGCTTTAGTCACTCCTTTTTTTGAAGATGGTTCGGTTGATTTCGATGGATTAGAAAGATTAGTTAATTACCAAATAAATAATGGAATCAATTATTTAGTTGTTTTAGGAACAACAGGCGAACCTGCAACATTGACTAAAGAAGAAAAGGAGGCAGTTAAAACTAAGATAATTGAAGTAAATAATGTTAGACTACCTTTGGTTCTTGGAATTGGAGGCAACAACACAGCTGCTGTTGTAGAAGAAATAAAAAACACCGATTTATCTAATTTTGATGCTATTTTATCAGTTTCTCCTTACTATAATAAGCCAACGCAAGAAGGAATATATCAGCATTTTAAAGCTATAGCAGAAGCGACTGAAAAGCCTATAATATTGTATAATGTACCTGGAAGAACATCCTCAAATATGTCTCCAGAAGTAATTGTTCGTTTGGCAAATGATTTCGATAATATTATAGCTGTAAAAGAGGCTAAAGGAGATATGGTGCAAGCAATGAAGATAATTCAAAATGTACCTAAGGATTTCTTAGTGATTTCAGGGGATGATATGATTGCTTTACCTATGGTTTTAGCTGGTGGGGCAGGAGTAATAAGTGTTATTGCTCAAGGATTGCCAGAAAAGTTTTCTAGTTTAATCCAATTGGGATTAGAAGGAAAGCCTAAAGAAGCTTACGAGTTACATTACAATGTGGCTGATAGTATTGATATGATTTTTGCAGAAGGAAACCCAGCAGGAATAAAGGCTATGTTACAAAAATTAGGGATTTGTGAAGATCAAGTACGTTTACCTTTAGTAAAAGCTTCAGAAGAGTTACAAACAGAAATATCTGATTTTATAGATCATCAATAAACCAAATACTTCTATAAGAAATTAAATAAAGCTCATAGTCTAGAATTATGAGCTTTTTTGCATCTTTGTTGTACTGTAAAATAAAGAATTATGTTATCACAAAAAATAGAATCAGCATTAAATAAGCAAATACAAATAGAGGCACAGTCATCACAAGTATATTTAGCAATGGCATCTTGGGCAGAAGTTCAAGGATTTGAAGGAGTTTCTCAATTTATGTACGCACACTCAGATGAAGAGCGTATGCACATGCTAAAACTAGTTAAATTTATAAATGAACGTGGCGGACACGCAATGGTTCCAGCTTTAGAAGCTCCATCACCAAAGTTTGGTTCATTCAAAGATATGTTTCAAACCTTGTTTGATCATGAAGTAATGGTATCGCAATCAATTAATGATTTAGTGCATATTACGTTAGAGGAAAGAGATTACGCAACTCATAACTTTTTACAATGGTATGTAGCAGAACAAATAGAAGAAGAAGCATTGGCTAGAAATATACTAGACAAAATTAATCTAATTGGAGATGATAAAGGAGGCTTGTACTTATTCGACAATGATGTGAAGCAATTAGTTGGGCAGCAAAATGCTCCAAAGTAAATTTAACAAACGTTTAATAGGAACATATAGTTAATTGTACGTTATTGCACACGAACTCGTAACTACGAATTCATTTTAATAATACATAATTAATTACTAATTTTGCAAAATGCAAAAAATGATCAGAAAGATATATTTCGTTTTATCGTTAGTACTATTAACCTCTTGTGGAGAGTACCAAAAGGTTTTAAATAGAGGTTCTATTGAAGAGCAGTATAAGATGGCGGTAAAAATGTATGAAGCTAAAAAGTATAGCAAAGCTTTACGTTTATTTGAAAAAGTTACGCCCGCATATCGTACAAAACCACAAATGGAGAGAATCCAATATATGGTTGCTAATTCAAATTTTAATGAAAAAAATTATAGTATAGCAGGATACTATTTCAATCGTTTTTCACAAAATTATCCTAAAAGTTCTAAACAAGAGGAAGCAGATTTTTTATCAGCTTTGAGTTATTATAAAGCGGCACCTGTATACAGTAAAGATCCAACGGATACTAACAAAGCATTAGAATCTTTTCAATCTTTTATTGATAAATACCCAGATTCTCCTCGTTTAGCTGAAGCAAATAAATATTATAACGAATTACAGTTTAAGTTAGAAACTAAAGCTTTTGAAATAGCAAAAGGTTATTATATCACAGCTCAAACTGATTCAAGAAACTATAGAGCAGCAATAACGGCTTTTGATAATTTGATTACTGATTATTTAGGTACTCGTTACAAAGAAGAGGCTTTATATTTAAGATTTAAAGCAGCTCACGACTTTGCGATGAAAAGTATAGACCGAAAAAAAGAGGAGCGTATCAACAATGCTCTTAAGGCATATGAAAAGTTAAAGCGAAATTTCCCTGAATCGAAGTTTAAAAAGGAGTCTGAGGAAATGTTAGACGTATTAAATAAAGAACAAGAGAGAATACAGCAATTAATAGTTAATAGTAAAAGTTAAATATGAATTATAAAGAAACGAAGGCAGCTGTTACTACAGTTACTTATAACAGAGAAGCAGTAGAAGCACAAACAGATAACATTTACGAAGCCATTTCTATTATAGCAAAGAGAGCAGATCAAATTAATTCTGATTTAAAAAAAGAATTAGTTGATAAGCTTGATGAATTTGCTACTTATAATGATAGCTTAGAAGAAGTTTTCGAGAACAAAGAGCAGATTGAAGTTTCTAAATTTTACGAGCGTTTACCAAAACCTACAGCGATTGCTGTTGAAGAATGGTTAAACGAGAAGATCTATCACAGATCTCCAGACACAAAATAATGTATGTCTGTACTTCAAGGAAAAAAGGTACTATTAGGAATTACAGCTGGAATTGCAGCTTATAAAACCGCTAGTTTAGTACGTTTATTTATAAAATCGGGCGCAGAAGTCAAAGTAATTATGACTCCTGCGTCTAAAGATTTTATAACACCTCTAACACTTTCTACACTTTCTAAAAATCCTGTTCATTCTACTTTTTACGATCAAGAAGATGAGAATGAATTATGGAATAATCATGTTGAGTTAGGTTTGTGGGCAGATATTATGCTAATTGCTCCAGCTACAGCAAATACATTATCGAAAATGACCAATGGTGTTTGTGATAATTTATTATTAGCAACCTATCTATCAGCTAAATGTCCTGTGTATTTTGCTCCAGCTATGGATTTAGACATGTACAAACATGCTTCTACGAAAAATAGCTTAGAAAAATTACAAAGTTTTGGAAACATCATGATTCCTGCAACTTCGGGTGAATTAGCTAGTGGATTAGTTGGTGAAGGAAGAATGGCCGAGCCTGAGGATATTGTAAGTTTTATAGAAAGTGATATTCTTTCTAAACTACCTTTAAAAGGTAAGAAGTTGTTATTAACAGCAGGTCCAACTTATGAAGCAATTGACCCAGTTCGTTTTATAGGAAACCATTCTTCTGGAAAAATGGGATTTGAAATTGCTAAAGTTGCAGCAAAATTAGGAGCAGAAGTGTATTTAGTTGCTGGACCTTCACATCAAAAAGTATCACATTCTTTAATTCATAGAATTGATGTTACATCGGCTCAAGAAATGTATGATGCTTGTCATCAATATTACAAAGAAGTTGATATTGCAATATTGTCTGCAGCAGTTGCAGATTATCGACCAAAAAATGTGGCCGACCAAAAAATAAAAAAGAAAGATACTTCGTTAGTAATAGAGCTTGAACCTACACAAGACATTTTAAAGTCACTAGGAATAGCAAAAAAGAATCAATTTTTAGTTGGTTTTGCCTTAGAAACTAATGATGAAGTTTCAAATGCTAAAAAGAAAATTGAAAGCAAAAACCTTGATGTTATTGTGCTGAATTCACTTAGAGATAAAGGCGCAGGTTTTGCTGGAGATACAAATAAAATTACTATTATTGATGCTAGTTTTAAAGAAACAGTATATGATCTTAAATCAAAGAGTGAAGTTGCTGTTGATATAATTAACGAAATTATTACAAGAATTTCGAATTAATTTTAGTTACCTCGAGCGCAGTTGAGAGGTTAATAATTTAAACTAAGGTCTTGACTGCGCCCGACCTGACAACTAGTTAGTGCTCTATGTTTGTTAAGAGATTATTTTTTGTTTTAACGTTATGTTTATCGTCTTTAATTCTAATTGCTCAAGAAGAGTTAAATGCGGTAGTTGTTGTAAATTCTGATAGAGTACAAAGCACCAATAAACAGGTCTTTTCTACGCTAGAACAATCTATAACTGAATTTATCAATCAAACAAGATGGACTAGCAAAAAAGTACTTCCTCAGGAACGAATTAATTGTGCATTTACAATTATTATCAACGAACAGAATGGGAATAATTTTACAGGAAGTATTCAAGTACAATCAGCACGACCAGTTTATAATGCCTCTTATGAAACGACATTATTAAACATCAACGATACTAGTTTAAGTTTCCAATATAATGAGTTTGAACCGTTGATTTTTAACCCAAATAGTTTTGATTCTAATTTGGTTTCTGTGATTGTATTTTATGTGTATACAATTATTGGAATTGATGCAGATTCTTTTGCCTTAAATGGCGGAGAAAATTATTTAAAACAAGCTCAAAATGTGATGCTTCAAGCACAACAAAGCGGAGATGCTGCTTGGCAAAATGAAGTAGGAGCACAGAATAGATTTACATTAATAGACAATTTATTGTCGGCAAAATTTAACACGCTAAGAGCCATTTATTACAACTATCACAGATTAGGTTTTGATAATTTTACAGAGAAAGAAATTGAAGCTAAAAAAGCAATTGCTCAAGCAGTTATAGATTTAGAGAAGCTTTTTAATATAACAGTTGGGAATTATATGATTCGAGTATTTTTAGATGCCAAGTCAGATGAAATCGTAAATATATTTTCAACAGGTAAATCTTCAGGTTACGAAGCCAAAGTAAAAGAGATTTTAGAGCGTGTAGCGCCGACTCAAAATAGTAAGTGGAAAGAAATAAAGTTGTAAATTCTAGTTAAACTTTTTTAGGTAATGAAATTGTTGTCTTATTCTTTCTAAAATTCCTTATTTTTACGGGCTATAAAAGATAGCTTTTGTTACATCATTTAACCATACAAAATTATGCACTAATAGATGAGTTATCTATCAGTTTTTCTGATGGTTTATCTATTATTACTGGAGAAACAGGTTCTGGAAAATCAATACTTTTAGGAGCTTTAGGATTAGTCCTTGGAAATAGGGCCGATTTAAGTTCGTTGAAAGAAAGTGATTCAAAATGTATTATTGAAGCTGATTTTGATTTGTCTTCTTATGCATTAAAAGATTTTTTTGAAGAAAATGATCTTGATTATGAAGAGAAAACTATCATTAGAAGAGAAATTTTACCTTCAGGTAAATCAAGAGCTTTCGTGAATGATTCACCAGTTGTTTTAAGTGTGTTAAGTGAATTAAAATCGAAGTTAGTAGATATTCACTCACAACATCAAACACTTCAACTCTCTGATACGTTATTTCAATTTTCTGTAATTGATGCAATTGCTAAGAATGATAAACGTGTAGCCTCGTATAAAAGAGGATTAAAAAAGTATAATTCACTTGTTAAAGAGCTTCGTTTATTAAAAGAAAATCAAGAACAAGAGAATCAACAATACGAATATAATTTACATTTATTCAAAGAGTTAGAAGAAGCTGATTTAAAAGAGAATGAACAAGAAGATTTAGAAGCTAAATTAGATGTTTTAAATAATGTAGAAGATATTAAAACTAGTCTCTCTGAAGCTTTACAGATTACGATTAACGAAGAAGTTGGTGTTCAAAATTTGTTATACTCTTTAGAACATGCATTAGAAAAAATCAGCACATTTTCTAAAGAATATGAAGATTTACATTCAAGAGTTTCTAGTATAAAGATAGAGCTTGATGATATTGCTGTAGAATTGGAGAAATCAAATGAAAATGTAGAATTCAATCCAAATGAGTTAGAAATAGTTAATGAACGATTACAGCTTATCTATTCTTTACAGAAGAAACATCAAGTTGCTACATTGGAAGAATTATTACAAATTCATGAACAGCTAGCAGAAAAAGTAGAAGGTGTTGAAAATGCTTCTGAAGTTATTGATAAAAAGCAGCAAGAAGTTAATGAGGTAGCGGTTAAACTTGATGAAGTAGCTTCCTTAATTACAACAGAAAGAAGCAAAGCAATTCCTAAGTTAACAAAAGAGTTGGAGTTTCTTCTTGCAGAGTTAGGTATGCCAAATGCACGTTTTTCTATTGAAATTTCTCCGTCAGAGAGTTATTTAAGTAATGGTAAAGACGAATTAGCATTTTTATTCTCAGCGAATAAAGGAGGGAACTTTGGAGAATTAAAGAAAGTAGCTTCTGGAGGAGAATTGTCAAGAATCATGTTGTCAATTAAAAAAATCCTTTCAGAAAATAGTAAGCTACCAACCATAATTTTTGATGAAATTGATACTGGAGTTTCTGGAGAAGTTTCAAATAAAATAGCTACCATAATGGAGCAAATGAGTAAGTATATGCAAGTAATAGCCATTACACATTTACCTCAAATAGCTTCAAAAGGAAAGTCGCACTTTAAGGTGTTTAAAGAAGATAAAAATGGTAAAACAGCATCTAATTTAAAATTACTTTCAACCGATGAAAGAGTTGCTGAAATAGCCGAAATGCTTAGTGGTAAAGAAATATCAGAAAGCGCATTAATACATGCAAAAGAACTATTAAATTAAGGAGTATGAGTGATAATAGAGCAGAGGATTTATTCTTCGAAGCAGATCAATTGATCGAAGAAAATAAGATAGTTGAAGCTAAAGAAATGTTATTAGAATTATTAGATGAGTTTCCAGATTACGGAAGAGCTCACAATCATTTAGGGTGGTTGTATAATTTAAAGTATAACAATTTTCCTAAAGCAAAAAGACATTTAGAATTGGCGATTAAATTCGCGCCAGATTACCATGCTGCCTACAGTAATTATGCATATTTACTAATAGATATGTATCTTAATGATGAAATGATTACTTTTGGCAACAAAGTAGTACAAAGTTCTGTTGTAGATAAGTCAACTATTTATAATAAAATGGGACAAGCATATGAATTAAAAAAAGATTTAATGAATGCTCATAAGTATTATAAATTAGCAGTTCAAGAGACTTTAAACAACAAAACGTTAGAATCAATTTATGCGTCAATAAATAGAGTAAAACGTAAAATGAGTTTTATTCAACGCTTAAAATTAATTAACCAATAGGAAAATAAACACTAAAACATGTATAACTTATTAAAAGGTAAGAAAGGAATTATTTTCGGAGCTTTAGATCAAAATTCAATTGCTTGGAAAGTTGCAGAAAGAGCTCACGAAGAAGGAGCTGAGTTTGTATTAACTAATGCACCAATTGCACTTAGAATGGGGCAATTAAATGAATTAGCTGAGAAAACTGGATCGCAAGTGATTCCTGCCGATGCTACTTCTATGGAAGATTTAACAAGTTTAGTTGAAAAATCTATGGAAATTTTAGGAGGAAAATTAGATTTTGTTTTGCATTCAATTGGAATGTCTGTAAACGTTCGTAAAGGAAAGCACTATACAGATCCTAACTACGATTTTACAACTAAAGGCTGGGACGTTTCTGCTGTATCTTTTCATAAAACAATGAATGTTTTATATAACAAACAAGCAATGAACGAGTGGGGAAGTATTGTAGCATTAACCTATATGGCTGCACAAAGAGTTTTCCCAGATTACAACGATATGGCAGACAATAAAGCATATTTAGAGTCTATTGCGCGTAGTTTTGGATATTTCTTCGGAAGAGATCATAAAGTTCGTGTAAATACAATTTCACAATCGCCAACGGTAACAACTGCAGGTAGCGGAGTAAAAGGATTCGATGGATTCTTAGCATATGCAGAAAAAATGTCTCCGTTAGGAAATGCAACTGCTTTAGAGTGCGCAGATTATACAATTTCATTGTTTTCTGATTTAACTAAAAAAGTAACATTACAAAACTTATTCCACGATGGAGGATTCTCTAACATGGGTGTGAGTGATGCAGTAATGGAAAGATTTACAGAAGAATAAATTTTTCTTATTAAAAGAATCAAAATACAAGAATGCAAATCTTTAGATTTGCATTTTTTATTAGGTATAATTTATGAGCAAAATATCTTTCATAGAAAAAGAGTTAGAAGGTTTACGATTAACGTTAAGAGAGCACGAGCTTTACGCTTCTTTAAAGAATATTGATGATGTAAAAGTCTTTATGGAATCTCATGTATTTGCAGTTTGGGATTTTATGTCGCTTCTAAAAGCGTTACAACGTGAATTAACTTGTGTAAGTTTACCTTGGTTTCCAAAGGTTAATACTAAAACAGCTCGTTTTATTAACGAAATAGTTTTAGGAGAAGAGACTGATGTAAATGAATTAGGAGAACCTAAAAGTCATTTTGAAATGTATGTTGATGCAATGAAACAAGTGGGAGCGAATACCTCTTTAATTGCTAACTTCATTTCAGAAGTGTATGATGGAAATGATATTAAAGAGGCTCTTAAAAAGAGTAATGTTAATGAGGGTGTTTTAGACTTTGTGTCTTTTACTTTTGAAGTGATTCAAACAAAAGAATCTCATTTAATTGCATCTGTTTTTACGTTCGGTCGTGAAGATTTAATTCCAGATATGTTTTTAGAAATTGTTAAAAACACTGAAGAAGAAAGTAATGCTAACTACAGTAAATTAACCTATTACTTAAAGAGGCATATTGAATTAGATGGAGATGAACACGGACCATTATCACTTGAAATGATAGAGGAATTATGTGGGGATGACCAACAAAAATGGGAAGATGTGTTATTTTATGCTAAAAAAGCTTTAAAAATGAGAGTTCATCTTTGGAACGGAATTACCAAAGAAATTAATGAATCTGTCCTAGTATAAATGAATTTATCCTTTTCCATAATTGTACCGGTTTATAATCGACCAAAAGAAATTGATGAGTTACTTTATAGTTTAACGAAACAAGACTTCGGAGATGATTATGAGGTTTTAATTGTGGAAGATGGATCAGATATTTCATCTGAAGATATTATTAAAAAATACGCTTCAAACCTACATTTAAAATATTACTATAAAGAGAACTCTGGAGCTGGAATGTCACGTAATTTCGGAATGGAAAGAGCTACAGGGAACTACTTTATTATTTTAGATTCTGATGTTATTTTACCAACTACTTATTTAAGTAGTGTAAAAAATGCTTTAATACATAATTTTACGGATGCTTTCGGAGGACCTGATAAAGCACATGAGAGTTTTACTCCATTGCAGAAAGCTATTAATTATTCTATGACTTCTGTTTTTACTACAGGAGGAATTCGTGGCAAGAAAAAAAGTGTAGGGAAGTTTCAGCCAAGAAGTTTCAATATGGGAATTTCTAAAGAAGCTTTTAAAAAAACAAAAGGTTTCAATCATTATAAAGTAGGAGAGGACATTGATTTATCTTTTCGATTATGGAGCGAAGGATACGACACACAGTTAATTACTGAAGCTTATGTCTATCACAAAAGAAGAACAAGTATCAAACAATTTTTTAAGCAAACCTTTTCTTTTGGAACAGCACGCCCAGAATTGAATAGAAGATTTCCAAGTACAAAGAAAATTACCTATTGGTTTCCATCTTTATTTATTGTAGGTTTAGATATATTCTTAGTCTTAGCGTTGTTTGGTTACTGGCAATTTTTATTGTGTTATGTAGCTTATTTTGTTGTTTTGTTCCTAGACTCTTTACTACAGAATAAAAGTTTTAAAGTTGCTTATTTAAGTATTGTAACTACTCTCACTCAATTTTATGGTTACGGATTAGGTTTTTTAAAATCGTACTTTTTTAAGAGTTCTTAATGATTTTTAAATGTAAATAAATCTGAACGATACGTCATTACGAGGAGGAGGTAACGACGAAGTAATCTTACTTTTGATTTGCAGATTGCTTCATTTCGTTATACTTCATTCGCAATGACGGTAAAATATCTCTGCAGTAATCACATTTTTGATTAATAAGAATTTTGTGAAGAAGTTATAACGTTTAAAATCCTCTTTATTTCTTCTGAGTCAGAAACTGTTTGAGTAATTCCATCGAAGCTTAAAGCGGAACTTTCTTCAATTTTACTAGAAGCTGAAGCATGAACTTCAGTAAAACCTGCTTTTTTGAATTCATAAACATTATTAGAATTTATTCCAGAACCAGGTAGAATGATAATCTGATGACCAAATTGTTGATTTAATTCTTTCAATAAAGAAATACCTTCTAACGCTTTGTTTTGTTGACCAGAAGTTAATACTCGATTAACTTTTAACTCAATTAATTTCTTAATTCCGTCAATTGGATTCGTAATCAAATCAAAAGCTCGGTGAAAAGTAAAAGGAAGCGGATAAGTTAAAGAAATCAATTCTTCAGTTCGTTCTATATCGATTGTATTATCTTTTCTTAAAACACCTGAAACAATCCCATTCACTGCTAATGATTTACATTTTACAATGTCTTGTTTCATTATTTCAAATTCATCCTCAGAGTACACAAAGTTTCCACTCCTAGGTCGAATTAACACAAAGGTTTCTATGGTTAATTCAGAAGTTACTTTTTGTATCAATCCGTATGAAGGTGTTATACCTCCTAAACTTAATTCTGAACATAATTCTATTCGATGAGCTCCAGCTTTTTCTGCATTAAAAGCCGATTGATATGAATTTGCACAAACTTCTAATTTCATTATTCAATAATTATTTCATCAATAAATGTCCAAGCATTAAAGCCTCCACCTTGTCTTCCTTCCGGAATAATTCCGTAGTTGGGAATTTCTATTTGTATCGTTTTAGTTTCTATAGCATCGAAATTAGTAGTAAAGTTTACTAGCAAGCTATCATTTTTAATTTCGTACTTATGTTTTGCTTTATTGTCAAATACTATATTAATATTTTCAGGAGCGTAAATCCATTGTCCGTTTCCATTATGAAAACGCATTTTGATACTGTTTATAGACGTTAAAGTGTCTAAATCAATGGTGATTTTTACATCGTCTCCAGAGAAACCAAGCCATTCTTTATCACCATATCGTTTATCACTACCAGAAATTCCATTAATTAAAGCTTGTTTTCCTCCAGCGTTGTAAGATCGATGTGGCTCAACATTTAAACTAATTTTTTTACCAACTGCTTTGTGTAATTTAACTTTTGTTGTAAATAAGGAACTTACTTGTTTTTCAGTATCAAAACTCGCTGCTTTAATATGGGTAGTTTTATCAATTAGAATCGGAGTTTTATACACATCTGAAGTAATAGATGGAGTTGTTCCATCTAAAGTATATCTAATAACAGATTTCTTTGAAGCTGACTCTAAAGAATACACAAGTTCATCATTTTCATTTTTAGATAAATCCCCTTCGATTTCATGTAAATGATTTGCAAAGTTGACTTTTTTACTTTTTAATTGTTCATGGAAAATTTCAAGTCTGTTTTCAAAGTTTTCAAAATTTCTATGTTCGGGTTTAGACCAAAGAACTTCGGCTAAAGCTACTGCTCTAGGAAAAGCCATATATTCAACTTTTTCAGGAGTTTTTATGTACTCAGTCCAAATATTTCCCTGAGCTCCTAAAACATATTTAGATTCTTCTTGGGTTAGTTCTTCTGGAATAGGATTAAAACTATAAACTTTCTCTAGAGGCAAAAAACCACCAATGGCTAAAGGTTCGTTTTCATTTTCAGATTGATAATAATCGAAATAGCAATGAGATAAAGGAGTTAAAATTACATTATGATGTTCTTTTGCTGCTTTAACTGCACCTTCTGTTCCTCGCCAAGACATAACCGTAGCATTTGGAGCTAAACCTCCTTCTAAAATTTCATCCCAACCAATAATTTGTTTTCCTTTAGAATTGATGTATTTTTCCATTCTCTTGATGAAATAGCTTTGCAAACCATGTTCGTCTTTTAAGTTTTTTTCTTTGATTAATTCTTGACAAAAAGTCGAGTTTTTCCAATTCGTTTTAGGAGTTTCATCTCCTCCAATATGAATGTATTTTCCAGGAAATAATTCAATTACTTCATCTATTACATCTTCCAAAAATTTAAAAGTTGTTTCCGAAGGACAATATACTTCGCTAAAAACGCCCCATTTTTTAGCAACTTCAACTTTTTCTCCAGTGCATCCCAATTTTGGATACGCAGCAATGGCAGCTTGAGAATGTCCAGGCATTTCTATTTCAGGAATGATTTCAACAAAACGTTCAGAAGCATATTTCACAATCTCTTTTATTTCTTCTTGGGTATAATAACCTCCATATCTTTTACCATCAAATTTCTGTGGTTGATCATTATAATGTCCAATAAGTGTTTCATCTCTAAATGCTGCAATTTCTTGTAGCTTAGGATATTTCTTTATTTCAATTCTCCAACCTTGATCTTCAGTTAAATGCCAATGAAAAGTATTGTATTTCAATGAGGCAATAACGTCAATGTATTTTTTAATGAATGATACAGAAAACATATGTCTAGCAACGTCTAAATGCATTCCTCGATAAGCAAATTCAGGCTTATCTTTAATTTCTAAACATTGTATCGCAATTTCTTTTGAATCATTTTTTGTTGGTACTAATTGTAGTAAAGTTTGTACTCCATAAAAAGCACCTTTAGCTGTCTTAGACTTTATTTGAATGTTATTTTCTGTAATTGACAAATGATATTCTTCATCGTTTTTAATTTCGTTATCAATCAAAAAAGTAATAGTATTCGTCTCGTTATTAGCGTTTGGTTTTATGTTAAGATTTGTTGCTACATACGTATTAAAATAATTGATTACTATTGATACCTCAGAATCTCCTGTAACATGAGTTCCACTTGAAAAAACAAATGAACCTTTTTTAACTTCTTGATACTCTGGTATAGGAATAATAGCCGGTTGAATTGCTTTCTTAGATTCTTTTGTACATTGAATACATAGTAATAAAAACGGAATGAAGTATTTTAAAATTTTCATTTTAGTATATTAGGGAACTTAAAAATAAGAATCTAAACCAAATGAAGCTTAAAACAATACTCCTTTTCTTAATAGGATTATTACTGTATAGTTGTAAAAAAGGAACAATTACTCCCGCAAAAATCACAAAACCTTTAATTTCATATGTGAATCCGTTTATTGGAACAGGTGGCCATGGACATACCTATCCTGGTGCAACAATGCCTTTTGGGATGATGCAATTAAGTCCAGATACTCGTTTGGATGGATGGGATGGTTGTTCTGGGTATCATTATTCTGATGAATATATCTACGGATTTTCTCATACGCATTTAAGTGGAACTGGAGTTTCAGATTATGGAGATATCTTATTAATGCCTACGAATGATATTGTTTTTAATAATGGAGCAGATGGCAAAGAAGGTTATCGATCAAAGTTTTCTCATGAAAAAGAAGTTGCAGAAGCAGGTTATTATAAAGTCCATTTAGATGATACAAATATTGATGTTGAATTAACCGTTTCTGAACGAAGTGGAATGCACCGATATAATTTTCCAAAAGGCTCTAAACAAATTATAATTTTAGATTTAGAGCATCGAGATGAAGTATTAGATTCAAAAGTGACTGTTAATTCTAAGAATACCATTTCTGGATATAGAAAATCAAAAGCATGGGCAACTAATCAAAATTTATTTTATGATATTCATTTTAGCCAACCATTTGAAAAAGTAACTTTTTTAGATGATGCTCAAAGTGGTAAGAAAGTAAAAGCGGCTTTTGATTTTGGTATTTCTAAGGGGATTGCAATGGAAATTACTATTGGAATTTCAGCCGTTGATGAAAAAGGAGCACAAAATAATTGGCAACAAGAGATTAGCAATAAATCATTTCAAGAAGTATATATTGATGCACAAGATATTTGGGAGAAGCAGTTAAGAAAAATTGTAGTAGAGAGCGATAATGATGATTATAAAACGAATTTCTACACCAGCATGTATCATGCAATGATTGCTCCCAATATATATCAAGATGTTGATGGTAGATATAGAGGAATGGATTTAGAAATTCATCAAACTAAAGATTTCGATTATTATACCGTTTTTTCTCTTTGGGACACATACAGAGCTACACATCCTTTATATACTATTATTGAACAAAAACGAACGAATGATTTTATCAATACATTTTTAGCAAAGTATGAGGAAGGTGGAATTATGCCAATTTGGGATTTATCTGCAAATTATACAGGTTGTATGATTGGTTATCATGCTGTTCCTGTAATAGCTGATGCGTATTTAAAAGGAATTCAAGGATATGACGCAGAAAAAGCATTACAAGCCATGAAACATTCTGCAACTCGTGATAAGTTGGGATTAAAATCATATAAAAGTCTTGGTTATATTCCTGTAGAGAAAGAAAGTGAATCGGTTTCTAAAACCTTAGAATATGCCTATGATGATTGGACGATTGCTCAAATGGCAAAAGCAATTAATAAGCCTGCGGATTATAAAACGTATATAAAAAGAGCTCAGAATTATAAGAATATTTTTGATCCGAAATCTCAATTTATGAGAGGTCGTTTTAGAAATACTTGGTTTGCTCCGTTTGATTCTTACGAAGTAAACTTTAATTACACAGAAGCAAATGCATGGCAGTATAGTAATTATGTTCCTCAAGATATTTCTGGCTACATAAAGTTACTAGGAGGGAAGTTGGTTTTAGAAAAGAATTTGGATACGCTATTTAAAGCTGAAGCAGAGACCTCAGGTCGTCATCAAGCAGATATCACGGGATTAATTGGTCAGTATGCGCATGGAAACGAACCTAGTCATCACATGGCTTATTTGTACAATTTTGTGGGAAAACCTCATAAAACTCAAGAAAAGATTCAGCAAATTTTAACGGAACAATATACAAATTCTCCAGATGGAATTTCAGGAAACGAAGATTGCGGACAAATGAGTGCTTGGTATATTTTTAGTTCTTTAGGGTTTTATCCCGTAACTCCAGGTTCAAATCAATATATCATTGGAAAACCATTGTTTAATAAAGCTTCTTTTAATCTTGAGAATGGAAAAGTATTTACTGTTCAAGCCAAGAATCTGAGCGATAAAAATGTGTATATAAAAGAAGCTTTTCTAAATGGAAAGTCATTGAATAGGACTTACATTACTCATGAAGAAATTGTCAATGGAGGCACTATAGTTTTTGAGATGATCGATACTCCTTCAGATTGGGGAACGAAAGAAGAAGAACATCCAGTTACAAGTATAAATGAATATTTAATTGTTCCAGCTCCATTTATAGAAAAAGGAGAAGTAGCTTTTAAAGGAAGTACGCAGGTTGTTTTAGCGAATGTAGAGAAACATGTACTAACTTATTATTCATTAAATGGAAGTGCATACCAAGAATATAAAAATCCTTTTACAATTGAAGAAAAGTCGACGCTACAAGTTTATTCTCAAAGGGGGGAAATTAAAAGTTCGATTATAACTACCGATTTCTATAAAATTGATCCGAATATAAAAATCGAATTAAAAACAAAGTATGCGAATCAATACAATGCTGGTGGAAATAACGCTTTAATTGATGGAATTCTAGGAACAGAAGATTTTAGAACAGGTACATGGCAAGGATACTGGAATGAAGATGTGGAAGCAATTGTTGATTTTGGAAGGCGGAAACAAATTTCCAGTGTTGAAATAAATTTTTTACGCGATCAGCGAAGTTGGATTTTCCTACCTACTGATGTTGAAATCTATTATTCCAACAACGGAAAATCATTCCGAAAAATTAAAGAATGGAAAGCACCAAAGCCATTTCAGACAGATGAAGTTAAGATTAATAAAGTGCAAGTGAATCAGCGTTTATTTGCTCGTTACATAAAAATCAAAGCCAAAAAATTAGGAGAATTACCAAAATGGCATTTAGGCTATCCACACGATGGACGTTCATGGATTTTTGTTGATGAAATAATGATAAAATAATAGGATGAAAGGCAGAAAATTTATAAAAAGTATACCAGCAATTAGTCTAAGTTTGCTCTCGTTGCTAACTATATACAATTGTGTCAGCAAGAAAGAAGAGTCAAGTGCTGAAGAAAAAAAGGAGAAAGTTCAGTCACAAATTACTACAATAGCTATTGGAACTTGGAATTTTCCTGACGCGATTAATGCGGCGGCAGAAGTCCTCAAAAATGGTGGTTCTGCGTTAGATGCAGTAGTTGAAGGTTGTAAAAAGGAGGAAGCAAATCCGAAGAATCAAACTGTTGGAATTGGAGGTTTACCAGATAGAGATGGAGATGTTACGCTAGATGCTTGTGTAATGAATGAGAAAGGTGATTATGGAGCTGTAGTTGGAGTGAAAAACATAAAGCATGTAATTTCTTTGGCTAGAAAGGTAATGGAAGAAACGCCTCACGCAATTTTGGCTGGAGAAGGAGCAGAGAAATTTGCATTAACTAACGGTTTTGTTAAGGAGGATTTATTAACGGAAGATTCCAAGAAAGCATGGGAAGATTGGAAAGTGAAATCAGAATACAAACCAATTATAAACATTGAAAACCACGATACGATTGGAATGTTAGCTTTGGATGCTGAAGGAAATATTTCTGGAGCTTGTACAACAAGTGGATTGGCTTATAAAATGGCAGGTAGAATTGGAGATTCACCTATAATTGGCTCTGGTTTGTATGTTGATAATGAAGTTGGAGGTGCAGTTGCTACTGGATTAGGAGAGGAAGTGTTAAAAACAGTTGGTAGCTTTTTAATTGTTGAGTTAATGCGACAAGGGAAATCGCCACAAGAAGCTTGTGAAGAGGCTATTAAAAGAATTGTAAGTAGACCAAATAGTAATTATAAAGATTTTCAAGTGTGTTATATTGCATTAAACAAAAAAGGTGAAGTAGGAAGTTATTCAATTCACGAATGGTTTAGCTATAACATGTTTAAAAATGGAGAGACAAAAAATATTCAATCAGATTTTTATTTAAAGACCAAATAATTCATATGACAACAACCAATAAATCGTATAAAACGGCTTTTGTTTTCTTAACCTCTTTATTCTTCTTATGGGGATTTATTACCGTATTAGTAGATTCTTTAATTCCTAGATTAAAAGAAGTATTTACATTATCTTATTTTCAAGCAGGACTAGTTCAGTTTGCTTTTTTTGGTGCTTATTTTTTATTATCAATTCCTGCAGGGAATATTCTTGCTAGAATAGGTTATAAGCGCGGAATTGTATTAGGACTAATAACAATGGCTTTGGGTTGCCTATTGTTTTATCCAGCTGCTTCCTATCGTATTTTTGGTGTTTTTATGTTGGCTTATTTTGTGTTGGCTGGAGGAATGACAATTCTTCAAGTTGCAGCAAATCCTTATGTAGCAGTTTTAGGTTCTGAAGATGGCGCTAGTAGTCGATTGAATTTATCTCAGGCTTTTAATTCTTTAGGAACAACAATAGCACCAGCAATTGGAGCAATGTTAATTTTAAGTGATAAAGTTAAAACTCAAGAAGAAATTGCAAGTTTGGCAAGCGCTGAAAAAGAAGCATATTATATTTCTGAAGCATCAGCAGTACAAACACCTTTTTTAAGTATTGCTTTTTTTGTAGTGTTGTTGGCCGTCATATTTGTTTTTGTAAAGCTCCCTAAAGTAATGGAAAAAGTTCCCAATGAAGGCTATAAGACGTTATTAAGCAAAAAGTCTTTAGTAATGGGAGTAATTGCCATTTTTGTGTATGTTGGAGCTGAGGTAGCTATTGGTAGTTATTTGGTAAATTATTTTATGGATATGAATTTAGCGCCTTTAATTTCTTCAAATGAAACTATGATGTCTATTGCTAATACAATTGCTACCTTATTTAATAAATCATTTACAGATTCAGATCCAAAATCTTTATTAGGTGTATTTGTTGTTTTTTATTGGGGAGGAGCAATGATTGGTCGTTTTATTGGCGCTTACTTAACAAAAATATTATCACCAGTAAGAGTATTAGGACTTTTTGCATCTTTAGCTATCTTAATGATTATTATTTCTGTAGCAACAACAGGTTTAGCTTCTATGTGGGCAATTTTAGCAGTTGGATTATTTAACTCTATTATGTTCCCGACAATTTTCTCTTTAAGTTTAGAAGGTTTAGAAGATCTTAAACCACAAGCTTCAGGTGTTTTATGTACAGCTATTTTTGGAGGAGCTGTTATTCCTCCGTTATACGGAATGTTAGTGGATAGTTTAGGTTTTAAATTAGCTTTTGTATTGATTATGATGTGTTATATCTACATTTATTATTATGGAAGAACAAAAACAAAAAGTCAGTTAGAGGAAGTATAAAAAGTATTTGAAATACATAAAAAAAGCTCGCCTTTAGCGAGCTTTTTAATTTCTACAAAATATCATTGATGCTTTCAGGAGGTCTACCAATAACAGCTTTTTTATTGTTTACTACTATTGGTCTTTCAATTAGTTTAGGATTTTCAACCATAGCTTTAATAATCTCTTGATCGCTTAATTCTTTTCCTTTGTAATCTTCTTTCCAGGTTTTTTCATTTTTTCTTACCAGTTCTATTGGAGAGATATTAAGAAGCGTTATAAGTTCAGATAATTCCTTTTCATCTAAAGTTTCGTCTAAATACTTAACAACTGTAAATTCTTTTCCGCTTTCTTCTATAATAGCTAAACCTTGTCTAGATTTAGAACATCTTGGATTGTGGTATATTTTTATCATGTTTTTTTATTATAAATTTTATCTTTAGACTTTAGACTTTAGACTTTAGACTTTAGACTTTAGATTTCTTTCTGCCCCATCATCATTAAGTAAGCCTTTAAAAACGGATTAATATTTCCATCCATAACAGCATCAACATTACCAGTTTCATGAGCTGTCCTAACGTCTTTAACAAGTTTGTAAGGGTGCATTACATAATTTCTAATTTGGCTTCCCCATTCATTTTTCATTTTGTTAGCTTCAATATCAGCTCGAGCGGCTTGTCTTTTTTGAAGTTCAATCTCATATAATTGAGATTTTAACATTTGTAATGCAGTAGCTCTGTTATCATGCTGTGATCTTGAATTAGAACACTGAATTTGGATTCCAGTAGGTTTATGAACTAACTGTACTTTAGTCTCAACTTTATTTACATTTTGTCCTCCAGCACCGCTAGATCTGGCTGTTGTAATTTCAATGTCTGCTGGATTGATTTCAATTTCAATAGAATCGTCCGCAACAGGATATACATATACTGATGAAAAAGAGGTATGTCTTTTAGCATTGCTATCAAAAGGAGAGATTCTAACCAATCTGTGTACACCGTTTTCACCTTTTAGCCAACCAAAAGCATAATCACCGTCAAATTCTAACGTAACTGTTTTTATTCCAGCAACATCACCTTCTTGGAAGTTTAACGTTTTTACTTTAAATCCTTGTTTTTCAGCCCACATAGTGTACATACGCGTGAGCATTTCTGTCCAGTCACAACTTTCAGTTCCACCAGCTCCAGCTGTAATTTGAATCACTGCGCTTAAACTATCTCCTTCTTCAGAAAGCATGTTTTTAAACTCAATATCTTCTAAAAAAGAATTTGTCTTTTCGTATTGTTCATTAATTTCACTTTCTTCAACATCACCTTCTTTATAAAAATCATATAAAACGTTTAAGTCTTCACTCATGGCTAGAACTTCATTGTAATCATTCACCCATTTTTTCTTTAAACGTAACGATTTCATTAAGCTTTCAGCTTCTTTTGGGTTATTCCAAAAATCAGGATCAGCAGTTTTCTCTTCCTCGTTAGAAATTTCAATTAATTTCTTGTCAATCTCTAAATAACCTTTTAACTTGGCAACGCGTTCAGCGATATTTTTTAGCTGTTCATGTGTAATCATATTTGCAAAAATACACTTTAAAAACATACTTAAAAATGGAAATAAACTTAATAAGCGATACAGTTACAAAACCTACTGAGGGAATGTTAAAAGCAATGATGAATGCTAAAGTAGGAGATGATGTTTTTAAGGGAGATCCAACAGTTAATATGTTACAAGAAAAAGTAGCAGATATGTTTGGTATGGAAGATGCTTTGTTTTTTCCATCTGGAACAATGGCAAACCAAACAGCTATTAAGTTACACACACAACCAGGAGATAAATTATTTTGCGATAAATGGGCACATGTTTATAATTATGAAGGTGGAGGAGCAGCGTTTAATGCTGGTGTTACTTGTACATTAATTGATGGAAACAGAGGAATGTTTACAGCAGAGCAGTTACGATATGCTGCTGAAGGAAGATCAGATATACATGTTCCTTATTCTAGATTAGTTTGTATTGAGAACACTACCAATAAAGGCGGAGGTGCTTGTTGGGATTTTGAAGAGTTAAAGAAGATTGAACAAGTTTCTCGTGAATTTAATTTAGCATATCATTTAGATGGAGCAAGATTGTTTAATGCGCTGGTTGCTAAGAATGAAACACCAAAGCAATACGGAGAGTTGTTTGATACCATTTCAATTTGTTTATCAAAAGGTTTAGGAGCACCAATAGGTTCTATTTTAGTGGGAAGTAAAGAGCATATGGAAAAAGCATTACGAATCAGAAAATTATTTGGTGGTGCAATGCGACAAGTTGGGTATTTAGCTGAAGCGGCAAATTATGCATTAGATAATCATGTTAATAGATTGGCAGAGGATCACCAGAAAGCTAAAGAAATAGAAACAGTTTTAGGCGACCTTCACTTTGTAAAAAAAGTTGAACCTGTTGAAACTAATATTATCATTTTTTATGTAAACGATACTATCAATCCGATGGAGTTTATTGAGGTAATGAGAAGCAAAGGAATTTTAATGATCTCAATGGGGGAAGGTAAAATACGCATAGTTACCCATCTTGATTATACAGACTCAATGCATAAAAAGCTTTTAACAGAGTTAAAAAATTTCTAAAAGAAGATTCTTACGATAGGTGATAAGGCAGATGCATAGATGCTTTCGTTAGTATTGTATAAAACATCATATCGTAAACCAATTACAAAATTATTTGAAATTTGATATGCCGCACCAAAATACAAAGCGGGGTAATTATAGCTTTCACGGAAATCTCCAAATGAACTATTTACAAATAATTGTTCGTATTCAGCAGAAAGCTGAATTTCATATATAGGATTTACTAAACCAAGAAGTCCACTACTAAAAACATTGGATTTTACATCATTTCTTTTGGCATATTGATATCCTAAATTAACACCCATAGCAAAAGTTTCGTTGAATTCGTAAATGGAAGAAGGAAATATGGCTACATTGGATGTATTATTACCAAAACCAACGCCAAAACTACCACCAAATCGTACCTTGTCCCAGAATTTTGAATCATTAGCTTCTTGACTAATTCCAGTGAAAGCAATTGATAGAAAAATAAGTAAAAATACTTTTTTCATCATTCATCCAGTTTAGCTAAATCTTTGTAATTCTTATTTAGCTTACGAAGTAAAATTCCGTATAATAAGTAATAAAACAAGACTAAACATCCAATCATTAATAATATGACAATAGTTTGAGATATTAAAAATGCTGTTACTAGTTCTGAACTATCAGCAAATTTTCCAGCTTCATTTGGCATTAGCATTTCAATACCATTTGGAGTATTAAGAATAATAATATTGAAAATAATCATTAATAAAACACCTCCAATAATGTTATAGTACATATAATACTTAACTGTTTTACGAGTTTTAATAATTTTACTCATTAAACTCTTGGTGTTATCAGTAGTATTAATCGAAGTGAAATTTTTGTAAAATAGATATAAGAAAACAATAACAACTACAAGATTAAAATAATAGGTGTAGTTGAGCAATGTTAGCATGTTTAACTCTTCATAGATATCCAAATATTTAGTTTTAGATATCATGATGTTTAAAACACTCCATAGAACAAATTCCATCAGCCCAATAATAAAAATCCATTTTACAATCGACGAAGATCGTAACTTAGTCATTCTATAAATATCAACTTTTGATACTTTTTGATCATCCTCAGGCTGGTTTTCCCAAGCTTTTTTATACTTATCTAATAAATCCATACGTGTTTATGGGTTTAATACTTTTTTTAATTTATCCTTTGCTCTGTTCATTTTAACACGAGCATTCACTTCACTTATTCCCAACGTTTCTGAGATATCTTTATACGATTTATCTTCTAAATAAAGAAACACTAGAGCTTTGTCAATATCATTTAACTTCTGAATTGCATTGTATAATGCTTTCAGTTGTTTTTCTTCTGTATCATCATAATCAACAGACTTAATTTTATAGGCTATGTCTGATATGTCTTGAGTTTTTACAGATTTAGTAGATTTTCGGTATAAAGAAATAGCTGTATTTAATGCAACTCTATACATCCAAGTACTAAACTTCGCATCACCTCTAAATTTGGAATAATTTTTCCAAACTTGAATAGTTATCTCCTGAAACAAATCATTATGATCATTCGAATTTGTAGTATAAATTCTACAAATTTTATGAACTATATTCTGATTTGATTCAAAATCATTTAAAAACTTGTCTTCAAGACTATCTGACACAATTTCCTCTAGTTAGTTTAAACAATAAGTAGGTCGAATATATAAAATGTTACATATTAACGCTCAAAATTTATCTAAAAGCTAAAAAATTAATATATTTGTTTAATAAAAGCCTTGTAACGTTGAACAATATAAAGACAGTTTTTACTATTAAAGACCTTGAGAACATATCTGGAATCAAGGCTCATACCATAAGAATATGGGAAAAGAGATATAATTTATTAGAGCCTAATAGGTCAGATACTAATATCCGTTATTATTCTTCCGAAAGTTTATTAAAATTATTGAATGTCGTTCTTCTTAATAAACATAATTATAAGATTTCTAAGATAGCAGAAATGTCTGAAGAGCAAATTGTTACTAATGCAAGAGAGCTAGCATTTAAATATGCTGTTAATGATGAGGCTATCAATGCGTTCAAAATGGCAATGTTTCAATTTGACAAAGTACTTTTTAATAATACTTATAATAAGCTATTACATAAGAAAACGTTTAGGCAGATTTTCAAAGAGGTATTTCTACCTTTTTTAAATCATATTGGTCTTCTATGGCAAACCAATACACTAATGCCAGCTCATGAACATTTTATTTCTAATTTAATTATTCAAAAAATTCAATTAAATACAGAAAAATTAGAATATGCTGCTACTAATGAAGATTACACTTATGTGTTGTTTTTACCAGATGGAGAAATTCATGAAATAGGATTAATGTATCTGAATTACGAATTGGTTTTAAGAGGTTGTCAAACCATTTATTTAGGACAAAGTTTACCGTTAGATAATTTAAACTACTTTTTTGAAGGAGAGCTTAAAGTTTGTTTTATAACATCTATGACAGTTAAACCTTATGATGATAAATTAGAAGACTATTTTTCTGAGATTGATGCTATCTTAAAAGGAACAGATCATAAACTCATAGCTATGGGGAAAAAAGCTGAGGAAGCTAAAAATTATAATTTTACATCAAATATTTTATTGTACCCTTCTGTTATTGAGATGTTAGAAGATTTTTAATTTTATTTTGTTTAAATATTAGTTAAAATAATTAAACAATTGGGTTTTTTTTTATACTTTTAAACAATAAAAATTAACCTTTTGAATAACAAAATATCTATAATTGGCTCAGGGTTTTCTTCACTTTCTGCCGCTTGTTACATGGCAAAAGCAGGTTACGAAGTAACGGTGTTTGAAAAAAATAATACGTTTGGCGGTAGAGCTAGTCAATACTTAAACAATGGTTTTACCTTTGATATGGGGCCTACTTGGTATTGGATGCCAGATGTCTTTGAAAAATTCTTTGCCGATTTTGGTAAAAAGCCTTCAGATTATTATCAATTAGAAAAACTAGACCCAGCCTATCAGGTTTACTTTGATACTTTGGATAGTATTACTATTCCTGGAAACTTTGAAGAAATTTGCGAGATATTTGAGCAAGAGGAGAAAGGAAGTTCAAAGCATTTGAAGAAGTTCATAAATGCAGCTAAACAAAATTATGATATTGCAGTTAAAGATATTGTTTACAGACCTGGCGTTTCTCCGTTAGAATTAATAACACCACAAACTGCAGTTCGTGTAAGTCAGTTTTTTTCTACTATTCGTAAGCAAGTACGAAAAAAGATTAAAAGTAAGAAGTTAATCCAAATTCTTGAATTTCCTGTATTGTTTCTAGGCGCTAAACCAAGTAATACACCTGCTTTTTATAATTTTATGAATTATGCAGACTTCGGCTTAGGTACTTGGCATCCAAAAGGAGGTATGTATAAAGTGGTAGAAGGAATGGTTACACTTGCTGAGCAATTGGGAGTAAATTTTGTAGCTAGTGCAAATGTTGAAGAGATTATTGTTGATAAAACTAGTAAAGTTGAAGCTATTATAATAAATGGTAAAAGATTAGAGACTGATTTAGTTTTAAGTGGTGCAGATTATGCTCACACAGAATCATTACTACCAGAAAACGTAAGACAATATTCTAAGGACTATTGGAATAAACGAGTTTTTGCACCTTCTTCATTACTTTTTTATGTAGGATTTGATAAAAAACTAAAAAATGTAGAACATCATACATTATTTTTTGATACCGATTTTGATGTTCATGCGGAGTCTATTTATGATACTATAACTTGGCCCGAAAAACCTCTTTTTTATGCAAGCTTTCCAAGTATAACTGATGGTTCGCTTGCACCAGAAGGTAAAGAAGCAGCAACTTTTTTAATTCCACTAGCACCTGGATTAGAAGATAATCAGGAACTTAGAGACAAATATTTTGATATCATTTTAGAAAGATTAGAAAAATTAACTGGACAAAATGTAAAAGAAAATATTATCTTTAAAGAGAGCTATTGTGTTAATGATTTTATTAAAGATTATAATTCTTTTAAAGGTAATGCATACGGATTAGCAAATATTTTAACACAAACAGCATTTTTGAGACCAAAAATAAAGAGCAAAAAAGTTAAGAACTTATATTTCACTGGTCAATTAACGGTTCCGGGACCTGGCGTGCCACCATCGTTAATTTCAGGAAAAATAGCATCAGATTTAATCCTAAAAACTTCCCTTTCATGAAAACTATTTTTGACAATGTTTCCTACAAATGCAGTAAGCTAGTAACTACAAGTTATAGCACCTCTTTTTCATTGGCTACACGCATGTTATCTAAATCAATTAGAGAGCATATTTATAATATATATGGTTTTGTTCGTTTTGCCGATGAAATCGTAGATACGTTTCACGATTACGATAAAGAAGGGTTATTGAACAGGTTTGAAAAAGATTATTATTTGTCTTTACATCAAGGAATTAGTTTAAATCCGATATTAAATTCTTTCATTCATACGGTAAAAGCTAATAATATTACAGATGATTTAGTCCAGGCTTTTTTAAGTAGCATGAGAGCAGACTTATCAAAAACTGAGTATAAAACACAAGAAGAGTATGACCAATATATTTATGGGTCTGCAGATGTAGTTGGATTAATGTGTCTTCGTGTTTTTGTTAAAGGTGATGAAGAAAAGTACAATAAATTGAAAGAAGCTGCAATGCGTTTAGGTTCAGCTTTTCAAAAGGTAAATTTTTTAAGAGATTTAAAGGATGATGTAGAGTTGTTGAATAGATCTTATTTTCCTAATGTAAATTTTCATCAATTAGATAATAAGTCCAAAGAAGAAATTGTAAAAGATATTGAAGCTGATTTTGAATTTGCTTTTTCTAATGGAATATTGCAATTACCTGTTGAAGCAAAGTTTGGTGTTTATATGGCGTACAGATATTACAGAAAACTATTAAATAAATTAAAAGCTACTCCATCATCAAAAATAATGGACACTAGAATTAGGATTTCTAATCCAATGAAGATAAATTTGTTGGCAAGAAGTTATGTAAAATATAAATTAAACCTTATTTAATGTTAGTATTCGCTTTAGTTACTTTAGGAACTTTTATTTTAATGGAAGGTGTAACTTGGTGTACACACAAATATGTTATGCATGGGTTTGGGTGGTATTTACATGAAGATCATCACCAACCAGGGTATCCTCACGTTTTTGAAAAGAATGATGCTTTTTTCGTTGTTTTTGCGATTCCAAGTATGTTGTTATTCTTTTTTGGTATTCGTCCAGAACTAAACTTTCTATTTTTTATAGGTTTAGGAATCTTGTTTTATGGTATTGCTTATTTCTTGATTCATGATGTACTGATTCATAGAAGATTTAAATGGTTTGATAAAACAGATAATTGGTACTTTAGAGCCTTGCGTAAAGCACATAAAATACACCATAAAAATATGGGTAAACACGAAAGTGAGTGTTTTGGAATGTTATATGTTCCTATGAGATATTTTAAAGAATATTTAAAATAGTGGAATACCTATACTTACTTCTCAATATAGGTTCAATAAGCATTCCTTTGTTGTATTCTTTTGAAAAGAATATGCGATTTATAAAACATTGGAAAGCTGTTTTATTATCTCTAACTATAGTTGCTACAGTATTTTTAATTTGGGATGCTATATTTACCAAAAATGGTGTGTGGGGTTTTAATCCAGATTATCATTTACCGTTTTTGCTATTTGGAATGCCGATAGAGGAGTGGTTATTTTTCTTCTGTATACCTTATGCAAGTATTTTTATTCATTATTCTTTAGCGTACTTTAAACCAAACTTACTGATTGCCAAAGATATTACAAAAGCAATTACAATTACCATTATCTGTGTGCTACTACCAATACTTTTTTTCAATTTTGATAGAGCCTATACTGCGGTAAATTATTCTTTTTTAATTGTTTTGTTAGGAGTAAGTCTTATTTATGGTTTAGAGTATTTACGACGTTTCTACATTGCTTTTTTAATCATTCTAATTCCGTTTTTTATCGTAAACGGTATTCTAACTGGAACAGGACTTGAAGAGCCTGTTGTTTGGTATAATAATGATGAAAACTTAGGAATTCGTTTATTAACCATTCCAATAGAAGATATTGGCTATGCCTTTACCATGTTATTTGGTAATGTATTTTTAATTGAGAAGTTTAAGAAAAAGGACTAGTTTCTTTTTAATTCTTTAATATCAATCTTAATCTTATATATCCTACTAAGACCGTTTATATAACTCTTTGCAAGTTCATTAAACTCTGATAAATTAGTAGCTTTTTTATTCTTTGTTTCGTCTCTTTTGCTTGTAAAATATAGGTTTTCAGAAACCTTATCATAAAAAGGAGAATACTCCATTCTATTTGAATTTATTTGGTTTCCTAAATTTTTTCGTTTTAAAAACTCACCGTTTTCATCTTTAAAACTGATGTATAAATCGCCACTTCCTAGACCGTCTTTAGCTCCGTAAACCGTATATAGTATGAAATCTTCATCAGGTGAAATAAAGGCATTAAATTCATATCCCTTACTGTTAATGTTTTCATTTAATTGGATTGGATGTTCGTAGGTCGTTCCGTTCCATTTTGAAAGAAGAATATCATCTTTACTTATTGTTGTAAATTTATCAGAAGTATAGTATAGATTTCCATTTTTACTTAAAGAAGGATAAAACTCGTTGTATTGAGTATTTATTGGACTTCCAACATTTTTTGGTTTAGACCAAGCTGAATCTATGGATGCACGTTCTACATACCAAATATCATAATCACCTTCTTCAGTAGTATTATCTTTTGGTCGATTAGATGAAAAATACAATCTTAAATTATCGGGAGTTAAAAAAGGTTCAATGTCTCTATGTTCTCCTGAAAACGAAACAATTTCAAAGTTTTTCCATTCATCTTTTACTTTTTCTGCCTTCACAATAGCTCCTTTCGTTTCATTCAAATTTTGAATAGTAAAATAAGCTTCTTTTTCATTATAAGAAATGGTAAAATCTCTACAACTTAAGAATTGCTTAAAAGATTCATCTACTGGAAGAACTTTATTTGTTTGGCTGTAACCTAAAAATGATACTAAAAAAATGTACCCAAAGAAAATAACTTTCATAAATAAAAGATTTTCTCCAAAGTACATTTTAATATGTGTAAGTATTACTTAGTATGACAACTTTAACTAAAATTTAGCAGCAAGCTTTTCCTTAATTTTATCTAAACTTAAGTTATGAATACTCCCAATATGAGTGTGTTTTTTTGACAAATCAGGAACATAAGTGCCCTTTTCAACTTCAGCACTTATTTTGATATAGGCTTCTCTAAATGGAATTCCGTTTGTTACTAAGTTATTGATGTTATCTACGGTAAAGAGGTATTTGTATTTATCATCATGTATATCAATTTCCTTAACTATAACTTGTTGAATGCTATAATTGAAAATGTCTAGAATGGTTTTCATATTCTCAAAACCATTAATCATATTTTCTTTAAGTAATTGAAAATCTCTATGATAACCACTCGGTAAATTATTAGAAATTAAAAGCATTTCGGTTTGTAATACTTGTAGTTGATTACATTTTCCTCTAACCAATTCAAAAACATCTGGGTTTTTTTTATGAGGCATAATGCTACTTCCTGTAGTTAATTCATCTGGAAAAGTAATAAAACCAAAATTCTGACTCATATACAAGCAAATATCCATTGAAAATTTACTCAAAGTATTTGCTAAATTTCCTAAGGAACTTGCAATTATTCGTTCATTTTTACCTCTAGCCATTTGGGCGGCAATCACATTGTACTTTAGTGTTGCAAAATCTAATTCTTTAGTTGTTATATCTCTATCTATAGGGAAGGAACTACCATATCCTGCAGCAGAGCCTAACGGATTTTGATCAACTATTTTTAGTGAAGATGTAAGCAGTTCTATATCGTCTAACAACGTTTCTGCATAGGCAGAAAACCATAAGCCAAAAGAAGAAGGCATTGCAACTTGTAAATGAGTATAGCCTGGTAGTAACGTATCTTTATATCGATTAGCTAAAGAAATAAGTGTGTTAAAAAGTGTTTTAACTTGTTCAATAATGATAGTAAGCTCACTTTTATAATACAGTTGTAAAGCCACCAAAACTTGATCGTTTCTTGATCTTGCTGTATGAATTTTTTTACCAGTTTCTCCAAGTTCTTTGGTAAGTTCAAACTCTATTTTTGAATGCACATCCTCAAAATCTTGTTCGATGGTAAATTCATTGTTTTCAATTTGTACTAATAACTTATCAAGTACATTGATAAGTGCAGTTGCTTCTTCAGAAGAAATAATACCTACAGAAGCTAGCATTTTTGCATGAGCTTTAGAAGCTATTACATCGTATTTTGCAATATGAATATCGATTTCTCTATCGTTTCCAACGGTAAAATTTTCAATGGCTTTGTCTAGAGAAAATTCTTTTTTCCAAAGTTTCATAATAAATGGTGTTTGTTTGTCATTCCTACTAAGGCAGGAATCTAAATAAACTAATATAGATTCTGCATCAAGTAAGGAATGATAACTTATCTTATTTTTAGTATTTAATACAGATTCGTATGATTTCGACTTCGCTCAATCTCCTTATCATTGTAATTGGTAGCTGAGCGGAGTCGAAGCTATTCTACAACTAGAAGTAATCTTTAGATTCCTTCATTTATTCTTCATTCGAAATGACATTAAATTATTTTATTACTTGTTCTAAAATCTTAATATAAATATCTATTCCTTCTTTGATTTCATCAATATTGATGTATTCATCAGCGGTATGAGAACGTGTACTATCTCCAGGTCCTAATTTTACAGATTGACAACTTAATACAGATTGATCTGAAAGGGTAGGAGATCCATAAGTAGTTCTACCGATAGCTATTCCTGATTGTATTAGCGGGTGATTGATATCTATTGAAGACGAGTTTAATCGTAAACTTCTTGGTACCATTACACAAGGTGCCTCCTTTTTTAAAATATCTGCGATTTCTTGATTAGAGTATTTATCGTTTACACGAACATCAACAACTAAATCAACTGCAGAAGGAACTGCGTTATGTTGTTTTCCCGCTTTAATTTGAGTTACCGTCATTTTTACATCACCTAAAACATCTGAAGTTTTCTCAAATTGATAATTTTTAAACCATTCTAAAACTTCAATAGTATTGTAAATCGGATTGTCGTTATTTGGATGTGCAGCATGACTTGGAGTTCCTTTTACTTTTGCATCAAACACGATTAATCCTTTTTCTGCAATGGCTAATTGCATTTGAGTAGGCTCGCCAACGATAGCTACATCTATCTTAGGAATAATTGATAGCATGCTATTTAAGCCATCAGGACCGCTACTTTCTTCTTCAGCAGAACCAACAAAAACTAAATTGTATTTTAAGTTTTTTTGATTGTAGAAATAACTAAATGTAGCTAATAAAGAAACTAAACAACCACCGGCATCATTACTACCTAATCCATATAATTTCCTATCCTCTACAATAGCTTTGAAAGGATCTTTTGTGTATCCGTTGTTAGGATATACAGTATCGTGATGAGAATTTAAAAGAATGGTAGGTTTACTTTCATCAAAGTATTTATTAACTGCCCAAATATTATTTTTAGTCCTTTTGAATTCTATATTATGAATTGTACACCAATAAGCTAGTAAATCACCAGTTTTATCTTCTTCAGAAGAAAAAGAAGGAGTTTCAATGAGTTTTTTGAGTAAATCAATAGCGCTATAGGTTAATTCTTTTTGTGTCATTATTGTTGAAATGTGGTACATTTTATATGTGGTTCAAAAGGCATTTTATTATTTCCGATGTGTACAGTTGATACTCCTTTTTGTATAGATTGTAAACAATTGTGTATTTTCGGTAACATTCCGTCGTTTATAATACCTTCGTTTTTAAGTTGTTCAAATTTTTGATTATTAATGTATTCAATAACCGAATTGTCGTCTTCAATATTACTAAGTACACCATTTTTCTCAAAGCAGTAATAAAGAGCAACTTTATATTCTTTTGAAAGTGCTACAGCTAATTCCGAAGCAATAGTATCTGCATTGGTATTTAATAATTGTCCTTTTTGATTATGAGTAATTGCACAAAAAACAGGAGCAATATTATTTGCTAATAAAACACTAATAGTTTCTGTATTAATATTTACAACATCACCAGCAAAACCATAATCAATGTCTTTTACAGGTCTCTTTAAAGCTACAATAGTATTGCCATCAGCGCCCGAAAACCCAACTGAGTTAGCATTTCTCGCTTGCAATTGAGCAACAATATTTTTATTGATTTTACCACCGTAAACCATGGTGATAATTTCTAAAGTTTCTTCGTCTGTAATCCGTCTTCCGTTTACCATTTTAGGTTCAACTCCCATTTTAAGAGAAAGTTCTGAAGCTGATTTTCCTCCACCATGTACTAATAGCTTTGGAGTTTCTAATGTAGCAAAATCATCTAAGAACTCATTTAGTAAGACCTCATTATTAATGATGTTTCCTCCAATTTTTATAATCTTAAGAGTTTTCATGCTTTTAATTTTAGTGAAAAGTCTTTCGACTGCGCTCAAGGTGACAAAAGTCAATTAGAGCTAAGTCGAGACTTTTTTAAGTATTTAGTTCTTCTAATATTTGCTTAAGCACAATTTGCGCTGCATAGGTTCTATTATTTGCCTGATTGATGACGATTGAATTATCTGAATCTAGTACAGCATCTTCAACAACTACATTTCTTCTTACAGGTAAACAATGCATAAATTTGGCATTATTTATTTTTTTCTGAGTAATCATCCAGTTTTCATCCTGTGAAAGTATATTTCCATAATCTTTATAAGAGCTCCAGTTTTTAACGTACACAAAATCAGCATCTTTAAGAGCTTCATCTTGGTTATAAGTTACTTTAGTGTTTTTTGTCACTTCTGAATTCAATTCATAACCTTCTGGATGTGTAATTGTAAAATCAACAGGTAGCAGTTGCATCATGGTAACAAAAGAATTTGCCACAGATTGTGGTAACGCTTTCGGGTGTGGAGCCCAAGATAACACAACTTTAGGTCTTTTATTTGTAGAAAATTCATTAATAGTTATTGCATCAGCAAGTGCTTGTAAAGGGTGAGCTGTTGCACTTTCTAAATTTACAACTGGAATATTTGCATACTTTGTAAAACTATTGATAATCACTTCTGCATAATCTAAATCCTTGTTTTTTAATGATGGAAAAGCTCTTACAGCAATGATATCAGCATATTGCGCTATAACCTTGGCAGCTTCTTTTATATGTTCAGAAGTATCAAGGTTCATGATGGTTCCGTCTTCAAACTCTAAATTCCAAGAATTATTAATTTGAAGGCATATTACATCCATTCCTAAGTTTCTTGCTGCTTTTTCTGTACTTAATCTAGTTCTTAAGCTAGCATTAAAAAACAGCATTACTAGTGTTTTATTAGTTCCTAAATTTTTGTATTCGAAAGGAGCCTTTTTTAATTGAATTGCTTCGTTTATAGTTTGAGATATGTTTGTGATATCATTTATATCAGTATATTTTTTCATGGTTTTGAGTTTTTAGTATAACGTCATCCTGAACTTGTTTCAGGATCTCAAGAGAATTTGAATTATCATTAATGAGATGCTGAAATAAATTCAGCATGACGATATTAATTCTATACTTTCTGTAACTCTAATGCTTTTGTTAGTGCATCGATAAATACATCTACATGTTCTTTCTTTAATGTTAAAGATGGAAGAATACGTAGTAGGTTCGGGTTTTTTGAACTTCCTGTGAAGATATGATGGTTATAAATCAAATCTTTCCGCAATTCAGCAATTGGAAAGTCAAATTCTAATCCAAGCATTAGTCCCCGACCTTTGATATTTTTTATTTCTGATATATGATTTGTTTTATTGATAAAATACGATGAAACTTCCTCAACGTTTTGCAATAAGTTTTCGTTTTCAATAGTTTCTAAAACGCATAAAGAAGCAGTGCAGGCAAGATGATTACCTCCAAAAGTAGTTCCTAATAAACCAAAAGAAGCTTTAATTTTATGGTGAATTAGGATTCCTCCGATAGGAAAACCATTCCCCATTCCTTTAGCCATAGAAATAATATCAGGTTCAATTCCATGCTTTTGAAAAGCGAAAAAATCTCCTGTTCTTCCAAAGCCAGATTGTACTTCATCGGCTATCAATAAGCTTCCGAATTTTTGACAAAGTGTTTCTGCTGTTTTGTAAAATTCAGTTGTAGCTTCATCTAAACCACCAACTCCCTGAATAATTTCTGTGATTACAGCACAAACATCTCCTTTAGCTAGTATATCAGTCAATGCATTTACATCACCAAATTCGATAAATTCAACAGCTTGTTGTGCATTTACTGGAGCTACAATTTTAGGATTGTCTGTAGCAACTACAGCCGCAGAAGTTCTTCCATGAAATGAATTCTTGAAAGCAACTATTTTATGTTTTCCAGTATGAAAAGATGCTAGTTTGATAGCATTTTCATTCGCTTCCGCACCTGAATTACATAAAAACAATTCATACGATTCACATTTTGAAAGTTTTGTTAGTTTTTCAGCTAAGGCTTCTTGTAGTGGATTTTGAATTGAATTACTATAAAAACCTAAAGTAGCTACTTGCTTTTGTAATTTTTCAACATAGGTAGGATGTGAGTGTCCGATTGATATTACTGCATGTCCACCATATAAGTCTAAGTATTGTGTTCCATTTTCATCGTATACGTATACATCTTTTGCCTTTACAGGTGTAATGTCGAATAAAGGGTAAACGTTAAATAAACTCATAGTTGTTCTTTTTTAATGGTATTAATTTTATTGTAGGATGCAACCATCCCTTGAATTAGAGAAGAACTTAAACCTTTATGTTCCATTTCGTTTAATCCTTCTATAGTACAACCTTTCGGTGTAGTAACTCTATCAATTTCCTGTTCTGGATGGTTACCAGATTGAATTAATAAGTTAGCAGCACCTTCACTCGTAAACATGGCTAATTCTTGTGCTTCTTTAGCATCAAAACCTAACTGAATTGCTGCTTGAGTAGTTGCTCTAATTAAGCGCATCCAAAAGGCAATACCACTTGCACAAACTACTGTTGCAGATTGCATTAAGCTTTCTGAAATAGCCATTGAGTTTCCTAATTGATCAAAGATGGTTTTGGCTAATTCAATACGTTCATTTCCTTTTGTATTGGCACATAAGCAAGTCATTGATTTTCCAACAGCGATTGCCGTATTTGGCATAGCTCTGATGATAAAATGCTCTTGTCCTATAATAGCTTCGATCTTTTCTATTGAAAAACCTGTAATTGTTGAAATAATCACATGCTTTTCAGTAAGAAAACCTTTTACATTCTTTAATATGTTTTCAAAGTGTTTTGGCTGAACGGCAAAGATTAATATATCAGAATTTTTAATAGCTTCTTCGTTGTTTGTAGTTATTTCTACATTACCAAATGCATTAAATTCTTCAATTTCTTCTAGAGTTCTCTTTGTTAGGTATAAGCTTGCAATAGCATTAGCATTAATCAATCCTTTAGCTATTGATTTTCCTAAATTTCCTGTTCCTATGATTGCTATTTTCATGAAAATAAGATTTAGAAAAAATTAGCTTTTAATTGTAAACCTTCTGTTTCTTCAAAGCCAAACATTAAGTTCATATTTTGAATCGCCTGTCCAGAAGCACCTTTCACTAAATTATCAATACAGCTAGTAATCAATAATTGATTTTCATGCTTGTGTAAATGAATTAAACATTTGTTTGTATTCACCACTTGTTTCAAATGAAGAAAATCATCACTTATAAATGTAAAAGCAGCATCTTTATAAAAACTTTTATATAACGCAACAGCAACATCTAAACTGTCATCAAATTCAGTATATACAGTAGCAAATATTCCTCTGGAAAAATTTCCTCTATTAGGTAGAAAATGAACTTTGTGTTCGTTTTTTCCATGAAGATTACTAATAGTTTGATTGATTTCTCCTAAATGTTGATGTACAAAAGGCTTGTAATACGAGAAGTTATTATCTCTCCAAGTAAAATGACTTGTTAGTGATAGACTTGTTCCTGCACCAGTCGCGCCAGTAACTGCATTTACATGAATATCATTTTTAATTAACTTATGAAAGGCTAATGGAATAATTGCCAGTTGAATTGCAGTAGCAAAACATCCTGGATTTGCTATATAATTAGCATTTTTTATTTCTTCTCTATAAATTTCTGGTAAGCCATAAACATATTGATTTCCTTGAAAAGTCGAATCACTTTCTAATCTGAATTCGTTGCTTAAATCAATAATTTTTGTAGTTTTTGAAAATTCATTTTCAGACAAAAATTTTCCTGAATTACCATGACCTAAACACAGAAAAACAACATCTACATTTGGATTTATAGTATTTGTAAACTTTTGATTTGTTGTACCAACTAAATCTTGATGTATATGACTGATATTGTTTCCAGCATTAGAAGTACTAAATACAAAATCGATTTCTACCTCTTTATGATGAATCAATAATCTAATTAACTCTCCAGCTGTATAACCAGCACCACCTATAATTCCAACTTTAATCATGATGTACAGTGTTTTGATAGATTTTAGTTTGATTTCCATAGATGTTTATAAAACCTTTAGCATCTTCAGCTGTCCACGCATTATTCATTTCCCCATAACTTCCAAATTTAGATTGTAGTAAATCGTTTTTAGAGTTAATTCCGTCTAATGAAAAATGATATGGTTTTAAGGTAATAAATACTTCACCAGAAACTTGTTTCTGACTACTACTTAATAAGGCTTCTAAATCTCTCATAACCGGATCTAAATACAAGCCTTCATGTAAATGAGTTCCGTACCAATTAGCGACATAATCTTTATGCTGTAATTGCCATTTGGTTAGGTTGTGTTTTTCTAATAAATGATGTGCTTTTATCAATATTATTGCTGCAGGAGCTTCAAAACCAACTCTACCTTTAATTCCAAGAATAGTATCACCAACATGAATATCTCTACCAATAGCGTATTTTGAAGCTAATTCATTTAACTGCTCAATAACTACAGCAGGTTTGCTAATTTGCTTATTTAAAGCAATTGGCTCTCCATTTTTAAATGTAATAGATATAGTTTGTTCTGAAGTAGCCTCTAGTTGAGAAGGATATGCTTCATTTGGTAAAGGTAGGTGAGAGGTTAAGGTTTCATCTCCACCTACACTTGTTCCCCATAATCCTTTATTAATAGAGTATTTCGCTTTCTCCCATTTCATATCTACACCATGACTTTGTAAGTATTCAATTTCTTCTTGTCTACTTAGTTTTTGATCTCTAATTGGTGTAATAATTTCAATTTCTGGTGCTAAGGTATTAAATATCAAGTCAAATCTTACTTGATCATTTCCTGCTCCGGTACTTCCGTGCGCAATGTATTTTGCATCGATACTTTTTGCATAATTAATTATTTCTATTGCTTGAATAATTCTTTCTGCACTAACTGATAATGGATAGGTATTATTCTTAAGAACATTACCATAGATTAAATATTTAATTACCTTTTCGTAGTAATTACTAATAGCATTTATATTTTTATAAGTTTTTACACCCAATTCATATGCTTTAGTTTCTATATTTTTGATTTCTTTTTCTGAGAAACCACCGGTATTTACACTTACGGCATGCACTTCAAAACCTTTATCTTTGGTTAAATGAACTGCACAATATGAGGTGTCTAATCCACCACTGTAGGCTAAGACTAATTTTTTCATTTTATTTTAATTAGCTTCCGTCATTCTGAACTTACTTATGTTGACTTTATTTTTGTATTGTAAAGTCTTGTCTTATTATTTCATAAGCTTTCGGATATTCGAAGCAGTATGACGAGTTATTATTTTTTCTCTTTTTTTAAGAATAAATGTTGTTTGATTCTTTTCAACCTAGCGAATGTCTTTTCAGTTATTTTTCTTTTAGGTTGATTGCTATTTTCTGTAGCAGGATCATACAACATTCCAGTACATAAACACATCTTCTGATTTGTTCTTTGCAAAACATCATAGTTTACACAAGTTCTACAGCCATTCCAAAAGGTTTGATCTGTAGTTAGTTCAGAGAAGGTAACAGGTTTATATCCTAAATTACTATTTAGTTTCATCACAGCTAATCCTGTTGTAATACTAAATATCTTTGCCTCTGGAAATTTTTTTCTAGAGTGATCAAATACTTTCTGCTTTATTTTTTTGGATAAGCTTAGACCTCTATAATCAGGATGAACAATTAATCCAGAATTGGCAACAAATTTTCCATGACTCCAAGATTCTATGTAGCAGAAACCAGCAAACTTATCATTGTCTAAGGCAATAACAGCGTTTCCTTCTTGCATTTTAGAAATAATATATTCAGGTTGTCTTTTAGCAATACCTGTTCCTCTAATTTTTGCGGCATTTTCAATAGTAATGCAGATTTCTTCTGCGTAACGACTATGTGATATATCTGCAATAATGATCTCCATTATTTTGATGTTTAATTGTTTTGTTTGTTGTACTTATTTGTTTTAATCAGAACCGGACTCACCTAAGTTCTATAAAGTAGAATTGCCCTTACGGGCGAGGAAAAAATCGTCGTGCATTTATATTGTTATCAGTAATGATAACTTCTTTAGATAAAATATAAAATGTAAATGTAAGATGCATAATAAGGATAAATAAGATGGTACAAATATTACTAGACTCTTCAGCTAGAAAGACTAGCTACGTCGCATGGGGCGGCGGCGTCGGATGTAAATTTGATTTGTCTTATTGTTTGAATGCATGGTGTAAATGTATAAAAAAAACGAATACACAAAACTTTATTTTCAAAAAATTACAATTCATCATTAAAAAATTACAATTCAGTATTGTTTAGTTTCAAAATAAACAATATCAGAGCACCTTTGTTGTGTAATTAATCTTAAAATCAACATAACATGAAAGTTTTAATCACTTTATTAATCGCACTAACAACAACTACCTTTAGTTTGTTTTCTCAAAATGCACAAACTATTACGGTAACTATTTCTAATGTTTCATCTAATGAAGGAACTGTAAAGTTTGGGTTGCATAACAAAGAAACGTTTATGAAGATGAATCCTCTTCAAGTAGCTGAAAGTACCATAGAAAACGGAAAATGTAAAATTGTATTTAAAAATGTTCCCGCTGGAGAATATGCAATTACATGTTTTCATGATAAAAACAACAACGGTAAAATGGATTTTCAATCAAACGGTATGCCTTTAGAAGCTTATGGAGCATCTAACAATGTGATGAATTTTGGTCCTCCACAATACGACGATGCAAAATTTACCATTACCGATAAAGATGTATCTTTAGATATTAAATTATAAGAAGAATTTAAAGCTGAAATATGAGTATTGCAAACTATTGGAAAACTGAATTAAAAAACGACATTATTGTCTGTGTAAAAATGACTGTATTTTTCGGAGTTTTATTTACATTAATCAACAGACAATTCACTATTAGAGGAGCAAGTATTGTCTTTATGTTTTCAGCTTTATACTCATTTATTCTTGGATTAGGAAATGGCATTATTAATGAATTTTTAAATGATAAATGGGATTGGGTTAGAGAAACAAATAGCAGAGTTTGGGCAGGGATAATAGCAACTGTAATTTATACAACTGTTGGAGTTTTTGTAATTCACTACATACAATATGTTCTTGTACTTGATAACGAGTTTAGTGTTTTGTTTATTGAAAGAATGCTTTATGTACACTTATTTGCTATTGTTCTTTCGTTAGGAGTTGCTGCATTTTTTCATGCAAAAGGTTTTATGATTGAGTGGAAGAAAACCATGAATCAAGAAACTACACAACAGCAAATTGTTGCGAAAACTGAAACGGCTAAATTCGAAACTTTAAAAAGTCAAATAGATCCACATTTTTTATTCAATAGCTTAAATGTGTTAACTTCTTTGATAGGAGAAAATCCAATTCAAGCAGAAAAATTTACCACTAAGCTATCTAAAGTATATCGATATGTTTTAGAGCAGAGAAATAAAGAATTGATTCCTATTTCCGAAGAGTTACAGTTTGCAAAAACATATATGGAACTGCTACAAATGCGTTTTGAAGATGCATTGGAGTTTGAATTACCAACTGCAGTTAGTAATAATGACTTAAAAATAGTTCCGTTGTCTTTACAATTACTATTAGAAAATGCAGTAAAGCATAACGTAGTTTCAAGTTCTAAACCATTAAGAATATCAATTTTTGAAGAAGATGGTTATTTAAAAATTCAAAATACTATAAATCCGAAAGAAGCGATAGGAAAAAAGAGCACAAAAGTAGGATTACAGAATATTGCAGATAGATATGGATTGATATCAGATGAAGAAGTTCATATTGAAAATAATAACAAAACATTTACAGTGAGTTTACCACTGTTACTTAAAACGAATAACACCATGAAAATTATAGATGACTTTGAAAATAGTAGATATATAAAAGCAGTTGAAAAGGTTGAAAGAATGAAAGAGTTTTATCAAAACTTAATAACCTATATCATTTTTATACCAATATTCATATTCATTAACTTACGCTTTTCTCCACAATTTCACTGGTTTTACTTTCCAATTATCGGATGGGGAATAGGAGTATTATTTCACGGATTAGAAGCCTATAACTACAGTTTGTTTTTAGGAAAAGATTGGGAAGAAAGAAAGATCAGAGAGTTAATGGATAACGATAAGTTTTAGTGTTATGAAAACCGATGAAGAAAAATTAAGATTTATAAAAGCTCAAAAACGAGTTCAACAAATCAAAGAGTTTTATAGCCATTTACTAGTATACATGATTATTATACCAATACTAATTGTAATAAATTTAAAATATACACCAAATTATCACTGGTTTTGGTTTTCAATGATTGGATGGGGAGTTGGCCTAGCATTACATGCATTACAAATCTTCGAAGGTTATAAAATCTTTTTAGGACAAGATTGGGAAGAGAATAAAATTAAAGAATTAATGAAACAAGATTATAAAAATGGAAAATAAATATATAGAAGAACAGAAATATTTAAAAGCTAAAAAGAAAGTAAAAGAAATTAAAGGGTTTTATATTCACTTGACACTTTTTCTTTTAAATACACCGATAATTATTGCAGTTAATTTACTTACATCACCACAGTTTCAATGGTTTTGGTTTTCTGTTTTAGGTTGGGGAGCAGCCGTAGGAATTCATGCGTTTTTAGCATTTAATGAAAATCTTTTAGGAAAAGACTGGGAAGAAAAGAAGATTCGAGAATTAATGAATAAAAACAATTAATTATGGAACGTAATTATATAGAAGAACAACGCTATTTAAAAGCGAAAAAAAGAGTAAAAGATATAAAAGGTTTTTATGGCCATTTTATAGCGTACGTTGGAGTAAATATCTTTTTAACAGCTATAATTGTTTTTGGAATGATGAATGATGGAAAAAGTTTTACAGATTCTATTACACATTTCGGGGCATACTCAACTTGGTTGTTTTGGGGTATTGGAGTTTTTTTTCATTGGTTGGGAGTTTTCGGCTTTGGAAATGTAATATCTAAAGACTGGGAAGAACGTAAGATTAGAGAGCTAATGGAAAAAGAACAGAATAAGGATAAAAGATTATTAAATAAATAGTAGTGATATGTTTTTAGAAAATAACAAAGATGAAGCTAATTATTTAATAGCTAAAAAGAGAGTTGAAGATTTAAAAAAGTTTTATAAACACCTTGCAGTGTACATTATTATCAACGTTTTCATATCTGTTATGAAAATCCGTAGAAATATTAATAATGGAGAAACTTTCGAAGAAGCTTTATTTGATTTTGATACATTTGCGGTTTGGATTTTTTGGGGAATTGCAATCGCTATTCAAGCATTTAAACTATTTGGATTAAACTTTCTTTTCGGTAGAGATTGGGAGCAGAGAACTATCCAAAAGCACATGCGTAATAATAGATATTAAAAATTAATATAATGAACGTACTTATCATAGAAGATGAAAAGCCAGCAGCAAGAAGATTAAATAGAATGCTTAATGAGTTGGGAATAGAGGTAAACACCATGTTACATTCTGTAGAGGAAGCTTTAAATTGGTTTCAAGAGAACGCGCATCCTGATTTAATTTTCTTAGATATTCAATTGTCTGATGGTTTATCATTTGAAATTTTTGAAGAAATTCCGGTGAAGTCAGCAATTATTTTCACAACAGCTTATGATGAGTATGCTTTAAAAGCGTTTAAATTAAATTCTATTGATTATTTATTAAAGCCAATTGATGATGACGAGTTAAAAGTGGCTGTAAATAAATATAAAGAGCAACAACCAGCTGAAAGTAGTTTGCAGGTGAATATTGATGAAATACGTAAACTATTAATAAATCCAATTGATCGTAAGTATAAGAAGCGATTTACTATTAAAATTGGACAGCATATTAAGATTATTCATACAGATAATATTGAGTGTTTGTATTCCGAAAATAAAGCGACATACATTCATACCAGTGAAAATAGAAACTATTTAATAGACTACTCATTAGAACATTGGCATGATCAACTAAATCCAGAGTCTTTTTTTAGAGTTAATAGAACATATATAGTGCATGTTAATGCCATAAAAGATATTGTAGCTTACAGTAATTCTAGATTAAAGTTAGTACTTCACTCTTATGACGAGCAAGAAATTATTGTAAGTAGAGAGCGTGTAAAAGATTTTAAAAATTGGATTGGTTAACAGTTTACTAGTAAAAAACAACAGTTCACTTAATTAAGTTTTAAGGAGTTTAAATTATACTTCATTTTAGTAGTAAAAAAAGTATGTATAAATTTGTTTCACCGTTAAAAAAGTCAATATTAATTGTTTTTTCTCTTCACTTATTAGCTTTCATCCTTCTATTTTTCACTGCTAAAATTTCACAGCCAGATATTTTTAGAGTTATTCCAATTACATTATCAATATCTCTTATAGTAATTTTTTTTTCTATTTTATTTTTCGAAAATAGTCAAAACAAACGAAGAGGTTTTTTGTTAATGTCGGTTACAATTTTTGTTCTGTGTTTATTTGTAACAAACTTTATTGATAAAAACTATTTAGTTCTTTTACATATAAAAGGCTTTATAATAGGTCTTTTAGGGGTTGCTTTTGGAGCTTTGTCTTTTTTGATTCAAGTTTTAATTGCAAAAGATAAATCTGTCTCAGATAATAAAAAAGGTCTAGTTAAGTATTCGTTAAAGCAAATCATATTAATTCCTTTGTCGGGCGTAATTTTTTATTCCATTATCATTTATATAGGAAGTTCATATTCTTTTAATATACTAACAGTTTGGACAGAACTTTTTCCAATAGGTTTTTTAACTACATTTATTGCTTTTCATTTCTTAAATAAGATTTATAGTAAAGGGTTAGAAGTAAATCGCACCAGAAATATTTTCTTATTGTATTTAACTATTTTAACGCTTTTAGTCTCGTTTTTAATTTTTTCAAGTGAAGCTTTTTACCTTTTTAAAGGTAACATGGTTAGTAGAATTACGATGATTGCAATACCGATAATAATATTGCATTTACCTTATGTTATCTATGTCATTCTTCTAACACATTTTTATTATTTAAAAAAGTTAGATAATCAAGAAAAAGAAGAGTTGAAACAAAAGTCTTTAGCTTCAGAAATAAATTATTCTTTATTGAAAAAACAATTGAGTCCTCATTTTTTATTTAACAATATAAATGTTTTGACAGGTTTAATTGAGGAATCACCCTATAAAGCTATAGAGTTTTCACAAAGCTTATCAAATGTGTATAGGTATTTTTTAGATAATGAGAAAAATGATGTTATTAAATTAAAGGATGAAATAAAGTTTGCAGAAAGTTATTTAGAATTAATGAGAATGCGATTTGAAGATGGAGTTCAATTAAAACTAGATGTAAATGAGGAAGCATTGGAAAAATATATTTTAACTAATTCCCTCCAACAAGTATTGGAGAATATTTTTAAACATAATGAAGTATCCTATGAAGTGCCTATGGAAATAGAAATATGTTCAGAAAATAATTATTTACAAATTAAAAATAAAAAAAATAAAAGATATTCAGAGTTTATAAGAAGAGGAATTGGGATAAATAATATAATGAAGAGGTATGCATTTATTTCTAACAGTGAAGTAGAGATTGAAGAGTCAGAAAATTTATATATAATTAGATTACCATTACTTTCAGATTAAAATGACTGCATTAATAATAGAAGATGAGTTACCTTCGGCAAGAAGATTAGAACGTTTATTGATAAAAAACAATATTACAGTAGTCAAATCATTGACTTCAATAAAAAGCTCTATTTCTTGGTTCAAAAATAATAATCATCCAAATTTAGTTTTTTTAGACATTCAATTATCTGATGGATTATGTTTTGAAATATTTAAAAAAATAGATATACATTCAAATATTATTTTCACTACTGCTTACAGCGATTATAGTATAAAGGCTTTTGATTTTAATAGTATTTCGTATTTGTTAAAACCAATTAATGATAATGACTTAATTAAAACACTTTTAAAAGCTAGTCAAATTTGTGAAAGGGAGGAAAACTATAATAATTTAATGAAAATACATTCAGAATTTACTTCTCATAAATTCAAGACAACTTATACAATAAAGTTTGGAAACAAAATTAAAATTATAAAAGATAGAGATATTCATTATTTTGAAAGTAATGATAATTATACATATTTGAATTCTAATTCCAGTAAAGGAATAGTAAATTTTTCTCTTAGTAAACTTGAAGAAATTTTAAATCCATTTTATTTTTTTAGGGTTAATAGATCAATTATCATTAATAAAAATCAAATAAAACAGGTGGAAAAGTACAGTAACTCAAGATTAAAGTTAGTACTTCACTCTTATGACGAGCAAGAAATTATTGTAAGTAGAGAGCGTGTAAAAGATTTTAAAAATTGGATTGGCTAATAAACAGAATCCTTTTTGGAATTTAGCAAAGCAAAAACTGGACCTATTACTAAAAACATAAATAGGTATTGTATATTAATATAATCCGACAAAAAATTAATTGTTTGAATACTTACTATAGTTAGAGAAAATCCTACGCAATTTACAATGGTTAACGCAGTTCCTTTAATTTCTTTAGGAGCATTTTTAGCGACTAGTGTTGAAAAAAGAGGAGAATCCATAATTACTGCAAATCCCCATATCAACAATAAGAAAAACAGCCAGATTTCATTAAATAGAAATAGTGTAGGAGATATCAAACAGCATATACCTGATAGTAGTAATGCAGCTGTAGCTATTTTTTGTTCACCCCATTTTAACGATAAATATCCACCTACTACACAAGCTAGACTACCAATAGCTATGATTATAAAAGACCATAAAGAGATGTTAAAAGAGGATTCTGGGTGTAACGTATTATACGTTTTAAGTATCAAAGGAATAAAGACCCAAAAAGTATATAATTCCCACATATGACCAAAATAACCAAAAGCAGCAGAACGAAAAGACTTATTTTTAAACACATCTACTATAGCATTTAAATGCAATTTATCGGTGCGTTTTCTAAAAGGACCATCAGGAATTAAAACTAACATTGCTCCACCACCAAGAACAGCTAAAATAGAAGTACCAGCAATAACCGATTCCCAAGGTAAAGAAGTTTTTAAAGCAGTTAGTAAGTGAGGAAGAGAAGTTCCTAAAACTAAAGCTCCTACTAAAAAACCTAAAGATTTTCCTAATTGTTTATTAAAATAATCCGCTGCAATTTTCATTCCTACAGGATAAATACCAGCTAAAAAGAAACCAGTTGAAAAACGAAGAGCCATAAGACTGATAAAAGTGTTTGAACTATAGATAATACCTAAGTTACATAAAGCTCCTGCTAAAGCACAAAAAAAGAATACTATAGAAGGAGAAAATCGATCAGCAATATTTAGTAATGAAAATAGTAAAGTACCAACTAAAAAACCAAATTGTACAGAGGATGTTAAATTTGCTAAGGAGCTCTCGTTTAAATCAAAAGCACTTATTAAATCATTTATAATACCATTGCCAGCAAACCACAAAGATGTGCATAGAAATTGAGCAATAACTATTACCGTTAAGATAAATATTCTTTTTTTCAATGAATGTTTTTTAGGGAAAAACTTACAGTTTAAATATATAAGCTTTTTTATAAAAAAAGTATTAATTGTTATAGTTTTTTAATTGGAACAGTATAAATTTTGTTGAAATTTCTTTAAAAATGTAAAATTGAAAATGTTAGAAACAACAAAAAAATGACGTTTTGATTATTTTTAATAAAGAAGTGTATTGTATAATATATAATGAACTTTTTCATGGATAAGATAAGCTTATGAATCAAATAAGCAATATTAATATTATGTGGACCTACTATACAGCTAGTATTTTGTATCTTATAGCTATAATTTTAAAAAGAGAAAGTTATGAAACTATTATTATCATGTGTTTTTGCAATTAGTATGTTTATTTCACCAGTCAATGAGAATAAAAATAAAGTACTTAAAGAAGCTTCAAATAAGTCTAAGGCCTTTAATAGAGGAAGTATAGCAAATACTAAAATATCGTATCATATTGCATCCGTTAATAGAGGTCGATACGCAAAGATAGAATTTATCAACGATTATGATTATCCGGTGTTATTAGAAGGAATTGTTGATGGTGTTTTAATTGACGGTAAGAAAGATTACAAAATTCGAATTAAGCCGAATAGTAGAAAATCTTTTCTCATCAGATATATTGAAAGACAGCGATTTCCAGCAAGATGCAACAGCAGTTGGGTTCTAGATTCAAATTGTATAGATACAAAAAGAGAGGTATTGTTAAATTATAACAGATATGATACAAGTTTGATTCATGTATATAATCATAAGCTCGAAATTATAGAAGATAAGAACAAGAAACATTTAGAAGGAAAAGTAGGGAGAACAATTCTGAGATAAAACAAGAAAGACCATTTAAAAATGGTCTTTTTTTATACTAGTTATTTCTTGATTTTATAAAATCTGTAATTAAATAACTTATAAATTTTCCCACTTGAGCTGTTGCCATTTTTTCATTAGAAATAGAAGGAGCTCCTTCACAAACATGTAAATACGAAGCATTTTTATGTTTTCCAAAATAATGAACAAACTGCCTGGTTTGTTGAGGTGTAAAACCACTCGGAGTCATTGCACTACTTGGAAAATATTGAATACAGTCTAAATCTATTTCTATACCAAATGGTTTTTCTGAAACAAAGTTTAATGCTCGTTGTAATTCACTTTTAAAAGAGGTAGTTTGATAAACTTCTATCTCTTCGTACATGTTGTATTCTAGATTGATATTATCATGAATAAACTCAAAAATATATTGCGGAGTATAATTTTCATGCAAACCAAACATAAAATAGTGATCTAAAAAACCATTCTTTAGAGCATAAGAAAAACCATTTCCGCTATGTCTTTCCTCTAATTTTCGAAGGTCAGTATGAGCATCAAGATTTACAACGTTTATGGCATCATTGTTTGCTTCGGATAGTCCTTTTAAATTTCCATAGGCGTTGTTGTGTCCTCCTCCAATAACAATTGGAATTTTATTAGAAGCAATAATAAGTGCGATCCATTTAGATAGTTCAGCGTCTATTTCTTGAACAAGTTCATTACCTTTTTCTCTATCATTAGGATTAAAATTCACAACTTCATCTAAGAAATCTAAATAACCTAGAATCATAATTTCATTACCATTAATAAACTGATTTTGTTGTGTATTTAATAAAGCTTTTAAAGCAGGAATAAACGCTGTGTGTGCACCAGGATTTCCATAATTCATTTGAACACCAATATCTTCTGGGACACCAATTATTACAAACTTGGCATCAGAGTTTTGGAGTTCTTCCTCGACTTTTTTTGAATCTGTAATACACTGTACACATTCTCCTAGTTTTGTTTCTCCCTTTCTGGTAGCTACAAATTCACTAATATTTTCTTGAGAAAAAGTTTGTAACATAAACTAAACTCGTTTTCCATTAAGATATACAGATTCAATTACATTTGAACCAAAACTATAAGGTAAAAAGCCATACGAAGGAATCTCTTTTGTAATAAAAAGATTCGCTTTTTTTCCTTTCGTAATAGAACCTACTTCGTCAGATAAATTCATGGCAAATGCTCCATTTATAGTAGCTGCATTAATAGCTTCTTCTGGAGTCATTTTCATTTTAATACAAGCCGAAGAAACAACAAAATTCATATTTCCAGAAGGAGTTGAACCAGGATTATAATCTGTTGCTAATGCTAAAGGTAATTCAGCATTTATAATATCACGAGCTGGAGTATAAGGAATGCTCAAGAAATAAGAACAGGATGGCAATGCAACAGGCATTGTATCAGAACCTTTTAAAGCTTCAATATCATCATCTGTCATAATTTCTAAATGATCTACAGATAAAGCTCCTTTTACTACACTAGCTTGTAAACCACCAATTGAGGTAAATTGATTTACATGAATTTTAGGAACAAGTCCGTGCTTTTTTCCAGCATCAATTACTCTTTCTGTTTGCGATACAGAAAAATAACCAGTTTCACAGAAAGCATCAATAAAATCGGCCAAGTTTTCTTTGGTAATTTCTGGAAGCATTTCATTGATAATTACATCAATATAAGCATCTTTATTTTCTTTATATTCAGTAGGAAAAGCATGTGCTCCTAAGAAAGTTGCTTTAATAGGAATTTGGAAATTTTCCTTTAGCTTTTTTATAACACGAAGTATTTTTAGTTCAGCATCAACGGTTAAACCATAACCTGATTTAATTTCAACTGCCCCAGTTCCTAATTGTATGATTTCTTTTAAACGTTTACTAGATTGCTCGTATAGTTCTTCTTCTGATGTATTTTGTAATTTTTTAGCTGAATTTAAAATTCCTCCACCACGATTAGCAATTTCTTCATACGTTAAACCATTAATTCTATCAACAAATTCTTGTTCTCTATTACCAGCATAAACAATATGAGTGTGACTATCACACCAAGAAGGAAATACCATTTTTCCTTTACAGTCTACAATCATTGCACTTTGGTAAGATGGAATCTCTTCCATAGAACCATAATTGATAATTCGTTCTTTTTCAATAGCTAAAAAGGCATTTTTTATAGTAGGTAACTCAGCCATTTCTTTGCCTGAAACCTTTTTTACATTTTTATCTCTAACTTGAACTAATTCCTTGATATTAATCAATATTGTTACCATAAAAGCTTTATAACTTTGAGCAGTGACAAACTTACATTAAAAAACGAATTATTATGGTATTTTTTCTAGGGATTACATGCGGAATTATTTTTTTAGCGATTTCATTTCTTCATATTTACTGGGCATTTGGAGGGAACTTCGCATTAGGTGGAGTAATCCCAACTAAAACGGATGAGGTAAGAATTTTTAAAGCGCCACCGATTTTAACCTTTTTGGTTGCGGTATTTTTATTCTTTGTGGCTGTTATTTATTTACAAGCCTCAAAAGTTTTTGATTTTTCTATGTTACCGTTGTTCCTTAAACAATATGGTATCATTTTTTTCTCTTCGATTTTTATCATAAGAGCCATTGGTGATTTTAACTATGTAGGCTTTTTTAAAAAGGTAAAAGGAACTCAGTTTGCTAAGAATGATTATAAGTATTTTTCACCTTTGTGTGTATTTCTGGGAATAGCTGGAATTTTAATCTATTTTTTATAAAAGCCTAATAATTTTTCAGATTAAATAACACGTAAAACTCACTAAAATAAAGTAACAACATAACACTGCTTAAACTCTTTATTTATATCTAATTCAATAATTCCATCTTTAGTTGTGAAATCTTGATTAGTAGTTTCTAAGTCGGCGGCTCCCATCCAAGGCTCAAAACATATAAAAGGAGCTTTATTTACGGTCCAAAATGCAACGTATTCCCAATCTGAACATTCAAAATTAATTCCGTGTTTGTGTTTTTTTGATTTCAATGACATTACTTTAGAAGTAATATTCTTATAAATTAAAGCATCTTCTATAAACAAATTATAATTTAAAGGAAGTTCTTTTGGAAGTTGTTTTTCCGTTGGTGTTTCAATACGTAAACCATTTTCTTTGTTCAATGAAAATTGTAACGGATTTTCATCTTTCTCAAATTCAATGAAATAGTCTGAAAACGAAGTTTCTTCAGTAATTGGACATTTAAAAGCAGGATGTGCTCCAATTGAAAAGAATATAGGTTTATTGTCTACATTTTCAACTTTGTAAGAAGTTTCGAGTTTGTTTTTTTCCAAACGATATGCAACTAAAAGTCTGAATTTATATGGATATATAGCTAGTGTTTTTTCTGAAAAAGACAATTCAAACACTAGTTCAGTTATCGATTGAGAAACAAGTGTAAATTCATTATCTCTGGCAAAGCCATGCTGTGATAAATGAAATGTTTTATTATCCACTAGATAGGAGTTGTCTTTTAGTTTACCAACAATTGGAAATAGAATAGGAGCGTGGCGTTTCCAAAAATCAGGATTACCATTCCATAAATAATCAAGTTTTGTTTCTTTAGAATATAGCTTTATGAGTTCGGCTCCAGATAAAGAAAAAGTAGCTTTAATTTGTTCGTTTTCTAGTGTAATCATTAGTATTAGGTTATAAAAAATCCCTACTAACAAAGTAAGGATTTTAATATTTAATATTCAATTTTGTCGTCTTTTTCAGACCATTTCTGAAATGGTTCTAAAGCGATTTCTCTTCCTACCTGCTCAAACGGAATACTTCTTTTTTCGTAAGGTAATGGTATTTCTTTATAGATAAACTCATCATCGAATCCGATATTTGCTGCATCTATTTGGTTACTTCCATAGTATACTTTGTCTGGTCTTGCCCAGTATATTGCTCCTAAACACATAGGGCAAGGTTCACAAGACGTATATACGATACATCCATCTAATTGAAATGAACCTAAGTTTTTACACGCATCTCTAATGGCAGTTACTTCTGCGTGCGCTGTAGGATCATTAGTTGAGGTAACTTTATTGTTTCCACGCCCAACTATTTCTCCGTCTTTAACTATAATACATCCAAACGGACCACCTTCATTATTTTGCATTCCTTTTAAAGCAGCTTTTACTGCTTCACTCATATATTCTTCGTGTGTATTCATATTTTTATTTTAAAGATAAAAAAAGGGCAGCAAAAATAGTAGATTTTACAATACGAAAGCATTTTCTAGTCTTCTTTTCCAAAATATAGCATTAGTCCATCGATTTTCAGCGCTGTAGAAAAGATTTTTATGTTTTAAATAATGAGTCCAAACAGAATTAATTTGTGAAGTATATTCTTTTGAAAACTGACTCATTTCTTCTTGGTATTTTAATGAAGAAATATCATATTTTTTTAGAAGTTGTGAAGCTTGCATAGCATTAGCCATGGCATTAAACATTCCTTGAGAAGATAAAGGATCAAAACTAATTGCAGCATCGCCTAAAGCAATCCATTGTTGCCCAACTACCGTATGTAGTTTTGTAGAATTAGCACTTACAACACCTTTAAAATCAATTTCATTTTCTTTATGCTCAATTAATTTAGAAATAACTGAATTGGTTTTCGTTAATTGAGAAAACGACAAGAAATTTTTAAAAAGACTTTTATCAAAGATATCAGTATCAGTTTGGTAGGAAATAACTCTTTTGTTATCTGGAAGAACTGCTGTATACCACCAGCCGAACTCATCACTTATAATTGAACTCATGGTGTTTCTTTCTGTATTTGGAAGTGTAAACCAACAAGAGAGTAGAGAATCATAATTGGTTCTTTTTATTCCTAAACTTCTTGCAAAGTGAGCGTTTCTACCTGTAGCATCTATTACAAAATCTGCAGAGACTGTAATTGCTTCTCTATTCTTTTGATTATCTTTTTTACAAGTTATTTTCCATTTTTCATCCGAATAAGTACTATTAAATAATCTAAATCCCCAAAATCCTTTTACACCTTTTTCCGAAGCTTTTTCTCTTAGAAATAAACAGAGTTTTTTTCGGTCAACACTTTTTGATAATCCATCTGGGTTTCTCAAATGATCAAGTATTTGTAATTGATCACTTCCCCAATAGGATTGCATTCCTAAATTATCAATGAATAAGTTTTTTAGCTCAGTATTATTTAAAGAAATTCCTAATGCATTAAAAACACGTTGTGTAGCAGGAGCTAAAGATTCTCCAACTTTATCAATCGGTTGTTCTAGTTTATCAATAAGGGTTACTTTATAGTTATTCGATAAAGCAATGGCGGCAATGCAACCTGCAATGCCGCCACCAATTATTGCTATTTCTGTATCATTATTATCCATCATATAAACAAACTCCTTTATTATTTTGGAATATATCTTGAAAAACGTGTCATTTTCTCTGGTATTCCAACTTCTGTTCTCTTTTGAGGAGCTTCTTGATGAGATTTTGTTCTATTAATGTTATGCAATTTTGAAGCTAATAAACTAATTGTATGAATAACATTTGGAGTTTGAACAAAATCTTTCATTAATTCGTCTTCAACTAAAGTTAATAATTGATTTTGAGCTCCTTCTAATAAGAATTCTTCATTCAATAAATTGTCATGTGATAATTTATCTACTGCGTCAACTAAAACATCTTTTGTTGCAGAATTTAAACTATCAGTATTTAAAGTAGTATGTAAATCTTTTAAGGTAGCTTTTAAAAGTGCTTCTTCTTGGGCTGGAGTAGGCGTAATACCTACTTGCATTTCCTTTGGGAAATTTGGATCATTTTGAACTCCAGGACGTTTTTGAACAACTGCAAGTTTGTCAAAATACTTAATCATACTATTAATCTGATTAGTATAATTAGGTGCAGCACCATCTAAAGGAAGATCATTTAACCAATCTGCTCTGTCTGCAAAAGCTTCCATACGAGTTTCTTCTGCTAAATTAGTATCTAAAGTTTGATCATAACGTTTTTCGTTCAAGATATTATTCGGAACTCTTGCCGGCCAGAAAGTAGGTAGATATGGATCATATGTCGTTGTATATCCATCTCTACAACTTGCTGTATCAGTTTGCCATGGAATTGCCATCCAACGTGTAATTCCACCAGCAACTTGTCCTCCTAAAATCGGACCTTTTGCTAACGTTAAGGTATCACTACTCATGGTTGGCCCGTAATATATATTGTTTACAGGAGGCGTAGCTTTTGCGTGTTTTACTCTAAACGGAGCCATATACATTCCAGAAGAACGCATAGGCCAAGTCATTTCACACCCAGGATGGAATGCATCTGCTAAACAAAAATCCATAGCGGCTTTAGTTAGCATATCAGGTTGTTCATGAACAGGCAAATCATCAATGGTTTTTTGTTTTTCATGAAACGGACAACCTTCAGTATCCATATAATCAGCGTCAAAATCACCAGTAACCCACTGATCTAAAAATTCCAATTGTAATTCAGATAAGGTAGCATGCTGACGTACAGAACCTGTTGAAGGAATACTAATAGCATCTCCATATAACCAAGGCCATAATTGTGGAGCTTCTGCACCTGTTACTTCAATTCTTCTAAAGTTATTAGAAATCGTTCTTCTCATTTCTAAAAATGCAGGAGAAGGATTACCCAACTTTTTGATCCATTCTTTCGAAGTGTAATTGAATTGTCCACCCCAACCAAAAGCACCAGCAAATCCAGCATTTACCCATTGTAAATCTGTCATACGTTGGAAAATTGGCAATATATCTTTTGTAAAAGAAGGTCGTTGCGGTCTTGTTAACATTCCAGATTTTACGGCTACACTTCTCATTAAATCCCACATGGTTCTTACCGATTTTTGCATCGGAGCATAATCTGGTGGGGCACAAACAACCCAAGCAGGATCAACTTTTAATTTTGTTCCGTTGTATTCTACTTCAGCAGTAACAGGTCCGTCAGAAGTATCATCATACCAACCTTCGTTATTGGCAAATGTAATAGCGATATCGCCATCTATATTTTCAGATTTTCCATGTCCACCTAACATAATTAATCTACCTTTTTCATCGGTTTTCATTTCACCTAAATACACTTTTTTAGATAAAAACTCTCCTTCGAAGAAAGGACCATCTTGAATATTAGTTCCGGAAATGGACTTTGCTCCTCCATCAATTAATAACGATTCACGATTAGGAACATTAATATTTCGTAAGAATGAAGGCGGAGCATCGGCAGCTTCAGGAATATCTAAAGCCAATTGAAACTGATACCATGAAGCTTTTTGATTCGCTAAATGGCAATGCCAAGTAATTTTTGCATTTTCAGCAGTTAATTCTTTTACTGCCTTCCCAGCGGCATTAAAACCATAAACCCTAAATTGTGCAGCTTGTCTTTTCAAGGCTCCGATTTCATCTCTATAAGCATAAGGATCTTCTTGCGCTATTGGTTCATCGGTTAAAGGGCCAATGAAATATTCTTTTTGGCTATTTCCAACTCGCATTATTCCTATTGGTGGATAAATTCCAGCAGTAACAATACAATCATCATCTTCATCAGTATTTCCTTGGAACTTAGGATTTCTTTCTTTTGGCTCTTCTAATAATTCTCCATTCGCTTGATGACGAGCTTCTGCACTTGCAGCGTACACTACTTTTCTAACTTCAGCAATAGAACCTAATGGTTCATGTTGTGGTAGTGTTCTCCAAATATTGAAGGCTAAATTGCTTCCAAATTCAGCCTGACCAATTCCAGCAACATTTTGCTTTGGTAAATGAAGTTTTGCTATACAGATATATGGACTTTCTTCCGTACTCCAAACCACTTGTGCATCATCAATTGGCATGGTATCAGGATTTGTTCTTAATTGAATTTCAAACCTGAACGTAGCATCGCCTTGTAATAAACGTTTTTCAAGATCAATTTTTAAATAATCATTTTCATTGAAAGGAGTTCCTTTATAAGTGTTTTCTGGAACTAAACGATACTTTACGATTTGATTGTCGCCTAATTTAAAAGGAAGAATCGCCCAATAACTTGCACTTAAAACACTCGCTTCTTCCTTAGTCATTGCTTGTAATATAGCAGCAAGTTCAGGATGTTTATCTATATATGAATCATAATCTCTATCAATTACACCAGCAGTTGTAAAACTGCACATTTGTTGAGCATCACGAGCAAAAAAGCGATCGATATTTTGCATGATGAAGTCTGCATTTGTACCACCGTCTAAAATATTTTCTCCATTTATACCGAAAAGTTTCAGACCAACACCTAAAGTAGAATGCAAATCAGGTGAAGTAGGAGTAGTATCGCTCGAAAAACGAACAGCACACTCATAAGAATCGCCAGCAAATAGTCCTAATTTAAAACGTTCTTCTATATCTTTATTAATAACAAAATTTCCGTAGGCAATTCCGTGTTGTTTTCTAAAAACAGCTCTTTCTGCAGGTTTTTGTCCTCTTTCTATGCGTGTTTTTTGTCCCATTTCAACAAACATCTCTTTAAGACGTTTTGTAATAGTTTCAATATCTCCATCACAATTCCAACATGAAGATGACTTGTAGTTATTAGATTCTTCCATTGATTAGTAAGTTTAAAGTTTAGGTTAATCAGTACTAAAAATAAGATTTAATCTACTGATTTAATGAAAAATATTCCCCAAACGTATTTTTTTTGGTTATGGGTGATTCTTTTGTAGTGCTAAAAAAGAAAAGCACAGTTATTAACTGTGCTTTTAAATCATATATAATAAAAAGTTCCTTTACTTTAGTTATTAAGGAGAAACTGATCAAATTCTCTTTTGTATCTAGAAAAACTTAGTGTTTCTTTTAGCTTGTAAAATTGATCTTTTTCAGGACAATTTTGAAAACTAACTTTTAGGATATCTAATTTATCTTTATCAAAACTAAATTCATTTACAATAGCTCTAATTCTAGGAATTGAAAAGCAATTACGCTCTAAATGTTGTTTTGCTAATTGTAAACGTTCTTTAGAAAATCGTTCATCTTTTATAGATTTTAAAACATACTCAAATTCATTTTGAGATAAAGGCAAACAATTATTATAGCCAGGTTGATTGTTTATTTTTGTAATTTCAAGATCTATAAACCTAATTAAACGTTGTTTTAAATAATTCTCATTGATTAATTGTTCTGTATAATAGAAATTTTCTAAATCAAATGAATAAGGAAAAGAAAATTGTAGCAATTCAAAACGCTCTCCATTAGACTGTACCATTTCTGTCAACTTCATAATTTGTGCTGTGCTTAAACAGTTATGAGAAATAATATCTTTTAAATCGTTTACAGTATAATTTCTCCTATTTCCTCTTTTGTTATATAAATTATTGAATTGATATTCGGACATAGGTTGCTTACACGTATTTGTTATAATTCCATGATAATAATCTGCATTAGGGTAATCAATTTGGGAAATAACATTTTGATTTGCTTGTGTATTGTGATATAATTTCATGGCAAAAGAAAAGCTAGAAAAAAGATCATACACCTGAAAGAAATTTCGTTTATCAATTACTTTTGGATATGCATTTACACAAATTCTGTATTTTCTTCTATCACTAGTAAAAAAACGACAAGCGTCGATTAATTCAGAAACATAAATATCGTTTTGAGAAGTATAATTCATGGCTTTGTCTAAAACCATTTCTGGAGCATACTTTTTTTGTGTAAGCTCGTTTTTAAAAGATTCATATTTAGTTTTCTTTTGACCATAAGTAGCAAATGAAATATATAAGCCTAATAAGAGTAGTATTCGTAGTTTCATAAGTTTTGTTTTTAGTTATTAATAAGCTATTTTCAAACAGCATGCCAATAATCTAAGATTTTTAGATTTGATTTATATTGGTTTTATAAGTGTTTTAATATCAGTGTTTTTATTTGTAATAAAAAAATAAAAACCACAACAAGCGTTGTGGTTCTATTAGATTTTATAATTTTAAAAGGAGCTTATTTTAAACTTCCAATCATATCTTCTGGTTTTACCCACTCATCATATTCTTCTGCAGTAACGTAGCCTAAATTAATAGCTTCTTCTTTTAAAGTAGTTCCGTTAGCATGAGCTGTATTTGCTATTTCAGCAGCTTTGTAATAACCAATTTTAATGTTTAAAGCCGTAACTAACATTAAAGAATTGTTTACTAACTCAGTTATTCTTCCATAATTAGGCTCAATTCCTTGTGCACAATTTACATCAAAAGACACGCAAGCGTCTCCAATTAATTGAGCAGATTGTAATACATTGGCTGCCATCATTGGTTTGAAAACGTTTAATTCATAATGACCTTGTGTTCCTCCAACAGTAACAGCAACATCATTACCCATAACTTGCGCACAAACCATAGTAATAGCTTCTGCTTGTGTTGGGTTTACTTTACCTGGCATGATAGAAGAACCTGGTTCATTAGCTGGAATAATTAGTTCCCCAATACCTGAACGTGGTCCAGATGCCATTAAACGAATATCGTTCGCAATTTTGTTTAACGAAACGGCTAATTGTTTTAAAGCTGAATGCGTTTCAACTAAAGCATCGTGTGCAGCTAAAGCTTCAAATTTATTTTCTGCAGTAATAAATGGTAAACCAGTAAAATCTGCAATATACTTAGCTACTAGAACATCATAACCCTCAGGAGTATTTAATCCAGTACCAACAGCTGTACCACCTAAAGCTAACTGACTTAAATGTGCTAATGAATTTTTTAATGCTTTTAAACCAAAGTTTAATTGTGCTACATACCCAGAAAATTCCTGACCTAAGGTTAGGGGAGTAGCATCCATTAAATGCGTACGTCCAATTTTTACAACGTCTTTAAAATCTTCTGATTTTTTTTGTAATGTATCTCTTAATTGCTCAACTCCTGGGATGGTAACTTCAACTACTTTCTTGTAAGCAGCAATGTGCATTCCTGTTGGGAATGTATCGTTAGATGATTGCGATTTATTTACATCATCATTTGGTTGAATTGTTTTTTCTCCTTCACCAATCTTTTTTCCTGCGATCTCATGAGCTCTGTTGGCAACAACTTCGTTTACATTCATGTTGCTTTGCGTACCAGAACCAGTTTGCCAAATTACTAACGGGAATTGATCGTCGTGCTTACCAGCTAAAATTTCATCACAAACTTGTGCGATTAAATTACGTTTTTCTTCAGCAAGTACACCTAATTCACAATTGGCATAAGCAGCAGCTTTCTTTAAATAAGCAAATCCGTAAACAACTTCTAAAGGCATTGAACCAGCTGGTCCAATTTTAAAGTTATTTCTAGAACGCTCAGTTTGTGCTCCCCAATACTTATCGGCAGGTACTTTTACCTCACCCATTGTGTCTTTTTCAATTCTATATTCCATTATTATACGATTAGTTTATAAGTGGTTTCAAAGTTAAGAAAACTAGTAGAATTGTTTGTTTAAATTATTGTTGAAATATTTTAAGAAATCATAGAAAAAAACGAAAATATATTCTATTTTTGCAAGCAGTAATTATTTATCAAAACAAAAGATGTTAAATTTTTCAGAGTTTTCAGGATTAGTATTATTTATGTTCATATTTACAACTGGTTTTTGGTTGTTAATTTTCTTATTAACGTTTGTAGTTCCTTATTGGATTGGTGGAACTATCTGGGAAAATTTAAAATTGAAGAGAGAAGCAAAAAAAGCTGCTGAAGGAAAGTAGTTTTAAAAATATAATATATAAAAGCCCGCAATTTGCGGGCTTTTTTTATGCACTAAAATACGGTCATAAAAAAAGCTCACTATAATGTGAGCTTTTGATTTATAAATAGGTTCTAAATATTAACTTCCGAATCCTTCGCCTCCATCACCATCTCCATTATTTCTCTCAGGGCGTTCTCTTTTTTTCTTTTGATTGAAACGATAGGTAAAATTTAATGATATTTGGCGTTCTCTCCATTGAAAACTACTTTCATTTACAGAGCGTAATGTATCATCTTCTTCATATAAGAAAGTTGTGCTTTCTCTTTTTCTGGTGTTGAATAAATCACTTACGTTTAAAACCAACGTAGCCTTTTCATTAAATAAATCTTTACTTAAAGCTATATTTGTAACAAACATACCTTTTCTAGTGCTTTGCGCATCATCTTGTGGGCCACGATACATAATTCTTGTTTGCCATTCTATTTTAGCAGGTAAAGTAACACGAGAATTGAAACGTGCAAACCAACTACTTTCATTTACTTCATCTAAATTAGTTACAACTGTTTCGCCTGAATTACTAGTATAAGTAAAATTAAAAGGATCTGTTTTAAATTTGAAATAGTTGAAAGAACCACTTAAACGAACACTTTTAGCTGGATTATAATTTGCAGTAAACTCAAAGCCATAACGTTGTTCATCATTTAAGTTTAATGGTTGACGAACAGTAACATCAGTTAACACCCCGTCTACATTTCTTTCTTCCAAAATAGAAACTCTTTGAATAACATCAGTGGAGTATTGATAATATACTGAAGCTCCTAAATTAAATTTACTAATTCTTGTATTGTAACCTAGATCGTAAGAACTCGTATATGTTGGATTTAAATCAGGGTTTCCTCTAAAAACATTGGTTGCAGAACTTCTACTTTCAAAAGGATTTAAAAACCAATAACGAGGCCTTCTTAAACGTCTTGCATATCCTAGTGTAAAATTATCATTATCATTCAACTCATATCCAAAGTTGATTGTAGGAAACCATTCAGTATAATTCTTTTCGTTAAAAGAATCGTTATTAATTAAATATAAATCAATATTGGTAATCTCAGTTCTAAGTCCAAATAGATATGAAAACTTGTTAAGTTTACTACCAAACTGAGTATAAAAAGCATAAATATCTTGTTTAAAATCTATAGCATTAGAAGGATCAGAAGGTAATGTGTTTCCGTTTCCATCACGAACTCTAAAATCAGAATTTAAATCTTGTAAATCGGACTTATGTCCTAATTCAAATTGACTATTTTCTCCAATAGGTAAAACATAATCGATTTGAACTAATTTAGAAATTGAATTTGTGATTTGAGAATTTTGTTCTGATAAAACTCCATCAACTGTAATTAAAGCAGGTTCACTTTCTTTACTATCGCCATATTGTAAATCAACTGTCAATTTTTGACCTTTGTCATCGATGTTATTGGTATAATTAATAGAATATTGAGTATCTGTCCCATCTTCTTTTTCGTTTTCAATACGAGTTTGATCACCTGTTTTATTTCTATTAACGTCAAAGAATTCAGTAAAGTTGGTAGCAATATCATCATCCTTAGATGTTCTGTAAAAAAATGTACCTGTTATGGAACTATTTTTATTGATGTAGTATTCTAATCCTATAGAACCATTGTAATTATTACTTTTTCGATTAAAAGTTCTATCCTCATTTCTAAAATCATTTAACACACCATTATCATAATTTGAGAAAAAGCTTTGAGAATTTCCAGGACCTTTTCTAAAATTGTATCCAAGATTTGAAAATAAATTTACTTTTTTAGTTCTATAATTCAAGCTCGTACCTAAAGCAAATTGAGCTGGATGTCCAACCGTAGTGTTTAAAGAACCATTGAATCCAGTAATTTTACCTTTTCGTAAAATAATATTTAAAATTCCAGCTGTACCTTCAGCGTCGTAACGTGCAGAAGGAGAGGTGATAACTTCAACTTTTTCAATAGCATCGGCAGGTAAATTACGTAAAGCATCAGTTCCATTTAAACCAACTAAAGCAGAAGGTTTACCATCTATTAAAATTCGAACATTCTCGTTACCACGTAAGCTTACAGCACCTTCAGCATCTACATTTACAGAAGGAACGTTATCTAACACATCAGAAGCATTTCCTCCTTTAATAGTCATGTCTTTCCCTACATTATATATTTTTTTATCTAAACGGATCTCTACAGTAGATTTCTCAGCTACGATTTCAATTTCTTCTAAGGTTTCTGTATCTTCAGATAATGTAATTACACCTAAATTGATGTCAGCAGACAGCTCTTTTTGTGGTAATTGCTTAGTTTTAAAACCGATAAACTCTACTTTCATATCGTAAAGTCCTTTTGGTACTGCAACTGAAAAGTTTCCATTTAAATCGGTAACGCCACCGGTAACTTTTTTAGTTTTTACATCTGTTATAATAAATGTTGCATATTCCAGAGGTTGTTTAGAAGAAGCCTCCATAATTTTTCCAGTAACAGTTATATTAGTTCCTCTTTGTGCAAATATGGAAGTACAAAAGAGTATAAATAGGATTGTAATTTTATTCATGTATGTGATGATAATAGATTAACTATACTTTGACAGCAAAGTTCCGTAATGGTTTAAGCACTTGATGTTAAAAGTTTGTTAAACAAAAAAGCTGCATCGTTAAACATAACAAATGCAGCTTTTTACGTTAAAATATAAACTTATTTATATATTATTTTTTTCTGTTTTGTGCAGCCTTTTTTTGTGCTTCTTGTTGTTCTTGAGCTTGTTTCATGGCAGCGTCTAAACGCTCTCTGAATTTACTCTTTTTAACAGGTTTTTTCTTGTTTTCCTCTATTTGTGCATGAATTTTTGCTTCATCAATTACATAGTTTTTAATGATAAACATAATTGTAATTGTAAGTAAGTTAGAAATAAAGTAATATAAACTTAATCCACTTGCATAGTTATTAAAGAAGAATAACATCATGATAGGAGAGAAGTAAATCATATACTTCATCATTTTAGTCATGTCTGGCATTCCTTCTTGAGGAGGAGCTTGCATAGCTGATTGTTGACTTTGATTCATTTTCATGTAAAAGAAAATAGCAATAGAAGCTAAAATCGGGAATAAACTAATATGATCTCCATAGAATGGAATACTAAATGGTAGTTTAGCTATGGTGTCATAAGAAGATAAATCGTTCGCCCATAAGAATGCTTTCTGTCTAAAATCAATATTGGTTGGGAAAAACTTAAATAAAGCAAAGAACACAGGCATTTGTAATAATGCAGGAATACAACCGGACATCATACTAACTCCAGCTTTTCGTTGCACCGCCATAATTTCTTGCTGACGTTTCATTGCATTTTCATTACCAGGGTATTTTTTGTTTATTTCTTCCATCTCTGGGCGAATTACCTTCATTTTTGCACTAGATAAATATGACTTATATAATACAGGAGATAAGATAATTCTTGTAACAATGGTCATTAAAATAATAATTAAACCATAATTTCCAATAAATCCTTTTAATAAGTTAAATACAGGATAGAAAATAGTTCTGTTTAAGAATCCGAAGATACCCCAACCTAAGTCAGAAATTTCTTTTAAATCTGTTCCTTCATATGTCTTTAATAAATTATAATCAGTTGGTCCGTAAAACCACTGCATGTTATAATTTAGTTCTCCACTCTGTAAAGCTAAAGGTGTATTTAAACTATAAGTTTTTGTAAAAACAGAATCTTGCTCTTCTCCTAAATAATCTACAGATTTTAATTTTGCATCTTTAAAAGGAGTGTCAGTAGATAAAACAGCAGAGAAGAAGTGTTGTTTATAAGCAACCCAGTCTACTTGACTTGCAACTTCATCATCTTTCATTTGTAAATATTCAACATCACCATCTTGCTTATAGTAGTAATATGAATACATGTTTTCAGTACGTAAACTTTTTTCTTTACGTAAAGCTTTTAAATCCCAAGATAAGTTAATTGGTTGTCCGCCATTAATAACATTACTTAAACCTTGAGAGCGCACAGCAAAACCAATTCTATAATCGTTTGGTTTAATTTCATAGCGATACTCTAAAAATTTAGTTTCAGAAACTTTTAACTTCATAGAAAGAATAGTATTCTCTCCATTTTTAGTTAATTCAGGACTAAATAATAAATCTTTAGTATTTAAAATTCTATTATCTGTAGTACCAAAATTGATGTTAAAAGACGCGTTTTTATCTTTAATAATGTGTAAAGGTAAAGAGTCGTATGTTTTATAATTTTTAACTAAAGCCTCTTTTATTTGTCCTCCTTTATTACTGATGATTAATTTTACTAATTCATTCTCAATTGTAGTTTCACCATCAGTACTAGTAGCTGCTCCATAAGCAAAAGCACCTAATTGATTTTGTAAAGCGATTTGCTTTAAAGAATCATTTGCGATAGTATTTTCAGTAAGTGTAGGACTTGTAGCCGTTGAGTCTATTTGAGTAGTTAACTCAGTTTGAGTTGTTTTAGATTGCTCTTCTTCAACATTTGGTTTATTAGAGTTCATCCACCATAATAAAATTCCCACTAATAATAACATTCCTAAAAAGGAGTTGAAGTCAAATTTTTTTTCTTCCATCGATAAATATTAAATGTCAACTTGTCATTTCTCAAAAAATTAGCTGAGAAAAACGCGACAAATGTAGCAAAACTACACCGTTTTTTAGTTGTTTAGTTATAATTAATTTATTTAATCTATATAGCACAATTGGTGTTCCATTTTTTATTTTTGTTACAGATATTAATTTTTATCATGAAAAAATACACGATACAAAAATCTCCGTTTGTTGTTCCTACCACAGATGGAAAATTAATAGAAGAACATTTTGGTAATGCCACTACACAAGATTCAAAAATTAGCATTGCACATATGATAGCTCCTTCTGGTTGGAGTGAACCTTTTCAAACTCCAGAATTTGAAGAGTATACTTATATCATTAGAGGGAAAAAGCAATTTATAATAGATGGAGAAACTATTGTTTTAGAAGCAGGACAATCAATTAAAATTGAAAAGAATGTGAGAGTTCAATACTCAAACCCTTTTAAAGAAGAATGCGAGTATATAGCTATTTGCTTACCCGCATTTTCTATGGATTTGGTGAATAGAGAGGGGGAATAAAATGAATATTAATTAAAGTTTAAATTTTAATGTTACAGCATAAAAAGATTGTTCTTCGAAATTTATAGAGGGGTTTTCTCCATTAACATAATCAATCCCAATTTTAGCCGATTTTTTTTCATCATCACTAATGTAAAACAGATAATTGAAACTAGTGGAAAAATAGTTATGACTTATTTTTTCTAAGTTCGTAACATTTTCTACTAAATTATAGCGATACTGCCAATCGAAATTTATTTCAAATTTATTCTTAATTTTATCATTATTAGGAAAAAGAGAAAAATTACTATTGATTCTTAAGTAAGCTCTGTAAATATTTCCTTTATCATTATTAGATTCAGTAGATATTCTATTTTCGTTTTCTAATCCAATATATGGAGACCATAAGAATTTAGTTAAATTACCAAATTTTACAGTATTATTAGGGATCCAAAAAGTTCTAGCTTTCATACCTGTTCCTCGTGCAATAAAAGTAATATAGTAATTCCCTTGAAAAGATGTTATATCTTTTATATTATCATTATTGTATTTTACAGATGAAATTAAAATAGGAGTCCAGCTATTGTCGGAATTTAATGAGATATCATGAATTTGTATCTCTAAAGCTAAGCCGGCTAACCAATTATCTTGTTCCTTCTCTATTAATGTATTCAAGTGGTATTCAAAATAAGGAGATAATGTTAATACTTTGTTGTGTTTATTTTCTTTAAGTATATTGAAACCTATAGCGGCGTTCAATAACCATGAGTCCACTTTGTTTTTCGGTTTGGTGTAAGTGATTTGAGCTGGTTCAGCATTTGAGTTTTTACTTTCAAAAGATTTTCTTAATGTTATTTTTTCCCAGAAGTTACTAGAGTCATTATTTATTTGCTGTGAATATATTTTCAATGACATTATGAATAAAAAAATAAAATATTTGATTCTCATGATTTAGATTTTATTAAATTGATGCAGTTGATTACTGTTACTAAACTAGCACACTCACTCACAGTAATTATGCCTGAGGAGTTAAAATTCCATACAATTCTTTGAAAAGGTATTTTTAAAGCTTTTTTGTGATATATTCTTAAACCTAAATCATCTTTTAAACTTTGACTTTCTTTGATATCTTGGATTTCAAATCCACTTAAACTTGATAGTTCTTCAAAGACTTTTCTTTTTACAAAATCATCTAAATTATTTCTTTCTGTAGATAATTGAATTTGATTGCTTAGATTTTGTGAATTACTTTGATCATTGATAAAGTTCTTGAGTTGTAGTAGCTCTGACTCATTTAAAAATAGAGTGATTTTTTGATTCATAATATTAATATTTATTTAAATAATCTAATGGTTTAAATTCTTTTGTGTTATTAAAGGTTTTTATTTGTATGTTATCTGAATGTTCTTCTGTTATACTATCAGCGCTATTAAATAAGTTAGTAACGACTTTTAATAGACTTTTGATAATTATTGGATAAAACATTCCGGTTAGAAATAGCTTCGTATTTGTGGTTATAGCATCAATTTTTATAAAATCGACAATGTAATTTGAGGTAATTCCAAAAAAGAGTATTGAAACTATGGTAATAATCCAGTAGATTTTAGAGTTAAAAACTTTAACATTATTTCCTAAACTTCTACTTAAATTAAACCAGTGCAGAACTTCTTGTCCTAGTGCACCAAGAAAACTTGGAATGAAGAGTTGTAAACTGATTAAAAACATACTTGTTGAATTTTGGTTTGTGTATATTCAAAAGTATGTTTAAAAGGAAGTGTTTTTTCTACCTACAAATAGGTAAAATTAAAACTGATATTTCTTATCAATAGCGTATTTAACTAGTTCGTTACCGTTTTTTAAATCGAGTTTACGAATCATGTTTTTTCGATGTGTGTCAACTGTAGTTTTTGCAATAAATAAGGCTTCAGCTATTTCTTTTGAAGTTTTTCCATTAGCAATTAAATTCAGTATTTCTTTTTCTCTATTGGATAGTAGTACTTTTTCTGACTTTCCTACAGTAACATTAGTATCTATATAATCATTCATAAAATTAAAAGCAACGTTAGGATCAAAAAAAGTCTCACCTTGCGCAACGGTAACAATAGCTTTAGAGAGCATTTTAATACCTGAGTTTTTCAATAAATAACCAGAGGCACCAGCATCTAACATTTGTTTTATAGCATCAGGTTGGTCAAACATTGTTAGTGCGAGAACACGAATATGAGGAAGTCTAGTTTTTATGATTTTAGTAGCTTCAATACCATCCATTTTTGGCATACGGATATCAGTAATAACCAATTTAGGTTGTTTTAACAAAACCAACTTAACCAAGTCTTCACCATTATTTACAGTACCTATAATGTTTACAGTTTCATCATATTCAAAAAAAGATTTAACACCATCAATTAGCATTTGATGATCTTCAGCCATGATTATTGTTATCATAATTAATTGGTCTTTACTCAAATATAGGAAATAACGTTTCCTAATTTATACTCATAATTAGGTATTATAAAGGGATATTAATAATTATTGAGGTGCCTCTTTTTATAGCAGAATCAATCTGAAAATTTCCGTGTAAATATTCAACCCTTTTTTTAATAGAACCTAATCCCATTCCATTATTGTAAGGAATTATACTTGGATTAAAACCTTTGCCATTATCTTCAATAATAATGTTTAAGTTATCATCAAAGTGAGAAATATTGATAGTAGCTTCTGATGCTTCAGCATGTTTTATAATGTTCGTTATGAGTTCTTGAATAATTCTAAAGATTGTTATTTCTGTATTTGAATCCAATCTTCTATCCAAACCAAAATCTACAATTTCAATGTTTAATTGATTGGCAGATGAAATTTTTTCAGCCATCATTTTAATAGCAACTAGTAAGCCTTGATTAGCAATAACACCAGCATTTTTTGCATGAGCAATACTGCGAACTTTTAAATAGGTTTCATCAATTAATTTTTCAGTTTTATTATACAGTTCTTCTTGGTTGAAGTGTTTTTTCTCTCTGTTAAGTTTTAAATTTTCAAAATGTAATTTTAAAGTGGCAAGAACACTTCCAATATTATCGTGTAAATCTTCTGCAATTCGTATACGTTCTTTTTCTTGACCTTCAACCATTGCATTTATAGTTGTGATTTCTTGTTCTTTTAATAGCGTTAAATTTTTCTGTTTTTCAAGTTCTTTTTGCTGTTCTGCTAATAAACGTTTTTTTCGAGAGTTTTTGAGGTTTAGATAAGCAATAGTTCCACCGAAAAATAAAAGTATTAAAGAACCAAAAAGGAAGTTTTGCGTTTGTTTTCTTTTTTGTTCGGTTAGTAGATTTTTTTGTCGAAGTTCTAAGTTCTCTTTGTCTTTTTCAGCTACTTTATATTTTTCGTCTAATTCTTTAATAGCTTTATTCTGATTAAAAACATCTAAACTGTCTTTATAAGTAATGTATTTAGATTGATATTGAAAAGCTTTTTTATAGTCTTGTAACCTTTGATAACATTCTGAAAATTTTCTATAAATAATTTTTTTATATTTCAATTTCCCTTCATTTAAAATCAATTGATCTGTTTTTTTTAAAAGTTCTATGGCTTTTGTAAATTTTGATTGATTTTGATAAAGATTAATTAAGTTGATATAAACACTAGCAATTTTATTTGTGTTTTCTTTTGGAATAATATTTAAAGCTTTATTTAAATAAACATTGGCAGAGTCCTGGTACTTTTTAGAATATAGTAGCCCTAAATTGATAAATACATTTGATTTGTAATCAGGTCTTTTGATTTTAGTTGTAAGATAGATGGATTTATGAAAATATGAGGCCGACTTTTCTGGAGAATTTTGATTAAAAAAATAAACTCCAAACCGATTGTTCAATCCAATTAATAATAATTTGTCTTTAGTGCTAATTTCTTCGTTTTCTGTTAAGTAATGTAGCCTATCTTTATTTAGATTTTCTTGCCAACCTACAATATCAAATAATTTTAAATTACATAGAAATATACTATCATTATCTTTTAAAACTTTATATCCATCTTTGGCTTTCTTCATTAAAAAATAAGCAGAGTCAGTTTTGTTTAAGTTTCCAAAATGAATAGCAGATTTATAATAATAACTAGTAGGCTTTTCTTTTTGAGCATACATAAAACTACAAACCATTAAAAGCATGATTTGTAGAATATTTTGAGTGATTTTTTTTGATAAAGTCATTAGTTTTAAGGACCAGTAACAATTACTCCACCTCCAGCTTCTTCTGGTTTTATTATTAACAATTCAGATAGCTTATCAATTTTATTGTCTAATATTTTACTAGAACATAAATCTTTATCATCGTTTAACGTTATAACTAAAAGAGATTCATGATTTTTAATGTCGAATTTTATCGGTTGACAGGTTTCTAGATCATATATTTCATCAAATAAAATTTTACCATCTAGAAAAAAATTTATGTCTAAACCTAATGTAGAAGCAGCAGTTGGCTCAGAAATATGTATTAGTAAAATTCTTAAATTACTAACATTTATTCCTATTTCTAAAAAAATATCGCTCGAAACCTCATAGACTTTTTGAATTTCGAAATCTTTTTTAGGACAAGGTATTTTAACACTAACATATTTTTTTGAAGGGTTAAAGTAACTTTCTTTTAATAGAACATTAAAATTTTTTTTGTGCAAACTAGAGTAACCATTTCCAGGTTTACCTGGTTTACAAATTGGCCAATTTGGATTTTTTTTCATTACAAATATATATTGATTAGTAGTTTCAAATATCTGAACTACATAGATAAATAAATATACCTACTAATAGGTAGTTTAGGATATTTAAATATATGGATATATTTTAATGTAAAGTAAAAACGGTCAATAAGATACCTAGAAGAATAGCTGTAAACTTTTGAAAATTGAATTTGTGGTTTTCAGATGTTTCAAAAAGGATAATGGTAGAAATATGAAGAAAAACTCCAATAATTAATGCGGTAATTTGTTTGTGGTACTGTTGTAAGAAGTCTATATTTTCTCCTAAAAAATAACCTAACGGACTCATTAAACTAAAAACAAAAAGAAATAAAAAAGTCTTAGTTTTTGAGAATTCTGAATGTAAAAAGAAGGTGGTTAAAATAATGGCAATCGGAATTTTATGTACAACAATTGCCCATAATAAATTATCATTAGCATTGTGTATAGGTAATCCTTCTGAAAACGCATGAATAGACAAACTCACAAATAATAACCAAGGAAACTTATTAGAATGAGAATGTAAGTGTACATGACCATGTTCAGCTCCTTTTGAGAAGGATTCAAGTACGGACTGCACTAAAATTCCAACTAAAATTAAAATTCCTAAAGTATGAGAATCGTGTTCATTAGAATGATTATAGTAAATCTCAGGAAGTAGATGTAAAATTGTTACAGACAATAAATAAGCTCCGCTAAAAGCTAATAATAATCTCGTATACAATTTATTAGGTTTTTTAAATAATACAAAGACACCACCTAATAAAACAGCTCCAATTAAGAGTATATAACTCATTTAGCAATTAATATTAATCGACTAGATTGTTCTTCGTCGAATTCATTTAAATTATAATCTCCAAATGTATTTATAATAGTTAAATCTGCACTATTAAAATAGTGTTTCATTTTTGCTAAATCTAAAAATTTAACTTTTTCAGTGTAGGAGTGTTGTTGGTCATCAGCAAAAAAGGAGATATGTTTTAAAATAAAACCATCTCTTATTTCCCTCTCTATATGAAATGTAATTCCGTCTACTTCTTTGGTCTCTTTTTCAACAAGATTATTTTTGGTTTTCTGAACATTTAAAAAATCAAGTACCAATACACCCGAATCTTTAAGTCCACTTTTCATTCCTTTTAAAACCTTTAAATCTTCCTGATCGTCATCAAAGTAACCAAAGCTTGTAAATAAATTGAAAACAGCATCATATTTATTTTCTAAAGATTTTCGCATGTCCCAAACCTCGAAATGCAATTTTTCGTTCTCAAATTGCTTAGCATGTTCAATACTATTTTTGCTTAAATCTCCACCGGTAACTCTATATCCTAACGAATTTAAGTAGATAGAATGCCTTCCTTTACCACATGGTAAATCGGCTATGTGCGCATCTTTAGGAAGCTCTAAAAAGTTAGTGATGTTTTGCATAAATAACTGAGCATCATTATCATCTCTGTTTTTATATAAAGTATGATAATAAGTGGTATCAAACCAAGAAGTAAACCAATCTTTTGTCTCCATAGGAATAAGTTGGACGCAAAAGTAGTGAAAACTTACAGTATTTTAATAGTTACATTTTCTGTATTGAGCATTCAGTTCTCTGTTTTTAAATTTCAATATTCAGTTTTAATTATCAAATAGCTGAAAACTAGAAGTGATGAGCTTGTAAATTAATAAAATTCAAAATTCTCTTAATCTTAGAACTTTAGTCTTTATACTTTTAAACTTTAGAGAGTAAAGCGTACTTTTGTAGTGTTAAACAATGAGCATGGATAAAGATTTTAAAATGGTAGCAACTACCATTTCTGGACTAGAAGGAGTATTAGCGGATGAATTAAGAAAGTTAGGAGCTAGAGATGTAAATGAGGCTATTAGAAGCGTTTACTTTAAGGGAGATAAAGGTTTTATGTATAAAGCTAATATCGCTTTACGTACTGCTATTAGAATTTTAAAACCAATTAAGAAGAGTAAGGTTTTTGATGAAGAGGATTTATATGAAGCTATTCAAAGAATAAAATGGGAACGTATTTTAGATGTTGATGGAACTTTTGCAGTTGATGCAGTAGTTTTTTCCAGAAATTTCACTACAAATTCACATTATATTTCTTTAAAATCAAAAGATGCTATTGCGGATTATTTCATGCTTAAATACAAGAAGCGTCCGAATGTTGATTTAAAACAACCTGATGTAAAAATCCATATTCATATTCATAAAGAATGGTTAACTGTTTCTTTAGATAGCTCTGGAGATTCACTTCATAAAAGAGGTTATAGAAGCGCTACAAATATTGCACCTATTAATGAAGTTTTAGCTGCTGGACTTGTATTATTATCAGGATATAAAGGTGAAGAAAATTTTATTGATCCAATGTGTGGTTCTGGAACATTGTTAATTGAAGCAGCAATGATTGCTAATAATATTCCGGCTAACATTAATCGTAAGCATTTTGCTTTTGAAAATTGGAAAGATTATGATGAAGATTTATACTTTATAATTCAGGATTCTTTATTAAAGAAAATTAGAAGTTCTCATTTTAAAATTATGGGATTTGATAAAGCACCTTCAGCTGTAAATAAAGCTAGACAAAATATTGTAAATGCTAACTTAGAAGAATTTATAGGTGTGCACCATGTGAACTTTTTCAATTCTAAAAAAGAAGTGTTTGGTAAAACAACAATTTTATTCAATCCACCTTATGGAGAGCGTTTAAACATTAACGTTGAAGAGTTTTACAAAAGTATTGGAGATACGTTAAAGAATGGTTATCCGAATTCTACAGCTTGGTTAATAACATCAGATTTTTCTGCATTAAAATATGTTGGATTAAGAACCTCTCAACGATTGCCAATTAAAAATGGTGATTTAGATTGTCGATTTGTGAAATACGAGTTGTACGAAGGAAGTAAGAAACAAAAAAAAGAAGAAGTGCCGGAATAAGCACTTCTTCTTTTTTTTTATATAGTAGATAAGTTTATTTGCTTTTCAATACGTATTTACTAAAGCTTTTACCATTTATTTTTGTGTACTTTGAGTCAATATCAAACCCAACTTCCATATTTTTAATATCAAACTCTCCATCAACCTTTGTGTATTTAATATCTAAGTCTTCTTGAAACTTAACGTTGTTAAACGAAACCCCGTTTTTAAATTTAGTGTATTTAAAGGTAGCAGTTTCCTTAAAAGTTGAGTTGGCAAAGCTTACAAATTTTCTAAAATCAGCATATTTAAATGTAGCAGGTTCGTCAAAAAGAGTGTTTTCAAAAGAGATATTTCTTGAGAACTCAGCATATTTAAAGGTACTATCATCTAAAAATTTAGTCCCGCTAAAATCAGTATTTTCATCAAAATCAGAGTATTTAAACATAGCTTTTCTTTCGAAAGTACAATTTTTAAAAACTACAGTATCTTCAAAATTAGCAATAAAAGTGTATCCACTATCTTCATGAGGAACGTACGCTAAAACATCGTCTTTAAACGTACAATTTGTAAAAGAAATACTACTAGATATATCTTTTTCAACAGTGTTAGAACCTCCATTATTCCACCAACGACTTCTTTTCGGTAAAGAAGGTAGAGCGTCATCCATATAAGTCAAGTCTAATACTCCTTCAATTATTGCATTATTAATAGTAATTTTTTTCCCATCTTTTATATCTCTTAAAATATCTGAAGCATTTACTGTTTTTTGAGAGAATGAAAAAGTAGCAATAAATAAAGCTAAGGAAGTAATTATATATTTCATGATGTTAAATTTTATCGTTTATACTAAAGACACATCATTTTTTGAATTGTTACACAAAAAAAACACCCGATAAAAAATCGAGTGTTTCTATTATGTTCTTAAACTATAAATTTTTTAGTTTACAGAATCGCTTAAACCAGCACCAGCTTTAAACTTTACAACATTCTTAGCAGCGATCTTGATTTCTTTACCAGTTTGTGGGTTTCTACCATTTCTAGCAGCTCTTTTAGAAACTGACCAAGTTCCCCATCCAACTAATGCAACTTTGTCACCTTTCTTTAAAGCGCTAGTTACGTTGTTAGTTAAAGAATCTAAAGCAGCTTTAGCAGCAGCTTTTGAAATTCCTGCGTCAGCAGCCATCGCGTCGATTAAATCAGACTTGTTCATAATTTATAGATTTTTAAAATTAATTAATGTTTTTTGCATTAATGCTCAACAAATATAGATTTAATGCGATATTGCGCAAGTTTAGGGGGTAAAAATCCAATAATTTGTTAATAAGTTATATCAATTTGTTAATAACCCTAAATAAAAAACGGAAAAATTCATTAACCCCACGTCTATAAAGGGCTAGAGCATCATCGCTTCTTTTTCAAATGTAAAACCATTTAATAAGCTTGGAATATCTAATAATTTCTTACCAGAAAGCTTTATCTCATTAATTATCAAATAACCATCTTTAACAGCAACTTTTAATTCTTTTTTAGAGGTCACGATAGTTCCAGTGTTTAAATTATGATTAATAACTTCTTTTGATACACCATATATTTTAGCTGTAATTTCTTCATCTCCATTTTTAATGGTTGTCCAAGCAGCAGGATAAGGATTTAAACCTCTTATATGGTTATAAATGTCAGAAAGTGATTGAGACCAATCAATTTTACAATTGTGAGGATATAACTTTGGCGCAGCTTTTTCTTCAAGCTCAGGTTGTTTAGATGTAGCAACTTCATCCGAAGCAATTAAATCAACAGTTTTAGTGACTAAATCGGCACCTAGATACATTAGTCTATCATGCAGATCTCCAACAATTTCATCTTCTTTGATGTCAATTTCACTTTTTAAGATGATTTCACCTGTATCAATTTTATCATCTATAAAGAATGTTGTTACTCCAGTTTTCTTTTCACCATTAATAATAGCCCAATTAATAGGAGCAGCTCCTCTATATTCTGGTAATAAGGACGCATGTAAATTAAATGTTCCGTACTCTGGCATTTTCCACACAATTGTAGGAAGCATTCTAAAGGCAACTACAATCTGTAAATTTGCGTTTAAAGCTTTTAAATCATTTATAAAATCTTCACTTTTTAGATTGGTAGGTTGGAGAATAGGAATGTTTAGTGTAGATGCATACTTTTTTACTGCCGATTGATTTAGCTTTCGTCCTCTACCAGCAGGTTTGTCAGGAGCAGTAATAACTCCAACAACATTATAATTAGTATCAATTAGTTTTTTTAAAATGGTAACCGCAAAATCGGGAGTACCCATAAAAACAATTCGTATATCTTTCATTTATTTTAAAAAGTATGTATTAGTGTTTGTGATTTCTATTATTTCTTCCGCTATTAATTCTCGCAAATGTATTAAAATATCATTTTCAGGATACGGTAATAATTCACATAACTCAAGAGCGTTCAACGATTTTTTAGTTTTTAAAACTTCCATTATACTAGAAGAAATGGTAGGCGCTGGTTTATTGTTTTTTCTGCAAACATCACAGTTCCCACATGGTTTATCTACAAATTCGCCAAAGTAATTAAGTAATTGTATATTTCTACAAACTTTATCATTTAGAACATAGTTAATTAATGTTTCTAATTTTTCCTCCTTATGTTTTAAGAAGCTAGTAATTAATTTACTGTTTCTATTGATTGTTTTATCATCTTCTCTCGGAACTAAAAAAACTATTTCACTATCTGAAGTTGACTTATGGTATTTTAAAATACCATCTAGAGCTAATTTTTCTAATGATTCAATTACGTTATCGGAAGTAATGCCTACGTTTTTCGCAATTGAAAATTCATTGATTTTAACTTCGTTTTCAAAAAGTCCAGCATACATTCTCAATAAAGTATCTAAAAATTTTCTTCTGGCATTGTGTGATTCTTTGTAATTTAAAAGCTGACGATTATTGACTAAAAATTGAATACTAGAGCTTTTCTGACTGGCTTGATTTAGTTCAATTATTCCATAATTATTCAAAATCTGTAGAATACTAAATACTTTTAGAGAAATAAATTTATATGAATTACAAAATTCTAAAATGTTTAATCTGTACTTTTCTTCTGAATATTCACCGATTGCAATTTGAAAATATTGATATAGTTTTTTATGTACTTCTTTAATTTCGTTGATTGAAGGTTGAGATCTCTTAAAAATCTCTTTTGAAGTTTCAATATCAGAAAGATTAGTTAAGAAAATCGCAAAAGCATCTTCTTTATTCCTGCCAGCTCTACCTGCTTCTTGTACATAATTTTCAATAGAGGAAGGTAAATTATAATGAATTACTGTTTTTACATTTGCTTTGTCAATTCCCATTCCAAAAGCATTAGTAGCAACCATAATTGGAGTTTTCTCACTCATCCAATTTTCGTAAGCATTTTTTTTCTCACTTACAGATAATCCGCCATGATAAAAACTACTATTAAATCCAGAATAGTTTAAATAATTTGATAATTCTTTGGTTTTCTTTCTAGAATTAACATAGACAATACTTGGAGCTTTATTTTTTTTAAAAACTTGACTAAGCTTAGACAACTTATCGTTTGTGTTTATTATATGATAATGAAGATTTTTTTTATGAAAAGACTCTTTAAGAATCGTTGGCTTTTCTAATTCAAGAATTTGAATAATATCTTCTAAAACTTTTTTAGTAGCAGTTGCAGTTAACGCTACTATTTTTGAGTTTGGGACTAGTTTTCTAAGAATATTTAGTTTAGTGTACGAAGGTCTAAAATCATGTCCCCATTCGGATATACAATGCGCTTCATCTATTACGATAAGAGCTATCTTTAAATCGCTAATTCTATCTTGAATTAATTTAGATTGCAGTCTTTCTGGAGATAGGTATAAAAATTTATAGTTACCGTACTTAATATTATCAAAAATACGTACAATATCATCTACAGAAGATCCTGAAGGAATGTGTGTTGCTTTTATACCTTTGTTTTGAAGATTGGTAACTTGATCTTCAATTAAAGCAATTAAAGGAGATATTACGACGCATACACCATCAAAAAATAAACCAGGAACTTGAAAAGCAATTGATTTACCACCACCAGTTGGAAGCAATGCAACAGTATCATTTTTAGAAAGGATACTATCAACAATTTCTTTCTGTTTTGGTCTAAAAGAAGAGAAACCCCAATAGGTTTCCAATATTTTTAAAGGATCAGACATTTTTTACATATGACTCAAAATGAAATCGCAACGATTTCTTACAGTATCAAAAGGTACGTTTATAATTTCGTAATTTAATTCAGCATAGGCTTCATTTAAATATTTACTGATGGTTTCAGACTGTTCAAAAGTTTCGTAACGCTCGTTATCAGATCGATAAATATCTTCCCAAGGCAAAAATTGAAAAACTTTGGTATAACGATATTGTTCACTTTTTTCTAGGAAAACAGATGGAAATTCAGTGTTAAAATAGCGCATGTAAGCATGAATACTTGGAATCCCTCTATCAAAAAAAACAATTCTGTCATTTGATTTTTCAGCATCAAGATACTGCTGTTCTCTTCCTTCTAATAGTTTGTAACTAAATAAAATAGGGTCTGTTAAGAATAGCTGTTCAATTCCTTCTTCTTGAGCTTTTTTTGTTACTTCTCTAGAAATTTCAGGCATACACATAAATCCTTGACGCTTTAAATACCTTAAAACGGAAGACTTTCCAGTGCCTGGTCCACCAATTAAAACAATTTTTTGTTGCATACGGCAAAAATAAAAGTTTCATTAGTTATATGTAATAAATAGTGTAATTTTGTTCTCCTAAATATTTTAGAGCTTAATTTATTCAAGAAAAAAGTAACTATTCAAAAGGGGATACCATGACTGACAGAGAGGCTTTTTACATAAAACTTAAAACCAAATTAGAGGAAACATCTACATTTCCTTTAAAATACTTATATAAATTTATCGTTCCAACTAATGGGAATCAAGTAGAAGAAGTTAAAGATCTATTTGATAAAGGAGGAGCAGTAATTGAAACTAAAAAATCAAGAACAGGTAAATATGTTAGTGTTTCTATTCATATAAGTATGAAGAGTTCAGATGAAATTATAGAATACTATCAAAGAGCCGAAAAAATTGAAGGAATCATATCGTTATAATTTTATGAAGAAAATCATTTTTGCAACTATTTTTTTGTTTTTCGGTAAAATGAGTTTTGCTCAGAAAGACAAAGTATTACTTACTATTAATGATGATCCGGTATATGTATCTGAGTTTAAAAGAGTATATGAGAAAAACTTAGATCAGATAAGCGATAGTGAGAAAGGAATAGATAAAAATCTAGCTCTTTTTATAAATTACAAATTAAAGCTGATAGAAGCTTATAAGCTTAAATTAGATACTTCTAAAACGTATAAGAGTGAGTTTAGAAGTTATAAGAATCAATTAATGACTCCTTATCTTCAAGACGAAGATTTTAAGAAAGCATTGTTAGAAGAGGCATATAATAGAACTACAGAAGAAGTTAGAGCTAGTCATATTCTTATATCGTATTCTAAGAAAAGTACTAAAAGAGATACTACTGAAATCATCAGTATTTTAGATTCTATTAAAGATAGAATTAACAAAGGAGAATCTTTCGACAAGTTAGCACGTGAGTATTCAGATGATCCTTCAGCTAAAATGAATGGTGGAGATTTAGGTTATTTTTCTGCGTTTAGAATGGTATATCCTTTTGAAAACGCTGCTTATAACACCGAAGTAGGGAATGTTTCTGAGCCATTTAAAACTAGGTTTGGTTATCATATAGTAAAAGTAACTGATAAGAGAAAATCAAAAGGAGCTTTTGAAGTTGCACATATTTTAGCTAGAGATAATAGCATCATAGGAAAAGTTAAAATAGATTCAGTTTACCAGAAATTACAAAAAGGAGAGTCCTTTGAAGAATTAGCCAAAAAATATTCAGAAGATAAAGGATCTGCTGTTAATGGTGGAGTTTTACCAAAGTTTTCATCAGGTAGAATGGTCCCTTCTTTTGAAAACGAAGTTTTTAAATTAGAAAAAGAGGGAGCCATTAGCGAGCCTTTTAAAACTAGATATGGATGGCATATTGTTAAGCTACTTAAGAATTATCCAGTTAAACCGTTAAAAGAATTAAAATCTGAATTAGAAGCTAGAATTAGAACTAGTAACAGAGGAAAGCTTTCTATGCAGAAATTAATAAAGGATTTAAAATCTAAATACAAAGTTACTGTTCATAAAGATATTCTAAATCAGGTTAGTTTAAACAGAGATTTTCAGTTTTCAGACGAGGATAAAAAGAATGCTATTTTAACGATTGAAGAAAATACCATTCCTCTTAAAGAATTTTTAGACTATATAAAGAATAAGAAGTATTTAAGTATTGAAGAGTTGTGGAGTAAGTTTGAAGATGATCAAGTATTAAATTATTACAAAGAGGATTTGGTGAATCTGTATCCTGAATATAAAAATACCTTACAAGAGTATAAAGACGGACTTTTACTTTTCGATTTAATGAAAACTAAAATCTGGGATGCTTCTCAAAAAGATGATGAAGGATTGACAAGTTATTTTGAAAAAAACAAATCAAACTACAAATCTGAGGATATCAAAAATATTAAAGGAGAAGTAATTAATGATTATCAAAAATATTTAGAAGAAGAGTGGCTTACGGCTTTGAAGAAAGAAAACACTATTAAGATTAATAACAAAGTTTTAAAGAAATTAAAAAAGTATTACAATCAATAAAAAAAGAAACGTGAGGAAATTTGTTATCATTTTTTTGAGTCTTTTTGTAATTGGTTCTTGTGACAAATTAAAATCTCTTGATCTTTTTACTAAAAAAGAAGAACGTAAAGAGCCTATTGTAGCTTCAGTAGGACAAACAAACTTGTATTTATCAGAATTAGCTGGTGTTATTCCTAGGGGAATTTCAAGAAATGATAGTATTGTATTAGCTAAGAGTTACATAAATACTTGGGCAAAACAACAACTTTTATTACAAAAAGCAGAAGAAAATATTTCGGAAGTTAACAGTAAAAAAATAGACGATCTAATTAAAACCTACAGGCAAAGCCTTTATATAAATGGTTATAAAGAAAGTTTAATTAAGCAACAGTTAGATACTATTGTAACTGAAGAAGCAATTCTTACCTATTATGAAAATAATAAAGAGAATTTTAAGCTTAATGAAGAATTGTTACAGATAAAATACGTGTACTTTGGAAACGACTTTTTAGACAAAAAGGAAGCTATCGAGAAATTTAAATCTGAAGAAGAAGAAGATTTAGAAGATTTAGAGTCGTTAACAATTAATTTTAAAGATTATCAATTAAGAGATTCTTCTTGGACTACTTATGACAATGTTCTTCAAAAAATTCCACCTTTTAGATATGAAGCGAAAGAAAATTTGTTAAAAAAATCAAAATTCATAAAGAGGGAAGATAGTTTAGGAGTATATTTGGTCGCTGTGAACGATGTTTTGCTAAGAAACGACATTGCTCCACTGAGTTACATAGAAAATAATATTAAACAATTAATCTTACATAAACGTAAGATAGAATTAGTTAGAGATATAGAAAAAACGTTGATTAATGATGCAATTAAAAATAATGAATTTAAAGAGTATTAGCCTTTCACTTTTTATGATGTTTACAACTGCTAATTTGTTTGCACAAAAAGTAAAAATTGATGGAGTTGCCGTTGTAGTTGGTAAGAATATTGTTTTAGATTCAGATATTGAAAAGTTTAAACAAGAAGTAGAACTTAGGAGTGAGGGAAAAATTAAGATTTCTAACTGTGAAATGTTAGAAGAATTAATGCAACAGAAACTTTTAGCGCATCATGCTGTTGTAGATAGTGTAACAGTTTCAAAATCTGAAATTGATTCTAGAGTCGATAGAAGTATTCAATATTTTACTCAAGAGTATGGTTCGGTAGATAAAGTTGTTGCCGCGTATGGTTTTAACGATATAGATGATCTTAAGAAGGAATTGTCTCGTGTACAAAAGGAAAATACTTTAATAGAAAAAGAACAAGCTAAAGTTACTGAAGATGTTGATGTTACTCCAGAAGAAGTACGTTTATACTTCAACGGTTTAAAAGAAAAGGAAGAACTTCCTGAGTTTCCAGCTGAAGTAGAATTGGCACAGATTGTTATAAAAGCTGAACCTACAGAAGAAGAAAATAAAAGAGTAATTGACAAGTTAACTGAAATTAGAAGACAAATTATTGAAGATGGTGCTAGTTTTAAGTTAAAAGCTATTATCAATTCTGATGAGCCAAATGTTGGTCAAACTGGAGGGTTTTTAGGACCAGTAACAAAAGAAACGCAGTTTATTAGAGAGTTTAAAGAAGTGGTGTTTAGTCTGGATGAAGGACAAATATCGGAGCCTTTTAAAACAGATTTCGGGTATCACATTGTATTACTTCATAAAATTAAAGGTAAAGCAAGAGAGGTTTCTCATATTTTAATCATGCCTCAAGTTACCGATGAAAAGCTTAAACAGACAAAAGATCAACTTGAAAAAGTAAGACAGGAATTAGTCGATGGAAAGATAACTTTTGAAGAAGCGGTTAAAAAATATTCACAGGATGAGGATACTAAAAATAGTGATGGACTTTACATCAATCCTTACACTGGTGAACCAACATGGGAATTAACACGTATGGACCCTGCTTTATATGGTAGAATTAATGAATTACAAACAGGAGAGTATTCGGAGGTCTTTTACGAAGAAACAAATACTCAAAAGAAAATGTATATGTTAATTTTAATGAAAAACAGAACCAATACACATACTGCAGATTTGGTGAAAGATTATGTGAAGGTTCAACAGTTAGCATTAGCTAAGAAAAAAGAAGAAACTATAGAAAAGTGGTCTAAAGAGAAAATATTAGAAACCTATATAAAGCTTGGAGAAGACTATAAAAAATGTACTTTTAAAGCTAATTGGAAAAAAGAAAACTAAGAATATATGTCTGAAGTTACAGCGGTAGATAATCTTGTTAAAAAATACGCCCAATTACAACAAGAAATAGGTAAAGTTATTATAGGGCAAAACGAAGCTGTTAACTTTACATTATTATCCATTTTCTGTGGAGGACATTCTCTGTTAATTGGAGTGCCTGGTTTGGCCAAAACATTGTTAGTAAACACAATCTCTAATTCTTTGGGTTTAGGTTTTAACAGAATTCAGTTTACACCAGATTTAATGCCTTCTGATATTTTAGGTAGTGAAATTTTGGATGAAACTAGAAAGTTTAAATTTATTAAAGGTCCAATATTCTCCAATATCATCTTGGCTGATGAGATTAACAGAACACCACCTAAAACTCAAGCTGCTTTATTAGAAGCGATGCAAGAGAGATCGGTTACAATTGCTGGAAATCATTATAAATTAGATTTGCCTTTCTTTGTATTAGCAACGCAGAACCCAATTGAGCAGGAGGGAACCTACCCTTTACCAGAAGCTCAGTTAGACCGTTTTATGTTTTCTATTAATTTAGATTATCCTTCGTTTGAAGAAGAAGTTGAAGTTGTTAAAAGTACGACTTCGATTAATGAGCAAAAAGTTAATTCTTTATTTAGTCCTTCTGAAATCATTGAAATTCAAAAGCTAATAAGAAAAATTCCTGTAGCAGATAACGTAATAGAGTATGCAGTTTCTTTAGTTGGTAAAACAAGACCAAACTCGAATTTAGCTACAGATATGGTAAAAAAGTATATTGATTGGGGTGCTGGACCAAGAGCTTCACAGAACTTAATTTTAGCTGCAAAAGCGCATGCTGCTGTGAATGGCAAATACTCACCAGATATTGAAGACGTTCAAGCTATTGCAGTTCCAATCTTGTCTCACAGAGTTGTTAAGAACTATAAAGCAGAAGCTGAAGGAATAACGATAAAAGAAATTATTACTTCTTTATTTTAAAAGTAAAGAATACTTAAACAAACAAAATAGTTTTAAAGCATAAAAAAACTCGGAAGATATCTTCCGAGTTTTTTATTTATAAAGCTTGCAAACTTATTTCTTTATAAACTTTTGAGTCATTCTTTCTTCTCCATCATTAATTTCTAGTAAATACACTCCAGTTTTAAGTGTACCTACGTTAATGTGATTTTCTTCTAGGTTTCCAGTTGTTATAACTTGTCCTAAAATAGAAGTAATGGTATATGTTACGTTCTCAACGTTTCTATCTTGTAATTGAATAGTAATAAAATTACCTGCCACTGGGTTAGGATACATTTTAAAGTCACCTTCAAAAGCATCAAACTCATCAGTGTTTACGTAATTTAATTCTGTTAAAGTAGTTGCAGCTATTGCATTTGTAGATCTTGCTGCAGTACCAGAAGTACCTGTAATGGTAACCTGATCTATATAAATATAATCGCTATTATTCGAAGCATCTGCTTGTAATCTAAATTGTGCGTTAGAAGCAAAATTATAATCAGCTTTATTTAAAGTAACTGTTGCATTGTAAAAAGTACTGTTATTAAAATTAGTTCCGCTAGCCCAAACAGCTACAGTTTGCCAAGTACTTCCATCATAGTAACGTAACCAGAAATCTTCTCCAGTTTCCATGCTATAGGCATAGAAATAGAAATCAACTTCTACGGTATCATAAGTAGTTAAATCATAAGTTTCAGAAGTCATAGCTGATCCCGTTCCTGAATTATCTCTTAAACGAATAGAAAAAGATCCTTCAAAAGAACGAGTTCCAGAATATCTGTCAACATCACTACCACCATCAGTCCAATTATCCCATCCTGATTCAAAATAAGATTCAGATAAAACTACTGGTCCCGTTGGGTTAGTTCCACCATTATTAAGATTACCTAACCCACTAAAAGTATCAACACTTAAAACATCCCATTCAGAAGTTGTGTAAGTAGCGTTAGGAGAAGTTATAGTAGATTTTCTCTGTAATGTTACATCTTGAGCAAAATTAGCACTACTGCTAGGATTTCCTATTAAATCTAATAAAACTCCGTTTTTAAATAAACCGATAGCATCATTACCGTTAAAAGTAGTAATACTTGCTTCAGTGATGTTAGCTACATTTATAATGGCAGCAGTTGCATTAGAATTCGCCACTACATAAACATCACCGTTAGCTAATTGTCCACTTAAATTTAGAACACTTGTAAAACTTCCAGAACCATTAGTTGCTTTTCTTAAAGAATATTCTGATAAATCTACCGTAGCTCCAGATAAGTTTGCAATTTCAATAGCTTTATTGTTTGACGATCCTTCAACATATTCAGAAATAATTAAATCTCCATTTGTTGATGGTTCAGGTAATGTAGTTACACTAACTGTATTACTAGAGTTTGAAACATTTCCAGCTTCATCAAAAGCCTTAACAGAGAAGTTATAACCAGTATTTGCTGTTAAATTAGTTACTGAGTAACTTGTTGTTGTTACAGTTGCAATTTTAGTACTTCCTTGGTATACATCGTATCCAGATACAGCAACGTTATCAGTAGAAGCACTCCAAGCTAAATCCGTAGATGTTTGAGTAGTGTTAGAAGAAATTAATCCAGATGGAGTAGATGGAGCAGTTGTATCCGCTACAGCAGTATCCATTGTATGAGTTCCTAAATCAGAAAAAGTGTCTATCGTAAATGTATCCCATTCAGAAGTTACATAACTACTATTTGGAGCAGTTATTGAAGACTTTCTCCTCAAAGTAACATCTTGTGCAAAAGTTGCACTGCTACTTTGATTTCCTACCAAGTCAATTAAAACGCCATTTTTAAATAAACCTATGGCATCATTTCCATTAAAGGTAGTTACACTATTTTCGGTAATATTTGCAACACTAGTAATAGCAGCAGAAGCACTTGTATTAGCAATTATATATACTTGTCCGTTTGCTAATTGACCACTTAAATTTAAAATACTTGAAAAACTACCTGAACCATTTGTAGCTTTTCTTAAAGAATAAGAAGATAAATCAACCGAAGCTCCAGTAAAATTAGCAATTTCAATAGCTTTATTGTAAGAAGATCCTTCTACATATTCAGAGATTAATAAGTCTGAAGCATTTCCGTTTCCAGATCCTCCGCCAGATTGTGTAGTTGCTGAAACAGTATTACTATTTCCAGAAGTATTTCCAGCGGCATCATATGCTCTTACAAAAAAAGAATACGTAACTCCAGAGCTTAAGGCAGTTACTGTGTAGTTAGTATTTTGTGTAGTTGCAATTTGAGTTCCGTTTCTAAAAATAGTATACCCAGAAACAGCGATATTATCTGTTGATGCAGACCACGATAAATCAACAGTACTCTGTGTTACACTAGAAGCAACTAATCCGGTTGGAGTAGTAGGAGCTTGTGTGTCGTTTCCACCAGTATTACCGAATAAATCTTCAGCTTGCGGACCACCCCAAATTTGAGTAGCAAATGCTGGGTTATCGATAAACGGATTTCTATTTCCTTGTTCAACTTGTAAAATCGGATTACGTTGTTTTTCTAAATCAGATACAGGATCTTCTGCATTCCATTGTAAGAATAAGTCAATCATATTTGTATCAGTAGGTACAGAACTACCAACCCCAACATTGGTAGGTAAAGTTCTACTTCCGTAGCGCAAGTACATGTACATCATCATTCTGGCAACATCACCTTTCCATTCATCACCAGGATACCAGTATCCTTCTGGCGTAATGTAAGAAGCAACTCCGCTACCAGCTGCGAATTTTCTATTATTCCTTGAGGAATTTCTAGAACCATCACAAGGTCGTAAACTGTGTGCGTCTGAACCTGGACCTGAAGTTCCCAAATCAGGATTCCCTAAAGATTTAGGATATACATGTTCTCTGTTCCAGTCTCCAGAGTTTCCTCCATTTTGATCTCTTCCTCTTGTTCTATCATTTGTGATATCAGAGTCCGAATCATTCCAACCATAAATTAAGATAACTCTAGAAGAGTTGGTCGGGTCTAAATCTGTTTGCTTTAAAGCATCCCACACACCTGGAGTATAGCTTAAAAAAATATTGTGTGTAGAAATAATTTTGGTAGCTAGTTCGTCTTTCAATGCCGAACCGTTTAAGCTTAAATTTACATCGTTATAGTACGACGGAATTTGAGCTTCTACCGATAGCGAGAGTATCAGTAGGAGTAAGGGTAGTAATTTTCTCATTTTTTATTTTGTTAAAACCAAGCAAATTTCATTAGTTTATGTTAACAAAATATTAACAAAACATTATGAATTAATAAGTTATTAACATACTTATTATCAATTAAGTCTAAAATTAAGAGTAAAGTTATATATCGCTAAAATTGTCTATTATTTCTATATAAAAGTGTAAATTTGCAAGCCAAAAGAGAAAAAACAACATGAAGATATCGTATAACTGGTTACAACAATTTTTACAATTAGATTGGTCTCCTGAAAAAACAGGAGAATTATTAACTGATCTTGGGTTAGAAGTTGAAGGTATTGAGTTAAAGGAAAGTATTAAGGGAAGTTTAGAGGGAGTTGTAGTAGGAGAAGTTTTAACATGTAAAAAACACCCTAACGCAGATAAATTAAAAGTTACCACTGTTAACTTAGGAAAAGGTGAACCTGTTCAGATTGTTTGTGGTGCGCCAAATGTAGATGCTGGTCAGAAAGTTCCTGTTGCTACTATTGGAACAATGTTATATGATGAAAAAGGGGAAGGTTTCAAAATAAAGAAAGGTAAAATTCGTGGAGAGGAAAGTCACGGAATGATTTGTGCCGAAGATGAACTTGGTTTAGGAAGCAGTCATGATGGAATTTTGATTTTAAGCGAAGATTTAGTTCCTGGTACTCCTTGTGCTCAAGTTTTTAATATAGAAACGGATCATGTTTTTGAAATTGGTTTAACACCAAACCGTGCGGATGCTATGAGTCACTATGGTGTTGCTCGTGATTTAAGAGCTGGTTTAATGCAAAAAGATGTAAATCTTGAATTAATATCACCTTCTGTTTCTGATTTTCATGTTGATGAGAGAAGACTTAAGATTGATATTGAGGTTGAAAATAAAGAATTAGTTCCTAGATATTGTGGTATTACTATTACTGATGTAGAAGTAAAAGATTCACCAGAATGGATTCAAAATAGGTTAAAGGCAATTGGTATTACACCTAAGAACAATATTGTAGACATTACAAATTATGTGTTACATGAATTAGGTCAGCCTTTACATGCTTTTGATGCATCTAAAATTAGAGGAAATAAAGTAGTTGTTAAAACATTAGAAGAAGGAACTAAGTTTATCACATTAGATGAAGTTGAAAGAGAATTATCTTCTGAGGACATTATGATTTGTGATGCTGAAGGTAATCCTTTGTGTATTGGAGGTGTTTTTGGTGGTTTAAAATCAGGAGTTACAGAAAATACTACCACTGTATTCTTAGAAAGCGCCTATTTTAATCCAGTTGCTATTCGTAAAACAGCAAAACGTCATGGGTTAAACACCGATGCTTCTTTCCGTTTCGAAAGAGGAATTGATATCAATCAAACAAAGTATGCATTGAAAAGAGCTGCTTTGTTAATTGAAGAATATGCAGGAGGAAAATTATCTTCAGATATCTTAGATTTCTTCCCAGAAAAGGTAAATGACTTTGAAGTGTTTTTATCTTTTGATAGTGTTTATAGATTAATCGGTCAAGAGATTCCTAAAGAAACTATCAAGAAGATTTTAGCTTCTTTAGAAATCAAAATTAATAGTGTTACGGAAGCCGGTTTAGGTCTAGTAATTCCATCTTATAGAGTTGATGTTCAAAGAGAAGCTGATATTATTGAAGAGATTTTAAGAGTCTATGGATATAACAATATCGAGTTTTCTCATAAGTTAAATGCGTCAATTTCATTTGATAACGATATACAAGTAAAAGTTGAAAACACTATTGCTAATCAGTTAGTAGCAGTTGGATTCAACGAAACGATGTCAAATTCTTTAACTAAAGAAGATTATATTGAATTATCGGAGGATTTAAATGAAAACTTTAATGTAGAAATGTTGAATCCTTTAAGTAGCGATTTAAAAGTCATGAGACAATCGTTACTTTTTAGTGGATTAGAAAGCATAGCATATAACATTAATAGAAAAAACAACAGTTTAAAGTTTTTTGAATTTGGTAAAACATATCACAAATATGAAAGTGGATATGAAGAGCAAAAGCATTTAACGTTATTTGTTACAGGAAATAGAGTAAAAGATACTTGGACTTTAGAGAATAAACCATCTGATTTCTTTTATTTAAAAGGAGTGTTAACTAGCTTATTTGAAAGAATCGGTTTAGCTAACTTTAAAACTACTCCGGTTAAATCTGACTTATTCTCTGAAGGGTTAACGTTGAGTTTAGGAAAAACTAAGTTGGTAGATTTTGGTGTAGTAAAAAGAGCTATTTTAAAAGAATTTTCTATTAAACAAGAAGTTGTTTTTGCTGATATTAAATGGGATGTTATTTTACCGTTGGTTGGAAATAAAAAAATTAAAGTAAGTGATTTGGCAAAATTCCCAGTTGTAAAAAGAGATTTAGCTTTATTGTTAGATGAGAAAGTTGAGTTTAAAGACTTATATAACTTAGCTTTTCAAGCTGAACGTAAATTGTTAAAAGAAGTAGATTTGTTTGATGTTTATGAAGGAAAAAATCTACCTGAAGGTAAAAAATCTTATGCAGTAAGTTTTGTGTTACAAGATGAAGATAAAACACTTAACGATAAGCAGATAGATAAAATAATGCAAAAATTACAGCAAACATTCGAAAAGAATGTTGGCGCAGAATTAAGATAATATAAGCTCCTTTTGGGAGCTTTTTTTATAAAATAAAAGTAATGTACAAATTAATCATACGTCCGATATTTTTTCTTTTTGATCCTGAAAAAATCCACTATTTTACTTTTTCATTGATAAAAGTTTTATCTAAAATACCTTTTGTAAGTTCAATTTTTAGAAGTTTATATCAGTTGAATAACAAGAAGTTAGAGCGTAATTTATTCGGGTTAACATTTAAAAATCCGGTTGGGTTAGCAGCAGGCTTTGATAAGAATGCAGTTTTATATAATGAATTAGCTGATTTCGGTTTTGGCTTTATTGAAATTGGTACTGTAACACCAGAAGGCCAAGAAGGAAATCCTAAAAAGCGTTTATTTAGATTAAAAGATGATAAAGGAATTATCAATAGAATGGGGTTTAATAATGAAGGTTTACAAGCAGCAATAACGCAATTAAAAAAGAATAAAGGTAAGGTAATTATTGGAGGTAATATTGGTAAAAACACTGCTACAAAACCTGAGAATTATACAGCAGATTATACACAATGTTTTGAAGAATTACATCCTTATGTAGATTATTTTGTGCTAAATGTAAGTTGTCCAAATGTTTCAAGTCATGCAAAGCTAGAGGATGCAGATTATTTAAAGGAGTTAATTACAGAAGTCCAAAAAATTAACAACTTAAAATCAGTACAGAAACCAATTTTATTAAAAATCGCTCCAGATTTAAACACAAATCAACTAGACGAAATCATCGAACTAGTTGCAGCAACTAAAATTGATGGAATTATAGCTTCTAATACATCAGTAGATAGAACAGGTTTAAAAGCTTCCGAAGATAGATTAAAAGAAATTGGAAATGGAGGTTTAAGTGGTCAACCAATCAAAGAGAAGAGTACGAAGGTAATAAAATATTTAGCGGATAATTCTAATAAAGCTTTTCCAATTATTGGAGTAGGAGGTATACATTCTGAAAAAGATGCGCTAGAAAAGATCGATGCTGGGGCTGATTTAGTTCAAATCTATACTGGTTTTATTTATGAAGGACCTTCTTTAGTGAAGAGAATCAATAAAGCAATTTTAAAAAGAAGTTAATTCATGTTTGAAACATTAATCTCTTTTGCATTAACAACAGCTGCATTAGCTATTTCACCAGGTCCAGATAATATTTTTGTACTTACACAAAGTATAGTAAATGGCAAAAAGTTTGGTATTGCAACTGTTTTAGGATTAATAACTGGCTGTATTATTCATACAACATTAATTGCTTTTGGTGTTTCTGAAGTAATAAAAGCCAACGAAAATATTTTCTTTATTATAAAGCTATTTGGAGCGGGGTACTTATTATATCTAGCTTATATGGTTTATAAAAGTGACGCTAAAATTGCTTTTTCAACCGAAAATATAGAAAAGAAGACAACGTTTCAATTATTTAAAACTGGTTTTTGGATGAATATTTTAAATCCAAAAGTTACCATTTTCTTTTTAGCATTTTTTCCACAGTTTTTATTTTCTATAACTACATCGACAGTTATACAGTTTTATGTTTTAGGAGGAATTTTTATGTTGGTTTCATTTATAATATTTTCTCTAATAGCAATTTTGGCAGGTTCTATATCAGAGTTAATTAAAAAGAATCAGAACGTAGGAGTCTATTTGAAATGGTTACAGATTATAGTTTTTGTTGGAATAGCTATTTTTATTCTTTTACCAGATTCAAAATAGCTACCAACCCATCTTTTTAATTAAATTCTCAATATGTGCATAATGGTGATTACAATGCCATGCATAAATTCCAATATTTTCTTTTAAGGTTACTTTTTCATTACCATCAGGATGAATGAAATATTTTTCTAAATCTTCATTTGATAATAATCGTAAAAAATATACCCACTTGGCATGCAAAGCTTTTAAGGTATTTATAGATAAATATATTGGACCTTCTTTAGTATCAGAAAGCTCAGCCCATCGATCTTCATAATAGGCTTTAATAACAGGTTTATCCTCTGTTAAAGTCCATTTAAATCGAGTGTAAGAATTATGATGACTATCTGAACAATGATGTACAACCTGTCTAATTGTCCATCCACCATCTCTATAAGGCGTATCTAATTGTTGTTCAGTAAGATTATTTACAAGCTTTTCTAATCTAGTTGGAAATTCTTCTATAGTTACAATCCAACTTTTAATATTCTCTTTTTTAATTTCGGAAGGAATTACAACTTTACCAATAGGATATTTTAAATGTTCCATGCTATTTCTCGTCCGTAAGTTTTTTCAAGTTTCTCATAGAACTTCTGTTTTCAGGATTAATACTTAGCGCTTTCTTATAGCTATCGATAGCTTTAATAGTATCATTACTTTTAAGATAAGCATCACCTAAACTATCAAAGGTATTAGAACTGGTTGGATATAACTCTGTATTTATTTTGAAAACATTGATGGCTTTTTCAATTTCATCATTGTTAAGATATCGATATCCTGTTCTGTTTAAATTTCGCTCTTTAATTATAGGATTTAAACTATCTCTTTCTTGAATTTCCTTATATCCGTTTAAAGCAAGCTCATAGTTGTTGTCTTCTAAATATTCACTAGGAGTTTTTTCTCCTTTTTTTAACTTTAAAAAAGTGAATTTTTCACCTTTATGTTCCCTTTTTTCAGCTAAAACTATTTTATGTTTTTTTGTGTTAAAAATTAATTTTTCATTTAATTCTCTTACATAAAATATGCTGTCATTTACTTTCAATGGCTTTAAATCAGAATTTCTCCAATTTAAATATAACTCTTTATCTTTAAATACAACCTCAATAACTTCATCTGCGTTGAAAAAGTAACGACCAGATGCATTGCTTATAAACTCATCGGTATTTTTTTTTGAAGTACAATTTAGTAAGAATAGTGCACAGCAAATGCTGAATAATAGTTTGGTTTTCATAGTAGTATTAAAAAGTAATAAAAATAAGACGAATCTAATAAAGATATGTTACATCGTAATTACTTAAAATTTAGTAGTTGGCATAACTATTGACTTACATACATTGAATTAAGAGTGTAATAATTACTAACTTGTTGTTTTTCAATGTTTTTATAAATTAACACTTCTTTTTTATTTTAATAAAGAAAGCTATATAATGTCATATTGACAGATAATTAAGATATGAGTAGATCTAAAGTAATACATCTAGACAACTTGTCTTTACAAGATATGTTAAATGAAGATTCTGAATTAATCCCTTTATTAACGCCTGAGGATGAGGAAATTATTAATAATGAGGATGTTCCTAATGAATTACCAATTCTTCCTTTAAGAAATACAGTGTTATTTCCAGGAGTAGTAATACCAATTACTGCAGGAAGAGATAAATCGATACAATTAATTAAAGATGCTAATAAAGGAAGTAAAATTCTTGGAGTTGTAGCACAACGTAATAGTGAGGTTGAAGATCCAACCTTAGACGATATTTATCATACTGGAGTTGTAGCCCAAATTTTACGAGTTTTAACTATGCCTGATGGTAATACTACTGTTATTATTCAGGGGAAAAAGCGTTTTGAAATTGAGGAGCTTATACAAGAAGAACCGTATTTAAAAGCTAGAGTTTCAGAAGCAATTGAAGAACGTACGATAGACGATCAAAAAGAATTTGATGCAATTATTGAGTCTATTAAAGAATTGGCTTTGGATGTTATCAAAGAGAATCCAATGTTACCTTCAGAAGCGTCTTTTGCTATCAAAAACATTCAATCAAACTCATTTTTAGTCAACTTTATTTCTTCTAATATGGATTTAAGTGTTGGGCAGAAACAGGTTTTATTAGAAAAAGATAATCTAAAGGAAAGAGCGCTTTTAACACTTAAAAACTTAGATAGAGAGTTACAAAAGCTTCAGTTACGTAATGATATTCAATCTAAAACCAGATCTGATTTAGATAAACAACAGAGAGAATATTATTTACACCAACAATTAAAAACCATTCAAGAAGAACTTGGTGGGGTATCTCATGATCAGGAGCTTGAAGAAATGAAAGCTCAGGCTAAAAAGAAAAAATGGACGAAAGAGGTAGGAGAGACATTTGAGAAGGAGCTGAATAGATTAAAAAGAATGAATCCTCAAATGGCAGAGTATGGTGTACAACGTAACTATTTAGAATTATTATTAGAATTGCCATGGAACGAATACTCAGAAGATAAATTCGATCTTAAAAAGGCACAAAAAATATTAGACAGAGATCATTTTGGATTAGAAAAAGTTAAACAGCGTATTATCGAGCATTTAGCGGTATTAAAGTTGAGAGGTGATATGAAATCTCCTATAATCTGTTTATACGGTCCTCCAGGTGTTGGAAAAACATCGTTAGGTAAATCAGTAGCAGAGGCTTTAGGCAGAAAGTATGTTAGAATGTCATTAGGAGGTTTACGTGATGAAGCAGAAATTAGAGGACATAGAAAAACATACATAGGAGCTATGCCAGGTCGATTAATCCAGAATATTAAAAAAGCAGGAACTTCTAATCCTGTATTTGTATTAGATGAAATAGATAAGTTAAGTCAGAGTCATCAAGGAGATCCGTCATCAGCAATGCTAGAGGTATTAGATCCTGAGCAAAATACGGAGTTTTACGATAATTACTTAGAAGTTGGTTATGACCTTTCTAAAGTGTTATTTATAGCAACAGCTAATAATATTAATCAAATTCCATGGGCATTAAGAGATCGTATGGAAATAATTAATGTTACTGGATATACGATTGAAGAAAAGGTAGAAATTGCCAAAAAGTATTTAATACCAAAACAATTAAAAGAGCATGGACTAAAAGATGAACACTTAAAGTTAGGAAAAGCTCAAATAGAAAAGATTGTTGAAGGATATACTAGAGAATCGGGAGTTCGTGGTTTAGAAAAGCAAGTAGCTAAAGTAGTCCGTTTTGCTGCTAAATCTATCGCAATGGAAGATGAGTATAACGTTACGCTAACTAATGAAGATATAGAGACTATTTTGGGTCCAGCAAGGTTAGAGCGTGATAAGTATGAAAATAATGACACTGCTGGTGTTGTTACTGGTTTAGCGTGGACAAGTGTTGGTGGAGATATATTATTTATAGAATCAATTTTATCTAAAGGAAAAGGAAATCTTTCTATTACAGGTAATTTAGGTACTGTAATGAAAGAGTCTTCTACGATTGCAATGAAGTATATCAAATCTAATGCTGAGTTGTTTGGAATCAACCCAGAAATAATTGATAATTATGATGTACATATTCATGTTCCTGAAGGTGCTACACCTAAAGATGGACCTAGTGCAGGAATTACAATGTTGACTTCTTTAGTCTCAGTTTTTACCCAACGAAAAGTAAAAAATAAATTAGCAATGACTGGTGAAATTACGTTACGAGGAAAAGTATTACCAGTTGGCGGAATAAAAGAGAAAATATTAGCAGCAAAAAGAGCTAATATCAAAGAAATTATTTTGTGTGCTGAGAATAAAAGAGATATTGACGAAATTAAAGAAAGTTATTTAAAAGGATTGAAATTCCATTATGTGACTGAAATGAGTGAAGTAATTGATATCGCACTTACAAAGCAAAAAGTAAAGAATGCTAAGAAATTAGATTAATAGAGAGCCTCACATTTGTGAGGCTTTTTTATTTTACGAATCTCTTAAATCTATAGTTTTTCCGTTTTTTAATTTGCTTTTAGTATCTAAATCAAAAATACGGAGTGCTACAAATTCGGGTGTGTATAATTCTTTGTTTTCCTTTAAATCGATAAAACGCTGCACATTTTTAAAGTCGGAAACAGAAGTGTTACGTATTTGAGTTTGCATATTAGTATCAACAACTCCAGGACGAATTCCATAAGCTTTTACACCGTTTTTTAATTCACTTTGTTCTTGTGCTATGGTTGCTGTCATCATGTCAATAGCAGCTTTTGAACTACAATAAACGCTCCAACCACTATATGGTTTAGTTGCTGCTCCCGATGAAATAGAAATTATTTGTTTTTTACAATCTGTTTCTGAAAGTTTATCAATAAATAAACCAGATAAGACTAAAGGGATAGTTGTGTTTAATAAAATTGATTGATGAATATCATCAGATGGAATGGTTTCTAAATTACCAATTTTTCCTAGCCTTCCAGCATTATTAACTAACGTTATTGATGCAGGATTTAATTCTTTAATTTCTTCTAAAAGTTTAGTAAAGCTATTAGTTGCAGACTTAATATCGGATAAATCAATAGCTATTTCTTTTAGGTTTTTATTTTCTGTAATTGATCGAGAAAGAGTAAAAACTATATACTTTTCTTCGGCATACTTATTAGCCAATGCAAATCCTATTCCTTTACTTCCTCCTGTTATAATTACAATATTACTCACTAAGTAGTTTTTTATACAAATCTAATGTTTCGTTTACAGTTCTTTCAATGCTATACACATTTAAGATTCTGTTTTTAGCATTTTTACCCATTTGTTTACACAATACTGAATCATTAGCTAATTTTGAAATTGCTTTTCCAATTGCTTTAGAATCTTTTAAAGGAACTACAATACCAGAGTTTTCATCAATAAGTTCTGTGCATCCACCAGCATTGGTCATAATAATAGGTTTACCTATACTCATGGCTTCACTAATTGCTCTTCCAAAACCTTCACTTAAAGAAGTTTGAACATACATATCACAACCGGCAAGTAAATTAGGAACATCATTTCGTTTTCCTAAAACATGAATACGATTACTAATCTTACTATTTTTTCTGATACTATCTATGTGTGGAGCGTCTGTATTTTCTCCTATTAACACATAATGAATTTCTTTTTCAGAATCTAAAAAATTAGAAGATTCTAAGAAATACCTAGTTCCTTTTACTTTTCTATGATTTCCTATAGAACACACAACAACAGCATCTTCTGGAATTCCAATTTGTGTGTAATCAAAGGATTTTACGTCAGAAAACCACTCAGAACTATATCCTTTAAAGATGCGAATAGCTTTTTGTTTATGTTTGCCGAAAAGTTGCTTTTTTACATGGTTGTAAACAAAATTACTATTACCAATAATTGCATCAATCCTAGGGTTTAAATAGGTCAAATAAGAACTTGGATCGTACCAGTGTAAACTTACAGAACCAAAGTAAATAACTGTTTTAACTTCAGGGTGTTTACGTAATGCTATTAATCCACTTCTAGCAGCTTTTCCGCTAATAAAATGGACTAGATCAATAGTATGTTGAATTATTAATTCTGAAAAGGCTTCTTGATATTCAGCATCTATTTTTTTCTTAGGATATACATCTAAAAATGTAGCATTTGGGTTTTGTGAAGAAATAAACTCACGAACATCATCTGTAATTGGACCAATTAAGTAAATATGTACACCTTTTTCTTTAAGACCAAGAAATAAAGCAACTTGAGCAATTTGGGTGTTTAAATTACCACCACCTAAAACAAACAGTACATTCATGTTATTTACTTAAAAAATGCTTTGGACTCATTCCAAAACACATCCATTTCAGCTAAACTCATATCCGATAACTCTTTTCCAATTTCTTTAGCTTTACTTTCCAGATATTGAAAACGACTGATAAATTTTTTATTAGTTCGCTCTAAGGCATTTTCTGGGTTTACTTTAATGAATCGTGCGTAGTTAATCATTGAAAAGAGTACATCTCCAAATTCTTTTTCTATGTTTTGTTGATTTCCTTTTTCAATTTCTTCATTCAGTTCATTTAATTCTTCCTGAACTTTCTCCCAAACTTGGTGTGGTTCTTCCCAATCAAAACCAACTCCAGCAACTTTATCTTGTATTCTATTTGCTTTTACCAATGCAGGTAAGCTTTTAGGAACACCTTCTAAAACAGATTTTTTCCCCTCTTTAAGCTTTAGTTTTTCCCAATTTCTTTTGACATCTTCTTCGTTTTCAACAGAAACATCGCCATAAATATGTGGATGTCGTTCAATAAGTTTGTCAGAAATTGCATTGGCAATATCAGCAATATCGAAAGCTTTTTTCTCGCTTCCTATTTTTGCATAAAAAACGATGTGCAAAAGCACATCGCCTAATTCTTTTTTTAATTCTTCTAAGTCGTTATCTAAAATAGCGTCTCCTAATTCGTAAACCTCTTCAATAGTCAAATGACGTAAGCTTTCTAGTGTTTGTTTTTTATCCCAAGGGCACTTTTCTCGTAAATCGTCCATGATATCTAAAAGACGATTGAAAGCTTCTAATTGTTGTTTACGAGTGTTTAACATATGCTATTCTTCTTCGTCAGTAGTAACTTCTTCCTGAATTAAAGTAGAGAAGTCAAAATTAGCTTTAGCTAAAATATTATACCACTGAATTACTTTCTTAATATTTGAAGTATATACTCTTTCATCATCATAATCAGGTAATACTTCAGCAAAGTATGCTGTTAACTTTGCTGCACTTTCTTTATGAGAAATAGCTTCTTTACCACCTTCTTTATCAGCAATATTTTTAAATACTTGTGCTAAAGGAATATCTTCAGCATAGGTAAAAATAGCAATGTTTTCTAATAAGCTTACATTATGAGTAGCCGTTATTGGCATACGCTTATCTTCTAATAATGATTTTACAATTACACCACTTTTTGTTTGTGATAAAATTTCAAATAAACCAGGTTTTCCTGCTACTGCTATAATTTTACTAAATTCCATGTATATAATTATCTTTTTAAGTTAGGAAAGCGCATTCTGTAATCTGCATTAATCTTTCCTTTTGAAATATTTTCTAATTTTTTCTTGATTAATCTTTTCTTAAGAGAAGAAAGTTTATCGGTAAATAAAACACCTTCAATATGGTCGTATTCATGTTGAAAAACTCTAGCAGCTAAACCAGATAAAACTTCGGTCTTCTTTTCAAAATTTTCGTCTTGATATTCAATGGTTATAGTAGGTTTTCTCCATACATCTTCACGTATATCAGGAATACTTAAACAACCTTCGTTAAAAACCCATTCTTCACCCTCTTCTTCAAGAATTTTTGCATTAATAAACACACGATTAAAACCTTCTAAAACTTTACGCTCATCATCACTTAAATCTTCATCACCAGCAAAAGGTGATGCATCAATAACAAATAAACGAATGTCTTTTCCGATTTGTGGAGCTGCTAAACCAACACCAGAAGCATTGTACATCGTCTCTTTCATGGTAGCAATCAGTTCTGTAAGGTTAGGGTAATCTTTATCGATTTCCTTTCCAACCTTTCTAAGAACAGGATCGCCATAAGCAACAATTGGTAAAACCATAAATAAATTATTTTTTTAAACGCATGCAAAAGTACAAATAACGTTTATTTCTTTAAATTATTTGTTGTACAAATATGATTGAAGAATTATGGTAGCACTAATTTCATCAACTAATGCTTTATTTCTTCGTTGTTTCTTTTTCAAACCACCGTCAATCATTGTTTGAAAAGCCATCTTAGAGGTAAAACGTTCATCTATACGCTGAACGGGTACAGTTGGGATCTCTTTAGTTAATTTTTCAAGAAAAGGTAGGATAAGTTGTTCGCTTTCACTGTCGGTATTATCCATTTGCTTTGGTTTTCCAACAATAAATAATTCTACGTTTTCTTTAGAGATATAATCTTTTAAAAATGAAATTAATTCTTCTGTAGGAACAGTTGTTAATCCAGAAGCTATAATCTGTAATTCATCTGTAACAGCAATTCCTGTTCGTTTTAATCCAAAATCTATAGCAAGTATTCGTGCCAAATTATTTTATTTTTTGCAAAAATACTCATTTTAAACAAGGAATCGTTTTCTGTTTAAAAAATGTATTTTCGCTATTCAAAAATAGATACTAATTTATATTTGCTTAAAATATTTTAATAATGACAGAGATTCGTTCAATCATAGAGAAAGCTTGGGATAACCGAGAAATGTTAAAAGAAGAAGAAACTATAGCTGCAATTAGAAATGTTGTTGACTTGTTAGATTTAGGAGAATTACGAGTAGCAGAGCCAACAGCTGACGGATGGCAAGTGAATGAATGGGTAAAGAAAGCCGTTGTTTTATACTTTCCAATTCAAAAAATGGAAACGTTGGAAGCAGGAATCTTTGAATATCACGATAAAATCCCTTTAAAAAGAAACTATCAAGAAAAAGGAATTAGAGTTGTACCAAATGCAGTAGCACGTCATGGAGCATATATTTCTGCTGGAACGATTTTAATGCCAAGTTATGTAAACATCGGTGCTTATGTTGATGAAGGAACAATGGTTGATACATGGGCAACAGTAGGTTCTTGTGCACAAATTGGAAAAAATGTTCACTTATCAGGAGGTGTTGGTATTGGTGGAGTTTTAGAGCCTTTACAAGCTGCTCCTGTAATTATTGAAGACAATGCTTTCATTGGATCACGTTGTATTGTAGTAGAAGGTGTTAAAGTAGAAAAGGAAGCAGTTTTAGGTGCAAACGTAGTGTTAACAGCTTCTACAAAAATTATTGATGTTACAGGTGATGAACCAGTTGAAATGAAAGGAATAGTTCCTGCTCGTTCTGTGGTGATTCCTGGAAGTTATACAAAGAAATTTGCTGCAGGAGAGTACAATGTACCATGTGCCTTAATTATTGGTAAACGTAAAGAAAGTACAAATAAGAAAACATCGTTAAACGATGCGTTAAGAGAATACGACGTAGCCGTTTAAAAGATTCATAGTTAAATATATTTCCAAAGAGACCGAATATAGTTTTATATTTGGTCTCTTTTTGTATGAAAATAGCTATTGTTGAAATATCAGAATCTCATGAAGAGTGTATTTATACGCAAGTTTCTTTCTTGAAAGATGCTGGATTTTCGGTTACGTTATTTGGTCATCTAGATATCATCAAACAAGCTAATTCATACATTCATTTGTTTGATACAATTCAGGAAGTTGATTTTAATACGCTTTCTTTCTTAAAATCATTCTCACTTCAAATGAAGTTAACAAAGCAACTGGCTAAATTTGATAGCGTAATTTTTAACACAGCTTCTTCTTCAAAAAAATTAAGGAATATTGCATTATTTCTTACGTTTTATAAAGTTGATGTAATTGGTGTTCTTCATGATGCAAAACGTTTGGAAAAGAGTTTTACGCAACGTTTGTTTTCAATAAAGATTAAAAAGTACTTTGTGCTAAATGATTTTATCAAAGAAAATTATAAAAATATAAGAGCTTCTAAGCTTGAAAGTTTTTATCCAATTTTTTTTCCAAAAACAGATAAAGAAGAAATAACAAAGGATGTAAATGACATTTGGATAACAATTCCTGGAAGATTGCATTACAGTCGCCGCAATTATAAATTCTTAATTGAGCAGTTACAAAAGCATCAAATTAATAAGAATATTAAATTTGTTATTCTTGGTAATATTAATTCTAAAGATGGATTACATTTTTTAGAAGAATTAAAGAAGTATGAATTAGTGCATTCTTTTATAATATTCAAAGAATTTATTTCGAATTCAACATATTACAGTTATTTGGAAAAGTCAGATTACATTTTACCTTTATTAAACTTGAATGATAAAAGTTATCTAAAAAGTAAAATTACAGGCACATTTAATATGGCTTTTGGGTTTAAAAAAAGCATGATTTGTAATCAAGAATTAGCAATTATTTCTGATATAAAGAAAAATGGAATTTTGTACGATGAGCATTCATTTATTTCTATTCTTAATGAACTTTCATTTGATGATAGTAATCGTTATGATGATGAAAAATGGACGTATAAATATCAGAAAACTAAATATATAAACTTTATTCAATAGTATATGCGAATAGGTTTTGATGGTAAAAGAGCATTTCATAATGCAACAGGATTGGGAAATTATAGTAGAGATTTGCTTAAAATTTTAGCTACTCATTTTTCTGATGACGAATACTACGTATATAATACAAAACCTAAAAAAATTGATAGACTCAGCAGTTTTAACAATATAATTGAAAAATTACCTGTTGTTGCTTTTTGGAAAAAGTTCTCTTCTATTTGGAGACAAGGTCCGATTTTAAGTCAATTAAAAAAAGATCAAATACAATTGTATCATGGATTATCAGGAGAAATTCCAAGAGGAATTAAAAAGTCTGGAATTCCTTCAGTTGTTACTATACACGATTTAATTTTTGTTCGCTATCCGGAATTATATTCTTTTTTTGATAGAAAAATTCACTTTAATAAGTTTAAATATGCTTCAGAAAAGGCAGATAAAGTAATTGCAATAAGTGAACAAACTAAGAATGATATCATAACGTTTTTAGGAATTGAAGCTTCTAAAATTGAAGTTATTTATCAAGGTTGTCATGCTGTTTTTAAGGAAGAAGTTTCAATTCAAGATAAGTCTGAAGTAAAAAAGAAATTTAATCTTCCAGAAAACTTTATTTTGAATGTAGGAACGATTGAGGAAAGAAAGAATTTACTAAGTATCGTAAAATCTATTAAAGAATTAAAAACCCACTTAGTTGTTATTGGACGAAAAACAACTTATTATCAAACAGTATTGAAATATATTGATGATAATCGGTTAAGTAATAGAGTTCATTTTTTAGAAGGTGTAGATTTAAAAGAGTTGGCAACTATTTATCAAATGGCCTATGTATTTGTGTATCCTAGCATTTTTGAAGGATTCGGAATTCCTATTATTGAAGCATTGTATTCTAAAACACCTGTAATTACATCAAAAGGGGGCGTTTTCCCTGAAGCAGGTGGACCAGATACATGCTATGTAGACCCAAGTAATACCGAAGAGTTTTCAAAGGCAATTGAGAATCTACTTAATAATAAACAAAAGCGTACTGAAATGGCTGACAGAGGTTTTACCTTTGTGCAAAAATTTAATGATGATGTTATAGCAAATAATATCATGCAACTTTATAGATCGATTTTAAATGAGCGAAACTAAAACCATCTGTTTTTTTAATTCCACAAAAACTTGGGGAGGAGGAGAGAAGTGGCATTTTGAAATGGCTGCTTTTTTACATTCTCAAGGTGTAAAGGTTTTGGTAATTGTCTCTCCGAACAGTGAATTAAGTAAAAAGCTAAAGGAAAAAGGAGTTCCTACGGAGGAAATTAAAGTTTCTAATTTTAGCTACGTTAATTTTTCTAAAGTCAATAAAGTTGTTCAATTTTATAAGAAGCATAACGTTACTACTGTTGTTATGAATTCTTCTGAAGATATGAAGATAGGAGGAATGGCTGCTAAAAAAGCAGGTTTACAACGTATTATTTATAGAAGAGGAAGCGCAATTCCGATTAAGAATTCATTTGTAAATCGTTATTTTTTCCAGAATGTTTTAACTGAAGTCTTAGCAAATTCAGAAGCTACCAAAAAAACTATCAATGCTAAGAATCCAGTATTATTTCCTGAAAATAACATTACAGTAATTCCTAATGGAATTGATGTCGATAAATTTGATAACCTACCTTTTGAGTGTTTATATAAAAAGGAAGGAAACGAATTAGTATTAGGGAATTTAGGCAGAATGGTTTTTCAGAAAAATCAAAAATTCTTAATAGAAGTAGCCGTAGAATTAAAAAAGAGAAATATTGATTTTAAAATCCTGATTGGAGGTAGTGGTAAATTAGAAAAAGAATTAAAAGATAGAGTTGTTCAAGAAAACTTAGATAAAGAAATTAAGTTTTTAGGTTTCATAGAGAATCCTAAAAGCTTTATGAATAGTATCGATGTCTTTTTACTACCATCAAGGTGGGAAGGTTTTGGATACGTTTTGGCTGAAGCTATGTTATGTGAAAAGCCTTGTGTTGCTTTTGAAATTAGTAGTAATTCTCAAATAGTTGAAAATGAAACTAATGGTTTTTTAGTTCCGTTTGAAAACGTGAATGCTTTTTGTAATAAAATTGAATGGTTTTCAGATCATAAAAACAAAATAGAAGAAATGGGAAAAAATGGTCGAAAGAAAATCGAAAATGAATTCAATAGTGCTTTAATTCAAAATAAAGTTAAAACGTTTTTAGAGTCTTAAGACTTAGCGTTTTTATTTCTTTCTCTAAGCTTCAAATATTTTAATACGCTATATTCAGCAATATATGTGCTCCAAACATAACCTTCATACCCATTTAAAATATTTCCACGGATAAAGTATTCTTTAATAAAAGCTAAAGGATATTTAAAAAGTAAAATTAACAGATTAACTCTTTTTCTCTTTTTAAAATACTCTTCAGAAACTAAGGTTGCATATCGGTTTTTCTTATAATTTATTTGTTCAACAGTACTGGCTGTGTAATGGTAAAACACATTCTTAAATCGTCCTTTTTTACCTTTATACTCCACTGTTTCGTGCACTTTTTTATCTGAAAAATTCGCATAGTTCTTATTAAATAATCGGAGAATTGGAGTGTTTTTTAAATAACCGTATTTGAATACTTTTCCTAAATATACATGCTTTCTATTCAATAGATAAGCTTTATAAGTAAGTTTTTGTTTAGAAAATTCAGTTTGAATTTCATTGATAAGTTCATTTGTCAATACTTCGTCAGCATCAACAGATAAAACCCAATCAAAACTACATTTTTCAACTAGAAACCGTTTTTGTTCTCCATAACCTTTAAATTCTTTAGAGTAAACTTTAGCTCCGAAGGAAGCACAAATTTCTTTTGTTTTATCAGTACTGTTAGAATCAATAACAACAATTTCATCACACCAAGTCAGTTTTTCAAGTGTACGCGCAATATTACTTTCTTCATTAAAAGTAATTAAAGCAGCACTGATTTGGTGTTTATGCATTTTTGGAATTTATATACACAAACATAAGGAATTTACTCATTTCAGTAGGTCTGACTTTGTGAATTGTAGAAATTAGTTTTCAAACTTGCAGTTTTTAGTTTTAAATAGAAAATTCCATTGGATATGCGTAAATTTGCTCCGCAATTTTTTTGAATTAAATTTAAAGAAAAATGATTGAAGAAACACTTGAACATTTAGTAAACGGAAATACTATTTTATACCCTACTGATACGGTATGGGGATTAGGTTGTGACGCGACTAATAGCGAAGCTGTTAAGGAAATTTATAAAATTAAAAACCGTGAAGAAAGCAAGAGTTTAATTGTTTTAGTAAGTTCTTTAGAGATGCTTAAAAAGTATGTTACGGTTCCAGAAAAAGCGGTTCAAATTTTAGAGAACACCACAAAACCGACAACAATTATTTATAGTAATCCGAATGGAATAGCTTCAAATATCGTTAATAAAGAGGATAATACGTTAGCAATTCGTATTGTTCAAAATGATTTTTGTAAAGAGTTAATTGATAAGTTCGGAAAACCAATTGTTTCGACTTCAGCAAACGTTAGTGGAAACCCAACACCAAAGTCATTTTCTGAAATAGAAAGAGCAATTTTGGATAGCGTAGATTATATAGTAAATTTGCAGCAAGATAAAGTTTCTGAAAAGTCATCGACTATTTTAAAAATTGAAGGAGAAGAAATTATAGTGATTCGAGAATAGAATTTATGCCAGAGAAGTATTACAAAGAAGCAATTTCGAATAAAATATTTGAATACATTACACAAGCCACAGAAGAATTACAATTAGAGAGTTATGTAATTGGTGGTTTTGTGCGTGATTTTATATTACAAAGAGGTAACGCAAAGGATATTGATGTTGTTACCGTTGGTAGTGGTATTGAGTTAGCTCAAAAAGTAGCAAGTTTATTGCCAAATACACCTAAAGTACAGGTTTTTAAAACCTACGGAACAGCAATGTTGCGTTACCAAGATATTGAAGTTGAATTTGTAGGGGCACGAAAAGAGTCTTACAACGAAGACAGCAGAAACCCAGAAGTTTCAGAAGGAACTTTACAAGATGATCAAAATCGTCGAGACTTTACAATCAATGCCCTAGCATTAAGTCTGAATAAAGAATCATTTGGAAAATTACTAGATCCGTTTGATGGGATTTCTGATTTGGAAAATAAAATTATCAGAACTCCATTAGATCCAGATATTACCTATTCTGATGATCCTTTACGCATGATGCGTGCTGTTCGATTTGCTTCACAATTAAATTTTACGATAGAGAAAAGTTCATTAGAGGCGATTACCAATAACGTAGAGCGTATTGATATTATTACTAGAGAGCGTATTGTAGATGAACTCAATAAAATTATTGCTTCACCAGTGCCTTCTGTTGGTTTTTTATTGCTTGAAAAAACGGGGTTATTAAAACGACTTATTCCAGAATTAATAGCTTTAAAAGGAGTGGAGGAAGTAGAAGGACAGAAGCATAAAGATAACTTTTATCATACATTAGAAGTAGTAGATAATATTTCTCAGAACACAGAAGATGTTTGGCTACGTTGGGCTGCTTTATTACATGATATAGGAAAAGCACCCACAAAGAAGTTTAGTAAAAAAGTAGGATGGACATTCCATTCTCACGAGTTTGTTGGTTCTAAAATGGTTTATAAGCTTTTTAAGCGATTAAAAATGCCTTTGAATAATAAGATGAAATTCGTTCAGAAAATGGTATTGTTAAGCTCTAGACCAATTGTTTTGGCTTCTGAAGTAACAGACTCTGCTGTTCGAAGATTAATTTTTGATACTGGTGATGATATTGATAGTTTAATGACACTTTGTGAAGCTGATATCACTACAAAGAATCCAAAAAAGTTTAAGCGTTATCATAAAAACTTTGAAATTGTTCGAGAAAAAATCAAAGAAGTAGAAGAGCGCGATCGTGTTCGTAATTTCCAACCACCAATAACAGGAGAGGAAATTATGAAGACTTTTAACTTAAAACCTTGTCGTGAAATCGGACAAATAAAAGAGGCAATAAAAGAAGCAATTTTAGAAGGGGAAATACCAAACGAATATGAAGCTTCCTATAACTTTATGCTTAAAAAAGCTGAGAGTTTAGGCTTACAAGTAAGTTTATAAAGTTAAAAATTAGAGTTTTCATTAAATTGAAAATTTTATTTTTAGTTTAAGACCACTATAGGGTTTTTGGGAATGTTGAATAAACCGAGATGCAACTTTACATCAATATGAGTTTGGTTTTGAATCCTTTCATATTTAGATTTTTCTAATGGAACTTTATAAAAATCATTTGCTAGCAATATTATTTCTTCTTCCTCATGATCGTAATACCCTATTTTAATAGTACGTTGAATAGTCTTTTCAGAAGTGTAGAAATTATTCAATACTAAAGCAGTATTACAAATTATTTCATTTATGCTAAAAAAAATGGAGAAGGTAAATAGAATATTGTAAAATGAAAGAGAATATAATTTGCTTTTTTCAATTTTTCTTGATTCATATTTTCTTCGAACAAGAAATAGTGTAATTAAAAAGAAAATAACTCCTATCAAGATATTAGTGTTTCCTAAATTTTGTTTTATTAGTTTTACATCTTCTGTTAAATATCCTTTGGTGTAGTCGTAGTTTGCAATAGAAAAGAAAACAATAATAATTAATAAAGAATAAATACTGGCTTTATGTTTTATAACTAGTTTCTTTATGTTAAAAAGCCTTTTATGCATTTATAAACAATTCATCAATCTTTTTAGAACAGTTTTCCCACGAATAAGCTAAAGCAGTTTCTCTAATGTTTGTTGCTAGTTCGTCAGCCTTTTTAATTAAAGGAATTACATCCTCATAAGTAGCGTCTAATTCAAATAAGAAACCATTTTTACCGTGTTCTATAACATCAGGACAAAAACCAGTTTTTGACGCTACAGGAACACAATTAGAAAGCATAGCTTCTAAAACAGGAACTGGTCCGCCTTCTAATAAAGAAGGAGAAACAAAGGTGTCAATCTTCGCATATAAATCAGGAAATTCTGAATAATCTCGATTGTTGTGATAGGTAAAGTTATCTAATTGCTCTAATTCATGAAATTTATCGAAATTCTCCCAGTTTTTTCCGAAAATATGAAAATCCTTCTCCGGCATATTTTTTATAATTTGATAAACTAATTCCGGATTTTTACGTTCTCCAAAATTTGAACAAAAACCAACATCGCCTGCATTTCGCTCATGTGAATAGAAAAATTCAGGATCTGATGCAATGTGTATAACTTCTAGTTTCTCAGGTTTAATTCCAATTCCGATTAAATCTTGCTTTACTTGAGAGTTTAGACAAATTACTTTATCTGCTAAATTTAAACACCAGGCAATATGCGTTTTGGAGTACGAAGTTGTGTAATGTGCATGTGTAAACATGACTATATTTTTCTTCCTCAAAATTTGAGGATTATGACGCATGGCTCTACAGAAGTAATGAGGATAGATAAAATAATATCCGTCTGCATCTGGTAAATTTCTGAGTTTAGCATGAAAGTAGGGAGAAGCATTTAAATCTGAGTGCTGTGAAAGTCTGCGAACTTTTGTTCCGAAAATCCAATTTTTATCAGCTTCTCTAGCCACATACACTAATTTATCAATTGTTGTTTTCTTTTCAATCTTAATAAATTTAGATTTTAAAATGGCTAATAAATATTTCCATTTATATATAATATTGAATATTAAATATTCTTTCATGATTAAGAATCAATATTTTGCATCGTAACTAGTTTGAAGTATTCTCCCTTTTTAGTTAAGAGCTCATCATGTTTTCCTTGTTCTACAATTTCTCCTTTATGTAACACAACGATATTATCAGCATTTTGAATAGTAGATAAACGGTGAGCAATTACCATAGAAGTTCTGTTTTGCATCATGTTTTCTAAAGCAGATTGTACCAGTTTTTCAGATTCAGTATCTAGGGCAGAAGTAGCTTCATCTAAAATCATAATTGGAGGATTCTTTAAGACAGCTCTCGCAATAGATAGACGCTGTTTTTGTCCGCCTGATAATTTATTCCCGCTATCTCCTATATTCGTTTCAAATTGCTTGGGTTGATCTTTAATAAACTCATATGCATTGGCAATTTTAGCAGCTTTTAAAACTTCTTCATCAGTTGCATTTTGATCACCAATTTTTATATTTTCTTTGATAGAATCATTAAATAAGATTGAATCTTGAGTTACAATTCCCATTAAGTTTAATAATGATTTCTTACTGAGAGTTTTAATGTTTACACCATCAATTAAAATTTCACCTTTGGTAACATCATAAAAGCGAGTAATAAGGTTGGCAAGTGTAGATTTTCCACTTCCAGATTGACCAACTAAAGCAACGGATTTTCCTTTCGGTATTTTTAAAGAAAAATCTTCTAAAACATAATCATCTTGATATTTAAACCAAACATTTTTAAACTCAATATCATGATCAAAAGTTAACTTACTCTTTGCATTAGGAGCATCCTTTAACTCATCATCTGTTTCTAAAATTTGAAGAATTCTATCAGCTGCGGCATTTCCTTTTTTTATAGTAAAGCTTGCTTTAGAGATAGACTTTGCAGGTGTAATGATATTGTATGCCAATCCTAAAAAACCTAATAATGTTTCTCCTCCAATAGTTTTATCTATCAAAACAATTCTTCCTCCATACCAAATCAAAATACAAAAAACAGTAACGCCCAATATTTCACTTACTGGCCCTGCTAATTGAGTCTTAATCATTAATTTATTCATTAATTTTTCAAAACGACTGGTAGAATATTGAAACTTTTTGTTAAATATTTTTTCAGCTGTAAACCCTTTAATAACTTTTAAACCTTGTAAGGTTTCATCGAGTATAGACAAGAAAATACCTTGTTCGTACTGAACTTTATCTGAAGTCTTTTTTAAATTTTTACCAATAACATTGATAATAAAACCAGCGACCGGTATAAATATAAATATGAAAATAGTTAGTTTAACACTAAAAACAAGCATCATAGAAATTGATATGATGATCATTAAAGGATCTCTAAATATTAACTCTAATATTGAAAGAAAAGAATAGTGTACTTCAATTACATCATTTCCAATACGTGCCATAATATCACCTTTTCTTTTCTCAGAAAAATAAGAAATAGGTAAAGAGACTGTTTTTTGATATAAATCATTACGCAAATCTTTTAAAACACCATTTTTTAAAAAAGTGATGTAATAGAAAGCTAAATAACTGAATATATTTTTTAGAATAAATGTTATGACAATTAAAGATATAACCAAAATAAGAGCGCTAGACGCATCCTCTTGAACTATTTGGTTTGTGTAATAACTTAAACTTTGATTAACATAGCTATTTATATCAGTAAAACCTTGATATATAGGTTTTGCAATTTTTTCAGTTTTCTTTTCATCTCCGAAAAGCACCTTTAATAGTGGCATAATAACTATAAAAGAAAGTGCAGAAAATAATGCATAAAGAATGTTAAAAAAGATGTTTAAAAAAGCGAATCTCTTGTAGGGATTCGCGTATTTTAAAATTTTCTTGAAGTATTCCATTAAACTTCTAATTGTGTTTGTATTCTTGAAATTCGTTCATCTAAAAGCTTTTCAACTTTATCTGTGTTTTCAATGCTATCTAAATCATCTTGAACACTAATGTAGAACTTAATTTTAGGTTCAGTTCCACTTGGTCTACAAGCTACTTTTGTTCCTTTTTCTGTTTCGTACACTAATACATTTGATTTTGGAATATCAATTGTAGATTCCTCTCCAGTAATTATGTTTTTACGAACAGAAGTTTTATAATCGTTTACAAAAGTTACTTTTTCACCATCTATTTCAGCAAGCGGGTTGTTTCTTAAATCAATCATCATTTGCTTAATTTCAGCAGCTCCGTCCATTCCTTTTTTTACTAATGAAACTAAATGCTCTTTGTAAAAACGATTATTCACATAAATATTAAGTAATTCTTTATAAAAAGAACTTCCATTACTTTTAGCATCCGCAGCAATTTCACAAGCAAGTAGGGTAGAAGTAACCGCATCTTTATCTCTAACAAAATCACCTACCATAAAACCAAAGCTTTCTTCACCACCACCAATAAAATCTAATTCAGGATGATCTTTAATCATTTTGGCAATCCATTTAAAACCAGTTAATCCGACTTTAGTTTCAACATCATAACTGGCAGCAATATCATTTACTAAATTAGTGGATACAATAGTTGAACCTACAAACTGTTTACCGTTTAATTTACCCTGTTTTTTCCATTGTTTAATTAAGAAATCAGTCATAACACTCATGGTTTGATTTCCGTTTAACAATTTAATATCGCCATTTAAATCTCTTACAGCAATACCTAATCTATCGCTATCAGGATCTGTTCCGATAACAATATCAGCATTCATTTTTTCTGCATATTCCATTGCCATAGCTAGCGCAGCAGGCTCTTCTGGATTAGGTGAGTCAACGGTAGGGAAATCACCATTTGGTTCCGCTTGTTCTTCAACAACATGAACATTGGTGTATCCAGCTCTTTTCAATACTTCTGGAATCAATTTAATTGAAGTTCCGTGCAAAGAAGTAAATACAATTTTTAAATCTTCTCTACCTTGAACATTAAAAGTTCCATTTGCAATTGAAGCATTCCAAAAAGCCTCATCTAATTCGCTACCGATGTATGAGATTAATTTTTCATTTTTGGTGAACTTAATATCTTTATAATCAAGTGAATTAACTTCTGAAATAATAGCTTGATCTTGTGGAGGAACAATTTGTCCACCATCAGTCCAATACACTTTATAACCATTATATTCAGGTGGATTGTGAGAAGCTGTTAATACAATACCTGCATGGCAATTAAGATGATTAACTGTGAATGACAACTCTGGAGTTGGTCTTAAATCTTCAAATACAAAAGATTTTATATTGTTTGCAGATAAAATTTCAGCAACTAATGTGGCGAACTTTTTACTGTTATGTCTACAATCATAAGCGATAGCTACTTTTATATCTTGATTAGGATAACTTACGTGTAAATAATTACTTAATCCTTGTGTAGCTTTTCCAAGCGTATATTTATTAATTCTGTTAGTACCAGCACCCATAATACCTCGCATACCTCCGGTACCAAATTCAGCATCTTTATAAAAACGATCCGCTAAATCATTTGAATCTGATGTTATTAAATGATTAATTTCATCTTGTGTTTCTTTATCGAAAGTAGGAGACAACCAAAGTTTTGCTTTATTAAGAATATCTTCCATTGTAAATTGTATTGGTAGTGGTTATAAATTTTGTTTTTCTTTGATTTTATAATGTTTTTGCTGGGAATTACTTTTAATAATTAATTCACCTAAAAACCCTGCTAAAAAAAGTAAAGTACCCAGAATCATTGATGTTAAAGCAATATAAAACCAAGGATTTTGAGTAACTAAAATAGATGGAATATTGTTAAATACTCTATAAAGTTTAACAATTCCTACATAAAAAGCCATGGTTGTACCAGAAATAAACATTAAAGTACCCCATAAGCCAAAAAAGTGCATAGGTCTTTTTCCAAATTTAGATAAAAATGAGATAGTAATTAAATCTAAAAATCCATTTACAAATCGATCTATACCAAATTTAGTAACTCCATATTTTCTAGCTTGGTGTTGTACTATTTTTTCGCCAATTTTTGTAAAGCCTTCATTTTTAGCTAAAACAGGAATATAACGATGCATTTCACCACTTACTTTTACTGCTTTAACTACTTCATTTTTATAAGCTTTTAATCCACAATTAAAGTCATTTAATTGTAATCCTGAGGTTTTTCTAGCAGCCCAATTGAATAATTTAGATGGAATGTTTTTAGTGATTACGTTATCGTATCGTTTCTTTTTCCATCCTGAGATTAAATCGTAATCTTCTTTTATAATTAAATTGTATAATTCAGGGATTTCTTCTGGATTGTCTTGTAAATCAGCATCCATTGTTATCACTACATTTCCTGAAGCTACATGAAAACCAGCATCTAAAGCTTGTGACTTACCGTAATTTCTTTGAAATCGTATTGCTTTAACTTCGTTATGTTTTTTAGATAGTTCTTGTATAATATCCCAAGATTTATCTGTGCTTCCATCATCAATAAAAACGACTTCATATAAAAACTGATTGGATTGCATAACTTTTGCAATCCAATCATATAATTCTTGTAAAGATTCTTCTTCGTTTAAAAGTGGTATTACTACCGATATATCCATAATTATTTTTACTGCTAATTATTGAGCAGTAAAGTTACAATATTATTGCTTTTAAAAAGTATCTTCATTCTTTTTTTGCATAATAGCGCCGGTAATTGCAGAAATTACAAATCCTAGGAAAAGATTAATTATTAACATCCCTCCAAATAAAGATAAATGGAAATAATCTCTAGTACGTTGTTCTGCTTGCTCAACCTGCTCATCTGTAAAGCCAAATTGCTCAATCCATACAGTTTTTTGAGTTTCAATGGTATTATTCAAAAAATCAGGTTCAATAACATTCATAAATAACAGATAGTAAACCACAGTAATTGCAACTCCTATCATAGTAACTCCTAATCCAACTTTCAATGATTGACCAAAAGAAATAAAACCATTATTTACATTTTTAAATTGCTTTATACCTAGGATTATAGCTACAATCATTAATATTAATCCAGCTAGACCGCTATACCATTCTTGTTGATATTGATAGCCTGAAGCATATTTTATTAAGGCAATAAATATTGATCCCCCTCCGAAAATAAGTCCATAATTAAGAATTATACTCTTACTGTTTGTTTGATTTTCCATTCGTTGTTGATTTGATTAGTTAAATTATTAAAAAATATGTGTAAACATCTTGTTAGTATTCAATGTTTTAAAAATGTTACAAAAATTTTCAGGAAATTTCATGTAAATTTATTGTTAATGATTAAAAAAATGATTGTAAATTTGCAGAGGCAAGTCCTACACAACCAGCTCCCTTTGAATCCCCCAGGGCGGGAACGCAGCAAGGGTATTAGGTCGTAGCGGTGTGATGTAGATAGCTTGCCTTTTTTTATTTCATCTATTTTATATTTCTCTTCTAGGATGAAATTTTTCAACAACATTTTGTAAATAAGAATTATCTAAATGCACATAAATTTCTGTGGTTGTAATACTTTCATGACCTAGAAGTTGCTGAATAGCTCTTAAATCAACCCCTTCCTTTAATAAGTAGGTAGCAAATGAATGTCTTAGTGTATGTGGACTTACATTTTTTTGAATGTTTACCTTTGCGCATAAATCCTTTAATATAATAAAGATCATTTGTCTGGTTAATTTTTTTCCTCTTCTATTTAAGAAAACAATATCTGAGTCTTCTTTACTCGGTGTAATATGACTTCTTATATGTGAAATGTAGGAAGAAATAAGTTTTTGTGTATAAGGGTGAACAGGAACAAAGCGAACTTTATCTCCTTTTCCAGTAACTTTTATAAAGCCTTCTTCAAAAAATAAATCAGAAATCTTTAAATTAATTAATTCGCTTACACGTAATCCACAACCATAAATAGTTTCTAAGATGGTTTTGTTTCTTTCGCCCTGAGGGTGACTTAAATCTATTGATTTTATAATTTCAGTAATTTCATCATTAGACAATACATCGGGAAGTTTTCTACCTATTTTTGGCGATTGTATTAAATCTAAAGGATTGTCTTCTCTATAACCTTCAAAAACTAAATAATCAAAGAAGCTTCTTAAACCAGATATAATTCTAGCTTGTGTTCTTGGACTAATAACTTTTGATACCTCATAAATAAACTGTTGAATCTGTGTTTTATTAATTTTGTTTGGAGTACTATCTTCAGAATAAGTTTCTATATAATTAACTAATTTAAGTAAGTCTCTAACGTAACTATCAATTGAATTTTCAGATAATGCTCTTTCAATTTTTAGATAGTTCTTGTAATCAGTAATCTTAGCTTTCCATCCCATGTAAAATCGTTAAAAAAACTTTGTTATTTGAAAAATAAAGTTACATTTGCTGAGCAAACTTATAATTATAAAATTAAAAATTATGAAAAAATTTCTTTTAACAATTGCTATGGTAGCTTTTGGATTTGCTGCTAATGCACAAGATGATTCAGGACAAACTTCAAAAGGTAAATTTGTAATTGAAGCAAATACTGGTTCTTTAAGTACAGGTAGTACTGCTTTTTCATTTTCATCTACTGATGGAGTAACTAGTTTTTCTCTTGGTTTAGATGGTGGATACTTTTTTATGGATGATTTAGCTGTTAAGGCAGGTTTAGGTTATGTTGATTTAAATGGTACTAGCCTTTTCAACTATAAAATTGGAGCTGAGTATTACATTGATGGTCAGTTTCCAGTAGGAGTTGATTTTACAGGATCTTCATCTGATGGTGCTAGTGTAAACTGGATTGGATTACAAGCTGGTTATGCTTACTTCTTAGCTGAAAATGTAAGCGTTAAGCCAACAGTAAGATACAACGTTGCTATAGAAGATGGTGTGCCAGGAACATTCCAAGGTTTAATTGGATTTGCTTTATATTTCTAAGCAGATATCTAAATATATTAAAAGAACAGTATTATAAACTGTTCTTTTTTTTTTTTACTTAAAAAAGTAATATTTAAATTAGAATAAAATTAAAAATTATGAAAAAATTTCTTTTAACAATAGCTGTTGTAGCTATAGGATTTGCTGCTAACGCTCAAAAAAATGTAATTAAAGCAAATCCATTAGGGTTAGCATTTGGAGTTGCAGATTTATCTTATGAAAGAGCTGTATCTGATAAAAGTTCTTTTGAAATCGGATTATCTTATGCTGGAGCAGATGTAACTTCTGGTTCAGAAAAAATTAGCGCTAGTGCTATTGGTGCTGAAGGTAAATTTAAATTCTATTTTTCTTCTGATAAAGATGCTCCAAGAGGTTGGTATGCTGCTCCATTTGTAAGTTATGCTTCTGCTTCTGCTGAAAACAATGGAGGAGATGATGTAGGTTTCTCTGCATTTTCAGGTGGTGCTTTAGCTGGATACCAATGGGTATTTGGAGGTGGAGATTCAGGTTTTGCTTTAGACTTAAACTTTGGAGCTCAGTATGTATCTGCATCTGCTAAAGGAGGCTCTTCTGTTAGTATTGATGGATTTTTACCAAGATTAGGTGTTTCTTTAGGATATGCTTGGTAGTAAATAAAAATTTTAATAGAGTTATCTAAAAGTTGATAACTGTATTAAATTTATAATTAACCTTTGAATATATATTCAAAGGTTTTTTGTTTTATATAATTTATATTAGCATTTTAAAATAGATATTATGAGAAAAGTATTTGCAATTTGTTTTTTCACATTAGTAGTTAATAATGTATTATTAGCTCAAGAAAATGAGTTTAATATTGGCGTTAATGGAGGAGTAACAATTGGTAATATTGAAGGAGTATCCAAAGCGGCTTTTGGGTTGGATGCTAACTATTTATTTAACGTATTTGAGGGAGTTAAATTAGGTCCATCTGTTAATTTTATCTATTTCGCTACTCAAGAAGCCAATGGAATTAAACCCGATGCTTTTATTTATATGCCTGTCGGTGGTTCTATTAAATTTCATAGTGATGGAGATGATTTTTATGTGGCTTTAGATGCTGGTTATGCTATAGGAATTTCACCAGAAGGAGATAATGGAGGTATTTTTATGAAACCAATGGTAGGATATAATATAAATCAAAATTTTAATGTAAATCTTTTTTATTCTGGAATTAAAAAAAGAGCTCCAACCTATGGTTATATAGGTGTGGGTATAGTGTTTAATGTTTTTGGTGGAAGTAGTTATTACAGTTTATAAGATTTTAAGCTATGAAGCTAATTATAATTAACGGGCCAAATCTTAATTTATTAGGTAAAAGAGAACCAGAAATTTATGGTTCTACAACATTTGAAGAATACTTTGGTGAATTAAAACAAAAGTTTTCTACCATACAACTTGACTATTTTCAATCTAATATTGAAGGTGAAATCATAAATAAGTTACATGAGGTTGGGTTTAGTTATGATGGTATTATTTTAAATGCCGCCGCGTATACGCATACTTCGGTGGGTATTGGAGATGCTGTTAAAGGAATTTCTACTCCCGTTGTGGAAGTGCATATATCTAATGTACATTCAAGAGAAGATTTTAGACACGTGAGTTATATTGCGGGTAATGCAAAAGGCGTAATCAGCGGGTTTGGATTAAATAGCTATGTGCTAGCTATTCAAAGTTTTATTTAATTTTAGTTGATATTTTATAGAGAAATAAATATCTACAAAATAATAGGAAAAGTACCGGAATAATAGGACAGGTAAACTTTTGAATTCCTACTATGTGAGTAATCGGAATTATTATCAAGAAAAGTAAGATTATTAACAGGTATTTTGCTAACCATTTCGGGAGCTCTTTCTTTAATAAATAAAAGGAAACAAATAGGTTAGGAGCAAACCCCCATAATAAATTAAAATTATTTGGAGCTGTAGAGTGGTTTGTGAAAAACCACAGGAAAACAATCAACATTCCAATTAATCCTGTAGAGAAAAACAATAAAAAATCAAGAGCTTTAGTTCGTTTTTTACGTTTAAAATCTTGATAAGTAATAAAAAGCACTGCTAGTAATAAAACTGTAAAAACTAAAAAAGGGCTAGGAAAGTCTGGAATAGCTTTTTTAGTTTTAAAATCTAGTAAAACAGTTGTTTTTTTTACTAAATTCTCTTCCCCTTTTGATGTGTTAATCTTTGAAATATCGTAAGCTTCCATAAGGTACTCTGGTAAGTACAAATATTCATCAGCAGATGCAATTTTATCTAGCTTGCTTCCAAGTGCAATATTAATTCCAAAACTACCCCAAGAATTTGGATGAATTTTTTCATTCATCAAAGTTCGAATCGATTTAGGAGATGTTACGAATTCTTCATTTAAAATTAATTTTTCTTTTAAGATGTTTTTTACAATATCTCTAGGTCTTGTCGCACAATTGTCAAAAAAAGGATCGTAAAAATAGCTAGCATTTTCTGGTAAAGCATTTTTTTGTAAGAAATAAAAGAAACTAGTTCTTTCTTGTTGCGTTAGATTTAATACTTGTTGTTTTACCCATCTTTTATCTTCTTGAGCTGATTGTAATGCGTAATGAAAAGGATATCTTGCTAATTTATATTTCATAAAACCTCTTACGAAGTTTGTATAGAAGTTAGGATCGTTAAAATCAAAGATTCCATAATTATAAAGTAAATCGATATTTAAAACAGGATCTTTAACTCGTATAGCTGTATGACCAAATTTTTCGTATAAATTATCACCTGGACCAGAAGTTATGATGCTTATTTCTGAAAAAGCAGAAAGTTGTACGTTTTGAGAAAAACTAAATTGAGTAATAAATACCAGTAGTATAAAGACTTTTTTCAACATAAATTAACGGTAAAAGCTATAATCTAATTTGATAGAAAAGATATTTGAAAACAATGCATTTCCAACACTACCAATATTGGTTAAAGCATAATCAATTTGAATTCCTCTATATTTAAATCCTAATCCAAAATTTGGTTGTACAGATAAAGATTCACTATTGTCAAATTCTTTTATATTTTGAAAATTACCAGCACCGACTCTCAAGTAAACTAGGTTATCATAATCTAGTTGAAAACCAAAAGCAGGATCAATACTTACAATAGAGGTTGATATAATATCATTGGTTTCTGCAAATCGCATATTTAAATCTACTTCAGTAAGTAAATGGAAATCTCTCCCAATTGAAAAATTCCTTGCCATTCCAATTTGTAATTTTGGTTTAGTTATTTCAGTAGTTTCAGGCAACTCTTGATTCTGTCCTGGTATTGCATTTCTAATTTTTTCAAATTCTTCTTCATTAATAGCCCAAGTATTAAAGGTAGTTGTAATATCCCTAGCCATAATACCAAACATCCAATTGTTTCTTTGAAATTGAATTCCTACATCAAAACCAAAACCCCAAGAAGTTGCGAAATCACCAATAATCCTTCTAATAATTTTAGCATTACCACCAATACTAAAGCCATCTAGAGGCATTTTACGTGCATAACTAACAGTAATAGCATAATCTGCTGCGGAGAATAAATTAATACGATTAAAATCAATATTTCCTTGACTATCGATTAATTCTGTGGTATTTAAAATATCATCAACTCCAAATCTTATTAAGGAAAGTCCCACAGAGCTTTCTTTATTGATAGGCATTGCAAAACCTGCAAAATTATAAGTGGCAATTCCAGAGAAATAAGAAGCATGCATTAAAGAACCTTGATAATCTTCTAAACCAACTAATCCAGCAGGATTCCAATAGGTTGAATTTACATCATTAGAAGTAGCAACTACAGCTTTACTCATTCCCAAAGCAGCTGCATCTACACCAATATTTAAAAATTCATTGGAATAATTTCTAAACTGACTAAAGGAAAGGGTAGTTGTTAGTAATAAAAAATATAGTAATTTGATTTTCAAGATCTCAATTTATAAAAAAGCAAATATCTTAATTCCTTGTGAAATAACTGATAATTTAACTACTTATTGTATTATGAATAGGTATTTAATTGATTCTGGATAAAGCTTACAATTTGATTTTCAATCCAAAATACTTCATCATTAAAAGTAGAAACAAATCCAACATGTCCACCATATTTAGGTGTCATTAAATAAAAGTTTTCTGAGCTTTCAGCAATTTCATACGGATAACAATCTATAGATAAGAAAGAATCGTCTTTAGCATTAATCAACAATGTTTTGTGATTAATGCTAGATAAATAAGGTTTACTACTTGCTTTAGCCCAATAATCCTCTGGTCCGTCAAAACCAAAAACAGGAGCAGTATATATTTCTTCAAAATCTCTAAAAGTTGAGGCTTTTGCAATTAATTTTTTATCAGGATTATAATCAGGGAATTTTTGAGACTTCAAAATAACTTTAGATTTTAAAGTTCTAAGGAATTCCTTCATGTAAATCTTATTCTTTAACTTACTTAATTCAGCTTGTGCGCTTGTTAAATCGATAGGAACAGAAACTGCAATTCCTCCTTTTATGTTTGATGGTACTGTTTGGTTATATTCACCTAAATATTTGAGAATTAAATTTCCACCTAAACTAAAACCGCATAAAACAATATCAGTATAATTATAATTATCAATCAAGTAATTAACAATAAAATTTACATCGTCTGTTTTACCTGCATGATATGTTTTTAAAATATTATTATCTTCACCACTACAACTTCTTAAATTCATAGCGATTACATCATAACCTTGGTCTCTTAAATAGTTTGCAGTAGAACATATGTAACTAGATTCAGAACTACCTTCAAGTCCATGGATTAATAAGACAGCAGAGAATGAATCAGAAGTTAAAAAGTCTAAATCAATAAAATCATTATCCCAAGTCGTTATTCTTTTTCTTTGGTATGTAGGTTTTTCTTTATTTGTAAAAAACTTATAAAGTGTGTTAACGTGCGGATTTCTAAAAGGAAACTTAGTGGTTAGTTGACTTTTGAGTATTGGCATTTTAAATCTTATTGGTTGAATTAATTGTTTAAAAAAATCTATTTCATATTTTAGTCGAAAATCTATAAAAAACATGAATATTAAAAAGCACATTCCAAATATAATCACTTTAGGTAATTTACTATGTGGTACCATAGCAGCAATTTACGCAGTAAGAGGTGATTTTTATACCACAGCAATTTTAGTTGGAATTGGAATAGCCTTTGATTTCTTTGACGGTTTTGTTGCTAGATTGTTACAAGTTCAAGGAGAATTTGGTAAACAATTAGATAGTTTAGCAGATATGGTTACCAGTGGAGTAGTACCTGGAATTGTTATGGTTCAGTATATGGTAAATAGCTCTCTTTATGGTGAATTAGGAATTTCTTCTTGGGATGCTGCTCTTGATATGGGGTTAAATATTGACAATTGGTTTTCGTATGAATCTGTAGGGTTGTTATTGACTCTTTTTGCAGGATATCGACTGGCAAAGTTTAATATAGACGAAAGACAATCGGATAGCTTTATTGGTTTACCAACACCAGCTATGAATTTATTTGTGCTGTCATTACCATTAATATCAGAATACACTACAAACCCAACTATTCAAAATATTATTCACAATAAGTATGTTTTAATTGTTGTGACTATCTTATTGAGTTTATTAATGGTTTCTGAAGTGAAATTGTTTTCTTTAAAGTTTAAGAATTATTCATTTAAAGATAATAGTGTGAAATATACATTTTTACTTTTATCAATAGTACTTCTAGCTACATTAAAGTTTGTAGCAATACCTTTGATAATTACATTGTATGTAGTAATGTCTGTACTGAAAAATATGAAAAAAGAAGTCAGTAATTAATTGAATTTCTTTTTCTTTAATTCGAAGTCTTTTCCTAAATAAACTTTACGAACCGTTTCGTCTGCAGCCAACTCTTCTGGAGTTCCTTCTTTAAGAATGCTACCGTTATACATTAAGTATGTTCTGTCTGTAATAGCTAGAGTTTCTTGTACGTTGTGATCAGTAATAAGAATACCAATGTTTTTGTTTTTTAAGTGTGCTACAATGCTTTGAATATCTTCAACAGCAATTGGATCAACACCTGCAAAAGGTTCATCTAATAAGATAAATTTAGGATCAGAAGCTAAACATCGTGCAATTTCTGTTCTTCTACGTTCTCCTCCAGAAAGTAAATCTCCACGGTTTTTTCGAACATGCCCTAAACTAAACTCTTCAATTAATTCTTCTAGTCGTTGTTTTCTTTCTTCCTTTGTACGATTTGTAAATTCTAAAACCGATAAAATATTATCTTCAACAGAGAGTTTTCTAAAAACAGAAGCTTCTTGCGCTAAATATCCAATTCCTTTTTGAGCTCTTCTATACATCGCATCTTCAGTAATTTCATCATTTTCTAAATAGATTTTACCAAAATTTGGTTTTACCATACCAACAATCATGTAAAAAGAAGTAGTTTTACCAGCACCGTTTGGTCCTAAAAGTCCAATAATTTCACCTTGTTCTACTTCAAGAGAAATTCCTTTTACTACTTTACGGCTACCATATATTTTTTGGATATTGTCGGCTCTTAATTTCATGATTGTTGGATGTATGCTTTATTTTTTTGCTAAAAGTGCTTAAAATTTACGAATCAGCTTCTTAAAAAGATATTAAACTTCTTCTTCTAATGCTTCCCAAAATTCAACAGCTCTTCTTAAATGAGGAATTACAATAGTTCCACCTACTAGAGTAGCAATAGACATTGTTTCCATCATTTCTTCTTTGGTAACGCCATTTTTATAGGCTGTTTCTAGATGATACGCAATACAATCATCACAGCGTAATACAGCTGAAGCTACTAAACCTAATAGTTCTTTGGTTTTTACAGATAAATGACCTTCAGCATAAGCATTTGTATCTAAGTTAAAAATTCGCTTAATAACTTTATTATCTGAAGCTAATATTTTTTCGTTCATTTTAGAACGATAATCATTGAACTCTTGGACTTTTTTCGACATTTTTTTGTTGTTCTTTTTTAATGACAAATTTGGATATATAAATACTTATTTCATATAATATCATAATAGGGACCGCTACAATAATTTGGCTAGCAATGTCTGGAGGTGTAATTATTGCTGCTAAAACCAAAACTACTACCAAAGCATGTTTTCTATACTTCCTTAAGAAATCAGGTGTTATTAAGCCTATTTTAGATAAAAAGAAAATTACTATAGGCAATTCAAAAAAAACAGCAACTCCTATTAAAGTATTAGTAACTAAACCTATGTAGGCATCTAACTTAAAGTTGTTAACCACGGCATCACCAATAGAAAAATTATAAAAGAAATATACCGACATTGGTATTATTACGTAGTAACTGAATAAAATTCCTAGGAAAAATAAAAAAGAAGTCCAAAATATAAAACCTCTTGATTTTTTTCGTTCACTTTCTAACAAACCAGGTGAAATAAATCGCCATACTTCCCATAAAACGTAAGGAAAAGCTACTATAAACCCTAAAATTAAAGATGACCATATTGCAGTCATTAATTGCTGTGTTGGATTTAAAGCTTGTAATGTTTGTTTGAATTGAATATTACAAAAACTACTATCAATTCCCATTCCAGAAAAAACTTTACAAAAGAATTTGTAAGTAGCAAAGTCAGGTTTTAAATGTGCTAATAATACTTGATCAAAAACTGTTTTTATGTATACAAACATGAAAATTGCAACGATAAAAATCGCAGAAAAACTTCGTATTACATGCCACCTTAACTCTTCAAGATGTTCTAAGAAAGACATTTCCTTTTCTGCCATATCTAAAAAATTCCTTCTTTTATTAAATCATGTAAATGAACTACACCAACATAGTTATCTGTATCATCAGTAACTAATATTTGGGTGATATTACTTGCTTCTAATCTTTCTAAAGCGTCGATAGCCATAGCGTCTACATGAATAGTTTTTGGATTAGAACTCATAATATCAGCAGCAGTTAAACTTTCAATAGCTATAGTTTTGCTTAGCATTCTCCTGATATCTCCATCAGTTATAATACCCAATATTTTATTATTATCATCAGTTACAGCTGTAACACCCAATCTTTTTTCAGAAATTTCAACAATAACCTCCGTAATTTTATCTGTAGCTAACACTTTTGGTAACTGATTGTTTTTAATCAAGTCAGAAACCCTTAAGTATAAACGTTTTCCTAATGCTCCTCCTGGATGGTATTTCGCAAAATCGTTATTAGTAAATCCGCGTAAATCCAATAAACAAACCGCTAAAGCATCACCTAAAACCAATTGTGCTGTCGTACTATTTGTTGGTGCTAAATTGTTTGGGTCAGCTTCTCTTTCTACGTAAGAATTTAAAACAAAATCTGCATTTTTTCCTAAGAAAGATTCTGGATTACCTGTAATGGCTATAATTTTATTTTTAGAATTTCTAATAAGTGGGACAAGTACTTTAATTTCAGGTGTATTTCCACTTTTAGAAATGCAAATAACTACATCATTTTCTTGGATGTTACCTAAATCACCATGAATTGCATCCGCTGCATGCATAAAAACAGCAGGAGTTCCAGTAGAATTTAAGGTAGCAACAATTTTAGTTGCAATATTTGCGCTTTTACCTATTCCGGTTACAATAACTCTTCCGTTAGAATTTAATATGAAGTTAACTGCTTCAGCAAACGAATTGTCCAAAAAATTAGTTAAATTAGCTATACTATTACTTTGAAGAATAATGGTTTCTTTTGCTCTGGCTATTATTAAGTCTGAATTTTTCAAGTAAACAAGGTTTAATTTGAAGATGTAAAAATAGGAATAATTTAGCTACTAAAACTTTCATTTTTTAAGAAACTTATACGTAACTTTAATGTAAATATTTTTGTGTGTTAGATTGAATTTTTAATTTTGACTTTCTGGGAACAATATGAAAATGAATTTATACGATGCTTTAAAAAAGTTCTTTGGTTTTAATCAATTCAAAGGACTGCAAGAGGATGTGGTAAAGAGTATATTAGACGATCAAAATACATTCGTTATAATGCCAACTGGGGGAGGTAAGTCTCTATGTTACCAATTACCTGCACTAATGAAAGAAGGAACAGCAATTGTGGTTTCTCCATTAATTGCTTTAATGAAGAACCAAGTTGATGCTATTAGAGGTATCTCTGAAACTCATGGAATAGCGCATGTTTTAAACTCTTCATTAAATAAGTCAGAGATTAATCAGGTGATGAGTGATATTTCTAGTGGAGTTACAAAGCTTTTGTACGTAGCTCCTGAATCACTAATAAAAGAAGAATATGTTGATTTTTTAAAGCAACAGAATATTTCTTTTGTTGCTATTGATGAAGCGCATTGTATTTCTGAATGGGGACATGATTTTAGACCTGAATATAGAAACTTACGAAATATTATCAAGCAAATTGATAATGTTCCTGTAATAGGTTTAACGGCTACTGCTACAGAAAAAGTTCAGGAAGATATTTTAAAAACGCTGGGTATGACTGATGCCAACGTTTTTAAAGCATCATTTAACAGACCGAATTTATTTTATGAAGTACGTCCTAAGACCAAGGAGGTAGAAAAAGATATCATTCGTTTTATCAAGCAAAGAGAAGGGCAATCGGGTATTATTTATTGCCTAAGCAGAAAGAAGGTTGAAGAGATAGCGCAAGTTTTGCAGGTTAATGGAATCAATGCGTTACCATATCATGCTGGTTTCGATGCTAAAACAAGAGCAAAACATCAAGATATGTTCCTGATGGAAGATTGTGATGTGGTAGTTGCTACAATTGCTTTCGGAATGGGAATTGATAAACCAGATGTTCGTTATGTAATTCATCATGATATTCCAAAAAGTTTAGAAAGTTACTATCAAGAAACTGGTAGAGCAGGACGAGATGGAGGAGAAGGACACTGTTTAACCTTTTATGCATATAAAGATATTGAGAAGCTTGAAAAGTTTATGGCTAACAAGCCTGTAGCCGAACAAGAAGTTGGTCATGCATTATTACAGGAGGTAGTTGGTTATGCTGAAACTTCTATGAATCGAAGAAAGTATATTTTACATTATTTCGGAGAAGAATTTGATGAAGTAAATGGAGAAGGAGCAGACATGGACGATAATATGCGAAATCCAAAGAAAAAGCACGAAGCTAAAGAGGAGGTAGCAATTATTTTAAAAATAGTTACAGAAACTAATGAGATGTATAAAGCAAAAGAAATTGTAAATACACTTATTGGTAAAGAAAATGCGCTTTTAAAATCACACAAAACAACAGAACAACCGTTCTTTGGAATTGGAAAAAGTAAAACTTCTAGTTACTGGATGGCATTAATCCGTCAAATTTTGGTAGCAGATTTAATTAGAAAAGAAATTGAACAATACGGGGTTATCAAAATAACAAAAGTTGGAGAAGCTTTTTTGAAGGAACCTCAATCATTTATGATGACTGAAGATCATCAGTATAGTTCTGATGATGATGCATCTATCATTACAAATGCAAAGTCAAGTAATGAAGGTACAGATCAAAAATTAGTGAGTATTCTTAAAGACTTAAGAAAACAAGTTGGAAAAAAATTAGGCGTACCTCCGTTCGCTGTATTTCAAGATCCATCCATTAATGATATGGCTTTAAAATATCCAATAACACTAGATGAATTATCAAAAGTTCACGGTGTTGGAGAAGGAAAAGCAAAGAAATACGGTAAGGATTTTGTAAAAGTTATCGAACAATATGTAGAAGATAATGATATTATTAGACCGGATGATTTAATAGTTAAAAGCACTGGAGTTAATTCAGGATTGAAACTGTATATAATTCAGAACACAGACAGAAAGTTACCATTGGAAGATATTGCTAGCTCAAAAGGATTACAGATGAATGAGCTTATTAAAGAAATGGAAGCAATCGTATTTTCAGGAACAAAGTTAAATATAGATTATGCAATTGAAGATTTATTAGATGAAGATCAGCAAGAGGAAATCTATGAGTATTTTATGGAAGCAGAAACAGATAAGATTCAGGAGGCGTTAGATGAATTTGATGGAGATTATGATGATGAAGAATTACGTTTAATGAGAATTAAGTTTACTAGTGATGTAGCTAATTAATAGTATTAATGAATAGTAAAGTCACAGAATATATAGTGAATCAAGAAAAATGGACGCAAGAGTTACAACTTTTGCGTTCTTTTTTGTTAGAACTAAATCTAGAAGAGGCTATTAAATGGGGAATGCCAGCATATTTATATAAAGGGAAGAATATTCTTGGAATGTCTGCTTTTAAAAATTATGTTGGTTTATGGTTTCATCAAGGAGTTTTTCTGAAGGATGAAAAGCAGTTACTTTTAAATGCTCAAGAAGGAAAAACAAAAGCAATGCGTCAATGGCGGTTTAATTCAATTGAAGAGATAGATAAATCAACAGTATTGGAATATGTATTAGAAGCAATGAAAAATGTTGAGATCGGGAATGAAATTAAGCCTGTTAGAAATAAAAAACCATTAGAAATTCCATCTTATTTAGCAAATGCTTTTGAAAAAGATCAAGATTTATATTTAAAGTTTAATGAACTTACGCTTACTAAAAAGCGTGAGTTTACTGATTATATCTCAGAAGCTAAAAGAGAAACTACAAAAGAAAGTAGATTGCAAAAAATTATACCTATGATTAAAAATGGTATAGGACTTCACGATAAATACAGATAATAAACTACTTAACAAATACTTTATCAATAGTAGCTGTACTGTCGCAACGAATTACATATAAATCTAACTTTTCGCTAGTTACATAATACTCGGCACAAGGTCGCTTACGTGGCTTGCTTTTTCCAAACGAAACATCTCCTTTTTTAAGGATATAAGAAATTTGAGCAGTATCTATCTTGTGAAGTTGCATAGTGTTTTGAGCCTCTTCTGAGAACAAACGTTTTTTAATACGAATGCTTTTTAAAGTACGAGCATCCATTCCATAGTCAAAAGTAACTTTTTTATTCTTCCAGAAAAAAGCAACTGCTAAAGTTCCTAATGCTACACCAACCATATAAAAACCTATTCTCTTAAGTAATTGCATTGTTTAAATTTTGCTTCAAAAATACTTAAAAAAGTAGATAATTATAAAATTAGTAAGTTAATATCTCTGTAAGGTAAGTCAAACCAATCAGCAACAGTCCTGTTAGTTAAAACTCCATGATAAAAATACATACCATTACGTAAGCTTTTATCAAAACGAGCAGCGTTTTCAAAGCCTCCTTCTTCAGCGATATTTAGTAAATAAGGAGTTAAAATATTACTTATAGATACAGATGCAGTTCTTGAATATCTAGAAGGTATGTTAGGAACGCAATAATGAATAATATCGTGTTTTAAAAATGTAGGTTTACTATGTGTGGTAACCTCAGAAGTTTCAAAACAACCTCCACGATCAATACAAACATCAACAATAACCGCTCCTGCCTTCATTTTTTCAATCATAACTTCTGTAACTACAATAGGCGATCTGTCAATTCCACGAATAGCACCAATAGCAACATCACAACGCATTAATGCTTTTAATAAAGATTTTGGCTGTAATGTAGAAGTATAAATCTGACCTGGAATTGTTTCTTGTAAATGACGTAATTTGGATACTGAATTATCAAAAACTTTGATTCTTGCTCCTAAACCAATAGCTGCTTTTGCTGCACATTTCCCTACAGTTCCAGCACCTAAAATAACTACATCAGTAGGAGGTACACCACTAATATTACCTAAAAGTAATCCGTTACCACCACCAACTGTGGTCATATGTTCCGCTGCAATATGCATAGCTGCCGCTCCTGCAATTTCACTTAATGATTTTAAGATAGGAAACACCCCATCTTCATCTTTTATATAATCGTAAGCAATAGCCGTAATTCTTTTTTTAGCAAGAGCTTTGAAATATTGCTTGTCTTGTGTTTTTAATTGTAATGCAGAAATTAAAAAAGCTTGAGGATTCATTAGTTTTATTTCATCTAATGAAGGTGGTTCTACTTTTACAATTAAGTTACAACCATATACTTCTTTTACATCATATGAAATTTTTGCACCGGCTTCAGAATATTCTCTATCTGAATAATGAGCGCCCTCTCCTGCAGAAGTTTCCACAACAACTCTGTGGCCATGAGCTACTAAGGCAGCTACGGCATCTGGTGTTAGACTTATTCTCTTTTCTTCAAAATAGGTTTCTTTTGGTAATCCTATAAATAATTCACCTTTTTGCTTTTTAATTTCAAGCATTTCAGGTTGTGGAAGTAATTGTTCTTTGGTAAAAGGAGATAAGCCCATTTATTTTATTTGAGTTGAATATTTCTAAGGTTGTTGGCTGTTAATTTAATATGAATATTAACAGAATTTAAAGGTACTAAATTTTTAATATTTTCTGGCCATTCAATCAAACACCAATTATTACTATCTAAATAATCTTCCACTCCCATATCCAAAGCTTCTTCTTCATCTTTTATTCTGTAGAAATCGAAGTGATAAATAGTTTCTCCAGTAGAAGTTATATATTCGTTAACTAATGAAAATGTAGGAGAGCTAATAGTGTCTTGAACTCCTAATGAAGCACAAATTTCTTTTATTAAGGTAGTTTTTCCAACCCCCATCTCACCATTAAATAATAGTATTTTATGCTTTGAAGTTTTTATTACTTCCTCAGCAATTTCTCTAATTTGACTTAAAGAATAATCCTTATTCATAAAACAAAACTATTTAGTATTATAAATAGCGCAAGGTATGATAATTTCTTCTAAAGAAATACCTCCATGTTGGTAAGTATTTTTGTAATATTTAACAAAATGATTGTAGTTATTTGGATAGGCAAAAAACAAGTCTTCTTTAGCGAAAATAAAAGGACTGTTGATGGTTATACTAGGTAAGAAAATATCTTTTGGATTTTTTACGGCATAAACATCTTTTTCTTCATACGACAAACTTCGACCTGTTTTATATCGTAAGTTGGCGCTAATATTTTTATCTCCAATTACTTTAGTAGGATTGTTACAATTAATAGTTCCGTGATCTGTAGTAATGATTAATTTTTGTCCTAATTCTTTAGCTTTTTGAATAATAGATAATAAAGGTGAATTTTTAAACCAACTAACCGTTAATGATCTGTATGCTTTATCATCTCCAACCAACTCTTTAATAACTTCCATTTCAGTTTTGGCGTGAGAAAGCATATCAACAAAGTTATAAACTACTACTGTTAAATCGTTTTGTTTTGTACTGTTGTAGTTTTCTTCTAAATCTTTTCCATTCTTTAAAGATGTAATCTTGTAGTATTCGTGTTTAAGATTTAGGTTAAGTCGTTTAATTTGCTCAGCTAAAAATTCTGCTTCAAACAAGTTTTTACCACCTTCATCAATATCATTCTTCCAATAGTTTGGGTGTCTTTTTTCCATTTCAGAAGGCATTAAACCAGAAAAAATAGCATTTCTAGCGTACTGTGTAGCTGTTGGAAGTATACTAAAATAAGAGTGTTCTGCTTCTAATTTGTAATGTTCATTAATATAAGGTTCTAGAACTCTAAACTGATCATATCGTAAGTTATCAATTATTACCCATAGAGTCCCATTGTTTTTATCCAAATTAGGAACAACATAATCCTTAAAAAGAGTATGAGACATGGTAGGTTTGTCATCGCTTGTGAGCCAATCTTGATAATTGTTTTTAATGAATTTAAAGAAATGAGTGTTGGCTTCGGACTTTTGACTTTCCAGAATTTCTAACATCCCAGAATCGTTTATGTCTTCAAGTTCTAGTTCCCAGTGAACAAGCCTTTTATATAAATCAACCCATTCTTCATAGGTGTTTACCATCGATAAATCCATTGCTATTTTTCTGAATTCTTGTTGGTAATTATGAGTTGTTTTCTCAGAAATAAGGCGCGAGTGGTCTAAGTTTTTTTTAAGACTTAAAAGAATCTGATTTGGGTTAACAGGCTTTATTAAATAGTCAGCAATTTTAGAACCAATAGCTTCTTCCATTATAAATTCTTCTTCGCTTTTTGTAATCATTACTATAGGAAGGTTAGGTCGTTGCTGCTTAATTTGATTAAGTGTTTCCAACCCTGATATACCTGGCATATTTTCATCTAAAAAAACAATGTCGAAGCTTTCTTCTTTAACTAAATCAACAGCGTCTGCACCATTAGTACATGTTTGTATAGTGTAATTTTTTTGTTCTAAAAAGAGTATATGTGGTTTAAGTAAATCGATTTCATCATCAACCCAAAGGATGTCTATTTTTCTCATAAGTGTATTTTACAAAAAATCAACGAACAAAAAATTCGTTTAGTGTAAAAGAACAAAAAAATTACTTTTCATTTCTAAAGATTTTACTAAAGTTAGTTTTTACTCAATGTTTTATTTTAAAATAAACCTAATAATTTAAAAAAGCTTTAATAATTGGTTACTTTTGTTAAGTAAATAGATAATAAACAATACATATTGACTACTTCTAAAACGAATAAACTTAAAATACTTAATGATCCTATTTATGGATTAATTTCGATACCAAATTCTCTTATTTTTGATATTATAGAGCATCGTTACTTTCAAAGATTGCGAAGAGTAACTCAAATGGGGCTTACTAATTTAGTATATCCAGGAGCAAATCATACACGGTTTCATCATGCAATCGGGTGTATGCACTTAATGCAAAAAGCTGTTCATATTTTAAGAACCAAGAATGTGGCTATTTCAGAAGATGAAGCAACCGCATTAAGTATTGCTATTTTATTACACGATATCGGTCATGGAGCTTTTTCACATGCGCTAGAATACAGTATAGTAAATGGAATTACTCATGAGGAGATTTCGTTATTATTCATGAAAAAACTAAACGAAGAGTTTAATGGACAGTTAAGTTTAGCAATAGATATTTTTGAAGGAAAGTATGAAAGAAAATTTTTCAGTCAATTAATTTCGAGTCAATTAGATGTTGATAGGCTAGATTATTTAAAAAGAGATAGTTTTTATACTGGAGTTACCGAAGGAAATATTTCATCAGATCGATTAATAACTATGATGAATGTTAAAGATGATGAATTAGTTATAGAACAAAAAGGAATCTATTCTGTAGAAAAGTTTTTGATAGCAAGACGTTTAATGTATTGGCAAGTATATTTACATAAAACATCTTTGTCAGCCGAAACATTGCTAGTTAAAGTATTACAACGAGCGAAAGAACTAGCAAAAAACGGAGAAGATTTATTTACAACAGACTCATTAAAATATTTTCTTTACAATACGGTAACGCGTGAAAGTTTTGATGATACAGCACTAGAAGTTTTTTCAAGGTTAGATGATTATGACGTGTTTACTTCCATTAAGCAATGGTGCTCGCATCCTGATTTTGTGCTTTCTAATCTATCCAAAATGATTATTCAAAGAAAGTTATTCGGGATTGAAATTCAAGATGAGCCTTTTTCCGAAAAGAAAATAGACAAACTGAAAAGTTATTTAATTAACTCGTTAAATATTCCTGAGGAACATATTGATTATTTTATTTTTTTAGATACGGCTTCTAATCATGCATACAACGCTGAAAAGCCAATAAAAATACTTACAAAAAAAGGGAAGATTAAAGATATCGTAAAGGCTTCTGACCATCTAAACTTAAAGAGTTTATCTAAACCAGTAGTAAAATACTATTGTTGTTATCCGAAGAAATTTTAGTTGAGATCTAGTCGAAATTAACCTTAAACAAAAAAAATAATTACTTTTGCAGGTAATGAAATTCACAGCAAAACAGATAGCCGAGATTTTACAAGGAGAAGTAGTAGGTAATCATGACGAGGAAGTATCTAAATTATCTAAGATAGAAGAGGGTGAAAAAGGTTCTTTAACATTTTTAGCAAACCCTAAATACAATTCGTACATATACACTACAAAAGCTTCTGTAACCATTGTAAATAATAGCTTTATTCCAGAAAAAGATTTGGAAACTACTTTAATAAAAGTAGAAGACGCTTATAAATCTTTTTCAACATTATTAGAGTATTACAATCAAGTTAAGAATAATAAAACGGGTAGAGAAGAACCTAATTTTATTTCTAAGTCTGCTTGTATTGGAGAGAATGAATACATTGGTGCGTTTTCATACATAGGTGAAAATGTTAGTATAGGTAGTAATGTGAAAATTTATCCTAATTCTTACATAGGAGATAATGTCACTATTGGAGATAATTGTATAATATTTGCAGGAGTTAAAATTTATTCTGAAACAGTTATTGGTAATAATTGTAAAATTCATTCAGGAAGCATTATCGGCTCAGATGGATTTGGATTTGCGCCAGATGAAAATGGAGAATATAAGGCAGTACCTCAAACAGGTAATGTTATTATAGAGGATAACGTAGACATTGGTTCTAACTCAACTATTGATAGAGCAACATTAGGGTCTACAGTTATCAGAAGAGGAGTAAAGTTAGATAACCAAATTCAAATAGCTCACAATGTTGAAATAGGTAAGAATACTGTAATAGCTTCTCAAACCGGAATAGCAGGTTCAACAAAAGTTGGTGAAAACTGTATGATTGGTGGACAAGTTGGAATTGTAGGTCATATTTCAATTGGTAATAACGTTAAAATTCAGGCACAGTCTGGTATTGGAAGAAATTTAAAAGATGGTGAAGTAGTGCAAGGATCTCCTGCAATTGGTTATTCAGATTTTAATAAATCCTACGTTCATTTTAAAAATTTACCGAAAACAATAACAACACTAAATAAAATAGAGAAAGAATTTAATTCTCTTAAAAACCGAAATGAGTAAGAAACAAAATACCATTAAAAATGAAATTACATTATCAGGTGTAGGCTTACATACTGGTAACGAAGTTGTAATGACATTTAAACCTGCTCCTCCGAATCATGGTTTTGCTTTTAAAAGAGTAGATTTGGAAGGACAACCAATTATTGAGGCTAAAGCAGAGTATGTAACAGATACACAACGAGGCACAAATATGGAGAAAAATGGAGTGCAAATTAACACTTCAGAACATGTTTTAGCTGCCGCTGTTGGACTTGATATTGATAATTTACTAATTGAAATCAATGCTTCTGAGCCTCCAATTATGGATGGATCTTCTAAATTCTTTATTGAAGCTTTAGAAAAAGCAGGAATAGAGGAACAAGATGCTGAAATTGAGGAATATATAGTTAAGGATATCATTTCTTATAAGGATGAAACTACTGGTAGTGAAATCATCTTAATGCCTTCCGATAAATACCAAGTAACTGCTATGGTAGATTTTGGTACAAAAGTATTAGGTACTCAAAATGCTACTTTAGAAAGGATTTCAGATTTTAAAGAAGAAATTTCTTCTGCTAGAACATTTAGTTTCCTTCACGAAATCGAAATGTTGTTAGAACATAACTTAATTAAAGGTGGTGATTTAAACAATGCCATTGTATATGTTGATAAAGAATTGTCTGAAGGAACAACAGAGAAACTAAAAAAGGCATTCAATAAAGATAATATTAAGATTAAACCGAATGGAATTTTAGATAACCTAGAATTGCATTGGGCAAACGAAGCTGCAAGACATAAGTTGTTAGATGTTGTAGGTGATTTAGCATTAGTAGGAACTAGAATTAGAGGAAAGGTTATTGCTAATAAACCAGGACATTTAGTAAACACAACATTTGCTAAAAAATTAGCAAAAATCATAAAGATGGAGAAACGTAATAATGTTCCTTCTTATGATTTAAATCAGCCACCATTAATGGATATACATCAAATTATGGATGTATTACCTCACCGTCCTCCTTTCTTGTTAATAGATAGGATTATAGAACTTTCTGACAAGCACGTTGTTGGTATGAAAAATGTAACGATGAATGAAGACTTTTTCGTTGGACATTTCCCTGGAGCTCCTGTTATGCCTGGTGTTTTGCAAATTGAAGCAATGGCTCAAGCGGGTGGGGTTTTAGTATTAAAATCGGTGCCAGATCCAGAAAATTACTTAACGTATTTTATGAAAATAGATAAGGTAAAATTCAAACAAAAAGTTTTACCTGGAGATACGTTAATATTTAAAAGTGAATTAATAACGCCAATTCGAAGAGGTATTGCTCATATGCAGGCCTATGCTTATGCAAACGGTAGACTTGTTGCAGAAGCTGAATTAATGGCCCAAATAAGTAAAGTAAAATAATATGAATCAACCTCTAGCGTATGTACACCCACAAGCAAAAATTGCTAGAAATGTAGTAATTGAGCCATTTACCACAATTCATGCTAACGTAGAAATAGGTTCTGGAACTTGGATTGGTTCTAATGTAACCATCATGGAAGGTGCCAGAATTGGTGAAAATTGTAGAATTTTCCCAGGTGCTGTTGTTTCTGCAATTCCTCAAGATTTAAAATTTAATGATGAGGAAACAACTGTTGAAATTGGTAATAATGTTACTATTAGAGAATGTGTAACGATTAATCGTGGTACTTCAGATAGGCATAGAACTGTTATCGGTGATAATTGTTTGATAATGGCTTATTGTCATATAGCACATGATTGTATCGTTGGTAAGAATTGTATTTTTTCAAATAATTCAACATTAGCAGGTCACGTAACAATCGGAGATAACGTTGTTTTGGCTGGTATGGTAGCTGTTCATCAATTTGCATCAGTAGGAAATCATGCATTCGTAACTGGTGGTTCATTAGTTAGAAAAGATGTTCCTCCATTTGTAAAAGCAGCAAGAGAGCCTTTATCTTATGTGGGTATTAATTCTATTGGATTAAGAAGAAGAGGATTTACAACTGAAAAGATTAGAGAAATACAAGATATTTACAGAATTCTATTTCAAAAGAATTATAACAATTCTCAAGCTATTGAGATTATCGAAGCCGAAATGGAAGCTACTTCTGAGAGAGATGAAATTATACAGTTTATCAAAGACTCTCACAGAGGTATTATGAAAGGATATTACAATACAAATTAATTAAATATAATGGCATCAACTTCAGATATTAAGAAAGGACTATGTATAAAGTACAGTAGTGATATTTTTAAAGTTATTGAGTTTTTACATGTAAAACCAGGAAAAGGTCCTGCTTTTGTAAGAACTAAATTAAAAAGTGTAACAACAGGTAAAGTAATAGATAATACGTTTTCTGCTGGTCATAAAATAGAAGACGTTCGTGTTGAAACTCATAAATTTCAGTATTTATATGCTGAAGGAGATGATTTACACTTTATGAATACAGAAGATTACAATCAAATTACACTTCATAGAGATGTAGTAGACGGTTCTGAATTCATGAAAGAAGGAGAGGTGGTTACAATACTTATAAACACAGAAGATAATATGCCTTTGTCGGTAGAAATGCCTTCACATGTTATTTTAGAAGTTACTCATGCAGAGCCAGGAGTAAAAGGAAATACAGCTACCAATGCTACTAAACCAGCTACGGTTGAAACAGGCGCAAGAGTAAATGTTCCTTTATTCATTAATGTTGGAGACAAAATTAAGATTGATACTGAAAAAGGAGCTTATTCAGAAAGAATTAAGGAATAACTTTTTATAATTTTTATCCCGCTAATGCGGGATTTTTTATGTATGAAATTTAAAGAAACACAAACGCTAAGTAAAATAGCTAATTTATTAGGCTTGAGCTACGTAGGACACCCTGATTTTGAGATAACCGGATTGAATGAAATCCATGTGGTACAAGAGGGAGAAATAGTTTTTGTTGATCATTCTAAATATTACGATAAAGCTTTAAACTCGGCAGCTACTACTGTTTTAATTAACAAAGAAGTTGAATGTCCAGAGGGAAAAACGCTTTTAATCTCAGATGACCCTTTTAGAGACTTTAATAAGTTAACTAAATATTTTAATCCTTTTATTGCTTCTAAAAGTAGTATTTCGGACTCTGCTGTAATAGGAGAGAACACCATAATTCAACCGAATGTATTTATTGGAGAACATGTTACAATAGGTAGAAATTGTATTATACATGCTAATGTTTCTATAAATAATGATTGTATTATTGGAGATAATGTAACAATACATTCGAATACAGTTCTTGGTAGTAATGCATTTTACTATAAGAAAAGACCTGAAGGTTTTGATCCATTGATATCAGGAGGAAGAGTTATTATTGAAGATAATGTTGATTTAGGTGCTTCTTGTACTATCGATAGAGGTGTTACTGGTGATACGACTATCGGAGAAGGAACAAAAATTGATAATCAAGTACATGTTGGCCACGATACTATTATCGGAAAAAAATGTTTGATTGCAGCTCAATCTGGAATTGCTGGTTGTACAGTTATCGAAGACGAAGTTACTATATGGGGGCAAGTAGGTGTTATTAGTGGTTTGCGTATAGAAAAAGGCACTGTACTAATGGCGCAAACCGGAGTTATGAAATCTCTTAAAAAAGGTGTGTATTTTGGAACTCCTCAAGAAGAATACCGTCAAAAAATGCGTGAAATAGTTCACATTAAAAACGAAGTAAAGAAAGAAAAAAAGTAACGATAATTTAATTGCTTATACCCAATTAAAAAACTATTTTTGCTACACTAAAAATAAAAAACAAACCAATGAGCGTTTTAGTAAATAAAGATTCAAAAATTATTGTACAAGGTTTCACAGGAAGTGAAGGAACTTTCCACGCTGGTCAAATGATTGAATACGGTACCAACATTGTTGGTGGTGTAACACCAGGAAAAGGAGGTCAAGAGCACTTAGGGAAGCCTGTATTTAATACTGTTGATGAAGCAGTGCAAAAAGCAGGAGCAGATACATCTATTATTTTTGTACCACCAGCATTTGCTGCTGATGCTATTATGGAGTCTGCTGAAGCTGGAATTAAAGTAATTATTTGTATTACTGAAGGAATTCCTACTGCAGATATGGTAAAAGTGAAATCTTATATTGATGCTAAAGAAGATTGTACTTTAGTTGGGCCTAACTGTCCAGGAGTAATTACTCCAGAAGAAGCTAAAGTTGGAATTATGCCAGGATTTATCTTCAAAAAAGGTAAAGTTGGTATCGTTTCTAAATCAGGAACATTAACATATGAAGCTGCTGACCAAGTTGTAAAACAAGGTTACGGTATTACAACTGCTATCGGTATTGGTGGAGATCCAATTATTGGAACTACTACTAAAGAAGCTGTAGAGATGTTAATGAATGATGACGAAACTGAAGCAATCGTTATGATTGGTGAGATTGGTGGTCAGTTAGAAGCAGAAGCTGCTCGTTGGATTAAAGCTGACGGTAACCGTAAGCCAGTTGTTGGTTTTATCGCTGGTCAAACTGCACCTGCAGGTAGAACAATGGGACACGCTGGTGCAATTGTTGGTGGAGCTGATGACACTGCTCAAGCAAAAATGAAGATTTTAGCTGAAAATGGAGTTCACGTTGTTGAATCACCAGCTAAAATTGGAGAAATGGTTGCTAAGGTTTTAGGATAAGTCATTAAATATTCTTAGATAATATAAATTCCCGTTTTTTAGCGGGAATTCTTTTTATATTTACAAACAACTAATTAAATAGAATGAAACTTTTAGAAAACAAAACAGCTATCATTACTGGTGCTACCAGAGGTATTGGTAGAGGAATAGCTCTAGAATTTGCAAAGCAAGGAGCTAATGTGGCTTTTACATACAGTTCATCTGTTGATGCAGCTGTAGCTTTAGAAAATGAGTTAAAAGAACTTGGAGTAAACGCAAAAGGATATCAATCTAATGCAGCTGATTTTGATTCGGCACAAGAATTAGCTAAAAATGTTTTAGAGGAATTTGAAACTATTGATATTTTAGTAAATAACGCAGGAATTACAAAAGATAACTTATTAATGAGAATCTCTGAAGATGATTTCGATAAAGTTATTGAGGTGAATTTAAAATCAGTGTTTAATTTAACTAAGGCCGTTATTCGTCCAATGATGAAGCAACGCAAAGGTTCAATTATTAATATGAGCTCTGTTGTTGGTTTAAAAGGAAATGCTGGTCAAGCAAATTATGCTGCTTCTAAGGCTGGAATTTTAGGTTTTTCTAAGTCTGTTGCATTAGAGTTAGGTTCTAGAAACATTCGTAGTAATGTGGTGGCTCCTGGTTTTATTGAAACTGAAATGACTGCGAAATTAGATGAGAAAGTTGTTGAAGGATGGAGAAATGAAATTCCTTTAAAACGTGGAGGAACTCCTGAAGATATAGCACATGCTTGTGTGTTTTTAGCTTCTGATATGAGCGCTTATATCACTGGTCAAACATTATCAGTTGATGGAGGAATGTTGACTTAATAAGTTTAATTTTTCTTAGATAATATATTTAAAAAAGAGGGCGTTTAAGCCCTCTTTTTTATTTAATAATAATCGTTCTTTAAGCTTCTTAACTTGTTAATAATAAAGATGTTAACCCTATAATTGTATTCGTTATAACTAAAAAAGCTATTAGGATTTATTGTATTATTATGTCAAGATGTTTTATAAATTCCTTATTAACTAATATCTGATAAATAGATGAAGGGATTAACTTAATATTAACAATATATAATACTTTTATTTTTTTTAAAAAACTACTTTAGCTTTATTAATTATAAATTTAAATTATTATGAAAAACTTTATTAAAATGTTAGCATTTTCTTTTGTGTTAGCATTAATGTCTTGTTCTGAAAAGGAAAATGTTATGAATGAAGAAATACCAAATTCAACAAGTGAAAAATTTGTTAAGCTTGCTGGTTGTGGAGGAATCCAAGAAGTATCTATTTCTGGAAATCAGGTAACATACACGCTTCCTATTTCTGGATATTCAAATCCTGTATTTCAGTGGAGTGTTACTTCTATAAATAATACAATGAATATTGTAGGAAGTAGTACAGGTCAAAGTGTAGTAGTTAGTTTTGATGTAGCTAACTTTCAAGGAGGTGAGCTAGAAGTAGATGTCTACGAATCTAGTAATCCAACAGGTGTGCATTGTGGAGATGTTCTAACCTTCGGACAAGGTGATTGCCCAATTCCTAATCCATGTGATGGAGTTACTGGGACAATTATAGAAGACATAGAAGCTTGTTATCCTGCATCACATCCATATGGTAGGTATCATTTAAATTATAGCGGAAATAATAATGATGTGACATGGTCTGTAAATTATGGAACCATTATGGCACAATCAGGTGCAGCTGAAGTACAAGTTGCTGCTGCTAGTTTAAACCCTTTTACATTAACAGCTACTATTAATACACAGGATGGTTGTGTTAAATCAATTAATAAGGTTATTTATCCATGTGATGCCGGTAGTGGTGGTTTTGGAAAATAATTAGTATTTATATATTGATATTTAATCTAATATAATAGAAAAGAAAAAAGTCTGTATTTGTTTAATACAGACTTTTTTATTAATCTTAAATGGAAAACAATATAAATATATAATAGAGATGTTTAATTATACAAATAATCTCTGATAAAATTCCTTATTTATTTAATTATAATCTTCTTAGAAATTACTTCTTTTTCATTGTTCCTTAGCTTTAATATATAAATACCAGAGCTTAACTTAAGTTGTTTAGCAGAAAGACGTAACTCATTATTAACTAATTGTTTTCGAATAATTTCTTTTCCTTCAATAGTAAATATAAGTATTTCAGTTTGCTGCTTAGGTTTTTGTTGCATGCGAATGGTAAATATATCATTACTTGGGTTTGGGCTAACCATTAATTCAAATGGAGAAATTTCATCTTCATCACCTAAATTTATTACATCAACAGTTGTAACACTTTTATTTTGAATTGAAGAACCACAAGAACCTTCATATATTTTCACATTACTGAAAACAGAAGTATTGCCAGAACCACTATCATGGTCATTTATAAACACTAAACGATCCATAGTTCCTGTGTAAAAACTTCCAACTGGAATTATGTAAGTAGTAGTTCCGCTATTGTAATTATCATAATTGGTAATTCCATAGTTTTGCGTTCCGTGTACTTTAAAATAGCGATTAGAAGTCAACGTATTATCGTTTTCAAATCCTACACCATGAATTTCACCTTGATTAGTGCTAGAAAAATCGAATTCAATAACCGTTTGAGAAGTTACGGTATACGGATAGTTTATATATTTCCAAGTATTATTACTTAACGCTAAAGAGTTCCCTGTATTTCCTACAGAATAGGTACCATCAGAGTCTTGGTTAGAGAAAGAAGTAATAGTGTAATTAGAAAAATCTAAAGTTTCACAAGTTGGAGTAGGATCTGGATCTGATACTTCATTTTCAACACTTACAGCATCTATTGCTATATCACTTTGCCAACCAGAACTTCCTGATCCAGTGATAACAATAAATCTAAACTGAATGTTATTCTGATTTTTATAACTACTTAAATCTAATGTGGCATTATTCCAGCTATTTCCTTTGTTGCCACTTTCCGAGAAAAGAGAGCTCCAAGTAGCATCTCCTTCTATTCGAACTTCTACTTCAAGAGTGTTAATAGCCGACCCGTACATATGGTAACTAAACTTAAATTTAGGAGAACTTAAATTACTTACATTAAAACAAGGAGAATTTAAAATGGCTTTTTTATTTGGAAAACCACTTCCATCACCTGATGCTTCAACATATAAGTAATAATTCCCTGAAGCTCCACCAGATGGACCGGTATTAGAAGAAGGAGTTCCTCCAGAATCTCTTGTAAAATCTAAATCATCGTTGGTTTCTTGACTCCAAGCACCAATAGAATTTTCAAAACTTTCAGTGTAAGGAAAACTTGAAATAGTCTGAGAACAAGTATCAACAGGTGGCGTAGTAGTTGGTGCATTTGATATTTCTATCAAATACTCTAAGGCTAGTTTTGCAAATTTTGCAGCATGAGTAGCATTTGGAGTTGGAGATCTATCATAAGTATCTCTTGTTGTATGAATATTAGGGTTGCTTTCTCTAAAAGAAGCTTCAAACGGAAATGCTACATTGTAACCTTCTTGAGCCCAACTATAATGGTCTGAACAACCATAATTACAACTAGAAGTTCCATAGGTTAGTTTATGAGTTCCAGAAGCATTATAATAGTTTAAAAGCTCAATTAAGAAGCTGTTTAACGTATCATCATTATAAGAATCGGTAGAAATATAAATATCATTAGTAGAACCTTTATAATTGGTCATATCAAGTTGTAAATAACTGATAACATTTACGTTTCGGTTTCGATAATCTTCAGCTATTTCTCGTGAACCTCTTAAACCAACTTCCTCCGCAGCAAAAGCCATAAACTCGATAGTTCTTTTTGGTTGATAATTCATTTCAAATAAAACTCTTGCAGCTTCCGTAAATGTAGCAATACCAGAGGCATTGTCATCTGCTCCAGGAGCATTAGTATTGTTGTTTCCAGAGGCAGTTGAATCTATATGTCCGCCAATAATCACATATTCATCTGGTGACTCTGAACCTGTTATAGTCATAACAACCGAAGGCATATTGGTGGATGAATGGTTTACAATTCTAACTGAAACATCATTTCGCCCAGAAGCCATAGTTTCCCATTTTGTTTTTAAATCCAACACTGCTTGTCTAGCACTGTTAGTTGTATGATATCTAGTTCCATATCCTTGTAATTCTAAAATTTGTGCTTCGATATTTATATTATCAACTAAATTTAAACTTTGGTTTACAAGTGTTTGTTGAGTAATAGAAAAAGGCTGTAAATTATTTCGACTTTGAGCCGAAGCTTTTGCCTTATACTTTTTAGTTCGTTTTATAGATTTCAAAGCATTTTCACGAGAAGATTCATATACAAAACCTGGTCCGTGAACCAAAACTTTATGATGCAATTCTTCTGCTGCATGATTGGTAAGCATTACCGCACTAAATTCATCAATAGATTCGATAATAATTATTTCGTTAGGATGATTTTTTTGGAGTTCATTAGCGTCTAGAGTTTTCATGGTCGCGTAAAACATGGCTTCTTTTTGCTGTGCAAAAGTTTTTAACGAGAGGAATAGTGTTAAAATGAATAAATAAGTAATAATGAAATTTTTGTTTTTCATTTTGAAGGGTTTTAGGTTAATAATTAATTGATATATATAACAGTCTCATTAAAAATGAGATTGGAATATCAGGTAGTGGGCTTTTTGAACACTATTTAATGGGAGGTGTTCTTTAACTATTATTATTTTTGGTGGTAATTAAAAATAGAATTATATAATTCCTTAGAATTTAGAGCATACTAAACAATATTTTGCTTAGTTAGGTTTCGGGGTGATTTTGTTTTGGTTACTAATTTTTAAAATTAAATACTATTAATTTATTTAAGAAAATAATGTTAAAATTATACAATATTTATCTCTTTACGGCAAAATTTTAAAAATTATACTAAAAATAAACTCTAAAACTTACATTTGGTGTAATTCGTAATGAAGTATTTTCTACTTGATTAATCCTATTATTTTCAAGGTCGAAATAGGTATTTAAAATGTTTCTTTTATCTAAAACACTCCAAACTGAGATACCTGAAGAAGCATCGGTATTTCCTATTTTAAACTGATACTGGAGGGAAGCATCGAATCGTAAATAATCTGCTAATCGAGCACTATTTGGGTTGTCAAAATTGATAGTTCTAATAATGGTATTGTCTGATTGTAAAGGTTTAGTGTAAGGTCTTCCTGTATGCCAATTTAAGCCAAGTGCTAGTTTTATATCATTATATGTATAATTGGCAGCAATGTTTACAACACTTCTAACATCCACATTGTTAGGAAAGGTTTCTGCATTATTTAAACTAGCAAAGTCGTAATTATTAACATTATAGCTATAACTAATCCACGTATTAAAGTTTTGAAATCTTTTATTAATTAAAAAGTCGAAACCCTTTACGGTATAATTTCCAATATCATTTACAAATTGAAACTGATTTTGAAATCCTTGACTTCTAGCACTTATATCGTTTACATTTTTGAGATAGAATTCACCGCTAATTAATAAATCATTTTTCTTATAAAAAACACCTAGACTAGCTTGTTTACTTGTTATTATAGGAATGGTATTTTCGTCGGCCAAAACCCAGCGTCTTTTTTCAATTCCTAAAAAATCTTCTTGTAAATCAATAATTTGTGATACTGACTGACTTTTCATTTCTCCGGTCGCTAGTAAGCTGAAGTTGTTTAAAAACTTATAGTTATAGGTTATTCTTGGTTCAATTGAAAAGCGATTGAATTTATCGAAATAGGTTAATCGAGCGCCAGCTTTTAATTGAATTCTGTCAGTTGTGTAATTGAATTGACTATACACAGCATGTGAGAGTAAAACTTGCTTAATGTATCTCCTAAATTCAGGATTATCAACATCTTCTAAATTACTAATTGCCACTTGTGAAAATTGGTAACCCGATAAAAATGAAGCAGTAGTATTAAAATTATAGTTGGCATCAATTTTCAATCCATTGTCTTGAACAAGGTTTTCTTGGATTAAATTCTGATTGTTTAAAATATCGGCATTTTTCGAAGATAAATCATAATGTGTAAAATACTTTTGGGCACTTATTTTAAAATCGTCATGTAGTTGTTTTTCATAAGTAATTCCGCTTGTAAAGCTTTGCTGATTTAATTCACTACTTAGTTCTAAATCTCCTGTAGAACCTGTAAGTTTTTGATCATAAGACAAATCATTTTCAATGTTAAGAAATACAACTTTTAGTTTATCATCACGACTAATATCCCAAATAAACTTGCTGTAAATATCATGAAATTTGAAGTTTTCATCTTTTACTAATACACTATTGTTATTTAATAAAGCGCTTAAATCTGAATCTTGAAAAGCACGTTTAAAATATTGATTATACGTAGGAGATTTGGCAAAATCGGTAATTGATCTTCTTGCTGCAAGCTGGATTTCTGTAGTTTGAGAAAGCGGAATTCTTGTCAATACATCAATATTAATCATATTAATTCCAAACTGAGTTGTTGATTTTTCGCTAACATTATCTGGTAATTTCATATCAATTACACTAGAGATACTTTCGCCATATTTAGCACTACTTCCACTTTTGGAAAGATTAATATCATAATCTAAATACGGATTAAAAGCTGAAATTAAACCAAAAAAATGTCCAGATTTATACATTCTTATTCCATCGAACAAGATTAAATTTTGGTCATGCGTTCCTCCACGAATATTGATGTTAGAGATACTTTCATCTATAGTGATAACTCCTGGGAATGAATTTATTATTTGTAAGACATCCGGTTCAATTAAACCAGGGAGTATACCTAATTTATCGGTTTCTAAATCAATAGAACCATCAGAATTTTTACTAATTCCAGAGGTCAAATAGCCTTGAACTAAAACTTCCTCAAGCGGTTCAAATTCAACGTAATTAGATCTTGTTCTTGTTTTTTTCTTTTGGGTTCTTATTACAATAACAGAAGTGTTTAAAACGTCGAATTCAAGTTTCGTGCTTTTTTTCAAAAAAGTAATAACTTCCGAGAGAAGCATGTCTTCTTCTGGAAGTGTTATAAACTGATTTTCAATTGTTTTATCAGCAAATGAAAAACTTACTTCATAGCGCTGTTGTAAAATTTCTAAGACCTCTCTTAATGGTAATTTCTCTGATGTTGTGTTTTGAGAAAGAGTAGGAAAGAGGTTGAAAATCAGTAGGTATAGTAAAAAAAATAACCTATTTCGTACGTTCACCTGTTAAAATAATAGTGTTGTTTTTTTGTTTAGCAACAATGTTGAAAGGTAAAGTTAACGTCTTTAAAGCCATTTCAATATCATCATGAATAAATTTTCCAGTAAAAAGTAGAGACGTGTCTACTTTTTCTGTCTTTATTTTTATATCATATTGTCTTTCAAACTCTTCTAATACTTTACTAAAAGGTTCACTTATAAATGTACTTTCATTATGAATCCAAGCAGGACTAGTATTATTAATTGTACTTCTCATCATAACGCCAGTTTTAAAATAATCACCCGGAGCTAATTTTTCTGAGGTACCATTTGAAGTAACTAATACAGATCCTTCAAAACATATAACTTCAAAATCGTTACCTCTATTTTTAACATTAAACTCAGTTCCTAAAATAGTTACAGTACCCGATTTCGTTACTACATCAAATTTTTCACCTTTAGCTACTTTAAAATAAGCTTCACCATTTAAGGTAACTTCTCGTTTAGTTTTCCAGTTTTTCTTATTGAAAGTAATTGAAGAAGAAGCATTTATTATAACTTCTGAATTATCTGGAAGTTTTGTGTTTACTTTATTCGCTGCCAGTGCGTTAACAGTTGTGTTGGTATTACTTAAAAAGTAAAATAAACTAAAACCAATAACAAAAATGGCAGCAACTTTACTAATGAAATTAAAAGAAATTAATTTTCCTTTTTTAGATTTTTTAGTAGCTAGTATATTTTCTAAAACTCCATCTGATGTGTAATCAGGAGCTTTAAATTGTTGTAGTTTATCCGAAAGTTGAATCAATTCATTATAATCCTCCAGAGCTTCAAATTGCTTTTGCTCTTCTGGACTTAAGTCATTGTCTAACCATTTTTTTATTAATGTTGCTTTTTCCATACTAATACTCATAAATATAACAGATTAGTTTTTAAAATTCCTACCCTTGCATTATTATAATCCTTCAATATCTTCTCTTAATTTTTTTAAAGCTCCGTAAATACGCTTTTCTACAGCTTTTGTAGAAATGTCTAAAATCTCAGCAATTTCTTTAAATCGTTTACCTTCAACTCGATTCATCATAAACGCAACACGTTGTGCTTCTGTAAGATTTGAAAGTGCTTTTTGAATTTTCTCCATGTATTGATTTTCTTCCATTACATATTCTGGAGATTCATCGGTATGACTTTTTTGTGGAGTTTCTGCATACTTTAATTTTACCTTCTCATGACTCGCTTGATTCAACATTAAATTATTAGCAGTGGTGTATAAATAACTCTTGGCTTTATCTGGAGTAATTTTATGACAGTTTTGCCAAACTTTCAAAAATGCTTCTTGTACCTTATCTTCGGGATTGAGTTTTTCACCAAACTTATAATAGAGAAAATTGAATAACGTTTTCGAGTACTTCGTAAAGAAAGAAGCGAAAAGTGATTCATTACAAATATCTTTGTCGGTAGATTTTTTCATTAAAATTTTAAAAATTTTTCTAAAATTAAAAAAAAATGAAAACAGGGGTAGGAATTTTTAAATGATTATTGTTTCAGATATAAGAAGGCCTCATTTAATAATTTAAACCTAAAAAAATATATGACACTTATGAAAACTTTAAAACACTTAAAATTTTTAGCGTTATCGGTTTTTGTGCTGATAAGCATTATTTCATGTCAACAAGAAGCAATTGATATTTCTCAACCAAATGACAACCAGTCATTTACTGCTACTTCTGAAGTAAGTAAATTAATGGCTAAAACTGCAACTAATGACGGTTCAGTTGATAATATTATTGATAAAGCTAACTGTTTAGAAGTTAAATTACCAGTAACAGTTATTGTTAATGATATCCAAATCACAATTAATTCTGCATTAGATTATGATTTAATTGAAGACATTTATGATCAATTTGCTGACGATATTGATAAGTTAGATATTCAATTTCCTATTACAATTATATCAGGTGATTTTACTGAAACTGTTATCAATAATCAAGCTGAATTAGAAGAGTTAATTAAGTCTTGTGTTGGTGAAAATGAACCAGATGATGATATTGAGTGTATTGATTTTCAGTATCCTATTTCTATCTCTCTATTTAACACTTCTTTCGATGTAATCGATACAAAGACAATTAATAACGATCAGGAATTATATATTTTCCTTGAAAATTTAGACGATAATACATTAGCTAGTTTGAACTTTCCAGTTACAATGGTTTTAGCTGATGGCTCTACTGTGGTAGTAAATAATAATGAAGAATTAATTAGTACTATCAATCAAGCTAAAGATTCTTGTGATGAGGATGATGACTACGATTATGGTGATGACGATTTAGATTGTGATGTAGTTTCTATTAAAGAAAACCTAAAAGAATGCTTTTGGGAAATCAAGAATGATAATGGTACTACGAACTTACATATTAAATTTAAAAGTGATTTTAGCTTTGTAGTTACAAATCCTAATGGAGTTGAAGAAGCAACTGGTGTTTGGACTGTTGAAAAGGAAGGTGATTTCACGTATATTAAATTAAACTCTAATTATCAAGATTTTAATGGAAGTTGGAAAATTGTTGAATGTGGAGATCACTTCTATGAAATGTTAGATGCAGCAGGTAACTTTATTAAAATTGTTAAAGACTGTCCAAGTAATACAAACATTGCTGAAGTAAAAGAATTTATCAAAGAATGTAAGTGGTATATGTATTACTTAAAAGTAAATGGTGAAGATTTAACAGCTCAATATCATGACTATCACTTTGAGTTTAGAGAAGATGGAACATTTATCATGACAACAGGAAATGATCAAGATGTACATGAAGGAACTTGGGTTGTTCAAGAAATTGCAACAGGTGGTGTTGCTATTACATTATCATCTCCAACGTTAACTGGTGATATTAATGATTATTATTTGCTTGCTGATTTAAACGAGCACAAGATGATTTTACAAGGTGAGCAAGAACACACTTTAAAGTTAGAAAGAGTGTGTGATACTGCTGATAATCAAGCAGACCGTGTAAGAAACACAATGAAAGAATGTACTTGGTCTGTTTATTACTTTGAATTAAATGGAGATGATGTTACTCAAAGCTATGAGATGTATTTCAACTTTAAAGAAGATGGTACGTTTGTAGCTGAAGGTAATGGTCAAAACTACGAAGGAGAATGGAGTGTTAATACTATAGATGAATCTACAGTAGTGGTAATTTCATCTCAAACATTACCAGTTGAATTAACTGATGAGTATACAGTTACTTTTGATAGTGAGGATAAAATACATTTTGTTGATAATGAACAAAGTATCCTTAAGATTCTTAAAAACTGTAATTAAAAAGAAGCATTAAATCGATTGTGCTATAATAGGGATTGTTTTATATCGGTTTTTGTTAATAAGTCTGTATGAAAATACAGACTTATTTTTTTTTGCTATGTTTTAATTGAATTTGATGAAACTACAGAAAATGTGAATTTACTTATTTATAAGTATATCTTATAGAATAATAAAATCAAATAGTTTAATCTAATTTCAAGTGCCTCGCTGAGAATCGCATATTTAAAATTAAGCTGTACATTTTCCCGTATAAACGATTTTGAGCGAATGTCAATTTCAAGTACTTTTTGATTAATTTTCAATTTAAAGGCTCAAATTATTACTTTCGATAAATGTTTATATATTCTATAAAATAAATAAGTCTGTATTTTCATACAGACTTATTTTCTCTTTGGGGATTATTAAATAATGATTCACGAGAAATCATTTTTCAAATTCATCAAAAGTTCCATCGCTATATAGAAGGATAACTTTTATCAACCTCTTTAATTCATTGACAGGAACTTTGTGTTCGTTTGTTGTTAACTTAGATTTAATTTCTTCAGTTTTACTAGTATTATCCGGCAGTTCTGTAAATAAAGAGGGAGAAGATGTTTCTTTATTACTACTTTTTGGAAAAGTTCCTTTGCCATATAATAACCATTCTAAACTTACTTCTTCAAAAGTTTTGTCAACTTTTAAAATAAAATCCAAGCTCGGTTTATTTCTACCTGATAATAGGTGAGAAATACTTGATCGGGGAACATCAATTTTTTCTGCAAAATTTGATGAAGTCAAATCATAATAATCCAATATTAATTTTAAACGTTCAATCATGTTACAAATGTAAACAATAATAATGTTTAACGATGTAAACATAATTCATTTTAAGTTTGTAAACAAGAAAAATATATGTTTTTTTAATAATTTATCTAAAAATATACAAAAAACACTAAATTAAAACTTCAAATAATAGTACATAAAAACCTAAAAAAGAGCATTTTAACATTTACATATAGAGAAAGTTTATAATTATACTCTAATTGAATTATTTACAATTGTAAAATTATATATTAATACCAATAAAGTAAATATTATAACATGAGTTGGTTACAAATGTAAACAGGTAGTAGGTTAGATAACAAATAAAAATCTATTATGACATATAAACAACTATTATTCAATGTTATTTACCGTGATTAAGTTCAAATCATCGCTTTTAATACTATATGTAAGGTATATATTTGCTTAAATCCGTATCAAGAGATAATTAAACTTCATTAACTACTATTACTTATAAACTATTATGTCCGTCAACAGTATTTCACTTATAATCAGAATATTAAATATAAAAGCCAACTATGTTTACAATTGTAATAGTTATATGTAAATAAAAAAGCACTCATTGTGGTGAGTGCTTTTTGTTTAACAATGTAAACTTATTAAAATTACATGTTTTTATCTTCTATCCATAATCGAGCATTTACAAATGCCTCTAACCATGGAGAAACTTCATCTTTTCTATTTTCTGGATAGTATGGCCAGTTCCATTGGAATGTAGATCTTTCGATATGTGGCATCGTTACTAAATGTCTTCCTGTCTTATCACACATCATGGCAGTGTTATAATCTGATCCATTTGGATTATGTGGATATCCTTCATAAGCATACTTAGCGACAATGTCATATTCTGATTCTGGTTTAGGTAAACTAAATTTACCTTCACCATGAGAAATCCAAACTCCTAATGTACTACCTTCTAAAGTAGATAACATTATTGAATTGTTCTTTTGAATTTTTACAGATGTAAATGAGCTCTCGTGCTTTTGTGAATTGTTATGTACCATTTTTCCATGTACATCATGATCAGGATTAATCAATTCTAATTCCATCCATAATTGACATCCATTACAAATTCCAACTGATAAAGTATCCTCTCTGTTGAAAAAGTTCTTTAATGCAGTATTTGCTTTTTCGTTATACAAAAATGCACCAGCCCATCCTTTAGCAGAACCTAAAACGTCTGAATTCGAAAATCCTCCAACTGCTCCTATAAATTGAATATCTTCAAGAGTTTCTCTTCCAGAAATTAAATCTGTCATGTGAACATCCTTCACATCAAAACCTGCTAAATACATAGCGTTTGCCATTTCTCTTTCTGAATTAGAACCTTTTTCTCTAATGATGGCAGCTTTTGGTCTTGGTTTCGAATTATCAATTTTAGGTAGTTTCCCAGTAAAATTTTGAGGGAACGTATATTGTAATGGTTGATTCTTATAATTATTATATCTGTCTGTAGCTAAATTATTTGCAGTTTGCTTTTGATCTAATAAATAAGAAGTTTTATACCAAGTATCTCTTAATTCACTAACAGACAATGAATATAAATCATTATTGTTCTTTATGTTAAGTCTATCTGCTTCTACAACGGAACCAATTTTAAAGAACTCAACTGAATTTTCATTTAAAACAGATTCGATTGTATCATCTTTAGATTGAATGATAATACCATTATTTTCAGAGAATAATAATTTAATTGAATCTTTTTCATTTAATTCAGATAAGTCAATATTCGCCCCAGTATTTGTATTAGCAAAGCATAATTCAAGTAATGTAGTAATGAAACCACCAGAAGCAATATCATGACCAGCAACAATTTGCTCATCTTTGATTAATTGTTGAATTACATTGAATGCTTTCTTAAAGAATGAAGCATCTTTTATAGTAGGGGCTTCATTCCCAATTTTATTAATTACCTGTCCGAAAGAACTTCCTCCTAATTTGAAGTTGTCTTGAGATAAGTTAATATAGTAGATACTTCCAGCGTTTTGTTGGAAAACTGGTTCTACAACTTTCGTAATATCATTACAATTTGCAGCAGCAGAAATAACAACAGTACCTGGAGAAATTACATCTTCATTTGGATATTTTTGTTTCATTGATAAAGAATCTTTTCCAGTTGGAACGTTTATTCCTAAATCAATAGAAAATTCAGATACTGCTTTTACTGCTTTATATAATCTAGCATCTTCACCTTCATTTTTACAAGGCCACATCCAGTTTGCCGATAATGAAACTGATTGTAAACCGTCTTTTAACGGTGCCCAAATAATGTTTGTTAATGCTTCACCTATAGAGTTTAAACTTCCTGCAGTAGGATCAATTAAACCAGAAATAGGAGAGTGGCCAATAGAAGTTGCAATTCCTTCTTTTCCTTTAAAATCTAAAGCCATTACACCAAGATTATTTAACGGAATTTGTAATTGACCAACACATTGTTGTTTAGCAACTTTTCCACCAACACAACGATCTACCTTATTAGTTAACCAATCTTTACAAGCAACTGCTTCTAATTGAAGAACTTGATTTAAGTAGTCGTAGAAGTTTTCTTTAGTATAAGTTACTTCGTTATAGTTTCTAGAAACTGTAACATCGTTCATTATGGTTTTTGGTGAACTACCAAACATATCATTTAAAGCCAAATCCATCGGTTTGTTTCCTTTGGTTTGAGATTCAAATGTGAAACGATGATCGTTCGTTACATCACCAACAGTATACATAGGAGATCGTTCTCTTTCAGCGATTCTCTCTAATGTATTAATATTTTTTTCTGAAATAACTAATCCCATTCTTTCTTGAGATTCATTTCCGATAATTTCTTTGTCAGATAACGTAGGATCCCCAACTGGTAATTTATCTAAATCGATTTTTCCTCCAGTATCTTCAACTAATTCAGACAAACAGTTTAAATGCCCACCAGCTCCATGATCATGAATTGAAACAATCATGTTTTCATCACTTTCTACCATTCCACGAACTGCATTAGCCGCACGTTTTTGCATTTCAGGATTTGAACGTTGCACTGCATTTAACTCAATTCCAGAAGAAAATTCACCAGTATCAGCAGAAGAAACAGCAGCTCCTCCCATACCAATTCTATAATTTTCTCCACCAAGAATTACAATTTTATCACCTTCTTTCGGAGTATCTTTTAAAGCTTGTTCAGCTTTTCCATACCCGATTCCGCCAGCTTGCATAATTACTTTATCGAATCCTAATTTGCGTGCTTCTTCTTCATGTTCAAAAGTTAGTACAGAACCACAAATTAATGGTTGTCCAAATTTATTCCCAAAATCAGAAGCTCCGTTAGAAGCTTTGATTAAAATATCAATTGGAGTTTGGTACAACCAATCACGCTCATTCATTCCTTTTTCCCATGGACGATTTTCTTCTAAGCGAGAATACGATGTCATGTAAACAGCAGTTCCAGCTAAAGGAATAGAACCTTTTCCTCCTGCTAAACGATCTCTAATTTCTCCACCAGAACCAGTAGCCGCTCCGTTAAAAGGCTCAACTGTAGTAGGAAAGTTATGTGTTTCTGCTTTTAATGAAATTACAGATTCAAATTCTTTAGTCTCATAAAAATCTGGTTTATCAGCAGATTTTGGAGCAAACTGCTCAACTTTAGGTCCTTTTATAAACGCTACATTATCTTTATAAGCAGAAACAATATCATTAGGGTTTTGCTTAGACGTTTCTTTAATCATTTTGAATAGGGAAGTAGGTTGCTCTTCACCATCAATGACAAAAGTTCCGTTAAATATTTTATGACGACAGTGTTCTGAGTTTACTTGAGAAAATCCAAAAACTTCAGAATCAGTTAATTTTCTTCCTATTCTTTCAGAAACTTCATTTAAATAATCAATTTCTTCATCACTTAAAGCCAATCCTTCTTGTTCATTGTAAGACTTAATATCTTCAATTTCTAAAATTGGTTCCGGAGTAATATTAATGGTAAAAACTTCTTGGTCAAGCCCGTTGAATTTTTGAGAAATCATTGGGTCAAAATCTGTAAAATCATCGTTTACAGCTTCAAACTCTTCAATTCTTAAGATTCCTTCAATTCCCATGTTTTGCGTAATCTCCACAGCGTTAGTACTCCAAGGAGTAATCATAGCTGCTCTTGGCCCAACAAAAAAGGCGTCAATAGACGCCATATCAAGTTTAGGTTTATTCGCAAATAACCAAGTAAGTTTTGAAATATCTTCTGTTGTTAATTCTTTTGATGTTTGAACAGCAAAAACTTTACTGTTTGTGTTTCCAAAGAAATGAATCATTATATGTTATTTAGGTTGTGTTGTTAAAAGCTACAAATTTACTTTTTTAAGTTGAATTAAGAACGTAAAAAAAGCAGCAAAATTTGCTGCTTTATATTTCTAATTAACTAGTATTTTTTTTGTGATATTTCCGAGGTTACTCTTCATTTTAATAAAGTAAGTTCCGGTACTTAAACTCTTGACTTTTAGTCCTTCATTAGTAATTTCTTTAGAAGTTCTATACACTTCTTTACCATTAATGGTATAAATAACAATTTCTTCAATTAAAATAGTAGAATTGTTAGTTATATAAATAGTATTATTTGCAATAGGGTTAGGATATATGTTGATTTTTTCTAATAATTCATCAGAAACACTTGCTGTAGCAGCATCATGAATTCCAATATTATCAACAGTATCAATTGAAAATTGATCCCATTCATTAACAAGGTCAAAGTTTGTATTTGGATTAACAACTGAACTTTTTCTTCTTAATGTAACATCTTTTGCAAAATTGGCTGTTCCACCGTTAAAAACACCAATAATGTCAATTAATACATCATTTTTAAATAAGCCAACAGGATCATTACCATTAAAATTTATTGGTTCTCCATTATTTGTACTAGTAGTATTTGGATGTACATAATCAGCTTCATCAATTAATTTTTGAATAGAGGCACTTCCGTTAATAATTACATAAACATCACCAGCAGCAATAGTTCCAGATAAATTCAATGGAGCAGACCAAGTTGCCCCTCCATTTCCATTTCTTTTGATACTGTAAACACTTAAATCTATAGGATTGGAAGTTACATTGGCTATTTCAAGTACTTTGTTATTACTTGATCCTTCAACGTATTCCGAGAAAAATAATTCGTTAGCACTGCTTGTACCTCCATCGGTTGTGGTTGCATTAACAGCTGAACTCAAAGCAGAAGTATTATTGACTGCATCTTTTGCTAAAACTTGAACACTATATGTTGTAGAAGCACTAAGTCCAGTTGCTGTATAAGTTGTAGTGGTAGACGTACCATTAACAACATTATCAATATAAATTTCATATTCTGTAACTGCTGTATCATCAGTAGAGGCATTCCAAGTGACTACAAAAGTAGTGTCGGTTTCATTACTAATCACAATATTTGTTGGAGTAGAAGGCGCCTGAGTATCTTCTAAAGTAGTAGGTGTTATAGCATTACTTAATGGCGATTCATTATCTGCAGCATCTTTTGCTAAAACAGTTATTGAATAGGTTGTGTTAGAATTTAAATTTAGTAATGAAACACTTGTATTAGTTGTGTTACTTGTAAGATTTCCATCAACAAAAACATCATAATTTGTAACTGCAATATTATCTGTAGCAGCTGTCCAAGAAAGATCAATAGAAGACGTAGTTATATTAGAAGCTATTAAATTTGTAGGTGCTGTTGGAGCTTCTGTATCTGTATTGGAATAAATTCCCCAAAGATCTTCAGCATCAGGACCACCCCAAATTCTAGTAGCTAATCTTGGATTGTCGATAAACGGATTTCTATTTCCTTGAGCATAAGTATTTGTTGTGTTTTCATGAAATGGATTTCGTTGTTTCTCAACATCCGAAACTGGGTCTTCTGCATTCCATTGAAGGAATAAATCAATCATATCATCTGGCGTTTGAGAAGAATCTCCAACACCAACAAATGTAGGTTTACATTGATCACCGTACCTCAAATACATATACATTACAATTCTAGCAACATCACCTTTCCATTCATCACCTGGATACCAACCATCTGTTACTGATCCAGAATTTCCAGATCCAGTCGCAAATCTTTTATTTCCTCTTGAAGAATTTATTTGAGTATCTGAAGGTCTTAAATTGTGTGCATCTGCATAAGGAGGTCCATTGGTTCCACCTGCATCTAAGTCAGGATTTCCTAATGAATTGGCAAATACATGCTCACGATTCCAATCGCCATTATTTCCTCCGTTATCATTTATCCCTCTTGTTCTAGAAGTTGTTCCTGTAGCACTGTATCCATATATTAAGAGCACTTCAGAACTGTTATCCGGATTCACATCAGTTGCTCTAGAAGCCTCCCAAATACCCGGAGTATAATCTAATGCATTTGTGTGTGTATTTATAATCTTTGTAGCTAATGCATCTTTTAAAGCAACACCTGTTAGATTTAAGTTTACATCGTTGTAATAAGTTTCTTGCGCAATAGCTGATGTTATAGCAACATAGCTAATGAAAATAAAAAGTAATTTTTTCATCATATAAGTATAATGATTGTATAAAAGAAATTGAGTTATGTCTTGTTAGACTTAATTTTTATCAGGAATCCTGTCCCTGTCAATTTTTCCTTTTTTAATAGCTTTATACTTTTCATAGCAGTTTAAAACAGCCTCAATCATTTGTAGGTCACTTGCTTTTTTTATGAAGTATTCAGAGTAATTACAATCACCAAGTAATTTAGCCAATTGTTGCTTATCCATTTCTAGGTACTCCATCATTACTTCACGATCAAACTTACCCGCTAGCATTTTTCGTAAATCATCCTCTTTTTTAAGTTTTTGCAACTTTTTTAGTTGTTTAGGTTTCTTACCAAAGAGTCCATAAACCATATCAACAGGATTTAGAATTTTTGCAATAGGAGAGGAGATTTTTTGTGGTCGACCAACTTCATAGGTTTGAGGTAAACCATTTAGATGAATTCTTGTAAATCGATCTTTCGGAACTTGTTTTACATCAACTTCTAAAATTCCAATAAGTTTAGTAGAATTGATAATAACTTCTCTTACTTCTTCAGGTTTTTCATTTAAAGCAATAACTAATTCATTACCTTTTAATAAGTCGTTAGTAACTTTTAATTTAATAGATTCAAATCCTAAATAGGAAACTAATACCGTATCATTTGTTTTAGCAGTTAATTCAAAAAGACCATTTTCATTAGTTATGGTTCCCTCTACAGAATTAAGATTAAGAATATGAGCCGCACTCAATGCTTTCTTATTTGTAGAGTTGATAATTTGTCCTTTTAATGTATTTTGAGCTAAAATAGTTACGGAACAAAAGATAAATGAGATTATAAAAATACGTTTAAGCATATGCAATAATACGGATATTTACTATGATTATAGTTAATAATATGCAAAAGTAATTTCAAAAAATATTCCATAAAAACATAAGACCTTTCAGAAATGAAAGGCCTTATTGATCTCCTGTTGAGATCTCGAGGGAAGGAGGATAATTGTTACACTAAAAGTACAAAATAAACTTGTGAATAAACAAGGTTTTTAAGGATTACTTTAAGAAAAAATAATTTTTAAAAATTAAAAAACCATTAATAGATTGACTATTAATGGTTTGTTGTTTTTTTGGGATTTCGTGCGCATAAGAAGATTCGAACTTCCACATTCATAAAGAATACTGCCCCCTCAAGGCAGCGCGTCTACCAATTCCGCCATATGCGCTTAAACTAAAAAAGTTAAGCGATTGCTTAACTTTTTGGTGACCGGGCTGGGGCTCGAACCCAGGACCCTCTCCTTAAAAGGGAGATGCTCTACCAACTGAGCTACCCGGTCTTAAACTTTTTTCAAAGCGAGTGCAAATATACATGGACTATTTAAATGAAAAAATCTTTTTTAATATTTTTTTACAGATATTTGCTTTATTTCTGAATATGAGGATAGTTTTATTAGGATATATGGCCAGTGGAAAGTCAACAATTGGTAAAATTTTAGCAAAAGAACTGAAATTACCATTTATAGACTTAGATAATTACATTGAAGCAAAATTTGAAAAAACAATAAGTACTATATTTAAAGAGGAAGGTGAGATTTTTTTCAGATTGCAAGAACATGAAGCAATCAAAGAAATTTTCAAGAACACTGAGTCTTTCATTTTGTCTTTAGGAGGAGGAACTCCTTGCTATGCTAATAATATGGATTTAATAAGCACATTTGAAAATACTATATCCATATATATTAAAGTATCTATTAATACTATATACAATAGGTTATTAATTGAAAAAGAACAAAGACCGTTAGTAGCCAAAATTGCACTAGAGGAACTTCATGAATTTATAGCGAAGCATCTTTTTGAAAGAAGTTATTTCTATGAAAAGGCAACACTTAAAATCTATTCAGATAACTACAAAGCAGAAGAAGTAGTTGATGAAATTAAAAAATCACTTATTGTAAATAAGCAATAATTTCATCTTCTTTAAATTCAACTACTACATGTTCTTTAATAGATGTAGAAAGAGAAATGCCTTTAAAATCAGCTTTAACAGGGTATTTTTTGTGATTTCGATTAACTAAAACAGCTGTTTTAAATTTTTTCAAAGGAACGTCTAAAAAATGTTTAATAGCATATATCAAAGTAGTTCCAGAATGTAGTACATCATCTACTAATATTACAGACTTATTTTTGTAAATTTCTTTTTCTATATCTGTAGTAATAGGAGTTAAAGGTTTTTTCTTGTTGATAGTAACTTTGCATAGTATAACTTTGAGATCTGAAATTTCTTTTAGTACAGAAACAATTTTTTCTGCAAGAAAATAACCGTTATCAGCGATACCTGCTATAACAATTTCTGGCTCTTTATAATTTACCTCATAAATTTGATAAGCAATTCTTCTAATCTTTTGAGAGATTTCGGTATTATTTAATATAATGTTGTTAGTTTCTATCATACGACAAATTTAATCATCTTCTTCATTAGTTTCATAATAATCTTCTATATCTCTTCGGTCTTTTTTTGTTGGTCGTCCGGTTCCTTTTTTACGATAATAGTCTTTAGCAAATTTTAATAAATCAGTTTTTTCAAACTCTTCTTTAGGAGTTAAATCTTTTCTGTATAAATCTACCAACTTCGCACCAACACGATTTTCTGGTATGTCTAGTACTTTTATTTTGTAATTTATTTGGTTTTTACGTATTGTAATTATCTCTCCTCCAAAGACTTCTCTTGAAGGTTTAAGGTTGTTATCTTCAATCTTTACTTGCCCTTTTTTACAAGCGGTTGTAGCTATATTTCGAGTCTTAAAAAGACGAATGCACCATAAATATTTATCTATTCTCATACAAAAAGTTAATTTTTTTGCGTTTGCTTTTTACAAAGGTATAAAAATGGTAAATTGCGCGTCAAAATTACGATTAATGATAAAATTTAAACATCTTTTTTTAGTAGGAATAATTTCACTTATAACCTACGCATGTGGAAGTGATGGAGTAGCAGTAGACAATTTTGATCACACTGCTCAAGCTGTGAAAGACAATGACACCTTAGTGAAGTTTTTTAAAAACCACTATTATGATGTAACTGAAAGTATTGTAAAACCTTTAGTTGATGGTGAAACAGCTCTTTTTGATGATCCAAAACTAAACTCTCAAAGTGTAACCGAGACAATTAATGGTGATGATATCAACTATACATTGTACTCATATGTTACTCAACAAGGAACTTCTACGAAAGGTTTTCCAACTGTAGTAGATTCTGTTTTAGTTAACTATTCTGGTAAGAGAATTCTTAATGGAGAAAACCTAAGCGAAAATGATTTTGATAGTAATAATAACCTTTGGTTTGTATTAGGATCAGGTGTAATTAGAGGTTGGTCATACGGGGTTCCAAATGTTAAAGGAGGTGAAAACGTAACGTTACCTAATGAACCTCTTACTTTTAGTGGAACAGGAAAAGTTTTATTATTTATTCCTTCAGGTTTGGCTTATAGAAATATAGGTAGTGGTAGTATACAAGCTAATGAGAACTTAATGTTTACTATTGAACTTTTAGATATTGTTGTAGACACTGATATAGATGGTGATGGTATTCCTGGAATATTAGAGGATTTAGACGGAGACGGTATACCTTGGAATGATGATACTGATGAAAATGGTATTGTTAATTTTTTAGATCGTGACGATGATGGTGATGGTGTTTTAACCATTAACGAAGATGCAAACAAGGATGGTGATCCAAGGAATGATTTTAGTGACCCAGAAAATCCTACATTACCAGATTATTTAAATATTAATATTAGAGTTTCAAACGAATAAGATTTAGTTTAGATAAAATATTAAAGCAACAAATTTATAATTTGTTGCTTTTTTTATGACTTATTGTGAAGTTAACTAATCAATAATTCAAGAATATTATATAATATTAATTATGTTCTTTTAATTATGCCTTATAAAAATAGAGCGTGTGTTTATTCAAACACACGCTCTATTTTTATAAATAAATTGTATTTTAAAATCTATATGATAAACCAAATATAATTTGATTTACTCTAGTGTCGAATCTTTGTGCTCCAGTTGCGCTAGATATAAAATTAGACTCTACATCAGAGAAAGCTCTTTCCCAGCGAGCATCTATACCAAACTTACCAAGTTCAATTCCACCTCCTAATTGTAAACCAACTGTAAAACCATCAGCTTTAAGTTCAGTAACAGCATCAAAATCTAAATCACCATCAAGTAAATATTGAAAAGAAGGTCCAATATGAACATAAGCAATTTTTAAAAATTTCTTTCCTAATAATACAGGAATATCTAATTTTTGAAAATCATAACCGACTTTTTGAGTAGTACCGTTTGTTATGTAATTTACTTCACTCTTTAATGAAGTATATACTAACTCTGGTCTAATATACCAACCAACCATGGGTAATTTAAAACGTAACCAAATACCGGCATGATAACCAGCTTTTCCTTCAGCATTTCCTTCAATAATGTTATTAGCTGAATCAATAAACGAGTCAGAATTGTAGTTAATTCCTCCTTTGATACCAAAATGAATTTGTGCATCAGCAAATTGAGAAGAAGCAACAAATAAGCATAATACTAAAATTAGTTTTTTCATAATCTTATAATTTGAGTGTTTGTATTAAACGTTTTTAAAGAATTATTATTTCCTTTTCAAAACTTTCTTTACAGCTTCAACTACAGCTTCGTCGTTTATTTTATACTTTTTCATTAATTCAGCCGGAGTAGCAGACTCTCCAAAAGTATCATTTACAGCTACAAATTCTTGTGGAGTAGGAGCGTTTTGAGTTAAACAACGTGCTACACTTTCTCCAAGACCACCAAATTTGTTATGCTCTTCAGCTGTAACAATACATTTTGTTTTTGCAACAGAAGCTAAAATAGCTTCTTCATCTAATGGCTTAATTGTATGAATATTTATTACCTCTGCAGAAATTCCTTCAGCTTCTAACTTTTCAGCAGCAAGTAACGATTCCCATACTAAATGACCTGTTGCTACAATAGTAACATCTGTACCTTCTGTTAATTTTATAGCCTTACCAATTTCAAATTTTTGATCTTCTGGCATAAATACAGGAACAGAAGGTCTACCAAAACGTAAGTAAACAGGACCATTATGTTCTGCAATAGCAATGGTAGCCGCTTTAGTTTGATTATAGTCACATGTATTGATTACAGTCATTCCTGGTAACATTTTCATCAAACCAATATCTTCTAAAATTTGGTGAGTAGCACCGTCTTCTCCTAAAGTTAAACCAGCGTGAGAAGCACAAATTTTTACATTTTTATGAGAATATGCGATAGATTGACGAATCTGATCATAAACACGTCCTGTAGAAAAGTTTGCAAAAGTTCCAGTAAAAGGAATTTTACCTCCAATAGTTAAACCAGCAGCAATTCCCATCATGTTCGCTTCAGCAATTCCTACTTGAAAAAAACGTTCTGGGTGATTTTTTTCAAATTCATTCATTTTTAATGAACCTGTTAAATCAGCGCATAATGCAACAACATTAGGATTCTTTTTTCCTAATTCAGTTAAACCATCTCCAAAACCAGATCGCGTATCTTTTTTTTCTGTGTATGTGTATTTTTTCATTGTTGTGTTGTAAATTCTGGTCAAAAATAAACTTTTAATGAACAAGAAGATTATAAATTCATCAATTCTTTATATAATTTATGAACAGGTAATCCCATAACATTAAAGTAACTTCCTTCTATTTTATCGATACCAATTTTACCAATCCATTCTTGAATACCATAAGCTCCCGCTTTATCATAAGGCTTATACGTAGTTATGTAATAATCAATCTCTTCATCAGTTAAATCCCTAAAATAAACGGTTGTTGTATCGTTGATTATTTTCTGAAAATTAGGATTCTTAATGCTAACAGAAGTAATTACTTCATGAGTTTTTCCTGACAAATTTCTTAAAATTGAAAAAGCCTCTTCATAATTTTTTGGTTTTCCCAAGGCTTTATTGTTTAGCCAAACAATTGTATCCGAAGTTATTAATAAATCATTTGCACTAAGCTCGTCATCAAAAGGAATTGATTTTAAATTGGCTAAATAATCGGTTATTTCAACTCCTTTTAAATGATTAGGATAAACTTCATCTATGCTTTTTAACCGTATTTCAAAATCTAAACCAAGATCTTTAAAAAACTGTTGACGTCTTGGAGAACCTGATGCAAGAATTATGGTATAATTTGCTAATTTTTCTTTTAGCATTTTAGAAACTTTTTTTGATACGAGCTAAATCTCTTTTTGTATCTCTTTCCTTCATGGTTTGACGCTTGTCATGTGTCTTCTTTCCTTTAGCCAAGGCAACTTCTAACTTAGCCCAACCATTTTCATTGATAAATAAACGAAGAGGAACTATGGTATTTCCTTTTACTTCAACTTCACGAGCTAGTTTTTTTAACTCTTGTTTGTTAAGTAATAGTCTTCTTTCGCTTTTAGGATTGTGATTATAATGATTACCAAAAGCATATTCTTCTATATACATATTGATAACAAAAAGTTCGCCTCTTTCATTAAATTCACAAAAACTCTCGGTAATTCTAGCTTTACTTTGTCTAATAGATTTTATTTCTGTACCTGTAAGTTGAATTCCAGCTACATATTTATCTAAAATCTCATATTCAAAGCGCGCTTTTTTATTTTGTATGTTTATATTTTTCTGCATAAATCAAAGTCAACAATAGGCTACAAATATAATTTAATTAGTAACTATTTTACAGTTAAGAAAGAAAGGTTATAAGTTAAACCAAAATTACCAAATACACTACTCAGAGCACCACCTCTTGCCTTAACATATCCAATTCCACCTCTCAAGTCTAATGTGTTCGTAAGTTTAATATTAAGTCCGCAACTTGGTTTTACAATTAAACCTTCTCCTGTTGCTATTCCACCACCACCAGCGGCTCCTCCTAATAGTTGTGCAAAAACACTTACTTTATCATTTAAGAAAGAATTGGATTGAAGACCCAATCCAACAATCCCTTCTGCATATGCACCTGCATCTCCAAAATTAGCAAAGGATGTTTGTCCAGCACCGTAAATATATTTACTCAAGAAAACATTAATCTGTAATGATATTTGATGCATGTCTTGCTCAAAACCACCATTTCTACTTGCATTTACATACCAATCTTGCTTTAAAATGGTTTGGATTCCTTTTAAAATTGATGTATCAGCTTCAAATTTTTCTGGATTAATTCCATCTTTTTCAACATAATACTTCAAACCAAATCCTAATGTAGAAGATAAGAAATGGCTGTCTGGACTCATTAAATAACCTTTGTTGATAGATAAATACATATTGTCAACAATTTTCTGTTCGATAGATAAATCAGGATATATTAAAAAGCCTCCCTTAGTATCAACTCCGCCGCCACCTCCAGCACCAATACCAAATTTAGCTTGGATATTAGTTCTGTTTTTATTCATAGATAAGTGGTAACCACCTCCGACGAATATATCCATATATCCAGCAGGAATACCTCTGTAAGCACCATCAGCTTTAATAAAATAAAACCAATCATCATTTACAAAAGAAGAAAACTCAAAACCAGCTAAACGAATGGTTCTCCCATTAATTGAAGTTCCATCTGTAAATTGAGAATCTCCTTTTACAGATAAATTATTAAGATGAACCATAGCACTAACTCGATGACTTTTCTTATTCCAATCACAACTTTTTAAGTCATCAACAGAAAGTTCGTTCTCTCTTTTTTTGAAATCAGTGTAATCAAATGAAAGAGGGATTTGTAGTGATGCATAGAATTGATTACTATTAATAGTACCTCCATCAAAAAAGTTGATATAACTCCATCCTGTTGAAAGCGAAAAATAATTAAAATCATATCCTAAGATAGCATGAGGAAGAATAAAAGCTCCTCCGCCATCAGGAGCTGCGGCACCACCACCTCCTCCAAAATGTAATCCTGCATCTATAAAAAGTTTCTTGTAAATTTCTCTTTTTACTCCTAGATTTAAACCAAGAGTGAAAAAACCACCTCGCTCACCACCAACAGCACCATAAAAACCAAGTCCGGCATAACTCCAGTCGTTTAACATGACATTGTAATGAATACCCGTAAAATCCATGTTAGCTTCATTGATATCAGGCATTTTAATTGACAAAAAGTCTAATTGTGCAAATCCAATTTGAGTACTTTTTTTTGGAAGCTCGTTTTGAGCATAAAAAAAATGAACGCTAAGTGTTAAAGCTAACAATAGCGTTCTAGATATGTAGTTTACCATTATACTATAAATTAAGTATTAATTAGGTTTGTGAATTTCTTTTCTTTTACCATTAACATAAGAAGCAACAAAAGCATCATCAAAGCCAATTTTTAATAATTGACGTCTAAAATCTTGAGCTTCTTTAAGTGTTGAAAATAAACCAATTGAATATCTTAAATATTCTTCGTTAGAAAGCGTCCCAGCTATGGTTTTAGATAATAAAGGATATTTTTTGTTAGTAAATGCTCCAACCTGAACAGAGTATACTACTTCATTTTTAATGTTATTTTTAATCTTATTGATTCCACTTTCTAAACCAGTACTACCAGTATTATCGTTGTCATCATCAGAATCATCTAAATCATCATCGGTATTAGCAGTTAAATTACTAATACTGTCTAAGACCCTAGTAGCTTCCGCTTGTTTAATTTCATCTATATTTACAGTTGAACCAGATTGATTTTGAAAGAAATAGACTGCTGCAGCAATAGATACTCCAGATAAAAAACTTAGTAAAATATTTCTGTTTCTTGCAGTACTCTTTACGTCACCTAATTCTTCCTCTTTTTCAGATAATTCGGTTTCTAACTCTTCGTTTTTTGAATTGAGATTTTTTAATTGTTCTTGTAAATCTTCGTATTCTTGATCGTTTAAAAAAGGCATATATATAGGCTAGTTTAAAAATTCAGTAAAGCTAAAATACAAATCTTTTCGGAATAGGGACTTAATTGAAATTAAAAGGGGACAGAAGCCTTGATAAATTTCAAGGCTTCCTCGTGTTTCCCCCTTAAAACACTTATAGTAGTTACCCTTTATAAAAATTGTAACCGAGTCAAATATAATAAATTATAACAAAATCTAATTAATTTTATTACTGACTATCATAACTTTACTGTTGTTTTTTAATGTAGTAAAGAATAAGTAAATATCTCCACCGTCAGTAATTTTTGTTTCTTTCCTTATTTGTTCTACGGTTTTCGGAAAATTTCTAACAGTAATATTAGCTTTCTTATTTGGAATTATTTTTTTGATTTCTTTCTTATTGTAGGGTACAATCGAATTTATTAAGAATTTTCTTCCAGGAAAATCAATCAATTCATTTGATGTGTATAAATGTGAATGTTGATGTAGTTTTTTTACATTGAATTGTTCTGTAATTATAGTAAAACCTCCTGATTTTAAAATAGCTGAATTAGGTTCGTACAAATATTTTTCGGGTAAAGAAAAAATACTTTCAGAATAGGTGTTGTCTTCAAGAGTAAACTCAAAATGTTGGCTATTTTCTTTTAAAAGATTAACCGTTTTAATCATTATTGGTTGATTAAACCCTTTTTGTAAAACAAATAAAAGTTCTTTAACTTCATTATTTAAGGCTACAATATGAACCTCTTTTGTATTTTTTAATTCACGTAGGGTAGAAGTGATGTCTAAAATAGGTGAAACTTTAATAAGTATATTCTCAGACTTTGAAAATAACCCATCCAATTCCTCCGGCACGTTTGGCGCACAATCTTGTAATAAAAAAACCTTTCCTTTTATATCATCTCTTCTAGATGGATCTACATATATCCAATCATAAAAAGTCTCATTATTTTTAATATGAGAAATGCCATCAACGGCTAATGTCTGAATAGTATTGATGCCGAGTTGTTTATAATTATGTGTTACAATTTCTGATAACTGATTATTTATTTCACAATGAACCACCTCATTAAACTTTTTAGAAAAGTAAAAAGAATCAATACCAAATCCACCACTCAAATCAACTATTGAATTACCATTTACTAGTTTAGATTTATAATTTGCAGTTACTTCAGAAGAAGTCTGTTCAATTGAAATTTTCTCAGGATAATAGATGTTTTTGGTTTGAAACCAAGTAGGAAGTTTTTTCTCACTTTTTTTCTTTGCTAGAATTTGATTTGCTAGTTCTTGAACGGTTATTCCGTCAAAAGGACTTCCTCTAAAGATGATTTTAGATATCTCTTCATGTAAGTTAGCATTTATAAAATTCTGTACCTCAGTATTTAAAATTTTTGAATTCAAAAAAAGGAAAAATAATTATGTTTTAACCTCAAAAGTACTCATAATTTTTAGGATTTTCGCGCGCTCATTACAAACAAACATTAGATATGAAAAAAACATTTTTAGCAGTAATTACATTATTTGCTAGTATAACACTACAAGCACAATTTTATGTTTCTGCTACAGGAGGATATGCAGTAGGTGTTAATGAAAAAGTATTAGGTTCAGAAGCTTCTATTAATGGAATTTCAGAATTAGAAGGTAGTTATGGAGAAGGATTACACACTCAAATTCGTGGAGGATATTTTTTCAATAAGAAAATAGGAGTAGAAGTTGGTTTAGGTTATGTATACGGTTTTGACCAAGATATTGCTAAAACATCAGGAATACCTACACTTCCAGAATCTCATGTAATCGGTAGAGGAAGAGCTTATGGTGCTTCGTTGGTTGGGATTTATAATTTTACAGATAATATTTATGTAAGAGCTGGATTGTTAACTAAAATAGGAGGGAAAACGGAAGCTGTTGGAACTGTAAATACGACGCTTCCTTTATATAATCTATCTGGAAATGTAATCGCTGCTCCTGCGTCAACAAGTATAGATTTTACTACAAATTTTAGAGGAGAACTTCCAATCGGATTTGTTGGAGCTATTGGGTACAAATTTCCTATTACTGAAAACATAACATTATTTACAGAAGTAGAATATATGAACATAGATGTTACCAGAGAAACTTCTGATTTAGGTAATTTTTCTGCTGTAAGAGCTGATGGAAGAGTTGTAACACGAGATGAATTAGCAAATACAATAATTGTATTAACATCTCCAGCTTCAGCCTTACCAGAAACAACAAAATCAAGTTTAACGTCTTTATCGTATTTAATTCGAGATGAATTTACTTGGGGAACTGAAGGAACTGTAAAGCCAGATGCTCCTTATTCGTCATTTGGAATTAATATTGGTTTTATGTACAGCTTCTAATTGAATAGCTAAATTGAACAAAAAAGCGACTGAAATCAGTCGCTTTTTTTATTGTAAACCTTTTGTTTTACTTATATCAGAAAGGCTGAAGTTTGTACCATCAGTATCAGCATCAGTAAAATCGGCACCAGATAACTTAGTTTTTGTAATTCTAGCATTTTCCAAATTTGCATTATTGAAAGAGGTATTGTTGGCAAAACCATTTGAAAATTGAATGTTTTTTAAATTTGTGTATGACAAATCAGCATAATTAAGTCTAGCTAAATTAAACTCACAATTTTCTAAATTTGAATGAGATAGATTAATTCCTACCAAATGCTTATCGGAAAAATCTACATTCCTCAAATCGCAATAAGAAAAGTCAGCATTATCAAAAATTCCCTCTAATTCCTCATTTTTCATATTTGATTCTAATAAATATAATAACAATTGAGTTCTTTCAGGGCTGTAAAAAACTGTAGTCTGTCCATTTGAATCTAAGTAGCTGTAAGGCTTTAAGACGCTGCACAGACTTACAATTCTCTCTTTAGATCCTTTAAAACCTTTGTTATCGATTAAATTAAAAAGGTTAGCCAACTGATAGCTATAAGAAGATCTTCTTGAACCTTCTACTAATAAGTTTTGTGTTTTAATTAATTCGTTTTGCTTAATTAAAATATATAATGAAACTAGTGAAGGAAAAATTGAAAACAGTAATAGAATAACGCTTAATAATCGTACTCTAACAAATCGTTTTACCAATGAAGTCAGTAAACTTGCTGAAGTATTTGGAGAAACCCTTTCTTGTGTATGAAATTCTGTAAACCATTGATTAAAACTATTTTTTAAAGAAGCGCCAGCAAACATACTCCAGGTCCAAGTTAATGTCTTTTTAGTGCGTTCTTGCTTACGTTTTTTCTTGTCTGAAGCTTTGTTCATTTCGTTGCGTAAAGCTTCATTTTCTTTTTTTAATTTTTCTAATTCTTCCTGAAAATTACCTTCCATAAATACGTATATTTTTAAAAATTAGCTTTTATCATTCTGTGATTTCCAAATAAATCGCTCCTTAAAACTACATCTTTAAATCCTTTTTGCAATAACATTTGCTTTGTTTCTTCTCCTAAATATTGATTGATTTCCAAAAAAAGAATACCATCTCGATTTAAATTCGTTTTTGCAAAGTCGGCAATGTGTTTGTAAAACAGTAACGGATTATCATCTTCAACAAATAACGCTAAATGTGGTTCATTATTTAAAACATTATTTTTTATTTCAACTTTTTCCAGCTCACGCACATAAGGAGGGTTAGAAACTATTAAATCAAATGTTTCTTCAATTGGTTTGTCTGATAAAATATCATGAAGCACAAAGTTAACTTCAGCATTGTTTAATCGAGCATTTTCTTTAGCAGTTACTAATGCTTTTTCAGAAATATCAAAAGCTGTAACACTGGAAGCTTCAAGTTCTTTTTTTAGAGTAATAGCAATACATCCAGAACCAGCTCCTATATCTAAAACAGAAAGTTTTTTATTCTCAGATTGAAAAACTTCTTTTACCCAACTTACTAATTCTTCGGTTTCAGGTCTAGGAATTAACACATTTGAATTAACTTTAAAAGGATACCCATAAAACTCCGTTTCTCCTAGTATGTATTGTATAGGTTCTTCTTTTTGTAAACGATTAATTATTGGTTGCAAAATAGCCAGCTTTTCTTCATTAATTACAAAATCAGCTTTTGTAAACATGTCCATAACTTTTAAATTTAGTACAGATTCTATAGTTCTAAAGAAAAAAGCGTCAATCTCAGTTTTCGGGTATAAATCAGTGAGTTCTTTGTTAAAAAAAGCTCTGAAGTCTATTAGCTTCATATAATCAATGTAAAAATGGTATTTTTGGCTTTTCAAAAGTATAGAAAACAAATGAAGAACATACTATATCTACTTGTTATCTCTGTTTTTTTGTTGAATTGTTCAGTAAAGAAAAAGCCAATCTTCATTAAGGTTGATGAAATTCAGTTTTTATCGTTAAGAAGTGATACTATTCGACTACAAGCAAATGCCTTTTTTAAAAATGAAAATGACATAGGAGGTAAGTTATCTACAGACGAAATCAAGGTAATTATTAACGGAGCAGAAGTAGCTCAGGTTTCTTCAGATGAATTTAAAGTTCCAGCAAATAAAGAGTTTTCAATTCCTTTAAATGTAGTTATTCCTGCTAATAAGGTTTTTGAAAATAATAAAGGAGGAATTTTAGGAGGTATTTTAAGCTCTTTACTTAATAAAAAAGTTGATGTTCAATTTAAAGGAGTTATAAAGTATAAGGTTTTAGGTTTTTCTAATACTTATGATATTGATAAAACTCAAGAAGTAAAAATTAAACTCTAATTATTGTACGTTAACGAGAAATACATGCGCCGATGTTTAGAATTGGCAAAAAAAGGAATTGGTACTACACGTCCAAATCCTTCTGTGGGAGCTGTGATTGTTCACAATGATAAAATTATTGGAGAAGGATTTACAAGTGCTTACGGAGGTTCACATGCTGAAGTAAATGCCATTCACTCGGTGAAAGATCAAGAACTTTTAAAAGAAGCTACAATTTACGTAACGTTAGAACCTTGTTCTCATTTTGGAAAAACACCACCATGTTCCGATTTAATTATTGAAAAACAAATTCCAAATGTTGTTATTGGAACAATAGACACACACAGTGTAGTAGCCGGTAAAGGAATAGAGAAATTAAAAAAGAATGGATGTAATGTTGTTGTAGGGGTTTTAGAAGAGGAATGTAAATTACATCATAAACGTTTTTTTACTGTTCAAAATAAAAATAGACCTTATGTTATCTTAAAATGGGCGGAAACAGCTGATGGATTTATTGCTCCTAAAGAAAAAGAAAATCAAGCTCCAGTTTGGATTTCAAATGAATATGCTAAGCAATTAGTGCATAAGTGGAGAGCTGAAGAGCATGCTATTTTAGTAGGAACAAATACGGTTTTAGCTGATAATCCAAAGTTGAATGTAAGAAGTTGGACAGGAAATAATCCAGTTCGTGTAGTTATCGATCGTTCATTAAAATTAGCTGCTAACCTAGCCGTTTTTGATGAATCTGTGAAAACAATCGTAATTACAAGTTTGGATAAAGAAAGTATTCATGAAAATTTGATTTTTGAAAAAGTAAATTTTAAAAAAGAGTTGCCAAAGCAAATTTTAGAGGTATTATCAAAACACAAGATTCAATCGGTAATTGTAGAAGGTGGAGCAGTAACTTTACAATCCTTCATTAAAGATAATCTTTGGGATGAAGCTAGAGTTTTTATTGGTAACAATGAGTTTGTAGAAGGAGTAAAAGCTCCTATTTTAAATGCTCGACTTGAGAAAGAAGAAATAATAATAAACAACGTATTAAGAACATATATAAAATGATTAAAAATATCATTTTCGATTTTGGTGATGTATTCATTAACTTAGATAAAGAAGCTACTTACAGAGAATTATATAGACTAGGAGTAGAAGAGATTTCTGAAAAAATGATTCAGGTGTATTACGATTATGAAAAAGGGCTCATTTCTACTAATGATTTTGTAGATTATTTTCATAATGAATTTGCCATTGAAAAAGAAGATTTAGTAAAGGCCTGGAACGCAATTTTATTAGATTTTCCTTTGGAAAGATTAGATTTTTTAAAGGAATTAGTTGCTTCTAATAAGTATAGATTATTTCTTTTAAGTAATACAAACGACTTGCATATTTCTTGGATTCAGAAGGATTGGGGAATGGATTTGTATAACGAATTCAAAAATTGTTTTGAGCAATTTTATTTGTCTCATGAAATTCAAATGAGAAAGCCAAATACTGATATTTATGAATTTGTTTTAAAGAAAAACAATTTAATTCCTTCAGAAACAATTTTTATTGACGATACTCTAGAAAATACAGATGCCGCAGAAAAATTAGGAATTAAAACTTGGACAATTAATAGAGTAGAGGATAATGTTGTTGATTTGCTTAATAGAGAGGAGTTTTTAGTATGATTTATTTAATTTTAAGTGTTTTAATTTCAAGTAGTTTATATGTCATTTTTAAATTATTTGATGTTTTTAAAGTCAATACTTTTCAAGCTATTGTAATGAACTACATTGTGGCTTTTGTTATTGGTTATGGGTATTCTGATGTAAAAATGCCATTATCGGTAATTCCTCAACAAAATTGGTTTTATGGAGCTTTGGTTTTAGGTTTCTTATTTATCACAATTTTTAATGTTATGGCCACTACTTCACAGCGAAACGGACTTTCGGTTGCTTCAGTTTCTGGAAGAATGGCGGTGGTTATTCCTATTGTTTTTGGGATAGTTGTATATAATGAATCGGTAAGTGTTGTAAAGGTTATTGGAATTGTTTTAGCATTACTAGCGGTGTATTTAACTTCGGTAAAAAGTAATAAAACCAAAAAATTTGAAGCAAGTTCTTTAGTACTCCCAATTATTTTATTTTTAGGTTCAGGTGCTATAGATACCTTATTAAAATACACTGAGTTAAATTTTGTTTCGGCTGAAAATGTATCCATTTTTTCAGCATCTATATTTGGTATAGCATTTATTTTTGGATTATTATTTCTTTTGATAGAAGTTGTTAGAAAGAACATTAAGCTAGAAATGAAAAGTTTTGTAGGTGGTATTGCCTTAGGGATTCCTAATTATTTTTCTATTGAATTTTTAATTCGAGCTTTGAAGATTAAAGGAATTGAAAGTTCGGTGCTTTTTACGATTAATAACGTCAGTATCGTTTTATTAACTACTCTTTTTGGTTTGTTTTTATTTAAAGAAAAATTAGAAAATAAAAACTGGCTAGGTGTTATAATTGCTATTGTAAGTATTATTTTAATTACTGTAGTATAGTTTATGGAGGAAAAAGACACGTATAAGACTCTCGTAAAGCCTTCTGAAGAAACATTGTTTAAAGATAGAAACAGTAAGTTTTTTGGATACGCTTTTCCTGTTAATTCTGAAGAAGCTATTAAAGAATGTTTAGAAGATTTAAGGAAACTGCATCCTAGTGCAGGTCATCATTGTTATGCATGGCAATTAGGTACTGATGATATCCGTTTTAGAGCAAATGATGATGGAGAGCCTAGTAATTCTGCTGGACAACCAATTTATGGTCAAATTCAAGCCTTTGATATTACAAACGTGTTAATTGTATCGGTTAGGTATTTTGGAGGAACAAAATTAGGCGTGGGTGGTTTAATCAATGCTTATAGAACATCTGCCAAACTCGCTCTTGAGGCATCTGAAATTATAGAAAAAACAATCAATTTTCAATATAAGGTAACTTTTGGTTACGATATGATGAACAAGGTACAACAGGTAATCAAAAAGAATCAACTCGAAATTATTGACCAAAAGTTAGAATTGGATTGCGAGTATATTGTTTCAGTTCGTAAAAAAGAAGCCGATACTGTTCAAAAAATGTTCGAATCCATATTTAAAGTAACTATCAATCAAATTTAATTTTTTAACTAAAAATCTAGTTAAGTCTCTTTAAACAAGTTGTTTATCCATTGTTTTTTGAGAGTTTTTCATTTTTTAATTTTATTTTTTTGCTTTTCGAAGTAGGTGTAAATCGGAGATAGCTGTTTAATACACACTTTTTAGAATACAAAAATTTAATTTTTAATGAAAAAATCATTTAAACAATCCCTATTAATTTTATTAGTAACAGCTTTTTTTTCTTGTGAAGATAGTGAGATAGTTCAAAACGAGGAGAATCCAACAAACGATGTTAAAAAAGGTTGTACTGTTACTACCACTTGTGGAACCAAAAGTTATGATGAAACGAATTTATCTGGAGAAACTGAGCTAAAAGATGGAAAAACATTAATTACAGTAAAAAATTCTGAAGGAATTGTAATTGATACTTTTGAGTGTGAGGTTGATACAGGAGTTATAGTTTCTTGTAACAACTAAAAATAATCAATTGTTGTAAAAACAACGTTAGTATTAAAAATAAAAATCAGGAGCATTTATAAGTGCTCCTGATTTTTTTTATTCAAAAGAAATATTTCTCGTTTATATGAGTTTAATAACTTAAATTACTTAATTATAATCAACCAAAAAAAATCTAAAAATGAAAATCAAGAACCTCTTAATTTTAGCACAAATTTTTATTTCATTTCAAGTTTTCTCTCAAGCCAAGATGGAATTAACTAAAGAGAATATTTGTAAAGGCGCGGCAATTAGTGTTGTGGCAAATGTAAAACCAATGATTGAGGCAGGTATGCCTAAATCTGAAATATTAGAATTTTGCAAAGAAGAGTTAGTTAAAGATGTAATAAAAGATGCTCCCAAAAAAGCTTACGATTTATTAAAGGAAAATAAATCTAGAGAACAAGTTATTGATATACTGTTCAAAGACTTTATGAAGCTAGATGATAAAACTGTTTTTGAATTTTTATTAAAAGCTGATCCAGATTATCAAGAAGATGAAGATGAGTATGAAGATGATGAGGATTAAATTTTAAGTCTAATTTCATATAAAGTAACTACAAAAGCATCAATTTAAATTCTCATTAAATTGATGTTTTTTATTTTAAGATGCTTATTTTATTAACTATTTGTTCTAAAAGCTTCATTTAGTACACTTTATTTTGTATTTAATTAACTATAAACCAAATGATTTTAGGTTAAATAAATATTATTTTGTAAATTTGCACTCCTTTTTACGAGAACAGATTTAAAAAAGGGCAAAAATTATATTTATTAAGTTTAATTTCTCTTTGAGTTAGTATCGTTAAAAATCTGATTAACAAAAAGATACAAAAATTATTCTCAGACATGTCTGAAGAAACAAAAAAAACTGCAGAAGCAGTAAACCCAGAACAATTTTTAGCAAATTTTAATTGGCACAGATACGAAGAAGGTATCGATGAAGTAGATGAGTCTAAATTAAAAGAGTTTGAAAAGGCTTTAGAAGGAACTGTAGGTTTCGTTAATGAGCGTGATGTAATTGAAGGTGAAGTAGTACGTATCACTGATCGCGATGCGATTATTGATATTAACTCTAAATCTGAAGGAGTTATCTCTTTAAACGAATTCCGTTACAACCCTAACTTAGCAGTGGGTGATAAAGTAGAAGTATTAGTTGATAAAAGAGAAGATTCTTCTGGTCAATTAGTATTATCTCACAAAAAAGCACGTGTAATTAAAGCTTGGGATAGAGTTAACAATGCACACGAAACTGGAGAAATCGTTAACGGTTTTGTTAAGTGTAGAACAAGAGGTGGTATGATTGTAGATGTTTTCGGAATCGAAGCATTCTTACCAGGATCTCAAATTGATGTTAAGCCTATCCGTGATTACGATCAGTATGTAGAGAAAACTATGGAATTCAAAGTTGTTAAGATCAACCACGAATTTAAGAACGTAGTAGTATCTCATAAAGCATTAATTGAAGCTGACTTAGAAGATCAAAAACGTGAAATCATTGGTCAATTAGAAAAAGGACAAGTATTAGAAGGAGTTGTTAAAAATGTAACTTCTTATGGTGTATTTGTTGACTTAGGTGGTGTTGATGGGTTAATCCACATTACTGACTTATCTTGGTCTCGTATTAATCACCCAAGTGAAGTTGTTGAATTAGATCAAAAATTAAACGTTGTAATCTTAGACTTTGATGACAACAAATCTAGAATCCAATTAGGATTAAAGCAATTATCTGCTCATCCTTGGGAAGCTTTAGATGGAGGTTTAAAAGTTGGAGATAAGGTAAAAGGTAAAGTAGTTGTATTAGCTGACTATGGTGCATTTGTAGAAGTAGAAGATGGTGTTGAAGGATTAATCCACGTATCTGAAATGTCTTGGTCTACTCACTTACGTTCTGCACAAGATTTCGTACAAGTAGGTGACGAAGTTGAAGCTCAAATCTTAACTTTAGATAGAGATGAGCGTAAGATGTCTTTAGGTATGAAGCAATTACACCCAGATCCTTGGACTGACATTACTAGCAAGTATCCAGTAGGTTCTACTCACGAAGGAACTGTTCGTAACTATACAAACTTTGGTGTATTTGTTGAGTTAGAAGAAGGTATCGATGGATTAGTTTACATCTCTGATTTATCTTGGACTAAGAAAGTTAAGCACCCATCAGAGTTTGTTACTGTTGGAGATAAGTTAGCTGTTCAAGTATTAGAATTAGATGTTGAAAACCGTAAGTTAAACTTAGGTCACAAGCAAACTCAAAGTAACCCTTGGGATGCTCACGAAGCTAAGTATGCAATCGGTTCTAAATTTGAAGGTACTATTACTGCTAAGAATGATAAAGGAGCTACGGTTACTTTTGAAGATGGAATTGAGGCTTTCGCTCCAATCCGTTTCTTAGAAAAAGAAGATGGTACTAAATTAGCTAAAGGAGATACTGTAGAATTTATGGTAACTGAATTTAGCAAAGAATACCGTAAAATTGTTGTTTCTCATACTTCAATCTTCAGAGAAGAAGAGCAAAGAAATGTAAAAGCAGCAGCTAAAAAAGCTCAAGAAACTGAAAAAACTACTTTAGGTGATATCGGTGGATTAGCTGAATTAAAGAAGAAAATGGAAGAAGGAAAATAATTCCTAAAACCATACTAAATAGAAAACCACTACAAATTTGTAGTGGTTTTTTTTATGCCATTACTAGATTAAAATAATTCATTATTTATAATAATTCAGTAAGCTCTTTATTATGAAAGTAAAAATCTAACATTACAACCAAAAAGTTATGTGTAAAATGCACTAGCATTGGTATCCATAGTGTATCATGTTTCTTTCTCAAATACCCAAGAAATAAACCAAAAGGGAAAATCCATATAATAGATAGGAAAGAGAAATGAATTAAAGCAAATAAAAAAGCTGTTGCTACAATTGTTGATTTAGGTGAAGTTAACTTTAATAATAAATTAAATAAATATCCACGAAAGGCTAACTCTTCAAATATTGGAGGCAGAATTGCAACAAAAAACAAAGACCATAAAAGAGGGTTTTCTAGATACAAGTAGCTGCTAAAAATATTTAAATCTTTATCAGGAAAAATTAACTCATTTAGCTTTCCTACACTAAAATATATTAGTAAGCATGAAAAAACAGTAATCAATAAATACTTAAGGTACAAATTAATTTTTATAGATGGTAATTTATATAAGTGTAGTATTTCTTTAAGATTAAAAAAGCAAAAAGTTAAAATAATACCTATAAAAATTACTTCTAAAAGAATTTCAGTAAATAAACTATTTTGGTAAGCTTTGTAAATAAAATGAGAGAATGCTATATAACACACAATCATAATATAAAAACCTAAAATTGCATCTACTATATTTCTATTATTGTTTTTTTCTTTCTCAATTTTCGAACCACAATTAGTACAAAAATTAACTTCAGTATTAAAACTTTTGTTACAACGAATGCAAAAACTCATTTAATTTAGAATCTATTATTTTCTTTATTCTTTAATTCTAATGCGGAGTGCATTCCTTTAGCTAGTAGAGATATAATTACGATCTTCCACAAAATTCCTTTAACAATCGAAAGAGGATCTATTAAGAAACCAACGATAATAATTGTTATATACAATATCAACCCAATTAATAAAGCTATAAAAGGTTTTTGTTCAGACCAAAAAGCTAAAGTTAAATAGATAAAAGCTACAAAAAAGTTTATGGCTAGATCAATTATATTATCCGTATTAGAGTAAATAATAAAACCTAAAACAGCCATTATTCCTGATAATATAAAAAGTATATTCCTAGCTGAGCTAATTTTGTTTTCATCATCAATCTTTTTATTTTTTTTCATTGCTCGCTTAGCGAAGAACTGCGCTCTTTGTTTGTCTGTACCATTTTCAGGATGACCACATTCAGGGCAAAAAACAACATCTTTGTCAATTGAATTTTTACAAAATGAGCAATTATTAGCATTAGATAGTAATTCGTTTTCCATAAAATTTATTTTTTTTAACAAATATAGTTTTTTTCATTTATTACGATTTTCCAAAGAGCTTTTAAAGTATTGTATGTACAAATGAAGTAGAAATTTTATATTTGCCTAAAGCAAACAACGAATATGACATTAATAAAATCTATATCAGGAATTAGAGGTACAATTGGAGGAAATACTGGAGATAATTTAACGCCTATTGATACTGTTAAATTTGCTGCTGCCTATGGTACATTTATCAAAAATAAAAACGTAGGAAAAGAAAAAATAACTATAGTTATTGGTAGAGATGCTCGTATTTCTGGTAAAATGATTAGTGGTTTGGTTTCTGATACTTTAATTGGATTAGGAATTGATGTTATTGATTTAGGTCTTTCAACTACACCTACTGTTGAAGTTGCTGTTCCTATGGAAAAGGCTGATGGAGGAATCATATTAACTGCTTCTCATAATCCAAAGCAATGGAATGCTTTAAAATTGTTAAATGAAAAAGGAGAGTTTTTAAATGGTAAAGATGGTGAGCAAATTTTAACTATAGCAGATAATGATGACTTTGATTTTGCTGAAGTTGATGATTTAGGAACTGTAACCAAAAAGAAGAATTACATCAAGAAACATATCAAAGAAGTTTTAAAATTAAAACTTGTTGATAAAAAAGCAATTAAAAAGGCAAAATTTAAAGTTGTAGTTGATGGTGTAAACTCTACAGGAGGTATTGCTATTCCGGCTTTATTAAGAGAATTAGGGGTGAAGTGTTATGAATTATATTGTGAGCCAAATGGACAGTTCCCGCATAACCCAGAGCCGTTAAAAGAGCACTTAACAGATATTTCTGAATTAGTTGTTAAAAAGAAAGCTGATTTAGGTATTGTTGTAGATCCTGATGTGGATCGTTTAGCATTGATTTGTGAAGATGGTTCTATGTTTGGTGAAGAATATACCTTGGTTGCTTGTGCGGATTATGTATTAGGTGAACTAAAAGGAGGAAATACAGTTTCAAATTTATCTTCTTCTAGAGCCTTAAGAGATGTTACGGAAGCACATGGAGGAAACTATACAGCCAGTGCGGTAGGAGAGGTGAACGTGGTTCAAATGATGAAAGATACTAATACGGTTATTGGAGGAGAAGGTAATGGAGGAATTATTTATCCAGATTCACATTATGGAAGAGATTCTTTAGTAGGAGTAGCCTTATTTTTATCTCACTTAGCAAAGAAAAAAGTTTCTTGTAAACAATTGAGAGATTCGTATCCTAGCTATTTTATGAGTAAAAACAAAATTGAGTTAACTCCACAAATAGATGTAGATAACATACTACATACAATGGCTAATAAATATAAAGATGAAGATGTGAATACTATTGATGGTGTAAAAATAGATTTTGCAGAAGAATGGATTCATTTACGTAAATCGAATACCGAGCCAATTATTAGAATATATACAGAAGCTAAATCTCAACAAAAAGCAGATGATTTAGCAGAACGTTTTATAAAAGAGATTAAAGAAATCATTTAAATGAAGTCCCGCAACCATGCGGGATTTTTTATTACCATACAAATTTACTAGGGTTGTTAAATTTAAAACAAGGTAATAACTAATTAAATTATTTTACAGAAATTCGTATAACTAGAATATTACAAACATGAGTTTAGAGGAATATTTCCAACAATTTAGAAAACATATTATTGGAATTGATCAGGAATTTATGACCCCTTATGGAGTTAAAAAATTGATTTATACAGATTGGACTGCAAGTGGCCGTTTATACCGACCAATAGAGGAGAAGTTAATGAATGAGTTCGGACCTTTTGTGGCCAATACTCATACAGAAACGTCTACTTCTGGTGCTGCAATGACTTTAGCGTATCATGAAGCAAGAAACATTATTAAACGTCATGTAAATGCGTCAAAAGATGATATATTAATTACAGAAGGTTCTGGTATGACTGGAGTAGTTAATAAATTTCAGCGTATTCTAGGATTGAAAGTTTCTGAAAACTTAAAGGATTTTACTAATGTTCCTGATGAAAAAAAACCAATTGTTTTTGTAAGTCATATGGAGCATCATTCTAATCAGACGTCTTGGTTAGAAACTATTGCAGATGTAGAAGTTGTTCCTTGTAATGAAGAAGGCTTAGTTTGTTTAGAAATGTTTGAAAAAGTGATTCAGAAATACGAAAGCAGACCTATAAAAATAGCTTCAATTATTGGAGGTTCTAATGTTACGGGAATTAAAACTGATTATCATAAAGTTGCAGCATTAATTCATAAGTACAATGGTTTATGTTTTGTTGATTTTGCTTGTTCTGCTCCGTATGTTGATATTGATATGCATCCTGAGAATGAAGACGAATATTTAGATGCTATTTTCTTTTCTCCACATAAGTTTTTAGGAGGGCCTGGTAGCTCTGGAGTGTTAATTTTCAATAAAAAATTGTATAAAAATATGATTCCGGATAACCCAGGTGGGGGAACTGTAACATATACCAATCCTTGGGGAGAACATGATTATATTGATGATGTTGAAACCAGAGAAGATGGAGGAACACCTGCTTTTCTTCAAACCATTCGTATAGCATTGTCAATGCAATTAAAAGATCAAATGGGAACTAAAAGCATGAAAGATCGAGAAGATGAGATTAATGAAGTAATGTTTGAATGCTTAGATTCTTTAAATGGTGTTCATATTTTAGCTCCAAATCACAGAGATCGATTAAGTATTTTCTCTTTTTATTTTGAAAAGTATCATTTTAATCTAGTAGTAAAATTATTGAATGACCGTTTTGGTATTCAAACTAGAGGAGGATGTTCTTGTGCTGGTACTTACGGACATTTCTTATTGAATGTAGATAGAGAAACTTCAAAATCGATTGAAAGCAGAATTTTGGAAGGTTGTAATATTGAAAAACCAGGATGGGTTCGTTTATCTATTCATCCAACTATCACTAATCAAGAGCTTGATTTTATTTGTGATGCTTTAAGAGAATTGCATCAAAACATAGAAGAATGGGCTACAGATTATGAATATGATTCTGTTAAAAACGATTATGTTCATAAGTCGGTAGAATCGATAGAAAAAAGGTTAGTAAAAGAATGGTTTTCATATTAAAATTTACAATCAAATAAAACAATGAATTTAATTGATGTACAATTTTTAGAGGATTCCTATTCAACATGCAAGGAGAATCATCTTTTTGGAAAATGGGTTACTCTAAAGGATATTCTTCCTTTGTTTGAAAAACTACATAAATCAATTTCTAAGGAATTACTTGGACAGTCTGAAGAAGGTAGAGATATTTACAGCTTAAAACTCGGAAATGGACCCAAAAGAGTTTTAATATGGACTCAAATGCATGGTAATGAAAGTACAGGAACCAAAGCCGTTTTTGATTTCTTAAACTTTTTCGAAAGCTATTATAACCATGAAATTATTCAATCTATAGTTGAGAGTTGTACCATCGAAATAATTCCTATGCTAAATCCAGATGGGGCTTTAGCATACACGAGAGTAAATTCAAAGAATATTGATTTAAATAGAGATGCTGTTGATCAAAAAGCATGTGAGAGCAAAATTTTACGATCAGTATTGGATAATTTCAATCCACATTTTTGTTTCAATTTACATGACCAACGTACCATTTTTGGTGTAGAAGGAACAAAAAATCCTGCTACTATTTCTTTTTTAGCTCCTTCAGAAGAGGAAACTCGCAAAATAACTAAGGGTAGAATAGAGACCATGAATGTTATCGTAGCAATGAATCATTTGTTACAACAACTAATTCCAAATTATATAGGAAGATATACAGACGAGTTTTATCCAACTGCTACTGGAGATAATTTCCAAAAGTTAGGACACAATACTATTTTGATTGAAGCTGGACATTTTCCAAATGATTATAATAGGGAAGAAACAAGAAAATTTAATTTCTTCGCTTTACTACAAGGTATATTTCATATCGCAATAAATAACGATTTTAGTACCTATAAACCCTATTTTGATATTCCTAATAATGTAAAGTCTTTTTTAGATGTTATTCACCGTTATCCTAATAAAGAAGATGTAGGCTTTTTATATGTAGATGAAATTAATGATAACATACTTACTTCTAGATTAAAAAAGGAAAAGGAGGGTGACTTAAAATTGTATTATGCTCATCACGAAATCGTTTTCGAACATTAATTTTTTATTAAATATTAAATTTTATACCATTCACAATTGTTGTTTGTTAAAAATAATTCATATTTTTGCCGAATACTATGAATAAAATTTAAAAATGAAGAAATTTGTATTAGATGAAATCGATCATCAAATTTTAGATATCCTAATTGAAAATGCTCGAACTCCATTTACAGATATCGCTAAAAAACTATTAGTGTCTGCAGGTACAATTCACGTACGTGTTAAAAAGATGGAAGATGAAGGAATTATTCAAGGATCTACCTTAACGTTAGATTACGAAAAAATGGGGTATTCTTTTATTGCACACGTTGGTGTCTTTTTAGAAAAGACTTCAATGACTCAGCATGTGATTGATAATTTACGTCTTATTCCTAACGTTACGGTTGCGTATGTAACGGCTGGAAAGTATAATATCTTCTGTAAAGTTCGTGCAAAAGACACGAATGATGCAAAAGAGGTTATTTACAAGATTGATGAAATTCATGGAGTAAGTAGAACTGAAACTATGATTTCATTGGAAGAGAGCATCAATGATAAAAAACGTATGATGCATGCAATATTTCAAGACTTTTAATTTATAAAGTTTTATAAATATGTATAAAGAAAGGAGTAATATAAACTATTACTCCTTTTTTTTTGTGTTAACATTTTAATTAATCTATCCGTTGTTAAACATTTGTTTTAGTAATTTAATTTAGGGATAGAAAAGTTGTTACTGTAAGTTTACAAATTCTTCTTCAGAAATTTCTCCAGTACTAATTTTATGTAATTCTTCCATCTTAGACATGATGTATTCATGAGTTTCTTGGCTAATTCCTTCAGGTCTGATGAATTCTCCACGTAAAGCTCCAGCTAATACATATTGATCGTAATATCTAAAGAAAGCGCTGTCAAAACTCCTTGCTCCAGGATATTGATTATTTCTTAATAACCATCCTAAACGGAAAGCAGAGCGACGTTGTGCTGCTGTTCCGTGGTGATTCGGACTGTTAACATTATTATCACCCAATCCAGCAGCAAAATTATAAGCATTTGAAGCAGCAGTCCAATCAGCAGCGTAACCATTTGCATGACCTATGTAGAATCCTCCAAAAGCATCAGCTTCTAATTCTCCTGCTCTTGCTGTATTTTCATTTCTAGAAGGAATTCCATTTCTAAATTGAATTTGATGTGCTACTTCGTGTGCTTGAACATAAGCTACAGCAATTCTTCCACCATTGTTTAAAGCGTAGTTATATAAAGTTTCACCAAAAATTATATATCCAGCGCCATAAGAAATCGCATTGAAAGTACCGCTACCAATAGCAAATCCTAATGGAACTGTGTTGATTTGGAATAAACTTGCAATATCTGCATTTTGACCAAAGATAAAGTTAGTCTCAGAAGAGTTAACAATGTTTGTAGTACTTAATACTGCACTTGATGGCCAGTTGTTGTCTATAAAGCCACAATCTTCATGCGTTTGTACACCTGATAAAGAAATTTTTGCTGCAGAATCGTCTGTTAAGTTAGTAGATTCGTTTTTTTCACAGCTTGCAAATAAAAGGGAGATAGCAGCTGTAATTGCTAGGGTTTTTAAGTTATTCATTTTTAGTTATTATTATTGATAAATCAATTAAAATGTTACATAATAATTAAAAAAAATGATTATTTGTATAGGTAAGTAAGGGATTGCTATTAATAATCTATAGATTTTAATAAAACGTTACGAATGTAATATTTTAAGTTTATTAAAAAAATATTTTTTAATAAAACTTTAACTTTAGATAAGATTTTATATATAACAATATATTTATTGACTTTTAATTCAAAAAAAAGGCTCTTTTATTAAAAAGAGCCTTTTAAAGTTTAATGAAATTTATCTTACTAGCAATTTAAAAGAAAACAAATTATTTTCTGTTTTACCTCTTACTATGTACAACCCTTGTATAAGAGATTGAGTTTTAAAAGTGTGGTTTTCATCAAACCTACCTTTATAGTCTAATACTTTCTTTCCTGTAATATCAAATATTTTCACATCTTCAACAGTCTTATTTATTCTTATAAAACCATTACTAGGGTTAGGGTAGAAGCTAATATCAGTATTGTTTAAAATAATATCTTCATTTGAAAGTGTTACTGCCGAACTTCCGTATATTTTAAACTCACCTGGCTGTAATAAAACACTTTGATTCACATTCGTAACAGTAATTGTATTAGCATCGTTTAATAAATCGTACCAAGTTCCTGTTTGTTGAAATCCAGGAATAGCAGCTTGTTCAGTTATACCGAAATTACCTATTATAGTAATGTATTGAAGATCGTCTGTAGCATTATCATTTGTTAAATGAATTTTTTTAATACCTGTTGAAGCAGCAACATCCAATGTAAAATTAGAAGTTCTAAAAATATCTTCCTGCTTTTTTAGCGCTATTATTTTAGCCCAAGTGTCATATAATGCCTTTCTATCAGAATCATTAACATATTCCCAGCGAATTGGTTTATTTCCTGTTCTTCCATTAAAATCGATACTTACTTCATAGCCTAGTTCTCCAAACTGCCAAATCATTTTTGGTCCTGGAACGGTGAAATAAAAAGCTCCGGAACCTTTTTGTCTTTCTAAAGCAGTTGCTAAGTCTTGTGTGTCGTAAGAAGCATTTGAATTACCAAAATTTAAATTTCTATACATGGTTCTTTCCTCATCATGACTTTCCATGTATGAAATGTTAGCAGGGGTAGTCCACCCTCTATTTTTATAAGAGATCCAAGAGAAATTAGATTTATTACTATCATGATAGCCCATTGAAGTCTCACTATAATTAGGATTTAAATTACTCCACATCATAATTCCTTTACCTTCTCCTAATCTATAATTCACCCATTCTGTTTCTTCTTGATTCGTTCCTAAATGCTCAAAAATTACATAAAAATCTGGATCAACTTCCCATTGGTAATCAGCATATTCTTTTAACACAGCCACTCTATCTGCTTGAATAGTATTTGTACAACCTTCATCAGAAGCAGTACAATTTTGTGTAAATCCTTTGGTTAAATCCCAACGAAATCCATCAATTTTGTATTCTTCAATCCAGTATTGAGTAGTTCTTTTTACATAATCTTTGGTAGCTTGTTGACTATGATTAAAGTCGTTAAACACACTATAAGAGTGTTTTGCTGTTTCATTGAAAAATGGACTATCGACAGATGCTTGCCCGCCATAATTCCCGTTGTCTGTATTCCACATTCGATAGTATGGATTTTGTCCCGTAGCGTGGTTATAAACAACATCAAGAATAACCGCAATTCCTCTTTTATGACACTCGTCAATTAACTGTTTAAATGCAGTTTTAGTTCCGTAATATTTATCTAATGCCATATGGAAAGAAGGGTTATAACCCCAAGATTCATTTCCATCAAATTCACTAACAGGCATAAACTCGATAGCATTTACACCTAATTCTTGTAAGTAATCTAATCTAGCTTTAACAGCATCAAAACTATGCAAAGCATCAAAATCTCTAATTAGTAATTCATAGATTACTAAATCAGTTTTTGCAGGTTTATTAAAGTTTGTAATTTCCCAAGAAAAAGGAGCATCACCTGTTCTTAATAAAGTAACCGCATGATTGGTTTTTCCTGTTGGATATGCTGGTAAATTAGGGTACGTAATAGCATCAATATATTGATCATTACTTTCTGTAAGTACAATTGTTGAATATGGATCAGCAACTTTCAAATCAGCTTCTATAAAATATTGATACATATGATCTGTTTGCGCTGTTAAACCCGATAATTCAATCCAAAAGCGATCTTTTGAACTATCCTTTTTCATTAGATAGTTGTTGTCTAGTTTCCAATCGTTAAAATCACCAATTACATGAACAAACTCTTTACCAGGCGCGTAAAACACTAAAGTAGCTTTGGTAGGATCAGCATCATTTAAATTTAATCCGTCTAATAATCCGTTTGGTAAGGCTTCTTCAACAACTGTCGGTCTAACTACAATTTCAAAAGTTTCTGTTTGTATTTCAGAACCATCTGTTGCTTCTAACTCGAAGATGGTATTTTCTGTTACATTGGTATTAAAGGAATAACTTGTAATTCCATTTTGAGTATTTATAGAAGTAGTATTCGCTTTTAAATTAAAGTCAGCAGCTAGAGTAGCAGTAGCTGTAATGGAAACATTATCTCCAGAATTTATGATGGTAACATTTGATGATGGAGAAGTAAGATTTAATTGAAATTTCCCAACTTCAAATAATTGATCTTGTGATTTTTTATCACCTGTTCCGTCTTTAGCCTTAACTAACATTCCTATTCTACCAATTCCTGTTCTATTATAAAAAGTGGTAGGAGTGAAGGTAAAAGAATAGGTTCCATCTCCGTTATTAGTTAATTTTTGAGCTTCATTTGAATTTGTCCAGCTTCCATTGGTAGGAGAATCCATAATATTCGCATCATTAGTATCAAAAGACCAAGCCCAAAGGTAAATGTCTGTTACACCCCAAGCGGCCGGATTAACATTTGAAACGGTAACTGTAATTTCTTCATCTTCATTAAAAGTACTAGGATTTACTGAAAATGTAACATTTTGTTGCTGAGCAAAAAGAGTCAGATTGCTTAAAAATGTTAAGAATAGAAAGAATTTTTTCATTTTCGATTTTAATTAAAAAACAAAACTACCCATCACTAGTATTTTAGTAAATGGATAGTTTTATTACATATATATTATACTATTTTATGGTTGTACGGTATATGTTGGATTTGCAGCGTCAGAAAAATCTAAAGTAATTGTATAAGTTCCCGCAGTGGCAGTTAAATTATCTCCATTTATTTCTAATATACCATCTCCTCCGGTATCACCATAGTTTAAAGTCCAATCATTATTTGATCTAAACTTATATTCACCATCAACTAAAGCAACATCTCTTAAAATCCAAACATCATCAAAAGGACGAGACCAATCTCTAGTAAATTGTGCATCAGGAGTTGCTCCCCAGTTGTTATATGCAGAACCAACAAGCCCCCATACATTTTCAATTTGCTCTAAAGAATAGCTGTTGTCATTTAAATTAACAGTAACAATATAAATACCAGCATTTACTGAAATATTATCGCCATTAACTTCTATAGATCCGTCTGCACCTGTATCACCATAATTTACAGCCCAATCGTTATTCATTCTAAACTTCATTTCACCATCTAGAAGTGTTACGATTCCTCTAAACACATCAGAATACTGATCATACTCTAACATAAAATCAGGAGTTGCTCCCCAGTTGTTATAAGCAGAACCTACAATTCCTAAAGAGAAAGCTTCAATGGTATACGTATTATCATTAAAGTTTAATGTTATTTTATAAGAACCCGCTGTTACAGTAATATTGTCACCACCAGCTTCTATGGTTCCGTCAGCGCCATTATCACCGAAATTATTTGCCCAATCGTTATTTTCTCTAAATTTAATTTCACCATCAATTAACGTAACATAAGCAGCTAATACACCATCAACATCTGTTTTAAAGAATGGTAAATCAGGAGTTGCTCCCCAGTTATTTGCAGCAGAACCAACTATACCCCAAGTTGTAGATAAATCTAAAACAGTTAAGTAAGTAGTTACTGATACTGTCATTGGCTCACCAATTCTTTCTAAAGTATCATTTGTAGAATTAGTGATAACTGAACGTAAACGTAACTGAATATCACCAGTAGTATCAGGAGCAATTCCTAAACCTTGTGCAACAGAATTTAATTTAGCATGTGTTACATTAATAGAATTGCTATTAGTAGCTGTTGCAACTTCAACTGGGTTGTCAAAAGTACCTGATGCAGTATCGGCTTCAAGATAATATTCAACAGTTACGCCTAAATTAGAATCTAATATTGGATCGTTTATTACAATTGAAAGTGCATTTTCATCATTTTGATCTAAAGTCAAAGTAAATGAGTCACCATCTGCTAAACCACTCTCAACAGTTGCAGGGTTTACAGGATACGTTGTAACTAATAATAAAACTTGATTAGTAACATTTTCACCAGCTTTTACTCTTAAAAATACTGGAACATCCGAAAAGTTAGTAATACCTGCTTGGTTAATGGCATTATTAAATTCAGTAACGCTCATTGAAAATGATTTTTCTGTTGAAGTTCCTAAACTTAACGGAGTTGTAAACGCATCATCAGTAGCCATTTCAATCTCGTAAGACGTACTTCCAGTTACTTCATCTTTCCAAGTAATAGTAAATGCTGGGTTATCAGGTAAAGAATAATTTAAAAATACACTTGAAATTCCAGGCATTTCCAACTCAAAGGCTGGATCAGATTGTGTTAAATTTAAACTTTCTTCAGTTTCACAAGAAACCAATAAGAAAACGGTAGCAATTAGTGCTAAACCTATTTTATTTATAATTTTTTTCATCTTCCTTTGATTTAAGTTATAGATTTAATGGAATAAGAATATACTGTCCAGTTAAATCATTAAACCAGATATCATAATCATCTTCCACAATTACAGGAATACTAGCTCCTCCATTAGTAGCTACACCAGAGAAAGAAGTATCACTTCCCCAAAGAGCTCCAGTGTTGGTAGCAAATTGTAGATCTCCAGGCTTTAAACGCACAGCACTTGCATACCAAATATGTCCGTCAAAAGTTAATGCTGACAATGAAGTAGCAGCATCTAAAGAAGATCCTTGAACTGATACAGTTGTAAAATTTGTTGCTGTTGATGCGTCATATGGCTCAAAAGAATATTTTTTTGTAGCAAAATTAATAGTAAACGTATAGAAACCAGGAGTAATATTGGTATCTCCAGCGGTTGGAAATCTCTCAGGGTCAGTTCCTCCACCTGGGTTTACTTCAATAGTTGAACCATCGTTAGTTCCCCATTGTGGTTGCCATAATCCTTTTGTTTCTAAAACTTTAAACATTCCATTACTGAAATATCCAGTATATCTAAATAAATTTTCGTCGTTTGCATCTCTAAACAAAGCTGGATTATTGTTGTTGTTATCCCATCCAGGAGAAGTACCGTCTCCAACTAAATAATAATCATCAAATACATAATTAAAATATGGATAAACACTCATATTAATAGTATTAGAAGTTGCAGGAATTCCATTTTGTGTTCCTAAAGAAGATGTAACTCTTGCGTATAAAGTTGACCATTCAAATGGATTTAATCCTGCATTACCAGCTGCTGAATTTAATTCAGCCATAGAAAAAGTAACAGCATTTTCTCCAGTAACAGAAGAAGCAACAACAGGGTTTGTAAAGTTTTCATCATTAGCAAACTCAATACTGTAAACTACAGATGCTTGCTGACCGTAATCTGCACTTTGCCAACTTAATGTTAGGGCAGGAGTGGCTTTATTAACTGGATCAAGTTCAATATCTGTGATGCTTAATCCTTGTAATACAGGAGCAGTAGGAGTGTCAGAAACAGTAAAAGTATCGCTAGTATCATCACATCCTACAATACCTACTAATAAAGTAAGTAATGTGATATATGTTAATTTAAATATATTTTTCATTTTAATTCTTTATGATTAATACCCAGGGTTAGGTGTTAAATTAGGATTCGTTGCTAAACTATTCGATGGGATTGGATACACGTTAAAATGTGCAGGAATCGCAATTCCGTTGCTTGCATTTCCTTTCCAAGCCCAATTGTAATTTCCACCAGTAAACTTGTTAAAACGAATTAAATCTTGTCTTCTATGTGCTTCCCAGTGTAATTCTCTAGCTCTTTCATCTAAGATAAAATCTTCAGTTAGGTCTGTAACTGTAATAGCTTGTGGATTGTTAGCTCTTGTTCTTAACATGTTAACATAGGTAACAGCCTGACCAATAGTACCACCAGTTCCTCCTCTTACTACAGCTTCAGCATACATTAAATATACATCTGCTAGTCTGAATAAAGGAAAATCTGTATCAACAAAAGTTTGATCAACTCCTGGAGTTCCTGTAGAACCAACGTTAGAATATTTTGCGATGATATATCCTTCATCTCTATCAGAAATATCAGTGATAATATCGCTTCTATCTTGAGTGATTAATGTGTTTCTGGTATCAGTTAAGAATGCACCACCTGTAAATAAATCAGCAAATTGCTTTCTTACTCTAAGGGCACCTCCCCATCCACCTTCACCAACACCTAAAGAAACTCCGTTCTTTTCTATACTACCAACTGCACCGTTAATCATAACAGTAGTAGGACCATAGTTTTGCGTGGTTAATCCATCTGATATTAAAGGAAAAATGATTTCATTAGTAGCAGTGCTAACATTGTTATCAGCCTTAAATAAATCTAAGTAGTTAGGAGCCAATGAATATCCTCCACCAATAATTTTATTACAATAATTAATACAGTCAGAATATCTATCTGTACCTAAATACACTTCAGCATTTAAGTATAATTTAGCTAGAATCATCCAAGCAACACCTTTATCAGCTCTACCATATTCGTTAGTCATAGGATCCATCAAATCCCCTTCAATAGCCTTTAATTCTGTTTCTATAAATTCGAATAATTGAGCTCTATTAGCCTCAGGAGAATAAAAGTTAGTTACTACTGGGTCATTTTCTGTGACAAAACCAGCTTTTCCGAATAAGTCCATTAAATGATAGTAAGCTAAGGCTCTTAATAATCTTGCTTCCGCTCTGTAAGTAACAATATCAGCTCTAACAGCAGCCGAAACATCACGCGCATCTAATTTTTCATCGGTAGTTTCTCTAAGGAAATCATTAGCAAATGCAACTGATGCACTTGCTCTACCGAACATACCATAGAATAATGGATTTCCTGAAGTCCATATATTTCGTTGAATTTCTCTAACTCCTGGATCGTTTTCGTACGACCAAATCATTTGGTCTGCTGATAAGGTTTGAAGATACACTAAAGTACGTCCATATTGACTAGTACCAGCATCTAACCCTTGAATATTAGAACTACCAGCACCATCAACACCAGTTAGTGATAAGTTTGCATAAACACCCGCTAAAACTTCTTTATAAGCGTTTTCATCTTCAAATAATTCTTCACTAAGAATTGTTTGATCATCTTCAGGAGTAATATTTAAATCGTCAGTACAAGAAGAAATAAATGTTAATCCTATAAAGGTAATTACTACCGTAAAAATTTTGTTATAATATGTTTTCATTTTCTTGTAAATTAAAATTTAACATTAGCACCTACCATGAAGTTTCTAGATCTTGGATAGATAGTATTATCTATTCCGCCAAAAACTTCAGGATCTAAACCACTATAATTTGTAATCACAAATACATTTTGTACACCAGCCCAAATTCTTACAGAATTCTTGTTGAATTTCTTGATTGGTCTATCAAATGTATATCCTAAGGTAATGTTATCCATTCTTAAGAAAGATGCATTTTCTAAGTAAATATCAGAGTTTATTACATCTGAAGTGTTAATGAAGTTTGTATTTAGAACAGATGTAGGAATATTTCCTAAAACCTCATTATCTTGTAAAAATGCATATTGAGCTCTGGCAGAGTTTACATTGTTGTAAACATAGTTTCCTATGTTAGCTCTCAAGTTAAATGATAAATCAAAGTTTTTATAATTGAAGTTAGATTGAAACCCAAGACTTACATCAGCTCCTGGATCTTCTTTTAAATAACGATCATCGTCATTAATAACACCATCATCATTTAAATCTGCATACGCACCTTCGATAGGATTTCCTGCACTATCGTATAATTGCTTGAAAACATTAAAAGAATAAGGTGCAAATCCTTCTCTCAATAATTGAATTGTGTTACCTGTACCACCAGCAGTTCCTCCAGTTCTAATGTCTTGACCATTAGCTAAGCTTGTTATTTCTCTATCTAAATAAGTTGCGTTAAAGTTAAAGTTCCAGTTTATATCTTCAGTTTTCAAAATATCTCCGTTCAATGAGAATTCAATACCATTAATTTCTAACTCTCCAATGTTTTGTAAAATTACGTTTGAAAAATTAACTCCGTCAGAGACACCAGCTTCAAATAATAAATCATTAGATTTTTTATTGAACCAGTTGATAGATCCTTGAAACTTATTGTTAAATAATCCATAGTCTAAACCTAATTCTAACGTTGTAGTTTCTTCCCACTTTAAATCAGGGTTAACTTCTAAAGGAATAATCGCTCTAATTGGATTATTTGCAAATTGGAAAAGTGAATTTTGATTTCCAAAACGATATCTTCTTAAATATATATCATTGGCACCTGGAATATTATCTAAGTTTTGTTGACCAGTTAAACCATAACTAACTCTTAATTTTAAATCAGAAATAACATTAGAATTTGCTAGGAAGTCTTCATTGCTAATTTTCCAAGCAAAAGCTGCTCCTCCAAAATCACCCCAACGATTTTCTGGATTAAAACGTGAAGTTCCGTCTCTTCTGTAGTTTAAGGTTAATAAGTATTTGTTTAAGAAATCAACATTTAATCTTCCAAAAAAACCAATATTTACAACATCAGTTGCTACATATGTATCAACAAATGAATCTGGATCTAAAACATTTCCAGAGCTTCCTCCAAATTCTTCAAATTTTTGATAAGAATATCCTGCAGTTGCATCTAAAGTAACTTTATCAAAAACTTTTTTGTAATTCAAATACCCGTCTAATAAACGGTTACTTTTTTCAGAGTATCCATTAGAATTTACTCCTCTAAATAATAAGCCTTGGTCTGCTGCTCTACCATAATTAAACCTACTTATGAAACTATTTTCTCCTTCGGCTTTATCAAAACCAAGATTTAATACAGCTCTTAATTCAGGTAAGAAATGAAATTTATAATCAAAATTTAAATTTCCGAAATGTCTAAATACTTTACCTCGACTATTTGCTAATAATAAAGCTGCAACTGGATTTTTTGTAGTGTTTAATAATTCTGTTCCATTTCTGTGCTCATAAAAACCACCAAATGGAGAACTAGAATCTCTTACAGGTTGCGTAGGATCGAAACGTAATGCTGCTCCAATTTGTCCAGAGTCAGCAAATCTGCTATCCTCAAAGTTTCTATTATAGTTTAAGTTTATCTTTAAATGGTCGTTAAAGAAAGATGGATTCATAGATAACGAAACGTTCTTTCTATCAAATTGAGAAGTTAATAAAGAACCTTCTTGACTTGTAAATCCTACAGATAATCGAGTTGGGATAAAACCAAGAATTCCTCCTTTTACTGTAGCATTAATTAAAGAAGAACCAGTAGTTCTAAAAATTTCATCTTGCCAATTAGTATTTGCATTACCAAGTAAACCAACATCTGCTGGTCGCTCTTGTTGAATAATGCTTCTAAAAGCATCCGCAGAGAAAACATTCACTCTATCTAAAACTTCTCCAAATGTATATTGATAATCTACATCTAAAGTGTAATCTGATTTACCTTTTTTAGTAGTAATAATAATAACCCCGTTTGAAGCTCGTGAACCATAAATAGCAGTAGCAGAAGCATCTTTTAATACAGAGAAAGACTCAATATCATTTGGGTTAATATTAGCAAGTACCCCTCTAGAACCAGCAACACTGTTTTCTTCAATAGGTAAACCATCAATTACAATTAACGGGCTGTTAGAGGCACTAATAGAAGATCCTCCACGAATGGTAATTTGAGAACCAGATCCAGGTGCACCACTCGTTCTAATTTCAACCCCAGAAACACGACCACTTAATAGATTTTCAGGAGTAACAATGTTTCCTTTTGTAAATTCTTTTTCAGTAATTGCTTCTACAGATCCAGTAGCGTCTTTTACAGTAGTAGTACCATAACCTACAACGATAACTTCATCTAAAACTTGTGCTGAATCTTCTAATTCTACATTGATAGTAGTAGCATTTCCTACAGTAACTTCTTTAGTTTTTAATCCGATAAAAGAAAATACAAGAACATCAGTAGACTTTACATCTTTGATTTCATAAATTCCATCGAAATTAGTTTCTGTACCTTTTACTTGACCTTTAATGATGATAGAAACACCAGGTAAAGGTTCTCCAGTAGACTTCTCAGTAACCTTTCCTTTTATAGTTTGTTGTGCATAGCCAAACAAACATAAAAAGAACAGTGTTAAACTGAGTAAATGATTAGTTTTATTCATGTGTAAATTCTTAAATAAATAAGTGAAATTTGAATTGTTTGTTATATCAATAACCTTTGTTCTGCGATGTGAATATAGCCATTAAAATGAAGCTATAACCTTTGAAAACGCTACGAAAACGATTTCGTGTTGATAACTTTTTAACTTTAACTTAACGTATTAATAATATTATCTAAATTTTTTATGAGTTTTGTAAAATACTAAGGAGAAAATTAAAGTTAAATCAATCAAAAAAGATATTCTTAAAATATCTATAGTGTTTTTGTTTTTTCTGTATAAAATCCTTAAGAATTTTAAGATAGTGATAATTGCTATTTTTCCAAGTAAATCAACCTCTTTTTAATTTATTTATGAAACCAAAAATTACCATAAAAATAATAGCAAAAGAACTGGGAGTATCTACATCTACAGTATCAAAAGCATTAAGAGATAGTCATGAGATAAGTCATGAAACTAAAGAACGAATTAAAGCCTATGCAAATTATTATAATTACAGACCTAATAATTTAGCGCTACAACTAAGAAGTCAGAAAACTAAGGTAATTGGTATCGTTCTTCCAAAAATTGTTCATCATTTCTTTTCTACAGTTATTAGTGGCGTTGAAAAAGTAGCAAATGAAAGAGGCTACAACATTATGGTATGTTTCTCTAACGAAGACCAACAAAAAGAAATTGAAACTATCAATGTACTAACAAATGGGAGTGTAGACGGTCTTATAGTTTCTATAGCCACGGAAACACTAAGAAATAAAGAGCTGAGTCATTTTTATCAATTAATTAGTAATGAAGTTCCGCTTGTACTGTTTGATAGGGTACACGAATCAATACGATGTGATAAAGTTATTGTAGATGATATTGGAGCAGGGTATAAGGCTACAAAACATTTGCTGAATACGCAATGCAAAAAAATAGGTATAATTACTACACCTGAGCACGTAACTGTTGGTTTAGATAGATATCAAGGATATGAGCGAGCATTAAAAGAAGCTGGAATTAAAGTAGATAAGAGCTTAGTAATTAATGTTGATGAAGAGCAAGACATTTATACACAAATCAAAGTGCTTTTCAATCAAGATATAGATGCAATTTTTGCTGTAAATGAAATATATGCAGCTATTGCTATTAGAATAGCGAAAGAAAAAGGCAAGAAAATTCCAGATGATGTTTCTATAATTGGTTTTACTGATGGTTTAATTTCAGAGTATTCGTCACCTTCAATTACAACAGTAGTTCAACATGGTTTAACAATGGGAGAGCAGGCTGCAGAATTGTTAATTGACCAAATAGAAAACGCTGAAAATCAAAGAGCTCCACAAACAAAAGTAATCTCTAGTAACATTAAAATAAGAGAGTCTAGTAAATCGTTGTAGTAGAAATTATACACAACGTAAAGAATTTTTATATATATTTGAAACCATAAAGACTTATCAATAATCTTTTTCTGCACAATAAAGATAAGTCTTAGCGCTTATCGTACTATCAACTAATATATACGATATGAACAAGCGTAAATTAAGTTTCTTAGAAATTTGGAACATGAGTTTCGGATTTTTAGGAATACAATTTGGATTCGCCTTACAAGGTGGATTTATGTCTAGAATTTTTCAAACCTTAGGAGCTGCCAAAGATGACATACCCTTATTGTGGATTGCTGCACCTTTAACAGGATTAATTGTACAGCCCATAATAGGTTATTTAAGCGATAGAACTTGGAGTCCGAGATGGGGAAGAAGAAGACCGTATTTTTTAATTGGAGCTGTTTTAAGCTCTATTGCATTATTCTTCGTACCACATTCACCTGCACTATGGGTAGCTGCTGGTTTTCTATGGATTTTAGATGCTTCTATTAACATTTCTATGGAACCATTTAGAGCGTTGGTGGCTGATAAACTACCGGAATCCCAAAGATCTTATGGTTTTGTTGTTCAAACATTAATTATTGGTATTGGAACCTGGGTGGCTAGTAATTTACCAAGTTTTGTTTCTGCTCTTGGAGTTAGTGATTCTGCAGCTCAAGGAGTAGTTCCTATGTCTGTGAAAGTTGCTTTTGCTACTGGAGCATTCGTTTTTTTAGTTAGTATTTTATATACAGTTTTTACCACTTCAGAATATCCCCCGGAAGATATGGAAGAATTTGAGCGAGAGAAAGCTAAAAAAAATCAGTTTATCCCAGATATACTGAACAACATTGGAAGTATGCCTTTAACAATGAAAAGGCTAGGAGTTATACAGTTTTTTAGTTGGTTTGCCTTTTTTACCATGTGGAGTATGGCAAATCCAGCTTTAACAGAACATGTATTTAATTCACCTGCTCCCGTCGAATCAGAATATAATATGTCTGATGCACAACAAAAAGAAGCATATGACTTAGCAAATACTAAATTCCAAAAGGCATCTAATGCTGTAGGTTCTTATATGGGAACTTATGGATTATCTTCAATGTTTTTTGCACTTTTACTTGTAGTATATACCTCTAAAAGGCGTATTAATAGAAAGTATGTTCATATGACTTCTTTAATATTAGGTGGAATAGGTTTTTTAATGATGAAATACATTCCTTCAGAAGAATACTTGTACTTATCATTTACATTAATTGGATTTGCTTGGGGAAGTATTTTATCGATGCCTTACGCAATGCTGTCTAGTTCAGTAGATCCCAAAAAGATGGGAGTTATCATGGGAATTTTCAATATGTTCATTGTAATTCCTCAAATAGTTGCTGCCTTGGGAGGTGTTGTATTTATTTCAAACTTATTAGGAAAAGAAGCTATTAATGCAATGACTGTAGCTGGAGTTTGTCTTGTATTAGCTGGAGTATCTAACTTTTTAATCACAAATAGAAAAGCAATCACATACGAAGTAGAGAATGAATAAAAGAGGATTCATATTTGATTTAGATGGTGTTATTGTAGACACTGCGAAGTACCATTTTTTAGCATGGAAAAAATTAGCTAACGATTTAGGAATTGATTTTACCGAACATCAAAACGAACAACTTAAAGGAGTTAGCAGAGTACAATCTTTAGAAAAAATATTAGACTGGGGCGGAATTTCGATTTCTGAACTAGAGTTTCAAAATTTAATGGATAAGAAAAATTCAGATTACTTATCGCACATTGAAACGATGAAAGAAGATGAAATTTTAGTAGATGTCCCAAAAGTACTTACATTTTTAAAAAACAAACAACAACCAATAGCTTTAGGATCAGCAAGTAAAAACGCTAGAAAGATATTAAAGAAAGTAGCTTTATATGAGTCGTTTGATGCTATTGTAGATGGAACAAATGTTTCAAAAGCGAAGCCAGATCCTGAAGTATTTTTAATAGCTGCAAAAGAATTACATATAGCACCGAACCAGTGTGTTGTTTTTGAAGATTCTATAGCAGGAGTACAAGCAGCTAACAAGGCTGATATGATTTCAATAGGAATAGGAGAACAAGATGTTTTAGGTGAAGCAGATTTTGTTTTTAAAGACTTCTCTGAAATTTCTATTGAATTTTTAACACAATTAATAAACAAACAATAATCCCCACACAACAAACAAACTAGAGAGAGATGAACCAAGATTATATAATACCAAATGAATGGTCGATTATCGAAGAAGGGTTTAATGATAGCAGAATAAAATCTTCTGAGAGTTTATTTAGTATCGGTAATGGTGCCATGGGGCAACGTGCAAATTTTGAAGAAAAGTATTCTGGTGAAACTTTTCAAGGAAGTTATATTGCTGGAGTTTACTATCCAGATAAAACGAGAGTAGGATGGTGGAAAAATGGCTATCCTGAATATTTTGCAAAGGTTTTAAATGCGCCAAACTGGATTGGAATCAACATCTTCATTAATGATGTTCAATTAGATTTACATACCTGTAAAAAAGTAGTAAACTTTAGACGAGAGTTAAATATGAAAGAAGGCTGGTTGTCTAGAAGTTTTGAGGCTACATTATTAAATGATATTACAGTAAGAGTTGAAACAAAACGTTTTTTAAGTATTGATTTAGATGAAGTTGGTGCTATTGAATATTCAGTAACTCCTATTACAAGTAATGCTGAAATTACGTTTCAACCTTATTTAGATAGTGGTATTCATAATGAAGATAGTAATTGGGATGATCAGTTCTGGAATACAACAAATGTTTCTTCAAATGGTAATCAAGCATTTATAGAGGCGCATACTATGAAAACTAATTTTCATACGTGCACTTTTATGGAATCGACCTTGTTACTAAATAACGAAATTCAAAATATCAGTCCAAAAGTAGAATCTTCTGATACTAACGTTTCTTTTTATTACCCAGCGCATGTAAAAGCTAACCAAACCTTTACAATTCATAAATTTGGTGGTTATGTGGTAGATAGAAATCATGCTGCTAATCAATTAGTAACTGCCGCAAAAAATACTTTAAAGCTTGCATTAGACTTAGGTTTTGATAGATTGTTAGAGCAACAAAAAGAAGCGTGGGCTAATATTTGGGAAATGGCTGATATTACTATTGATGGTGATGTAAAAGCACAGCAAGGTATTCGATTTAATATCATGCAATTAAATCACACCTATTTAGGTAAAGATGCACGATTAAATATTGGTCCGAAAGGATTTACAGGTGAAAAATATGGAGGAAGTACTTATTGGGATACAGAAGCTTACTGTTTACCATTTTACATGGCTACGAAAAACCAAGAAGTAGCTAAAAGTCTGTTAACGTATCGATACAATCAGCTAGATAAAGCCATTGAAAATGCTGCTAGTTTAGGTTTTAAAAATGGAGCGGCTTTATATCCAATGGTGACTATGAATGGTGAAGAGTGCCATAACGAATGGGAAATTACTTTTGAAGAAATCCATAGAAATGGTGCTATTGCTTTTGCAATTTTCAATTATTACAGATATACAAATGATTATAGTTATATTCCTGAAAAAGGTTTAGAAGTATTAATTGGTATTGCTCGTTTTTGGCACCAAAGAGTTAATTTCTCTGAGGACAAGCAAAAATATGTAATGTTAGGAGTTACTGGACCAAACGAGTATGAGAACAACATCAATAATAATTGGTATACAAACTACATCGCAAAATGGTGTATTGATTATGCTTTAGAAAGTATTGAAAAGGTTAAAGATGAATATACTTCTGATTTTAAACGCATCGTAGAAAAAGTCAATATCTCAGAAGCTGAGTTATCTAGCTGGAAAAAAGTTGCGGATAATATGTATTTCCCATATTCAGAAAAACATCAAGTTTTCTTACAGCAAGACGGTTTCTTAGATAAGGAATTAATTACGGTTGAAAATTTAGATAAATCACAACGTCCAATTAATCAAAAATGGAGTTGGGATCGAATTCTTCGTTCTCCATACATAAAACAAGCAGATGTATTACAAGGTTTCTATTTCTTTGAAGATCATTTTTCTACGGAAGAATTAGAAAGACATTTCGATTTCTACGAACCTTTTACAGTTCATGAAAGTTCATTGTCTCCTTGTGTTCATAGTATTCAAGCCGCAAAACTTGGAAGAATGGATCAAGCTTATACGTTCTATTTAAGAACATCTCGATTAGATTTAGATGATTATAATAAAGAAGTAGAAGAAGGATTACATATTACTTCCATGGCTGGTACTTGGATGAGTATTGTTGAAGGTTTTGGAGGTATGCGAATTGAAGACGGAAGCTTAAGTTTTACGCCACAAATTCCAAAACAATGGAAAGGTTATTCATTTAAAGTAAACTTCAGAAATCAAGTGTTAAAAGTAATTGTTAATCAAGGAAAAACACACTTTGAAGTTGACGGAGATAAAGAATTACACATCAAAGTTAATGGTGAAAAAATTACGATTTCGCCTAATAATTTGGTGACAGTTTAAATAATAAAATTACAAGAACATTAAAACGACGTCAACCTGAACTTGTTTCAGGTTCGCATTACAAAGGTTATAGATTGTGATGAGATTCCTAAATATCCCGAAGCTTCGGGACGGAATGACGTAGATATGTAATTATGAATCAATTCAATAATTTATTAAATCAAATCATGAAAAAGTATTTATTAATAATTACAGTATTAACTACACTTTTAATGTCTTCTTGTAAAGAAAAGCAATTCACTCCTTTAAGTAATACAACAGCTAAACCGATAGTTGAAGCACACGAAATCGATAAAATTGAACCACCTTTTTGGTGGAAAGGTTTTAAAAACCCTTCACTTCAACTATTGGTTAAGCATACAGCTATTGCTGACTATTCAGTCGAAATTTTAAATCCTAATATTGAACTAGTTAAGGTTCATAAAGCTGATAGTCCAAATTATCTGTTTTTAGATTTACTCATCAAAGAATCAGCTCAAGAAGGAAAATTTAATATTATTTTCAAAAAAGAGGATGGTTCACAACTAACTCAAACTTATGAATTAAAAGCTCGCTCTAAAAAACCAGAGGATTTTATTGGTTTTAATAGTTCTGACGCTATCTATTTAATAACTCCTGATAGATTTAAAAATGCCAATCCTAAAAATGATTCTTTTGAGAATTTAAATGAAAAAGGAATCAATAGAAAAGATAATTATGCGCGTCATGGTGGAGATATTGAAGGAATTGCTCGAGGAATTAAATATATTATGGATTTAGGTTTTACAGCGGTTTGGTCTTCTCCGTTATTAACTAATGATATGCATAGTGGTTCTTATCACGGATATGCAATTACGGATTATTATCAAGTTGACCCAAGATTTGGAACCTTACAAGAATATAAACAATTAGCTCTTGGATTTCAGGCAACAAAAATGAAGTTGATTATGGATCAAGTTGCTAATCACTGTGGTTTAGAACATTGGTGGATGAGAGATTTGCCTTTTAAAGATTGGGTAAATTACCAAGAGCATTATGAAAAAAATAGAGAAACTTGGAATAGTGATATTGTAAAACGATCATCGCACAGAAGAACAACCAATCAAGATTTATATGCTTCAAAAAAGGATAAAAAAGAAATGTCTGATGGTTGGTTTGTAAAAGGAATGCCCGATTTAAATCAGCGTAATCCTTTTATGGCTAAGTACCTTATTCAAAATAGTATTTGGTGGATTGAATTTCTTGAGTTAGGAGGAATTCGTCAAGACACCTATCCTTATCCAGACAAACAATTTATGAGTGATTGGGCTGGAGCTATTATGAAAGAATATCCAAATTTCAATATAGTAGGAGAGGAGTGGTCTTCAAATCCGTTATTGATTGGTTACTGGCAGGATGGTAAAGAAAATTCAGATGGATACGACTCGAATCTTCGTTCCACAATGGATTTTGCTATGCAAGAAAAAATAGTATCAGGGTTAAGAAATGATGAAAACTGGGGAAGTGGTTTGATAGAAGTTTATGATGCGCTAGCAAATGATTTTCATTATACAAGACCATTAGATATTATGGTTTTCCCAGATAATCATGATATGAGTCGAATTTTCACTCAGTTAAATGGAGATATCACCAATACTAAAATGGCTTTGAGTTATTTAGCTGTTCTACCACGAATCTTTCAAATGTATTATGGAACTGAAATCTTAATGAACGATTTCGAAAAACCTGGAGATCACGGTTTGATTAGAACTGATTTTCCTGGTGGATGGGATGGAGATGCAGTAAATGCTTTTACAGGTGAAAACTTAGCTCCAGAAAAGATAGACATGCAAAATTTTGTTTCAACCTTACTAAATTTTAGAAAGAATTCTAAAGCTATTCATACTGGCAAAACAATGCATTTTGTTCCAGAAAACAATACCTATTTATTGGCTAGATTTTCAGAAAATGAAACTGTAGTTCATGTTTTAAATAAAAATGATAAACCTATTGATTTAAAACTAGATAGGTTCGAAGAGCTTGGTTTAGAAGGAAAAACCTTGAAAAATGTTTTTACAGGCGAAATGATTACTTGGTCAAATACACTAACTTTAAATCATAAAGGAAGTTATTTATTTACAACTAAACTATAATCTATGAAACTATTAACTATTGGTATTTGTTTAAGCTTATTACTAATCTCTTGTAAAAATAAAAATGAGAAAGACAACAGAGATAATGAAGCTGTAGTGGTTAAAAAAGCTACGGTAGACTTTGTTCCTGTTGCTTCTGTACAACTAGCATCTGGAAAATTATATAGAGCTGAAAGTTTTCCTTCAACATATATAAAACAACGACCTGTTGATGTTTGGTTACCTGAAAACTATTCGGAAGAAAAAAAATATGATGTGTTGTATATGCATGACGGACAAATGTTGTTTGATGCAACTACAACTTGGAATAAACAAGAATGGAAAGTTGATGAATGGGCTTCTCAACTACAGAAAGAAGGAAAAGTTAAGGATTTTATTGTAGTAGCAATTCACAATATCAGTGATATCCGTTGGTTGGATTTATTCCCACAAAAAGCGTTTGATTTTATTGATGCGCAAAAACAAGTTGAGTTAAAAAGCATTCCTGCTGCTGTAGATTTTAAACTAAATGGTGATAATTATTTGAAGTTCATGGTGAATGAATTAAAACCAATTATTGACAGTAAGTTTTCAGTTCACACCGATAAAGAGCACACGTTTGTCATGGGGTCAAGCATGGGAGGTTTAATGTCGATGTATGCTATTAGTGAATATCCGACTGTTTTTGGTGGAGCAGCGTGTATCTCAACACACTGGGTTGGAGGAATGCCTATTCCTAACAATCCATATCCAAATGCAATTTTTGAATATATGAACGTCAATTTTCCAGCTGCAAATAATCAAAAAGTATATTTTGATTATGGTGATAAAACCTTGGATTCAAATTATCCGCCTTTTGCACCAAAAGTTGATGAAATTTTAGTGTCTAAAGGTTACAATGAAACCAATTCTAAAAATTTATTTTTTGAAGGAGCTGATCATTCTGAAAATTCTTGGAACACAAGATTAGATCAACCTTTAGTCTTTTTGCTAGGCAAATAAGCAAAACATTTATAACTACACTATGAAACGTATTTTTCTCTACATTGTATCTTTATTTTTTTCGTTATTTCTGAATAGTCAGAATAATAGGAGAATCTTTGAAAGCGCACAATTTCAGGATGGTGAATTTGTAGAAGTAAAAACTAATGAAGGATTTTATGCTATTCGTTTTTATTCTCCAGAAATTGTAGAGACTAAGTTCGTTCCAAATGGTCAAGATTATAATCCTAAATCACACGCTCTAATTGGATTTGAAAATTTTGAAAATTGCGAAAAAATTAGTTTTAAGGAAATAAACAATAAATATCACTTTAACTCATGTGGAATTAATGTAATTATCCAAAAATCCCCATTCAAAATCTCTTATACCTACAAAGGATCACCAATTATTTCTGAAAAACTTGGTTATTTTAAAAGTAAGCACGAACCCATGGAAATGGTGAAAGAAAATATTGTTGCCAAGGAAACAGAAAAAATAGAATTCGCAATTACGCCAGATGAAGTTTTGTATGGTGGAGGAGCAAGAGCTTTAGGAATGAATCGTAGAGGGAATCGTTTGCCATTATTTAATCGTGCGCATTATGGTTATGAAACGGATTCTAAATTGATGAATTATACAATGCCGATTGTAATTTCTTCAAAGAAATACATGATTCATTTTGATAATGCTCCTGTTGGGTATTTGGATTTAGATAGTAAACAGAATAATACACTTACGTATGAAACCATTTCAGGAAGAAAAACCTATCAAATTATAGTAGGAGATACTTGGCTGGATTTAGTACATAACTACACAAAATTAACTGGTAAACAACCAATGCCGCCTCGTTGGGTATTGGGTAATTTTTCAAGTAGATTTGGTTATCATTCTGAAAAGGAAACGAAAAATACCATTCAAAAGTTTAAAGATTATAAAGTTCCTGTAGATGCTGTAATACTTGACTTATATTGGTTTGGAAAAGATATCAAAGGAACTATGGGGAATTTAGAAGTCTATAAAGACTCTTTTCCAAATATGAAACAAATGGTATCAAATTTCCAAAAAGAAGGCGTAAAAACGGTTTTAATCACTGAACCATTCGTACTAACTACGTCCAAGAAATGGAATGAAGCTGTTGAGAAAGATGTTTTAGCAAAAGATAGTCTTGGGAATCCTTATAAATTCGATTTCTACTTTGGAAATACTGGGTTAATAGATATTTACAATCCAAAAGGAAAAGATTGGTTTTGGAATATTTATAAAGATATTTTAGATCTAGGAGTAAAAGGATTATGGGGCGATTTAGGAGAGCCTGAAGTGCATCCACATCAGTTATTACATAAAACAGGAACGGCAAATGAAGTACATAATATTTATGGACATGATTGGGCTCGTTTAGTTTATGAAGGGTATGCTAAAGAGTTTCCAAATGAGCGTCCGTTTATTTTAATGCGTGCAGGTTATTCTGGTTCTCAACGTTTCGGATTAATTCCGTGGTCTGGAGATGTAAATCGTTCTTGGGGCGGATTGCAAAGTCAACCTAAAATTAGTTTACAAATGGGAATGCAAGGATTAGGCTATATGCATTCAGATTTAGGTGGTTTTGCTGGAAGTAATTTAGACGATGAATTGTACACTCGTTGGTTACAATATGGCGTTTTTCAACCAATTTTCCGTCCACATGCACAAGAGGAAGTTCCTAGCGAGCCAGTTTTCAGAACAGATAAAGTAAGAGAATTAGCTAAAAAATCAATTGAATTACGTTATCAATTATTACCCTACAATTATCATTTAGCTTACGAAAATCATACCGAAGGAAAACCGTTAATGCGTCCTTTGTTTTTTGAAGATACTAGCAAAGAATTGTTTGAAAATTCCGCTAGTTATTTATGGGGAAATGATTTTTTAATTACTCCAATATTAAATTCTGGAGCAAAAGAAGTAGATGTTTATTTTCCAAAAAATACAACTTGGTTCAATTTTTATACGGATGAGATTGTTACTAATAAGACTTCTCAAACGGAAAAAACTGTAGAAAACTCGATTCCAACATTTGTAAGAGCAGGAAGTTTTATACCGATGATTGATGTAATTCATAATACCGATGAATACTCATTAAACAATTTCGAATTGCATTACTATCATCACGAATCAATTGATAAGAGTGAAAGGAAACTATTTAATGATGATGGATCTACGAATAATTCAATAGAAAAAGGAAGTTATGTGATAATGGAATTTGAGTCAAAGGTTTCAAAAACTAAATTAAATTTCACGTTTACTTCTAAAGTTGGCGAAAATTACAAGGTTTCATCAAAGGAAATCGAATTCATAATTCATAACGTAACAAACAAGCCTAAGAAGGTTAAACTTCAAGGTAAATCAATTGATTTCAAGTGGAACTCAACTTCTAAAGAACTTAGAATTCCGTTTGTATGGAAACAAAACAAACAAACTAAATTAACTATAAAACTATAGTATGAATAGAATCATATTACTAGCATTAACAGCTTTGCTTTTACAAAGTTGTAAAGGTCAAAAACAAGAAGTTGTAACTGTCAAAAAAGAGGCACCTTTTTATTGGGAAGCAGCAAATGTATATTTCTTACTTACAGACAGATTTAATAATGGTGATACATCTAATGATATAAACTTTGACAGAACCAAAGAAACTGGAAAATTACGTGGCTTTGAAGGTGGTGATTTAAAAGGAATTACAGAAAAAATAAATCAAGGGTATTTTACCGATTTAGGTATCAATGCCATTTGGATGACGCCAATTGTGGAGCAAATTCATGGAGGAACTGACGAAGGAACTGGTGTTACATATGGTTTTCATGGATATTGGACGAAAGATTGGACAGCAATTGATCCGAATTATGGTACAAAAGAAGATTTGAAAAATTTAGTAGAAACAGCTCATAGCAAAGGAATTAGAATTTTATTAGATGCGGTTATAAATCACACAGGTCCTGTTACTGAAAAAGACCCAGTTTGGCCGTCTGAATGGGTTCGAACGGAACCTCAATGTAAATACGACAACTACGAAAATACGGTTACTTGTACATTGGTAAAGAATTTACCAGACATTAAAACGGAGAGTAATAAAGAAGTTCAATTACCACCACAATTAGTTGAAAAATGGAAAGCTGAGGGAAGATATGAGCAAGAAGTTGCTGAGTTGGATGCATTTTTTAAAAGAACTGGTCATCCAAGAGCTCCTCGTTTTTACATTATGAAATGGCTTACAGATTATATCACTGAGTTTGGAATTGATGGTTATCGTGTTGATACTGTTAAACATACAGAAGAATCTGTTTGGCAAGAATTTAGAAAAGAGTGTGATTATGCGTTTGAAACTTGGAAAAAAAATAATACTGATAAAGTATTAGATACTAACGACTTCTATTTAGTTGGAGAAGTGTATAACTACGGAATTAGCTCAGGTAAAGCATTTGATTTTGGAGATAAAAAAGTAAATTATTTCGATAATAGCTTTAACAGCTTAATCAACTTTGAAATCAAGTGGAATGCCAAACAAATGGATTTAGAAGATGTTTTTCAGCGTTATGACAGTCTTCTGTATAATGATCTAAAAGGCTACAGTGTTTTAAATTATTTGTCTTCTCATGATGATGGACAACCGTTTGATCCGAAGCGTGAAACACCATATAAAACGGGAACAATTTTGTTATTAACTCCTGGAGCTTCACAGGTATATTATGGAGATGAAACGGCAAGAAGTCTTGTTGTTGAGGGAACTGTTGGTGATGCAACCTTACGTTCTAACATGAACTGGGGAGAATTAAGAGACGAGCAAGAAAAGCAGAAAGTTTTTGTGCATTGGATGAAGTTAGGACGATTCAGAAAGAATCATCCATCAGTTGGTGCTGGAAGCCATAAAATGATTTCAAAAACTCCTCATGTTTTTTCAAGGTCTTTTGAAAAAGGTGATTATTCTGACCAAGTTGTTATTGGTTTAGAATTACCAACAGGAGACAAAACCATCGATGTTTCTTCTGTATTTAAAAATGGTGATGTACTTCTCGATACGTATTCAAACAAGGAAGCAGAAGTTAAAGATGGAAAAGTAAATCTATCGACTACATATTCAATTGTTTTATTAGAAAAGAAATAATTATGAAGTCTATTTTAAAAATTCTATTTATTTGTTTTTCAATAGGTTTTATTTCTTGTCAGAAAGAAGTTGTTGAGAAAAGCATTAGTTCACCAAATTCAGCAATTGCTATTCAATTTGATATTAATGAAAGTGGACAACCCTTATATCAAGTTTCTTTCAACGGGAAAGCAATTGTAAAGCCTTCTGTGCTTGGTTTTGATTTAAAAGGTCAAGATGCATTAAACAAAAATTTTACTATTGTTAAAACATCTACTAGGTCTTTCAATGAAACTTGGCAAATGCCCTGGGGAGAACAATTGGATGTAGTAAATAATTATAACGAATTAAAAGTTGAGCTAGAGGAGGATTCTGAATTAAAAAGAAAACTAAACATAGTTTTTAGAGCGTTTGACGATGGAATTGGATTTAGATATGAATTTCCTGAACAAGAGAATTTAAAAGAGGTTTTTATCACTGAAGAACACACAAATTTCAATTTAACAGAAGATTATAAAACATTTTGGATTCCTGGTGATTGGGATATTTACGAACACCTATACAGTACAACGAAGCTTTCAGAAATTGATACTGAAAATTATAAGGTAAATAGTGCACTAGCACAAACGTCTATTCCCAATAAAGCGGTAAATACACCAGTAACCATGGTTGGTTCAGATGGAACGCATTTGAGTTTTCATGAAGCAGCATTACTTAATTATTCGGGAATGACGTTAGGTGTTGATACTGAAAATTTATCCTTAAAAAGTGTTTTAGTTGGTTCTGATAACCAAGATTATAAAGTAAAACAAACCGTTCCTTTTAATACGCCCTGGAGAACAATTCAAATTACAAAAAGTGCTCCTGAATTAATCGAATCTAATTTAATTGTTAACCTGAATGAGCCTAACAAACTAGGTGATGTTTCTTGGTTTACTCCTATGAAATATACAGGTGTTTGGTGGGAAATGCATTTAGGAAAATCTTCGTGGGATTATGGAATGGAAAAAGTTGATGGTAAATGGACTGATACAGGAAAGGCACATGGAAAGCACGGTGCAACTACAGAGAATGTAAAACGTTTTATCGATTTTTCTGCTAAAAATAATATTAAAGGTGTTTTAGTAGAAGGTTGGAATACTGGTTGGGAAGAATGGATTGGTTTTGAAGATAGGGAAGGAGTATTCGATTTTGTAACTCCTTATCCTGATTATGATTTAGATGAAGTAACGAAATACGCCAAAGAAAAAGGCGTAGAAATCATTATGCATCATGAAACTTCAGCAGCAACACAAACCTACGAGAAACAGCAAGATACGGCGTATGCGCTCATGAAGAAATATGGAATGCACACTGTAAAATCGGGTTATGTTGGTAAAATAATCCCGAAAGGTGAGTATCATCACGGACAATACATGGTAAACCAATACAACAATGCTGCAATCAAAGCCGCAAAATATCAAGTCGCTGTAAATGCCCATGAGCCTATAAAAGCTACTGGTTTACGCAGAACCTATCCTAATATAATTTCTAGAGAAGGTTTACGCGGACAAGAATTCAATGCGTGGTCACCAGATGGTGGAAATCCTCCAGAACATTTACCAATTGTTGCGTTTACAAGAATGTTAGCTGGACCGATAGACTTTACGCCTGGTATTTTTAATATCAAATTTGATGAGTATAGAAAGACAAATCAGGTAAATACTACGCTAGCACAACAGTTAGCTTTGTATGTGGTGATTTATAGTCCCGTGCAAATGGCTGCTGATTTAGTAGAACATTATGAGGCTAATCCTGAGCCTTTGCAGTTTATTAAAGATGTTGGTGTTGATTGGGAAAAGACGAAGGTTTTAAACGGAGAAGTTGGTGATTTTGTAACCATTGCTCGTAAAGAACGAACTACAGGAAACTGGTTTATTGGAAGTATTACTGATGAAAATGCTCGAGAAATTACCATAGATTTTGATTTCCTAGATGAAGGAACAACCTATAGTGCTGTAATTTATAAAGATGGAAAAGATGCACATTGGAATGATAATCCAACTGCCATAACGATAGAAAAACAAACAATTACAAAAGAATCTAAACTTACTATCCAACTAGCTGAAGGAGGTGGGTTTGCGATAAGTTTATTAAAACAATAATTTATATGAGAACTATTTTAGCTGTATTTGCATTGGCTACAATTTTTGTAGCTTGTAAAACAGAACCAAAAGAAGTAACAACTACTTCAGAAGAATCTACAAAATCTCAAAGCTCATTGATAAATAATCAAATGTTAGAAACTGCGATTATTTATGAAGCTAATATTCGTCAATATTCTAATGAAGGAACTTTTGATGCGTTTACGAAAGATATTCCTCAGTTAAAGGAATTAGGAATGAAAATCATTTGGTTAATGCCTGTATTTCCTATTTCTAAAACAAAACGTAAAGCTACTGGAGGTGCCGATAGTAAGTTCGCCGCTGAATTTCCAGAAGAAGAGAGAGCTAAATACTTAGGAAGTTATTATGCAGTTTCCGATTTTAAGAAAATCAATCCAGAGTTCGGAACAATTGAAGATTTTAGGAAATTAGTAAAAACAGCACATGATAATGGAATTTCGGTAATTTTAGATTGGGTTCCAAATCATACTGGTTGGGATCATACTTGGTTAACTACAAATCCAGATTTTTATACAAAAAACGATAAAGGAGAAATTATTCATCCAGAAGGAACGGATTGGACCGATGTTGCCGATTTAAATTATGACAATGTTGATTTAAGAAAGGAAATGATTAACGACATGTCTTACTGGATTACAGAAGAAAACATAGATGGTTTCCGTTGTGATGTTGCGGGTTCTGTACCAACTGATTTTTGGCAACAAGCAATCCCGAAATTACGTGCTAAAAAAGATATTTTTATGTTAGCTGAAGCATGGGAACCTGAATTATTAGAAGATGGCTTGTTTGATATGGCCTATGGTTGGGATCGTCACCATGCGATGAATCATATTGCAAAAGGAGCTCATAAAGTAGCACATTGGAACGAAACCTATGCAAAAGATACAGCGCGCTATGCGAAAGATGATATTTTAATGACATTTGTTACCAACCACGATGAAAACTCTTGGAATGGTACCATTGAAGAGCGAATGGGGGATGGTGCCGCTTTATTTACAACTTTAAGCTATGTATCTCCTGGTATGCCGTTAATTTATTCAGGACAAGAATATGGTTTAAAACACCGATTGAAATTCTTTGAGAAGGATTCTATTCCGAAGACAAAAGGGAAGGAGTGGAGCTTGTTACAACAATTAGCTTCTTTAAAACAAAGTAGTAAAGCTTTACATGGTGGTAAAGAAAGTGCCAGTTACAAACTTATTGACATAGCGAATGAGAATGTCTTAGCTTTTAATCGTTCAAAAGATAAGGATACAGTTATTTTTATTGGTAATTTATCTTCAGAAGATCAATCATTTACAGTTGAATTGGAAGGAGAATACACCGACTATTTTTCAGGAAAAAATATTCAATTTACAAAAGGAGAAACAGTATCTTTATCGCCATGGAGCTATCATGTTTTGCTAACAAAATAATTCCTAAACACACAACATAACTTTTTTAAAGGAGACCTTTTTAGGTCTCTTTTTTTATGCTTTTTATAAAATATTTATATCAATCGTACTTTAGTTTTTCAACTATTTCATCTTCTTTTTTTCCTTGTTTAAATAGGGGATTTTCCCTAGTACTATTCTTTAAGGTTGCTATTAGTTTTGCCTCCAGATTTTCAATAGCTATTACAATAAATCGAACTTAAAAAATTAACAAAAACTAAAAAAATGAAAGTATTTTATAATTACATTATCATAGGATTAAGTATTTTAATTATTGGTTGTCAAAGTGAACCAGAAGTAGTAGAAACAGAAACAGAAGTAGAAGAGACGATTGAAGTCGTTGAAGTTAAAAAGTTTCAAAGTGAAATTTCTAATATTACGCACAAATACAATTACTATGGTAAAGAATTTCAAGTAACCTATGTGTATAATAACGAAAAAGATGAAGTAATAGACGCTTATGGAGATGAAGAGATAGCTAAAGAAGTCTTTGGTAAAGAAGGTGGACCAGAAGGAACTTTAGTAACTGCGGTAGAAGGAGATGAAAATCATAAAGAAATTACAATGAAAATCTTTGATACTGCTGAAGAAATAGATGCTTATACTGAAAAAGAGCTTAAAAGCACAGAAGCTGCTAGTCAAAATTATGCTTCAAGAAATAACTGTTTCAATGTGGATTTACCTGGAAATGATGAAATCAGATTTTTTGAAGATATCAACTATGTTTGGGAATTAGTAGATATAAGAGGATTAAATAAAAGAACTTACGGAATTCAATACTTAGGCCATAATAATGATAGAATTAGTTCTTTTTACATGAGATCTACAGCATTTCAACAAGTAAGTTTTTATGAGCATAGCTGTTACTCTGGAAAGCGATTAACATTTAATAAATATTACACTTCACAGTTTTTTGGAGTAAACAATTTAAGACACTATACACTTTCAGGAACGTGGTTTTGGAGAAAATCATGGAACGATCAAATTTCTTCGTTCTGGATGCCATAATATTCCGCTATAAAAAGCTTAGTAAGAGAGAGATGAATACCATCTCTCTTTTTTTTAATGTGCTAAAAAGCAAAGATTTAACTAAAATTAAACCGTAAAATCGCTAAATTTTCAGTAAATTTATAGGAAAAGTGAATTATGAGAACAGCATTTCTATACATATCGGTTATTTTTTTGGTTATTGGATGTGCTTCATCTGAAAAAGTAGTTTCTGCTGAGCAAAAAAGTAAAGTTGAAAATTTAGTAACTACCAAGTCTTTTGAAATTGATTCTCAATGGGCGTATCCAATGGTTACTAGTTCGTTAATTAGTCTTCAGAATGCTGGTTTTTTTCCAAATAACAGTACAGCTAGCATGATTGATATTACTGGCCACAATCAATATTTTATTTTCAAGAAAGATTCTGTAAATGCAAATCTGCCTTATTATGGAGAGCGTCAGATGGGAGCAGCTTATTCTAGATCTAATAGTGGTGGAATTGAATTTAATGGTGTTCCTGAGGATTATTCTATGAACAAAACAAAGAATGGAGATTACAGAATTAAGTTTAAAATAAAGGACAAAAATGCTTTAACGGAAACGTATAACGTTAGTATTTTAATTTATAATAATATGTCTGCAAAGATCAATGTTTTTAGCTCTAGTCGCTTTAAAATTGAATATAGAGGTAAACTAAAAGAGTTAGCTACAAAAGATATCTAACTAAATTGCAACTCCTAAAGTCTCGGGATTATTTTATTCCGTTTTCGCAACAACGCGAAACTACTATAAACCTAGACGTCATTACGAAGCCAAATACGGCTGAAGTAATCTTTTTTAGATTGCCACTCCCGAAGCCTCGGGATCATCTTATTCCGTTTTTCGCAATGACGCGAAACTACTGTAAAACCTAGACGTCATTACGAAGCCAAATACGGCTGAAGTAATCTTTTTTAGATTGCCACTCCCGAAGCCTCGGGATCATCTTATTCCGTTTTTCGCA
>NZ_SLXM01000003.1:227186-346365 GCF_004345825.1 Tenacibaculum skagerrakense
GCAATGACGCGAAACTACTATAAACCTAGACGTCATTACGAAGCCAAATACGGCTGAAGTAATCTGTTTATTTATCAAACGATTTAGTATAAGACCAAGCAATAAAACGCGTCTTTTTATTACCATGTTCCATAGGAATAATGCGGTAATTAGCTTGTAACTTTTTGAGTTGCTTTTCTATTTTAGGCAAATTTTCTTTTCTAGAAACTAAACTTGTAAAATACCCAACCTGACTTTTAAAGTCAGCACTTTGCTTAATCATTCGCTTTAAAAACAAGGCTTCACCGCCATTGCACCACAATTCATTGTATTGCCCACCAAAATTCAATTCAGTAGTTTCTTTTCCTAAATTCGTAAGCTTTTGCTTGGCATTTTTTGCAGCATCTTCTTCAGAAGTATAAAAAGGAGGGTTGCAAAGTGTAAAATGAAAATAATCGTTTGGCTGAATAATCCCTTTAAAAATATTCGCATTATCCGTTTGATGTACAATTGTCGCTTTTTCTGTTAAGTTAGGAGTGAAGTCTATATTTTTTTGTGCCGCTTTTAAACTTTTTAAATTTATATCTGAGCCAACCATTTGCCAATCATACACTTGAACGCCTAAAATGGTATAAATTGCATTGGCTCCCACACCAATATCTAAGCCTTTAATAGGTTGATTTTTATTCGCTACTAAATCCGAAATATGATGAATATAATCAACGCGACTCGGAATAGGGGGGCAGAGGGAACCTTCTGGCAATTCCCAGTTTTGTAGCTGATAATGATGTAGTAATAGTGCTTTATTAAGCGCAATAACAGCTTTCGGATTTGAAAAATCTATGGTTAACTCGTTAGTATGCTGATTTTTAGTAATAAATTTTTCTAAATCAGGATTGACTTTTGATAATTCTTTAAAATTATAGTACTCGTTATGTAGGTTTCTAGGATGCATTCGGTGTCAAAAGTATAAAACAAATGTTAATACATATTTTTTATTTTTGTGAAAACAGGTAAATCAAATTATTATGTTAAATAGAATTATTCTTTTAGTAGGTTGCATTATTATGGTGGGTTGTAATTCACAACAAAGTTTAGGAGTTAACCTAATTACTTCAAATGAGTTAAAAGCAGTTCTTGATAAAGAGACTGTTCAATTAGTTGATGTACGTACACCTGAAGAATTTTCTGCTGGCCGTATAGACAAAGCCATTAATGTGAACTATTTCTCAGACAGTTTTAAATCGGATATAAATTCTTTAGAAAAAGATAAACCGGTGTATTTGTATTGTAGAAGCGGAAACCGTAGCGCTAAATCGGCTAGAATACTACAAGAGCTTGGTTTTACAAAAATATACGATTTACAGGGAGGTATTATTGCATGGAATCGTTCTAATAAATAGAATACTTCATGATAAGATTGAGGTTTTAAAATTATCTATTTAACATAATATAAATTATAATACAAATATTGCACTTCGCATATAGTAAGTTATTATGTCTTTATTAATCATATAAATTTAATATTCTGCATAATATTAAACTTTTTTTAAATACGCGATTCTCAAGAAACTTTAGAACTACAAATTGGCATCTATAATTAGTCATTATGTAATGTTAATGATAATTTAAAAAATGACTCAATTTGGATTTAAAAGATGAATAATTTTTATAACCAGAAATAATCAAGGTAAAATACTAAACTTTAATATTGAAAAAAAGGTTCAATTGGCAATTTTAGCAAATTAATTCTTTACATTTGTTATTAATGCAAAGAGCAAATCAAATAAAAGCATATTTCTTATTAGCTATTTTTAGCTTGATATTGATTCACCAATCAATACCTCATTGCCATGACGATCATGAATCAGATATAAAAATTGCTCATCATCATTCAGATTCTTCTCATGGTCATGGTCATAGTCACAATAACGAGCATCAACATAACCACTCCGATAATTCCAATAAGAAAGAAGCTAAAAGCCTTTTAAACACTTTTTTAGAGTTCCACACTCATGGTAATACATATTCTCAGGATAATTTAATAAGTACTTTTAATTTAATTAAAAAGGATGTATCCTCTGATAATAAATCATGTTGTTCAAAGGAAAATTTGAATTATAACTTAGACATAAGTCTATCAAAAGATAATAATTATAACTTTTATACTCCTCCAGATGTTTTTTATGAAAGCTATTTGGAAGGAATAGAATTAAGGGGTCCTCCTGTATTAGGATAAACATTGTTTCTAGTCTAATTAAAGGCTATATAAATTGTTTAACCTTATATCATAATACAATGAATAAACATATAACGCTCACTTTATGTGTGTGTCTATTCTATTTATGTTTGAATTCACAGAATAATTATTTCAACGATATTTTACATCAAATAGAATTAAATAACATAGAACTAAAAGCTTTTAAATCTTTTAAGAATAGTGAAAAGCTTAAAATTAAAAGTTCAAATAACTTATCTGACCCTACTGTTATTGGATATTTTTTACCATTTTCATCTCAAGAGAATTCTTCTAACTATACCGAGTTTGAAGTAACTCAGTCTTTCGATTTTCCCTCATTATATGGGGCTAGGAAGGAATGGATTAATTTAAAGTCAGAAGAATTTGATATAAAATATAATGAACTAAAGCAAAATGTTTTACTAAAAGCAAATAAGCTACTTGTAAAAGTAATTTATTTAAGAAAAATACAGGAATTACAAGAGAAAAGACATTTAAAAAGTAAGAAAGTATATCATCAGGTTTTAGAATTATATAATAAAGAACAAATTGGGATTTTAGAACTGAATAAAGTAAAAATAGCTTGGATGCAAGTAAAGTTTCAAGTAAAAAAAACTGAACTTGAGATAAACTCTTTATTAAAGGAATTATCTTCTCTAAATGGAGATAAAGCTATAACACTTGATAAAAGTGATTATCTTGATGATTACTTAATAGATGACTTTAGTTCTTTATGGAACAGTAAACTAAAAAAAGATGCTTCACTTCAAATTTATAGTTCAGCAGAAAATTCCTCTTTACAACAAATAACAGTTGAAAAACGAGCATCACTTCCAAAAATAACACTTGGGTATAATAATCAAGGAGTTTCTGGAAATAGAGTTTCTGGGTTTTTAGGTGGACTTACTATTCCGTTATGGAAACATAAAAATAAAGTAAAAGCCGCTAAACAGTACCATCAATCATTATTTGAAAACAAATCTTCTAAATTTTCAGAATCACAAGCAAATTATTTTCATCTATATAACAAGTATTCAGGATTATACAAAAAGTATATAGAATATAAAACAACACTTACCGAGTTAGATAGTGAAAAGCTGCTTGACAAAGCTTATGAACTAGGAGAAATTTCGTTTATAGACTATCATCATGAGTTAGATTTTTATCACAAAGCTATTGATGAAATGCTAGAAATGGAACTTGAGTTACAACTTTTAAAAACAGAAATTTACAAACACACTTTATAACCATATTAAAATATACTATCATGAAAAAAATCAAATCAATTTTAGTCATAGTTGCATTAGCAGTTTTCACTTTTGTTGGCTGTAAAAACGAGACAAAAGATGTTAATAAAGAAACTACAAATGAAACTAAACAAGTAGAAACAGAACAGCAAAAAAACAATGTAGTCGAAGTACAAGAAAATGAAACTACAATTACTGTTAAAGCAGGAAGCGCTTTAGAATATAAATTTAAAATTAATAGCGGAGAAAATTTAACTTATAAATGGTCTTCAACAGCTCCTTTAATTTTTGATTTTCACGGAGATCCTGAAGAAAAAGATAAATTCCCAGAAGGTTACTTTAAAAGTTATTCAAAAGGAACATCTGCAGGAGAACAAGGTACTGAAACAATGCCGTTTAAAGGTTCGCACGGATGGTATTGGAAAAACTCTTCAGATAGTGATGTAAAAGTGACTTTATCTACTAAAGGAAACTATATTATTATTGGTAAAATTCAATAACAAACAATCAATCTACAAATGAAAAATATGGTTATAATTTTGTGTTGTTTGTTTGTATTTTCATGCAATACAAAAAAGATTTCTGAGGTTGATGAAGCTTCGGAAGAGTTCCCTACTAAAAGTGAAACTATTTGGACAAATAATACTGAATTATTCGTTGAGTTTCCTGCATTAGTAATTAACGAGCCAAGCAAGTTTACAGCTCATTTTACTAAGTTAGAAAAACATCGCCCAATTACTGAAGGAAAAGTAACTGTAAATTTACTTAAAAAGGGTACAATTGTAGCAACTCATACAGTTTCTGCTCCCTCCTCTCCTGGTATATTTACGCCTATAATTACGCCAAAATCTCAAGGAAACTTTCAATTAGTTTTTAATCTTGAAACACCTGAATATAAAGACCAAATAATAATTGAAGATGTAATTGTTTACAACTCAAAAGCAATTGCCATAGAAGCTTTGGGAACTGGTGATGAAACTGGAGGGATTTCGTTTTTGAAAGAACAAGCTTGGAAGATGGGGTTTCAAACCAATCCTGTAGTCAAAAAAGAAGTTTACGAAACAATTACAACTTTTGGTATATGGGAAGCTGCTCCTACTGATGTTCAAACTTTAGTGGCTAGTACAAATGGAAAAATTAGTTATTCAAAATCAATAACTGAAGGAACTTACCTAAAAAAAGGCGAAACTATTTTGACCATCTCTAGTCAGGATTTTACAGCTAATAACTTATCTGTAGAAGTACAAAATGCTAGAGCAATTTTACAACAATCAGAAACTAATTACAATCGAAAAAAAGAGCTTTTTGAATCTAAAATTATTGCAAAATCAGATTTTGAACAAGTTGAACGTGATTATAAAATTGCAAGAGAAAATTATCAAAACCTAGCCAAAGGTTACTCTTCTAAAGGAAAAATTATAAAAGCTCCTTTTAATGGATACATTCAATCTTTAACTGTAAAAAATGGAACATATGTTTCCGAAGGAGATGTACTTTTTTCAATTACAGATTCTAAGTCTAGTTTATTAAAAATTCAAGTAAGTCCGAATTACTTTAAAGAACTACAGGATATTAAAGACATATCGTATAAAACTGATGCTAACAATTGGTCTAATATTAAAAGTACAGAAGGAGAAGTTTTGTCAGTAGATAAAACGATTTCCAAGGAAAAACCTATGCTACATATTTATACTAAAATAAATGATGTTGTAAATATGCCTATTGGAAGTGTTACACCAGTAATTGTATCTATAGGTAAATCAAAAAAAGGCCTAATGATACCTACTGCTGCTTTATTAGAAGATTATGGTAACTATACAGTGATAGTTCAATCATCTGGTGAAAGTTTTGAAAAAAGACAAGTTACCATTGGCAAACAAAATGGTAATGAAACAGAAATTTTATCGGGTCTTAGAATAGGAGAATATGTCGTTTCTAAAGGAGCTTATCAAGTAAAAACAGCATCAATGTCTGGTGAAGCTCCAGCGCATGGTCATGCACATTAAATGTTCTTAGTATGTTAAATAAAATTTTATCATTTTCACTTCAAAACAGATTAATGGTGTTATTGGCTACAGCATTTTTAAGCTTAGCAGGAGTGTATTTAGCTAAGAAAATGAATGTAGATGTTTTTCCAGATTTAACTGCACCTACGGTTACTATTCTTACGGAAGCACATGGTATGGAATCTGAAGAAGTTGAAAAACTAGTAAGTTATCAATTAGAAACTGCTATGAACGGTTCTCCAAATGTCAGAAGAATACGTTCTTCATCCGCGGCTGGAATTTCGATTGTTTGGGTGGAATTTGAATGGGGCACAGATATTTATAAAGCCAGGCAAATTGTAAGCGAACGAATACCAATGGTACGTGAAAAACTTCCAAAAGAAGTTGGAACACCAACCCTCGCTCCTATTTCTTCTATTATGGGAGAAATAATGTTACTTGGAATTCAATCCGATAGTTTATCATCAATGGAAGTCAGAACAATTGCTGATTGGACAATTAGTCCACGAATAAAATCCATTGGTGGTATTGCTAATGTTATAGTTATTGGCGGAGATTATAAACAATATCAGGTATTAGCAAATCCTAATAAGCTAAGTCAATACGGTATTAGTATTCAAGAACTTTTAGAAAAAGTTAAAGAAAGTAATTTGAATACTCCAGGAGGAATATTTAATGAATATGGAAATGAATATATCATCAAAGGTAGCGGAAGAATCTATAATTTAAATGATTTAGAAGAAGCAGTCGTTAAACAAATTAAGGGACAAACTATTAAAGTAAAAGATGTTGCAAAGGTGGTTATTGGTGCCGCTGATAAAATTGGTGATGGTTCGTTAAATGCTAAATCATCTGTTATCATGACGATTTCTAAACAACCAGATGTAAACACTTTACAATTAACTCAGAAATTAGATGATGCTATTACAGACTTAAAAACTTCATTACCAAAAGGAATAACAATAGAAAGTCAAATATTTAGACAAGCAGATTTTATAAAAGCATCGATTAATAACTTACAAAACACATTATTAGAAGGTGCCTTTTTTGTGTTAGTAGTATTATTCATTTTCTTAATGAATGGGAGAACCACAGTCATTTCTCTCCTAGCAATTCCTATTTCTTTATTGGTTTCAATTATTGTTCTGCAAATATTAGGATATACCATAAACACAATGAGTTTAGGAGGAATGGCTATTGCTATTGGAGCATTAGTTGACGATGCTATTATCGATGTTGAAAATGTTTATAAAAGACTTAGAGAGAATATAAAAAAGCCAAAAGAAAATAGAGTTTCTGTATTACAAGTAGTTAAAGATGCTTCAATAGAAATTAGAAGTTCGATAATAATTGCTACATTAATTATTATAGTTTCTTTTATACCACTTTTCTTTTTAAGCGGTATGGAAGGTCGATTATTAAAACCTTTGGGTATTGCCTTTATTACTTCTGTGTTAACATCATTAATTGTGGCTGTAACCTTAACTCCTGTTTTATGTTCTTATTTACTTAAATCAGAGAAAGTATTAACCAAACAGGCTGAAGGTACTCGTGTTGAAAAATGGATTCAAAAGCATTATTCAAGAGCATTGAGAACGGTATTAAAAGTTCCTAAATTAGTTTTAACTGTAACAGTAATTGTTTTTTTAGGCTCTTTATTAACACTTTCACAACTAGGACGAAGTTTTTTACCAGAGTTTAATGAAGGTTCATTAGTAATTAGTATGGTTGGTATTCCAGGAATGTCTTTAGAAGAAAGCAATAAAAATGGGAAAATGGCAGAAGAATTACTTTTGAGTATGCCTGAAATAACTGTAGTTACCAGAAGAACTGGTAGAGCTGAATTAGATGAGCATGCACAAGGTGTAAATGCTGCGGAAATTGACGTTCCCTTTAATCTGAATGGAAAATCTAAAGAACAATTTTACGAGAAAGTAAGAAATAAATTAAGTTTAGTTCCTGGTGTAAATGTTACTTTAGGACAACCAATAGGTCATCGAATTGATCATATGTTATCAGGTACTCGTGCCAATATCGCAATAAAAATATTTGGTGAGGATTTACCTACACTATTTGATTTAGGAAAATCAATTGAACGAAACATAAAAAATATCGATGGTATTGCTGATGCTGCTGTTGATCAACAAATTGAAGTTCCACAAATTCGTATAACACCTAAACGACAAATACTTGCTGCGTATGGTATGACTATTAAAGATTTACTGGAACAAATGGATATAGCTTTTACAGGTGAATCTGCCGGAGATATTTATGAAGGTCAAAAATTTTTCGATTTAACTGTTAGATATGATAAAGCTTATAGAAATTCACAAAAAGCAATATCAGATGCTTTAATTTCCCTACCAAATGGGAAAAAAGTTATTCTTAGTGAATTAGCCTCAATTCAATCAGTAAGCAGTCCTAGCAGCGTTAGTAGAGAAAATGTACAACGTAAAATTGTTGTTACTGCAAATGTTCAAGGTCGTGATTTACGTTCTGTGGTAAATGATATTAAAAAAAGTATAAACGGCGCTGTAAATTTACCTGAAGATTACAGAATTGAATATGGAGGACAATTTGAAAGCGAAGCTAAAGCATCTCAACTACTTCTTATAACAGCTATCCTTGCTATCCTTTTAATATTATGGTTATTGTATTATGAGTTTGATAATTTGAATTTAGCTTTCATTGTATTATTAAATTTACCGCTAGCATTAATAGGTGGAATAATGATTGTTTATTTCACTTCTGGAATAATAAATATTGCTGCTACAATAGGATTTATAAGTCTTTTTGGTATCGCCACTAGAAATGGAATACTACTAGTTTCAAGATATGAAGACCTAAAAAAAGTAGGTTTACACGGATTAGAATTATTAAAACAAGGAGCAATTGATAGATTAAACCCAATTTTGATGACAGCATTTACAACTGGTTTGGCATTAATTCCTTTAGCGCTAAAAGGAGATCAACCAGGAAATGAAATCCAAAGTCCAATGGCAATTGTTATTTTGGGAGGTTTATTGTCTGCTACCCTTTTAAATTTATTTGTAATACCTTGTGTGTATTCTCTGAGGAAAAGATAAATTCACTCAAATTTTAAATAAAAAGAAGAGCTTTCGATTTGTAGTGAAAGCTCTTTTTTTCTATTTTTATAGGAAATAAATTGTCATTTTTTAAATTATTAAAATCCCAAGTTAGGTATAGTTGTCATTTTTTAAAAATTTTGAGAACTCCAATACTAATAAGGCTTTATTTAGAGTTTTTGTGATTTATTTTTCACTTTTTAAATTATCACTAACACATGTAAAACTTACTTTTTCTTCCTTTTTGGTTTCTTCTTCATGGAAACCTTAAAATCATCCACAGTTCCATGTAGTTTTAAGTTTAAGTATTTAACTTTCTTGGTAGGATCAACTTCTATAATTTCATCCTCTTCTTCTTTAGTTCCACTATTTTTTTTGTTCTTAAATAATTTATACCAAACTGCTTTCCTAACAGTTTTCCAAGGAATTCTTAAGTAATATTCAATATTATTATTCAAATCTTGTGTTCCAGATAATTCCATGTGTCCTAATGTGGATTCAATCGTCATATTTGGAATTGTTATGCGTCCGTTATTAATATCAATATGATTTTGAATCGTATCAAATTTGATATTGTTCAGGTTTTTATCGCCCATATAACTAGACAACAATTTCATAGGTTCATAATTCTGCAATTTTCCATTAAAAACCTTTACATCCATGTGAATTTCAGATTGATCTAAATCTGGCACTAAATCAGGATAGATTCTAATTTTTCCATCTATTGTAGCCGAAACATGTCCTTTTAAATTATCAGAAACCAAATGATCTTGTCCAAAATTTTCAAACTTAAATAAGAACTTATCCAAATCAATTTTAGTCGTTTTTATTTTAGGTTTCAGGTAAATTTTCTTCGGATTACTACCGTTAAAGTATCCAGACATATTAAAATTACCTCCAGCGGCATTCATATGTAAAGTATCTACATAAATGTAATGATTCTGCGTAGTACGTAATTTTGCTTTTATATCTTCTAAATAAATCCGTTGATACATAAAATAATCTACATCAACATCAAATTTCATATCTGTAAATGGTAACTCATACAAATTAAAAGCATCTGCGTGGGTTGGAACATCTGCAGTTTTTGATTTTACAGTTATGGTTGCCTTTTCGGTTGGTTTATCAGGAGGAAACAGTTGATCGTAATCAATATAATTGGCTTTGAAACTAAGGTAATTGTCTCGTTTTTTAATTGCGTCATCATCTCCTAAATAATAATTCAAGCCAATATTAAAAGAAGTCCTCCCTATTTTACCTATAAAATCTTTCACAACAAGATGATCATCTTCATAATGAAAATCACCTGTAAAGCGTTCAAATCGTAATGGATGTAGCTGCATTTTGGTATTCAGTTTGTCTAATTCTAAATCTATAGAATGTAGTGCTGATGCTTTATAATGCATACTAGAATTCACGTGTAATTCCAGTTTTTTAAATTCTTCATGTCTATATTCTTCCGGAACATAATTTTCACCTTGATACGAGAAAATGTCTTCCAAACGCAATACATCAGACTTTAAAGTGATATCTAAATCTACATCACCATTCAATTCTTTTTGCATCCAAAAACCATAATCGTGTACCAATCCGTTAAAATGAAAATCAGAATCGTCAATATAACCCGTAAAATCTTTGATTTTAAGATCTTTGTTATCAATTAATACATCTACATGAAAATCATGAAGTTTATGAGGATAATGCTTTAGTTTCGCATTAAGACTGTCTACAAAGAACTCACCTTTCGGTAAATATTTACTTTCGGTAAAAGCCTTTGCTGAAGATTTGAATGAAAATCCAGCAGTTAAATCTTTAATTTGCTCGTCTATACCTTTTTTTATGCTATCTGTCGCAGAAAACCGGGTAAGTTCAGCAATATCTAATAGGTCCGATTTAATATCTAAATGCGTAACGACTAGTGTGTCTGTATGATGCACAATAGCAGGAAGATCTGACAAATATCCAGTTATTGAAATATCAGAGTTACCTAAAAGCATATCAAATTGATTGATAGTCGCTTTTTTACCATTCATTACTACATGCGCATTCAGTTTTTTTAATGGCGCAGGAAGATCTTTGGACGATAAACTGAGGCTGTCAATTTTTAACTCACTATAATATGCCTGGTTTAATTTACTGAGTGCTTGTTCTGGATTATCAATATCTATAATATCATGAAAATTCATTTTTAAGGAAACATTCCCAGATGCAATATCTACGTCACTTAAGTTTAAAAAATCAGTTACAAATTCAAGATTGAAGTCTGCATTTAATCGCATGTCTATTTCTGGTTCATCAAAATTATTGATTACGACATTTCCTAGAATTTTTCCTTTTCCTAGTTTGGCAGTCATATTTTCTAGGGAGAATGTTGTTGTACGAGAACTTCGTTCTTTACCATTCGTAAAATGCCCTTTAAAACCAATATTTTTAACTCGTTTACCTTTGTTGGTGTTTTCTAAAAAAGCTTCACTTACTCCGAAATTTACATCAAAAAAAGGTACTTGTTGATTCAATGTAGGTCCTTGAACTACTGCATTAAAATAAATTTTTCCGGCGTTATTATAACGCTCTAAAACGGGTATAAGATCTTCTGGAGCAAAGGCGATAAGCATATCAAAATTAGGCTTCGCTCCTTTTATTATTAGATCAAGATCAAGATCATTTTTTGTGTCTATTTTTCCTTCTAATTCAAAATCACCATGTTCCATAGTAACTCCAGAAGGTTCAATGGTAAGCAATCCAGTATCTTTATCAAGACTAATATCTGTATGAAGATCGAAATGTTTGTGTTTTACATAGGTAGTATCGCCGTTACTAATTAAATTCATTTCAAACTTAGTATCAATATGTCCTGAAATAACTTCATTATCAATATTGAAACCACCATCAGCGTCATAAATAAATGTTTCTAAGTCTGTATTTTGACCTTCATCTTTTTTGTGAATATCTAAATTGTGTAATTTGACTTTTTTAAGTTTAAAATCTATAGGCTCTTCACTTTCTGTTTCATCAAAAGGTTTTAGTGCGTTTAAAAGGTTAAGACTTTTATCTTCATGAATTACAATATCAAAAAAACCTTCTTCTACAATTAATGATTTAATGGTATAATTTCCATCCAAAATATCCCACAAATTAAAGCCTACGTAAATATCTTTTACGTCCAAAATAACCGGTGAGTTTTCACTTTTAGTTTCCTTTATTTTTAAATCATCTACTTTAAAAGAAATATTTGGAAAATTACTAAAGAGTGATAAATGCGTATCACCTATATCAATAAAACCTTCGTGGGTTTTGTTAAGCTCAGCTATATGATCTTTAATTATACTATTCTGTTTAGTATTGATATATAACACCGTAACAATGAGAAATAATAATGGCACAAGTATTACAGAGGCAATAAATCGCAACCAGAATTTTCTTTTTTTAAAGGCTTTAAATTTCATAATACTCTTATGATTATAGTCGTACACGCTTATTTATAAATCTTTAAACTAAAATTGAATACCTGCAATATATATTAAAAAAGAAATGTCAACCTGAATTTATTTCAGGTTCTCATCATAAATATTTGCTTAACAGCGTTATGAGATTCCGAAATAAATTCGGAATGACGCCAAAACGTTATTTATGACTTAAAACGGATATTCATTACTAAAAACAACCAAAATTTATATGGTCATTTTTTAACTTTTTCAAATAAGCTTAAAGATATTGAAAATAGTAGTACGAAAACTTCTTAAAAAGATTATATGTAAAGTATGAAAATAAACTACTTCTTTTTAGAATCTTGTTTCAGTTTATCTTTATTCACTTCTGCAAGGTGATGTGCTAACATTTTTTCGACTAACTCATCCTTAGTTAAATGATGAAAAACAGTTTTAACTTTTTCTTTAAATTCTTCTGAAATTGTTCTGTTAGGTTTCGTTTTAAATATCTTCTTTGCCCACAAGAACGTATTATTTTCTTCGATACTTTGTGCATCTGCTTTTTTAAATTGACGAAACATAATGCCTAATTCTGCTTCAAAGTCAGGAATATCTTCAACTTCTTCTTCCTGTATAATACTTAACGAAAGTCCCTTTGCTCCTGCTCTAGCTGTTCGTCCGCTTCTGTGTACATAAGCTTCGTACGTATCGGGTAAATGATAATTAACAACAAAGGAAACTTCTTTTACGTCGATACCACGAGCCGCCAAATCAGTAGCTACTAAAATATTGATATGTCCTTCTCTAAATTGTTCCATTATTCTATCGCGAATCCCTTGTGTTAAACTTCCATGAATTGCACCAGAAGAGAATTTATTAATCGCTAAGTTTTTGGCTAATTTATTTACAGCTGCTTTCGTTTTACAAAAAATAATTCCTCTCTCTCCTTCTTTTGATGCTAAAAAATGTAATAATACTTCTAGCTTTTCTATCGGTTGTACCACTACATATTGATGTTTTATTCCTTGATGTCCGACAGTTTCCATATCGGCTTCAATTTGAATAACATCTTTAGCCATGTAATTATTAATCAGTTGTTTTATAGCTCCAGACAATGTTGCTGTAAACAATAACGTTCTTCTTTTCTTAGGAATTTCTTTAATAATACTATCCAATCCTTCTTTTAAAGTACTCACCATTTCATCGGCTTCGTCTAAAATAAAATAAGCGATGTTTTTAATATTAATGGCTTCACGTTTTACCAAATCGGCTAAACGACCTGGAGTAGCAACAACAATATGTGCATCGTTTTTTAAGCGTTCAATCTGTGGTTTTATAGGAATTCCACCACAAATGGATGCAATAGATATATTTGGTATTTGCGATGCAAAAGCCGTTAAATTTGCGTGTATTTGTTGACCTAATTCTCTAGTTGGTGCTAAAATTACTGCTTGAATGTTCGGGTTATTTGTGTCAATTAACTGTAATAGCGGTAATCCAAAAGCAGCGGTTTTACCGGTTCCTGTTTTAGCCAATGCAACTACATCTTGATGTTGCGTTAGGATGATAGGAATCGTTTTTTCTTGTATATCTGTTGGCACAGAGATTTTTAAGTTTGTTAAACTTTGTTGAAGTTCAGGATTAATTCCTAAGTCGGTAAAACTTTTAGACATGAAAATATTTTTTGTAAAGGTACGTAGTGTTATCGTAGTTACAACGGTTTATTGGAGGATAACTTGAATTTGATTTAATAAATCAATAATACAACCTAAAGTCAAGGAGTTTACACAACTTGTAGTGTTTACGGTGTAATTCTTCTACAACTTCAAACATATTGTCGTCTTCATTAAATAAATTAAAGAATACTTTATCTAAGTTTGAGCTAGCAACTCCATTAAACACGTTTCCATAGCCGGAAATTGCTTTTGCACCAGTAATATCTAGGAAATATTGTGCTTCGTCTTGGGTTAAATCCAATACTTTAGAGTTTGCAAAATGCAAGATTTTGTCGTTTAATCGTCCTTCAAAAATCTCCGCAATCTCTTGTAAATTATACAAATAACCATTTAAACAAACACTATTTGCTTCACCAGTCATCACTAAATAAATAATCTCATAATTTTTAAAATGATGATCGTCTAAAACTAAGGTGTTTAAACTTTCTTCTAAGCCTTCAATAGTATCACAGGTTTTATAAATACTCGCAATACCAAAATCCATTGTTAACTCCTCTAGTTTTTGCTGAGTTGGTGTAACATTTTCTATTTCAATATCTTGAACTGCTTCCAAACAGAATATAAAATAATCTGGAGTTGCTAATGAGTTTTGTGGTAATTGAGGTCTTTTTGCTAACAAATTTGAGGGATTTAAAAAGAAATCATGCAAAAATAATACAAAGCTTATAATCTGCATAGTATTTAGTGCACTAGATCCTTCTACTCTATTGTTATTACTAAACTTTTGCCTTGTATATTAATTCCTTTAGAACCGTATCTTTGCATCTTAAATTATAAATACATACAACTAATGGTTTTTTATTGATTCAAGTACTTTATAAACTAAGTTTAACGAGCTTTTCGAAGCCTCTAATTGATTTAAAGTTCCTGCTACATAGGTATCTAATTCAGGACAATACCATAAAAACGATGCTGTACTTCCATTATGACCAATAACGTGTAAATCAGTATTGTTATCATAAATTTTATTGAATGACACTTTTCTAATTCCATAACCATATTCCATTCCTTTAGTTTCAAAAACCCAATTACGCATTGTTAATAGTGTGTTTTTTTCTAGGATTTTATGATTATTATAAGCTTCAAAAAATCGAATAAGATCTTCAGCTGTAGATACTAAACCGCCTCCTCCCCAATCGGCACTTAAACTTTTAATTGATGATAACTCAGTAGTATCTACATAAAATTTAGCTATTGGTGGTGTACTATTTACAGGTGATGATTTTAGATTGATATAAGAATTATTCATTTCTAAAGGCTGAAATATATGCTGTTTAAAGAATTCTGCTAATGAAACTTTACTTACTTTTTCAATTAGTAACCCTAAAAGCACATATTCTGTATCTGTGTAATGATAACATTCTCCAGGAATAAAATGAGGTTTCATCTTTTCTTTTGTAAACTGAATTAACTCTTCAGCAGACCAAGACTTATCGGTATCAATGAGTAATTGATTAATAATATTTGGACTACCATCATTGGTTTCATCTGTAAAATAGTCTGGCAAACCCGATGTATGCTGTAATAACTGTGCAATAGTTAAATTTTTTGAATACTCTTTATTGTCTAAAACATGCAACCCATTAAGTAAAGTTTCGGGTAGATAATCCGCTATTTTATCTTCAAAATTTAACATGTGCTTATCTTTTAAAATACCTATAGCTGTTGCGGTTAACATTTTGGTTATACTAGCCGTGTAAAAAGGTGTATTCTTACTAAGAACCTCTTTATTATTCTTACTCTCAATTATATTAATATCAATCGCTTTAGATTTAGAATATACTTTCAGAAAAGCATTTTTAATTGACTGTTTTTCTAATTCTTCCTTTAAGAGTTTATTAATTTCCTCATTTAATCCTTGTTGTCCATAATTAGGAATTGAAACAAGTAGTAATAAGTATAGAAATATGTTTTTTTTCATAAAAATCATTTTTTAAATATAGTGAAGCACTTTTAAAGTAACATCTTAAGTACAAGCGTAGATGCATATAGTGCAATGGTTTTTCTTAGTTTTTGTTTTTAGAGTCTTATTCCTATGTATAAATTCGGTTCAAATAAAAAATACGATTTCCATTTGGCATCTAACTGTTTAAATTCAGCGGGTGTATTTGTATCAAACATCCAATTTTGACAATGAATTTGTGGTTCTATAAATATTCGTTTCTTTTTTCCAAAAGCGATATGATAACCTATGTGATATGAGGTGTAAAGCTTAAAACCATTCGCAATTTTTTTATGATTTAAATCCGTATACGTTTTATACTGTGGCAATACTTCTACGGCAGCAAATAATCCTTTCCAAAGCATTCTCTGATACGAAACGCCTATTCCTGTTTCTCGCAAATAACCTGGGTAAAACTCGCTTTCAGAATCTATCTTATCCAAAAGTCCGTCCCACCATTGAATTCCCATTGGCTGAAATAACCTCCAAGTAGCGAATTTTATTCCGATAATGTTTTTAGCATCTAATTCACGTTTTACATGAAACTCTATATGCTCGGTATTTGTTCTTTCTCCTCCTTTACCTATATTACCTAAAATAATGGCTGGAAAACTAACTCTATAGTTAAGATTTTGATTGGTAACTTTTAATGATTTCTCACTGTTTTGTGTAAAAACGTTTAGAGTACAAAGTATTAATACAATACATACTGTTTTTTTCATTTCAATGTGTCTTTTAAATAATTTACGACACAAAGATTCATAACATTCTTATGGCAAGCGTTCTGAATTATAATTTCAAACCAACTTATTGTTATTTATTGAATGTTGTTTTTAACCAAACTCTTGGAGTACTATTTTCAGACTTTTTAAAATACGTATTGAAAACACTTTTGGAGTTAAAGCCGCTATCATAAGCTAATCCAAGAATGGTAAGATGAGCGTTTTTAGGATTTAAAGCAATGGTTTTGAAATGATTGAGTCGATAAGAGTTAACAAAGTCATTGAAATTAAGATTAAACGCTTTATTTATTAAGTATGATACTTTATTGGTATTTAACTCTAGTACATCTGCTACTATTTTTAAACTTAGTTGCGGATTTAAATAAGGTTCTTCTTCATTAAAATACGTTAGTAATTTATCTTTCAAAGTTTCTATAAGATGATTATCTAAAATAGTTGAGACTGCTTTTTCTACTAATTTTTTAGATTGAGAAATGTCTTTGATATATAAATTAGCATGATGTAGATTTTCGAAACCATTTATATGTTGTAAAGGTTTTAAAAAAGGTTCTTGCCTAAAGTTTATTACTTGTCCCCTTTTTTTATCTATCATTTCTTTTAAATGAATAAATCCTGTTTCTTTATAGGTAGAATTAGCTAGAATAAACAGATCATAAGGAACTAGCATATTTTCTCTATTTTGCTGAGTCCACTTATTAATAAGTTGTTGAGATACATCAACATCCCTTTCATTGATTATAGCAAACAATAGTTTCTTCTCTTCTATTAATGATGTGTTTTCTATGAACTTTTCAAAAGAGTCCTTCTTATTTAACCATATCAGACAAAAGCATTTTAAATGATGCGCTAATTCTAATTGTGGATTTAAAGTTAAAGCATAATTTATAGCATCAAGTGCTGCTTCAAATTTTTGTTGATAATAATAAATGTGAGCTAACGTGTAATGATTATTAGCAGAAAGAGGATCGACATCTAACAGTTTGTTTGCATATATTAATGCTTCGTCAAAAAAACCAAGAGCAATAAACAATTCTGCCATAGCTTCCAAGCCGTCAATGTGATTTGGGTTTATTTCTAAAACTTTTTTAATGTGGATATAGGCATTTTTAAAGTCCCATTCTTGCCAAAAAAACTTACCAACAAAGGATAATGGATATTCTGGTAATGAAGTATCTAACTCTTTCGCAATTAATAAATTATTAATAGCTAAATCAATCGATTCTTCGTAAGGCATGTAACCCCACATACCTAATAAACCATAACACTGTAAGTTAGCATAGTACGCTTTCGCATAATTCTTATCTAGCTCAATAGCTTTATTATAAAACCCTATCGCTAAATTTAAACTCTCAGGAGTCCATTTTAATTGTAGAGAACGTCCTTTTAAAAATAATTGATAGGCATCTACATTAGCTGTAGGTTGCTTTATTAATTGCTCTTGAATTTCAAAATGTCCAAAATTATTTCGAATTTCATCTGCAATGGTTAGACTAATTTCATCTTGTAAATCGAAAATATCTATTAATTCTCTATCAAATTTTTTAGTCCAATAATGTGTTCCGTCTTGTACATCAATTAATTGCGTATTAATCCTAATCCTTTTTTGAGATTTCTTAATACTTCCTTCTAGAACCGTATTTACGCCTAATTGTTTACCGATTTCTCTAATATCAATACCTTTATTTTTAAAAGCAAATGAAGAAGTTCTGGCAATAACTTTTAGTTGATGTACTTTGGATAATGCATTAATAATTTCTTCAGTAATACCGTCACAGAAGTATTCATTATCAATATCGTTACTCATATTGATAAAGGGCAATACGGCAATAGACTTATGGTTAATCAAAGTATTTATTGTTTAATCAAATATAGAAAAGATTGAAAACATAAAAAATTATACTCTGATTTAGATAATCAATAAAAAATGTAGTTTATAAACTTTAAACACAAGTAGTTTTCAACTATTTTAAAACCACTTCTTCTTTCTGAAAAACAACAACATAGATAAAGCCACAGCAATAATAAAGCCCCACATGATAAAATAACCGTATTTAAGTTTTAACTCTGGGATAAATTCGAAGTTGGTTCCATAAATACCCGCAATAAAGGTAATTGGGATAAATACTACTGAAAAAATAGTGAGCAGCTTCATGATTTCATTCAGCTTGTAATTTACATGTGTAGAATACACCGTTAATTGCTCGCTAAGCATACTTTTGTAGTTTTCTAAAGCTTCGTAAACTCTGCCAATTAACTCGTTTAAATCGTTAAAGAAATGCTGCTCTCTTTTGGTAATTAACGGAGTTTTATAATTTTTAAAATTACTAATTGCTTCTCTGGCCGGGCGAATATTCTTTTTAAAGTAATTAAGCTCTATTTTATTTTTATTGATACTCTCTAAAATATCTTTATTTGGGTTGGATAAAATTCGATCTTCTAATTCTTCAACATTCTCACCGAAAATCTCCACTAATAAATGATAATTATCTACAATAGTATCTAATAAACAGTATTTTAAGTAACTTAAATTATTTGCTCTAATCCTACCCTTTTTATTTCTTAATCGTTCTCGTATTGGGTCAAAAACATCACCACGTTGTTCTTGAAAGGTAAAAAGTATGTTTTTGGTTAAGTACATAGAAACTTGCTCTGCATGAAGTCGTTGATACTTGCCTAAAAACATCATTTTAATCACCGTAAAAATAAAATCATCGTCAATATCAGATTTTGAACGCAATCCTGTATTGGCAATATCTTCCGCAATTAAAGGATGAATATTAAATAAGGTACAGATTTTCTTAATTGGTGCTACATCATGAATTCCATCTATATTAACCCATACATTTTTGTATTGCTCGGTATATTTTAATATATCCTCAATGGTTTCAATAGTAACTTCCACAAATCGTTCATCATCATAAGCCATTAATGTAATGTGAATGGTATCTTGCTTTTTGGTTCCTATAAAAATAGGTTTACCAGGTATTTCACTTTTGTTTTTTTGATGAACTACAAATCTCATTCAGCAATTTTTATTTATGTGTACTTTCGTGTACTAATTTATGAAGTTTGGTTAGCAAGATTAATTCCGATTTATTTTTACCGTTTACAGCATTACATATTTTATGACAAGCATCTAACAAATCTAAGTTAATCTGTCTGGTAAAAAGCTCTTTGTTTACAATGAAATACGCTTTAAAGTTTTCGTAAGCTTTATCCGCAGAAAGATTTTCTTTTATCAAATCTCTCATGGTTTCATAAATAAGCTCTTCACTGTCAAAACCAAACTCATTAGTAGCCCACTCTTCTTTTACCGAGCCTACAATTTCTTTTTTTTCTTGAACCGTCATTCTCTTGTCAATCATAGAAAATGCGTAAAAAAGATGTGTAATGGCTATGTAAAAAGGTTTTGTGAGCTTATGTGTTTTCATTTATAATTCGGGTAAAATTAATAGTGGTATACTACTGCTAAAGGTTATTTTTTTAATAACGTTTTCATTCAATAATTTATTAAAAAAACTATAATGGTGATTGATAAAAACTAATAATTGCCCATGTGAAGCTTCTATATGCGTTTGAATCGTTTTGGTTTCAGAATCATTCCAATCTAGCTTTTTAAAGCTACTATTTACTTCTCCTAATAAGTCTCTCAGAATATTTTTATGATTCTTTTGATTATCAGTTAAAGCTTCTTCTACAGATAAATTAACAACTTCTACTTCACATTGCTTCATTTTACAGATAGCAATTAAAGTTTCTAGTTCTTCTTTTGTATACGTTTTTTTGAAATTAGTAGAAAAAATAACTCGATCAATAGGCTTGTATTTGTAACTGGTAGGAACTACTAATACCGGTGTAGTATCAATACTATTGATAATTTTAATAGTATTAGTTCCCATAAAAGTTTGTGCTAAACTTTTAGCTCCTTTGGTACCACTAATAACCAAATCTATTTTTTCCTTTTTAATAGCCTCTTTAACCGCATTTGTAAGCGAATTAGAATCTACAATTGAATGATAGGTAAAACCATTTTCTTCTTCATTTAGAATACCTACTAAATACGACAATTCATCTTCGATATCGTCGTCCATCTGGCTAAACCATTCTTGATTATGCTCTTCGCTTAACAAATAAGAACGTTCACCAATGTACACGTCTAGTAAGAAAACATTTATCTTGTTTCCTTCAAAGATTTTTTTCGTGTAATTAAGGGCGTTAATAGCCGCTTCAGAGAAATCGTAAGGTATTAAAATGTTTTTCATGGCTATACTATTGAAAGTATTTTCTTGTATGCTTCAAAATCGATATTCGCAGAGAAAACTTTCGTCGATTTTGATATAATCGACTTAGCATCTTCTTCTTTAAAGCCTAATTGAATAGCATAACGTAAAATCAAGTTACTTTCTTGATCATCGATATTATGATCAGAAAAGATAATTTTAAATAAATCTAATAAACGCTCTAAGCGTTCGTCAATAGTATTTTGAGGAATTACTGGGTATTTTGAAGGGTTTTTAATTACCTCTTTATATTCCTCTTCGTTGATATCTAATTTTTTAACGAAACGACTGATAATGTCTTTCTCGTTTGTGTTTAATTCACCATCTACTAAAGCAATATTTACTAATGCTGAAAAATGAGCCATATTATTTCTGTGAATACTAGATTCAAAAAGGTCGATTATACTCATAATGATGTATTTAAGAATTATAAGAAAATTTCATTGTGCTCTTTGAACGTTTTGAACTCAATGTGGTAACCATTTGGATCTTCGACAAAGAATGAATTTTGCTCACCATTTTTATCAACAAAAAAGGTTTTTTGGGTGATGGTATCTACAGACCATCGGTTTATTTTATCATGTAATTTTTCCCATTCGTAACTATCTAAAATTACGCCAAAATGAAAAGTTGGTAACTCTTCATTTTCTAAAAGATAAAAAGGATATTGAAAGCTAAATTCTTCAGCTAGTACAAAAGTAATTTGACTTCCAAATAAATTAAAGTCAACCCACGTATCTGTGCTCCTACCCTTTTTTATATCTAGGTTTTCAGTGTAAAATTTGATAGTTTCTTCAATGCTTTTGCATGGTAACGAAATGTGAAAATTTACATTCATTTATAAGAGTGTTAAATTGTTTAATTTGAAAGCTACAAAATCATCATCATCCAAATCGTCGATAATTTCAATATATTCTATTGAAAACTTTTTACCAACAAACTCTTTTGACTTTAAGTCATATAAATGTAAGACTTTATTATTAATTTGTTCAAAGTCTACAAAGTCTCCATTTAATAATTCAAATTTGTAATAGCCATTTTCATAGTTTCTGAAGATTCCTTCAACAGAAACCGTGTGATCAGAATTATAATATTTCATTATTACTCAATTACTCAGAAAAATTATCCTCGTCGAAATCTGGTAAGCTTTCATTATCAAAATCGTACCCATCATCATTATCATCATAATCATCGGCATGATCTTCCATTTTCTTTTCTAACTTAGAGCTTATTTTAACTAAATAAATAGTATCCTCTGTATTTACTTGAACCGCTTTAACAGTTTCTCCTTTAGCATTTTTAAAAGAGATAATGTCTTCATAGTCATATCCGTCAGGATATTTTTCTACTAATAAATCTAATATATCAGTAGTTAATTTTTCATATGTTACTATTACTCGTTTCATAAAGTTACATTTTTAATAAGTAAGCAAAAATTAATGGTGCAACAATCGTGGCATCACTTTCAATGATGTATTTTGGTGTATCGATATCTAATTTACCCCAAGTTATTTTTTCATTAGGAACAGCTCCTGAATACGAACCATAACTAGTGGTTGAATCAGAAATTTGACAGAAATAGCTCCAGAAAGGAGTATCTTCTCTTTCCATATCTTGGTATAACATTGGCACTACACATATAGGGAAATCACCTGCAATTCCTCCACCAATTTGGAAAAATCCGATTCCTTTTTCTGAATTATCAGTATACCAATCTGCTAAGAATGTCATGTATTCAATTCCAGATTTCATTGTAGAGGCTTTTAACTCACCTTTTAACACGTAAGAAGCAAAAATATTTCCCATAGTAGAATCTTCCCAACCTGGAACTACCATTGGTAAATTTTTCTCTGCCGCAGCATACATCCACGAATCTTTTAAATCGATCTCATAATACTCTTCTAATACTCCAGATAGTAATAGCTTATACATAAATTCATGAGGAAAATAGCGCTCACCACTTTCTTCAGCATCTTTCCAAATCTTGAAAATGTGCTTTTGTAAACGTCTAAAAGCTTCTTCTTCAGGAATACAAGTATCCGTAACACGGTTTAATCCTTTTAATAATAAATCCCACTCATCTTGAGGAGTTAAATCTCTATAATTAGGAACACGTTTGTAATGTGAGTGTGCTACTAAATTCATGATGTCCTCTTCTAAGTTGGCACCAGTACATGAAATAATATGCACTTTCTCTGCTCTAATAATATCTGCAAATATTTTTCCTAGTTCAGCTGTACTCATTGCTCCTGCAAGTGACACTAACATTTTAGATCCCTTATCAAGTTGCGCTTCATACCCTTTAGCTGCATCAACTAATGCTGCAGCATTAAAGTGAAGAAAATATTTTTCAATGAATTCTGAAATTGGATGTGTATTCGTATTCATTTTTTGTTTGTTCTTTTTTGTTTTATTATTTAAAAATTGTGGTTGTTAGAAAAAAATTTGTACTACTTCTAGTAGAATTAAAATGATAATAATCCATTCTAGCATACTACTGTATTTGTGATTTAGAATATCTCGGAATAAATCTAAATTTTCTTTAATTACATTTAAACTATTCTCTATTCCTTGATGCCTTTTTACAACATCTAACTCATCTCTCAGTTTATAATCTAAAAGAGAAAGTTCTTTTACATTCCATGCTACTTCTGGAGCTTCAAAGACAAATAAATCTTCCGCAATATTATTTTTCAGATTCATAGTTTTGCCAATGAATTTTCTCATTTGCTTTTTTGTTAATTTAAAATTTCCAGTATGCTCTAATTGCTTAGAATATACTAAAGTCTTATCATGTAAATCAGATGTTTTATCCACATAATTCATTAAGGCAACTGATTGTCCTAAATTTAAACAAACTACATGAATAGTATCAACATTTAGTTCTTTTACTTTTATGGTATTAAAATCAACATCTGTTTCACTTCCTATTGAAAGACTGTAGCTTTCAGAAGGCAAACTTTCTGGTTGTATCTCTTTACTTGCAATAGAACTAATAGTGACATTCTTAAACTCTTCACTACAATTAAAGAAAACAATGCTTCCATAATCCTTAATATATAAGTAACTATCATCTTCTATTTCATATAAAAGAAATGTATGTTCTCTTTTAACAATAGAAAGGTTAGGAAACAATGTTCTGATCACATTTAGATCCAGTCTTTTTTCTAAGTGATATGCTATAACATTAGCCTTCATTAATACTCTTCGTCGTATTCGTCGTCTTTAATTTTAGATCCTGATTGGTAATCATCAGAGAAAGCATCTTCGTCTTCTTCCTCTTGGCTAGCGAATTTATAACTTAACATTTTATAAAAAAGCTTAGCGGTTAAGAAATCAGAAGATTTTTCAATTTCGTTAGGACATAATTCAACAAGATCAAATCCCACTACATTTTTACGCTCAAACACCATTTTTAAAAACTCTAACGTTTCATACCAGAATAATCCTCCTGGCTCTGGAGTTCCCGTACTAGGCATAATTGATGGGTCTAAAGCATCTAAATCAAATGTAATGAAAACATTATCTGTTAATTGATCAATTACATCATCCATCCAATCTTCATTAACAGCCATATCATGAGCGAAAAATACTTTGTCTAAGTTCATTGAATTTCTCTCAGACTTATCCATACTTCTGATACCAACCTGTACTAAGTTCGTATTTAAACTAGCCTCGTACATTGCACAAGCGTGATTGTAGGGAGTTCCTTCGTACTCTTTTCTTAAATCTGCATGCGCATCTATTTGTAAAACAGTTAAATTGTTAAAGCACTCATCAAATGCTTTAATAGTTCCAATAGAAATAGAGTGTTCTCCACCAATAATGGTTACAAACTTATTTTTATTGATGTATTTTTTTGTTGTTTCATGAACAGTTTTTACTACTGCTTCAGGAGAACTGTTTTCTGTAACAGTTTCTGCTAAATACACTCCTTCTTTATATACTTCACTATTTGTTTCAATATCGTATAATTCCATGTTTTCTGAAGCGTCTAAAAAAGCCTCAGGCCCTTTATCTGCTCCTTTTTGCCATGTACTAGTTCCATCATATGGTACAGGAATAATTACAATTTTTGAGTTTTCTAATTTTGCATATTGATCTGGAATACCAGCATAATTTCTTTTGTCCATTTTTAAATTTTTAGTAACCAAGAATTGATAAGAATTCTTCGCTTTTTTGTTGTTCTTTAAATAATTGTGTTGTTAAATCTCCGTTTTCGTTTTTATCTATTAAAATGTGCTTTGGAGTTGGAATTAAACAGTGTTGTAATCCTCCAAAACCACCAATTGTTTCTTGGTATGCACCAGTATTGAAAAATCCAATATATAAAGTTTTTTGTTTACTATATTTTGGTAAATAGATGGCATTTGTGTGCTGTTCAGAATTGTAATAATCATCACTATCACAAGTAAGTCCACCTAATAACACTCTTTCATATTCATCACTCCAGCGGTTAATTGGAAGCATAATAAAACGTTTATTAATAGCCCAACTATCTGGAAGTGTTGTAATGAATGATGAGTTAATCATATTCCATTTTTCACGATCATTTTGTTTCTTTTGATATAAAACTTCGTAAACAGCTCCACCAGCCTCTCCTACAGTATAACTACCAAACTCAGTAAAAATATCAGGAGTATCTACTCCAGCTTCATCACAAGCTATTTTTATTTGAGTGATAATTTCCTCTACCATGTACTGATAGTCATAATTAAACGCTAAAGAGTTTTTAATTGGAAAACCACCACCAATGTTTAAGCAATTTAAAGTAGGACATATCTTTTTTAACTCAATATATACTTTTAAACACTTAGTAAGTTCGTTCCAATAATAAGCAGTATCTCTAATTCCAGTATTGATAAAAAAGTGTAACATTTTTAAATCTACCTGTGGATTTGCTGCTATCTCTTTCTTGTAGAAATTTACGATATTTTTATAACCAATTCCTAATCTACTTGTATAAAATTCAAATTTTGGTTCTTCTTCAGATGCGATACGAATACCAATATTAAACTTACTACTAGTTTCATCTAAAATTAAATCTAACTCCTCATAGTTGTCTATAATAGGAATACAGTTGGTATGCCCTCCTTCTATTAAACTAACAATGTTAGCAATGTATTGGTCACGTTTAAATCCATTACATAATACATACGCATCGTCTTTAATTTTACCAGATGATTTTAAGGACTTCACAATATCAATATCAAACGCAGAAGAAGTTTCAATATGTATATCGTTTTTTAAAGCCTCATCTAATACATATTTAAAATGAGAACTTTTAGTACAATAACAATAATGATATTTACCATCATAGTTTGTTTTCTTAATTGCATCATGAAACCATTTTTTAGCGTTTAAAATGTTTTCAGATATTTTCGGCAAATAAGTAAACTTTAATGGTGCACCATATGTTTCTACTAATTGCATTAAATCAATATCATGAAATAATAATTCGTTATTTTCTACTTTGAACTCTTGTTGTGGAAAATCAAAAGTTTGCTCTATAAAGTCTTTGTATTTAATATTCATTTTTTTAGTTAAAATTTAGGAAAATAATCCCATTATCAAACTACACCAAAATAGTATTAAAAGGCATAATTTGAAAAAAATTCAGATAATTAATAATAGATCAACTACTACAAATATCTATACTTATTTTTAAATAAAAAAGGGTGTTTAGACTCTTAAAGCCACGCATTCACCACTCAGTTTATAAAAGTTGAGCGGCATAAAAATGCTTAGTAGAAAAGAAGACACCTTAATTTTTTCGCTGCGTTTCCAAAACACGAAGTAACCCTCTGTCTTCAAAGAAAAGTTACTAACGAAATAAGTTAAACGTAACATTTGACTTACTCATAAGATGTGGTAAATATATACTTTTTTTTTATACAAATATTTTTTTTGCGTTTTTTTACAAAAAAAAATAAAAAACTGTAAATCAAACAATTAAACCTTATCTTTTAGTTCAATTCCCTTGTATAATATAATAATATTTGGTACCGTAACATACTTTTTTGTTTCGGAAAGATAAAGTAAAACATAAAAACCAGTGATGTTTTTTACCTCGCCTGTTAAATCAAAATCTTTATCTAATATTCTGATTGTATCTCCTATTCTCATAGGATGGTAAAAAAACAAAATTACACTTGCTGTTAAATTTGATAGCATTGACCATTGAGCAAAGAATCCTACACCGACTACAGCTAAAATTGAAGAAGCAACAACACCAAATTGTTTAAAATCAATTCCTAAAATTAGCAACAATGCTAAGAAAGAAGATAGGATATATAAAAGGTAAAATAGGTTTAAAATTAGTTTTCTTCTATGCGGTTCAATAGAATTTCTAATGATGTATGACTTAGTTAATCTTTTGGTAATGTTAATTGCTAGTAGCAACACAAATAATAGTATTGAAATTTTAATAATAGTAGTATACATCAGTTTATTAGTTAATATAAAACCTCATTCTAAATATAGAATGAGGTTATGATTATATTGTAAGTTTTTTTAATTATTCTTCAATTAACTTTAATGATTCTAAAGTATAAATTTCGTCATCATCTTCAGTTGTAGACACAGAGTAAGTTACTTCAAATTTTTCACCTACATAAGTGTCGCCTTTTAAATCAAATTTTTTTACTAAATCTTCTTTAACCTTATCAAAGGTTATCGTTACATAATCATCATCCGTTTCATATGAAAAATTATATCCCTCTTCATTAAATCCATCAAACATAGCAGTAACTTTTACGCTTTTAATTGTAGATGCGATATATGAATGAGATTGTAAGCCTAGTACTAAAACAATTAATAATATTGATTTTATAATTTGTGATTTCATTTTTCTTTAAATTTTAATATAAACAGTATTTATTCTCTGCTCTTGGATATTTGCCACTACAAGTCCAAGGTTCTTTTAGCAAAAACTATTCTATAATTTTGCTCGTGGCATTAAAGAAAAAATGATATTACATAGGCTTTATTTTTATGCTCAAGTATTAATCAAAAATAATAAATATATGAATTGATAACATATTTTTTCAACTAATATTTCTACTACTAAAATGTGGTATTTTAAGCGAAATAGTGGTTGAATTTAGTCCTCCTCTTCTTGTATTTCTCTAACATCTACTATTATGTAGACTAAATTTCCTTTTACAGTATCGGTAATATAGGTAACCTCAAAATGAACGCCTTCAAAAAACTCTTGTTGCAAGTCGTAATTTTTTGAAACTCTCTCTGAAACTTCATTAAAATATATGGTTTCCTTTTTACCTGTTGCTTGTTCTGTAAAAGAGAAAGCATACTTATTGTTTTTGAATCCCATAAAGTAAGCTTCCAATTTTTCAGGCTTTACCGTTTTTGAAGAACTTTGGTCTGTTAATTCGCTCTCTACTTTAGGCACTTTACGTTCTTTTAAATCTACTATTCTGTAAGTATATTTACCATCTACATTTGAAGTAAAATACGTTACTTCAAAGAATACACCTTCAAAAAAATCATTTTTTAAACTAAATGTTTCAATAACTTCAGGAGTTGCATATTGAAAACGAATAGTTTCCTTTTTACCAGTAGCAACTTCTTTATAAGAAAAAGTATAGTGATTATCTTTGTAGCCTATATAATAACCTTCTAATTTTTCACTTTTCTCCTGAGCTAATAAGCTGTTTGACATAAAAATACTTAGTACGAACAGCATTACTTTTTTTATTGTAGATTTCATAAAATATTAAATTTTGTATCTGTTTAATTATATTTTTTTTGATTATGTATTTTAGACAATATCTAATGAAAAAAGTCACATTGTTTTTGGTATTAAAAGCTGAAAAATAAATTTCATTTTTTTAAAATCAAATCATTTTTTGATGTAATATTGATATAACAAACAAAAAAGATAGATACAAGATGTCAGAAAAAATGAAAATAGTGTTTCCTGGTACCTTTGAAGCTGAAAATCATTGGTATGAAAAATCACTGAATGCAACGATACACCCAATGGTAAGCTACTTTTTAAACTTATCTACTGATCGAATAGTGAAACGTTATTGTCATTTAAATCCTAAAGTAAATTCTGCAGATTTAATTGAAATTTTAAAATATAAACCTCAATATTACCACTTATCTGGAGCCGATTTATTACACGTTACTACTGAGAAAGGTAAACGACAAATGGTAATTATAGAAAATAATTCTTGTCCATCAGGGCAAAAATCGATGCCACTACTTAACGAATTTGAAGAGCAAGGTGGTTATCGTAAATTCATGGAACTAACCATAAAGCCAATGTTAAAAAAAAATGTTACTGATGCAGTAGCTGTTATTTATGACAAAAATTATATGGAAGCTTCGGGTTATGCTCATGCTATGGCAGATATGCTAGGCAAAAATGTGTACTTAGTTCCTTATTATAATCATTTAGATAAAAGCCATGTTGATGTATCTGGTGAATACATTCAATTAAAAGTAGATGGTGAATGGATAAAATTAGGGTTAGTTTTTCGTTATTTAACTCAAAAACCTTGGAATAGATTACCAATTAGCTCAAAAACTAAAATTGTAAACCCAACAATTGTTTGCTTAGCTGGAGGAAGAAATAAAATGATTGCTTCTAAAGCCTACTCATTTTACAATGCCGAACTAATGCATAAAAACTTGAAAATTCTTACACCACATACCATTTGGGATGTAAATAAAAATGAAATTCCATTATGGGTTAGCAATATGGGAGGAAAAGCAGTAGTAAAAAACCCTTATAGCAATGCTGGTCAAGGAGTATACACTATTGTTAATGAGAAAGAATTAGCTGATTTTATGGAGTTAGATTTTGATTATGATAAATTTATTGTACAAAGTTTAGTTGGAAATTATAACTGGAGCTCAACAACTTCTGAAGGAAAATTTTATCATGTAGGTACAGTTCCAAACGCAAAAGGACAGTCTTTTGTACTTGATTTTAGAATGATGATTCACGGTACTAAAGATGGATATAAACCAATATCTATTTATTCTCGTAGAGCTAAATCACCTTTAAAAGATACCCTAGATGATGGTAAAGCTTCATGGGATATTTTAGGTACTAACCTATCTTTTAAAAATGAAAAAGGTGGTTGGGGATCTGATACAAGTAGATTATTATTAATGGAAAGAAAAGAGTTCAATAACTTAGGAATTGGACTAGACGATTTAGTAGAAGCTTATATTCAAACGGTATTGACTTCTATTGCAATCGATAAAATGGCTATAAAATTAATTAATAGTAAAGGTGGATTTAAAAAGAAATTATTTAAATCGTTGAATGACGATGAACTATTAATCAAAGAGATTCTGTAATGGCTAAGAAGTTTAAAAAAATTCCGATTATCAAAAAAATCAAGTTAGATTCTTATGAGAAAAACACACTATCGTATAGATGGTTACATATTGTTTCTAACGGTGTCGGACAACCTATTTTAATTCCTGTAATTATTGGAAAAGGTACTAAAGACGGTCCTGTACTTGGGGTAACTGCGGTTGTGCATGGAAATGAGCTTAATGGTATGCCTGTTATTCAAAAATTGTTTAAATCAATCGATTTAACAAAGTTATCTGGAACCATTATTGGAATTCCAGTAGTTAATGTTCCTTCTATTTTAGTAAGTGAACGCCGTTTTACTGATGGTGCTGATTTGAATAGAATTATGCCAGGAAACGAAAACGGAAATAGAAGTCAAGTATATGCCAATAGAGTTATAAATAGAATCGTTAAAAACTTTGACTATCTAATTGATTTACACACGGCAAGCTTTGGAAGAATAAACTCTTATTATGTAAGAGCAGATTTATCTTCTAAAATTGCGAAACAGCTAGCGTTAATCCAAAATCCACAAATCATATTAAATGCACCTCCAAAAGATGGAACGCTGAGAGGTGCGGCGGCTGATTTAGGTATTGATGCCATTACTGTTGAAGTTGGTGATCCAGATAAATTCCAAAAAGGGATGATTCGCTCAGGTTTAACTGGTGTTTATAATACCTTGGCTTTTTTAGACATGTATGAAACTGAAATTGAAGAAGCTGATGATAAAGCTATCATATGTAAGAAATCTTATTGGATTTATAGTCATGTTGGAGGTATCTTACAGGTTCATTCTCAATTAACTCAAAGGATACAAAAAGGTGACCTAATTGCCACTGTTAAAGACGTTTTTGGAAGAGTATTAAAAGAATATTTTGCTCCAGAAGATGGTATTGTGATTGGTAAAAGTATAAACCCAGTTGGACAAACAGGAAGTAGAATAATTCATTTAGGAATTTTGTAATCAACACAATATTTTAAGATATATATATTGTATAGAAGAAATTGAATGAACATTAACTAAATTAAAATTACATTTGATTTAGTATTAAACTAAAGAATGAAAGAAATTCACATAACTGCTACTGATACTGAAGGTACTGTAAGACAAATTCAAGATGTACTTGGAGGCGAAATAACTGAAAGATGGGGAGAATATATGCTTACTATCAATAATAAAGAAGCTTTTGGTACCATAACATTCATTAATTTTGAATGGGGAGGCAGTTTATTAGAATATAATATCACTTTTTTTGATGATATTTCCTTGGTAATGGATACTTCTATGTTCAATCCAATTCATTTTGTATATACTCTAGAAGGACATTCACTTCATCGATTTGAATTAGAAGATCAAAAAAGAAAGTTAGATCAATTTCAACCTGTAATTATTACGAGTAAAAATGGAGGTTATAATTATGGGTATTTTGAAAAAAACATTAAAGTACATATTAATTTAATTCAAATAAGTCGTAAAGAATTTATCAGAAAAAGACTTAATGACGCTTCTGTATTAAATCAAAAATTGTATGATATTTTTCATGATAAACAGCATGAAAACACGTTTGCTTATTTTGGATCTTATAACCTTAAACTTTCGAACTTAGTAAAGCGACTTAATTCTATCAAACAAAAAGGGATGATTAGAATTTTGATGAAAGAAGGTATTATTTACCAGATTTTATCTGAACACATGCAACAGCATAACAAAGATGTAAAGAAGAATAAGGAATTAGATACCGACTTAACTAAAAAAGAAATAAATCTTATAAGGAAGTTAGCTTCTAAAATATCAAAAAATGTATCTGAAGATTATAATGTTGAAGATATGGCTCTTGAATTAGGTGTAACGCAAGCCAAGTTACAAGAAGGTTTTAAGCTTCTTTTTTCAAGAACAGTTATTGAGTATTTAAGACATGTTAGATTAGAAAAAGCTAGAGATTTATTAAATAGTACTGATTATAATATCTCTCAAGTTGTATATGCAATAGGATTTAGCAGTAGAAGTTATTTTTCAAAAATTTTCAAAAGAAAATACGGCTTATCTCCTAGTGAGTTTTTAAATAATAAAAAAGAATCAAACATAAAAATAGCTTGATTTTGAGGTTACCTTTTAATATTTATCTGAACATTCTAGTACTATAGCTAATATTACAAACCCAGCCATGGCAACTATACCAATAGTTGTTATAATATTACTTGTTGAATAATTTCTTTGTTTAAAAGGCTTTGACCTTTTTCTTCGAATCTTTATTTTTCCGTTTAATCGTCTCATTTTTTATACTTTATATAAAAATAGTTAACTATTAACAAAATAGTTAGCTCACCAAATAATAAGATTGACTCATTTCAAATTTTACACACTTAACTTAATACTTTTTGAAATGAGTTAAGCATTCAATTAAATGAGTTAAAGTAAAGAACATCTTCTTCATACTTTTGTAGTGTATTTGTTTAACACACGAATTGCAGATGTTAAATAGTAAGCATCTAAAAAGAATTTGCTTGTAATTTAAAAACATATACAACATGAAAAAATTAATTTTAACCGCAACCGTATTCGGATTTGGAGCACTATTTGCCCAACAAAACGTAAATCAAACAGACTTTATCAAAACTTCAACTGAAGGAAAAATGAAAGTCTTAGAAAACAATAAGTGAACTACAAAAAAGGTAAAAATTGTTACATTAAAAGAACAGAATGTAAAATTTGATGAAAAAGACCGTTACAAATTAAATCAGGACAGAGTTAATACTTCTCCTGAGGTAACAAAAATTGTAACGACAGATGTCGATAACGACAACCATTACGACCAAGCTTACATTACTTCATACAAATTAAATAAAGAAACTCCATTATTAACGCAATCAACTAATTTGCCAAACATGGAGACGTATGAAATCGCAACTTTAGATAATTCCATCGATTTTACTGGAGAAACAAAGCTTACTGATAACAGAGGCATTGTATTAACAGTAGTAGATGAAAATAATATTCAATCGAAGTTATTACTACCAAATAATATCTTCTAGTGGTTCATGTTTACCATTGAAAGTGTACTAAGTGTACAATAAGTTTTGTGCTCTAGTTGAGCACAAAACTTTTTATAAAAAACATATCTATTAACATAAAACATATAAACATGGACTATTTAACAAGAAATAAAGAAGAAAATTTAATCGTAGCTAAAGAATTAAATCAATTATTGGCAGACTACCACATTTACTATCAAAAATTAAGAAACTTTCACTGGAATATTGTAGGTGAAAATTTCTTTGAATTACACGGAAAATTTGAAGAAATGTACAAAGATGCTAGAGTAAAAATTGATGAAATAGCTGAACGAATTCTAACATTACAATTTCATCCAGTAAGTAGGTTTAGTAGATACTTGAAAATAGCTACTATATCTGAAAACTCTCCATTTCAAACAGATAAAGACATGATTTTTATCTTATTAGAAGATCACAAAACATTATTACACCAAATGAATTTAGTTATTAAGAAAGCTACTAAAGTGAATGATGAAGGAACAATTGATATGATTGGTGGATATATTAAAGATCTTGAAAAAACAAGTTGGATGCTAAACGCATGGACAAAGAACAAGGTAGAACAATTAAGAGCAGATATTGTTCTTTCATAACATAACTTAGTAATTAATTAAAATAGAATAAATGAAGTTGTTTCACATTAAAAGAAAAACTAAAACTGAAAACATATTTTCACCAAAAATGGGGAGACTGATGGCTAGAGTAACTTATATCAAAAAATATTTTCTGTTCTTTCCCGTCGGCACGCTCCATAAATACAGAGAAACGTATTACGGAGAAGTCAAAATGTACGATGATTGTCATTTGTACATTTAATAGTAAATCTTACACTTACAGTGTAAGATTTTTTTATATTTAGAAATAAAATTTAAAATGAATTTATAATACTAATTCATAATATTTTTTTGCTCTTTCTTTAAGAGGATTTGTAGACCATTTTTCCCATTCATTAGTTTCAGGATTATAACCACATTTTAAGGGCTTACTATATAAATCTTTTGGATTTTCTACAAAAGCCCGACAATCGGTGCATATATAACGGTATTCACATGATTTGCAAACAGAAATCTTATCTTTATTAATAAACCATAACTTTTGAAATTCATTATTGTTTACAACTTCGGTTAGGGCAACCGAATTTATATGTCCATAATCTTTCAACATAGATGGACAATTTTTAATTTTCCCATCAATGTCAATTGAGACTTTTCTATTTAAACAAGAATTATAATTTTTAGCTTCTGTATACTCTTTAATTCCTGATACATTAAAGTTTTTAAAATTAATGATTCCACAAGATTTATTAGAAACTACATCTTGTTCTGTAGATACTATATAGCCAATACTTTCATTATGGCGTTTAATTTTTCTTACTTTATTATTTGGAGCATTATAAAAAGTAATTCGTTCTACTATGTAATTACTTTCCATTATCGAAAGCATTTCATCAATTAAATTTTCATCTTCATACCTTAAAATAAGTTCAATTGAATTTAAATAATACTTATTTGCTACAGAAATAATGTCAGACACAAAATTACAATCTGTTTTTGAATAAGATCTAAATTCAATGTGTTGACAATTTAATTGTGCCAACTGACAGAATATATCATTTAAATCATAAGATGACTCATTGTAGTCAATAATTGCATTCGTAATTTGATGTGGGCTATCCCATTCAGTACTCATTTCTGGAAATAGTGAAATATCATCAACATATTCACCAAGTTCATTTTCAACTAAAAAGTTAAGCAATAATTTAAAATTAGATACATCATCTGAACTCAATATGCTTTCTATTTCTGATATCTTTTGCTTCTTTAATTTTTGAAGAATATGATAATACCCTTGAGGAAATTTATAAATGTCCTTACGAGTTAAATCATGTATTAAGCATTCTTTTATTCCACTTACAATAACGCAATCAGTATATAGTAAAAAGTAATTATTTTTCATTTTCATCATCAAAATTCATGTTAGAGTAATCAATCATTTTAGAAATAGGTTTATTAAATTTTCCATATAAATGATATCCTCCTAATTCTTTATTTTCTATACCATCTATTAATTCTTGCTCATCTGTTAACATTTCGTTATACAAAATGAAATTATACCACAGAGGTAGATTTTTAGTTGATGAGTTATCGAACTCAAGTTTTTTTATTGTTAATTCCATTTGAACCTAAAGTATTTTAGCCACTTCTCTTTCTAGGTAATAATTACATGGGGTAGAAACCATAGTGAATTGTCCGACTGGATTGATTTCTAAAAAAATATAGTTACCGTTTTTATCCACCATAATATCAGCTGAACCAGTATCTAAATCTAATTCTTCATAAAGTTTTTTAAGTTTTAATTCTACTGTTTCCGGAAGTTTAAAACTTAGGTTTCTATTTGGTTTAGCATTATTGTACTTTCTAAAATCTAATTCAGTTTGTTTATCATTTTGAGAAAACACACACATAGAATAAAATTTTCCTTCTAAGTAGAAGACTCTTAACTCGTAACGTTTTTCTACTAAGTTTTGAAATAATGTAGGCGAAAAATTCTCGGGAAATTCATTTATATTATCTAAACTAACTTTTTCGGTGTATGTATAATATCCATGTTTTTCATTAAAATGATATAAGTTGTCTTTTATAGATTTAGTTATTAATTCTCCTTCTTTGTTAATTATTTTTTGAAGTTGACTTTTGTTTGTAACTATAAAAGTTTTAGGAACAGAGAGACCTATTTTACTTGCTTTATCAAGTACTTCTAGTTTATTTAAATCCGCATTATACTTTTTGCCAATACTTCTTTTTTGTTCGAGTTTATTATGGATAAAGTTTAGTAAGGTCTTGTTCTCGGCTTTTACTATATTTCTTAATTCGTATCCCTCTTCAAGTAAAATATCTTTATCATTAACCATGTAATTAGCTTTAAAATGGCGCAAACCTAATCCTGATTTTCTATACCATATAGCATCTGATTTATTTAAATCATGTTTTTCTCCATTTACCGTAAAATAAATCTGGTTATTTGGAGCATTTAATTCGTTAAACTGAGCTTCGTTTTTGTCTCCATTTATTCTTAAAAAGGCTTTATTATAAAATCTTAGCCATTTACATACGATTGTTGTTGTATAATCACCTTGTATAGAAAATATGAGCTTCATGCTTGTTATTTTTAATAATAAGCTAGTTTAACTAGCTTATTATTTATTTGTTTTTAAAGACTACTCTATTCGATGTTAGTACCTCCTGATCCTCCAGAAAAATTGGTATCTTCAATTTCCTTATCTGTATCTGTTGAAGTACCACCTGAGTCAGTATCTTTATCCCACCCCATACTGTTGGTAGCAGCTGTACTACAATTTGTATCAGTATTAAACAATTGTCCTCCATAAAGACTTGATAAAGATTCTTTTTCAATTTTTTTTCCAGAAAACTTTTCTAATGACATAATAATTTAAATTTAATATTCTACCTACTCTATTTTGGCTTTTCAGTATCCGCCTTTGTTAAATTGAATAACTTTATAGGAAGTATCATTTGGAATAAAATTGTTACTATGGTAATAAGATTTTTTTACTTCTTAAAGGATTAAATACTATCTTTTGATTATTAACCTTTTGTAAATCAGATATGATACCAGCAGATTTTTCTTTTGAAAAAAGAAATAAAGATTAACAAATACTTCATTATTTATTATTCAATAATTATGTATTTTAAGGGTTTAATTAACCATTTTTATTTTGACTCACGAATTCAAAGACATTATTTACCATGCAAAAAGCAATCAAGAAAAAGGAATTAAAAATGTACTAGCTACCATTGTAGCTTTAGAAGGTTCGTCTTACAGGAAACCAGGTGTTAGAATGTTACTATCTTCTGACGGAAAAATGGTTGGAGCTGTTAGCGGTGGATGTGTTGAGAAAGAAGTGCAACGAAGAGCTCAATCGGTCTTTGAATCTGATGTAGCAAAAGTTATGACGTATGATGGACGTTATCGTTTAGGCTGTGAAGGTATTCTATATATTCTATTAGAACCTTTCAATATTTCAGATGATTTTTTAAATGATTTTGAATTGTGTTTAAAAAACAGAGATTCGTTTGAAATTGAATCTTCTTACCTCAAAGAAGATGATTACACCGCAAATATTGGTTCACTAATTAGATTCACAAATTCTGAATATACCTTCTCTCCTACTTTTAACAAATCTACTTTTGAAAGTCATTTAACATTTAATCAAAAACTACAACCATGTTTCAGGTTGTTGATAATTGGTGGAGAACATGACGCTGTAAAATTATGCATGTCAGCGAGTTTACTTGGTTGGGAAGTTGATGTAATTACCTCTGAAAAAGATCCTAAACTAATATCCGATTTTCCTGGAGCAAATTCAGTTATTGGTGTATCACCCGAATTAGCTGAGTTAACAATTGATAACGATACAGCAGTAGTTTTAATGAATCATAATTATGTAAAAGACTTAAAATATCTTTTAAAGTTAGAACCTTTAAAACCTTTTTATATTGGGATATTAGGTTCTGCAAAACGTAGAGAACAGTTACAAAATGAATTATTTCATTATGCTCCAGATTTATCAGAGGAATTTTTAGACACAATATACAGTCCTGCTGGATTGAATATAGGGGCCATTACCCCTGAAGAAATAGCTATTTCTATTATCTCAGAGATTCTTGCAGAAACTAGAAAAAAAACACCTGTTTCTCTTCGAACTCTTACTGGTAAAATTCATGCAAAGTAACATGAAAATAGCTACGCTAATTTTAGCTGCTGGATCTTCTTCACGCATGGGAGAATCTAAACAATTACTCGCTCTAGGAAACACAACATTACTCGGAAAAGTAATTGAAAATGTTATTCAAATTCCAAATAACCATGTTTTTTGTGTACTTGGTGCTAATGCAACTACGGTGAAAGAATCTATTCAAAATTATTCTATAGCTACCATTTTAAATAATGATTATGAGAAAGGTTTATCAACAAGTATCACTTGCGGAATTGGTGTTATTTCAAAATTAGCATTTGATGCTGTTATTATTGTATTAGGGGATCAACCAAATGTTTCCTCTGAATATTTAAAACACTTAATAGAAATTGGACATAAGAAAAAGAATCATATTATAACTTCAAACTATCATGGTAGAAATGGTGTTCCTGCCCTATTCCCTAAAAAATACTTTAAAAATTTAGTAGAATTAGAAGGAGATAATGGTGCATCAAAACTTCTAAACAGTAATGATTTTCCTATTTTTACAATGAAAGATGATGTTGATTTGTTTGATGTAGATACAATAACAGATTACAATAAATTGATTACAAAGAAATTATGATTTCAGTAACTAAAGCAATAAAACTTATTGAAAATACTTCTGATAAAATGCCAGCTAAAAAAAAGCCTATAGAAAAGGTTTTAGGAGCTGTTTTAGCAGAAGATATAATATCTCCTATAAATATGCCGCCGTTTAAACAATCTTCTATGGATGGATATGCTTTTATTCATTCTGAGAATACTGAGTTTAAAATAAAAGGAGAAGTTCCGGCTGGAAGCTCAGAAAATTTTGAAATAAGTGTAAACAAAGCAATCAGAATATTTACTGGTTCTCGAATTCCTAATGATGCCGATACCGTTGTAATGCAAGAACATACCACTCGTAAAGGTAATCAACTCATCATAAATAAAATACCAGAAAAAGGCGCAAATGTTCGTCCTATTGGTAATCAAATACAAAAAGGAGAAATCGCATTAAAAAAAGGTACTTTGTTAAATGAAGCTGCCATTGGTTTTTTAGCTGGATTAGGAATTCCTGAGGTTAATGTTTATAAAAAACCTAGAGTTAGTATTTTAGTAACAGGAAACGAATTACAAGAGGTTGGAAATCAACTACAAGAAGGCCAAGTATATGATAGTAATTCAATTACGTTAAAACTAGCTTTAAAACGATTAGGAATTAACAAAGTAACTACAGCTAAAGTAAAAGATACGTACAAAGCAACTTATAAAGCAATTAGTAAACATCTTAAAAAATCAGACATCATCTTAATTTCTGGTGGAATTTCGGTTGGTGATTATGATTTTGTTCAAAAAGCACTGATTGATAATGATGTAAATGAAATTTTTTATAAAGTAAATCAAAAACCTGGGAAACCTCTGTGGTTTGGCTCAAAAGAAAACACTAAAGTTTTTGCATTACCAGGAAATCCTGCTTCTAGTTTAAGCTGTTTTTATGTATATGTACTTCCTTTAGTAAGAACATCTTTAGGAGTAGAAAATCCTTATTTACCTAAAAGTACTGCAGTAGCTACTTCTGATATTAAAAATATACATGGTAAGACCTTATTTTTAAAAGGAAATGTAGAAAATGGTGAAGCAACATTATTAGATGGACAAGCTTCTTCCATGTTGAAATCTTTCGCAATTTGTAATGCTTTATTAGTCGTACCTGATGATGTAACTTTGATAAAAAAAGGAGAAATTATCGAATATATAAAATTGAATTAATGGAATTTCTTCAAACGAATATTCTCGTTCTATTTTTAATCGTTTTAGCCATTGTAGCTTTTTTATATGCAAGTGTCGGACATGGGGGTGCTAGCGGATATTTGGCCTTAATGGCTTTGTTTGCATTTCCAACTATAGTAATGAAACCAACAGCTTTGTTACTGAACATTTTTGTTTCGGGAATTTCATTTTGGTTTTTTAGAAAGAATGACCATTTCAAGTGGAAACTCTTTTATCCATTTGCCATTTCATCAATTCCTATGGCATTTGTTGGCGGCTATATTTCTGTAAATGCTACACTCTATAAACAAATTTTAGGTGTTTTTTTAATAGTTGCTATTTTACGAATGTTAAATGTTTTTGGAAAAGAATTGACAATTATAAAAGAGAATAATCTAGTACTTTCATTATTAATTGGAGCTTTTATAGGCTTGTTTTCTGGTATGATAGGAATTGGTGGAGGAATCATTTTAAGTCCTGTAATCCTTCTCTTAGGTTGGGGAACCATGAAACAAGCAGCAGCAGTATCGGCTTTATTTATTTTTGTGAATTCTATTGCAGGAATTATTGGTTTTCATTTTAAAGGAGGAGTAATTCCTAGCGAAGCGTGGTATTTTATTCCAGTAGCCATTATTGGTGGAAGTTTAGGAGCCTTGTATGGAAGTCAGAAATTTAATGTTACGGTTTTAAAATATGTATTAGCGGGAGTTTTAACAATTGCTTCTGTGAAATTATTTTTAATTTAGATGTATGGAAGTTAAATATTTCGGAGAAATAGCAGAAAGAACAAATACAACATCACAACATATTTCATTAGAAAAGAAAAGTTTATTCAAACTACTATCTTTTCTTAAAGATACTTATGGTATCGAATCAAATGATATTCATATAGCTGTAAATCATAACTTAGTATCAAAAGAAACTGATTTAGAGTTTAAGGAAACAGATGAAATAGCTATACTATCTCCTTTTGCAGGCGGATAGTTTTTAATATAACCAAGATAATCAACCAAAATAATAAACACATTAGTTCATAACTAATTGTTGAATCAACATAAATGAGCAAAAAGAAATCAGTATTTATTCAGGGAGAAATTACCTCAGATTTTATAGCAAATGCGATAGCAAAACACCAAACTAAAACTGAAATTGGTGCACACAATATATTTTTAGGCCAAGTAAGGAAAGATATTGTTGATGATAAGACAGTAGCTGCAATTGAATTTTCACGCTATGAAGAAATGGCAAATGAAAAATTGCATACAATAAGAGAGGAAACTTTTGAAAAGTATAATCTTACTTGCATGCACATTTATCATAGTTTAGGAACTGTACAAACAGGCGGTGTTTGTTTTTTTGTATTTGTATCAGCTCCTCACCGACCTCAAGTATATGAAGCAACTGAATATATTGTAAACAGAGTTAAAAGTGAAGTTCCTATTTTTGGTAAAGAGTTATTTGAAGAAGGAACTCATCAATGGAAAAAGAATATATAATGGTTGATATCACGCATAAATCAAATACGTTAAGAATTGCTACGGCTCAAGCTATTGTAAAAGTAAGTAGTGAGAAAACAATAACCGCAATTCAAAATGGCACCGTTCCTAAAGGAGATGTTTTTTCAATGAGTAAAGCAGCTGGTTTATTAGCTGTAAAAAAAACACCTGAGCTCCTACCCGATTGTCACCCAATGCCAATAGAGTTTACTGGAGTTGCATATGAAATTTATGAATTGAGTATACAAATAAAAGTTACGGTAAAAACTATCTATAAAACGGGCGTTGAAGTTGAGGCAATGCATGGTGCAAGTGTTGTAGCGCTAAACATGTATGACATGTTAAAACCTATTGATAAAGGTGTAGAGATTGAAAATATTAAGTTACTAGAAAAAAAAGGAGGAAAAAGTTCATACCCGATTGCTGATGCTTCAGGTATTAATGCTGCTGTTATTGTTTGCTCTGATTCCATTTCACAAGGAGTTGGAAAAGATACATCTGGAGAAGTGATTAAAAATAAGCTTGCTCAATTTCAAATAACTACTAATGAAAGCATAATTATTCCTGATGATATTTCCAGTATTCAAAATACTGTTAAAGAATTAGTTAAAACAAATAATCTTATCATTATTACTGGAGGAACCGGTATTTCTCCAAAAGATGTTACTCCAGAAGCTGTTCTTCCACTTATAGAAAAACGTTTGTCTGGAGTTGAAGAGACTATTCGAAGATACGGACAAGATAGAATGCCTTTTGCCATGTTGTCAAGAAGTGTTGTAGGAACATTTCAAAATAGTATCATAATGGCATTGCCTGGATCAAGTAAAGGTGTGGCTGAATCGTTAGACGCTGTTTTACCGCATTTATTTCATAGTTTTAAAGTACTAACTGGAGCGAGACATTAATTAATGCAAGAATCATCAAACATATTAACAGATAGTTTTGGAAGACATCATAGCTATTTACGCATTTCACTAACTGAAAAGTGTAATCTAAGATGTACGTATTGCATGCCTGAAAATGGCGTTGTTTTAAGTCCAAAAAAGCAATTAATGACAACACAAGAAGTTATGGATATTGCACAGTTATTTGTTAAAAATGGAGTAACTAAAATCAGACTTACAGGCGGTGAACCCTTGTTACGAAAAGATTTTCCAGAAATTATAACAGCTTTATCTAAATTACCAGTTCATTTATCGTTAACTACCAATGCTATTTTAGTTGATAGACATATTGAAACGTTTAAAAAAAGCAATCTAAAAGCGATAAATGTTAGTTTAGATACCTTAATTCCTGCTAAGTTTAATACCATAACCAAAAGGGATCAATTCAACAAAGCCTATGATAATATTAAGCTACTTCTTAATCATAATTTTAATGTGAAACTAAATGTTGTTTTGATTAAAGGATTTAATGATGATGAGATAATTGACTTTATAAATTTTACTAAAAACGAACATATTACAGTTCGTTTTATCGAGTTTATGCCTTTTGATGGGAATAATTGGGATACCTGTAAAATAGTATCTTACAAAGATATTTTAGACAAAGTTGAAGAATATTATTTACCTTCTAATGTTACCATGTTGACTAATGAAAAGAATTTTACAGCTCGAAATTTTAAAATAAAAGGCTTTACAGGAACTTTTGGAATTATTAGTACCGTAACCAATCCTTTTTGTGATAGTTGTAATAGAATTCGTTTAACAGCCAATGGAAAATTAAAAAACTGTTTGTTTTCTACTACAGAAACAGATTTGTTAACTCCGTTTAGAGAAAACCAACAAATTGAACCAATTATTCAAGCAGCTATTCAAAAAAAGAAGGCAGTTCGTTCTGGCATGACTTCAATTAATGATTTTAAAAACCTTACGAATCATGATAATCGCAGTATGATTACTATTGGAGGTTAAATTATAAAGTTTTGTATTAGATAGCACATAATTTTTCTGCAGCAGCCAACAAAGTTTCATCTGTTTTTGCGAAACAAAACCTAAGCATGTGTTTATCTGTAGCATCTTCATAAAATACAGAAATAGGAATAGCAGCTACACCATGCTTCGTAATTAATTCTTTGGCAAATTCTGTATCATTCTTCTTACTTATTTCTCCATAGTTTACTACCTGAAAATAGGTGCCTTCAGAAGGTAGTATTTCAAATTTACTTTCTCTTAAAGCATCTTGAAAAAGTGTTCTCTTCTTTGCATACATCTTTGATATTTCATCAAAATCAACCACATTCAAATATTCTGAAATTACATGTTGCGAAATACTATTTACACTAAACACTAAAAATTGATGTACTTTTTTAATCTCTTTCATCAAGTGTTTAGGTGCAATTAAATAACCTACTTTCCAACCTGTTACATGTAATGATTTTCCGAAGGAAGAAGCTATAATGGCTTTTTCTCTTAATTTTGGGCGAGTGTTTACTGAAATATGCTGGTGTTTAAATGAAATGTATTCATACACCTCATCACTTAACAAAACTATTTGAGAATGCTTATCTAGAATCGTTTCTAAGTTTTGATAATCCTCTTCACTCCAAATTTTACCAGTTGGATTGTGCGGATTATTTACAACAATCATTTTAGTTTTATGACTAATAGCCTCTTCAATTCTATTGAAATTCGGAGAATAATCATCATTTAAAGAAACGCGTACAGGATTCCCTCCTGCTACCAAAACAGATGGCTCGTAACTATCATAACTTGGATCTAAAATGATAACCTCATCACCACTTTTAATCAGTGTGTTAATCGTAGTAAAAATTCCTTGTGTTGCTCCAGTGGTAATTAATAATTCAGAAGCTGAATCTATAATTCTTTGGTAATTTTTATAAGTTAAAGTGGTAATTTTCTCCAACAAAGAAGGTAAACCAACCATTGGAGTATACTGATGAATATTCTCAATTAATAATCGATTAGTTATTTCTAGTAACCTCCCATCTACTGGAAAATTTGGAAAACCTTGTGATAAGTTAATCGCCTTATGCTCATTAGCCAATTGCGACATTACAGAAAAAATACTTGCAGAAGTGTTCGGTAGTTTAGACATATTTGGTATAAAATCTTGATATACGAAAATAGGATTTTGATTCTAAAAACTACGCCTTATTGATTTGAACGCTACTATTTTTTTAATCTAATGTATTTCAAAACGTTAACATTTCTTTCACGAATATAAAGTCTTATAATTTTTAAATTTGAAAGAAACAATCTAATCATGAGAAAACTAATACTTACGCTAATCATAGGGTTATTCTACCTACCTATTATTGCTAATAACTCACTTACTAAAAACTTTACTACAGGTAATCCTGAAATTGGTTCTATAAATACAATGACCTTTGGACCAAAAGGAATATTATTTTTAGGTGATAGCAAAAACTCTCAAATAGTTGCTATTGATATGAGTACTGCTAAAAAAGCAGTTAACGAAAAACTTTACATTGAAGATATTGAAGCACTTTTAACGCAACTTTTAGGAGCTGATAGCGACCAATTACAAATTATTGATTTGGTTGTAAATCCAGCAAATCAAAATACTTATGTAGCAGCTCAACACAGTTCTGGAAAATCGTTTTTATTTTTAGTAAATAATAACACCTTAGAGAATATTCCGCTTAACCAAGTTTCTTTTTCTAAAGTAAATGTTCAAAACGTTGTAAAGGCAGATGCTAAAGATAAAAGAGGAAAGCCTTTGCGAAAATTAGCTATTACAGATATTCAATATGCTAATGGCCAGTTAATGGTTTCTGGTTTAAATAATGCTGAGTTTGCTTCTACTTTTAGAGCAATTCCTTTTCCATTCACTGATAAACAACAAGACAGTTCTTTAGAGATTTATCATGCTGCGCATGGACAATATGAAACGCATGCTCCTATTAAAACCTTTATGACTACTACAATTAACAATCAACCACATATTATTGCTAGTTATACATGTACTCCTTTAGTTGTTTTTCCAATGAATAGTTTAACTCCGGGTTCTCATACAAAAGGTAGAACAGTAGCAGAGTTAGGAAACTGGAATACTCCTTTAGATATAATTGAAATGTCGAAAGATGGTGAACGTTATCTATTAATGGCAAACTCTAACAGAGCATTAATGAAGTTTAAAGTTTCTGATATTGAGTCTTTCAGTAGTTCACTAACAACTAGAGTAAAAGAACGTGCAGGAACAGATGGTGTTAATTTTATAAACTTACCTTTCGTGAATGTGCAACAATTAGATAAGCTTAATGATAAAGAGTTTGTTTTTATTCAACGAGAAGCAAATGGTAAACTATCATTAAAAACTAGTAACAATCGTTGGTTATAATTAAAGCATAACATTTTGAAGCATTTATTGCTTATACTATTAATAATATCAACTTTGGAGATGTCTTCTCAATCTCCAAAGTTTTCTTTTACAAAAGAGTTTGTACAGGTTACAACTACTAGTTCAAGCAAAGAACTTAACGTTTATAAAGGAGCTTATAAAAGCACTGCTGAAGTTTCAAATAAAAAAGCTTTACTAGGAAGTATCTCAAGAACTGATAAATCGATAAGATTTACTCCACTACTAGCTTTTCAGGTAAATGAAATGTATACGGCTGTTTTCGAAAATGAAATTTTTGTTTTCAAGATACCTCTAAATCCTAATTATAAACAATTACAAATAGTAGATGTATATCCTAGAACTGCTACTTTACCTTCTAATTTTTTGAAATGGTATGTCGAATTTTCTAAGCCTGTAAACGCTACTAACATTTACAATCATATTTCATTAATCAATAATAAAACAGGTAAAAAAGTTGATAGAGCTTTATTACCATTAGAAACTCCTTTGCTTTCTGAAGATGGTAAACTTCTAACATTATGGATTGAACCTGGCCGACAAAAAAGAGATTTAGGTCCTAATAAACGACTCGGAGAAGTTTTACAAAATGGAGAATCTTATACGTTGCTCATTTCTAATAGCTTAAAAGATATTGAAGGAATTTCTATGAATGCTGATTTTAATTATTCTTTTGAAGTGATTGAAAATGATAGAGAAAGTCCGGATATCACAAAATGGAAACTTGAACTTCCCAAAGCTAATACCCAAAATTCGCTTGTAATCAATTTAAATGATACCTTAGATTATGGAAGTCTATACAATAATGTAGTTATCGTCGATGAAAAAGGAAAACAGATTCAAGGAGTTTTCTCTATTAGCACGAATGAAGAAAGAATTGTTTTCACTCCTGATAATAACTGGAAAAGAACTTACTACACTATTCATTGTAATAAATTAATAGAAGATGTGGCTGGAAATAATTTAGAACGTTTATTTGATAGAGATGTTCGAAAAGAAGTAAAAACACCAATTTTAGAACTTTCTTTTTCTCTAAATTAACATATTGAATACAAACATGTATCAAATAAAAAATACGATTACAGTAGATAGTAATCGTATTTTTTTATCAGTTATTTAATGGATTTTATTTACTCTCCTTTAAAAACATCATTTAATAATTGTTGTAAGCTTTCCCAAGATTTTTGATCTGCTTCAGCATTATATGCTAGTGGTAAATTAAACTTTTTACCATTTTCATCTGCTTCTTTAGATGTAAAACTATGTGTAGCGCCAGGGTAAGCGATGTACTCGTACTTTTTCCCTAAAGAATCTAATGCCGATGTAAATGCCTTAACCGATTCTAGACTTACAAACGGATCTTCAGCACCATTACAAACTAATACTCTGGCTTTTAAATCCTCATTAGGCATTACAGGAAGTTGTACTCCACTATGAAAAGCAGCAACAGCAGCCAAATCTTGTCCGCTATTAGCCATAGTTAAAGCCACACTACCTCCAAAACAATATCCAATAGCAGCAATTTTTCCAGCATCAACAGATTCGTGTTTTTTTAATAAATCCACAGCCGCATTAAATCTAGCTTTTGCTACAGGTAAATTAGACATTACATTTTTAGCAAATTTTCCAGCGTCATCAGGATGTCCTGCTTGTTTTCCATCACCGTACATATCAATAGCAATTGCTGTATATCCTAATTCAGCAAGCATATCAGCACGTTTTCTAACGTAGTCATTATGTCCCCACCATTCGTGTACAATAATTATTCCTGGACGCTTTCCTTTATTATTTTCATCAAAAGCTATGTACCCTTTCATTTTTGTAGAGTCTGTTGCATAAGTAACTTCTTCTCCTTTAACCTTTACAGGTAAGTCTTCAACAACAGGTTTTTCTTCGGTTTTAGAAGCTTTTTCTGTTTTACAAGAAAATACAAATGCTAACGTACAAATGAGTACTAAGATTGTTTTTAATAGTTTCATTATGGTTAATTTTATATGAAAGATAAAGATACTAATTGTAAGGAACACATTCAATAATTATTACTAATCCTAGGAGTAATTAATCGCTAATTAATGATTTCTATAGATTATAAAAACATTAGTTAAGAAAGTACTAGTATATTTGTTTGAAAACAAAAAAACTATTTAAACTTATAAAAATGATAAAGAAGTTATTGTATGCGGTTATCTTGTTTTGTATTAGTTTTATGAGCTTCGGACAAGATTTGTTACAATCTGGACCAATGGTTGGTTATTCAACTATGAAAGAGGCTTTACTTTGGGTACAAACAACGAAAGCTGCTGAAGTACATTTCGTATATTTTGATAAAGCTAATCCTAAAAAGCGATTTAAGACTGAAAAATATACAACTGAAAAAAAATATGGATATGTAGCCCGATTAATTGCTGATGAAATTTCACCTGGAAAAAAATATACATATGAAGTGTATATTGATGGAAGAAAAGTGAAAAGAGACTATCCCATGGAGTTTCAATCACAAACATTATGGCAATGGAGAACTGACCCTCCTGAAGTAAATTTCGCGGTGGGAAGTTGTAATTATGTTAACGAGCCAGAGTTCGATAGACCAGGAAAACCATATGGTAGTGAATATGAAATTTTCCAGTCAATACATTCAAAAAGACCAGACTTTATGCTATGGTTAGGTGATAATACCTATTTACGAGAAATAGATTGGAATTCTAGAACAGGTTTTTTACATAGATACACACACACACGTTCTTTACCTGAATTACAACCATTATTGGCTTCAACACATCATTATGCTATTTGGGATGATCATGATTACGGTCCTAATGATTCTGATGGTAGTTATTGGTTAAAGAAAACAGCCTCAGAAGTTTTTAAACTTTTCTGGGGAAATCCTAATTATGATGTGATTGATAAAGGCGGAATTACAGGCTTTTTTCAATGGGCAGATTTAGATTTCTTTTTATTAGACAACCGCTATTACAGAACCGCTAATAATAATCACACTGTAGAACGACAAATGTTAGGGAAAGACCAAATTGATTGGTTAATAAATACGCTGTCTTCTAGTAGAGCTCCATTTAAGTTTATTGCTATTGGTAGTCAGTTCATAAGTTCTGAAGCTATGTATGAGAATAATGCTACTTATCAGAATGAACGTAATTATGTAATTCAAAAAATACGTGAAGCTAAAATAGAAGGAGTCGTTTTTCTAGATGGAGACAGGCATCATACTGTGTTAAGTAAGATACAAGAGAATGATAGAGTACCTCCTATTTACGATCTTACTTGTTCGTCTTTAACTGCTGGTGCACATGCTAGTAAAGAAGAATCAAATGTTTATAAATTAGAAGAAACTTTAGTAGGACAACATAATTTTGGAATGTTAAAAGTGAGTGGCCCACGAAAAGAACGTGTACTTACCATTCAAATTGTAGATAAAGATGGTAAGGAATTATGGACTAAAAATATTAAAGCCAACGACTTAAAATATAAGAGACGATAAGAATCAAAAAAAGCGAACCAAAACAGGTTCGCTTTTTTAATTATAGCTGTTCTACTTTTCCATTATGAAATACTCGGTAATACTTTTCTCCTTCAATTAATAATCCTTCCGATTTTCGATTAGGCCAACTATTTATATAGTCTTTAGGATGTACAACATCAATAGCATATACTTTCCCTTTATATAGTTTTTTTACTTTCGATTGTAATGTATGACCTACTACAATACTTTTCGCTTTAAAATTATTGAGCCCCTTCTCTACTTCATCTTGTGTTAATTCATTTTTAAAATATCCACGATACCAACAAACTCCTTTTTTATTAGAAGTAATTAACTGTTCTACTGTTTTTTTAGGCTTAGGAAAATACGGTTTGAAATAATGTTTTCTATTAATCGCATTTATTTCATCTATTGAAATACTTGTTTTTGCAATTTCAGGATGAATTCCTCCGTGTGTAAATAATGTTCCATTGATACGTTCTATACTATTTTTACTAGCTAACCACCTACCTAAAAAAGAGTTATTATTATATAATTGATACGGTAGTTTACCTAAAATACTGGCTATGGCATAATATTTTTTTTCTGATGATTTATATTGTCCTTGTAAATTATATAACTCATGATTTCCAATTATAAAATGAACATTTCCGCCATGTTGCTTAGCTTTTTGTTCAAGCATGTATATAAACCATAATACTTGAGTTGTAGAGTTTCCTCTATCTACAAAATCGCCCACTAATACTAAATGGTTGTCATTAAATATCCATTCAAGTTTTTCATTAATTACATTGTTTCTGATTAAAAAATCTCTGAACGTTTTAAAACCACTTTCTATATCGGAAATAGCAAGTACTTTTTTTCCTGTGTTATACGTTGATTTAGGCGGCTTTATAGTATGATTTAATTCAAATTTAAAGCTCGAACTATCTAATGGAAAATAACAACTTAAAGAGGTCTTCTTTTTAATATTACATGAATCTGATTTCACAAAAAAACCATTTGTTCTAGTTCCTTTTAAATAATTGATGCTTACAATGCTATCATTTTCATAAAATACATATGGTCCTTCATTATCCAATGCATATGCAATAGGATTTTGACCATAATTTAAAGATCCGTTTAAATAATGTAATGTTGACGCTCCTGTAATTAACAATAATAATAACGTTACAATTACATGTTTTAAGTATCTAACTACTCTTTTTTTCATTTGATTAGGTTTAATTTCATTCAAATGTATAATGGATGAAAAAAGACAAGAAATTATTGTGACAAAAGCAATAGCAATGATGTTAAATGTAAGAAAATCCATTAAAAAAGCAGAAAGTAAATGTTCATCATCAGTATTCATCTGTTTATCACTAAAACTTTAATTACAATGAATAAATCATTACTTTTCGTCAATGTTAAATCTGTTTAATACATATAAAAAAACAATTGTTTTTATTGTAGGAGTTTCTATTGTTATTCCATTAATGTATTTAAGTTATAGTATAGTAATAACTAATAAAAACTCCGTTAGAATTAATGTAGGAGCTAACTCTATATTTGAAGTTTTAGTTTTAATTTACTACCTATTACTAGTTGTTGTTTTATCTGGCTATTTTATTTATTGGCTTATAGCTAATATTAGATTTTTAATGAATCTTAAAAACGAGAAAAAGAAAACAGAATTACTACATCTACAATCTCAAGTGAATCCTCATTTTTTCTTTAATATGCTAAACAACTTATATGGTTTGGTAGATAGTGATCGTGAAAAGGCTAAACGATTAATTCTTCAGCTTTCCGATATGATGCGTTATAGTATATATGAAGGACAAAAAGAGTTGGTAACTTTAGAACAGGAAATAGATTTTATTCAAAGCTTTTTAGAGTTACATAAAATGCGTTATCATAAAAAGATTCATATTAATTTCAACGTGGATGTTCAGAGTTTAAATCTAAAATTAACCCCGTTACTGTTCATTATTTTAGTTGAAAACGCGTTTAAACATGGTGTAGAAGTATTGCGTGATAATGCCTATGTTACTATTAATTTGACAGAAAAAAACCACATCATAAAATTTTGTATTGAGAATAATTTCGACACTGAGTTAAAAACGGAAAATGGTATTGGTTTATTCAACTTAAAAAGAAGATTAGAACTAATTTATCCAAAAAAGCACGAGTTTACTGAACGTATTACTAATGATGTGTACACAACCAAATTATTACTAAAGCTATGATAAAATATATAATTATCGATGATGAATCTGTAGCACATGATATTATTAGAGGATATTGTGATGCTTTACCCAATTTTTCATTAGTGCAGAGTTGTTATGATGCTATTGAAGCTTTAGAATGTATTAGAAATAATAAAGTTGATTTAGTATTTCTGGATTTAAATATGCCTAAATTAAAAGGTTTTGATTTTTTAAAAACTCTTCAACATCCTCCTAAAGTAATTGTGACTACGGCATATCAAGAACATGCTTTAGAAGGATATGAACTGAATATTGTTGACTATTTATTAAAACCTTTTGGATTTGATCGTTTTTTAAAAGCTGTTAATAAAATTGATATCAAAGTCAACTTAGAAAATGAACAAGAAGAACGCAAGCATTCTGATAGCTTCTTTGTTAAATCGAATAAAAAACTCATTCAAATTAACTTTGATGAAATCCTATTTATTGAAGCAACAGGAAACTACTGTAAAATAATTACTTCTAATGAAGAAATACAAGTACGCGAAAAAATCTCTGATTTTTTAGAACGTCTTTCAACAAACAATTTCTACCAAGTTCATAAATCATTTATAGTTTCAAAGAAACATATTAAGGCAATAGAAGGAAATAGAATTAGTATTGAAGATTATATTGTACCTATTGGAAAAATGTATAAAAACGCATTAACTAAATTGTTGTAATTATGGAGATTGATATTCATTTTAAATCGTATTTAGTTGATATTATTAAGGATGATTCTCTTGTAGAATTTATACCTGAAATTGCAGCTTCTTTTCAAACAAAAACTCTTAAAAGAAACTATTACTTAGTTAAACAGGGCAATATTTGTGAGCATTTTTGCTATTTACACAAAGGTGTTTTACAGCATACTATCGAAGTAAATGAAGAAGAAAAAACTACCTACTTAGCACTTAAAAACTCAAGTACTTCTTCCTTAAAAAGCTTTTTAAATAATACGCCTTCAAATAAAAGTATAAGAGCTTTAAGTGATTGTGAGCTTAAAGTTATAGATAATAATAATTTTCAGCGTTTAATGAAAAATAACAGTGCTTTTCATAGGTTTTATTATAATTTACTTGAAAATCAAATTTTTAAAATTGATGATTATAGAGTTGATTTACTAACGAACTCTCCAGAACAGCGATATGCTAAATTGCTGAAACAAGAACCTGATTTATTACAAAAAGTACCGGTAAAATATTTAGCTTCTTTTTTAGGAATTTCTTCTAGACACATGAGTAGGATTAGAAAAAATATAAAATAAAGATTTCTTTTTTTTTGAGTTTTCAAATAAACTTATGATGAAAAATTAACTTACAACAACTTATATCACTCTTATTAATAAATGAATTTTTATTCTAATTACTGTGACCTATAACAACATTGCGTGTCATATTTTTTAGAAAAGTTAAAATTTTATTAATTAAATTAAAATTCATCATGAAAAAATTAATGTTTGGGGCAATCTTAATAGGAAGTCTTACATCGTATTCACAAGATTTACCAGAAAACCCAGAACCAGGAAAGTGTTATGTTCGTTGTAAAACTCCAGAAGTTTGGAAAAACGAAGATGTAACCATTGAAATAGCTCCCGCTTATAAAAAAATAGTAACCTACCCTGCTCAGTATAAAACCGTAACGGAAAGAGTTATTGTAAAAGAAGCTGGGCAACGTCTAGAAGTAGTTCCTGCAGTATGGGAAAACAAAGAAGTAAGTTACACAGCAAAAGAAGAAGCTAATAGATTAAGAGTAATCAATGCTACTTTTAGACCAGATGAAGAAACCATAGAAACAAAGGCAGCTTCAGCACGTTGGGAAATGAGCGAAAAAGCTCCAGATTGTGAGTCTAGTGATCCAAATGATTGTAGATACTGGTGTTATAAACCAACTCCTGCGAGTTTCGTAACAATTCCTATCACTAAATTAAATAGCGACGCTGATACAGAAAAAGTAGCTGTTCCTGGGTATCAAAAGACGTATACTAAAAGAGTAATGGTAAAACCACCTACAACTCGTACAGTAGAAATTCCGGCTGTTTATAAAGAAATTACAAAAACTGTTTTAGTAAAAGATGCTTATAAAGAAGAAGTTACTATTCCTGCTAAATATAAAAACGTAACTAAGGAAGTACTTGTTAATAAAGGAGGGTTAACAACATGGAAAGAAGTTGAGTGTGAATTATTAACATATAATCCATTACCAATAAACTGGAATTTAGGAAGTGCTACTCTTACTTCTGCTGCTAAAAGATTAATTGATTCAAGATTATTACCAGTATTAAAAGATGGGGTTCAGGTTGAATTAGCTTCACATACAGATTCAAGAGGTTCTAAAGCTGCTAACTTAGATTTATCTGAAAGAAGAGCACAAGCTGTAGCAAATTATTTAATTTCAAAAGGAGTTAATGATAGCCAATTAGTAGCTAAAGGTTATGGAGAATCTAGATTAAAGAATAGATGTTCAGACGGTATTACTTGTACAGAAGCTGAGCATAGAGTAAATAGAAGAACGGAGTTTAGAGTAATCAATCAAAAATAATTAGTGAGCTCTAAAATGTCATAAAAAAACCGTTGTTTTAACAACGGTTTTTTTATTTGATATAATTTTCAAAAAAAGGATAATAATATTCGGTTAAAATTAGTCCTTTTTTAACTCCTAAAATCTTTTGCTTATGGTTTAAAACCAATAAAGTTGGATAAGATGAAACCTTAAATTTTTTAGCCAATTTTTTATTTAATTCTAGCCTTTCTTTTGTAACCAAATCTTGGTTAAAAGGAATGTCTGCTTCATATAATATAAAATAGTTATCAGAAAAATGTTTAAATTTTTCAGTACTAAAAAGCTCTTGATCTAACTTTTTACATGGCCCACACCAATCGGAACCTTTGAAATATACTAACAATGGTTTCTTTTCTTTTTTTGATAGTTGTAAAGCATCTTTATAAGTTAAAGACCAAATACTTTTTTTAGCAATTGAATCAATACTTTCTTGAGCTATCAATAAATTAGTAAAGACAAAAAACGTTAGTAATACTATTTTTCTCATATAGCTAATATTAGAGATTTTAAAGTAACAAAAATAATACCAAATGACATAACACTTTATAAGTATATAAAATTGGTAATCAAATCAAATCGTCATTTAACTCTTACTGAACTTATATTCTTAATAGTATTAACATAATATTCTGTAAAAGTATATTGAATAAAAACATATTTCTAAAAGTCATTAATATTAATTACATTGGTAAACTAAACGCAAAAAACATAATTGTTTATACATAATTTTCCCCAATGAACAGATTAAACAATCATTTTTTGAAGTTTATTCTTTGCTTTAGTTATTTGTTTTTATACTATTCTTCAAGTTTTGGTTTAAATACATTCAATGATAATCAAGGTAAAATAAATCTTCATAATAGTTCTATTACTGATGATTCTGAAATCTTATTGAATTCGGGATGGGAATTTTATTGGAATAAATTTATAGCTCCTGAAGAATTTACTATAACAACAATTCCAGACACAATTGTAGAAACAAAAAGCTGGACAAACTTTTCTCTAAAAAACAAGAAACTTCCTACTTTTGGGTATGCAACCTACAGACTTCAGTTTTCGTTGCCATTAGACAGACCTAGTATTTCTATTTTTATTCCTGCTGCCTATTCGTCTTCAAAAACATGGATAAATGGAAAGTTAATAGCTGAAATCGGAAAAATAGGTACTACAAAATCTACTACTTTACATAGAAGATTTTCGCAAACAATTCCTTTAGATATCCATGAATCAAACTTTGAAATCGTAATTCAAGTAGCTAATTTTTATCACACAAAAGCAGGAATGGATAAACCTTTACGACTAGGAAAAACAACTTATTTAAACAGTAAAGGAAGAAAAAAAATAATAGCAGACATGCTCTTTATTGGCTGCTTAGGGTTTATAGGAATCTTTTTTCTATTGTTTTTCTTTTTTTATTGGAATAAAGATAAAGCTATATTACACTTAGGATTTGCCTGTCTTTGTTTGTCCTATATGGCATTAAGTAGTCGTTATGCACCTTTTACTGATTTATTTCCTACTATAAGTTGGGCATTTATAACTAAAATAGAATATATCTCTCTGTTTTATGCAGGAACTGCTGCTAGTTTATTTTTTGATAAAATCTTTAAAGGTTATTCTCATAAATTGTATCCTAAATTATTACGCTATTCATTCTATCTATTAGCGTTTTTAGTAATTGTACTTCCTGCTCCCTATTTTACAAAGTTTGTAGTTCCTTTTTTGGTATTTATGATTATTAATATTCTGTATGTATTCTTCATCATTGCTAAATCTATAAAGGAAAAAAAACATGATTCCATATTATTACTAGTAAGTATGTTATTAGGAACCATTGTCTTTTTCTTACACATATTCGTTTTTCTTGGAAAAATAGAAAACACTATTATTTATGTGAATTTTGGTTATATAATAGTGTTTTTGTTATTGTCAATGCTTTTAATGTATCGTTTCTCTACTTCATTTAAACAATTGGCAACATCAAGAGAATTAGCCATAAACCAAGGACTAGAGATTTCTTTACAATCCAAAGAACTGACTAAAGTAAATACAGAACTGAAAGAAAATTTAAAGCAGTTAGAGAGTTACAATGCCGAATTGGATAGTTTTAATCATATTGTTTCTCACGACCTAAAAGCTCCTTTAGTTGCTATGCATACGCTAATTACATTTATTGAAGAAGACTTAGAGTTGGTAATGGATGATAATGCTAAAAAACACTTTGATTTGTTGAAAAACAGAGTTACTAAAATGGATGCATTGATTAATGGTCTTTTAGAATATTCTAAAGTTGCTAAAGGAAACAAATCTAAAGAACTATTCAGCTTAAATGGTTTGTTAAAAGACGTAATAGATATACTTAATCACTCTAAACAAAATATAATAACCATACCAGACGAAGATATTCAAGTGTATGCTAATAAAATTGAATTAGAGCATGTGTTTCAAAATCTTATAAGCAATGCAATTAAGTATAATGATAAGGAAAAAACCATCATTGAAATTACAGCCTTAATTACGGATAATGAATACCTATTTTCGGTAAGTGATAATGGTCCTGGTATTGATAGTAAGTATCATTCTAAAATATTTGAAATGTTTAGTAGATTAGATAAAGACGACGAAAACAGTACTGGAATTGGTCTAACTATTGTCCAAAAGCTTGTTTCTCAAAACAACGGTTTTATCTCTGTTGAATCTGAAAAAGGACAAGGCACTACAATTAAGTTTAGTTGGAAAATTTAATGCAATTCAACTCTTATAATACCTCAATAGATTTGATTAATAGTTGAAAACTCTCATCTTTTTTATTACTAATTAAAACAGCAATTTCATGAATTGTATTCGAGTTGAAGTTTTCAATATTGAGTTTATTTCCTCGAAAAGAAGGATAAAAATCAGAAAGAGGTAGTTCAATAGTTTCCCAGTCAATCGATGTAATAAAACTCTGCACGTACCAATATCTTTGATTTCTTTGTGATTTTAATCTAAACTGATATTTCTTGTTATCTCCTTTTACTTTTAATACTATCTTTTTAGAATTATTATTCAGTTCAATATGAATAGGCAATCTAACCATTGCAAAACCTCCATTGTTTTCGGTTGACACATTTCCATGAAATTTTCCATTCCCGTTTTCATCTAAAGAGATTTTGGAGTTAGAAATACCTCCCATAACATCATCATTGGTAATATACCATTGATTGACATCACTTGATTTGGAAAACGAGTAAATTATAGATTTACTTTGCATCATTACTAAAATAAACAGAAGGCTTATAAAGTACTTCATACTAAAGCTTCAAACTAACAATACCTGCGTCAATAGGAAATACTTGTCCTGAAATTGCAGTAGAAGCATCTGACAATAAATAAGAAGCTAAACTCGCCACTTCATCTGCTTTTAAATATTTTTTTAAAGGATGGCGGTTTTCCATATTTTCTTTCAGCTTTTCATTTCTCAATAACTTTTCCGCTAAAGAAGTATCCGTTACTGTTGGAGCTATACAATTAAAACGAACTTTTGTTGCAAATTCTCCGGCTAACGATTTTGTTAAACCTTCAACAGCCGATTTACTGGCAGCGACACTTGCATGAAACGGCATTCCTAGTTTTGTTGCTACAGTACTAAATAACACTACACTTGCATCATTATTTTTTAATTGATTAATATACTTTTGAATCACTTTTACCGCACCAATTACGTTAATTTCAAAATCATTTCTAAAATCGTCTAACGAAAGTCTGTTAACTGGCTTTAAATTAATGCTTCCAGGACAATACACCAATCCATGAATATCTTCATTTAAATCAGGTAATTCATCTTTTGTAATGTCTACAGAATAATGAGTTATATTTGGATGTGAATCCACTTCACTCCTACTAAAATTAATGATTTTATGAGTGTCTTTTAATTGATTAACAATAGCATTTCCAATTCCTTTACTACCTCCTACTACAAGAATGGTTTTCATATTATATTATCTTTTTGATATTTTGTTGTTTGATATATTTCGCTGTCTCGTACACTTAAACCTACCTTTTTCAAATTCACGTTTAGCTTGGTGTTTTGTAGCTCTTCCTGTAACTCTTTGTCTCCATAACCTAAAGCTTGAAGGTTTCATTTCTCTTCGCATTAAATCTATAACCTCCTGCTCTTTTAAGCCAAACTGAAATTGAATGGCATCAAAGGTTGTCCGATCTTCCCAAGCCATTTCTATAATTCTATCAATTTCTCTATCCGTCATAATAATCAAGCTTTAAAAATTCATTTTTATAATCCAGCATTTTAGCAATGAATTTCTTGTTTTCTGTATAGTTTTTATTCTTAAGAAACTTAATAAAGTTTCCTTCTGCATGAATACTGAAATAACTAGAATTATAAACCACTAACTTGTAGTATGGAATACACCAAGAATAACGTTCTAAACGATTAGTAAAGTGAACTAAAATTCCGTTTGGTCGTAACTCTAGATTTCCATAATTGAGTTCAGAAAATTGCTTTTGCTTAGGATACAGTTTTTCACTTAACTCATAAATCATAAACCTACCAGAGCCATTTCCGTTCATTTTAAGTCGTTCTAAGAAAGAAAATGGTTTACCCAATAGTTCTTTGCTATGGATTTTAAAATCTTCGTTATTATATGTTGTATTAAAAATCATTCGTCTCGTAACATTCTGCTTCTATTAGTAATAGTATGCTTTTTCAATATTCGCACACTTTCTCTAAGTACTTCTTTATCCTTTTTCATATTCCATAAAATATCACTAGCTCTTTTTCTATTTTCTTTAATATTAACAATCGGATAAGGATAATCTTTACCAAGTTGACAGTTATTAAATTGTTGATCTAAAGGAGTCATTAAATACGGCTCATGAATAAATGGAGTAGGTAAATCTGCTAATTCTGGAACCCACTTTTTAATAAACGTAGCATCAGGATCATGTTCTTGTCCGTTTTTAATAGGATTGTAGATTCTTAGGTTATTAATACCAGTTTCACCAGCTTGCATTTGCAATTGTGGAAAATGAATTCCCGGTTCAAAATCTAGAAAACATCTTGATAAATGATGTGTTGCTTCTTGCCAAGGCTGCCATAAAATGTGTGTAAAAAAAGACACTAGCATGGCTCTCATTCTAAAATTTATATACCCTGTTGTGTTTAAGCAACGCATAGACGCATCAACTAAAGGAAAACCAGTTTGTCCATTTTCCCAAGCTTCTATATATCCTTTAGAGATTGATTTTTTAAGTTTATGATAGCCTTTGTTTACACTCGCATTTTCCATAGTACATTCCATTTCAAACTTTTGAATAAAATGAGCTTGCCATCGCAATCTTGATATAAATGCTCCTAAATGTCTTTTTCCTTCCGAACTTTGTTTTACCTCTTTAGCTTTTTGAAAAATTTCTCTGATAGATACATTTCCCCAAGCTATGTAAGGTGATAATCTACTACAACTTGTTCTTGAATCTTCTGGTTTAGAAATGTGGAACATATACTTTTCATAGCGTTCATTAAAAAATGAATCGGCATATTTCCAAGCCATTTTTGTACCTCCATACTGAAAATTCTTATCCTCATCAGTTTTTAAATTAGTTGTATGAAAATATTCAGAAAGTGAATGAATTTCAGATATCGTAATAAAGTTTTCCGAATTAGCTTGAAACTTAATTTGAGTTTGATACATGTAATCTTCCCACTTTTCAAACCAATCTTCACGATTTAATAGTCCTCTTAAAACACCATTATTAATGTTTTCCGTCCATTCTATAGAATTATTTCTACAATAACGAGCAAATTCCTTATCTCTATTAAAAGTGACTAATAATCCTGTTTCTTGGTGCGAAAACACCTCACTTATTATATATTTTGACTGTAGTTGATTAAAAACTGCAGCAATGTCTCCAGTTACACTTAAAACTTTGGTATTGTATTTCGTTAAATCTTCGTTTATATCAGAAATAGATTCTTTGATAAAATCCCAATGACGTTTACTATAATGCGCATCATTTAATAAAAGATTTTCAAAAACATATAAAAACAACACTCTTTTACCTGACTGTAATGCATTGTAAATTGCCTCATTATCATGTAAACGTAAATCTCTCTTTAACCAAACAACGGATATTCTTTCTTTATTCATCATGAAATTTTAACGTATAACTGCTTTCCTTCTCTTCTGAATTCTCTAAAAAATTTAAAAACTCTTCTGCCTTACCAAATAATGAATTTCTTTTTTCTAAAGACATTTTATCAAGGTTAGAAATCAACATTTTTAACCTTGGATTTTTAGCTAATTGATCACGATTAACATCCATAAATCTCCAAAACAAACCATCCCAAACTTCTTCCCACTCTCCAGAAGTATAATCACTCATTTTTTTGATGTAATTACTACTACTTATATACGGTTTTGTAGACATTAAACCACCATCTGAAAACAATGTCATTCCATACACATTAGGAACCATTACCCAATCATACGCATCAATAAAAAACTCCATAAACCATTGATACACCTGATTTGGATCAAACTCACACAACAACATGAAATTCCCCAGAACCATTAAACGCTCGATATGATGTGTATAACCCGTTTTTAGAATTCTTTTTATGGTAGTATCTATTGGTAAAACACCTGTGTTACCAGTATAAAAAGACTCAGGGATATTTCTTGAATGATTCCAATAATTTCGTGTTCTTTCTTCTGAACCTTTTACTTCATAAACTCCTCTTATAAACTCTCTCCAACCTAAAATCTGACGTACAAATCCTTCTAGGGAATTTATTGGAATTTCGTTCTTTGCTGCATACGAAATAGCTGATTCAATAACGTATAAAGGAGATAATAATCCGACGTTAATTAAGGGAGATAAAACACTATGATGTAAGAAATTTCTATCTTTTACAATAGCGTCTTCATAATCTCCAAACTCATGAAAACGCACTTCAAAAAACTCCTGTAACCATTTTTCTGCTTCCTTAAATGTTGTAGGATAAATTTGGAATTGATGCAGTTCACCTAAATTATCTTGAAAGTGTTCATTAATATAAGTTCTAGCTTCTTTGTAATTCTCATTGATATCAGGAAATAAAACAACTGGTGTCATTTTATTTTTTGGATATTTCTTTCTGTTCTCTGTATCAAACGTCCACTTTCCTCCTACTGGGTCTCCATTTTGAACTAATATATTTCTTTTGATTCGCTCTTCTTTGTAAAAAGAAGTTTGATAAAATTTCTTCTTACTTTCCTTGAAAAAAGAAGCTAGTTCTTCTTTTGAATTGATGAATAGAGGATTATCAAACCATTTAATCTTAGCTTTTGATGTAGATTCTTTAATTCTCTTTGATAACCAATTATCTGTAGGATCAAATAAAAATAATTCGCTATAACCTTTACTTTCGATTTCTGGTATTAATTTTCTAATATCAGATAAATCATCTTTAGCTTCAATGTAAGTTGTTTTAAAGCCTTTTGTGTGTAAGTAATTTTCATAAAACTGTAACGTAGCTCTATGAAAAGCTAACTTTTGTTTGTGAAAATTATATTGATTGAAGTACAATAATTCCTCTATCAAATACACATGAGTATCTTTAGTAAGATAATCTGTTATGTTTTTGAATAATTGATGCGGAAATATGATACTAATTTTACTCATTTAGAATAATGTTGTTTGTAACCACGTGCGTTGATAATTACCATTTTTATCGTACCTATCTGCCTGTAGTTGTATGTTAAACTTTCGATCTCTGGGATCATTACCTACTCCAGAGACGTACTTCCAATTACCATAATTGCTATGTACATCATAATCAATCAACATACTTTCAAAATAGGAAGCACCAATTCTCCAATCTAACTGAAGTTCTTTAGCAAAATAGGAAGCCACATTTTGTCGTCCTCGATTACTCATCCAACCTGTTTCCTTCAATTCAATCATATTGGCGTTTACAAATGGTTCATTGGTTTCTCCATTAATCCATTGATGGAGTAGTTTCTCATCATTTTTCCAAGAGTAATTCGTTTTTTTATTCCTCCGAGTTTAAACAGTTTATTACCGTGTTTTAACGCTATATATTTAAAATAATCTCTCCAAATTAACTCAAAAACTAACCAATACGTAGATTCATTTTTTTCGATTGTCGCTTCGTATTTTTTTAGTTCCCAGTAAATTGACTTTGCAGAGATACATCCATTAGCTAGCCAAGGAGAAAACTTAGAACTGTAATCAACACCTAACAATCCGTTTCGAGTTTTCTTATAATATGAAAGCTTCTTTGAGTTGAAAAAATACTCTTGTAAACGTTTAAAAGCTTGTGTTTCTCCTCCTGAAAAAGGAAATGCTGAGTAATTAGGTACTGTAAAATCAGAAAAACCTAGTTTTTCAAGCGTAATCAACTCTGTTTCGTTTTCAATTAAATTTGATGGACTTTTTTTTGAAGGAAAGACTTCCTTCTCTATTACTCCATATTTTTCTACTTTTTTACGAAACTCTGTAAAAATGTGAGGTGTTTGGTGGGTCTCAAAAGAAATGTTACTTGGTTCAACTAAGAATTGATCGTAATACTCAAACACCTCAACTTGCTCTGGAATTGATGATCTTAAATGCTTTATTTCAAGTGTTTCTTCACTTGTAAACTCTCTCTGAAAAAAAAGAGCATCCGCTTTATACTTTAGACAAAATTGTGGCAAAAAACGATGCGGATGCTCATAACATAAGAAGAGAGAAATGTTTAATTTTTTTAAATTATTATGTAAATCGTTAACCGATTCTATGATAAATTTTGCTCTATATTTTTCGGTCTTTTTAAAACCATATTCATTAATCTTATATACATTTGGATTGAAACAGTAAACTGCAATTACATGTTCATACTCATTACAAGCCTTAAAAAGCACCTTATTATTTCGTACTCTTAAATTGTTGGTAAACCAAACTATGGCTGTTTTTGAGTTTTGCATTTTTTACTACAATATTTAACATTATTCCAATCTCTTTCCCATTTTTTCCTCCAAGTAAAAGGTCTGTTACAACAGAGACATATTTTTGAAGGTAAATGTTCTTTCTTTACTCCTCTCACTTTTCGGAAACTAAAGCGTCAATCATTCCATTAAAAACAAAGGCGTGAAAAGGTAACACTGCATACCAATACAATCTTCCCCAAATTCCTTTTGGCCTAAACACAGCTCTTTGAAATAATTGATTTTTAACTATCTTAAACTCTAACCAAGCTTCTCCTGGTAATTTCATTTCTGCAAAAAGCAATAATCTTTTTTCCTCTTTATCAGCGAGCAATACACGCCAAAAATCTAATGGATCTCCTGGCTCTAAATAAGAACTGTGGGTTCTTCCTCTACGTAATCCTACACCTCCAACTAGTTTATCCATATACCCACGAATTTTCCACAGCCAGGTGAAACTGTACCAACCATTTTCACCGCCAATTGACCAGATTTTATTGATAGTTACTTCTTCATTAACTATATTTCTAGATCTTACATCTTTAAAACAACCAAATTGCGGTATTTGAACATGTTTACTTAATTGATCTTTAAAAACACCGCTGCTGATAGCATCTTTCCAGCTAGAAATCACAGCATTTTGTTCAATTTTTTGAAAAGCTACGTCTACAGCTTCTGAGTATGTTATAGGAGTTACATTTAAAATCTCATTTATATTACTAGGCTTAGCAATCACTTCAACCTTCATACTATCTACTAATGCTTTTGCCAAATTGAACGAAGTAGAGGTTACAAAATATAACCAGTATGAGGATAATCTTGGCGTTAAAACGGGTAAGGTAAAAATGTATCGTTTTAAACCTCTAACTTTACCAAACTCTAAGAGCATTTGTTTGTACGTTAGAATTTCGGGACCACAAATATCAAATGATTTATTGAATACTTTTTCATTTCCAAGTCCATTAACCAGAAAGCTTAACACATCTCTAATAGCTATTGGCTGTGTTTTAGTATTCAACCATTTCGGAGTAATCATTACAGGAAGCTTTTCAACAATATCTCTAATGATTTCGAAAGATGCACTTCCACTTCCTACTATAATTCCAGCTCTAAATGTTGTTAACGAATATTTATTAGATGCTAATGTTTGCTCTACTTGTAAACGAGACTGTAAATGTTTTGATAATGAATTATCATTTACAATTCCGCTTAAATAAATTACTTGTTTGCAATTGGTCTTTTCAACTAAAGTTTTAAAATTTGAAGCACATTTTCTTTCTAAATCTTCAAAATCCCCAGAATTTGTCGACATAGAATGAATAAGATAGTATGCCGCATCAATATCTTTTGGTAAATCTGGAAGCGTATCTTCTAAAAAATCAATTTTTAAAAATTCAATATTTTCTTTATTCTCAATCTCATCAGGTATTCTGTTTAAATCACGGACACAACAAACCAGTTCATAATTGTTTTCTAACAATTGAAGAACTAAGCGCTTTGCTATATAACCTGTTGTACCTGTGATTAGAATTTTCATAGCCTAAGAAATTGTTTTTTTTGGTCGCTGATATTCGTATCTCGTATTAGACTCAGGTACTGCATAGGAATCTAAACCATTAATGGTAGCAATATTTCCTTTGCTTAAATCTAAAAAACCATCTTTTGGATTGTACATTTCTTCTTTTACGTAGAAAAACTGAATTTCTCCAACAACCAACAAAGTATCATTTGCACTGATATAGTGTTCTTCAACAAATTTTAATGCAATTTGAACTGGTGATTCTTTCACAAATGGCGCATGAAAATCATTTTTATACTCTGGAGTCAAATTAGTCATTTCAAATTCAGAAACCTCTTTGTCATATTTCGCAGAAGTATGATGTGCATCTTCTGTAAACTCTTTGGCAATATGATTGACGGTATAATAACCGGTATTTATGATATTTTCATAGGTATTTCTAGGAACCGTAGTGGGTCTTAGCACAAATCCTAATAAAGGCGGATTTGAACCTAAATGCACTATGGAACTAAAAACCGCTACGTTCTCTTCTCCTTCATTAGAAACAGTTCCTAACAAGTTAGCAGATTTATAACCAGATAAACTGTTCATTAAATTAATTCTATGAATTCTATCGAACTGGTCAATATGTTGTTTTTCGAATAACTTCATTAATACTTATTGAAATTGTTGATTTTAATGTTCGTTGCTTTTAAATCGTGCATTAAATTATATAAACCAAAAAACGTGCGATTTATATAAATAAAGTGCTTTGAACCACGATTCCCATTCATGTTTTTTAACTCAGTACTTTTTGCATATTTAGTTCCTAACTCTGTAATTCTTCCAAAGAAATCTTCATCAGAAAAATCAAATTCCTCTTTGTGAAATGGTTGTGTAAAAAGGCTCAACATTTCATGAAACATATCTTTGAAAAAGGCAATTTCTTCAGGCGAATCATCTCTTCTAAGAATTTCTAATTCGTAAAGTTTTTGTTCAAAAAAAGCTGGATTGGAAATATTTTCTTTCTTAGCCAATTCGAAATAAGGAACATAAAACTCTTCAGGCACTTCTTTCATACAACCAAAATCAAGTACAATCAGTTCATTATCTTTTGAAACAAGAAAATTACCCGGATGCGGATCAGCATGTACTTTTCTTAACTTATGCATTTGAAACATATAAAAATCCCACAATGCCTGCCCCAATTTAGTTGCTGTTTGTTGATTTGTATTTGTTGCAGTAAATTCTGAAAGATGAACCCCTTCCATCCAATCCATGGTAATAATTCTATCTGAAGAATATTCAGTATAATAATTAGGAAACTTTAGGTTTTCGATATGCATACAGGCATCAACTATAGCCTGACTTTGAGATACTTCTAACACATAATCGGTTTCCTCAATTAGCTTGTCTTCAACTTCTTTAAAATATTTATCACTGTCTTTTCCTTTGATATTAAACATTTTAATGGCAATTGGTTTTACCAATGCTAAATCAGTTGAAATACTTTCTGCTACTCCAGGATACTGAATTTTTACTGCGTATTTTTTGTCGTCTTTAACTGCTAGATGAACCTGACCAATACTTGCTCCGCTAACCGCATCAAGATTAAACTCATCAAATAAATCATTTGGGTATTTACCAAAATACTTTTTAAATGTTTTTTTAACTAAAGGAGCTGATAATGGTGGAACGGAAAATTGTGATAACGAAAATTGTTCTACATAAGCTTGCGGCAAAATACCTTTTTCCATGCTTAGCATTTGCGCAACTTTAAGAGCACTTCCTTTTAATTTCTTTAATCCGTTATAAATATCCTCAGCATTATCTTTATTTAATTGCTCTTTAGCTTCATCTTCTCCGTTTACTATTTTATTACCGTAGTATTTAATATAGTTAACACCAACTTTTGCTCCAGTTTGAACTAATTTGGATGCACGTTGTATTTTGGAAGTAGGTATGTTATCTATAGTTTTCATTTTCCAACAGCTTCTTTATATAAAAATTTACCTAAATCAATTACACTTTTTACTGGTTCAATATTCATAAGGTCAAAACTTGTTTTTACTGATTTTTCTATGAAAACATCTGTTTTTTCAAATGAAGTAGAAGTATCTTCTAACCAAAATTTTAGTGTAAAAATAAATTGCATCCATGCACTTTCCTCTATCGCTCTATTTTGAATCTTTTCAATTCGCTCTTGCTTAAAATCTAACGTTGGAATCTCTAAACTCTTGATAAATACTGTAAAGTGTTCTTTGAAGCTTTTAAGTGCTTTTATTTTTTTTAACACGTCATTTTTATCTTTAAGAACATGAGCTACATAACTTCTATTAGCTGTTAAAATCTCAAATAAGGTATAGTAATAACTTAATAATTTATTTTGAGCATTGTATGTTGAAAAATCTTCGCTTTTTTCTAATAAAGAAATCGTATTCTGATGAAAAGCTTCGAATATTGATGATTGAATTGAATCAAACGATGTAAAGTAGGTATAAAATGTTTGTTCATCAAAATCATTTTCTTTCGTAAACAAATATACCGATTTAGGGTCTTCATTATGAGTCAATACATAATCCATGTACTTACTGATAATAAAGTCTTTATTGATATTCTTTTTTTTAGCCATCTGTGTAATTTTTACATCTTCAAAGATACCACTTTTTGTTTAAGAAATAATTAAATAAAATAAACAAAATAAAAATTTAACTTTATTTTAATAGTAATACTATTATATTTGCAAAAAAAACAATCAAAAATGGATAGTTTACTTCCAAATATTAAAATAGAAGTTCCTGAAGGTATTTATATTAAGAACCCTGAGTCGTCTGAATTAGGAAAAAAAATTATTGAAAATAGTATCCTATTAATTGATGAAATAGGCTTTGAGGATTTTACCTTTAAAAAATTAGGACAGTTAATAAATTCTAATGAAAGTTCAATATATAGATATTTTGAGAGTAAACACATGCTGTTAATATATCTAAGTGCATGGTATTGGACTTGGATTGAATATCAACTAGTTGTAGAAACTTTTAGTATTAAAGATTCACAAGAAAAACTTATCCAAGCAATTGATGTGGTTACAAGAACAACAGAAGAGGATAATAACTTTTCACACATTAACGAGGTTATTTTGAATCGCATTATTATAAATGAAAATTCAAAATCGTACTTAACGAAAAGTGTGGATTCAGAAAATAAACAAGGATATTTTCTTTCTTATAAAAGAGTAGTTAGAAGATTGGCTGATATGATTTCAGAACTCAACAATAAGTATCCTTATCCTCTTAGTTTAGCAAGTTCTATTACAGAAGGAGCTTTACATCAACAATTTATAAAACTTCATTTTACAACTATTACTAATTGTAATGATGATATTACACCAACAAATTTTTACACTGACTTAATTCTAAAAACTTTAACTAATGACTAATTCAAACTTAACTCCCTGGAAGCGTTTTTTAGGATTACTAAAATTAGAAAGAAAAGATATTTTTCAAATATCATATTATGCTATTTTCGAAGGGTTAGTTTCATTATCCCTTCCCCTAGGAATACAGGCAATTATTAATTTATTACAAGGAGCACAAGTTTCTGTTTCTTGGATTGTTCTAGTGGTTTTAGTAACATTAGGTGTTGTATTTTCTGGAGTTTTAAAATTAATGCAGCTAAGAATAATAGAAACAATTCAACAACGAATCTTTACAAGAGCTTCTTTTGAATTAAGCTATAGATTTCCTAAAATTAAAATGAAGGAATTAAGAAACTATTATCTACCTGAACTAGCTAATCGTTTTTTTGATACTCTAACAATTCAAAAAGGATTATCAAAAATCTTAATAGACGTTCCTTCTGCATTTTTGCAGATTATTTTTGCAATGCTATTATTATCGTTTTACCACCCGTTCTTTATCATTTTTGGCTTGCTTTTAATGGTGTTGATTTACAGCTTGTTTAAACTTACAGCACAAAAAGGAATTGAAACAAGTTTAGATGAATCTAAGAATAAATATAAAGTAGCACATTGGTTACAAGAGGTAGCTCGATCGGTAGTTAGCTTTAAACTTTCAGGAAAAACCAGTTTAGCACTTGATAAAAATGACAGTTTAGTGTATAAATATTTAGATTCAAGGGAAAGCCACTTCAAAATTTTGATCATTCAATTTATACAGATGATTAGCTTTAAAGTATTGGTTACAGCTGGGTTGTTATTGATTGGAGGGTTTTTAGTGCTAGATCAGAAAATGAATATCGGACAGTTTGTGGCTGCTGAAATTATTGTTCTTTTAGTCATCAACTCAGTTGAAAAATTAATACTTGGACTTGAATCTTTTTATGATGTATTAACCTCTATAGAAAAGTTAGGTCAAGTAGTAGATAAACCAATAGAGTTACAAAGTGGAGAGACCGTTGAGGGAGACCTACACATTCATTTACAGGATGCATCTTACGAAGTATCCAATAGAAAACTACCAATATTAAATAATATTTCATTAGAAATAAATAGTACAGATAGAATATTGGTACAAGGTGAGAGTGGTTCAGGAAAGTCTAGTCTTTTACAACTTATAGCTGCAGTAAACGAGCCAACTTCTGGACACATTTACATTAACAATTTATCAGTTCAAAGTTTACATCTAAACTCATATCGATCTAATTTAGGGTTATCGTTATCAGAAGAAACGCCTTTTGAAGCTACCATTAGAGAGAATATTACTTTTGGTAATAATGAAATTAGTGATCAAGAGATTTATGAAGCTTTAAAAATTGTAGGACTTAATGATTTCTTAAAAATTCAGCCAAATGGATTAAATACTATTATTTATCCTGAGGGGAAACAAATAGCCTATACAATTGCTAAGAAATTAATCTTAGCAAGAGCAATCGTAAAAAAACCAAAATTGTTAATTCTTGAAGATCCATTAGATCAGTTCCAACAGGAAGAAACGAAAGAAATCATCAACTATTTGACAAGTAAAGAAAGACCGTGGAGTTTAATTGTTGTGAGTAGTAATCCTAATTGGAAAAAACAATGTAACAAATTAATAACTTTAGAAAAAGGTCAAATTAAACAGAAATAAAATGCTAAATATATCTAACAATCCCGTTTCAAAAAATGTTGATTTGACAAAGTACAAATCAGGGAAAAGCATCTTTACGAAAGAATACTATAAGACATTTAGAAAGTTTTTATTAGCTTTTTCATTTATTTTACTGATAATACTATTCTTACCATGGACACAGAATATTTCTAGTAAAGGCAATGTTACAACGTTAAAGCCTAATCAAAGACCTCAAACTTTACAATCTCAAATACCTGGTAGAATTGAAGAGTGGTTTGTAAGAGAAGGTGATTTTGTGAAAAAAGGAGATACCATTCTAAGAATATCTGAAATTAAGAGTGATTATTTTGATAGCAGATTAACTGAAAGAACTCAACAACAATTAGATGTAAAAAATCTTTCTGTTGATGCTTATAATAGTAAAGTTGCTGCTTTAGAAAGACAGATAAATGCCTTACAGCGTGAGAAAAAGTTAAAGTTACAACATGCAAACAATAAACTATTACAAGCTCATTTAAAGGTTAAGAGCGATAGTATTGATTTAAAAGCTGTTGAAACCAATATTGCAATTGCAAAAACACAATTTGAACGTGCTGTTAATTTGCAAAAAGAAGGCTTAAAAGCTGTAAAAGATGTTGAAGAAAAGCGATCAAAATTTCAAGAAGCTAATGCAAAATTAATATCTCAGCAAAATAAATACCTAGCATCACAAAATAATGTGATCAATGCTACAATAGATATTTCTACAATAAATGCTAGTTACGATGATAAAATAGCTAAGGCTAATAGTGATTTATTTACTGCAAAATCTGCTGCTTTAGACACAAGAGCACAAGTTTCTAAGCTAGAAACTAATGTTGCGAATTATACAAGGAGAAATAGCTTACTGTACATTACAGCACCTCAAGATGGTTATATTAATAAAGCTATAAAGTCAGGTATTGGAGAAACCTTTAAAGAAGGTGAACAATTAGTTGGAATTATGCCTGCTAATTATGAATTAGCTGTTGAAATGTTTGTGAGACCTATCGATTTACCTTTAATACATATAGATGAGGACGTACGTGTACAATTTGATGGGTGGCCTGCTATTGTATTTAGCGGATGGCCAAACGTTTCTTATGGTACCTATGGAGCAAAAGTAGTAGCTATTGAAAATTTTATCAGTGATAATGGAATGTATCGAGTACTATTAGCTCCGAATAAGAATACAGAGCCTTGGCCAGAAGCTATTCGTGTGGGATCTGGAGCCAAAACTATTGCTCTGTTAGAAAATGTTCCTATTTGGTTTGAGCTTTGGAGACAAATTAACAGCTTCCCTCCTAACTTTTACCAACCAGAAAATAAAGCTGATAATAAGACTAAAAAGGAAAAGTAATGAATAAAGTCTTTAGTTATTTATTAATATTAACTAGCTATGTAGCTTTTTCTCAATCAGATATAGACAATGTACTATCTTTAAAAGAGTATATTGGATATGTGAAAAAGTTTCATCCAATTGTAAAACAAGCTCAGTTAAAAACTACAGAAGGAGAAATTAAATTATTGAAAGCTCGTGGAGCTTTCGATCCTAAAATCGATGTTGATTATAATCGTAAGAAGTTTAAAAGTACTGACTACTTTAACAAATTAAATGCTACGTTTAAAATACCTACTTGGTATGGACTTGAATTTAAAGGTAATTACGAGAAAAACTCTGGAGTGTATTTAAATCCTGAATTAACGGTTCCTGAAGACGGATTATATAGCGCAGGTGTTTCTGCTTCGTTAGCTCGTGGTTTATTAACCAATGAACGAATGGCAACACTAAAAAAAGCTAAAATTTATAATTCGCAAGCTAGAGCTGATCAGCAAATGTTGGTAAATGATATTTTATACGAGGCAATTATCACTTATTTTGATTGGTTAAAAGAGTATGAAAAACAAAACACTTATACCTCTTTTTTAAAGAATGCAGAACAACGACTTAATAATGTTAAAAGAAGTTATGATGAAGGTGATAAACCAGCCATAGATACCTTAGAAGCTAACATCAATCTTAACAATAGAATATTAGATTTAGAAAAAGCAAAACTAAATTATATAAAGTCTAAACTTAAACTAGCAAATTATTTATGGTTGGAAGATAATATACCTTTAGAGCTTGAAAATGATATTATTCCTGACACAAATACTTTAAATGATATTGATAATACTTTAGATACTACTACATTAAATAATAATCAAACTATTGTAGATAATCATGTTAAAGTTAGGTCTTTAGAGTATAAGAAAGCTAATTTAATTATTGACAAGCGTTTAAAGTTGAATAATTTATTACCTAAGGTTGATGTAGAATATAATTTTTTAACCTCAAAATTTGGAGATTTATCTAACTTAGACACCGATAATTACAAGGCAGGATTGAATGTAAGTATCCCTTTATTTCTGAGAAAAGAACGTTCAGATTTAAAGTTAGCCAGATTAAAGTTGCAGGATATTGATTTTGTAATCTCAGCTAATAAAACAAACATATCCAATAAAATTAATGCTGTACAAAATGAAATTAGCTCTTATCTAAGTCAAAATCAAATATTAAATAATCTTATAGAAGATTACAGAGTATTGGTAAAATCTGAAGAAAAAATGTTTCTCTTAGGAGAAGGCTCTTTATTTAGAATTAATTACAGAGAAGCCAAGCTAATTGAAACAGAGTTAAAAGTAATTGATAATTACAATAAGTATTTTGGAGCGAAAGCTTCCTTATACCAAATCGTAAACAATCAATTTACCGAATAAAATAAAAACTGTCCTAAAATTTAGGACAGTTTTTTTACATATGGTTAAAGTTAAAAAGTATATAGTCTCTCTAGTTTAATTTAAATACTACTGGGAACGAATAGCTAGTGTTTACTTTCTTTCCATTCTTTTCAGCAGCTTTGAACTCTGGTAATTTTTCTACTAATTCTTTTGCTGCTTTTTCTAATGAAGCTCCGTCAGCAGGACCTTTAGCCTCAATGTTAACTACTTCTCCATCAGTATTCACTACGAATTTCACATAAACTTTACCTTCTATGTTTTTATCGATAGCTTCTGTAGGGTACGCAAAGTTATCTTGTATATGCTCTACTAAGTTCTTGTTAAAACAATCTAAAGAGCTATCTCCAGAAGAACTACAAGACTTGAATTGAGGAATTCTCTCAACATCTTTAAAGTCATATATTGTAGTAACAACTTCTTTTTTAGGTTCTTTTCTAATATTTGAAGGCTTAACTCCTGGAATTCTAAAAGTAATTGGTAATCCGTATTTTACTGTTACTGGTGTCCCTGAATGCTTTCCAGGTATAAACTTTGGTAACTTCTTCATAATTCTTTCAGCTTCTTTACCTAGCTCCTCTCCTTTATATGGAGAAACAATTTTCATCTTATCAACATTTCCTTCTTTGTCGATTATAAAATGTACAAGAACTCTTCCCTGTATCCCTCTATCATAAGAACTCTCAGGATATTTTAAATTTTTTCTAATATGATTTGATAATTCTTCTTTAAAACATTTCTCTTGTCTATAGGTAGCAACACTTTCACAATCTTTAAATAGTGGAATTTCATCTACATAGTCAAAAGGAATAACTTTCATCCCCGCAGATTTATCAATACTTAAATTTACAACTTCAGCCTTCTCTTTAATTTTATTTAATTTGTGAGAATAATCATTCGTCATAATTCCAGTTGCTTCATCTCTTTTTCTAACCACTCTTCTTCTAGAAGTTACTTGAACAGCTACTTTAGCTTCTTTGTTTTCAGCATCATCCTTTTCAATAGAACATTTAGTTATACTGTTTAAATCTAATGCAACTTCTTCTTGCTTATCACATGTCTTGTTTGATTGTGCAATAACCTGAGTAGTACAGATAATCAAAATTGTAAGTAATGCTTTTTTAACCATAATTTCTAAGGGTGTTTGTTTTACAGTTATAAAAGTAATCAACTGATACAAAATCAACATTGTATAATACTCAATTAGCTAAATAGTTTCGGTAAATAGCATTATTTTTTAGACGAATGGTATTTGTAATTATTAAATTTATAAAGAAATAAGCTTAAATATGATAAACATTTAATAAAAACGTTTATTGAATATATATTCACAACTAAATCAATCTAAATAATATAATATCCGTAAAAAAGAATTGATAATCTATATAGATATTGTATATAGAATTGGTAAGTGAAGAAGTTATTGGTTTCTAGTAAAAATATCGTCTTTGATTTTTGGTAGCTGTAGTTTATATATTACCGAAACTGTTCTTATAGTAATAATAACAATCGCAGATATAATGAAGTTAACATTCTCATTAACTCCAATTTGCTTCATTAGTAAATAAATTAATCCACCAGTTAAACATGCAGAAGCATAAATTTCTTTTTTAAATATTAAAGGAACTTCTCTAGACAAGACATCTCTTATTACACCACCAAATACAGCCGAAACCATTCCCATGATAATAGCAACTATGGCAGGTAAATTTAAGCTTAACCCTTTTTGTAATCCTAGTAAAGTAAAAACACTAATACCAATGGTATCAAATAAGAAAAAGGTTTTTCTAAGTGGAGCTATTTTACTTTTAAATAAAAAAGTACAAACTACTGCAGTAAGTATTGTATAAATGTAATTTAAATCACCAATCCAATTAATTGGATGCGAATTGATTAAAATATCTCTTAGCATACCTCCTCCAACAGCAGTAACAAAAGCCAAAATGATTACTCCAAAAAGATCAAATTCCTTTTTTGAAGCTACAAGAGCTCCACTAATTGCGAAAGCAAAAGTTCCTAAAATATCAATAACATAGATTACGTCCATTCTAAAGCTAAATATTATCTTTCAATAAATTGGATGTTTAGTTTACTTTGTAATTGATGAATTTGCTCTAACTCATTCGATAAAATAAAAGCAATAGAAATACCCTTATCTCCTGCTCTAGCGGTTCTACCACTTCTGTGCGTATAATATTCCATTTTCTCTGGGAGCTGATAATGAATTACAAAGTTTAGATTTTGAACATCTATTCCTCTGGCTGCAACATCTGTAGAAATCAAGTATTGTAAACTTTGATTTTTAAAAGCTCTCATTACTTTATCTCTTTCTATTTGCTTCATATCACCTTCTAAAACTCCTACTGTAAAACCTTCATCTAATAATTCTTTAGTAAGTTTTCTAGCACCTGCTTTTGTTCTAGTAAAAAGAATACCTCTATCGTTTGGTCTCGTTTCTAAGAAAGAAATAATTGCTTCATTTTTTGTAGGAAGTGTAGTTAAAGAATAAAAGTGAGTAATATTTTCATTTACTATTGATAACGGATTAATTTCAACTCGCTTTGCATTGATATTCATATAACTTTTAACAATACGTTTAATTTCTTCTGGCATTGTTGCAGAAAATAACCATGTTTTTCTATCTCCAGATGTGTATTTTAAAATCCTGTTGATTTCTTGCTTGAAACCCATGCTTAGCATTTCATCTGCTTCATCTAGTACAAGCGTTTTTATGTTTTTTAAATCGATTTCTCCACGTTCAATTAAATCAATTAATCTACCAGGAGTAGCCACAACAATATGCGTGGTTCTTTTTAAGTTTTTAATTTGTCTTTCAATTTTTTCACCTCCATAAACTCCTTCTAAAAATATTTTATCATCAACATATTTAGTGAACTTAAAAAGTTGCTTCTTAATTTGTTGAACTAATTCTCTTGTTGGCGATAAAATCAACGCTTGAATAGTTTCTGACTTTGGATTTATTTGATGTAAAATAGGCAGTCCAAATGCAGCTGTTTTACCAGTACCTGTTTGAGCTAAACCAATAAAATCGGCTTTCTCTTGTAATAAATAAGGTATTGTTTTCTCTTGAATTTCGGTAGGTTGCTTTATCCCTAATTCATTTAACCCTTTAATAAATTCTTTACGGACACCGAGTGCTGCAAATGACGACATGATTATAGTATTTTAATGCCGCAAAGGTACGCTTATTTCTATGGTAAAAGCAGATTATAAATGTTTTCTGTAATTCTGGTAGGACGAAATGTTTTTGCATCTAACAAACACCATGTAGTTTTCGCTTTAACTAAGATTTTATCATCTTTATATATTTCTACATGTCTAACCGATTTTACTCCTGCAGTTTCTCCAACCCACGTTTTTAACGTTACTACATCATCCAACATCGCCTGATTTTTATAATCAATTTCATGTCGAAAGACTACCCAAATTAAATCATTCTCTTGAGGGCTATCTTTAACTAGTTCTGCCCAATGTAGTTTAGCAATATCCTGCACCCATTGTACATAAACAACGTTATTTACATGATTTAGCTCATCAATCTCTTCTGATATTACTTTCCTAGTAGTGCTAAAAACTTTATTTGAATTCATACTAACAAACATACATAACTAAGTCTATTATTTTGTTAATTTGCTTTTTAAATTTCAATTATGAACCAAATAGCCAATGAGCTTTCTACAGAGAAAGTAAGTAAGTTATTACTTAAACAATCAATTCCTGCTGCCATTGGTATACTGGTAATGTCTATCAACATGATTGTCGACACAATTTTTGTTGGTCAGTGGATTGGAGTTTTAGCTATAGCAGCCATAACGGTTGTTCTTCCTATCGGTTTTTTAATATCCTCTATAGGAATGGCTATAGGAATTGGAGGTAGCTCGGTTATCTCACTTGCTCTAGGTGCTGATAATGTTGAAAAAGCTAAGAAAGTTTTTGGAAATCAGTTTAGTTTAACAACGTTATCTTCTATTTTTTTGGTTACAATTTGTTTGCTTTTTGAAGAACATGTTCTAAAACTATTTGGAGCCAATGGAAATATATTAGCTCCTGCTATTCCTTACTTTAGAATTATAATTATTGGTGCTCCTTTTTTAGCGTTTGCCATGATGGGAAATCCTATTATTAGAGCCTTAGGGAAGCCAACATATGCAATGATAGCACTAATTCTACCTGCAATTGCTAACATACTATTGGATATCGTATTCATTAAGATTTTTGATTGGGGAATGTTTGGTGCTGGATTAGCAACCTCTATAGCTTATGCTGTTTGTGGACTTTTTATTTTAGGTTTTTTATTATCTAAAAAGAGTAATTTAAAAATAGGAATTAGCTACTTAAAATTAGAAAAAAGTATTGTTTCAGAAATTAGCTCATTAGGTAGTATAACACTTGTACGTCAAGGAACTGTTAGTATATTAACAATCATTCTCAACTACTCTTTGTTTAAATATGGGAATGAATCATCTGTTGCTGTATTTGGAATCATCAACCGTTTAATGATGTTTATTTTCTTCCCTGTTTTTGGAATTGTACAAGGTTTCTTGCCTATAGCTGGTTATAATTATGGCGCAAATTTATATGGCAGAGTAAAAGAAGTTTTATATACTGCCAATAAGTATGGTACAATTATTTGTGTGTTTATCTTCTTGGCTGTTTATTTCTTTAATTACGAAATGACTAGCGTATTTACTAATGATGCTAATTTATTAAATCAAACTCCTAATGCTATTTTAACCACTTTATTAGCAACTCCTTTCATTGCTTTTCAATTAGTGGGGGCTTCTTATTTTCAAGCTGTGGGTAAAGCTAAACCAGCGTTAGTATTAACGTTACTGAGACAGTCTATATTTTTAATTCCTTTTCTTATTGTTTTACCAATGTTTTTTGGTTTAGAAGGAATTTGGTTTTCTTTCCCAATAGCTGATTTATTAGCTACTATAGTAACATATATTTATGTTAGAAAAGAAATACAAAAACTTAGCTTAACAAGCTCTCACCATTCAGATTTGTAGTTAATACAGAACTCATTAAATCGAAAAAAGGACGCAAAGCTTTGTATGAGGCATCTATTTCAGATAAAAAATTATTTGATAGAACTTCTTCATCAGTAAAATTTCTAATAGCTATATATCCTTTCTTTCTAATTAAATCGATATCAGGATGTGTTTTATCAAATCCTTTTGGAGCTGTTTTTAATTCTTCTCCTTCAAATTTACCTCCAAAGTATTTCTGAAATTCTTTATCGGCTAAAATTTCTCTAAATTCAGAAGCATCGATTTCTATTTCTTTTCTGATTCGATATAAATCTTCTTTATTTGGTTCCCAAAAACCACCTGCTAAAAAACTTTCTCCAGGCTTTAAACGCAAATAGTAACCACCTCTTAAATGTGTACCACTTCTAGAAAATGAGCCTGCAAAATGTGCTTTATAAGGTGTTTTATCTTTTGAAAAACGAACGTCTCTATATATTCTAAAAAACTTATGCTTTTCTATTTCATCGTGCATTTGTAACGTTTCTTGAATTACTTTATAAAACAATTTTACGTGCTTTTGCACCTGATCAAATTCATCTTTATGCTCTGTAAACCAATCGCGGTTATTATTACTTGCTAATTTTTGTAAGAATTGAAAGGTTGATTTTTCTATCTGCATGGTTGTTTTTTAATATGAGTACAAAATACAAAAAAGCTCAAAATCTAACGACTTTGAGCTTTTTAAATATTTTAGTGAAAATTATTTTTAAACATTAAATCTAAAGTGCATTACATCACCATCAGCTACAATATATTCCTTACCTTCTACTCTAACTTTACCTGCTTCTTTTACTTTAGCTTCACTTCCATAAGTTTCATAATCATTATAACTTATTGTTTCTGCTCTAATGAAACCTTTTTCAAAATCTGTATGAATAACTCCTGCAGCTTGAGGTGCAGTTGCTCCCACAGGAATTGTCCAAGCTCTTACTTCTTTAACTCCTGCTGTAAAATACGTTTGTAAGTTTAACAATTTGTAAGCAGAACGAATTAAACGAGACACTCCTGGTTCTTCTAATCCTATGTCAGATAAAAACATTTGACGCTCTTCATAATCTTCTAACTCAGCAATATCAGCTTCAGTAGCTACAGCTAACACAATGATTTCTGCATCTTCATCTTTTACTGCTTCTTTTACTTTATCAACATATTCATTCCCATCTTTAGCAGAAGATTCATCTACATTACACACATACATTACTGGCTTAGCGGTAATAAATTGCATAGATTTTACTAGCTCTTCTTCTTTTTCAGTAAACTCAATAGTTCTAACTGATTTACCCTCTAATAAAACAGCTTGAACCTTCTCTAACAAAGCTAACTCTGCTTGCGCTTCCTTATTTCCAGTTTTAGCCGCTCTCTTTACTTTTTCTAATCGCTTTTCAACGGCTTCTAAATCCTTTAATTGTAGTTCTATATCAATAGTTTCTTTATCTCTAATAGGATCTACAGAACCATCAACATGAACAATATTATCATTATCAAAACAACGTAATACGTGTAAAATAGCATCCGTTTCTCTGATGTTTGCTAAGAACTGATTCCCTAACCCTTCTCCTTTACTAGCTCCTCTTACTAAACCAGCAATATCAACTATCTCTACAGTAGCAGGAATTACCTTTTCTGGGTTTACCAATTCTTCTAATTTTTCCAATCTCGGATCTGGTACATTAACAACACCTAAGTTAGGCTCAATAGTACAAAATGGAAAGTTTGCGCTCTGTGCTTTTGCATTAGACAAACAATTAAATAAAGTTGATTTTCCAACATTTGGTAATCCTACAATTCCAGCTTTCATTTAATATAAATTGATATTTTTTGCGTTTGCAAATATAGCACATTACTTTACTTTAACGCTCTTTCTGTTTAAAAAGCTATTGCTATTTTCATTTAATTAAGTCTTTTTGTTATTTTAGACCAGAAAGAAGTTTTATTTAATGGGTGATTTATCAGATGAAATTTTATGGAAATCAATAAAAAAAGGAGATGTAAGCTCGTACTCTATCCTTTTTAAACGATTTTACCCATCGCTACATAGTTACGGATTAAAGATTTCAAGAGATGAATCTTTAACTGAAGATGCGCTTCAAGATTTCTTTGTGTATATTTTTGAACACAAAGAAAATTTGAGCGACTTACAATCTATTGCTCCTTATTTATTTTCTTCTTTTAGACGATTTATAATAAAAAAAATACATAAATCGCAAAAATATACTTTTGTTAGAAACATAGACACTAATATTGTAGACATAAGCTTCACCCCGGAAGAATTTATTACAAAGCAAGAATCGCTAACATTTCGCAATAAAAACCTCGCCAAACTAATAAACCAACTACCTAAGAGACAAAAAGAAGTCATTTATTTAAAATTCAATTGCAATTTTAAGCCAAATGAGATTGCCGAAACTATGGGTATTAATTATCAGAGTGTAATTAATTCATTACATAAAGCCATTAAGAACCTTAGAGATGAAAAGGCAATTATTAAATTATTAAATTCATAAATTTGCGATTATAAAAGAGTATATTTCATAAAATAAGCTCTTTATATAGTTAAATGTATAAAAGTACCCGTTATCTGTTTTGACTGAGAATAAAACATACACTACAATTCAAGATTTACTTGAAGACCCTTCTTTTAATGAATGGGTGCGAAATCCTCGTTCTGTTAATGGAGCTAAATGGACAAGTTGGTTGAATGAGCATCCTACTAATCAAGTTTTAGTAGATGAAGCTAAAGATATTATTATTGGTATCAATTTTAAAAAAGAAAAGGTACTAAAAGAAAAAGTGGATTCTGAGTGGGAAAAACTAGAAAAAAAGCTACAATCAATTCAGAATCAAAAATTAGAGAATCAAATAAAAACTAAAACCAGACTTACTAATGTAAAGTATATTTCGGTAGCTGCTTCTTTGTTGTTACTTGTCTCTATAAGTGTTTTTACATTTTCTTTATTTTCAAAAGTTACTCATAAAACAAATTATGGAGAAATGTTAAATGTTGTTTTAGATGATGGTTCTACTGTAATTCTAAACTCTAACTCTTCTATAACGTACTCAAATTACAATCCTAGACATATAGAATTAAAAGGTGAAGCCTTTTTTAACGTAAAAAAAGAGTTAGCTACAAAAGCTAAATTTAGTGTTTCAACCAATGACTTAACTGTTGAAGTCTTTGGAACTCAGTTTAATGTAAAAACATCTAAAAATAAAACAAATGTTTATTTACAAGAAGGTTCAATTCTTTTAAACCTAAATAATGGGAATAAAGAAAATATGTCTCCTGGTAATTACATCGAATACTCGTCTGAAAAACAAAAAGTACTTGTTAACAAAAGTAACTTTATATCTGAAGAATACGTTTCTTGGAAATCAGGAAATCTTATATTTAATAATACTACTTTGGCTGAAGCATTAGCTAAAGTATCGGATAACTACGGAGTTACTTTTAAGTATAATAACCCTGAAACTAAAAGCTCTCTTATAACAGGAAAAGTACCTACTACAGATTTAACCATTTGTTTAAATGCAATAAAAAAATCTGCAAATGTCAAAATTCAAAAAGAAAATGGTATACTAGTGGTTTATAAAAATTAACCAAACCCTAAAAATGATTTACAGAAATACATACTATTTGATTTCAGTAGTATTCCTATTTCTTTTTTTCAAACCAACTCATGTAATCAGTCAAGAGCCAAGTTATATACCTTTAGCTGATGCTTTAGAGAGTATAAGTGTTAAGCATAATGTTTACTTTACCTACAACCCTCTTACTATTAAGTCTGCCACAATAGATATTACACCTTTTGAAGATCTTTCATTACAACAAGCTATTTTCCTTCTAAAAAAACTAACTCCTTTTGAGTTAGAATATTTAGGGAACAATTATTATGTAGTATTTAAGCCCAAAGAGCATATAGGTTATAATAATGATTCCTCATCAGCTACAAATCATCAAACAAAGAAAAAAGACAGTATTCTAAATTATACGACTTCAAATAAAAAAATTGTGCGAGGTGTGGTTCTTGACAGATATTATCAACCAATTCACAAAGCAAATGTTATAGAAAATAATACCGCAAACGGAACAATTTCTCGGACAGATGGTACCTTTGAACTAGAACTAGTAAAAAATAATTCACTTACAATTTCACATGTTGGTTTTTCAAGTGAAATAGTAATTCCAAATCAATCGTATTTAAAAATTATTTTAAAATCAGGAGTTCAGTTAGATGAAGTATTGGTTGTGGGATCAAGAAATTCTAAACGAAAAATTATAAACTCTCCTGTTTCTACTGATATTATTGAAGTAAAAAACGTTGCTAAAAAAAGTGACTTATTAGAAGTAAATCAGTTAATTCAAACTGAAATTCCCTCTTTCAACGCTACCAAGCAATCTGGTTCAGACGGTGCAGATCATATAGTGCCTGCTACATATAGAGGTTTAGGTCCAGACCAAACATTAGTATTAATTAATGGTAAAAGAAGACATCAATCTTCTTTAATAAATCTATATGGAACTAGAGGTCGTGGAAATTCCGGTACAGATTTGAATGCTATTCCAACTTCTGCAATAAAAAGAATTGAAATTTTAAAAGACGGAGCTTCTGCACAATATGGATCAGATGCCATCGCAGGAGTTATCAATATTGTTTTAAAAGACAATCCAAATATAACAAGTAGCAATTCAACTTTGGGTTTTTATAATGCAAACATGAATTCAGACTCTAAAAGAAAAGTAATTGATGGTTTAACTTTCAAGACAGAAGTAAATTATGGAGCTCCTCTTAATAAAAATGGTTTTATCAATTTATCTGCCGAGTTTTTAACTAAAGGACATACCTTTAGAGAAGGTACGATTACTAGAAAAAACTATGGTGATGCTGCAGTTAGTAATAGCAGTATCTTTTTAAATGCCGAAACACCTATATCTACAAAGGTTAAAGCATATTTTAATGGGGGTTACAATTTTAAAAATACACGAGCCTATGCTTTTTCAAGACCTTTTGATAGTGAACGAAATGTGCAAAGTATTTATCCCAATGGTTTTAATCCACTAATCACCTCTAATATTTCTGATAAATCGTTTACTGTTGGAGTTAAAGGGAAGTTTAATCGATGGAATATTGATTTTAGTAATAGCTATGGAAGTAATTATTTTCATTATTATATAAAAGAAACGTTAAATGCTACACTTCTAGAAAATTCTCCAAATGAATTTGATGCTGGTGGTCATAGTTTAAATCAGAATATAACAAATATTGATTTAACGAAACAGTTTAGTGGCGTCCTAAATGGCTTACATTTAGCTTTAGGCTTAGAAAACAAAATAGAGAATTACAAAATTTTTGCTGGAGAAGAAAGTTCCTATTTATCTTATGATCTAAATGGTAATCCAGTGAATGCTTCTACTCCATCAAACGAACTTCCTGTCTATAACGGAATAATAAGACCTGGTGGGTCTCAAGGTTTTCCTGGATATGCTCCTAATAACGAAGTTGATAGAACTCGAACTAGTTTTAGCTTCTATTTGGATACTGAAATTGATGTAACAAAAAAATGGATTCTTGCTACTGCTATTCGATATGAAAACTATAGTGATTTTGGTAACTCATTAAATACCAAAATCGCAACTAATTTTAAAGTAGCGCCAAATCAAAACCTGCGATTCTCATTTAGCACAGGCTTTAGAGCTCCTTCTCTAGCTCAAATTTACTATAACTTAAAGTTTACTAATTATATTGATAATGTTCCTACAGAATCTTTCTTAATCGCAAATAACAATCCAATTACAAGACAGTTTGGAATCCAAAAATTAAGAGAAGAAAAAGCGCTAAATTATAGTTTAGGTTACAATTATAGAATCTCAAATTCCATGTCATTTTCAATCGATAGTTATTATATATATATTAAAGACAGAATAATTTTAAGCGGAAATTTTGATGCAACGGTTTTAAATACAAATGCAGAAAATGTTCAATTTTTTGCCAACGGAGTTAACACAAGGACTTTCGGAACTGACTTTAAATTTAACTGGCTTAAAAAGTGGAATATTTCAGACCTTAAAATAAATCTTACAGGTAATTTAAATAATATGCGTATTACAAGAATTAATTATAAAGATTTAGATTCTGAGATATTTTTTGGTGCTAGAGAACAATACTTTTTGAAAGCCTCTGCTCCAGATTACAAAATTATTTTAAATACCCTATATAGTCAAGGTAAATTTTCTATAAGTAATACACTTACCAAGTTTAGTCGTGTTGAATTATTAGACTGGCAAATTTTCAATCCTGTAAGCAATTATAATAACTCGGAAGAAGAGAGATTCCAAGCAGCTACAGACACTTATAAATCAAAATATACCTTAGATACTCATATTTCTTACGCTTTAAATAAAAATTTTTCTATTCAATTAGGAGCTAATAATTTATTCAACACCTATCCTACCAAACAAGGCGGCAACACTGATAGTGGTGGACTTTGGGATGCGGTTCAAATGGGAAGTAATGGTGCTTTCTACTACAGTAAAATCTTTGCCAACTTCTAAAAAAATTAAAAATTTAGAGTATAAAAGAAAACACATCGTCTTATACATAGTATAATCATATTGTTAATTAAGTGATTAATTTTCAATAAAAATCTTAAAATAATCTAATTCAATTTAATTATGCTAAAAACGAAGTTATGTTTTATACTCACGTTATTTTGTGGGTTAATGTATGCACAAACAAAGATTTCTGGTAAAGTTGTTGACACCAACAATGAACCTTTGCCTGGAGCTAACATTGTGGAAAAAGGAACTAAAAATGGAACATCAACAAATTTTGATGGTGCTTTTGAATTAACAGTAGCTGAAAATGCAGTTTTAGTTGTAACCTTTACTGGATATGAAACTAAAGAAGTAGCTGTTAATGGACAAACAAATTTAACCATAGTGTTAAGTGAAGGTCAGCAATTAGAAGAAGTAGTAGTAACTGGTACTAGAACACCAGCAAGAAGTAACACTTCTAGTCCTTTACCAGTAGATATCGTTGGTGTAAAAGAGTTACAAGCTACAGGTCAAACTACATTTGACAAAGCATTACAGTATAAAATACCATCTTTTAATACTGTTAACACTCCTGTTAATGATGCGACATCTTTATTAGACCCTTATGAAATTAGAAATATGGGACCTAGTAGAACTTTAATATTAATCAACGGGAAAAGAAAAAATTTAAGTGCATTATTATACACACAAACCTCTCCAGGTCGTGGTGAAACAGGTGCAGATATTTCTGGAATTCCAACTGATGCTATTAAAACAATTCAAATTTTAAGAGATGGAGCTTCTGCTCAGTACGGTTCAGATGCTATTGCAGGTGTAATGAACATTATTTTAAAAGATAGCTACAAAGATGGTTCTGCTACGTTTAGATCAGGAATAACTGGTGAAGGTGACGGAGAAATGTTAGGTGTTAACGTAAATAATGGTAGTAAAATTGGTGATCGTGGTTTTGTTAATTATACGGTAGATTTCTCAAAAACTGCGTTGGCTAATAGACCAGGAACTGTTGATGCTGAAGGAGAGTTTGCTGATTTCGGAGGAACAAGACCTGGTGAAACTCTAGCTGATATTCAAGAATTCTTATCTAGACGTCCAGATGCAGGAAATATTAATGGTTCTCCAGAAACTACTGCTGCAAAATTTTTAATAAATGGTAGTGTTGATGTTAGTGATAAAACAGATATGTATTTTAATGCAGCTTATGTTTATAAAAAGGTAAACAGTTTTGCTAACTACAGAACTCCATATTGGAGAGATATTCAAGATTTTCCTTATTTAGAAAATTTCTTTCCTGGTTCTAATCCAACAAATCCAGGTGGTTACGACGGATATGTTCCTACTTTTGAAGGTGATTTGAATGATTTCAACGCTACATTAGGATTCAAATCTAAAATTAATGGTTGGAATGTTGATGCCAGTGCAACTTTTGGAGGCAACACTCAAACCTACACAGTTAGTAACTCACATAACAGAAATGTAGTTTTATCTCCTGCAACTTGGGTAGATGCTAATAATAATGGTGTTGTTGATCCAGGTGAAACTACTGAAAGTACGCAGTTATACAGAGAAAATAGTCCTTTAAGTTTTGATCCAGGAGGAACTTCTTTTAGCCATATCGTTGGAAATATTGATATTTCTAAAGTACTTTCAGATCAAGTAGCAATTGCTGTTGGTGCTGAGTTTAGAACCGAAAACTTTGAAGTAATTGAGGGTGGTTTAGCTTCATATGATGGTGGTGGTGCTGATTCTTTTGCAGGAAACAGACCAGAAAACTCTGGTAACTTCAATAGATACAACTTAGGAGGTTACTTTGATGTTGCGTGGGATATTAATGAGGATTTCCTTTTAAATGGTACCGTAAGAGCCGAAAACTTCTCTGATTTCGGAAGTACATTTGTATGGAAAGCTAGTTCTCGTTATAAGTTTATGGAAGATAAATATACGTTACGAGCTTCTGTTTCTACTGGGTTTAGAGCGCCAACTTTACATCAAATTTATACGCAAAAAGCTCAGTATAGCTTTATTCCAGGACAAGGAATACAAGTGGGTGGTTTGGTGAATAATATTTCTCCTCAGGCTCGTTTCTTAGGAATTCCTAAATTAACAGCTGAAGAATCAACAAACTTTACGGTAGGAATTGGTGGTAAACCTTTTAAAAACTTCTCTTTTACTGTAGATTACTATAACATTCAAGTAGAAGACAGAATTGTATTAAGTACTGAGATTGGTAGAACTGCTGCAGGAAACACTACACTAGATCAAGTTTTAGATACTAATAATTTAAGTGATTTAAGCTTTTTTGTAAATGCAATAGATACAAGAACTTCTGGTATTGATGTTGTAATAGGATACTCTAATCTTGAAGTAGGAACTGGTAAATTAGGATTTAACTTATCAGGAAACTATACTATTCAGAATGAAAGAGAAGGAGCTGTTAAAAATCCAACTATTGTTGCAAATGCTGGACAATCTGTTGTAAACCAAACTCAAGAAGCTTTATTTTTCACTTCTAGACCAAGAACTAAATGGATTTTAGGAACTACTTACGACATTGATAAGTTTAGTTTCTCTTTAAATAACACTTATTTTGGAAAAACAGAATTTTTCCAACAAGGATTAAGTACAGATGCTAATGGTAATTTTAACTTAGGAACTGAATTTACTCCAAAAGTTGTTACCGACTTAGGAATCAATTATAACGCTACAAAAAACATAACGATAGCTGCTAACATTAATAACATCTTTAATGTATTACCAGAGTGGAGTTTTGTTTCTCAAAACGCTGCTGGAGATGCTATTTTAGCTGATCCTGCTCTAGTAAAGGAGCAATCAAACTTAATAACGTTTAACCAACGTTATTCTCAAATGACGTATGATGGTTACCATTTTAGTCAGTTGGGAACATTGTTTAATTTATCATTGAATTATAAGTTTTAGCCAGAATCTTCGTATTCTTAAAAATGCTACTTTTAAAAAGTAGCATTTTTTATTTTAAAGTACCTATTATGCAAAGTCTATATTCTAATGGTTTTGAAAATATCTACGATGATATGTATCAAACGTTTATTGATTATAAAGATGAATTTGAGTTTTACTCAACTATTATCAAAGAACACCAAAAGAAAGATGTTTTAGAGATTGGTTGTGGCTCTGGACATTTAGCAAAACACTTTATCAATTCTTCAGTAAGTTATTATGGTATGGATTTAAGTGATGATATGGTGCAACTTTCTAAAAAAAGAAATCCAAGTGGTACCTTTTACAAAGGAGATATGACCAACTTTACTTTAAACCAAACTTTTGACGCTATTATTATCACTGCTAGAACTACAAGCTATTTGCTAAGCAATAAGGCTATTCATAACTCCATACAAAACATTAAGAATCATCTAAATGAAAAAGGAGTTTTTTGTTTTGATTTTATCGATGCCAATCGCTTTTTTCCTATTATAAAAGATGGAAAAACAATAATTCATGAAGCAGAAATACAAAACAAACTATATTCTAGAACTAGTTATATGAAACCAACTATTGAAAAAGAAAATTTCATGTTTCAATGGAATGCTACTTATTATAAAATCGAAGAAGAAAAAAAGATATTACTTACTGAAGATCAATCTGAAGTTAGAGCATTTACTAAAAATGAATGGCAATTATTTTTAGAATTAAATGATTTTGAAATACTAAATAGTATAGATAGAAAAAGCTATGCTTTTGACACCTATGTAGTTGTGGCTCAAAAGAAATAAAAAAATCCCAAACGAAGTGTTTGGGATTTTTTTATAATTCGTATCGAATTTAATCGTTATGCATAAATCGTTGTTTAGCTAACAACTCTTCCTCTGTTTCAACATTATCTTCATCTGGCACACAACAATCTACCGGGCAAACTGCCGCACATTGTGGCTCTTCATGAAAACCTTTACATTCTGTACACTTATCAGCAACAATGTAATAAATTTCATCAGAAATAGGCTCTTGATCTTCATCTGCATTAGCACTATTTCCATTAGGTAAAACTATATTTCCAGCTAAATCAGTACCATCAGAATATTTCCATTCTTCTGCTCCTTCATATATTGCTGTATTAGGACATTCTGGTTCGCAAGCACCACAATTTATACACTCATCTGTTATAATAATCGCCATAGCTAATCTATTTCAGTTTTGTAACTTTGCAGTTGCAAAAATAAAGCCAATTTAATTTATAAACAATTTAAATGGATAAAATCGAAAAACGAATAGATTCGTTTGTACAATTAGGGCAGTTTTTAAGTCAGTTTTCTAGAAAAGAAATTCAAAGAAATGAAGCTGTAGCCTTAAATGATTTATTTTTTGATGGTTTTAAACATCAATTAAAATTAGCGGAAGAAACAAATACTTGGTTTACTAAGGAAAATTTGTTGTTTGCTTGTGAAAATTGGTCGAATGCATTAACTATTGAGAATATACAAAAATGGATTGCTAACGAGCATCTAAATGATAATTCTAGCAAGAAAGTTGCCATTATCATGGCAGGAAACATCCCTTTGGTAGGATTTCATGACTTTTTATCTGTGTTAATTTCTGGTCATTCTGTTTTAGCTAAATTATCTAGCAACGATAAACATTTACTTCCGTTTCTTGCTAAATATTTAGAGTTATCAAACGAAGATTTTAAAGGAAAAATAGAATTTACAAGTGAAAAACTTGAAGGCTTTGATGCGGTAATTGCTACTGGGAGTAATAATACTTCCAGATATTTTGAATATTATTTCAAAAACAAGCCAAACATAATTCGTAAGAATAGAAATTCTGTTGCTGTTATAACAGGTAACGAAACAGAAAGTGATTTTGAAGCATTGAGTGAAGATGTGTTTAAATATTTTGGTTTAGGTTGTCGCTCTGTATCTAAATTATTTGTTCCTGAAGGTTTTGATTTTGATGCTTTCTTTAGAGGAATGTTTCAAAAACAAGATATTATCAACAATACCAAATATGCTAATAACTACGATTATAACAAGGCTGTGTATTTAATGAGTGAATTTGATATTCTTGAAAATGGTTTTCTAATGATTAAAGAAGATGAAAGTTACGCCTCTCCTATCGCCTCTGTTTTTTATGAATATTATACTAATACTGACGATCTAAAAATAAAACTTTACGAAGATCGAGATAAAATACAATGTATCGTAGCCAAAGATTTTATTGAAAACGAAGTTAAATTTGGACAAACACAACAACCAAATTTATGGGATTACGCAGACGGCGTAAACACTTTAAAATTTTTATCAACCATTTAATAAAATTGTAATGAAGAAACATAATTTTAGTGCAGGTCCTTGCATTTTACCTGAAAGTGTTCTGAAAAAAGCTTCAGAAGCTGTAATTAATTTTAATAACGACGACTTATCATTAATTGAAATTTCACACAGAAGTCAGCCTTTTGTTGATGTAATTGAAAAAGCAAGAGCCTTAGCTCTAGAACATCTAAATCTTCAAGATAAAGGTTACACTGCATTGTTTTTACAAGGTGGAGCTAGTTCTCAATTTTTAATGACAGCTTATAATTTTCTTGATAAAAAAGCTGCTTATTTAAATACTGGGACATGGAGTTCTAAAGCTATCGAAGAAGCAAAATTGTTTGGTGATTTAGTTGAAGTAGCTTCTTCAAAAGACAAAAACTTTAATTACATTCCAAAAGAGTTCACTATTCCTACTGATGTAGATTATTTCCATTGTACTAGTAACAATACTATCTACGGAACACAAATGAAAAGTTTTCCAGAATCTGAAGTTCCTATGATATGTGATATGAGTTCGGATATATTTTCTCGTCAGTTAGATTTTTCTAAGTTCGATTTAATTTATGCTGGTGCTCAAAAGAATATGGGACCTGCAGGTGCAACATTAGTGGTTATTAAAAACGATTTCTTAGATAAAATTTGTAGAGTTGTTCCATCAATGTTAAATTATAAAATGCATGCAGATAAAGACAGCATGTATAATACACCGCCAGTTTTTTCGGTATATGTTTCTATGCTAACTTTAGAATGGTTAAAAGAATTAGGAGGTATTAATTTTATAGAAGAGCTTAATCAAAAGAAAGCTGATTTATTATATACTGAAATTGACAGAAACCCACTTTTTAGAGGGTTAGTTAACAAAGAAGATAGAAGCAATATGAACGCTACTTTTGTGTTAGAAAACGAACAATTACAAGAACGCTTTAATACTATGTGGCTAGATGCTAGAATTAATGGACTAGAAGGACATCGTTCTGTTGGTGGATATCGAGCAAGCATGTATAATGCATTACCTTTGTACAGTGTGCAAGCATTGGTAGATGTAATGAAAGAATTGGAAAGAAAAGCATAAAAATACTTGTCATTCTGTCTCGAAGTATCGCTAGTTTCTGGATCTCATTATTTGAGAAACTGAAATAAATTCAGTTTGACGCACAAAATGATTTATTACAAAAAATGAAAATATTAGTAAACGAAGGAATTACACAAGAAGGTGTAGTAATATTAGAAGATAAAGGTTTTGAAGTACTAATTACTAAAGTTGCTCAAGAGCAATTAGAAAACTTTATAAATGATAATGGTATTGATGCAATTTTAATTAAAAATAAGACTCAAATTCAACAAGAACTTATAGATGCTTGTCCGAGTTTAAAACTTATTGCATCAGGAAGCTCCTCTATGGAAAATGTTGATGTACAGTATGCAATAGACCAAGGATTACATGTTGTAAATAGTCAAGAAGGTAGCGCAAATGCAGTAGCAGAATTAGTTTTTGCACATCTTTTAGGAATGGTGAGAAATCTACACCAGTCTAACAGAGAAATGCCTCTAGAAGGAGATATGAACTTTAGAGGACTTCAAAAACTATATAACGGAACGGAACTAAAAGGTAAAACTTTAGGCTTAATCGGAGTTAACAATAGTAGCTTAGCAACTGCGAAAATTGCAATTGGTTTGGGAATGAATGTTCTGTTTACTGATCCTGAAGAAACTGAAGCTTCAGTAGAAATGGAGTTTTTCGACGGACAAACCATTCAGTTTACTTTGAATTCTGTGGCTTTTGATGAAGTTTTAACAGAATCTGATTTCATTTCTGTGCATTTACATACTCACGATTTTAAATTAACTGAAAGTGAGTTTAAAAAAATGAAAGATGGTGTAGGAATTATCAATTGTGTAAAAGGCGGTTTGCTAGATGAAGTTGCTTTAGTTGAAGCGATTGATACTGGACAAGTAAAATTCGCAGCACTTGATAGTTTTGAAAACGAGCCTACTCCAGAAATTCAGTTGTTAATGAATCCTAGTCTTTCACTATCACCAAAAATTAGTAATGCTACTAACGAAGCACAACAACGAGTTAGTATCGAATTAGCAAATCAAATTACAGCATTACTTTCGTAAACTATGGCAAAAATAAAACCATTTAAAGCAGTTCGTCCAACTAGAGACAAAGTAGCATTAGTTTCATCTAAATCTTATGAAACGTACCCAGAAGATGAATTGATTGCTAAATTAGCTTTCAATCCTTTTACATTTTTACACGTTGTAAATCCAGGGTATAAATATCATAAACAAGATGTAACAGGTGAAAAACGCTTTAAATTGGTTCATAATAGGTATTTGGAGTTTAAAGAAAATGAAATATTTACTGAAGAGCAAACACCTGCTTTGTATGTATATCAAAAAAAATCTGCTACGCATTCTTTCTCAGGAATAATTGCAGGAACTTCTACTGAAGATTATCATAATGATGTGATTAAAATTCACGAGAGAACACTCAAGCAGAGAGAATTGATGTTTGAGAATTACTTAAAAAATACAGGCTTTAACGCAGAACCTGTGCTCCTTACCTATCGTGAAAATGATGTTGTAAACGAAATTATTGAAAAATATAAATCTCAACGTGCTGAGTACGAATTTACTAGTTCCGATAAAGATTTACATCTACTTTGGGTGATTAATGAGCAAGAAGACATCGATGCTTTAATCAATGCTTTCGATAAAATTAATACATTGTACATCGCCGATGGTCATCATCGAACAACTTCATCATGTATTTTAGCGAAGAACTTAGCAAGTGAAAACCCAAACCATACAGGAAACGAAGATTATAACTTCTTTATGAGTTACTTGCTTTCTGATAATCAAGTAAGTATTTACGAGTTTAATCGCTTTATAAAAGATTTAAATGGCTTAACTCCTGATGAATTTTTAATAGAATTAGATACGTATTTCCGAATTGAAAACAGAGGTCAGGAATTGTATAAGCCAAAGGAAAAGCATCATTTTAGCATGTACCTAAAAGGTGAATTTTATGCATTATACCTTCGTAAATCGGGCTATGAGTTTACTGATGAACTAAGTGAATTGGATGCGGAAATTCTATTTAGAACTGTACTAAAGCCTATTTTAGGGATTGATGATATTCGTGATGACTCTAAAATCATCTATTCTCAAGATAAATCAGATGGATTGGAGTTAAAAACAAAAGTAGATAGTGGTGATTTTAAAGTGTCTTTTGGAATGTTACCAACTACTATTAGTGAGTTAGAGACTATTGTAGATAAAGGCTTGGTAATGCCTCCAAAAACCACTTACATAGAACCTAAGTTACGAAGTGCTTTAACCATATATGAAATATTGTAATGATAAAAGATAATTTACAAGAAATTAAAAATAGTATTCCAAAACACGTAACTCTAGTTGCTGTTTCTAAAACTAAACCAATTGCAGACTTGCAAGAAGCATACGATGCAGGACAACGTGTTTTTGGAGAAAATAAAGTGCAAGAAATGGTAACTAAATATGATGCGTTACCAAAAGATATTGAATGGCACATGATTGGCCATTTACAGCGAAATAAAGTGAAGTATATGGCTCACTTTGTAAGTTTAATCCATGGTGTAGATAGTTTTAAAACACTTAAAGAAATTAATAAACAAGCGCAAAAACATAATCGTGTTATCAACTGCTTATTACAAGCACATATTGCTGAAGAAGAGACTAAATTTGGACTTTCATTTGATGAAATTTCAGAAATAATAAATTCTGAAGAATTCAATAACTTACAAAATATCAACGTAGTTGGTTTAATGGGAATGGCTACTTTTACTGATAATGAACATCAGATAAAAAACGAATTTTCGTCATTACAAAACTACTTCAACTCAATAAAATCAACATCTAAAGACAATTTGCACCCTAAAATTCTTTCTATGGGAATGAGTGGAGATTACCAACTAGCCATAGAATGTGGTAGTACAATGGTACGAATTGGAAGTTCTATTTTTGGTGTTCGTAACTACTTATCTTAACTTTTTTTTTATAGCTGTTTGATTTGCTTATATTTGCCAATTCATAGCTACTAATTTAAAAAGGAGGGGATTGCATGTACGCTATAGTTGATATTGAAACTACTGGGGGAAAATTTAACGAAGAAGGAATTACTGAAATTGCCATTTATAAATACGATGGACATACTGTAGTAGACCAATTTATTTCTTTAGTAAATCCAGAAAAAGAAATACAAGAATTTGTTGTAAAGCTTACAGGTATAAATAATAATATGCTTCGTAATGCACCAAAATTTCATGAAGTAGCTAAGCGAATCATAGAAATTACAGATGGATGCGTTATTATTGCTCACAATGCTTCTTTTGATTATAGAATTCTTCGAACAGAATATAGCAGATTAGGTTACGATTATGTTAGAGACAGTTTATGTACTGTTCAGTTGAGCAAGAAGTTAATTCCGGATCAAGATTCTTATAGTTTAGGTAAGTTATGTAGATCTCTCGGAATTCCTGTTACCGATCGTCATCGCGCTAGCGGAGATGCTATGGCAACTGTTAAGTTATTTAAACTACTATTAGATAAGGATAACGACAAGAAAATTTTACAAAGAACTATACAGTTTGTTGATAATCGTAATCACAAATTAAAAATTAACGGAATTCTAGAAGAACTTCCTGAAAAAGAAGGCGTTTTTTACATCCACAATGAAAACGGAAATGTAATTTTTATTGGTAGAGGAAAAAACATTCGTTTAGAAGTTACTAAGCTCTTTTTAAAAGATAATAAACGAGCTCAAAAAATAAAAACAAAGGTCGACACAGTAACGTATCAAGAATCAGGAAGTCAGTTATTTACTAGGTTGAAATATTATTTAGAACTCGATAATATTAAACCTAAATACAACTTAATCAGAAAAAGAAAACTAACCGAGTTAGATTTTAATCACGATCATTTTTTAATTGTTGAAAAAGGAAGAATTCCAGAAGAAAACTTAATTATTTTAATTGAAAAAAACGATGTTATTGGCTATGCTTTTACCAATTTGTCGTATCAACGAAATAAACTAGATGTGTTAAAGAAACTTTTAACTACTATAGAAAATAAATCGTTAGCAAAAACAATCATTAAAAATTATTTATTAAACAATTCTGTGGGTCAAATTGTACGCTACGAACTAGAAAATAATTTGTAATATTGCTTCTATAACGAATAAGTTTGGCTAAAAATCAATCACAATTAAGTTGGAAAAAACGACTTCATGAAATTATTTATGAAGCAGATACTCCTGCGGGAAAATTATTTGATGTTATTTTATTAGTAGCTATAATTGTTAGTATTGCATTAGTAATGCTTGAAAGTGTGGATACTATCGGTAAAAAATACACATACGAATTAAATATTGCTGAATGGGTTATAACTGTTTTATTTTCTATAGAATATATTTTACGAATTATTTCCATTAGTAAGCCTTCAAAATATATCTTTAGCTTTTACGGTTTAATTGATTTTCTATCAACCATTCCTAAGTATTTATCGATAATTTTTACTGGAACACACAGTTTAATTGCCCTAAGAGCTCTTCGCCTATTAAGAGTATTTAGAATTTTAAAATTAGCCAGATTTGTACAAGAATCACAACACTTAGCAAAAGCCTTAAAAGCAAGTAGAGCAAGAATATTTGTTTTCTTGTTTTTTGTTTTGATAGTTTGCATTATTCTAGGCTCTATCATGTATTTGGTTGAAGGTGCTGAAAATGGTTTCACAAGTATTCCAAGAAGTGTATATTGGGCTATAGTTACCTTAACTACTGTAGGTTTTGGAGATATCGCTCCAATGACTCCTTTAGGTCAGTTTATAGCAAGTGTTATTATGATTTTAGGATACGCTATTATTGCAATACCTACTGGAATTGTTTCTTCTGAAATTGCAAAAAGTCACGAATTAAATTTAAACACACAGTCGTGTCCTAGCTGTGCTACAGAAAGACATGTTGATGGAGCTATTTTTTGTCATCATTGTGGACATAAACTGAATGAGTAACTAATGAATACACTTATAACTATTGTAGGACCAACTGCTATTGGAAAAACTGCTCTAAGTATTCAATTAGCACAACATTTCAACTCAGATATCATTTCTTGCGATTCTAGGCAGTTTTACAAAGAAATGAGCATTGGAACCGCTGTTCCTGAACCAGATGAATTAGCTGCTGCACAACACCATTTTATTCAAAATAGAAGTGTTTTTGAAGATTATAATGTAGGTATTTTTGAAAAAGATGTTCTAGTAAAACTAGAGGAACTTTTTCAACAAAATCCTATTCAAATTATGGTTGGCGGAAGTGGATTGTATGTGGATGCTGTTATCAAAGGATTTGATTATTTCCCAGATGTGGATCCAAAAATCAGAGAAAACCTAACTGATGAATTGAATTCTAATGGAATCGGTTCTTTGCAACGTAAATTAAAAGAATTAGATAGTACTACTTATCAAACTATTGCTATTGACAATCCTCATCGCGTTATTAGGGCTTTAGAAATTTGTATTGGAACTGGACTTCCCTACTCTTCTTTTATCAATAAAGAAAAGAAGCAGCGTACTTTTAAGACCATAAAAGCTGGATTAAAAGCAGATCGTGAAATTATTTACGATCGAATTAATCGCAGAGTCGATATTATGCTCGAAAACGGATTGTTGGAAGAAGCGAAAGCATTGTATCCTCACAAAGATTTAAATGCACTACAAACTGTTGGTTATAGAGAACTATTCGAGTATTTTGATGGAAATTGGGAGTTGGATTTTGCCATTTCAGAAATTAAAAAAAATACTCGTCGTTTTGCCAAACGTCAATTAACTTGGTTTAAGAGAGATGAATCTACATTATGGTTCGATTTTAAAGAAGATATATCAACCATTATCCAAAAAATTGAACTTTTATTACCTGCTTAAAAGTCTAACAATTATAAAATAAAGCTTCAAATTAAGAGTTTGAAGAACTTATTCATTCATTTAGTCTCATTCACTCAACTAAACATCCCAATCACTCAATATTCATTGTTTTAACACTATCATGTCATTAGATTTGAAGAAAAAAAATGATGAATAAACTAATATGTATTGCATTGTTAACCTTTGGAACCGTAAGCTGTAAAAACAATGTAAAAGAAAATCAAAACGAAGTTATTATTACAGCTTATGCTACTAATGATCTTAAGAATTCGAAAAAGAAAACAAAAGATGTAGAAATTGTTTTTTGTTTAGATGCTACCGGAAGCATGAGTGGGTTAATTGGTACTGCAAAAGAAAAAATCTGGGATATCGTTTCTGAGTTAGCTCAAAGCGGAGATGTAGACAATCTTAAATTAGGAATGGTTTTTTACAGAGATCGTGGTGATGGATTTGTTACCAAGCAAATTTCTTTAACTACCGATTTAGATCAGGTATATTCTGATTTGTTAAAGATAAATGCCGCAGGTGGTGGTGATACACCAGAAAGTGTTAATCAGGCTTTACATGAAGCAATAAGCGATATGAAATGGTCTACCAAGGCTAACACCTACCGAACCATTTTTGTAGTTGGTGATTGCCCTCCTCATATGGATTATCAAGACGATGTTAAATACACTGAAAGCTGTAAACAAGCTGCAAAAAAAGGAATTACCATTAACACTATTAAGTTAGGAACTAGTTGTAAAAGTGCTATATACCACTTTAAACAAATGGCAAATTGTACCAACGGAGAGTTTATGCAGTTAGACCAAAATGCTTCTGATATTGTAATTGCTACGCCTTATGACGATGAAATATACAAAGTATCACAATCTATAGACAACTCTAGAATGTACTATGGTAATGAAACTGAGCAAGCCGTTAATTACAATAAAAAGGCTAAATCTATGGAAGTGTATGAAAAAAGCACAAAAACATCTAACAGTGCTAGAGCCGATTATAAAATGAGTAAATCTGGTAGAAAATCATGGATGGGAGATAAAGAAATTATAAGTGATTATGCAGAAGGAAAAATAGATTTAGAAGAAATAGCTGAAGATGAATTACCAAAAGAATTGAAAGGAAAAAGTAAAACAGTGCTAAAAACAGAATTAGAAAAATTAACAAAAGAGCGTAAGAAAAAGGAAAAACAGCTTATAGAATTGTCTGAAAAAAGAAAACAGTTTATTAAAGAGAAAAAGAAAGAGTTATCATCTGACAAAGCTTCTTTTAGTGAAAAAGTTGTAGATGTCTTAAAAAAACAAGCGGAAAAGAAACAATAAGTTTGCTCGGGGATTTTGAGTAAGAACCACCAAAAATCTAAAGATTCGAGGTGGTTTTGTTTATCTTATAAATAATTTTTAGGTAGTATCGTATCAGTAATGATTCTTAAATTACCAATATAAAAAAACAAAGACACAAATAAAATTAAACCAATAATTAAAGTATTGCTCTAAAATTTTCCTTAGACATAAAATATACACTAAATCCCTCTAATATAATTTGCTAATGAATCATTAAACTGAAATCCTTTTGTAAAACGTTTCTTATTTAAAATTTTAAATTCTGACAAAGCCCATAAAATAAACTCTTTTAAAAAGTAAACATCCTCCTTAGCACAATTTGGTTGATACTTTACAACTAATGTATCTAAAGGCTTTATAACATCTAATTGAGCCCTAAAATACGTATCATCCATATCATCCAATAATTCCACTGCATCACTTGAATAAAACCACTGAGCAATTTCATCATAAGGTGTTTTCTCGTCTTCCTTTTTCAACTTCTTTATCTCAGGAAACAACTCTAAAAACAATGTTTTTACAGCGTTATTTATCAAATTCTGAGCAACAAAATCAGCACCCTCCTGCTCTCCTTCGTATACCAATTCAATTTTACCTGTGATCGCCGGAATTGCACCAAAAAAATCTAACAAACGAACAGTTGTTGAAGCATCCTCAGTAAGAAAACTTCTTCTTTCTGCAGTACTAATTAAATTCTCCAAAACAGAAATACTCATACGAGCACTTACACCACTTTTTACGTCAACATATTCACTATCTCTAGCTTCAAAACTAATTTGCTCGACCAAACGTTTCGCTAATTTCGGAACATAAACAGTTTCTTTCTGACTTTCAAGATCATTTGCTTCTTGTGCAGTAATTTTCTCAGCAATGTCAATAGATTTCGGATAGTGTGTTAAAATTTGAGAACCAATTCTGTCTTTTAACGGAGTAACAATACTTCCTCGATTGGTATAATCTTCTGGATTAGCAGTAAATACAAATTGAATATCTAACGGAAGTCGTAATTTAAATCCACGAATTTGAATATCTCCTTCTTGAAGAATATTAAATAATGAAACCTGAATTCTAGCTTGTAAATCTGGGATTTCATTAATCACGAAAATACACCTGTTTGCTCTCGGAATCATTCCAAAATGAATTACACGATCATCTGCATAATTTAACTTAAGGTTCATTGCTTTAATCGGGTCTACATCTCCAATCAAATCTGCAACCGTAACATCAGGAGTTGCTAGTTTTTCAAAGAAACGCTCTCGTCTATGTAACCATGTTATAGGTGTATCATCTCCTTTTTCTTTGATTAACTCTTTAGCAAAGCGTGATAAAGGTTGCAACGGATCATCATTAATTTCAGAACCTTCAACTACCGGAATATATTCATCTAGTAAACCAACCATTAATCGAGCTAAACGTGTCTTTGCTTGTCCTCTTAAACCTAGTAAATTTATATTATGCTTAGATAAAATTGCCGTTTCTAATTCAGGAATTACAGAATTTTCATACCCCCAAACCCCTTCAAAAACCGTTTCTTGATTTTTTAGTTTATGAATTAAATTCTTTCGTAACTCTTCTTTTATTGAAACTGATTTGTATCCAGATTTTTTTAAATCTCCTAACGTTTTTATATCTGTATAATTCATAATCTATTTTCCTCTAATTCGTTTTTTTCTATTTTGTTCATAGTCTTCAAAAATCATTTCTCCTAATCCTTTCAAACCAGTATAAAATGCTTTTCCTTGATTTGCTTGTGTAAAATGCCTGATAAATTGCATTAAATACGGATCCTGTGCAATCATAAAAGTTGTAATAGGAATATGCAACTTTCTAGCCTGTGAAGCCATGTTGTAACATTTCTCAACAATATAACTATCTAAACCATTACTGTTTTTATAATAACTTCCGTCAGATAAACGTAGACAACTAGGTTTTCCATCGGTAATCATGAAAATTTGTTTGTTAGTGTTTCGCTTTCTTCTCAAAATATCCATGGCTAGTTGTAACCCAGCTACAGTGTTTGTGTGGTAAGGACCTACTTTTAAATACGGTAATTCTTTTACTGATATTGGCCACGCATCATTTCCAAAAACTAAAATATCGATAGTGTCTTTTGGATATCTTGTTTTAATAAGCTCGACTAAAGCCATTGCTACCTTTTTTGCTGGAGTAATTCTATCTTCTCCATACAATATCATACTATGACTAATATCAATCATTAAAACCGTGCTCATTTGCGCTTTAAAATTGGTTTCCTCAACGATCAAATCATGTTCTGTAAGTGAGAAATTACCAATTCCGTTATTAATTTGAGCATTTTTGATGCTTTCAGTCATTGAAATACTATCTAATGCATCTCCAAAATGAAAGTTTCTAAATTCACCAGTATGTTCGTCTCCCTGGCCAATAACTTTTGTTTTATGATTTCCTAGTCGACTTTTTTTGAGTTTACCAAAGATTTGGTCTAACGCATTTTGACGAATTGCTTGCTCTGTTTTTGCCGTAATTTTAATACTACCTTCTCCTTTTCCGTCAGGATTAGTCGTATCAATTTCCTCTCGTATATATCCTTTTCTTTTTAAATCTTCGAGGAAATCATCTAAGGTATATTCTGGAGTAGTTAAATTGTACTCTTTATCTAATTGAGTTAGCCATTCAAAAGCTTCATCAAAATCACCAGAAGTGTAGGTTATTAGTTCTTTAAAAATATCAAACAACTTTTCAAACGGAGAAATATCTTCGGGTTTGTATTTTTCAAATCGTAAGCCTTTTTTAAATTCATTAATCATACTATAAAAATACGGCTATTTGATTTTTTAAACTAATTCGTAGTTTAGTAATATGTTTATTTTAGCATTATTTTAATACTTGATGCATTACAATACAAAAGAGTTACAACTACAATATCAAGGATTCTGTGAGTCTAATTTACTTTGGATTAAAACTTTAAATAAATCATTACAACAAATTGATAATCACAGTAATTATACTAATTTATTTAAACTAAAAATTAATACTAAATTACGCTTAGGAAAACTTGTAGAGCAATTTGTTTTTAATGAACTTTTATTTGACAGCTCAATAAAAATAATTACAGAAAATTTACAAATTCAAGATGACAAAATTACCGTTGGGGAATTGGATTGTATTCTAACAAAAGATGAAAAAATCATTCATTTAGAAATTGTTTACAAGTTTTATCTTTATGACGCCTCTACCGGGAAAAGTGAAATGGAACGCTGGATTGGTCCTAATCGTAGAGATAGTTTTTATGAAAAATATGAAAAACTTGTACACAAACAACTTCCTCTTTTATATCATCCTAAAACCAAAGAAATTCTAGAAACTTATAACCTTCCTGTAAAAAATATTGAGCAAAGAGTATATTTTAAAGCGCAATTGTTTCCTCATATATCAGAAATTGACAATAAGTTCCCGCTGATAAATAACAAATGTATTGAAGGTTTTTATATTTATGAAAAGGAATTAAACCAGTTTATAAATTGTAAATTTTATATACCATCTAAACCTAATTGGTTAGTCAAACCTCATGCAAACGTAGAATGGTTACCTTATGAGAGCTACACATCGTGTCTATCAGAATATTTAGAACAAAAAAATGCTCCACTCTGCTGGTTGAAAAAGCCGAATGGAGTCATTTCTAAATTTTTTGTTGTTTGGTGGCAACACTAAATCAAAGGAATATTCTTAAAATGACTAATCATAAAATAGAGCAATCCACTGATTACAACTGAAGCCACTACAAGATATTTCGCGTAGATTAATAGTTTAGTATTTTTCATACGTAAAAAACATTAAAGGGGTTATTATAGTATAATGACAGTTTAGTTTTAAAATACCCTACCATTATAGTCGAAACTCATAACGTACAAAATTGGAATTTATGTTTTTTGTGATGGAGCAATTTTGTTTTTAGATATTCTCTTTCTTGAGGTAATAAAGTAAACACCTGTTAATAAAATAGCAGAAGCCACTATGGATTGGGCCGTTAATTTTTCATCTAAAAAATACCATCCTAAAAATAGTGCAATTACTGGATTTACATAAGCTGATGTAGATACTTTTTCAGGAGAGATTACCTTTAGAAGATAATTAAAAGCCGTAAAAGCAACGATACTTCCAAAAACAATTAACATTGCTATAGACATCTGAGTTTGATAACTCATTGTTTTAACTGTTGTAATATCCTCTTTAAAAACCTGACTCCAAAACAATAATAAAACACTAGCAATTGTCATTTGATATCCGGTACTTACAAAAAAGTTTTTCGGTAATTCTGCTTTAGAAACAAAAACACTCCCATAACTCCAACTTAACACACAGGATAAAATCATAAAAATTCCGATAATCATTCCCTCCGAAGTAGCTATTTGTTTTTGGCTAACTAATAAATACATACCAAAAACACCTAAACAAACTCCAATGATGGACTTTCGTTGCATTTTCTTCCCATCAATTAAACGCAATAAGAAAAGTACAAATAATGGCTGTGTAGAAGCTAATAATGCCGCAAAACCACTATCAACATATTTTAAGGCCCATACAAAAACTCCGTTTCCATAAACTAGAAATAAAAACCCAGCAATCGTTAAATTTAACAATTGACGTTTACTTATCTTTAACGACTTTTTTAACAATTTTGCTATTAGCAAAATAATTATTCCTGCTGCTCCAAAACGAATTGAAGCTAATAACAATGGTGGTATTTCAGCAACTGCAATTTTATTAAGTAAGTAGGTAGAGCCCCATATTACATAAATTGAAAAAAATGAGACAATGATAAGTAGTTTTGATTTGTTCATTGTACGAAGTTACTTTAAAAACTTAGTTGACTAAAGTTTTTTCTTATTTATAACATATAGCTACTTTTGAGGTCTTAAAATAACAATAATGAATATGGATGTAATTTACGAAGATGCGTATTGTATTTGTGTAACTAAGCCTAACGATGTCGTTGTACATCATGCATATCATTCTAGAAATGTAGTTCATGAAAAATCGTTACTACAGTTATTAGAAGAAGATTTAGGTAGTAAATTTTATCCAGTTCATCGATTAGACAGAAGAACTTCTGGGATTATTTTATTAACAAAGGGAACTCAATACGTATCAGAATTTCAAAAATTATTTACCGATAATAAAATTCAGAAAACGTATTATGGCGTAGTAAGAGGTCACGCTCCTGAAAGTAAAATAATTGATTCTCCTGTTAAAGGAAAAGATAGCAACGTATACAAAGACGCTGAAACACTTCTTGAATGCGTAAAAACTACTATACAGAATATTCCTGTAAAACCATACGATACTTCTAGATACAGTTTGGTAAAACTAACACCAAAAACAGGTAGATTACATCAACTTCGTATTCATATGAATAAAATTAGTAATCCTTTAATAGGCGATGGTAAATATGGAGACAAGAACCATAATGCGATGTATGAAACCAACTTTGGTTGGACAAATTTATTTCTTCACGCAAAATCTTTAGAGTTTGTTCATCCGTTTACAAAAGAGAAATTAAATCTAATATCAGATTTCCCTGAAAATTGGAAAGCTTTATTTAAGGAGTTTGAATGGTAAAAAACATCTGAAGAGATGCTGAAACAAGTTCAGCATGACTAATTTTATTCCAGAAATCTGTAATACCCACATTTTAAATAAGCTCCTTCAGGAAAACCAATTGGGTGGTCTATATCGTGATATGTTTGTAATTCCGTTTTAAAACGACGCTTTCCGCTTTCTAAAACATCTTCATTTATACCAAAAAAATCGTCAGCAACAACTCTAGACGAGCATGAAGCTAATACCAATAATCCTTTTTTATTAGTTAGTTGCGCTCCAAGTTTAGCCAATTGAGCATATTTCTTTTTAGCTAGTTCAATTTCAGAAGCCTGTTTCGCAAAACTTGGTGGATCTATAACAACCACATCAAACGTAACTTTTTTACTAATTAACTTTCTAAGCTCTTCAAAAGCATCTCCAGCTATTGTTTTATGAACACCAACATACTCATTTAACTTTCCGTTTTCTATAGCAATTTCAAGAGCTTGCTTACTAATATCTAAACTTGTAACTTCTTTAGCTCCGTTATACAAGGCATGTACTGAAAAGCCACCTGCATAAGAAAATACATCTAAAACAGTTTTGTTTTTACTAAACTCTCCTACTCGTTTTCTATTTGCTCTGTGATCTAAAAAATATCCTGTTTTATGTCCTTTAATTACATTTGCAGAGAATTTTACGTTATGTTCAACAAATTCAACAACTTCATTTTCTAAAACTCCAAAAACGACATCTCCATCTTTCAAGTTATGATTTGAAGATTTTTGGACATTCCTACTCAAACGAATTACTATGGTTTCAGCTTTTGAAACTTCTTGTAAACTCTTTAAAATAGCTTCCAAAAAAGGTAGCCAAATTTCAGAATACAACTTTACTACCAAAACGCTATCGTAAACATCAGCTATTAAAGATGGAAAACCATCGTTTTCGCCGAATAGTAATCGATAACTATTGGTATTAGTTCTTAATAATTCTGCCCTCTTTTGATAAGCTTTTTCTATTTTCTTATGAAAAAACGCTTCATTTACAACTACTTTTTCTGTAGAAGTATGAATCATTTTAATACGAATCGGTGAATCTACATCATATAAACCAATACCAATAACCTTATTGTTCTTTTTAGCAAAAACAATAGCTAAATCACCCGTTTTAGGATCTTTACTAACTTTTTCAATACTATTAGAAAAAACCCATGGATGATTTTTCATCACATGCTGTTCTCCTTTATTAGAAAGTTTAACTGCTAGGTTTTTGGGTGTGTAACTTGAAACAATTCGTTCACTAAACTCCATACATGATTTATACTAAAATGAACAACAAAAGTACGTATTCAATAAAAACTATGCTCAAAACTTTTTCATTTTAAACTCTATAAAGTTGAATCTTATGAGTACTTTTAAACTCTTATCAAAAACATAACCCTTTCAAATTTTAGAATGACTAAACTACAAGACTCGCTTACATTACCAAACGGAACTGTATTAGCCAACAGAATTGCTAAATCTGCCATGAGTGAAAACTTATCAAATGTAACTCATGAACCTACAGCTGTTTTGATAAACTCTTATAAAGAATGGGCCAAAAGTGGCGCTGGATTATTGATTACTGGCAATGTAATGATTGATAACAAAGCTTTAGGGGAGCCAATGAATGTGGTAGTTGAAGATCATCGTCATTTTAAAAAATTACAAGAATGGGCTGCTACTGTAAAAGGAACTGATACACATCTTTGGGTACAAATTAATCATCCAGGTCGACAAGCAATGGATCAAATTAATAGCGTTTTAAAAGCTCCTTCTGCTATACCTTTAAAATCAAAAAGTAGAAAAAAAGCTACAACAAAAATACCAAAAGCATTAACTGACCTTGAAATTCAAGACATTATCAAACAATTTGGTAATACTGCAAAGATTTTAAAAGAAGCTGGTTTTAACGGTGTTCAAATTCATGGAGCACATGGATATTTAGTAAGTCAGTTTTTATCCCCTTACACGAATGTAAGAAAAGATGAATGGGGAGGTACTTTTGAAAAAAGAGCTCGTTTTGTTTTAGAAATTTATAAGGAGATTCGTGCACAAGTAGGACCAGATTTTCCAATTGGAATTAAATTGAACTCAGCAGATTTTCAAAAAGGAGGTTTTAGCGAAGAAGATTCAATGAAAGTTATTGAGTTACTTTCAGAAGCTGGAATTGATTTAATCGAAATTTCTGGTGGAACTTATGAAGCACCTGCTATGATGATGGGTAATCGTAAACAAAGCACAAAAGAACGAGAAGCTTATTTTATTGATTATATTGAAAAAGCTAGAAAAGTAACCAAAACTCCTTTAATGCTAACCGGAGGTTTTAGAACTGTTTCAGTAATGCAAAATGCTATTGCTTCTGAAAAATTAGATATTGTTGGACTTGCGCGTCCGTTTTGCTTATTTCCAAATATTGCTAATGAAATACTCACTGAAAGTCGTGATACATTTCCAACAGATATTAATAAATCTGGAGTAAAAAGCATCGATGGAATGATGAATATTATTTGGTATGAAGCACAAATAAAGCGCCTAGGCTTAGGTAAATTACCTAAATTAAAACTAAGCGCTTGGTCTGTATTTTTTAACTACCTCTTTTTAATATTGAAGTTTAAGTTGACGAAGAAATAAAACAATGATTACGTTACTATTAACTTTTTTAACTTTTACTTGCATTGCTATAGTTTTTGCAATAATTGATAATATCTATAGAAAAATAATCCAAGTAAAAACAGACAAAGGAATTCACCGATATATTGTATTATTTATTTTTGCTGTTGTAACATTTATTTTTAGAGGTTACATTACTTTTTTCTTTGATATAATATTAAATAAATAAAAAGTATTAGTGTCTACTTTTTAAAACAGCTTCAATATCTTGAAAGGTAAATCCTTTTGCTTTTAACAAAATTAAGTAGTGATATAATAAATCAGCTGCTTCATTGGTGAATAAGTCGTCGTTATTGTCTTTAGCTTCAATTACGACTTCTACGGCTTCTTCTCCAACTTTTTGTGCAACTTTATTTATTCCTCTCTTGAACAACTTATTGGTATATGAAGTCTCTACATTATTATCGATTCTATCGTGAATGATATTTTCTAATTCGTACACAAAACCTTTTGGTGTTTCTTCTGCAAAGCAAGAAGTTGTTCCTTTATGGCAGGTTGGACCTTTAGGTTCAGCTTTTATTAGAATAGTGTCATTATCACAATCAATTTGAATATCTTTTACGAACAAGAAATTACGGCTCTCCTCACCTTTTGTCCACAATCTATTTTTACTTCTGCTAAAGAAGGTTACTTTTTGTTCTTTTTGCGTTTTTTCAAACGCTTCTTCGTTCATATAACCTAACATTAAAACCTGTAATGTTTTACTATTCTGAATAATAACTGGTACTAAACCGTCGTTACTTTTGTTGAAATCTACTTTCATGACTTATTTAAAAAATCAATATAATTCGTTAATAATCCTTTTATTTGTTCGGCAGCTACTGGATTTGCAGAGTGTACTTTGAATTGTAAACTTCTTAAATCTAAACCTGATTCGTATACTAACCATTTTGCAGCAGCATAACCATCAAGAGCAACTTCTCCGTTTTTATCTAATCCCAAATCATTATCAAAACTGATAAAATCAGGCAATCCGTTTTTTTGAACATATAAAACAAATTCCTCATACGTTCTTACAATATCAAATTCTTTTTCTTGAGATTCATCGTAAACCATATCTATGGTTCTTAAATCATCTAAAAACAATTTCTTTTTCATTTTTGTTTTTATTTGTCATTGCGATCCCGTCCCGATGCTTCGGGATCGGGAGAAGCAACCAGTTAATCGACAGTTAGATTACTTCAAATTCTAACTTCGACTTACTCTGTAAGCTATCTTCAAACAAAATTTATTTTGTTTTCAATAATGCTCAGTCACCATTTTCGTAATGACGTTTATTTATTTTAAATCCTAACTGGAATATTTTGCGCTTTTAACGCTTGTTTTAATTCTGGAATTGGAATTTCACCGAAGTGAAAAACACTTGCAGCTAGAGCAGCATCAGATTTTCCTTCTGTGAATGTATCAATGAAATGTTGGACAGATCCAGCTCCTCCAGAAGCAATAATTGGAATATTCAATTCATCCGATAGTCTTGCCAAAGCTTTATTTGCAAATCCAGCTTTTGTACCATCATTATCCATTGATGTGAATAGGATTTCCCCTGCTCCTCTTTGTTCAACTTCTTTAGCCCAATCAAATAAATTCAATTCAGTTGGAATTGTTCCTCCAGCCAAATGAACTTTCCATTCTCCGTCAACTTGTTTTGCATCAATGGCAACAACTACACATTGACTTCCAAATTTTTGTGACAATTCATTTATTAACTCTGGTCTTTTAACCGCTGATGAATTGATCGAAACTTTATCTGCTCCACATTTTAATAAAGCATCTACGTGTTCTACAGAAGAAATTCCGCCGCCAACCGTAAACGGAATGTTTACTTGTGCTGCAACCTTTTCTACCATATCTAAAGTAGTTCCTCTATTTTCTAATGTAGCTGCTATATCTAAAAATACTAGCTCATCTGCACCCAATTCTGCATATTGCTTTGCTAAAACCACTGGATCACCAGCATCTATTAAGTTTACAAAATTGACTCCTTTTACGGTTCTTCCATTTTTAATATCCAAACAAGGAACGATTCTTTTTGTTAACATATCTTATTTGTCAGGTCGAGCGCAGTCGAGACCTTGTTTTTAACTTTGATAAATGTCCTCTCGACTGCGCTCGAGGTGACATCATATTATATTTTATTTATTAATAATAAATTGCTCAAGTTCTTTTAAGCTGATTTTATTCTCGTAAATAGCTTTCCCTACAATAACACCTTCACAACCTAGTTCTTGTACTTTAAATAAATCATGTAAATTAGAAACTCCACCACTCGCTATAAGTTTAACTTTAGTTGTTTCTAAAATTTCCTTATACAACTCATTTGAGGTTCCTTCTAACATTCCGTCTTTAGCAACATCTGTACAAATTACATACTCAGCTCCAATTTCTTCGTAATCGACAATAAACTCAACAACATCAACCACAGAAGTTTCCATCCAACCATGAGTAGCTACTTTTCTGTTTTTACAATCTGCTCCCAAAATGATTCTCTCAGAACCATAATTTTTCAACCAATTGATAAAAACATCTGGATTCTTTACAGCAATACTTCCTCCAGTTATTTGGTTTGCTCCACTTTCAAATGCAATTTTAGCATCTTCATCAGATTTTAAACCACCTCCAAAATCTATTTTTAAATTGGTTTTCGAAGCAATTTGCTCTAATACTTTATGATTTACAATGTGTTTAGACTTTGCCCCATCTAAATCAACTACATGTAAATACTCAATACCAGCATCTTCAAATTGTTTAGCAACTTCTAACGGATTTTCGTTGTAAATTTTCTTTGTGTTGTAATCCCCTTTTGTTAAACGAACACATTTTCCTTCAATAATGTCAATTGCAGGTATTATTCTCATATTCAATATTAAATTTTAGAAGTTAAATTTTAGAAAAACTATTATTTAACTTTTTGTTTTAGCTGATTTCTTTTAGTTGTATTTATTGACGAAACCATAATTGCTAATAATTCTGAAGCTTCCTTTTTTAATATTTCCACTTCTTCTTTATATTCTGGAAGTATTTCTTCAAAAATCTCTAACCAATATATACTCTCATCTATCTCTTCTTCTACTATTTTTAATATATTAATAAAATCTGCTGTTGATTTTGCTCGTTGAGAAGCTCTGTAATTTGCACCAACTGAACTAGAGCTTCTTATCAATTGATTTACATAAGCATTGTATTCTCGTGACTTGGGTATTTTAAAACAAAACTTCCAACAATTCAAGGCAAAAACCTTTGTTCTATTAATAATTTGATTTTTCATAGCAATTGTATTTTTAAATTATAACTTTTAACTTCTAATATCAAGAAAATTCCTAAGAATTTTCTCCCCTTCAACACCACTTTTTTCTGGGTGAAACTGAGTTCCATAAAAATTATCTTTATGTAAAGCTGTTGCATAGTTTATTCCATAATCCGTTGTTGCGATTGCATATTTACAATTCTCAGCAAAATAACTATGTACCAAATACATGTATTCGTTTTCTTTAATTCCTTTGAATAAATCTGACTTTAAATTTGAAATTGTGTTCCATCCCATTTGAGGAACTTTTAACTCCTTAGAAAAACGTTTAATTTCTACATCAAAAATTCCTAATCCCTCTGTATTTCCTTCTTCTGATGAAGTACACATTAATTGCATACCCAAACAAATACCTAACACAGGTTGTTTTAATGTTGGAATAACTTTATCCAAGACACTTTCTCTTAATTTATTCATTGCTGAACTTGCTTCTCCCACACCTGGAAAAATAACTTTATCAGCATTTTGTATTTCTTCTACGTTATTGGTCAACACTGCATCTACACCTAGCCTTTTAAAGGCAAATTGTATGCTTTTTATGTTTCCCGCTCCGTAATCTATAATGACTAATTTCATTTTTGTTTTAATTTAACGTCATTACGAATGAAACTTATGGAATGAAGTAATCTTACTTTTTAAAAGATTCCTTCGTCTCTTTCGCTCCTCGGAATGACGACTATAATTTAAAGGACACCTTTAGTTGATGGTAAAAACATTTTATTGGCATCACGTTTTACAGCCATTTTTATAGCTTTAGCAAATGCTTTAAATATTCCTTCGATTTTGTGGTGCTCATTAACTCCTTCTGCTTTTACATTTAAGTTACATTTAGCCCCGTCTGTAAATGATTTGAATAAGTGGAAGAACATTTCTGTTGGCATATCTCCAATTTTCTCTCTCTTAAACTCTGCATCCCATTCTAACCAATTTCTACCACCAAAATCAACCGCAACTTGTGCTAAACAATCATCCATTGGTAAACAGAATCCATATCGCTCAATACCTAACTTATTACCTACTGCTTTATAAAAAACTTCTCCTAAAGCAATCATTGTATCTTCAATAGTGTGGTGTTCATCAACTTCTAAATCACCATCAACTTTTATGGTTAAATCCATTGCTCCGTGGCGACCAATTTGGTCTAACATGTGGTCAAAGAATTTTAATCCAGTACTAATATCGTTTTTACCTGAACCATCTAAATTCAACTTAATATAAATCTTAGTTTCATTAGTATTTCTGGTAATCTCAGCAACACGATCTTCTAACTTTAAAAACTCATAAATCTCTTTCCAATCTGTACTTGTTAATGCAATACAATCAATGATTTCTTGTTTGGAAGCTTCTATTTCATCTGCGCCTAATTCTGGATTCTCAGACAAATAAATCCCCTTTGCTCCTAAATTCTTTGCTAATTCCATATCTGTAATGCGATCTCCTAGTACAAAAGAGTTTTCTAAATCATACTCCTCCGAAAAATATTGCGTTAACAAACCTGTTCTTGGCTTACGAGTTGGTGCGTTTTCAGCAGCAAAAGTTCTATCAATAAACACTTCAGAAAAAACAACACCTTCTTTAGCAAAAGCATCAATAACTTTATTTTGAGCAGGCCAAAATGTATCTTCTGGAAAAGAATCGGTTCCTAAACCATCTTGATTGGTAACCATAACCAACTCAAAATCTAATTCTTCGGCAATTTTAGCCATGTATTGGAATACTTTTGGATAAAATTCTAACTTTTCTAAACTATCTAACTGATAATCTACAGGTGGTTCTAAAACTAAAGTTCCATCTCTATCTATAAATAATACTTTTTTCATGATTTACTTGTTAATCATTCCTGAACTTGATTCAGGATTTTGTTTTAATTATTACTGTCACTTCGAGCGTAGTCGAGAAGTAAATTAGGTCTCGACTTCGCTCGACCTGACATTTAACTTATATTTTTTAGTGCTTCAATTAATCTCTCATTTTCTTCAGGAGTCCCAACTGTAATTCTGATACAATTATTAATCACCTTATTTCGGTTTCTAATAATTACCTTTCTTTCTATGAGGTAATTATACGTTTTATCTGCATCATCTACATTTACCAATAAGAAATTGGCATCTGAAGGGTAAATTTTATTTACTTTTTTAATACTTGCCAAGCGTTGCTTTAACCTGCTTCTTTCTTCTAAAATAATGTCAATGTTTTTTTGTACATCTGAGAAATTATGTAATGATTCTAGAACTGCATCTTGATTTAAAACACTCACATTATAAGGAGGTTTAACTCTATTATACAAATCTAAAATTGCATTGTTTGTATATGCTACTCCTACTCTAACACCTGCTAATCCCCAAGCTTTACTGAAGGTTTGACTAACAATTAAATTAGGATACTCATTAATCTTTTCAATAAAGGATTTTTTAGAACTAAAATCGATATACGCTTCATCAATAATAACAACACCTTCAAAATTCTCGATAATATACTCAACATCATCTGTATTTAAAGTATTTCCTGTAGGATTATTAGGAGAACATACAAAGATTATCTTTACTAAAGGATCATCTAAATATGGTTGTAATTGATTTAAATTAATCTGAAAATCGTTGATTAACGGTTGTTTAATCAACTCAATATTATTGATATCAGCAGAAACATCATACATTCCGTAGGTTGGAGAAAACGTTAAAGCTTTATCAACTCCAGGTTCACAAAAAATACGAAATGCTAAATCGATAACTTCATCACTTCCATTTCCAATAAAAATTTGATCCGTACTTACATTTTTAATCTTCGCTAATTTCTCTTTGATTTTGATTTGCTGCGGATCTGGATAACGATTTAAGTTTCCATAAGGATTTTCATTTGCATCTAAAAACACATCTGCAGTTCCTTTAAACTCATCTCTTGCAGAAGAATACGGAGTTAAATTCCATATATTTTTTCTAACTATTTTTTCTAAACTAAACATTTCTAAACTTATTTTTTTAGAACTGTAGCTTCGACTCCGCTCAGCTACCTTTTTGGTGATTGAGCGTAGTCGAAATCACAATTGTAATGATTTTAAACGTAATGTAACTGCATTTTTGTGAGCTTGTAAACCTTCAGCTTCCGCCATTAACTCAATAGTATTTCCGATATTTTGAATTCCTTCTTTTGATAATTTTTGGAATGTAATTTTCTTTACAAAACTATCTAAAGATACACCACTATAATTTTTAGCATAACCATAGGTTGGTAACGTATGATTGGTTCCTGAAGCATAATCTCCAGCACTTTCACAACTATAGTTTCCTAAGAAAACAGAACCGGCATTTGTTATCTTTTCTATGAAATCGTCAGCTTTTTCAGAAGCTATAATTAAGTGTTCCGGAGCATACTCATTACTAAAATCAATTCCTTCTTCAATCGAATCAAAATAGACAGTTCTACTGTTTTCTAATGCTTTTTGAGCGATATCTTTTCTTGGCAATTCATTTACTTGTTTTTCTAATTCATTTTCAATTTCCCCAATAATTCCCTTGTTGTTTGATACTAAAATCACCTGACTATCTGTTCCGTGCTCTGCTTGCGATAATAAATCAGCAGCTACAAAACTTGGGTTTGAAGTTTCATCAGCAATCACCAAAACTTCACTTGGTCCAGCTGGCATATCAATAGCAACTCCATATTCTTGAACTAATTCCTTAGCCTTAGTAACAAACTGATTTCCTGGTCCGAAAATTTTATACACTTGAGGAATCGTTTCTGTTCCAAAAGTCATAGCTCCAATTGCTTGCGCTCCTCCAACTTTAAATATTTTAGTAACTCCAACAAGATTTGCTGTATATAAAATTACAGGATTTACTTTTCCTTCCTTATTAGGCGGTGTACATAATACAATCTCATTACAACTAGCAACTTTTGCAGGAACCGCTAACATCAAAATTGTTGAAAATAATGGCGCTGTTCCTCCAGGAATGTATAAACCAACTTTTTCAATTCCCACAGATTTTCTCCAGCATTGAACACCTTTTGTTGTTTCAATTATTTTTGGCTCTTCTTTCTGAGAAGTGTGAAAAACATCAATATTATTTCTAGCTTGTTCAATAGCCTTCTTCAACTCTTCTGAAACTTGAGTTTTTGCCTCTTCAATTTCTTCATTAGAAACTTCAAGGCTTACTAATTTAGCGTTATCAAACTTTTCAGCAAATGCATATAAAGCCTCGTCTTTATTCCCCTTTACATTTTCTAAAATAGCTGTAACTATTTCGTTTAGTTCTGACTTATCAAACTGTGCTCTTCTACAAAGCTCATTCCAGGTACTTTTATCCGGGTTTGTATAAACTTTCATTCTAATATTCCTTTTTTGTCATTGCGATTGAAAAGAAGCAATCTCGATCTCAAAAATTAGATTCCTTCACTCATTCTTCTTTCGGAATGACGTTATAATTTTTACTGAATCATGTTTTCAATTGGACAAACCAAAATTCCTTCTGCACCAGCTGCACGAAGTTCATCAATTACATCCCAAAAATCATTTTTATTAATAACCGAGTGAACTGAACTCCAACCTTCTTGTGCTAAAGGTAAAATAGTTGGACTTTTAATTCCTGGTAAAATTCTAATGATATCATCTACTTTATTGTTTGGGGCATTAAGTAGCACATACTTGTTCATTCTACCTGCTAAAACTGATTGCAATCGGAATTGAATTTTATCTAAAATTGCTTGGTTGGCTTCAGAGATTTGAGGTGATTTTACTAAAACAGCTTCCGATTTTAATAAAACTTCAATCTCTTTTAAATTGTTTTTAAACAAAGTACTTCCACTTGAAACAATATCACAAATAGCATCTGCTAAACCAATATTTGGAGCGATTTCTACAGAACCATTAATAATGTGCAAATTGGCATCAACACCTGCTTTTTCTAAAAATTTTTCTACTGTTTTAGGATAAGAAGTTGCAATTTTTTTTCCTGCTAAATCTGCTAAACATTTAGCATTAGAGGTTTTAGGAACAGCTATAGAAACTCTACATTTAGAAAATCCTAATTTTTCTACTACTTCAATGTTATTGCCTTTTTCGATGATTAAATTCTCACCAATTATGGCAATATCAACCACTCCATCTCTTAAATATTGTGGAATATCTCCATTTCTTAAAAAGAAAACTTCAAGAGGAAAATTACGTGCAGAAGCTTTTAACTGGTCTTTTCCATTATCAATTGAAATTCCAATTGCTTTTAAAAGTTGTAAGGAATCTTCGTTTAATCTTCCTGATTTTTGAACTGCTAATCTTAGTTTACTCATTTTTAGTATTTGTGTTGTTGTTTGAGTAAACCTTTGGAATTAATTCTGAGTTATATAGAATTAAAAAATCCGTTTGATTTACTCAAACGGATTTTAAATTTTATGTTTTTTATTACGTACATATCATTATCAATTCGCCTGAGTGCAAATATGAAAATGATGATGATGTAATTGAATAAATGTCATTGTAATAATTTTACGATTGCAAATTTAAGTGATATTAGTTTTAATTTCCAAATTTTATTCAAAAATATTATCAATTTTAAAATTAGTTTATTTTACTTAACTTGTTTGCTTAACCTCAAACCATTTAAAAATGAAAAAAAACATTTTAGCACTAGGAACTTCATTAAACAAAAAAGAACAACAATCTATTAGCGGAGGAGCACGTCCAAGATGCTTTAGCCATAGAGACTGCTTTCTTATCACTGGAGATAGAACAGACAGATGTATTAACAACTATTGTTTTTTCTACTAAACTTTTCATTTTAAGTTAAACTGAATACTCAAAATCATTATTTTCGCGGTTTTATAATTAAATCGTCATGATATCAGTAGATCAGTTAACAGTTGAATTTAATGGAAACGCATTATTTAGCGATGTATCATTCGTTATAAACGAAAATGATAAAATCGCTTTAATGGGAAAAAATGGAGCAGGAAAATCAACTATGATGAAAATAATAGCTGGTTTAACTGCTCCTACTAAAGGTGCTGTACGCTCTCCAAAAGACACCGTAATTGCTTATTTACCACAACATTTATTAATAGAAGACGATTGCACTGTAAAAGAAGAAGCATCCAAGGCGTTTCAAGCTGTGTTTGAAATGAAGGCTGAAATGGATGAATTAAATAAGCAATTAGAAACTAGAACTGATTATGAATCGGAAGCGTATATGAAAATCATAGAGCGTGTTTCTGATTTGGGTGAAAAATATTATGCTTTAGAAGAAATAAATTATGAAGCTGAAGTTGAAAAAGCATTAAAAGGGTTAGGTTTTATACAAGAGGATTTTAACAGAGCAACTTCTGAATTTAGTGGAGGTTGGCGTATGCGAATCGAATTAGCTAAAATTTTACTACAAAAACCTGATTTAATTTTATTGGATGAGCCTACTAACCACGTAGATATTGAATCTGTAATTTGGCTAGAAAACTTCCTATTAAACAAAGCTAAAGCTGTTGTTGTAATTTCCCATGATAAAGCATTTATTGATAATATCACCAATAGAACTATCGAAGTAACTATGGGAACTATTCATGATTACAAAGCGAATTATTCTCATTATTTAGAACTACGAAAAGAAAGACGTGCACATCAATTAAAAGCATATCAAGAACAACAAAAATTTATAGCGGATACTAAAGCTTTTATCGAACGATTTAAAGGAACCTATTCTAAAACAAATCAAGTCGCTTCGAGAGAACGTATGCTAGAAAAATTAGTTCCAGTTGAAATTGATGAAGTAGATACATCTGCTTTAAAACTTCGCTTTCCTCCTTCTCCAAGATCAGGTGATTATCCCGTAAAAGTTAACGATTTAACCAAAAAATATGAAGATCATGTGGTTTTTGAAAACGCAAGTTTTTCTATTGCTCGTGGAGAAAAAGTTTCTTTTGTAGGAAGAAACGGAGAAGGAAAATCAACCATGATTAAAGCCATTATGGGTGAAATTGATTTTGAAGGAGAATGTGGTTTAGGTCATAATGCTAAAGTTGGATATTTTGCTCAAAATCAAGCTTCTTTATTGGATCCAGAATTAACTATTTTTCAAACTGTTGATGAAGTTGCAGAAGGTGATATTAGAACGCAGATAAAGAATATTTTAGGTCGTTTTATGTTTAGTGGAGACGATTTAGAAAAGAAAGTGAAAGTACTTTCTGGAGGTGAAAGAACGCGTTTGGCAATGGTTAAATTACTATTGGAACCTGTGAATCTTTTAATTTTAGATGAGCCTACAAACCACTTAGATTTAAAATCTAAAGACGTAATTAAAGAAGCTTTATTAAACTTTGATGGAACTTTGATTTTAGTATCTCACGATCGTGACTTTTTACAAGGCTTATCTGAAAAAGTATTTGAATTTAAAGATAAACGAGTAATTGAACACTTTGAGACTATTGATGCCTTTTTAGAGAGAAACAATATCAAAGCTTTAAAAGAGATTGATTTGTAAAAATCAATGAATGTCATTTCTGCGAAGGCAGAAATCTTATTATTTTTAACTTAAAAAATTCATGATGAGATTCCTGCCTTCGCAGGAATGACAAAATACAGCGTTCAATTCTTCAAAGAAAAACCAGTTGGAATAGTTATTAAATCAACTACAAAAGTGTCTCCAAATAATGATGCTTAATATGATACAACTCTTTTAAGTCTTCAATCTTTTTATCGATTGATTCTGTGTCTTTTTTCTTAGTTGATTTACTTCCTACCAACATCACATTTTTGTGAGTGTGCTCACTACTTATAAATTCAAAAACTTTAGTATTATACTGATGTTTTTCTAACAATAAAGCTCTAATCGTATCCGTAACCATTTCAAATTGTCTTTCTTTGAAAATACCATACTTTAACAACGGACTCTCCTGCTCTATTCCTTTTACTTGTTGACGAACTTGTTTATGACAACACGGAGCACAAACAATCAACTCAGCATTCGCAACTAGACCTTTATAAATAGCATCATCCGTTGCGGTATCACAAGCATGTAAGGCAATTAAAATATCGATTTTACTATTGTCGTATTCTTCTATTCGTTGAGCTACAAAATTCAAATTATTAAAATCACATTTTTGAGCAATATCATTACAAAAAGCTACCAAATTTTGGCGTAACTCAATTCCAGTGATAGATACGTTATAGTTCCTGATATTGATTAAATAATCGTACAAAGCAAACGTTAAATATCCTTTACCAGATCCCATATCTACGATATGCAATTGCTTATCTGTGTTCACAGAAACTAATAAATTCTCAATAATTTCAAGGTACTTATTAATTTGACGGTATTTGTCTGCCATCTTAGGAATTATAGTATAATTTTCATCTGTTATCCCTAAAAACTGTAAATACTTACTTTCCAGTAAAATGCGTTTTGTTTTTGGTTTATCGTGAACTTCTGGTAATTTATTCTTAAAACTCGGAGCAGCTTTTCTTATTGAAGTCTTCTTCTTCTTAGAAATCATGACCATTACATCATTTTCAAGTGTAAACAATGTAACAGCACGAAACTTTTCTTCTAACAAAATTGAAAGCTCATCAAACCCATCTTCTAAACTAAAATTCTTAGTTTGATCGTTAGTAGTATATCTGTATGTAAATTGTAATTGTTGCTCTTCTTTAATAACAACAGAACGAACATATACATTAGGTAAACCAAAACTTTTACTAATTGGTTTACTTAAAGTTATTTTCACAAAAATATCGTTAGCAATACTATTCCTTATGTCACTAAAAAACTGTTCCAAATCATTCATGGAACAAAGATATCTAGAAAATTAATGGAATGATGAATTTGTAATACAAAATTAACAACACCACAGCTATACAATTTAGCAAAACACCTGCTCTTACCATTTGTTTCACCTTAATATAACCACTTGCAAAAACAATTGCATTTGGCGGAGTAGCCATTGGCAACATAAAAGCACAACTAGAAGCCATTGTAACAGGAATTAAAACATGTAATAATGGAACATCAAATCCAATAGCTATACCAGCAATTACAGGTGCTAATACCGCAACCAATGCCACATTACTCATTAATTCAGTCATAAATAACATTAAAACAATTAATAAGCTTATAACAACAAAAGCATTAAAACCACTATTACTAATCGATTCGGTTATTACATCTACAACTCCACTTGAAGCCATTCCTTTGGCAAGAGATAATCCACCTCCGAATAAAATTAAAATTCCCCATGCGAGTTTCTCAGTATCTTTCCATTCCAAAATAAATATTCCTTTTTTAAAACTCATAGGAATTACAAATAACGATACTGCTCCGATTAAACTAATTATAGTATCAGAAAGCTTTAATCCTGGGAAAACTTCATTGATAATTGTTCTTGTAATCCATAAAAACACCGTTACCCCAAAAACCTTTAAAACTCTTTTTTCTTCACTTGAAATTTTTCCAAGTTTCTTAAGCTCAGTATCAATAACATTTTGAGTGCTCACAAAATTGATATCATTACACGGAAACATTAATTTGGTTAATACCAAATAAGTACTTAAAACCATTAAAATGGAAAAAGGCAACCCCATTACCATCCATTTTACAAATGATATTTGGATATTATATTGATTTTCTAACAAACCTATTAAAACTGAATTTGGAGGTGTACCAATAACGGTTGCTATTCCACCTGCATTGGCTGCAAATGCAATTCCCAACATGATGTTCAAAGCAAAATTTCGATCTTTTTTGGTAAAACCATCTTCATCATTGGTTAATAATTTTACAACTGATAAAGCAATTGGTAACATTACCACAGTACTAGCAGTATTACTTATCCACATACTCATAAAAGCAGTTGCAATCATGAATCCTAAAATAACTTTATTAGGTGTAGTTCCTGTTATTCTAACTATTGTTAATGCTATTCGTTTATGTAGATTGACTTTTTCTAATGCCAACGCTAAAATAAAACCACCAAAAAATAAAAATATAATAGGACTCCCATAATTTGCGCCTACTTCTCCTATTGGCATCACTTTTAAAAGCGGAAATAAAATTAAGGGTAGCAAAGAAGTTACAGCAATATGAACAGCTTCTGTAATCCACCAAATAATCATCCATAAAGCTACGGCAATAACAGCATCGGCAGAATCAGAAATTAATGAGAATGGTAATAGTTGTAAAACAATAAAAACCAGTGGAGCCAGCAATAAACCAATTCTTTTAGAAATAGACATATTATAATCTTATTATATGGAGTCCAAATCTATTAAAAAATACCTTAAGCATTAGGTTGACTAAATCACTCTGTACTGAAAGTACAGAGGTTTTATTATACTGGGGACTAAAAGTCCCCTTTTTCATTCTAATATAAAATTAGAATTATCCGAG
>NZ_SLXM01000004.1:0-136991 GCF_004345825.1 Tenacibaculum skagerrakense
GTATTTAGTTATACACCAAATGCGGACTTTAACGGTACGGATTCATTTACTTATACAATTACTGATGCAGATGGTGATACGGATACCGCTACGGTGACGATCACGGTAACTCCAGTTGATGATACGCCAACGGCGAATGATGATACGGCTACAGTTGCTGAGGATGGTAGTGTAAGTATTACGGTAAGCACTAATGATGATATTGGTGGAGATGGTGGTGATGGAGAGGACTACAGCTTATTAGCAGGTCCAACAAACGGTACGGTTACAGAGACGGCAGACGGGGTATTTAGTTATACACCAAATGCGGACTTTAACGGTACGGATTCATTTACTTATACAATCACTGATGCAGATGGCGATACGGATACCGCTACGGTGACGATCACGGTAACTCCAGTTGATGATACGCCAACGGCAAATGATGATACGGCTACAGTTGCTGAGGATGGTAGTGTAAGTATTACAGTAAGCACTAATGATGACATTGGTGGAGATGGTGGTGATGGAGAGGACTACAGCTTATTAGCAGGTCCAACAAACGGAAGCGTTACTGAGACGGCAGACGGGGTATTTAGTTATACACCAAATGCGGACTTTAACGGAACGGATTCATTTACCTATACGATTACTGATGCAGATGGCGATACGGATACCGCTACGGTGACGATCACGGTAACTCCAGTTGATGATACGCCAACGGCGAATGATGATACGGCTACAGTTGCTGAGGATGGAAGTGTAAGTATTACGGTAAGCACTAATGATGATATTGGTGGTGATGGTGGTGATGGAGAGGACTACAGCTTATTAGCAGGTCCAACAAACGGTACGGTAACAGAGACGGCAGACGGGGTATTTAGTTATACACCAAATGCGGACTTTAACGGTACGGATTCATTTACCTATACGATTACTGATGCAGATGGTGATACGGATACCGCTACGGTAACGATCACGGTAACACCTAATGTAGATGCAGTAGACGACACAGCTACGGTAAATGAAGATGGAAGTGTTGATGTTGATGTTACGGCTAATGACAATGATGTTCCAACTGATGGTACGTTAACAGTAGGTACTCCAACAAATGGAACCGTAACAATTGATGATGGAGGTACACCAAATGATCCAAGTGATGATATTGTGACGTATGTTCCGAATCCAGGTTTCAATGGAACGGATACCTTTACGTATACGATTTGTGACAATGCAAGTCCAGCAAACTGTTCAACAGCTACGGTAACGGTAACAGTTGATGCGACACCAGATGCAGTAGACGACACAGCTACGGTAAATGAAGATGGAAGTGTTGATGTTGATGTTACGGCTAATGATAATGATGTTCCAACTGATGGTACCTTAACAGTTGGTACTCCAACAAACGGAACAGTAACAGTTGATGATGGTGGTACACCAAATGATCCAAGTGATGATATTGTGACGTATGTTCCAAATCCAGATTTCAACGGAACGGATACCTTTACATATACGATTTGTGATAATGGGACTCCTGCGAACTGTTCAACAGCTACGGTAACGGTAACAGTTGATGCGACACCAGATGCAGTAGATGACACAGCTACGGTAAATGAAGATGGAAGTGTTGATGTTGATGTAACAGCTAATGACAATGATGTTCCAACCGATGGTACCTTAACAGTAGGTACTCCAACAAATGGTACGGTTACGATTGATGATGGTGGTACACCAAATGATCCAAGTGATGATATTGTGACGTATGTTCCAAATCCAGGTTTCAACGGAACGGATACCTTTACGTATACAATTTGTGACAATGCGAGCCCTGCAAACTGTTCAACAGCTACGGTAACGGTAACAGTTGATGCAACTCCAGATGCAGTAGACGACACAGCTACGGTAAATGAAGATGGAAGTGTTGATGTTGATGTAACAGCTAATGATAATGATGTTCCAACTGATGGTACGTTAACAGTAACGGATCCATCAAACGGAACGGTAACAATTGATGATGGTGGTACACCAAATGATCCAAGTGATGATATTGTGACGTATGTTCCAAATCCAGATTTCAATGGAACGGATACCTTTACGTATACAATTTGTGACAATGCGACTCCTGCAAACTGTTCAACAGCTACGGTAACGGTAACAGTTGATGCGACACCAGATGCAGTAGATGATACCGCGACAGTAGCAGAGGATGGTACGGTTGATGTTGATGTTACGGCTAATGATAATGATGTTCCAACTGATGGTACGTTAACAGTTACAGACCCATCAAATGGTACGGTTACGATTGATGATGGTGGTACACCAAATGATCCAAGTGATGATATTGTGACGTATGTTCCTAATCCAGATTTCAATGGAACGGATACCTTTACGTATACGATTTGTGACAATGCGACTCCTGCGAACTGTTCAACAGCTACGGTAACGGTAACAGTTGATGCGACTCCAGATGCAATAGATGACACAGCTACGGTAAATGAAGATGGAAGTGTTGATGTTGATGTTACGGCTAATGATAATGATGTTCCAACCGATGGTACCTTAACAGTAGGTACTCCAACAAACGGAACGGTAACAATTGATGATGGTGGTACACCAAATGATCCAAGTGATGATATTGTGACGTATGTTCCGAATCCAGATTTCAATGGAACGGATACCTTTACGTATACGATTTGTGACAATGCGAGCCCTGCGAACTGTTCAACAGCTACGGTAACGGTAACAGTTGATGCGACACCAGATGCAGTAGACGACACAGCTACGGTAAATGAAGATGGAAGTGTTGATGTTGATGTTACGGCTAATGATAACGATGTTCCAACTGATGGTACGTTAACAGTAACGGATCCATCAAACGGAACGGTAACAATTGATGATGGAGGTACACCAAATGATCCAAGTGATGATATTGTGACGTATGTTCCAAATCCAGATTTCAATGGAACGGATACCTTTACGTATACAATTTGTGACAATGCGACTCCTGCAAACTGTTCAACAGCTACGGTAACGGTAACAGTTGATGCAACTCCAGATGCAGTAGACGACACAGCTACGGTAAATGAAGATGGAAGTGTTGATGTTGATGTTACGGCTAATGATAATGATGTTCCAACTGATGGTACGTTAACAGTTACAGACCCATCAAATGGTACGGTTACGATTGATGATGGTGGTACACCAAATGATCCAAGTGATGATATTGTGACGTATGTTCCAAATCCAGATTTCAATGGAACGGATACCTTTACGTATACGATTTGTGATAATGAGACTCCAGCAAACTGTTCAACAGCTACGGTAACGGTAACAGTTGATGCTACACCAGATGCAGTAGATGATACCGCGACAGTAGCAGAGGATGGTACGGTTGATATTGATGTAACAGCTAATGATAATGATGTTCCGAATGATGGTACTTTAACAGTTACAGACCCATCAAATGGTACGGTTACGATTGATGATGGTGGTACACCAAATGATCCAAGTGATGATGTAGTGACGTATGTTCCGAATCCAGATTTCAATGGAACGGATACCTTTACGTATACGATTTGTGACAATGCGAGCCCTGCGAACTGTTCAACAGCTACGGTAACGGTAACAGTTGATGCGACACCAGATGCAGTAGACGACACAGCTACGGTAAATGAAGATGGAAGTGTTGATGTTGATGTTACGGCTAATGATAACGATGTTCCAACTGATGGTACGTTAACAGTAACGGATCCATCAAACGGAACGGTAACAATTGATGATGGAGGTACACCAAATGATCCAAGTGATGATATTGTGACGTATGTTCCTAATCCAGATTTCAATGGAACGGATACCTTTACGTATACGATTTGTGACAATGCAAGTCCTGCAAACTGTTCAACGGCTACGGTAACAGTAACAGTTACACCAGTTGATGAAGTGCCAGTAACGAATGATGACACTGCAACAGTAGCAGAGGATGGTACGGTTGATATTGATGTAACAGCTAATGATAATGATGTTCCGAATGATGGTACTTTAACAGTTACAGACCCATCAAATGGTACGGTAACAGTTGATGATGGCGGTACACCAAATGATCCAAGTGATGATATTGTGACGTATGTTCCAAATCCAGATTTCAACGGAACGGATACCTTTACGTATACAATTTGTGACAACGCGAGTCCTGCCAACTGTTCAACAGCTACAGTAATTATTACGGTAATAGCTACACCAGATGCAGTAGATGATACAGCAACAACAAATTCAGGAGAAGATGTTGATATAGATGTAACAGCAAATGATAATGATGTTCCAACGGATGGTACGTTAACAGTTACAGATCCAAATGATGGTACAGTAACAATTGATGATGGAGGTACACCAAATGATCCAAGTGATGATGTTATTACGTATACACCAAATGATGGATTCACAGGAACAGATACATTTACTTATACAATTTGTGATAACTTAGTACCGCAAAACTGTAGCACAGCAACAGTAGTTATTAATGTAATATCTACAGATACTTGCTTGTCACCATATAATTTAATGTCTCCGGGAGACGGTAATGACGATAACCAATTCTTTTTTATACCTTGTATAGACAATCCTGAATATATAAATAACACAGTGGAGATATTCAATAGATGGGGTAATACGGTATTTAAAATAAAAGGCTATAGTAATGTAGATTCTTCGAAGAGATTTGAAGGAATTTCAAACGGAAGAGTAACAATTAGTGTAGATCAAAAATTACCTGTAGGAACGTATTATTACGTCATAGACCCTGGTAATGGAGAAAAACCTGTAACAGGATGGCTATACATTAATAAGTAAAAAAAATTGGTGAGTTTATGTTTATTATGAAAAAAATATTGATTTGTAAATTGTTTACATTACTGTTGTTTTTTACAATAACAGTAATGTTCTCACAACAAGATCCACAATATACTCAGTACATGTACAATACAATGAGTGTAAATCCGGCATACGCTGGATCAAATGATCATACTGTTATAACAGCATTAGGAAGAACACAATGGGTTGGGCTAGACGGAGCTCCTGATTCTCAAACCTTAAGTTATGATACTCCTATTGGATATACTGGAGTAGGTTTAGGAATTAATTTAACTAATGATCAAATTGGTCCAGCCAGTGAAATTTACTTAGACGCTAATATTTCCTATACTATTAGAACTGGAAATGAAGGTAATTTAGCATTCGGTTTAAAGTTAGGAGGTAGACATTTAGCAATTGATTGGAGTAAAGGAACCGTAAGACAACAAGAGCGAATATTCGAAGGAAATATTAGTAGATTTTTACCAACTATTGGTGCAGGTATCTATTTTTATAAGAGGAATTGGTATATTGGCGCGTCAATTCCAAACTTTTTAAGAACAGATCATTATGATGATACTGTGGCTACTACAAGTTTTGGAGATGGAGATTTAGCTCAAGAAAGATTACACTTTTTTGGTATTGCAGGATATGTGTTTGATTTAAATGAGACCACAAAATTTAAACCTGCAGCATTGGTTAAAGTGGTAAGTGGAGCACCATTATCAATTGATGTTTCAGCTAATTTTTTATTTAATGAGAAATTTATGGCTGGGTTGGCTTGGAGATGGGATGATTCTATTAGTGCTTTATTAGGCTTTCAAGCAACCAAAAGTTTAAACATAGGCTTTGCTTACGATTTGACAACGTCAAATTATAGCAATTATAATTCGGGAACATATGAGATTATGTTGCGTTGGGATATATACAGAGAACGAGTGCTAAAATCACCAAGGTTCTTCTAAATTTAAATTATTTTTTTCATGAGAAAAATAGTACTATTTTATTTTTTAATACTTAGTTTTTCAGTGTTTTCGCAAAGAAGATATGCGGCAGATCGTTATTTTAAAGAATTTGCCTACAAAAAGTCTGCTGAACTCTACAAAGTAATTTATGATAAAGGAGATGAATCTATGTTAGTAATAGGTAGGTTAGGAGATGCAAATTATTACAACGCTAATACAAAAGAAGCAGAGAAATGGTATCGTTTGTTGTTTGAAAAATATAAAGACGAAGTTTCTTCTGAATACATGTTCAGGTATGCTCAAGCTTTAAAAAGTAATGGAAAAGTTGAGGAATCCGATAAATGGTTGCGTAAACTAAAAGATATCAATAAAGCAGATTCTAGAGCATTAGCATTAGAGAAAAATCTAAATTATTTTGTTGAATATTCTAATAAGAAAAAAACATTTGTTAGTATTCAAAATCTAAACATTAATACCAAGTATTCAGATTTTGGAAGTTTTATTTATAAAGACGAACTTTATTTTGCATCCACTAAACCAGAAGGCTCTAAATTTGATAAAAAATTGTATAAATGGAATGAACAACCTTTCCTTAACATTTACAAAGCTCCTGCTAATTTTAGTAACGACATAGAAAAAGGATTACAAGTCAATGATTCTGAGAGGGTATCTTCTTTAAATACACGTTATCATGAGTCTAATGCTATTTTAACAAGCGATGGTAAAACCATGTATTTTACACGAGATAATTACGATGGCGATAAATTAGAAGGAGACAAGAATAGAGTTACTCATCTAAAAATTTATAAAGCAACTTTAGCAGATGGTAATTGGAATAATATAGAGGAATTACCGTTTAATAGTAACGAATATTCATGTGGACACCCTGCGTTAAGCGCAGATGAAAAAACATTATATTTCGTGTCTGACATGTCTGGTGGTATTGGTGCTACAGATATATATAAAGTAGCAATTAATGACAATGGAAGTTATGGAAAGGTTTTCAATCTTGGTAGACCTATTAATACTGAAGGTAGAGAAATGTTTCCTACTATTGATATAGACAATACCCTATATTTTGCTTCTGATGGTCATTTAGGCTTAGGCGCTTTAGATGTTTTTGAGGCTAAATATAGCAATGAAGAATATACAAACCCTGTTAATTTAGGGAGTCCAATTAATGGCCCTATGGATGATTTTAGTTTTGTAATCAGTGAAGATAAATCGTTTGGTTTTTTTTCATCAAATAGAAAAGGAGGAAAAGGAGATGATGATATTTATAGTTTTGTGATTTATAGATGTAAAGAAGATATTGGAGGCTATGTAACCGATTCAAAAACAGGGAATCCTATTTCTGGTGCCGTAGTGCGATTAATTGATGAAAATGGAAACCCAATTAGCGAGCAAACTACCCAATCAGATGGTAAGTATGTTTTCAAGGACATTGAATGTGAAAACAATTTTACAGTTTCAGCTTCAAAAGATGATTACAGAAACGATGAAAAAAATGCAGTAACCGAAGATGTTGACAAAAAAGAGATTAAAACCGATTTAGAGTTAGAATCATTAATTGTAGAGGCGAAAGATTCTGAATCACAAATTGTAATTAGGCCTATTTATTTTGACTTCGATTTATACACTATTCGTGAAGATGCAGAGTATGAGTTAGAACATATTGTGTCAGTAATGAAAAATCATCCGGAAATGATAATTCGTATCGAATCTCATACAGATAGCAGAGGAACTAGAGAATACAATAGGTGGTTGTCCGATAAAAGAGCAAAATCAACTAGAGATTATATAATTTCAAGAGGAATTGCTTCCGAAAGAATACAAAGTGCCGTAGGTTTTGGAGAGGATAGGTTATTGAATAATTGTAGAAATACTAGTGCAACAAAATGTACAGAAGAAGAACATCAAAAAAACAGAAGATCATATTTTTACATAGTTAATTCAGCAAACAAAAATATAGTTGTAAATCAAGCAGAAAAACTAGAAGATAATACAACTTCTAATAACGATTACTATATCGTATCCGATTCATCAGATACACTTTTCAATATCGCTAAAAGATTTGGTGTTACAGTTGAAAAATTAAAAGAGTTAAATGGTTTAAAAAATGATGTGATAATTGTCGGTCAAAAAATTAAATTAAAATAAAAAGCCAATTAATTATATAATTTCTAAAAAGTGCCTCTTTAGGCACTTTTTTGTTGGCTCAAATCGAAGGATTCCAATAAAATATGTAATTTCGCGAATTCACTATATAGAACGATAAAATGAGTAAGAGTTTTACTGAATACAAAGGATTAGACTTACCAAAAGTAGCAGAAGAAATCTTAAACTATTGGGAAGAAAATAACATCTTTGAAAAAAGTGTAACAACACGAGAAGGAAATGAGCCATTCGTATTTTTTGAAGGACCACCTTCTGCAAACGGATTGCCAGGAATTCACCACGTAATGGCACGTTCTATTAAAGATATTTTTTGTCGTTATAAAACGCAAAAAGGATATCAAGTTAAGCGAAAAGCAGGTTGGGACACACACGGTTTACCTGTTGAGCTTGGTGTAGAAAAAGAATTAGGAATTACAAAAGAAGATATCGGTTCTAAAATTACTGTTGAAGAGTATAACGAAGCGTGTAAAAAAGCCGTAATGCGTTACACAGATATTTGGAACAGTTTAACACACAAAATGGGATATTGGGTTGATATGAACGATCCGTATATCACATACAAATCAAAATACATGGAATCTGTTTGGTGGTTACTAAAGCAGATTTATGATAAAGATTTGTTATACAAAGGTTACACTATCCAGCCGTATTCACCAAAAGCAGGTACAGGTTTAAGTTCGCACGAGTTAAACCAACCAGGAACCTATCAAGATGTAACAGATACAACAGTCGTTGCTCAGTTCAAAGCTTTAGAGGAAACCTTACCAGATTTCCTTCAAAATGAAGGTGATATTCACTTTTTAGCATGGACAACAACGCCTTGGACATTGCCAAGTAATACTGCCTTAACTGTTGGTCCAAAAATCGAGTATGTTTTAGTTGAAACATATAATCAATACACTTTTCAACCTATAAATGTTGTATTGGCTAAAAACTTGGTAAGTAAACAGTTCGCAGGCAAAAAATTCAATCAAGTAGAAGATAAATCCGAGTTGTTATCGTATAAAGATGGTGATAAAGTAATTCCGTATTTCATTGTAAAAGAATTTATTGGAGCTGATTTAGTTGGAATCAAATATGAACAACTAATCGACTATGTATTACCTTATGAAAATGCAGAAAATGCATTTAGAGTAATTTCTGGTGATTTCGTAACCACAGAAGATGGTACAGGTATTGTTCATACCGCGCCAACTTTTGGTGCAGACGATGCTTTGGTTGCTAAACAAGCAACTCCAGAAGTTCCACCAATGTTAGTCTTAGATGAGAACGGGAATCCTGTTCCATTGGTAGATTTACAAGGTAAGTTCCGACCAGAATTAAAAGAATTCGCAGGAAAGTATGTAAAGAACGAATATTATACAGATGGTGAAGCTCCTGAGAAGTCGGTTGATGTTGAATTAGCTATCAAACTTAAAACAGAAAACAAGGCTTTTAAAGTAGAGAAGTATGTGCACAGTTATCCAAACTGTTGGCGTACCGATAAGCCTATTTTATATTATCCATTAGATTCTTGGTTCATTAAAGTAACTGATATCAAGGATAGAATGTTCGATTTGAATGAAACCATTAACTGGAAGCCAAAATCAACTGGTGAAGGACGTTTTGGAAACTGGTTAAAGAATGCAAACGATTGGAACTTATCTCGTTCACGTTTCTGGGGAATTCCATTGCCAATATGGAGAACCGAAGATGGAACTGAGCAAATTTGCATTGGTTCTATGGAAGAGCTGAAATCTGAAATAGCAAAATCTGTAGAGGCTGGAGTTATTAAGTCTGATATTTTTGCTGATTTTGAAGTAGGAAACATGTCGGAAGAGAACTACGAAAAAGTAGATCTTCATAAAAATGTAGTTGATAAAATTGTATTAGTTTCTTCTTCTGGAAAACCAATGCGTCGTGAAAGCGATTTAATTGATGTATGGTTTGATTCTGGATCAATGCCGTATGCTCAGTGGCATTATCCTTTTGAAAATAAGGAATTAATAGACAATCATAAAAGTTACCCAGCTAACTTTATCGCTGAAGGTGTCGATCAAACACGTGGTTGGTTCTATACATTACATGCAATTGGTACCATGGTGTTTGACTCTGTAGCTTATAAAAATGTTGTGTCTAATGGTTTAGTATTAGATAAAAACGGGCAAAAAATGTCTAAGCGTTTAGGAAATGCTGTAGATCCATTTACAACGCTAGCAGATTACGGTCCGGATGCAACTCGTTGGTACATGATTTCTAATGCAAATCCTTGGGATAACTTAAAGTTTGATATCGAGGGGATTGAAGAAGTAAAGCGTAAGTTCTTCGGAACCTTATATAACACGTATTCATTCTTTAGTTTATATGCTAATATCGATGAGTTTACTTATAGTGAAGCTGATATTCCATTAAATGAGCGACCAGAAATAGATCGTTGGATTTTATCTGAGTTAAATACATTGGTTGATAAAGTTGATAAGTTTTATGCAGATTACGAACCAACAAGAGCTACAAGAGCAATCTCAGATTTTGTTCAAGATCATTTAAGTAACTGGTATGTACGTTTATGTAGAAGACGTTTCTGGAAAGGTGAATATGCACAAGATAAAATTTCTGCATACCAAACATTGTACACATGTATGGTAACTGTTGCTAAATTAGGTGCGCCAGTTGCACCATTCTTCATGGATCGTTTGTATAAAGATTTAAATGCAGCAACCCAAAAAGAAGCTTTTGAAAGTGTTCATTTAGCAGAGTTCCCAACGTATGATGCAGCTATTATAGATAAGTCGTTAGAGCGTAAAATGGAAAATGCACAAACTATTTCTTCTTTAGTATTATCATTAAGAGCTAAAGAAAAAATTAAGGTGCGTCAGCCATTACAAAAAATTATGATACCAGTATTAGATGATACTCAGAAAGAGGAGATTATAGCTGTATCATCATTAATAAAATCAGAAGTAAACGTTAAAGAAATTGAGTTATTAGACGATGCATCTGGTATGTTAGTAAAACAAATCAAACCTAATTTTAAAGCCTTAGGACCTAAATTTGGAAAAGACATGAAATTAGTTTCTTCTGAAATTCAGTCTTTTACCCAAGAGCAGATCAATCAGATAGAAAAAGAAGGTGAAATTTCTATAGAAATTAGCGGAAAAAGTATTACTTTAGGAACGGAAGATGTAGAAATTTCGTCGAAGGATATTGAGGGTTGGTTAGTAGCAAATGCAGAGGGAATTACTGTGGCTTTAGATGTTACAATCACAGAAGATTTACGAAAAGAAGGAATCGCAAGAGAATTAGTGAATAGAATTCAAAACGCCCGTAAAGACTCAGGTTTTGAAGTAACAGATAAAATCAAACTTACTTTCCTAAATTTTGCAGAGCTCCAACAATCGGTTCTTGCGAACGAAAGCTACATTAAAACTGAAACATTAACCAACGAGTTGGTTTTTGTAGATACGTTAGATCATGGTACAGAAATTGAATTCGATACCATAAAAAGTAAAATGTTAATCGAAAAAGCTTAGTAGTATGGCAGAAGATGTTAAAGTAAGGTATTCAGACTCTGATTTACAAGAGTTTAAAGAAATTATTCTTAAAAAGATGCAAAGAGCGGAAGAAGATCTCGAGTTATTAAGGTCTTCATATAAAAATGGATCTGACAATGGTACAGATGATACCTCTCCAACTTTTAAATCTTTTGAAGAAGGAACAGATACCATGGCTAAAGAAGCGAATATGCAATTAGCAATTCGTCAAGAGAAGTTTATTAGAGATTTGAAGAACGCATTAATTCGTATCGAAAATAAAACCTATGGTGTATGTAGAGTAACTGGTAAATTAATTCAAAAAGAACGTTTAAAATTAGTTCCACATGCTACACTTAGCATCGAAGCTAAAAGAAAACAATAAATCTTAAAACTCCCTTTTGGGAGTTTTTTTATGCCTCATTGATATTGTATTTCTATTTTTCTCTAGAAGTATACTATCAAACAACCTTTCAAAATGTGAAAAACAGTTAAATATTCCTATAATATTGTAACAGTTTGTAACTTTCGCTCACTTATTACCTATATTTTAAATTATATAAGAAATGAATATACATAAATTAACAGCCGTTGCAGCTGGTTTGTTGTTGGTGGGCTGTAATGCTACAAAATCGGTTACCAACGATTTTGCTACTACCAATCCTATTGAAACACAATTAGACTTAACGAAAGTAGAAAATGATAAAGTTCCAGTAGTTATTAATCCAGGTCGTTTCAGAACAGAAAAAGTAACGTATAGATTACCAAGAGTTGTTCAAGGAACTTATTCGGTTAGTGATTTTGGAAAATATGTTGACAATTTCCAAGCATTAGATTATAGTGGAAACCCGTTGCAAGTAACTAAAGTAGATACCAATACTTGGGAAATTTCAAATGCTGTTAATTTAGATAAAGTAACTTATTTAGTTAATGATACTTTTGATCAAGAAGAAGTAGGAGGAATCGGAACTGAAGAAGTACCTTTTTCACCTTCCGGGACCAATATTGAAGAAACCAACTATGTATTAAACTTACATGGTTTTATAGGGTATTTTGATTCTTTAAAAAATAACCAATACAAATTAGATGTGGTTGCGCCATCTAAATTTCTTAGAACTTCAGCTTTACAAGAACTTTCTACTAAAACAAGTGATGATGGTCAAACGATAACGTCAAGCTATTTTGCGCCACGTTATTTCGATATTACAGATAATCCAATGTTTTATGGAGAGTTAGATGTTGAGGAATTTAAAGTAGGAGATATTAAGATTGTTCTTAGTGTATATTCGCCAACAAAAAAGCACTCAGCTACTAAGATTAAAGCAGTAATGGAAAAAATGATGCAAGCTCAAAAAGCATATTTGGGAAGTATCAATAGTACACCTCGTTACGATATTTATTTATACTTAGCTGGAAATAATGAAACAGCACCTAAAGGTTTTGGAGCTTTAGAGCACCATACATCTACAGTAGTTGTTTTACCAGAATTTATGAATGACGAGCAATTAGCTGAATCTATGATTGATGTAGTTTCTCATGAGTTTTTTCATATTGTAACACCTTTAAGTGTGCATTCTGAAGATGTACATTATTTTGATTATAATCAACCTACATTCTCTAAGCACTTATGGATGTACGAAGGTGTAACTGAATATTTTGCAACCTTATTTCAAGTGAACAAAGACTTAGTAAGTCAAGAAGAGTTTTTCACTAAAATAATGGAAAAGATAAATAGTGCTGCAAGAATGAATGATTCGATGAGTTTTACTAAAATGAGTGAAAACATTTTAGAAAAAGAATACCACGATCAATATATCAATGTTTATCAAAAAGGAGCATTAATAGGAATGTGTATTGATATTTTAATGCGTGAAGAAAGTAATGGTCAAAGAGGTATTTTAACTTTAATGAAAGAATTATCAAATAAGTATGGTAAAAACAAGCCATTCTCAGATGATGCATTAATTGCTGAAATTACTAAAATGACGTATCCTTCTGTTGGTGAATTTTTAAATACTCACGTAGTAGGAGGTACTCCAATAGATTATAATACCTTCTTTGAAAAAGTTGGAATGGCTATTTCTGAAGATAAAGTAAAAACGAATTATATTCAAGGTAATGGAGTGTTTATTGTAAGTCCAGATGTAAATACTGGAAACATTATCTTCAACGAAGTTGTTAAATTGAATAGTTATTGGACAGAAAGTGGAGTTTTACCTAACGATATTATCAAAGAGATTAATGGAGTAAAATTATCACCTCAAAATGCGAATACGGTTTTTCAAGGAGTTTTTAGATGGCAACCAGGAGAAAATGTTGAAGTTAAGTTAGAGCGAGATGGTAAAGAAATCATCATTAAAAATACCTTAACACAAGCTTATACCATAGGAAAAGCGTTACAACCAAAAGCTGATGCAACTCAACAACAAAAAGAGTTATTAAAGGCTTGGTTAAAAGGATAAACTGTTTTTTAGTTAAAACATATAAAATCAATAAAAAATGAGACTAATTTATTAGTCTCATTTTTTATTAAAACGAATACGGTTAAAACATTAAGATGTTTTTAGTTGATAATTACGAATGCAAAAAACAACTGAACCAAGTGTAAGAATACAGATTGTTAATTTAATTGGTAAAAAGTTGTTTTGACTTAAAGCTCCGAAATAATCCATAAAAGGAATTTTATTAATATTAATATACGTGATCATAAAAAATACAATTTCAAATAACTTTTTCCCTTTTGTTATTATTCCGAAAGCAGCTGCTAAAAAGACTAGAAAAATTCCTCCAAGAATTATTGAACTTAATGCTATAAAATTCGATACTAAGATTAATCTTGCCAATAAAGGAATAGCTAAGAAAATAAGCAATATACTACTCGCCAAAAGTTGAGAAATTAACAACCTATGTAAAGGTTTAAAAGAAGCAAAAGCAAAATAGTGTACTTTGTTAGTAAATTCTTTTGTAGTTAACTCTGATATTCTGCTTACTTGTGAAAACCAAAGAATTGGTAACACAAATTGATGTGCAATTTCTAAAGGTAATATTGCTAAAAGTAACATTCCTATTGTGTTTATAAACCAAAACCATTTTTCCCCTTTTCTTATCAGTAATAATAATTCGGTTTTAAGTAATGGTAGAATAGAGAAATTCGTAGTTAGTTTGGACAATCCTGAGATATAAATTTCCTTATTTGTTATTCCTGTTTTAATTGCAATTTTTGGTGTTTTTTGAACAGATTTCTCGTTAAGGGAAAACCTGTGAAAGAAACCTGTAATAAGAAAAATGAGTAATGCTCCTAAAGTTACCCATAGTATTCTACTAATTACAAATGAGTATGGAAATTCCATTCCATTAAAATGAAACTTTTTCGTAGCATTTTTATTCCCAATTACATATCCTATGGATAATTCTTTGATGCGATCTCCTTGAGTCAATTCTCTAACCTGATTTTCCATTTTATTCATTACTATTTGAGTACCGAGCATATCAAATGAAAAATAATCTTCACGAGTTCTTGATGACAACATTAAAAAAGAGAATAAGAAGAAAAACCCAATATTTTGAAGTATGATATACTTTCTAAAAAAAACTTCAAAAGCAACCGCTAAAACAGCAATACAAAACAATGTTGGAATGGTAATTATTAAATAGGGTTTTATAAACTGAAAAATTTCAAAAGGAAAGTTCTCATTGTACAAATGAAATAAAGCGATATTCATAATAAGTACTATACCAAGAATAGTTAATAATATCAAAAATCCACTTATAACTTTTGAAAATAGATACGTACTATTGTTCACTTTTGTAGTGGCAATAATTTGTCCAACCTTAGTTTGTATGTCGATTTTAATTCCACCATTAATAAGATAAAAACCAACTAATGATAAAAATAAACTGCTCATAATTGCTGAAACGTATCCAAACCAAGCAGAATTATAATGGCCAACATAATCTACAATTCTTATTGTTGAATAATTAGCATCTGGTGCTGGAACAAATGTATAAGCTACTGCTAAACTTGCACAAAGTGTAATTAAGAAATTATAATTACGAACACGTTGTAAATAGCTATATTTTATTAAAGGAAAAATATACATAGTGATAAGATTTAGTGCGCGTCATATACTCCAAAGTGAATAGTGTCTGAAGAAATAATTAAAGCCGTTAATAGTGAAATCGCAATGATTAAAAAAAGTATAATCTGTAAGGTTTTTTTGTTCGATGTTTTCATGATTAAGATGTTTTAGTGGTGTATAAATATGCGTCTTCTAAAGTTGGTTGTTGTGCTAAAGCTCCATCTGGTTGTTGTTGACTAATAAATCTGACAATAGCTGAATTGCCTTTTATTAAAGAGTGTACTACTAAATGATTTTGCTTAAATTCATTTAAAGTGTTTTTATCAATTGTAGTTTCAAAAACTTTCCCTTTTACGTTATTAATTAATTCTTCTTGATCTCCATAAGCAAGTAAATTTCCATTTTTCATAATGGCAACTTTATCAGCCACAGTATCTATATCTGAAACAATATGCGAAGACAGTATAACAATAGCATCATTAGCTAATTGATGAATAAGATCTCGGAATCTCATACGTTCTTCTGGATCTAAACCAACGGTAGGTTCGTCAAAAATTAAAACTTTTGGATCATTCAATAAAGCTTGAGCAATTCCTATACGTTGTTTCATACCTCCAGAATAACTACCAATGGGTTTATGAGCTGTATCCATTAAATTTAAACCTTCTAAAAGCTCTGTTATTTTAGAATTTAAATGCTTACCACCAACTCCTTTCATTGCCGCCATATACTTTAAAAATTCAAAGGCATTTAAGTTGGGATATACTCCAAAATCCTGAGGTAAAAAACCAATCTGTTTACGCATGTAATTAGGATCTTTTATTACGTTGTTTTTATTTAAAATAATTTGTCCATTACTTGGTTTACTTACAGTTGCAATCATCTTTAATAAAGTAGATTTTCCCGCTCCATTTGGCCCTAATAATCCTAAAATTCCTTTTTCAATGTTTATTGAAAAACCCTCTAAACCATATTTATTTCCAGAGTATCTTTTAGATACATTTTGTATTTCAAGTTTCATGATTTTTTAAGATTTTATACGTTTAATAGTAGTTTCTAATCCATTTTGTCTAAATATTAACTCGTTTGGTTTTTCATGATTTACTTCTAACTCTACACCAAAACCACCATTGTATAATTTGCCGACTTCTTTACTTATTAAAATGACTTCAGCACCTTGAGCAGAAAAATATAAATGATTGTTTTTCTCTAAAATTTCCATATTTATTTTCATTCCATGTGAATCAAATAGATATTTTCCTATTACAGCTTTAAAATCAGAAGTTATATTATTATTGAAGGTTATATTGGTTGTTTCTCCATTTATAAAGTTGAAAAGTTCTTCTTTAAGCATTTTATTAAAAGGAATAAAACGAGCGTTACTAAACACTAATATTAAATTCTGATTTTCTGGGTTGTAGTATTCTCTAAAAGAATATCCAATATTATTTCCGCCATGACCTATATAACCGTTATTAAACTTCATGATTCCTAAACCATAATCGGCATCATCAAAGGAAGTGAATAGTTCTAAAGATTCTTTTGAAAGCAATGTTTTATGCTGAAATAAATGATTATAAAATTTTGTAATATCGTTTAAAGTAGAAGCAACACTACCTGCAGCATATGCGTATTTAGCAAAAAAACGATAATCTAAATAAGACGACACATCTTGTTGTTTATGTATAGGAGTTGCAAGATTTTTAAGTTTCTTTGAAACATACGGATAAGAAGTGGTCATATCACAAGGTGTAAATATTCTCTCCTGTAGTAAATCGAAAAAACTTTTATCGTTCACCTTTTCTAAGATATGCCCTAATAAAATATAGTTTGTATTACAGTAACTAAACTTCCCATTTTTTTTTGGATTGTTCTCTGGAATCTTATTTAAAAAATCTGAATTGTAGAAACTATCATTTTTATTGTAAAACTCCTTTTCGAAATTTCCACCAACAATTTCTCCTAAACCACTTCTATGGCTTAGTAATGATTTAATAGTTAAACTTGCATCAACATTTTTTATATCCTGTAGATAAGTGCCAATAGAATCAGATAGTTTTAAAGTTCCATTTTCAACTTCTTGAAGTATTAAAATAGCAGTCATTTTTTTGGTAGCACTTCCTATATTAAAAACAGTATGCTCATTAAAATTGTATTTGCCAATATTAGCAACAGTTGCTTTACCATTTTGTTGAACCAAAATAGCAATACCTTGATTTAATTCTTCAAGATAAGGATTGTATTTTTCTAGTTGCGATTGTAAATTTTGTGTATAACCTATAAGGCTAATTCCTAAGAAAATAAAAAATAATATTGATTTAATATATTTCATAATTGTTTGATTTTTAAATGAACACTTCAAAAGTCAATCAAAAACTCAGGTTTAAAAAAGAAGAATGATGAACGTATTTGTAAAAATGATTTTATGGAGTTAGTACGATAATCATTGTAATAAGTAGATTCAGATAGAAAAGAATATCTTTCATCATTAAAAAATGTATTTTTTAAGTGTAATAGGTAAGTTTGTAGTAACTATTTTAAATAAATGAGAATGTCTAAATTAGATGCCTTGATAGATAATAGGTTGTTACAAAACATATTTGTATGGTTAATTCTGTTTATCATTTTAATTGGTGGAATTCAATCAGAAAATAGAATTCAAACAGCTCTTTACGTAACTTTATTTTTACTACCGTCTATTTATATTACTAATTATTTTATTCTTCCTTTTTTTCAAAAAAGTAAAACTTTATTTTTCATACTTTTTTTATTAAGTGGAACACTATTTACTTTAATACCAGTTTATGCTATTAGTAAAGCAATAAATCAACCGTTAGATTTAAAAATGTTTTTGAACCTTTTTGGGTTTATATTATTGGCAATGATTTTTGGAATGACTATTCGTATTGCAAGAGATAGTTTTAAACGCAGGCAAGAGGTAAAAGAAGCCGAATTGAAATTATTGAAAGGACAATTAAATCCTCATTTTTTATTTAATACCTTGAATAACTTGTATGGTTTATCAGTAATTAAATCGGATAAATTACCAAATCTGATGCTAAAATTATCTGATTTATTGCGTTATAGTCTTTATGAGACTAGAGAATCCTTTGTTTCTTTAAAAAAGGAAATAAGTTATTTAGAAAATTATATTTCTTTAGAAAAATTGAGATTGGAAGAGCAAGCAGATATTTCATTTTCAATTTCTGGAGAATTAAATGATAAGGAATTAGCACCAATGCTGTTAATTGTTTTTGTTGAAAATGCATTCAAACATTTGGGACCTACCAAAGGAGAAAAAAGTACAGTGAATATAGATATTAAGACTACCGAAAACACGTTAGTATTTAAATGTGAAAATTCTTTTGACACTTACAATAATAAGGAGGAAAATATGGAAAAAGGAAAAAGTGGAATAGGATTAGTAAATGTAAAAAAAAGATTAGCTTTAATTTATCCAGAGGCACATAGTTTAAAAATAAAAAAAACAAATGATGTTTTTTCAGTTGATTTAAAACTTTCGATATAAAATGGAAAAGATAAGATGTTTAATAGCAGATGATGAGCCAATTGCACGTCAAATTATAGAGAATTATATTAAACATATTTCGTATTTAGAAGTAGTAACTACTTGCAAAAATGCTTTTGAAGTTATGGAAGTGTTGCAGAATGAGCAAATAGATTTATTATTCTTGGATATTAACATGCCAAAGTTTTCTGGAATAAGTTTGTTAAAATCACTGACTAAAAAACCAGAAGTTATTATTACAACTGCTTATACGGAATATGCTATAGAAGGTTTTGAACTTGCAGTGACAGATTACTTATTGAAACCATTTTCGTTAGAGAGGTTTTTACAAGCAATAATTAAAGTTCAACAGAAACTAAAGAGAACTTCAGTTAGCAATACACAACCAATAATTGTAAATAAAGAAAATGAAATTAATTCATTATTCATAAAGAGCGATAAGAAAATTATTAAGTTGAATTTTGATGAAATCTGCTATGTAGAGGCTTATGGAAACTATATAAAAATTTATACAGACACCATGATTTTAACACCTCAAACACTAACCGAGTTTCTCACAAAACTTCCAAAGAACTTTTTAAGAATACATAAATCATTTGTCATTAATTTTAATCATCTAAAACTTATAGATGGAAATCAAGTAAAGTTAAGTAATGAGTTAACATTACCAGTAGGGAAATCTTATCGTAAAGAATTGATAAAACAAATAGAAGAATAGGAAATAGAATAAAGATATTAAAAGATTAAATTAGGATTTTATAAACTATCTTGTCAAAAAATATTCGGTCTAAAAAGATAATTTTTCATTAGTAATTTCAAAGCATTTCTAATTCGATAGAATATTCTTATTTTTGTTGCTTTTAAATCAAATAAATGTCAAAGAAAAATATTGCAATTCTTACCGTTATACTAGCCATTTTAATAGACCAAATTAGTAAAATATACATTAAGACTCATTTTTATTTAGGAGAAGAGATTAAAGTATTAGGCATGGATTGGTTTCGTATTCACTTCACTGAAAACAACGGAATGGCATGGGGATTTGAGTTTGGAGGTAAAGCAGGAAAGCTGTTTTTAACGTTATTTAGGTTAGTTGCTGTATCAGGTATTGTGTATTGGTTGGCACAAACAGTAAAAAATAAAATTCATAACGGAGTAGTTATTGCAATTTCTTTAATATTAGCGGGTGCTATCGGAAATATTATAGATTCTGTTTTTTATGGAGTTATTTTTAATACACCTGGGGGTAGAGAAGTAGCTACTTTGTTTTCTGATGAGCCTTATGGGAAGTTTTTCTTCGGAAAAGTTGTAGACATGCTGTATTTTCCAATTTATCAAGGAGAGAGTTTTACTTTTTTCAATGCTATTTTTAATGGCGCCGATAGTTGGATAAGCATTGGAGTTGCACTTTTATTCATTTTTCACAAACAAGCTTTTCCTAAGAAACAGGAAGCGTAACATATTCTTCAAACTATTTTTTTAGTACCTTTCAAACAAAAAGATGATACGATTTATAAAATATCTTGCTGTTTTTTTGTTAGGTTTTTTAATTGCTAAGTTTTGGTGCGATAGGCAACAACCTAAATACCAAACAGAAGAAGTTAAGGTAATGGTAAATGAAATCAAAAACTTAAGCAAGTTGGTAGTTTCACAAGGAAATTATTCTGAAATGTATAGTTTTTCAGATACTCGAAAATATTTCTTTGATTATTTACAATTTCAAAAAAAGGCAATTGTATCTGTTAATGCAAAAGTAGAGGTGGGGTATGATTTATCTAAATTAGATATTCAAATAGATAGTTTGAATAGAGAAATCATTATCAATAAAGTACCTGAGGAAGAAGTTATAATTTCACCTGATGTTAAGTACTTCGATTTAAAGCAGAGTCAATTTAATACTTTTTCTAAAGAAGAACTGAATACAGTTAACGCTAAAGCCATTGAAAGAATAAAAGAAACCATAGAGTTAACTAACCAAAAAAAAGAGGCTAAAACACGCTTATTTGAAGAATTATCTAAAATATACCAATTATCTAAAATTTATAATTGGAAGGTGGTAGATAATACCGAACAACATTTAATTGAAATAAATTTTTTTAAGGATTAATGTGGTAGTTTTTTACTCAACAGACCATAAAGAAAAGCACCAATTAAAGCGCCAAACAATAAGATAAGTATCGAGAATACACCATTTCCAATTAATATAAAAATTGGGGCAGGACACGACCCTGCTAAAGCCCATCCTAAACCAAAGATGGTTCCTCCGACTAAAGTTCTGATATATTCTTTTTTGCGAGTTTTAAGTTTTATAGGTTTTCCTTTGTAATTTTTGATAAATCCGCGTTTAAAGAGAAACGTAAAAATCATTGAGAAGAATACCGCAGAACCAATAATTCCATACATATGAAATGATTGAAATTTAAACATTTCATAAATGCGATACCAAGAAATTGCTTCAGACTTAGACAGTATGATACCAAATAAAATTCCGATAAGTAAAAATCGTACGTACTTCATATTAACTAAATAGTAAAGGGAATATCAACCAAATCATTATTAAACCACCAATAAAAAAACCGATTACAGCAACTAAAGAAGGTAATTGTAAATTACTCAAACCAGTAATTGCATGACCAGATGTACATCCATCTGCATAACGAGTACCAAATCCAATTAAAATTCCAGCCACAATAAGTAATAAAAAACCTTTTACAGATAAGATAGTATCTAGGCTAAATAACTCTTCTGGTACATAGGTGTTTTTTTGATATTCAAATCCTAGTGCTTGTAAATCTTCTATAGTTTTTGGGTTTATAGTGTCAATACCGTAAGGAGTTAAAAATGTATTACTAATAAAACCTCCAATAATTAATCCAGTTAAAAAAAACAAAGCCCAATCACGTTTTCTCCAATTTTTTTTAAAGTAATCTGAAAACTTATCTGCACCAGCTATGGTACATAAGGTTTCTAAATTACTAGAAACACCAAAATGTTTTCCGTAGTAGAAAAACAAGAAAAGTATTACCGAAATTAAAGGTCCAGATACATACCAAGGCCAAGGTTGTAAAAGTATATCCATTATTGAAGTTGTTCTTTTATATATGCCATTATAGTCGGTGTTGCACCAACATTATTACTAATAAATGTTTTACTTGTTGTTCCCATTTCACCTCTTAGTAGCTCATTATTTTTTAGGTCTACTAAAAGAGTATTTAAATCAAGTTGATCTAAAATAGTTTTCGCTCCTCCATGTTCAATAAGTTCAACTGCTTCATTAAATTTTTGATATTTATTTCCGCCAAATATAACAGGGACACCAAAAGTAGCAGGTTCTAAAATATTATGTAAACCAGTAGCTAATCCTCCACCAACATAAGCGACGTTTGCGTAAGAATATATTTTAGTGAGTAAACCTATAGTATCAACAATAAATACTTGGTACTGTTTTAGGTTTACATTGTTTCTTTCTGAGTATAAAATCGTTTTTTTAAGAATAGACTTTCGTAACGCATCAATCGTTTCATCAGTTATTTTGTGTGGAGCAATAATGAATTTTTCTTCCTCTGATGCTAATTGATTTATATAATTAACTAACAATTCTTCGTCTTCTTTCCAGGTACTTCCTGCAACAATTGTATAAGTATTATCTTTAAAATCTTCAATAAAATCAACTGTGTTATCTTGATGTAGTATTTTATAAACTCTATCAAATCTAGTATCTCCTGAAACGGTTACATTATTAAAATTAAATTGATTTAGTAGTGATTTTGAAGTTTCATTTTGCACAAAAAAATGATTAAAACTAGATAAGAAACTACGCATCCATTTTCCATACGATCTAAAAAAGACTTGATTTTCTCTAAAAATACCAGATACTAATATTGTTTTCGTTTTTGTTCTGTGAAGTTGATTTAACAAGTTTGGCCAAAATTCGTATTTCACAATAATGGCTATATCTGGATGAGCTAGCTTGATAAAACGCTTCACATTTTTAGAAGTATCAAAAGGTAAATAACAAACTACATCTGCTAAATCGTAATTCTTTCTTATTTCATAACCAGAAGGAGAGAAGAAGGTAACAAGTATTTTATAGTTAGGGTACATCTTCTTAAACTCTTCTATAATTGGTCGCCCTTGTTCAAATTCACCTAAAGAAGCAGCATGAATCCAAAATACCTTGTATTCTTTTCTTAGGGCTTTTAAAGCATTAAATGTTTCTTTTCGTCCATCAATAAACAACTTCAATTTAGGATTGAACTTTGCTATTATTTTAATGACAAAATAAACGATATGAATTATGAAATTATAGATGAAAATCATGGGGCAAAATTATAAATAAAAAAATCAGTGGACTAGCCACTGATTTAATTTATATAATTAGATAAGTATTATTACTTTATCTCGAAATCTTCCATGAATTTAGTAGTGTAATTCCCAGCTACATAATCAGGATGATCCATTAATTGTCTGTGGAAAGGAATAGTTGTTTTAATTCCTTCGATAATATACTCGTCTAAAGCACGTTTCATTTTGTTAATTGCTTCTTCACGTGTTTGTGCAGTAACAATTAATTTAGCAATCATAGAATCGTAGTTTGGTGGAATTGTATATCCAGCATATGCATGTGTATCGATACGAACTCCATGACCACCAGGCTCATGATAAGAAGTAATCTTACCAGGAGAAGGTCTAAAGTTCATGTGAGGATCCTCAGCATTAATTCTACATTCAATTGAGTGTAATTGAGGTGTATAGTTTTTACCAGAAATTGGCACACCCGCAGCAACTAAAATTTGCTCACGAATTAAATCGTAATCAACTACTTCTTCAGTAATTGGGTGCTCTACTTGGATACGAGTATTCATTTCCATAAAGTAGAAGTTACGGTGTTTATCAACTAAAAACTCTACCGTTCCAGCACCTTCGTACTTAATATATTCAGCAGCTTTTACTGCAGCTTCTCCCATAGCATTTCTTAACTCATCAGTCATGAAAGGCGAAGGAGTTTCTTCCGTTAATTTTTGGTGACGACGTTGCACAGAGCAATCTCTTTCCGAAAGGTGACATGCTTTACCATAAGAATCACCAACAATTTGAATTTCAATATGTCTTGGTTCTTCAATTAGTTTTTCCATGTACATTCCATCATTTCCAAAAGAAGCTTTTGCTTCCATTCGTGCAGAATCCCATGCTGGTTTTAAATCTTCCTTTTTCCAAACAGCACGCATTCCTTTACCACCACCACCGGCAGTAGCTTTCAACATTACTGGGAATCCCATGTCTACAGCTATTTTTTCAGCTTGTTCGTAAGAATCTAAGATTCCTTCAGATCCTGGAATACATGGTACACCAGCAGCAATCATTGTTGCTTTTGCTGTTGCTTTATCTCCCATTTTAGAAATCATTTCTTCACTTGCTCCGATAAATTTAATATCGTGCTCCTCACATAATTTTGAGAATTTAGCATTTTCAGAAAGGAAACCATATCCTGGGTGAATAGCATCAGCATTTGTTATTTCAGCAGCTGCAATAATTCTATCCATTTTCAAGTAAGACTCACTACTTGGAGCAGGACCAATACATACAGCTTCATCAGCAAACCTAACATGTAAACTTTCAGCATCTGCTTTAGAGTATACTGCAACGGTTTTGATGCCCATTTCTTTACAGGTACGAATTACACGAAGTGCAATTTCACCTCTATTGGCAATTAATATTTTTTTAAACATAATTGATCAGTTTTTGTAACTCAATCGATTGAGTTATAAGACTTAAATTAAGATGGATCAACTAAGAATAAAGGTTGATCAAATTCAACAGGTGAAGAATCATCTACTAAAACTTTAACTATTTTTCCAGAAACCTCAGATTCGATTTCATTAAATAGTTTCATAGCCTCAATAATACATACTGTATCTCCAGCTTTAATTTCAGAACCAACTTCTACAAAAACAGGTTTGTCCGGAGAAGGTTTACGATATAAGGTTCCGATAATTGGAGATTTAATAGTAACATATTTTGAATCGTCTTCAGTAGCTGATGGAGCAACTGGAGCAGCAATTTCACTTGCTACTGGTTGAGGAGCGGCAGCTACTGGTGCAGCCATCATTTGTGGTGCAGTAGGCATTGCAGCTTGAATGATTTTTGTCTCTGAAAACTCAGATCCAGTTTTGATAGTTATCTTAACATCATCCATTTCTAATTTTACCTCACTGGCACCAGACTTAGCTACGAACTTAATAAGATTTTGGATTTCTTTAATGTCCATTGTTTATAATTTTAGTTGATTGTCTATTTACTATATGCCCATTTAAGATAGATAGATCCCCATGTGAATCCTCCACCAAAGGCTGCAAAAATTAAATTATCTCCTTTTTTCAGTTCTTTTTCATAATCTGCTAACAAAAGTGGTAATGTTGCCGATGTGGTATTTCCATATCTACTGATGTTCATCATCACCTTATCATCATCTAAACCAATTCTGTTGGCTGTAGCTTCAATAATTCTTTTATTCGCTTGATGTGGTACTAACCAATTAACAGTGTCTTTGGTTAAATTATTTCTTTCTAATATTTTTTCAGATACATCAGCCATATTGGAAACAGCAAATTTAAATACTGTTCTACCTTCTTGATGTACAAAGTGTTGTCCGTTTTTCACTGTTTCTTCTGTTGGAGGTAAAATAGATCCACCTGCATCAATTTTAAGAAACTCTCTACCAATACCATCACTTCTTAAATATTCGTCTTGAAGACCAAGACCTTCTTCGTTTGGTTCAAATAAAACAGCGCCTGCACCATCCCCAAAAATTATACATGTAGCTCTATCGGTATAATCAATAATTGAAGACATTTTATCGGCTCCAATTAATAACACTTTTTTATATCTTCCAGATTCAATATAACTCGAAGCAACAGACATTCCGTATAAGAAACTAGAACAAGCAGCTTGTAAATCGTACGCAAATGCGTTTACCGCTCCAATTTTACTTGCTGTATATACCGCAGTAGAAGCAACAGGCATATCTGGAGTAGCAGTAGCTACAATTACAAGGTCTATTTCTTCAGGATTGATATTGTTTTTTTCAATAAGATTTTCGGCAGCTTTGATAGCCATGTATGAAGTTCCTTCTCCTTCTTCCTTTAAAATTCTTCGTTCTTTTATTCCAGTTCGAGAAGTGATCCATTCATCGTTAGTATCCACCATAGTTTCTAACTCTTTATTGGTTAGAATATAATCAGGGACGTACTTTCCTACTGCTGTAATTGCTGCAGTTGTTTTGTTCATATCTTTTACGGATGGTAAATTCAGTTTCCAAAAGTAGTGATTTTTTTTTCACTTTGTAACTAAAAAAACGCCAAAAACATTCGTTTTTGGCGTTAAATAGCTTTAACCCAGTTGTTAATAGGGTAATATCTTAAGCTTCTGCTTCAGTAGTATCAATAACTACTTGACCACGGTAATATAATTTACCTTCGTGCCAGTGTGCTCTATGGTATAAATGAGCTTCACCAGTAGTAGGATCAACAGCTATCTGAGGCATAGTAGCTTTATAGTGAGTTCTTCTTTTATCTCTTCTAGTTTTTGATATTTTTCTCTTAGGATGTGCCATTTTACTCGTTTTTTCCTGTTAGTAAATCTTTTAATTTATCCCATCTAGGGTCTGTTGAAGTTGATGGTTCTTCCTCAACTGTTTTATTGTTATTAATTTCTAATTCTTTTAACTTCTCTAAAGTTTCAGATTTCATGGTTCCGTTTAATACATCTGGATGTATTCTTTTACTCGGAGCTGAAAGCACCACTAATTCATAAATGTATTGAGCTACATTAATTTGATATTCCTCGTAAGGAAGTATTAGTATCTCATCATTTTCATCATTGAATTCTGGTCCAAATTTAACTACTAAAGAAAAATCACCTGAAATTTCTTGATCAAAATATTCATTGGTAACATCACAAGGAACATTTATAGTTCCACTAATTGTGAAAAATAACTCTAGTAGTGTACTTTTCTTAATAAAGTCTATTTTCGCACTAATGTTAACTTTATTAAATTCAGTGTACTGAAATTCTTCAAAGAACTTATTATCTATCTGATATTGAAATTCATGGCTTCCGTCTTTTAAACCAACAAAAGAAATACTATATTCTTTTAATCCTTTCATTTACAATGTCAAATTGAGGGCGCAAATATAATAAAATGTTTTTTAATACCGAATAAATAAATATTATTTTGATTGTAATCTATTTGACTCTAATTCAATAAATTCATTTCGGTTTCTAAAAATCTTTATTGCAGAGAACAAAGCTTCTTCAAAAGAAGTGATGTTTGCTACGTTTTTACCAGCAATATCGAACCCAGTTCCATGATCTGGAGATGTTCTAATTTTGTTGAGTCCGGCAGTAAAATTAACACCGTTCCCAAAAGATAAAGCTTTAAAAGGAGCCAAACCTTGATCATGATACATGGCTAAAACTCCATCAAATTGCTTATACGTTTTAGAACCAAAAAATCCATCAGCGGCATATGGACCAAAAACTAGCTTACCTGTTTCTTTAATTTTTTCTATGGTAGGTTTTATTATTTCATCATCTTCTTTTCCTATAACGCCTTTATCACCACAATGAGGATTCAACCCTAAAACAGCAATTTTTGGTTTACTGATATTAAAATCTTGTCGTAAAGAATGCTCCATAATCGCTACTTTTTTAGCAATCAATTCAGGAGTTATAGCTTCAGCAATATTAGCCACAGGGATATGTCCTGTTATCAACCCAATTCTTAATTCATCCGTCATTAAAATCATCAAGCTCTTTCCTTCAAGATTTTCTTCTAAATATTCAGTATGACCTGGAAAATCAAATTCTTTTGATTGAATATTGTCTTTATTGATAGGAGCAGTTAACAAAACATCAATTTCATTTTTTTTCAGCGCTTCTAATGCACTTGATAAAGATTTTAATGCAAACTTACCGCCATCTGCTGTAGCTTTACCTAACTCAATTTTGAATTCTTCTTTACTGATGTTAATTAAATTCAACTTTCCATGTACAATCTTATCTAAAGAATGAATGCCGTGAACATTGCTATTTAAGTTCAATGCTTTTTTATGAAAAGAAATTACTTTGTTGGAACCAAATAAAACAGGTGTGCAAAAATCAAACATTCTTTTATCTAAAAATGTTTTTAATACGATTTCTATACCAATTCCATTAGCGTCACCTAATGAAATACCTACAATAATTTTATTTGTTTTTTCCATATTAGACTTTTGATGTCGTATTTTTGATGCAAACAAAAGTAACTAAATTTAAGCAATGTTTACAGGTATCATTGAAACTATCGGAATAGTTTCTAACATAGAAAAGGATTTAGAGAACATACATTTTACCATAAAGAGTGCTATTACTAATGAATTAAAGATTGATCAGAGTGTAGCGCATAATGGAGTTTGTTTAACAGTAGTTGAAATTAGTGGTGATGAATATGTTGTTACTGCCATCAAGGAAACAATAGACAAAACTAATATTGGTGACTTACAAGTAGGTGATGAAATAAATCTTGAGAGGGCCATGAAATTAGGAGATAGATTAGATGGACATATTGTTCAGGGACATGTAGATGAAACGGGAGTTTGTGTTGGTATTAAAGATGAGGAAGGAAGTACATTTTTTACTTTTGAATATCATTCAAACAATAATAACGTTACTATTGAGAAAGGTTCAATAACGGTAAATGGAGTAAGTTTAACTGTGGTAAATTCTAAAGAGAATAAGTTTAGCGTTGCCATTATTCCCTACACATTAGAACATACTGTTTTTAAAAACTTTAAAGTGGGTACAAAAGTTAATTTAGAATTTGATGTAATTGGTAAGTATGTTGCCAGACTTACAAACTTTAAATAAATAAAAACATATTAGAGTTTTTTACAGCTATCTCTTTCTCGAGGTAGCTGTTTTTTTGTTTTCTTGATTCATAATCAGTTAGATAATTCTATTATATTTACGCTCACAAAATAATTAACTATGAAAAGCTTATATAAAAGGATCTCTGCTGAGGTGCCTAAAGACTACACTAAACCTACACAATCTTTTAAAAAACATGTTTGGCTTTCAATATTCGGATTGCTATCCTTCATAGGATTGTATTTGTTACTAACTATTTGGTTTGGAAGGTTAGCTTATGATTTAGCACTTGATGCTCATAATTTTGATGGACATTTTTTTAATTACCTTCTAGCTTTTGGATTTGGGTTTTTGTCATTATTTATGGCAAAATCTTTATTCTTTTTAACTAAAAGAAGAGAAGATCCGATTCAACGCTATTTAACGGAAAAGGAGGAACCAGTATTATTTGATTATTTACACCAATTAGCAGATGAAGCTGGAGCTCCAAGACCAAATAAAGTTTTTTTAACTGATAGAGTAAATGCTAGTGTTTCGTATGATATATCATTAATCAATTTGATATTTCCTTCTAAAAAAAACTTAGAAATAGGATTGGGAGTTGTAAATGTTTTGAGTTTAGGTGAACTAAAAGCCGTTTTAGCTCATGAATTTGGTCATTTTGCCCAACGATCAATGTTATTGGGTAGATATGTTTATGTTGTTCAACAAATTGCTGCTCGAATTGTTGGTAAAAGAGATGCTTTCGATTCATTCTTAGCAGGATTATCTAGGTTTGATATTCGTATAGCATGGATTGGTTGGATTTTATCAATTTTAGTTTGGTCGGTAAGATCGTTTATTGAGATTTGTTTTACTGTTGTTGTCGTTGCGGAAAGAGCCTTGTCTAGAGAAATGGAATTTCAAGCAGATATAGTAGCGGTGTCTTTAACGGGAAGTGATGCTTTAATTCATGCTTTGTATAAATTACAGGTTGCAGATGAAGCGCATGATAATGCGTTGGATTGTATGAATGCTTTATTGGTTGAAAAGAAAGCTGTTAAAGATATGTATACACTACAGACAAATTATATCGAGAAAATGTCGGTTATTTTAAATGATACGTCATACGGTAAATCACCTCAAGTTCCTGAAGAATGTCCAGAGGCTAATCGAATATTTGCAAATACAAAATACAATCCACCAAAAATGTGGTCTACACACCCTGCTGATATTGATAGAGAGAATAATGCCAAAAAGAATTATATTCTTGAAGTAATTGACAATAGGTCTTCATGGGAGTTGTTTTCTAATCCAAAAGGTTATAGAGAAGAATTAACCAAACGATTGATAAATACCGCTAAGTTGGAAGCTACGGAAATTAGTGAAGAAGAAGCTTTAAAATTTCAAAACAAATCATATTTCGAATGGACTTTCCTAGAGCCTATTTATAATTCAAATTTCTTAAATAGATATGCCTTTCAAAATTTTGAATCTCACGAAGAATTGTTTTCAGAAGAGATTAAAGATAATGATATACCAAAGGTTTTTGATGAGATTTATCCAAAGAGTTTAAGTGATGATATTCAACTTTTACAGGAATTACAGGAAGAAAAAGTAGCTCTTGAGGTTAGTAAGGATGAGTCTTTAACCTTAGAAAAAAGAAGAATATGGCATAGAGGAAATCAGGTTAAGAGAAAAAATATTCCTACAATTCTTAAAGATTTAGAAGAGGAGATTTCTGAAGTCCGAAACCGACTAAAATTACATGATATAATATGTAGATCTGTGTTCCAGAAAGCTGCTTTAAAAGTTGATAATAGTTGGGCAGCGTATCATGAAAGATTGGTGAAGTTAGTTCATTACAGTGAACACGCTTTAGCTAACTTGAAAGATGTGTCTAGAAAGTATAATAATGTTATGGCAATTGCTTTAGCAGATGGAAATGTTTCTTCTGAAGAACTAGCTGATATTTTGGTTATTGCAAATACGTATCACATGACATTAAGAAGAGTATATAAACACTCAGAGGAACTTTCTTTAGATAGCACACTTTTAAATAATATGAATATTGAAAGTTATAGCTCTCTTTATGAGGAATTTAAATTACCTCCACCTTATAAAGAAAATATTAATGATTGGGTAAATGTTGTTGGTAGTTGGGCTTCATTAGCATTAGAAAACTTAATCAAATTAAGGAATGAGTCGTTAGAGTTGTTATTAGAAACTGAGAAATATATTAAGGAGGCTTACACAAACAGTATTAAGGGAAAAACTAATGCTTTTATTAAAGGATTTCCAGATTCATATGATATTTTAACTCCTGGAAAAGAACGAAAATTACAAACTAAACTAGGTGCTTGGGATCGTTTTGTAACGGGAGATGGAATAATACCTTCTATAGCAAAATTTGGAATTTCAGGAGGAATTGTCTTCGCTGCTATTTTTTATGGAAATAGTTCTCAAAAGTTGCCATTTCATATATATAACGGTCTGCAAACAGTAGTTAATGTTGTCGTTGGCGAAACTGAATATGAATTGGATCCTAATTACAGCGAAAAGGTGCAATTGAACTATGGAGAGGATTATCTAATTAAAACTAGGAATAAAGAAGGATCATTAATTGATAGTTTACATTTTACAATGAACGAGCATTCTGCTCATGTTTATAATGTTGCAAATGCAGCTGTTATAGTAAAATACCCTGTTTATTACAGTGTGTCTTCTTATTCTGGAAATAGAGGTGTTGAAACTGAAATATTAGAAGGTAAAAAGATTTTTCCTGTAAAAGCAGATTATCTTTTTACAGAAGCTCCTACAGAAATTTCAATGTCCTCATCAACAAGAGTTGAAAAAAGAGATGTTGTAAAAGCATATAGTAATGAAAGTCCACAAAACTTATTGAGTATTTTAACAGATACAACTCAAGTTAGTAATTTAATCAAAAGTCATGTTAAATGGGATGATGGAAATAGTAAGCAAATTGTTAATTGGCTTTATTCTTTGCAAGGTTTAAAAAATGGACTACAACTATTAGAAACTAGATTAAAAGAAAAGCCGAATGAATTTATCAGTATGCGAGTACTTCAAGATTTAGTTGATGAACAATCTCATAATGAAATTTGTAATAATCATATTATGTTGTCTCAAGAAAATCCAGAAAATCCTGATTTTTATTATTTAGCGATACGATGTATGGAAGATGGAAAAGATCAGGATGAAAAGTTTTTAGAAGGATATAAAAAGTGGAAGAATCATAATTGGTTAGCGTATGCTGCAGGCTATATATATGCAAGAAATAATAAATTTAAGGAGGCTTATGATGCTTATGAAATAGCGTCAAACCGTAATCCTGTGGTAAGGAATTTAATAGCATTAGATGCAGAAAGAATAAGAAGAATTTTAAATCTAGAAAGTGGTAATAATTTTAAATCAATTGTTAAAGATGAAGATGTAAAATATTACGAAACACTAGAGATTGGTAATGTAGAAGGGGGAAGTAATAGTCCTGATTATATCTATTATCTTTTAGGGGAAGGTAAGGTAAAGGATGCATATAAATTAGCAAAAAGACACGAAAATGATTTGAGTTATATAGGAGCGTTGGTAGCTGCCTCTTCTGGTGTTGATAAAAAATTTAGACAAGACGTTATGAATGCTATCAAAGTAGAAGCTCTAAATTTAAATTCAGTTTGGCCTGTTTTGGGTTTAAATATAAAAGAAGGAAAAGATTATGAGGATATTTTACCAATACTTGAACCATTAAAAATTGATAAAGCTTTTTTTACTAGTTTGTTATCATTAATTAAAAAGAAACAATTTTCTAAAGTAGATGTTCATATTGCAGAACTAACAACAAAATGGAGAGCTCATGTGTATGTTTTAGCAAGTGTTATTTTAGATGGAAAGATTCCAACTCAATGGAAAAATACTATAAAAGGAGGACTTTTTGTTACTGAAAAACCTTTTTTTGATTTATAAGAAATTAATAATGAAAATTTAAACAGCCGTCATAAAGACGGCTGTTTTTTTGAATATTTCACTCACTATTCAATTACACCTCTAAGGCATTGATGAGTTTGTTCTGTACCTAAGCAACAACCGTTTGATAAAGGATGTCCTCCACATGCTAAACATCTACTTGCTGGATAAGTCGGGCAATTTGCTCCTCCGTTAATTTGTTTTTGTTCAATTTTGTTTAACGTTTTTCCTAATTTTAAAATTGTTTTTTTCATAATAAAAAGATTTAAAAATAATTAAATCCTTGAACATTTTAAGACACTCAAGGAGTATGTCTATTCTTCGCGATAATTTTTAAGTTCATGTTAAAAACAAGGTCCTAAGAAAATAGTGTAAATTCCTTGCGGACCTTTGCAATATCCTAAAAGCTGTCCACCAATGCATGCTATTAATGCTCTTCCTCCATCATTACAGTATGCTACAGTAACACCACCATTTACTTTTCTCTGATCAGCTTTGTTTAATTGTTTTCCTAATTTTAAAATTGTTTTTTTCATAATAAAAAGATTTAAATCCTTGAACATTTAGAGACATTCAAGGAGTATGTCTATTCTTCGCGATAATTTGTTCTAAGAGCAATATGGTTCTAGTATGGCGTGGGATGTATTTATGCAACGTCCTCCGCTACAGCAGTCATAACGACCTGAACACTGGCTAGATGTGTAGCAGCTATGCCAACCACCATTGATTTGCTTTTGTTCAAAATTGTTTAGTTTCTTTCCTAAGTTTAAAATTGATTTTTTCATAATTCAAAAGATTTAATTGATTAAATTTTCGGTCATTTTCAAGATGTTCAAGGGTTTAGCCTACTCTTCGTGAAAAGGTTAAGTTTATGAAATAAGAATTCATTGCAACTAGTAATTGTAACTAGTTGTGTTGTTTTTATGCAATGTGATAACTATCAATCTTCGTAAAGATTGAGGCTTAATTACAATATCTTGTTTTATGACTTTATATGAAAGTCATTTTTAAATTGTAGCCTAACAAATAGGTTGCGTTCCATCGTTGCATGTGCTATCACACGAGATGGTATAAGACCCGAAAGGAGTGAAGCAAACACCTGTGTTTCCACCACCGTTGCCACCACCACTTAAACAAGGGTGATTTGGAGGTACAATACAAGGACAACCTGGAGGAGCAATATCACATCCACCAATTTGACCGTTGATGTTTTGTAGTTCAGCTTTACTTAAAGCAGTTCCTAATTTTAAAATTGATTTTTTCATGGTAAAAAGATTTAATGTTCATTAAACCCTTGATCATTTTGAGACATTCAAGGTTTCTGTCTATTCTTCGCGATATATTATTTTAGAACGTTTTTAAGCTGATAAAAGAACCTTTCAATAAGTCTTAAATCTTCAGTAATGATATCAGCCGTTCCTGTCATTTCTTGTTTGAATTCGATTTCTTTTCCATAGGTAGTTATGAGTTTTTTTGGCAACTCAACATCTATTAAATAATTTCCTTCTTGGTCTGCAATCAAAGAAATAGATTTAACAGTTCCATTTAATTTACCGAACTCATCTGGTGGGTAATTTAATAATTTAATATGAACAGATTGACCATTCTTAATTTTTCCTGAGTTTGCAACAGGTGCTTTAATTTTCCCTATGAAGTACTCACTATTTTCAGGGATTATAGTAAATATTAAATCTCCTGTTTTAACGGTTTGATTTTTATTCCAAAAAGATAAAAAAGAGACTTTTCCATCTATAGAAGAAGTTAAAGCAAACTGCTTCTCCCAATCTTTAATAGCCTTTTTTAAGTATAAAAAAGATTGTATTGCCTTCTTTTTGAGACGAATATCGTTTTGAGTTTTCTTAATAGAAGTTCCTTCGTAGTTTCTTTTGGAGTTATTTATTAACTCTCTCATTTGAGAAATAGAAGTTTCATTACTTTCATATGCACGTTGCGCTTGCAGGTATTCTACTTCTTTTTGTCTTTTTTCTTTTGCAGAAATTACTCCTTGTTCAAACATCTTTCTGCTAACGTCTAAATCATTTTTTCTAAAATCCAATTCTTTTTTATTCAGTTCTCTTTGTGATAGCGAGGTTTGTAATCTTCTTTTTGCTTCAATAACTGACATTTTATTGGCAAAAGTTTCAGATTTAAATGGTGCTAATTTTTCATTTAAAACATATTCTGAATAATCATTTTCAAATTGTGAAAAACTAGAAGTAATGTCTCCTAACATTAATGGTGGCAAGTTATCCATTGGAAAGGAAAAATTATTATCATAAATATGAATGGTATCTACAATACTTTTTAATAACAAGACATCTTTATATGAAGCTGTGTTTTCTATAACTGCTAAAACTTCATCTTTTTTAACTTCCGACCCTTCGCTAGCTAGAAATACTTCAAATTGCCCTGTGGATTTGGCGAATAATTTCTCGGGTGGAGTAGAAGTAGTTACCATCACCTGAGAGGAAATAACATCAGGGTATTTTATAAACCAAGAAATAAATAACAACATTAAAATCAATATAAAAACTAAGGTGTTTCCATATCGAATCATCCAACTTGGTACTTTGGTTAAAATTTCCTGTACCTCTTCACTTCTAATCTCTATGTCTTGAATGTCTTGTGGCATTGAACTAAAAAAGTATAAAGAGAGAGATTGAAAATAATCTCTCTCTATTAATTATTGTTTTATAAAATTAAAAAGGCCATCCTGGATTCCAACCAGCGCTTGTGTCACAATCACAACGACCTGTTGTTTCATTACATACAGCATCTAAATCACAATTATTATTTTGTGCTGAACATGCTATTTGAGATTGTGTTTGTTGATCACAATCACCATCAGAGAAACCTACACCGCGTCCTCCTTTAATTAATTTCTGTTCTTTTTTGTTTAAAATAGAACCAATATTTAAAATTGACTTTTTCATAATTAAAATTCTATTCTATTTGAACAAACATCACTGGTACAAGTATAATATGGATCGTTTCCTAAAAAAGGATATTGACTGATCCAAAATCCTTGCGTTCTAGTACAACAAAATTGATATAAGGTAGGTATATAACCACCTTTTATTGTTTGTTGCTGGTCTTTACTTAGGTTTTTTCCTAATCTCAAAATTGATTTTTTCATCATTTATTTGATATTTTATGAGAGACTTTTACCTCTAAATTTTTATTCTGTTAAACTGGGTCAACTGGTCCACCTCCACCTCCTGGAGGATTGTTATTTCCACCACCAGATCCGCCAGAATTACAACTACAGTATAATGGTTTCCAGTATAATTCTTGTAAGTATGGATCAGCACACCATTCAAAACAAGGCCCTCTAAAAACTTGTCCTCCTTTGATGTTTTTTTGCTCAGCTTTATTCAGAGCGTTACCTAAATTTAAAATTGATTTTTTCATAATTCAAAAGATTAAAAACAAGCACAATTTTCTGAAGTTCCATATCCTGTTGCTCCTGGATGCCAAATACCACCAGTTTCTCCACATTCTGATGGAGTGCAACATCTTGGATCTCCATAATTTACAATACATTTAAATTTAATTGGTTTCAGTAAACCGCCGCTGATTGTTTTTTGGTCAACTTTGGTTAGCTGTTTTCCTAGGTTTAAAATTGATTTTTTCATAATCATAAATGATTTAAAATGAGTTTAAACCCTTGAACATTTAAAGACACTCAAGGTTTGTGTCTGATCTTCGCGAAAGAATATTTTTAATACAGTTATAAACTGCAAGACTTAATGATGTATTTTATACTAAAGCATCGATAGTGTCACAAACTAACTTGTAAGTACAAGGTCCAGTTCTTACCCAATCACAACCTGGAGGTGGTGGAGCTAATACTGGTAATTCACATGGAAAAGGTTTAAGAGGATCGATTTCTCTAATACCTCCAAAAACATTTTTTTGTGTTTCTTTAGTTAGCGGTGTTCCTAAATTTAAAATTGATTTTTTCATATTTTTTTATGATTTAAATGATTGTTATATTCTCTAATTTTATTCTGAGCCAAAAAGTTTAACTTCCTAGTTCCAATTGGTTTTTGACTAGATTATAATAGTTTCCTTTTAACTTAATTAATTCCTGATGACTTCCTTTTTCTACAATTTTACCTTTATCTAATACTACAATTTGGTGTGCGTTTTTTACAGTACTAAGTCTGTGCGCAATTACAACAGCTGTTTTATCAGCAAAAAAGGTATTAAGCTTTTCCATAATTACTTTTTCGTTGTTTGCATCTAAAGCAGAAGTAGCTTCGTCAAAAAATAAAAATTTAGGATTTTTATAAACGGATCTAGCAATTAACATACGCTGTTTTTGACCAGTACTTAATCCGCTTCCTTCACTACCAATTTTAGTATTAAAACCTAGAGGTAAACCATCTATATAATCAGAGATATTAGCTACATCTATGGCATGAGCTAATTTTTTCTTGTCAACAAAATCCTCTCCAACAGCAATGTTTTTTGCAATGGTATCGTTAAAAATGTATCCTTCTTGCATTACAACACCACAGTTTCTTCTCCATTCTTTTTGAGAAATGTTTTTAAAGTTAAAGTTTCCGACTTTTATTTCACCTTCATCTACTTGATAGAAACCAAGTAATAGTTTCATTAACGTAGTTTTTCCACTTCCACTAACTCCAACAATTGCAGTAGTTTTATTAGCAGGTATTTCTAGAGTTAAATTTTTAATTACGGGCTCTAATCCGCCAGTATATCTATATGAAATATTATTTAATTGAATTGCATTACTAGTAGGTATATTGGTAACTTTTTCATCGTCTGGATTTTCTTCATCTTCCATATTATGAATTTCACCTAATCTATCTAGCGAGATTTGTGCATCTTGTAAATCTCTCATGAAATTGATAAGTTGGGTGATAGGTCCGTTTAATTGACCGACTATATAACTGATAGCCATCATCATCCCCAATGTAATTTCACCATCAATAACCAACTTTGCGGAAAGGATGGTGATAAACATATTTTTTAATTCATTAATTAAATTAGACCCTACACTCTGAGTTTGCTCTAATGCTAAGCTTTTTGTGGCAACTTTAAATAAACGAGCTTGAACATATTCCCAATTCCAACGCATTCTTCTTTCGGCGTTGTGAAGTTTAATTTCTTGCATACCGTTAATTAACTCAATAACCTTGCTTTGTTCTTGGCTAACTTCAGAGAATCTTTTGTAATCTAGTTCTTTACGTTTTTTAAAGAAGAACAATACCCAAGAAAAATAAAGTACGCTTCCAAGTACAAAAACTCCAAAAATTTGAAGGCTATAAAAACAAAGAACCAAACTAAAAATAATAAGGTTTACGAAAGAAAATAAGACAGAAAGAGAAGAGGTTGTAAGAATTCTTTCAATTCGCTTATGATCATTAATTCGTTGTAATAAATCACCTGTCATCCTTACATCAAAATAAGAAATTGGCAACTTCATTAACTTAATGAAGAAATCGGAAATTAAAGAAATATTAATACGAGTACTCAAATGTAGTAATATCCAACTTCTAATAATTTCTAAAGATGCTTTTCCTAAAAAGAGGAAAAGCTGTGCAAATAAAATAAGATATACAAAGTTGATATCTTGATTTTCAATACCTACATCAACCACACTTTGTGTTAAGAAAGGCAAGATAAGCTGTAAAACACTACCCGCTAGAAGTCCAATAACTAATTGAATTATAAACTTCTTGTATTTAAAGACATACTTGAAAATAAATGAGAAACCAAATTTTTCATCCTTTTCAAATTCTTCAGAATAAAATTTTGGAGTAGGTTCAATTAATAGCGCTATACCTTCTTCAGTTGTTTCGTCTGCATTATTACCAATCCAATGTTTTATAAATTCTTCCTTGGTAAAAGTTATTAAGCCGTGAGCTGGATCTGATACATATACTGTGTCTTTTTTAATTTTATAAACCACTACATAGTGGTTTTTATTCCAGTGAACAATACAAGGCAAAGGAGCTTCAATAAATTTTTCAAAAGCTAACTTTATTCCTAACGATTTAAAACCAATAGACTCTACTGCTTCACTTAAACCTAGTAAGCTACTACCTTCACGAGTAGTTTCACTAAGACTTCTTAATTGTTGTGTATTAATAGTTTTACCATAATGTTTGGCAATAATTTTAATACATGTCGGTCCGCAATCTTTAGCTTCTGTTTGTGTATAATGTGGAAATTTTCTCAAAAAATACAGTTAAAATTACTGGTAAACATTGTCTTCCAGCTTTGGTTAATATTATTTGGTTTAATACTATTAATGATGTAGGCTTTACCTTTCATTAATAGATGATTCGCAATATAGAAATAGTATAAAATAACTTTAACTTGTTTATGATTTGGTAGCTTTTATTGAAAGCTATATTAAGTTAAAATTTATTTTTCATAATATTTAAAATTTTAAAACTACATTTGCGGCGAACATTTTGGAACACTCGATGAGTGTGTCTATTCTTCGCGAGAGAATATTGTTCTAAAGAGCAAAGTCGTTTATTCGACTTTGCTTGTTTTTTATAGTTCATTATGTTGAGGAATGTTACTATAGTTTTCTTCTAAGTCTTCAATAAAAAAGCTTAAATCGGTTCTACTATATTCTTTAGGGAAAGATTTTCCATTGATTAAAATCTCAGGAGTGAAATTAATACCGTTTTCATTACACCAACTTTTTTCGTTTTGTAATACTTCTAAATATTTAGAAAAATCATTACTCTTTTTCCACTTAGAAAGCCAGTCATTATATTCAATGCTTCCATAAATCTCACTCATTGCTTCCATACATACTTTCTCACCTTGCTCATTATAAAGTTCAATTAGTCTATTAGCTACAATTACGCCGTCGCTATCAGGATGGTCAACAGGAACATTGAAACGAACAATAACTTTAACGTTATCATGGTAGCGTTCAATAATTTGATCAACTAATTTATGAACTGGCTTACAATGACCACAAAAAGGATTTGTAATAACTGTAATTTCTACAGGCGATTTTTTATTACCTAACACTATTTCGCCAGACTTTTCTATTGTTGTATTTAATTTAGGAGATTTCTGAAGTAAAGTATTGAATAAATTAAAGTTTCGTTTGAATTTTACAGCTTCAATTTTCTCTTTTCTTAAATCAATTACATTTCTAATTAATGGTTTCAAGTATCTCCACGAAGTGTAAGTTCCTATAAAACTCAAAGCAGTAATAACAATATCTTTTGTTGCTAAATTTATTAAAGAATTGATTTCTGTTGTTTCAAAGAAAACTAAACTTGCTTGAAGCCATAAAATACCAACTATTGATAGGCATAAGGTACACCAAGATTTAACAACTTGATATTGATAATATATCGAATATAAGGTAATCGGTAAAGCTGCTAAACTTATAAGATAAACAGGATAGAAATTACTTAAACTTAAAGAAGCCACTGTTAATCCAATAAAATAAATGATACTCAAGTCACTTAACTTATGTCCTTTAAAAATTTCAGCGCCTTTAGAATTTAAAACAGCATCACAATCTTTTTTTTCACTGTTTCCAGAACAAAAAGCGTCTCCAATAACTGTGCTTTCGCCTAATTCTTGATTCAAGATGCTATAACTAGCAATAATTCCAAAAACTGATAATAAAAGATGCGCTAGATTTAAAGCTCCAATTTTATCAAATGTTAAAAACCCAGTTATGCCTAATAAAGCAAAAAGAAGTATATAATCTACTACAGAATTAGCTTCTTTACCAGCTGTTTCATTTTCTGTTTTCTCAACAGCAACAATAATCCCTGTAAATTTTTGTATAAACTCTGATTCAGTTACTATAGTGTCTTTACTAGAGTTAGAATAAATAGAATATTGAGGCTTGTTTTTAACTTTTATAACCGTTACTAAATCGGTTCCTTCATCAGTATTTACTTGAGCTATAAAGCTTTCAGGTAATTGATGTAGTGTTTGAATGTCTGTAGGTACTTCAGCTGCAACATTTTCAATATTAAAATGGTCTAATACACCAGTAATTGCGTGTAAACTTGGATAAGAAGGGTGACTTTTTATTTGAAAGGCAAGTTCTTTCTTATCATGTGCAATTTTATTTTTTGATAGCAGCCTCTGCACTATCATAAATAGTGGATTCTTCATCGGAGGACAATATTTTGGTTGATTCTAATTACTCCAAATATAACTTTTTTGGTTATACTTTTAAAGTAAAAGTGTATAATTTACAAAATCAAAACTATGATTAGTAGTATTTATTCTGTTTTTTAACAGAAATTGTAAAAGAATCTAAAAACAAAAAAGCTTCACAAAAAGTGAAGCTTTAAAGGTGGTCCCACATGGGCTCGAACCATGGACCCCCTGATTATGAGTCAGGTGCTCTAACCAACTGAGCTATAGGACCAGTAAAATGGATTGCAAAAATAAACTATTTTTTGAAATCCGAAAGTCTTTTTTTATACTTTTCTAGTCATTAAATTTTTACCAAAGCTAATTAGGCTTTCTTTTGCTGATTCAGATATGTTTAGCTGTTTTAAATCTTCAAAAGATTTTTGAGTGTATTCCTCAATTAAATTTTGAATTAAAGTAGGAATATCATTTTGTTCAAATATGCGAGTAACTTCAATAATTTTAATAGAATTATCTTCTAACTTCTGATTATAAAAGAATTGTAATTTCTCTTGATCTTCCTTGTTAGCTATTTCTAAACATTTCAAGTATAAATACGTCTTCTTGTTTTCAATGATGTCTCCACCAATTTGTTTACCAAATGTTTCTGGATTTCCAAAAGTATCTAGGTAGTCATCCTGAAGTTGAAAAGCAATACCTAAGTTTAATCCAAAGTTATATAATGCAATAGCTGTTTCATCATTAGCTTCTGCTACAATAGCACCCATTTTTAATGCTGCAGCGACTAACACCGAAGTCTTCAAAGTAATCATTTTAATATACTCCGGAATCGTAACGTCGTTTCTAGTTTCAAAATCAACATCTAATTGTTGTCCGTCACATACTTCAAGAGCAGTTTTGCTGAACAATTTTGCTAGTTTCTGAAAAACAACAGGCTCATAATTTTCAAAATACTGATAAGCTAAAATAAGCATAGCGTCACCTGAAAGAATTCCTGTATTAACATCCCATTTTTCATGAACAGTTGCTTTTCCTCTTCGTAAAGGAGCTTCGTCCATTATATCATCATGTACTAAAGTAAAGTTGTGAAATGTTTCCACAGCCATAGCTGCAGGAAGTGCTTTATCAAAAGAACCCGAAACAACATCACATGCAATAAGCGTTAATAAAGGACGTAATCGTTTTCCTCCAAGCTGTAAAATATAGTCTACAGGAGTATATAAATTTTTAGGTTCTCTATTAAAGTCTTGCTGTTCTAGATAAGAAATAAATGACTGATAATATTTAGTTAAGTCCAAATGTTAAGTTTTTATGCAAAAATAAGCCAATTAGAGAAACTAAATAATCTTAATGTTAAAAAATCATTAAAACTTAGGAAACTTTTTTGGTTTCTAAAGTTTCCTGAACTACATTTGCACAGAATTATGAGAGATAAAATTATAAACAAAGCTGGAGAATTATTCTTAAACTTAGGTTTTAAGAGTGTTACAATGGATGATATTTCTAATGAGTTAGGTGTGTCTAAGAAAACATTGTACAAGTACTTTTCTAATAAAGTTTCGTTAGTAGATGCATCTTGTGCTACAATTCATGAGTCTATAGAACAAACTATAGATTTTATTAAGGAGAAAAAATACAATGCCATTGAGGAGGAATTTGCGATTAAAGCAATTTTTAAAGAAATGTTTAAAAACGCAAAAGATTCTCCAATGCATCAATTAAGAAAATACTATCCAGAAATTTATAACAAATTAATGCATCGTGAAGTATGTATGTTTAAAGATTGTAATAGTGACAATCTAAAAAAAGGTATATCTCAAGGTTTGTATAGAGAAGATATAGATCTTGATTTAACTACTAACTTTTATTTTACATTGATTTTTGGTCTGTTTGAATCGGATGTGTATAGCCAAGATGTACAAGAATTAGTAAAAGTAGAATATAAGGTATTAGAATATCATATTAGAGCAATTGCTACCGAAAAAGGAATAGAAGAACTAGAAAAACAATTAAAAATAATTAATGAAAACTAACCAAATGAAAAAATACATTTTGGGTGTATTTGTCTTGTTTTTTACGAGTGGAATAAACGCTCAAGAGAAAAATGAGATGAGCTTGTCGTTAAGAGAAGCTGTTTTTTTTGCCATAAAAAACAATTACGATAACAGAACAGCTTTAAATGATATTGAGGCTGCTAAGAAAAAAAAGTGGGAAACTACTGCTGCAGGTTTACCACAAATTAACGGAAGTCTAAACTATCAGAATAATTTAAAACGACAATTTCCTGGAGTAGATTTTGATCAGGATGGAAATATTGATTTCAATGCTCAGCATAATATTACTGGGACAGTAACATTGAGTCAATTGTTATTTGATGGTTCTTATTTAGTAGGATTACAATCTGCAAAGACGTATTTGAAAATTTCTGAACAAGCGAAAGAAAAAACAGAACTAGCTACACGAGAGGCTGTGATTAATGCTTATGGAAATGTTCTAGTAGCTGAAGAGAGTGTTCGAATTTTAGAAAGGAATAAAAAAGTAAATGATCGATTACTGAAAGGGGCAAGATTAGGCTATCAAAATGGATTGGCAGAGCAAGAAGATGTTGAGCGTTTTGAAATTTCTGAAGGAAATATTATTAGTAATATTCGTAATGCAAAAAGAATGGTTGAGATAGCGTATGAATATTTAAATGTTGCTTTAGGAAATCCAGTTGATACAAAGCTTACCTTGACGGAAACGTTAGAAGATTTAGTATTAGTTAACTCAGATTTAGAATTGTTAACTCAAAGTTTTGATTTAGATAATCATATCGATTATAGAATTGCAGAAAACAACAGAGAAAGTAATCGTCTACTTCTAAAATTAGAGAAAAGTAAAGCATTGCCTAGCGTTAATGCATTTATCAATTACTCTCGATTAGCCAATGCAGAAGATTTTACTTTTTTCGATTCATCTCAACAATGGATTTCTACTTCAGTTTTTGGGTTAGGGATAAATGTGCCAATATTCAGTAGTTTGGGTAGAACTGCAAAGACTAAACAAGCAGAAATTGCTTTAGAATCTTCAGACATTAGATTAGAAGAAACAAAACAAAAATTAAATCTTCAAATCAAACAAGCTAGAAGTCAATATCAATTAAGTATTGAAAACTATAGTACTGCTAAAAAGAACTTAGCCCTAGCAGAACGAATTGAGAAAAAACAAACCATAAAGTTTGACGAAGGGGTAACTACAAGTTTTGAACTATTAGAAACACGAAACCAATTATATACACAACAAAATAATTACTTACAGGCTATGCTAAATATTATATCTAGTAAAGCCAATTTAGATAACGCATTAAATGTACCAGTTAAATAATCAACTAATGAGAAAGATATTCATATTAACCGTAACTTCTGCTTTTTTATTTTCATGCGGAAGTAAAGAACAATCTGTTGATACTGTATTAGCTTCAAACGACCTTACTCAGATTAGAGCAAAAAAGGATGAGTTAAGTACACAATCACAAGATATTGCAGCTCAAATAAAACAATTAGACGCTGCTATTGCTAAACTAGACACTAACAAGAAAGTACCTTTAATTACAACGATAAAAGCAAATGCTAAAGAATTTGTTCACTACTTAGAATTACAAGGAAGTGTTCAAACTAAAAAGAATGTATTAGTGTATCCAGAAGTCCCAGGGCAATTGGTAAATGTTTTTGTAAAAGAAGGACAAAAAGTAGTAAAAGGACAACCTTTAGCTCGAATAGATGACGGAGGGTTGTCAAACCAATTAGCACAATTAGAAGCTAATGAAGCATTGGCTAAAACTACTTTTGAACGTCAAAAACGTTTATGGGATCAAAGAATTGGGTCTGAAATTCAATATTTACAGGCTAAAACCAATTATGAAGCTCAAAAGAATGCTGTAACCAATTTGCGTAAAAACATAGCAAAATATACTATCAAAGCTCCATTCACAGGAATAGTAGATGATGTAATTAAAGAGCAAGGAACGGTAGTTGCTCCAGGGCCAGGAGCTGAAGTTTTTAGAATAGTAAATCTTGGAGATATGTACATTGAAACTGATGTTCCAGAAACGTATATCAGCTCTGTGGTAAGCGGAAAAGAAGTAGAAATCGAGTTTCCAATTTTAGCAAAAGAAGTACACTCAAAGGTTCGTCAAGCAGGTAACTTTATCAATCCGGCAAACAGAACATTCAAAGTAGAAATCGGTGTTCCGAATGAAGACAGAGCAATCAAACCAAATTTAACAGCTAAATTAAGAATTAACGATTACACAAATCCAACGGCTATTTTAATTCCGCAAAGTATTATCTCAGAAAATTCTAAAGGAGAGCAATATGTATATATTGTTGAGAATGATAATGACAAATCTGTTGCTAAACAAGTAATTATAGAAACCGGAAAAACACAAGGAGATGTTGTTGAAGTTCTTAAAGGTTTAGAAAACGGAATGGAGATTATTAATGAAGGAGCTAGAAGCGTTAAGGATAAACAAGTAGTTAAGATTTTAAAAGTAGCCAACTAACAATCAAAAAATAATCTGATGACAGACCAACAGAAAAAAGTAGATAAAGAGTTTGGTTTATCTTCTTGGGCAATTAACAATAAAACTACTATTTACGTATTAATGGTAATCATATTGTTCTCTGGAATCTCAGCTTTTTTAAGCATGCCAAGAGAAAATTTCCCAGAAATAAAAGAAACTAAAATATATGTGAATTCAATTTACCCAGGAAACACTGCGGAAGATATTGAAAAATTAATCACAGATCCATTAGAAGAAAAGTTAAATACCGTTAGTGGTGTCACTAAAATTACGTCTACATCTCAAGAGAATGTTTCAATGATTACTGTTGAATTTACTGAGAAAGTAACGGTAGAACAGGCAAAGCAATTAGTAAAAGATGAGATTGACGAAGAGGTTTCGGGTGAAGACTGGCCAACCTTTAATGGTGCTAAAGTAGAGCCGAATGTATTTGAGCTAAACATTGCCGAAGAAACGCCGATTTTAAATATTAATATTTCGGGAGATTATACAGTTGAACAGTTAAAAGAATATGCTGAATATCTTCAAGATGATATTGAAGATTTAAAAGAGATTAAGAAAGCTGATATTCGTGGAGCAGAGGAGAAGGAAGTTGAAGTAGCAGTTGATATCTACAAAATGATGGCTGCGCAAGTAAGTTTTAATGATGTAATGCAAGCTATCGGAAATGGGAATGCTACTGTTTCAGCTGGTAATATTATTTCAAGTGGACAAAGAAGAACAATTCGAGTTTTAGGAGAAATTGAAAAACCTTCTGAATTGGAGAGCTTTGTTGTGAAGTCTGAAAGAGGAAATGCTATCTATTTAAAAGATATAGCAAGTGTAAGCTTTAAAGACAAAGATAAAACTACTTACGCTCGTGAAAACGGTGAATCGGTAGTAATGCTTGATGTAAAAAAGCGTTCTGGAGAAAATATGGTTGAAGCTACTGATAAGATTAGAGAAATTGTTAAAGAAGCTCAAGAGTCAAAAGCGTTACCAAGCAATTTAAAAATTACATTAGCCAATGATCAATCTTCAAAAACCGTTGGTCAAGTAGATGACTTAGTAAACAATATCATCTTTGGAGTTATTTTAGTTGTTACTGTATTAATGTTCTTCTTAGGATTAAAAAATGCCTTATTCGTAGGATTTGCAATTCCAATGTCAATGTTTATGTCGCTAATGATATTAAACATGATGGGATATACAATGAATACCATGATTCTATTTGGATTAATTATGGGATTAGGTATGCTAGTAGATAACGGAATCGTAGTTGTTGAAAATGTTTATCGTTTGATGGATGAAGAAGGAATGTCAAGATTAGAAGCTGCAAAAAAAGGTATTGGAGAAATTGCATTACCAATTATTATTTCTACTGCAACTACAGTGGCAGCGTTCGTTCCATTAGGTATGTGGCCTGGTGTAATGGGGCAGTTCATGATTTATTTTCCAATTACTTTGTCAGTAGTTTTAGGGTCTTCATTATTTGTAGCAATTTTCTTTAACTCTGTTTTAGTATCTCAATTTATGAGTACTGAAGATAAAAGCATGCCACTACAAAAGATTATTAGATTGACAGTAGTCTTAGGAGTTTTAGGATTGTTAGTTGTGTTATTTGGAGGCTCGTTTAGACCATTAGGTACTTTATTATTATTTGCAGCGGCTAACTTCTGGATTTATAGATTCGTTATGCGTCCAGCTGCCAATAAATTTCAGAGAGTGGTATTACCCAGATGGGAGCGTTTTTATGAAAAGATGATAAGTGCATCATTAATTGGATGGAGACCTTATATAATTACGGGAGGTACTGTTATAACACTGTTTATTGTGTTTAATATTTTTGGTACTTTAATGAAGTCTGGTTCAGTAAAAACGGAGTTCTTTCCAGACAACACTCCAAACCAAGTGGTAGTTTATGTTGAATACCCTCAAGGTACAGATATTGAGAAAACTAATGCGATCATGAAAGATATGGAGGAGCGAGTTAATAAAATTATTAATTCTCCGAAATATTTAGATGGCGATTACAACTTCTTAGTAGAAAGTTCTATTACTCAAGTAGGAGCTGGTTCAGGAAATCCTCAAACAGATGGAGGTTCAACAGCTGAAATGCCACATAGAGGAAAAATAGTTGCTTCCATGAGAGAGTATAAATATCGTAAGGGAGCAGATAGTAAAATGCTAAAAAAAGCCATCACAGAAGATTTAAAAGGAGTGTATCCTGGATTGTCAATTTCTGTTGAAAAAGATCCTGTAGGTCCACCAGCTGGATATCCAATTAATATTGAATTAGAAGGAAAGGATTATGCGGAAATGATTGATGCTGCAGAGAAAATGCGTGATTTTATCAATACAAAATCGATTCCTGGAATTGCAGAATTAAAAATAGATGTTAATAAGGCGAAGCCAACCATGTTGGTAAACGTAGATAGAAAAAAAGCTGGAGAGTTAGGAGTTTCTGCCTCTCAAGTTGGACAACAATTACGTAATTCAATTTTTGGAGCTAAAGCAGGAATTTATAAAGAAGATGGAGATGACTATGATATTTATGTTCGCTTTAATAAAGAGAATAGATATAATACAAGCGTTATTTTCAATCAGACGATTACATTTAGAGATATGGCTAGTGGTCAGGTTAAATCTATTCCAGTTTCCGCAGTAGCTAATCAAAAAAACACATCTGGATTTAGTGCTATTAAACATAAAGGAGGAGAAAGAGTTGTAACAGTTTATTCGGCATTAGCTCCAGGTTTTACTGATGCAGAGGCAATAGTAAAAAAGATAAAAGAAGAGATGAAACTGTATAATGACATGCCAGAAACAATTGATGTTGATTACACAGGTCAAATTGAAGAACAAAAGAAGCAACAAAATTTTCTTGGAGGAGCTTTTATGTCTGGTTTAGGGTTGATTTTTTTAATTTTGATTTATCAGTTTAATTCATTGTCCAAACCAACAATTATCATGCTAGCAATCTTTTTAAGCTTAATTGGTGTTTTTTCCGGAATAATGTTAACAGGAGCTCCTTTTGTTATTATGATGACGATGATGGGAATTATTTCGCTAGCCGGAATTGTGGTAAATAATGGGGTAGTACTCTTAGATTATACACAATTACTTATAGATAGAAAAAAAGTTGACTTAGGTTTAGAAGAGGATGAATATGTTTCTATTAGTGATTTAAAAGAGAGTATTATTAAAGGAGGAAAAGCACGTTTACGTCCAGTATTGTTAACAGCAATTACTACCATTTTAGGTTTAATTCCGTTAGCAACGGGTCTAAATATTAACTTTTATACCTTAGTATCAGAATTGAATCCGCACATTTATGTAGGAGGAGATAATGTTATTTTCTGGGGGCCATTAGCGTGGACAGTAATTTACGGATTAATAGTAGCAACCTTCTTAACACTTATAGTAGTACCTATCTTATTCTATTTAATTACTAAATTAAAAATGTGGATAAGAAACCAAAGTACTTCGGAAATTCCTGAAGATACTTTAGATGAAATTACAGGTGTAACCAGTTAATTTATATAATTTGTTAATAGAAAAGAGTTAGGAGTTGTTTACTTCTAACTCTTTTCGTTTTTTTGGGATATGAATAAAAAAGAAGTTTATACTATTGAAGAAGTAAAACGAAAATTGGAACGTTATTGTGTGTACCAAGATCGTTGTCATAAAGAAGTAGAAGATAAACTAAGGGAATACAAGCTAATTCCGCAAGCTAAAGAAGCTATTTTATTGCATCTTTTTGAGCACAATTTCATAAATGAAGAACGATTTTCTAAAAGTTTTGCAAGAGGTAAGTATCGCATAAAAAAATGGGGAAGATTACGAATAGTAAGAGAGCTTAAGTATCGACAAATTTCAGAGTATAATATTAAAACTGCATTAAAAGAAATAGATGAAGAGGTGTATACAAGTAACTTGTATAGCTTAACTGAAAAGAAAAATGAATTAATTAAAACTACAAATATTTACGAAAGAAAGAAAAAACTCTATGCATATTTAACTTATCGAGGTTATGAACCTAATTTGATTTATGAAGCAATAGAGTCTTATATAAATTAAAAGCTCGTACTAAGTACGAGCTTTTTAATTTGCAGAGATATTAAACTATTTTAAGATAAGTTTTTTAGTAGCAGTTTTACCATTAGATACCATATTCATAATATAGATTCCTCTAGAATGACCACTCATATCAATTTCAAAACTAGTTTCAGTAGTGTTCTTTTTTGAGAATACTTGTTTTCCAGTGATATCAAAAACTTTTACTGTTAATTCATCAGAAGTATTTCTATTAATATTAAAGATACTTTGAGAAGGGTTAGGATATACAGAAATTCCACTTAAGAATATCTCATCTTCGGTTGATAAGACACCTGATATAACCAAATTATCAACAACAGCGCCTTCCTCTACTACTCCAGCGTCAGAAACAAACTTAAATCTAAAAATTACGTTTGTTTCACTAGCTATAGCTGATAAATCATGACTATATTCTTTGGTTGTGGCATTTGTTAAGCCATCTCCTAAATTAACATCCTCACCTTCACCAGTCCATTGTTTACCTGGTAACCCATTTAAAGTTGAATCGCTATTATACCAGTTAGGATCAGAAGAAGAACCTAATATTTCCCAGTCTTTTCCTGAGTTAACAGTATATTCAACAACTAAATAGTCCCAATCTTGTTCAATATCAAATCCCATATCAAATTTTAATGTAGGGTTAGTTATTTGAGAGAGATCATAACAATTAGTGTATAAATATCCTATAGTGTTTATAGGGTAATCTTCTGATGCTGTAGCATAAGCCTTAACTCCAGATGGTATATTTATCAACCCTTTTCTTCTATTTATTATCTTCCACATTTCAGTTCCACTTGAAGTTTCAAGTAATAATTCATCAGAAATATTTTCAAAACTATTAACATCAGTAGGAGTATTATTGCTTTCATTTATTGAAAACTCAACTTCAATTTCATTATTAGTATTATAAGTGTCATCGGTTAGCACAACTTCAGTACTTAAGGTATGGCCTCCAAGAGTAGTAGTAATAGAAGGTAAGTTTATAATCATTTCTGTTTCAGAAGGTATGTTTCCAGTCCAGTTATAAACTTGGTTTGCTCCTCCATCTAAATTGTAATTAAATGTTAAATTACTTATAGCTTGTACACCTTGATTTTTAACTTTTATCTGGGCTATAAAATCAGTTCCACATGATAACCCGTTTTTAGCATTTTCTATTGCTAGTAAACGCACTTCATTTTGAGGCAATTCTGCTGGGATATCTGTATAAAAAACTCCTCGACCATATGTGGCAGCATAAAGCCTTGAGTCTTCCTCATTGATTTCCAAATCTCTAATCTGAGTATTAGGTAAGTTGGTGTCGAAGGTTTGCCATTCAGTTAAATCATCATTAATAAAATAGACTCCCAATGTAGTTCCAATGTACAAAGTGTTTTTACCACTTCGTTCATGATGCTGTAATACTGTTAAACTTTCAGAAGGAATATTAGTTCCTATAGATGTAATTGTAGGGAATGATTGCGTAATATTTGTGATTTTATATACATTATTAGAAGTAGCAACCCAAAGACTTTCTAGGTCATTAGGATCGGTATCAAGTCCAACTATGGTTCCTTGTGAAAAGTTTACTTTAATAAAAGTTTGTGCTCTGTCGGCACTTCTATAAAGTGCGTTACCACGAGCAGCATACATGATATCACTATTCTTAGAATTTATTACTAACCTATTTAAATCACCGCCAAATAAATGGTTAGAAATTTTAGTCCAACTACTGTTTCCATCAAGTCGATATATTTGACTATATCCTGCGTAAAGTTCCCCTTCCTCATTGATTGCCATTGGAGTAATCCAGTTTCCTCCTGAATCATTTGGACCTGTTTCTGCAGTTGGTGCAGCAACTCTAGTAGTTCTAGTTCTTCCTTGATCATTGGTAATACTCAGACCTCCTCCATATTGAGAAAAACCGTAAAAAGTATTTGAGTTGATAGGGTTAACAATTCCTTCCATTCCATCCCCATCTTGATAATGTCTCCATTTTTCACTGTCAAATCCAAAACCACCATTGTCTTGAAGTCCTCCAGCTATTACATTTAGGTTTTTTTGAGAAATCGAGATTCTGTAAAATTGACTAATGGCTATATTTTTAGTTAAATCTGTAAAAATCCCACCCTCATTAGTAGATACATATACACCACCATCAGTACCTGCAAAAAACTTACCGTCTAAAAAACGTAAAAAGTGGATATCAGCGTGAGTGTAAGATTGACCATTTACTTGTCTCCAATCATTAATTTTGGTGAAATTATCACCTCCATTAGTTGATTTCCAAATATCTAAAACTCCAACATACACAATATCGGCATTTTGATCAGATACTGTTAAAGCTAAATCAAACCAAGCCTGAGTGCTGCCAAAAATATCGTCTGTCTCTGATGTTTTAGTAAAAGAACTTCCACTATCAGTTGATTTATAAATACCATTAAAGGCATAACCACTTCCAGCACTTACAACATATACATAATTTGGATTGGCTATTGTAACATCCATAGTTAATCTTCTAGAACCGCTTAAGCCAGGTAAAAAAATAGAGTTAAAGTTTTCTCCACCATCTGTAGACTTATAAAATGTGTTTGATGAAACTGCATACCACGTATTTGGATCTCCTGGTTTCATTTTTAAGTCTATAATGTCTCCAGAAAGTTTAGTTACCCATGTTACACCTCCGTCTGTAGTTTTTTGAACTCCAGTACTAGTTGCTACTAAAACAGTATTGGTGTTGTTTGGATTAATGTAAATCTCATTCATACTATCAGGATTACCTGGTATTGTTCCTGTATTGTTCCAGGTTGTACCTCCATCTGTACTTTTCCATACTCCAACAGAATACGAATCTCCAGCATCGTCATCTCCAGTAGCAATATAGATGATATTTGAATTATTAGGATCTATTGCTATTCCAGAAACTCCAATTTGAGGTAAATAATCAGTTAGAGGATTCCAGTTTAAACCTGCATCTCTAGATTTCCATATTCCTCCAGCAGGTGAACCAACATAATAAGTATTAGAATTATTAGGATCTACTGCAACTGCATTAACTCTACCTTGACCGTTTCTTTTTGTTGAGCTAAAAATTGTAGAGCTGTCATAAGGGCCTAATGGCTTCCAGTCACTAACGTCTGTAAGATTATTTACAGATTTTTGATTTAAAGCATTTTTTTGATGCCATGCTTCCCATAGTTTTTCTTTAGAAGCAAAAGTGCCATCATCATTTAAATAATGAGACCAGTTGTATTCCCATCTTTTAAACGGTTTTAAACCGCTTCCTTTTTTAAATTTGTCTATAGAATTAAAATAGTTTTCTGCATAATCAGCCATTTCTTTTAATGTAGGTTTTGTACCTCTTCTTTGAACATTGCTGTTATCCCATGGAGCATTTTTCTTGAATTGTCCATGAGAATAAGTGAAAACAAATAATAATAGGATTATGTATACGTGTTTCATACGCTGTTAAATTTTGTCAAAAATAATGAAATTTCGGAAAGTAAAACAATCTAAAGTAGTTATACCCTAATTTTATAGTGTTAAAATTTAGAATAAAATTAAGATTTTAACATATTTAAGAAAAATAAATTAAATTTAAACTAAAGGTTTTTGTCAAAAATAGCATCTAAATCAATCTCCTCATCAAACTTCTTCTTACTGTAGATGGTATTTACTTTTTGAGTATAACTATTAAACACAAGCAAAATTTTATCAACTTGCGCATTTACTTGTTCAGGTTGAATGGCAGGTATCAAGGTCATGTCTTTCAGTCTTAGCGACTCATTATTTAGCACATTATAGCGAGCATAAAGAGAGTTTGTTTTCAAATCATCTATTTTTAAACTGTCCTTGAGTGCTTTAATGTAATCATTCAATTCAACAGCCATATTTAGCGCTTCATTAGGACTAGTATTGTTAAACTGTTGAAGATATGTATGTAAGTTTTCGTATTCTTTCCAGTCTTTTACGTTGCTTTTAGATAGGTTAGAAAGGGAATCAATACTTCTACGTTTTACAGGAACTTGCATTTCTGTTTTTTTAGGAACAGAATCTGTATTTTGAATTGTTTTTTTACAACTCAAAAGAAAAATACTAAGAACAAAAAAGATAAAAATTTGTCGAATCATAAACCTTGTAATACATAGCAAAAATACATCTTTTATCTGCTAAGTTCCTAAACATAAAGTTAAAGGTTAACAATCAGTTAGTTGGATGGGATTTTTGACAATAGTTAAAAAATAATAAAACAATTTTGCGAAATCCTAAAATTATTAACTTTGCGACAGTCTGAAAATATACTTTTAAAAATGGCAGAAACTATTTTAATATTAGGAGCTTGTGGGCAAATAGGAACAGAATTATCTCAAAGTTTAAGAGAAATTCATGGAAGAGATAAGGTAATAGCTTCTGATATAAGATATGGTGAAGATACATTTGTAAAAGAAGGTCCTTTTGAAATTATTGATGCAACTGATAGAGATACAATTGTAAAAGTAATTCAAAAGCATAATGTATCTCAAGTGTATTTAATGGCAGCAATGTTATCTGCTACAGCAGAGAAACATCCGCAGAAAGCATGGGATTTAAACATGAATTCTTTGCTAATTATTCTTGAATTAGCTAAAGAAAAACTTATAGATACAATTTATTGGCCTAGTTCAATAGCAGTTTTTGGTCCATCTTCTCCGAAAGTTAATACACCTCAAGATACAATAATGAATCCTACTACGGTGTATGGAATGAGTAAACTAGCAGGAGAGCATTGGTGTAATTATTACCACAATAAGTTTGGAGTAGATGTAAGAAGTTTACGTTATCCGGGAATAATAAGTTGGAAAACAAAGCCAGGCGGCGGTACTACCGACTATGCTGTAGATATTTATTTTAAAGCAGTTGAAGAAGGAAAGTATGAATGTTTTTTAGAAGAAAACACAATGCTTCCTATGATGTATATGAAAGATGCTATTGATGCTACCATTAATATTATGGAAGCTAAATCTGAAGACATAAAAGTAAGAACTTCATATAATTTAGCTGCAATTAGTTTTACTCCAGAGCAAATTACTGCTGAAATTAAAAAGCATATTGAAAATTTTGAAGTTAGCTACAAACCTGATTTTAGACAAGATATTGCTAATAGTTGGCCTCAAATTATAGATGATTCTAAAGCTAGAGAAGATTGGAATTGGTCGCATGAATTTGATTTAGAGTCTATGACAAAAGAGATGCTTAAGAATATACAATCAAGTATGATTAGCATGTAAATCTGCTGTAAGTTACTACATTCTTTTTCGTCTTATATGTTGTGAAATGTAAAGTAAACATGAAAGAAGTTATAGATAGCAGTTTAAAAAAAGGAATTTCCTATACAGAATATAGAGATTTAGTAAGTGATTTGTTAAGAGAGCAAAAGTCTACTGGACCAAATCAATCAGAAGCCTTATACAATTACAGTTTATTAAACGATAGGAGAATGAAGCGTTTAGATAAAACATCTAAATTAACTGAAGAAACTATTGAGAATGTAAAAAAAATAAGTCAACCTCAAACCTGGTTAGTATTAACTGAGGGTTGGTGTGGTGATGCTGCACAAAATTTACCTGTTCTAAATAAAATAGCAGAAGAAAACGAAAACGTCGACTTAAAATTGGTTTTAAGAGATGAAAATCTTGAGCTGATGGATGTTTTTTTAACAAATGGAGGGAGATCTATTCCTAAGTTGATTGCGCTAGATGAAAACAAAAATGTTTTGTTTACTTGGGGGCCAAGACCTTCTGTTGCTACTAAAATGATTACAGATTATAAAGAACAGAATGGAATGGTAGATGCTAAAATTAAAGAAGATTTACAACGATGGTATAATAAAGATAAAGGGATTAATGTTCAAGAAGATTTAATTTCTTTATTGTCTAATTAAATTTAAAATAAAGGTAATTTTATAAAAACCACTTGGTATTATGCTGGGTGGTTTTTTGTTTATCTATATTTGCCAAATGGTAGTAGATTTTCAACAATTGTCTGATGATGCTAAAGTTTGGATTTATCCTTGTAGCAGAAAGTTTTATCCTCAAGAATTAGCACCAATTAAAGAAAAAATAACCTCTTTTACGACTTCATGGAGCGAGTCTATAGAAGGTGATGTGTCTTTTCAATTATTGCATGAACGGTTTATAGTTTTTGGAGTAGAAGAAGATGTGAAAATTACCAACAAACATCTTGATGAGCAAGTTGCTTTTATACTTAAACTGCAATTAGAATACGAGGTAGAACTACTTGATAAAATGAATGTCTGCTTTAAACAAGGAGAGTTTATTCAATACAAAGATGTGAAAGAGTTTAAAAAGTTGCTGAAAAACAAATCAGTTAATGAAAAAACGATAGTCTTTGATAATTTAGTTCAAACGAAATACGATTTAGAGCACTTCTGGGAAGTCCCTATTATCGAAAGCTGGTATAATCGATTTTTATAATATATTGAAATTAAAAACCTTATCGTTTTCTTAGATTCGTAATGTTAAAAATCAATAAGTTTTCAAGGTAAATATGCTATTTTAAGGAAAATATTTACTTATGAAAAAAACTACACTCTCATTAATTACTTTATTAACTACTTTATTTAGTTTAGATGCACAAGAAGTGGCATTTAAACAACGATTATCATCCGATAAAACAACTGTTAGAGGAGATATTACATTTCTATCCAATAACATTGTAAATCGACAGGATGCTAGTTTTACTGCCAATGATCCTTACTCTGGAAATGAAGGAAATAATCAATTAAATATGCAATACATAGATGTTGATAACGATGCCACTACTTTTTCTTCATCTAGTGCTACATTAAGCTTACCAAGTTGTTCAAAAATTGTTTATGCTGGGTTATATTGGTCAGCTTTATATCCTTATGAAACTTGGGAGGGAGAAGAACCAAGAGCTGGTAATTATTCAAGTATAAAATTCAAATTACCAGGACAGGAGTATTTGGATATTTCTAGTGATGAAATACTTTATGATAATGGTATTGCAACTCAGCGGCCTTATGTTTGCTATAAAGACATGACTTCAATTATGAGTACATTGTCTGATTCGAATGGAGAATATACTGCGGCAAATATTCGAGGAACTGTTGGTTTAGATTCGTTTGGTTTAGGCTCAGCTGCTGGATGGGTATTGGTAATTGTCTACGAAAACTCTAATGAATCGGAAAAGCACATTTCATTATTTGATGGGTTTTCTACAATTGATGGAACAAGCAATACAGATGTTTTGTTTTCAAATGTAAATTCAATTTCAACAGGAGATGTTAAAGTTAAAGCGTTTGTTGCTGCACTTGAAGGAGACCAGTCTGTTACTGGTGATCGTTTTCAAATTAAAGGAACTAACGGCGCTTATACCAATATTTCTAATGGTATAAATGTTGAAAATAATTTATTTAATAGTTCAATAACACAAAATGATTCGCATTTTACCAGTAGAGTTCCTGCAAGTACAAACACATTAGGTTTTGATGCAGATTTATTTGAAGTGAATAACGAGAATAATGCACTAATTGCTAATAATCAAAATACTATTGAAGCTAGGTTTACAACTGAAGGCGATGTGTATTTCCCTTTTTTAAGTGCTATTTCCGTTGAGAAGTCAGCAGCAACACCTTTATCAATAAATAATATTAATGTAATTGCTACAGGAACATTAGCTAGCGGAAAAATTGAGATTGAAGCTACTGGTGGTTTTACAGGATATTTTTATAGTCTCAATGGAGGCGATTATAAAGAATCGAATAGCTTTTTAGATTTAGATCAAGGAATATATTCTATTTTGGTAAAAGACGCGAATGGATGTATTACTGATGCTGTTGAGGTTACAGTTGAAAAAATTGATATTGATAATTCTGTAAATCAGGTTTCAGGTAGCTTAGAAGCAACTTATAAAAATGCAGATGCCTATCAATGGATTGATGTAGATACTAATGAAAGAATTTCAGGAGCTACACAAGATTCATTTACTCCGTCAAAATCTGGAAGCTATCAGTTAGAAATGGAAATTACGCAAACTTCTTCAAGAGGTGTTAATAGAAACAGTACTCAAAAGGTGCTGTCGCCAGTTGCTCAGTTCAATGCTGGCGTTTTAAGTGTAAATGATGTAGAGGAGAAGATTATTAAAGCGCATCCGAATCCAGCGTCTGACAAATTAATTTTATCATCAGAGTTAATTGGTAAACAATTCAAAATTTATTCAATTCTTGGTAATGAAGTTCAGTCAGATAAATTCTTATCAGATAAAATTTATGTCAATAAGTTAGCAAAAGGAGTTTATATCCTTAAAGTAGAAGTATATCAAGCAATAAAATTTTTAAAAAAATAAACAAGAGTTTTTTCTTTTAACTACCTAAAGTGCATTTAATAAATAAATGCACTTTTTTGTTGTCATAACAAGAATGTAACAAAAATTAATTTTTTCGTCCTATAATAAAAAAGTTATGGGAGGATATGGAAGTAGCATACAAACAGTTGTTAGTAATAATAAAAAATTACGTAGAGAAAGAAAGTTTCTCAACAATCCAAATTCAGAGTCAAAGTCTAAATTAAAATTCGATAAAGTATCAGAAGAGAAACTACATCAAATTAAATTGGCAATTCAAGAAAAAGCAAAAAAGGAAAGAAAATCTAGCTTAATAGCTGTAATTTTATTTGTAACTTGTTTATTGAGTTTGTTGTATTTGGTTGTTGTCGGATTTTAGAACTGAGTTTCTTTATGATTTCAATTCATCTATAAAACCATCAATGCTCAAAGCATTTTCAACAGTAAAATCGCCAATTTTTGTTCTTCGTAATACAGATAAGTGACCACCAGAATTCAAGGCAACTCCAAAATCGTTTGCTAAAGATCGGATGTAAGTTCCTTTGCTACACACAACACGAAATTCAATATTTGGTAAATCAATTTTAGTGATTTCGAATTCTCTAATTTCAATTTCTCTTGATTTGATTTCAGTAGTTTTTCCTTGTCTAGCTAGTTCATACAAACGTTTCCCATCTTTTTTAATAGCGGAGAAAATTGGTGGCTTCTGCTGAATTTTTCCAATGAACTGTTCTGTAGTCTTATGAATTAATTCGTCAGTAATATGATCTATAGGAAAAGTTTCGTTGACTTCTGTTTCTAAATCGTAACTCGGTGTAGTTGCTCCAACGACAATTGTTCCTGTATATTCTTTAATCTGACCTTGATAGGTCTCAATATTCTTTGTTTGCTTTCCTGTGCAAATAATCAATAAACCAGTAGCTAGTGGATCTAAAGTTCCCGCGTGGCCTACTTTAATTTTTTTAAGATTAAATTGTTTGCGAATGTGCCAACGAAGTTTGTTTACTACTTGAAAAGAAGTCCATTCAAGAGGTTTATCGATAAGTAAAACCTTGCCGTCTTTAAAATTTTCAACAGTATTCATGCTTAACTTACTAAAGAATACACTATGGCTATACTACCTACAATAGCACAGTAAATTGAAAAATAAGAAAGCTTACTTCTTTTTACCAAGGCTATCATCCATTGACAAGCTAATAAACCAGCTACAAAGGCAGCAACAAAACCAGCTGACATAGGGATCATTTCAGAAGATTGAAAATTAATATCACCTCCTAAAATATCTTTAGCTATTTTTCCAAAAATTAATGGAACAACCATTAAAAAAGAAAATTTAGCCGCTTTAGTTCTGTCAATTCCCAATAAAACCGATGTAGAAATTGTAGCACCAGATCTTGAAATTCCAGGTAACATAGCGATAGCTTGAGAAATTCCAACGATTAACGAATTAGAAAAAGAAACATTTTTATCAGTGTTTTTAGCTCTGTCTGCCAAAAGAAGTAATAAAGCAGTTACTAATAACATGAACCCTACAAATAATATTTTTCCTCCAAATAACGATTCCAATTGGTCTTCAAAAAATAAACCAATAATAACGGCTGGAATCATAGAGATCACAATTTTTAAAGAAAACTGAAACTCTTCATTCCATTTAAATTGAAATAATCCTTTCAGAATTTCACCAACTTCTTTTCTAAAAATGACTAAAGTACTTAAAGCAGTAGCGAAGTGTAATACAACCGTAAAAGTTAAACTTTCTTCAGGAACAGAAGTGTCTCCTAAAATTGCTTTAGCTAGCTCTAAATGTCCACTAGATGATACAGGTAAAAACTCAGTAAGTCCTTGAATGATTCCAAGGATAATTGCTTCAATAATATTCATGCTTATTTTTTAGGATTTGCTAAAATAGCGTAGATTTCAATTGCTAATCCTACAATTACCAACGTAGGTGCTAAACGAATTCTTCTCCAACTATAAATATCTGGGTTAAATACATTTGGATCATCACTTCCTCCACCAGCCATTAGGATAAATCCTAAAGCAATAACAGCTAAGCCAATAAGCATTAACATGTAATTTCTTTTACCGAATAAAAATTCTGGTTGATTTGAATTTTTATTTTTATTCATAGTTTAATAGTATAATTCGTTGGTTTGTAAGTTTAAGAATCTTTGTGTTGCAAAATAGGTGCTAACCCAAGTAATGATTAATGAACTAACTATAATTCCTGCGCACAAATATACTAAAGATAAATAGTCTTTAGCTAATTCTAAAGAAGGTATGTATTTATCTATATAATAAATTACAAACCCTAAAAATACCAATGCAATCAATGCTCCAATTAACCCTAGTTTAATGCTTTGCCAAATAAATGGTTTGCGAATAAAGTTTTTGGTAGCACCAACCATCTGCATGGTTTTAATGTTAAATCGTTTAGAGTAAATAGATAATCGGATAGAACTGTTAATTAAAATTATAGAAACTACCACAAAAAAACCACTTAACACTAAGAGCCAAAAACTAATACGTTGTATGTTTTTGGTTAATTGTTCTACCAAATTTTTATCATAAGAAACATCAATTATATATGCATTTTTTAAGAATTTTTGCTGTAGCTCTTGCATTAAGTCTGGTGTAACATAGTCTGCGTTTAAATGTAAATCAATTCCGTTTTTTAGAGGGTTTGTACCCAAAAAGTCTAGGAAATCTTCACCTAAATCTTTACTATATGTTTTAGCTGCTTCTTCTTTTGATATAAAGTATAAATCTTTAGTAAAAGGTTCTTTTATTAAAGACTCTCTAAAACTACTTATTTGATCTTTTGTAACATCATCTTTCAAGAAGAGAGACATTACAACTTCTTCTTTAAAATGATTAGCAACTTTGGTCGATTTTAATAAAATCAAACCTAAGATTCCAATCATGAATAGTACAATAGCAATACTTATAATAACTGAAGCATAGGATGAACGTAATCGTCTTTTTTGAAAAGAATCATAAGAATTCGTCATGTACTTGAGTTTTGGATGGCAATATAATCAATTATCAATTATCAGTTGTGAATTAGGAATTATTTAGGGTTTCAACCTAAAATAATTATTAAAAACTGGTAGCTGAGCGGAGTCGAAGATAAAGCTTATCAAAAAATGTGATTTCGACTTCGCTCAATCACCATTATTCTTTTATGTCTTGGCAAAGTTCAATTAAAACTCCATTTGTGGTTTTAGGATGTAAAAAAGCAACTAGTTTATTATCAGCACCTTTTTTAGGAACTTCATTTAAAACAGTAAAGCCTTCATTCTTTAAACGCTTTATTTCACTTTCAATATCATCTACAGCAAAAGCAATATGATGAATTCCTTCTCCTTTTTTCTCAATAAACTTTGCAATTGGGCTATCAGGATTTGTGGCTTCTAATAGCTCAATCTTATTTGGGCCTGTTTTAAAAAAAGAAGTTTTAACGCCTTCACTAGCTACTTCTTCGATTTTGTAATGTGCCTCTCCAAACAATGAAGCAAATAATGTATTTGATTTTTCAATGCTTTTTACAGCAATTCCGATGTGTTCTATTTTGTTCATGATGTAAAAATAAAAAATCTATAAACTATTGTCTATAGATTTTCAATTTCTATTTCCTTAGCCAATACTAAGAGAACATCTGTTTTGTTGATTAATGTTAATATTTGTAGTGTTAACGGTTTTAGTTGCTCATGTGCGCAACAGAATTCCCAAACTTGATGAATAAATAGGGTAAAGTCTTCATTTGCATCATATTTAAACTGATTACTTTGATATATTATTTGCAACAATTGATGAATAAGTTGAGTAGCATTATCTAACTTCTCTTTGTGTTTTTGATATACACTCCAAATATTTTCTTGGGCTCCTGTTAAAAGATTAGCTGAGAAATAATATAGTTCTTTGCGCTTATTTCGGGTATCCTGCGGAATAAAGGTGCTTAGTTCTCCTCGTTTTACAGCAAACATTGACGATTCTGGAATACTTAATTTTTGAAGAAGTTCTTCGGTTTCCGAAAGCCAGTTTTTTAAGGTTTTTGTACTGGCGCTACTTTTCTTTTCGAGTAGGTTAACAATGTTTGAAATCTTTGATAATTGTATCTCGATATCACCAACAATTTTAGTGGTTGACTTTCTCATGATTATTCTGGTAATAATTTAGAGTTTTTGTTTCCATTTTCATCTTCAGAAGTATGCCACTCTAAACCTTCTTCATTTAAGGTCATTTTTATTTGAATTAAATTCTCGGGCTTTATCTCTTGAAGTTTATAACTCTCTACAATTACTTTTGGTTCTTGCTTAACAGGTTGTTTAGGCTTAATTTGACTGGCTAAGTTTTCAGTAATTCGATGTATCAATGTTGGAACATCAATTTTTTCATTTGAAATATTAATAAATTGCTCTGCAATTCTTGAAGAGTAAAGTTTTAACGCGCTACCTTCGTCGTTGGTAGCTTTGATGGCTTTTTCAAGAGATTCAACTTCATTATTTATGGCTGCTTTTAACTGAATAGAGGTTTGTCTATCAAAAGAGGTTCTTTGAGTTACATCTTTTAAAATACTATAGGTTTGTGCACTAAACTCTATATTATCTATTGGTTGATAATCTTTTTGATATTGAGTTTCTAATTCGCCAATTGCAACAGGAATTGTTAATTCGATATTTTGTGCTCTAAATCTTGGAATAGAAAAATGTTTAAGCAAATCGTGTTGCGCAAATTTTTCAGCAATTTCTAATGATTTTAAATCGGAAATCATTCTTGCTTCTGTTAAACTTGTTGCGATACTACCGATATATTCATTTAAGTTAATCATGATGTAAGTTTTAAATTAATTGAAGAGAATAAGAGTTAAAAGGTCATTCAAAAAGTAGAATGACCTTTAAATTTGTATTAAGCAACAGCAGCGATGCTATCTTCTAACATGTCTAAAATTCTGCTTAATCCTTCTGGTAACTCATCATTTACCGCTTTTACTTTTACTCCTAAATTGTAAGTTTTATCAACTTTCACGCCTTGAGAAGTATTTCTTTTGTAAGAAGCGGAAGCTTTAAAGTTTACAATTTTGTAATTGATTCCTAGTTCAGCACTTGCCGCAAATTCAGATGAAACATTACTAGTTTCTGTAGAACTTAAACGCGCATTAAAGTCAATGTTTACTTCATCAATACGAATTGATGGAATTGTTAACATCGTTAAAAACGGAACTTTAATTTCGATTTCGCTATCAATAAAATTTGATGTTACATCTGTGTTTGCAGGTAATCCTTCGTCTTGAAGTTCTTGAGAAGTTTTTCCTTTATGTGGATTTGGAACCGATTTTTTATATTGAAAATCTACATAACGTAATGCATCTGGCTTTGTTGGATCGCTGTCTTTTTCAAATCCTACTTCTTTTATAAAGTTTACCGTAGCCATTGAAGCTGCAGTTTGTGCTTGAATAGCTGCCTGTAAAGGACCTCCAACATACACATTAAAATCTAAGCTATTAAGCTCAGGTACTAAATTTGGCATAATTAATAATTTTTAGATATTTCCTACTCTTTTATTTGGCTTTTCGGTTTCCGCCATTGTTTTTGTATTTCGAAATAGTGAGGGCAAAGATTTGGAAAAGAAATAGTTTGATTGGTAGTAGAAAAACTGTAATTATAAAGGTTGTATTCAGTAAGATTTTTAAGTGTTTTTCTCGTGAAAAAAAGAGAAAAAATTCTGGATACATTTTTTTGAGAAATTGTAGTCGCTATGTAAGTAGCATGTGAATATTAGTTTTAAAAAATGAGATTCATAATAGTCATTGCGAATGAAATGAAACAATCTTTATATTTAAGGTTAAATTAATACTCCTTCTAACCTAAAAAATTGAAAATTCTTTGAATTTTTAATACTAAATAATTGCTATCTCCTTTTTTTGCTAAGAACCGATAAGGAGTTGTTATTTCAAAGAGTATTTTATTAACTATTAAATGTTTTCAATTATGAAGGCAATAAAAATTGTGGCGCTTGCTATGGTAGTAACTGTGGTGTCTTTTATTGGATGCCAAAAAGATGAAGATGCTGTGAATCCAAATGTAGAGGTTTCATCAGCAGAAAGACCTTACAACGCTTTAATGTACAAAGACATGATTGGTATGCTTGAGCATTATGATAAAACTAGGAAACCAGTTTTAGAGAATGCTTTAGGTTTTGAGGATACAAGAATTAATCATTACTCTATTGAAACTTTAGAGAATTACATTAAGTATGTTAAACAATTATCAAAAGAAAAAGGAATTGAATTTACAGGAATTAATTTTGTTTCTGTTGCATATCCTAAGAATACTGGTCATGGTGTGCCTAATTATCAGAACATCATGTTAATGCCAACAACAAACATAAATGCAAAGAATATAGCATTTGATCCGGTACAATCTTCAAAAGAAGAAGTAGTAACTATGAAGGAAATGTTTGCTCATTATGGATACAACTGGGTGTACGATAGTAAAGAAGATTATGAAGGTAGAAAAGTTGTGAGTAAAAGACTTCAAGAAAATTTTATGAAAAGAAGAAGTACAGAAGATTTGGAAAGTAGCTCTTCTAATTATGGCCATTTATCTCCTTCTATGGAATAGTTTATATTCATTTCAGTAAGATATTTGTTGAATTATTCTAGTTTTTTTCCATCAAGTTTTAAATATATAGGTAAGCAACCGATTTGTAAAAGGGGTTTTTCCTGCGATTTTGTTGTAAAGTTATTAAGTTATTTGACAAAGAATTAAAGAGTTTGCTTTCTGTAAAAAAAATGCTTGTATTTTTGGATTGATTAAATAACTAAACTTTAACTAAAATGAAAACGTTACTACGTAAACTTTGTAAACTTTTTGGAGTTAATACTATTGATACTCCAGACACAACAAAACCAAAAACATTACTGACTTACAAGGAAATTGTTACCATGTTACACGAATATGATAGAACTCGATTTGAGTTATTGGTAAATGGATTAGGTTTTGAAGACACCCGAATTAATACATTTGACTTTTATGAGTTGAAAAACTACATGAATTATATGGAGAAGGAAGCTAAGGAAAAAGGTATAAAATTAAAAGGGATTAGTTTCATTAAAGGTGTTTACTCAGAAGAGAATGCTCCGAAAGATGAGTTTATTAATTATGAAAACTTATTGTACACACCAACAGCTATTGTCAATGGAGAAGAAGTAGAAATAGATGTTTTAAATTCTACTAAAGATAATATTGTAACTTTAAGAAGTAAATTAAAAGAATATAATTACGAATGGCGCTACGATAACAAAGAAAACTTTAAGTTGAAATCTAGTAAAAAAGAAGAAGTAAAAACTTCTTTTAAAGCTATCATGATGCGTGATGGGTTTACTGAAGAAGAAAGTGGTTTAGGAAATAAAACACACTTATCGCCTCCAAACTAAAATTGTTAAGAGATATTTATGCATCTAGTTTATTTAATACACTTTCTGAGTTTTTTTAGTCTTACATTATTTTGTTTAAGATATTTAAAAAACAAATCATTCGTGAAAATGAAATATTTTATTCTTTATCTCTTTTTCATGTTTAGTATTGATATAGGTGCGTTGATTCTTTTGAAATTTGGTGTAGAAAATTCTTCTTTATATAATTTACTGAGTCTGGTTGAATTTAATCTGCTTTTTTTCTTTTATAGAGCTGTAAGCAAGAATACTTTAACCAAAAAAGTGTCGTTAATAAATATTATTTTATATAATGCGATTTTTGTTGGGACGAGTATTTTTTTAGGGAAAGATGTTCTCTCTGTTACTTATAATAATTTAGCTCCATTGTTTGGAGCTTTTCAGATTAGTATTGTATTAATCCTATTTTTAAGAGAATTTCTAATTTCTGAAGAAATTTTAAGTTACAAGAAGAATATTCTTTTTTGGATAACAGTTGGATTATTTATGTATTATTTAGGAACTTTACCTTTAACAGGAATTTTAAGTTATATGAAAAAAAATGATTCTTTTCAGTTTTTGTATCATATTCAGAAGTTGTTAACTATAATAATGCATTCTTGTTTTATTACCGGATTTTTATGGAGTTGGAACAGAGTCAAATAATAGTAGTCATATCTACAATCTTAGTTGTTCTAGGTGTTTTGTTTATAGTCATATTATTCACAATATTTCAACGCCGAAAAAACCAGTTATTAACTGAAAAAGCAGAAGAAAAAAAACGTTTCGAGAAAGAAATAGCCGAAACGCAAATAGAAATTAGAGAAGAAACCTTAAGAAATATTAGTTGGGAGTTGCACGATAACATCGGGCAACTTCTAACTTTAGCTAAAATACAATTGCAAAATGCTTCAGAAGAAAACCTTGGGGATATTTCAGAAACCATCACTAAAAGTTTAAATGAAATTAGATCGTTGTCTAAACTTATCAATCCTGAGTTTATAAAAAACATCAAATTTAAAGAAGCTTTAGCGCTAGAAATTGAACGATTCAACCGTTTAAAGTTTATAGATGCCACATTAACTATTACAGGTGAAGAAAAAGAAGTAGACCAAAAGCATGGTATTATTATGTTTAGAATTCTGCAAGAATTCTTTTCAAATACCATAAAACATGCAAAAGGATCTAAGCTAGATGTCTTTTTACATTTTAAAGAAGATGCTTTAGAAATAATAGCGAAAGATAATGGTGTAGGATTTAATATTAATGAGGTAGCAAAAAAAGGAATTGGACTTCAGAATATTAAAACTAGAGTAGAACTAATTAATGCTGAGGCTAATATAAAATCGGAACCTAAGAAGGGTACTACTTTAAATATTTATTACTACTTTTATGAAGTATAATCTCCTACTTGTAGTTAATTTAATAACCAAACTTATCTAACGAACATGAAATATTCAGTTGTCGTAGTGGACGATCATACGCTGTTGTCTCAAGCAATAGAAGGTATGGTAAATACTTTTGATAAATTTAAAGTATTATACACCTGTAAAAATGGAGGAGAGGTACAAGAAAAATTTGCAGCCTCCCCCAGAAACATTCCAGATATTGTTTTAGTAGATGTTAATATGCCAGTAATGAACGGTATAGAAACTACTGAATGGATTGTAGCTAATTATCCAAATGTAAATGTATTAGCTTTATCAGTTGAAGATGCAGATGGCACTATCTTAAAAATGCTAAAAGCTGGAGCAATAGGTTACTTGCTAAAAGACACCAAAAAGGAGGTCTTAGAGCGAGCATTGATAGAAATTATGGACAATGGTTTTTATCATACAAAGAATGTAACAAACCTATTATTAGAGTCAGTTTCAGGAAAGAAGAGCAAAAGCAACATTGACTTTAAAGAAAATGAAATTAAGTTCATGCGCTTGGCGTGTTCTGAACTTACTTACAAAGAAATTGCGGAAAAAATGTTTTTAAGTCCAAAGACTATAGATGGTTATCGTGATAGTCTATTTACAAAATTAAACATCCGGAATAGAGTAGGATTGGTAATGTACGCTATAAAAAATAAGATTTATATGCCTTAGTGTAACAGTATCAAACATTATATTAAAGATAAAAGTAGCCTAGTATAAAGCTTTTCTAAAAGTTTTAACAAAGGCTACTTTTTTATTTTGCTATGATTGAGTATATACGTAATACAACCATTTATAATTCAATATTTATCGGTAAATTTGCAACATGGAAGAAACGAACAGGCAACGAAAAATTGCAGCATTATTACAAAAAGATTTAGTTGATGTACTTCAACGTGCTGCTCAAAACGGAATGAAAGGAGTAATCATCTCTGTTTCTAAGGTTTCTGTAACGGCAGACTTAGGAGTAGCAAAGGTGTATTTAAGTGTTTTCCCATCTGACAAGAGAGATGAAATTGTAGAAGGAGTAAAGTCTAATACGCCATTAATTCGTCATGAAATGGCTCAACGAACTAGAAATCAATTAAGAAGAATGCCAGAATTGTTGTTCTTTGGAGATGATAGTTTGGATTATATAGAAGAAATCGATAAGTCTTTAAAAGGTGAGGATGATAATCCTATAAAAAATCCAGACATTTTACCACGCAGACAAAAACGTTAAGTAACCTAATTAGTACATTGCTATACATTTAAACGTAATTGAACTTTCCTTTTTACATAGCCAAAAGATATTTAAAATCTAAAAGTAGCACCAACGCTATTAATATTATTACTATCATCGCTATGTTTGGAGTAATAGTTGGTACACTGGCGTTATTCATTATTTTATCAGGTTTTTCGGGTTTACGAACATTTAGTTATTCATTATTAGATGCCTCAGATCCAGATATTAAAATTTCACCTGTAAAAGGGAAAACATTCGAGTATTCAAAAACTCTCGATGAAGAACTTATTTCAAATACTAATATAGCTTCCTTTTCAAAAGTAGCAGAAGAACGTGTATTTTTAAAGTATAACGATAAAAGTCATATTGCTTACATAAAAGGAGTCGATAACAATTACACCGAAGTAGTTGCAGTTGATTCTTCTTTAGTAGTTGGAGAATGGATAGATCCTGAGTTTAAAAGAACCGCAGTTATAGGTAGTGGAATTTCATACAAACTTTCTCTTAGGGTTTTTAATATAACGGAACCTTTAAAAGTTTTTGTACCAAAGCCAGGAAAGGGATTGTTAAATGCTAATAATGCTTTTAATTCTATAAATGTTCAGATAGTTGGAGTTTATACTGGAGCTGAAGAGTTTCAAAACAAGTATGTTTTTACAGAATTAGAAGTAGCTCAACAATTACTCAATTATAATCCAAATCAAATTTCAGCTATTGAAATTAAAGTAAGAGATGCTAACGTAATTGACCAAGAAGCTGCTTTACTACAACAAAATTTAGGAGCTAATTATAACGTGCAAACTCGAACAGAATTAAACGCTTTAATTTATAAAGTAATTAATACGGAGAATTTTGTTTCCTATTTAATATTTACACTGATTGTAATTATTGCTTTATTTAATGTTGTAGGAGCAATAATTATGATGATTATTGACAAAAGAAAAAACTTAAAAACATTGTTAGATATAGGTGCAACTTTGAAGGATATAAAGAAAATATTTGTACTTCAAGGATTTCTTTTATGCTTAATAGGAATGGGAGTTGGATTGTTTTTAGGAGTAATTTTGGTTATTATTCAACAGCAATTTGGTTTGTTTATGATAACGCAAAACATTCCATATCCAGTTGAGTTTAGATGGACGAACTTACTAGTTGTAATGCTAACAATTTCTGTATTAGGTTTTATAGCTGCTAAAATTGCAAGTTCAAGGATTTCTTATAATTTTGTAAGAAAATAATTGTTATGAAATTTATTAAATACCTAGCGGTAATAGCTATAGCTGTTACTTATTCTTGTAAGTCTAAAAAGGTTTACAAACGTCCATTACTTAAAGACGTTAACAAATCAAATTTGGTTATCACTAAATCCGAAGCTGATGAGATACATAAATATTTCTCATTCGAAATTCCTGAATATTGGAATAGATATGTAGGGAGTCATGGCAATATATTTTATTCTCCATTAGGAATGAATTTCAAAAAAGGAGAAACTTTGAAAGAAATGAGTGATTCTGTATTTCAGAAACAAAAAGCTCAGGATATATTCAAGTTCAATAAAAATAACAAGAAGAAGAGAGGATATTATTTGGATTGTTATATAATGACAAATAGTTATCATAAAGATTCAATAAAAGTATACAACAAAGAAGAAGCTATAAATTATTATTTAAACTTTAAAAGAAAGCAATACAAACTAGCTGATTTTAAGTATGAAATGATTGAAACTCAAGATTCAAAACTAGGTTCAATTTTGCTTTTTAAATATGGTTTGTACAGAAATTTTACGAATTGTACAGATACAGATGCCATTGTATTTGGTGATAAAAGAGTTTATTTTGTTAATTATCATTCTGCAAACCTCTATTACTCATTATATCTTGACGATGTGAAGAAGATTATAAGGTCTTTGGAAATTAAACAATAACCTAATATTATAAAAATAAACCTCAACAGAAATTGTTGAGGTTTTATGGTTTTTTTGATTGATACATGTTTCTTTTTAGGGATCTCTATACGGGAAAGCGAGATTTACTTTATGTTTCATTTATCAACTAAAAGTCTAATTAATTCTATATAACTTGGGATTAATATAATTAACTAACTCTGCTAATTTACAACCAAAATGCGTTCCAAAGTCAAAAGTTTAGATAGCTAATAGCTGTTTTTTCGACAAAATGTTTAAAAATTTCGATAATTGGAAATACTATCCAATTTCAGGAATTCTTGCAGAACCAAACTCCGCTTCAATCTGATCAAAAGCTTTAAAAACTTCATTTGGATCATCTGAAGTAACCAATTTTAAACGGTATTCTTTAAAGTGTGGAATTCCTTTAAAATAGTTTGTATAATGCCTTCTTGTTTCTACTACACCTAAATGTTCTCCTTTCCAGTCAATAGACATTTGTAAGTGACGGCGAGCTACATCCACACGTTCAGCAATAGTAGGTGTAGGTAAATGTTCTCCTGTTTTAAAGAAATGTTTTACTTCATTAAAAAACCATGGATAACCAATTGAGGCTCTACCAATCATTGCGCCATCTAATCCATATTTATCTCGCATTTCCATCGCTTTTTCTGGAGTATCAACATCACCATTTCCAAATACAGGAATGTGCATTCTAGGATTATTTTTTACCTCAGCAATAGGTCCCCAATCAGCACTACCTTTATACATCTGTGCTCGGGTTCTTCCGTGAATAGAAATAGCTTTAATACCCACGTCTTGTAAACGTTCTGCAACTTCCACAATACGAATAGAATCATGGTCCCATCCTAAGCGAGTTTTAACAGTAATTGGTAAATTGGTATGTTTTACCATAGCTTCGGAAAGCTTCACCATTAAATCAATATCTTTTAAAATACCTGCGCCAGCACCTTTAGAAACTACTTTTTTAACAGGACAACCAAAATTAATATCAATGATATCTGGCTTCGTTTTTTCAACTATTTCAACAGAACGTAACATAGAATCCATGTTAGCTCCAAAAATTTGGATTCCAACAGGACGTTCCTTTTCATAAATATCTAGTTTAATGACACTCTTTGCAGCATCTCGAATCAATCCTTCTGAAGATATAAATTCAGTATATACCACATCAGCACCATTTTCCTTACACAAAGCTCTAAAAGGAGGGTCGCTTACATCTTCCATTGGTGCTAACAGCAACGGAAAATCAGGAAGTTCTATTTTATCTATCTTTACCATAATTCAAAATCGATGCAAAATTACAGTTTTTTTAAAAACGATTTTTATAAGTTTGGTAATAACTTCAAAATTAATAGGTAAATGGATATTCCATTCGAACCAATTGTAGCAGGTTACAAACTCAATATCCATCTACTCTTAGAATATTTGGCATTTTTTATCGGGTATCGTTACTATGTTTACTTGAAAAGAAACAGTAATGATGTAATAACTACTTCAAATAGGTTGTACATTATTTTAGGAGCTGCTATTGGAGCATTGTTAGGTTCTAGAATTGTTGGAGTATTAGAACACCCTTTGGCCTTATCTAATCAGCCACTACTATATTTATTGAATTCAAAAACAATTATGGGAGGTTTATTTGGCGGATTGTTAGGGGTAGAACTTGCAAAGAAAATCATAGGAGAAAAGCATTCTTCTGGAGACCTATTTACCTTACCAATTATAGTAGGAATATTTATCGGTAGAATAGGTTGTTTTCTAATGGGAACTAATGAGTTTACATATGGAAAAGAGACTGTTTTTTTTATGGGAATGGATTTAGGCGATGGTATTTTACGACACCCAATTGCATTGTACGAGTTGTTGTTTTTAATACTCTTGTTTTTCGCTTTGAAAGCATTTAGTAAAAGAAATACAGAAAACGGAGCTGTTTTCAAGTATTTCATGTTAGCCTATTTTGGTTTTCGATTTCTGATGGAGTTTTTAAAACCAAACCAGTTTTTTATTTTAGGGTTAAGTACAATTCAAATATTATGTATAACTTGTTGGTTATATTACTATAAATTTATTTTTAAAGCTATGAAACATGCCCGTTAGAAAGTATACATATTACGACTTTACGTTGAGTTTATGTCCAGAATGTTTAAAGCGTGTTGATGCCAAAATCGTTTTTGAAAACGAGAAGGTTTACATGTTAAAGAGATGCACCGAACATGGAAACTCTAAAGTATTAATTGCGGATGATATTGAGTATTATAAGAATATCAGAAATTATAATAAACCTTCTGAAACGCCCTATACATTCAATACAAAAACACATTATGGATGTCCATATGATTGTGGATTATGTCCCGATCATGAACAACATTCTTGTTTAACAGTTTTAGAAGTAACCGATCGTTGTAATTTAACTTGTCCTACGTGTTATGCAGGATCTTCTCCAACTTATGGAAGACATAGAACGTTGGAGGAGGTTAAAAAAATGTTGGATACTATTGTTAAAAATGAAAAAGAGCCTGATGTAGTTCAGATTAGTGGAGGAGAACCAACAATTCATCCACAGTTTTTTGAAATTTTAGAGTATGCAAAATCGCTTCCAATAAGGCATTTAATGCTAAATACTAACGGAATTAAAATAGCAAAAGACAAAGAATTTGTTAAACGATTAAAATCCTACACACCAGATTTTGAAATTTATTTGCAGTTTGATTCGTTTAATGATGAGGTGTTAAAATCAATGCGTGGCGCTCATCTATCTGAAATTAGAGAACAAGCAATTGCTAATTTAAATGAAGTAAATTTATCAACAACATTGGTTGTTACACTTCAAAAGGGTTTGAATGATCACGAAATAGGAAAGATTATTGACTATGCATTACAACAAAAGTGTGTTAGAGGAGTTACTTTACAACCTACACAAATTGCAGGTCGTTTAGAGAATTTTAATCCTGAAACTGATCGATTGACGCTTACTGAGGTAAGAAGAAAAATATTAGAACAAGCACCAATTTTTAATTCAGATGATTTAATTCCAGTACCATGTAATCCAGATGCTTTGGTAATGGGATATGCTTTAAAATTAGATGGAGAAGTATTTCCGTTAACACGTTATGTGAATCCTGCTGATTTATTAGATAATAGTAAAAACACCATTGTATACGAGCAAGACGAACAGCTACATGGTAAAATGATTGAATTGTTTAGTACAGGAAATTCTGTTGAAGTTGCAGAAGAGAATTTAAAATCAATAATGTGTTGTTTGCCAAATATTGATGCGCCTAATTTAGGATATGATAATTTATTTAGAATTATCATAATGCAATTTATTGATGCCTACAATTTTGATGTAAGAGCAATCAAAAAGTCATGTGTTCATATTGTTGATAAAGATTATAAAATCATTCCTTTTGAAACGATGAACTTACTGTATAGAGATGATAAAAAAGAACAACTTAAAAAACTAAAAACACTATAATTATGATTCCATTAGAAGCAGATTATTCTGGTATTTTCGTCATCATATTTATTATCCTCTTATTACCACCAATTGTATTAGCTGCAATCGGATTTTTAATTCGAAAAAAATATAAAGATGCCGCTACTGTTTTTTACATTTTAGCTGTTTTATATTTAATTGTCGGATTAGGAATATGCTTTGGAGGATTTTAGTTCGAATAATTAGGTAACATTTGTATAATTACTATCAATATCAATTTAACTATTGTAGTATTTTTCAAATGAACTAAATCAGTTAGGTTTTGAAAAAATATAATTGGGCAATTTTAGGTTGTGGTTGGATAGCAGAAATTTTTGCAAGTGATTTAAAGATTGTAGACAATGCTGTTTTATATGCCGCAGCATCAAGAAATCTTTCAAAAGCAAAAAACTTTGCAAATAAGTTTGGTTTTCAAAAAGCCTATGGAAGTTATATTGAAATGCTTGAAGATGATAATGTAGACATTGTATATATAGCCACTCCTCACAGTTTTCACTGTAAATACACGTTGCTTTCTTTAGAGAGAAAAAAAGCAGTTTTATGCGAAAAAGCCTTTGCTATAAACCAAAAGGAAGTGGCGTTAATGATAAATGCTTCAAAAGAACACAATACTTTTTTAATGGAAGCTTTTTGGACTCGATTAGTTCCTACGTTTAAAAAAGTCTTATCGATTATAAATTCTAAAGAGTTAGGAGAACTCAAAACTATACAATCAGATTTTATGTTTTACGTCCCTTTTAATGCTAAAAGTAGGTTATATGATCTAAGTTTAGGTGGAGGTGCTTTATTAGATATTGGAATTTATCCGGTTTTTACAGCACTTCAAACACTAGGAAAACCTAATAATATACTTGCGTATGCGATTAAAAGTCCTACAGGTTCCGATGAACATCTTGATATAATTTTTGAATATGAAAATGATAAAAAAGCGTATTTGAGAGCTGGTTTTAGGAACGACGCTCCAAATTATTCTGTTTTTCACTTTGAAAAGGGAACGGTTCAAATTTCTAGAGAAATGAATTGTCCTATTATTATTAAAACAGAAAAAGGAATTCAAGAAATGAAAGAGGATGATGGACCAGGATATGGTTACTATTTTGAAGCTGCCCATGTGATGGAATGCTTAGACAAAGGTTTAATAGAAAGTCCAATTTTATCTAATGATTTTAGTTTGGAATTAATAAAAACCTTAGATGAAATACGAACAAAAATAAATGTAGTTTATCCTAATCATGATTAGTGATAAACTACATTTGTTAAATCAAGGGATAACTGATTAAAATACCCTTACAATGTTAAATCCAAATGCAATGTCTCCGGTTGCATTACTAATAAATCCAGGTTCATTAGTAGATTGTGCATTTGTAAATAATAGTTGAAATACATGTCCGCCAGTTTCAATATCTACACCGAAAGTGTACGGATTGTAATAAATTGAGTTTTCATGTCTGTTAAAATTGTATACATACTCTGCATTAAAACTAATTCTCTTACTTAACTTTAATCTACCACCAAATCCTAATGCAAACTGATTATGATTGGCTTCAAAAGTTTCTTCTAAAATTTGTAAGTTTTCTCTAACATACGTCGGAGCAATTTCTAGAGAAAAGTTTTTTGAAAAACGTCGCGATGCTAATAATTGTAGAGCATAACTGAAGCGATCTTCATCTTTTAAGCGATAATTAGAAAAACGACTATTATTTAATTCGGTATTAATATTAATAGTACCATAAGCTGTTAAGTTTAGAGGGAATGAACTTGATTGTCTTTCTAAACGAAGTTTACCGGCAACAGAAACAGTCTTTTCAAAAGATTCTCTACTGATGCTAAATTGTAATCCTTCAAAAAAAGTATACAAAAGCTCAATTTTTGTATTCGCTTGATCTAGACCTAGAAAAGTGTCTAATCCATCTTTTAAAGGTCCAAATCTATGCGAAACAATTAAGAATAAATCCCCTTGATCGGCAACTTTTGTAGATTGCAAATTGCCAATTTTAAGTGTTTTAAAAGCAGGTAGTTCAAAGTTTGACGAACCTTCTTTGTTATTTTTTAAAGAATCTTTATCGGTTTTCACAAACTCATCTAGTTCGTTTAACAAATCTTCTTGCCCGATTACAGAATGTGTATAGATTGAAAAAGCAAAGAAAATCAGTAAGGTTAGTTTTTTATAATACATTGATTTAGTTTTAATTCATTTAGTAAATCATCGTAACCAACAATGATTCCTTTAACTTTAATTTTTTGTTGTGCTTTTAATTGCTGTGCTACCTCATGTTGAATAAACTGACAGAATATAGTTTTGTCTATTATAATTCCTTCATTGTTTATTGAAGTTATGATGCCTTCAACTTCCACGGCTTTATTGTTTAAACTTGAAAGATCTTTTGATAGAAGAGTTACTAACTCTCCCGATGAACCTTTAAACACTGCTTCGATTTCTTCAGTAGTTTCAGCTTCTTTAAATATTTGATTGTAAGCAAAAATACCAATTAGCACAAGCACAGATGTAATAATTAAATTCTTATATTTTTTTAGTAAAGTCATAGTTCAAATTAATGGTTACTTCACGTGCAATTTTACGTCGTATTAAACTTGGTATTTCAATATTAAAATCGCTTGGAAGTACAACGAAATCAGAAACTAACTTAATCTTATCGCCAATTTTAGAAAGTGTTCCTTTTGTTTCAATTTTTTTCTCAATTCCTCTAACGGTTAAAATTCCTTTTATGATAACTTCTTTGGAGTTTTCAAGGTCGCTTACTATAATGTTTTCTATTTTTCCTTTAAAGGTAGCTTTAGGAAACTCTGCAGAATCCATATAATTTTCGTTAAAATGTTCTTGCATTAAAGCCAAACGAAATTGAAACGCACTAATAAATAATTGAGCAGCTATTTGTCCATCGTTTGTTAGTATAGCACTGGTGCTGTTGTTTGTTGCCTGAACAGGTTCAAAGGCTTTAACCGAAGCTTTGAATTCAGTAGCCCCAGTTCTCGTAAAATATTTTTGGGCAAATATAGATTGAGAAATCAGTAATAAAGTTATAAGTAATCTCATAGTAAAGTTTCTTTTATAGTTTAACAATTAGTTCTCAAGAAAGCCATCTGCTTTCCATTGATCTATAACACTTCTAGTAGAACTAGGTAAAATTCCTGTTGGAGGCATAGGATTGGAACTGTTATTCATTCGTGCAATTAAGTTTCCGTTTTCAGCCTGACTTCTTACTTGGTTGTACGTGGTAAGTAAAATACCAGCTGGAGGATTAGAACCAATGTGACATCCGCTTACTGCACAACTGTTGTTAATAATGTTTTTTACATCTTTTTCATAAGTAACTTTCTGAGTTGGGTCTATTACAACAGGATCATCGTTTGCTACTTCAGAGGAAGTACAATTTGCAATCAAAAAAGCTAATACAAATAAGAATGTTAGGTTACGTTTTTTCATGATTTAGTTTTTATAGGTTAATAACGGTTAACTTAAGAGGTTTATTCCATTCACACTCAAATACCTTTCACATAGCTGGTACAAAGATGTTTTATATTGTTGTTGGTTAGATTCATAAAATTACTAAAAAAGGAAAATTTCTTGTTTAAAAGGAAATATAACCTTTAAGAAGATTGTCAATTTTTTAAGAACTCAGCATATGTTGTTTAAGGTTTAAATGAATTTGCAAACATTAAATTGTAAATAACGTTCCCCCTTACATCGTGTTTTCAATTCAAAAAAACAAAACAGATATGCTGAGCCTTAGAGGTCAACTTCAAATAAATTAAGTTACACTCTGGAATGATGATCTTCAATATTTTTATGATGCTATCTAGTATCTATTTCGTGTAAAACATCAATCTTTCAATCAATGTTACAGCAAATGTATTTTAGCTTTAAAGATTACACACTGTAAAAGATGTTTAAAAGGAACTTTTTAAGGTTGAAAGGGAAAAAAAACGGTTGAAAATTAAATGACATTTCAATATTATAGTCGATATCAAATTATAATTCTAAAAGCTGAGGGCGTAGTTTTTATGCTAAACTTTAACCGAAACTTTTTTTGCTAGAGAAGATGCAATTAGCGTATCTTTGCAAGTCATTAAGAAGGAATAAGAACGAATGAAAAACATAAGGAATTTTTGTATTATCGCTCATATTGATCATGGTAAGAGTACTCTTGCAGATAGATTATTAGATTTTACGCAAACTGTTACTGAGCGTGAAAAGCAAGATCAATTATTAGATAATATGGATTTGGAGAGAGAGCGTGGAATTACTATTAAATCGCACGCAATTCAAATGAATTATGTTCATGAAGGAGAGCCCTATATTTTAAACTTAATTGACACTCCAGGACACGTAGATTTTTCATACGAGGTTTCTCGTTCAATTGCGGCATGTGAAGGAGCTTTGTTAATTGTAGACGCTGCTCAAAGCATTCAAGCACAAACAATCTCAAATTTATACTTAGCGTTAGACAATGATTTAGAAATAATTCCTGTTCTAAACAAAGTAGATTTACCATCTGCAAACCCAGAAGAAGTTACCGATGATATTGTCGATCTATTAGGTTGTGATCCTGAAGATGTAATCCCGGCTAGTGGAAAAACTGGTTTTGGTGTAGATCAAATTTTAGAAGCTATTATTAATAGGATTCCAGCTCCAAAAGGAAATCCTGATGCGCCATTAAAGGCTCTAATTTTTGATAGTGTATACAATTCTTATAGAGGAATTGAAACGTATTTTAGAATTATTGATGGTTCTATAAAAAAGAATCAAAGAATTAAGTTCATGGCTACAGGTAAAGAATACTTTGCCGATGAGGTAGGAACACTTAAATTAAAACAAGACCCTAAAAACGAGATAAAAACAGGAGATGTTGGTTATTTAATTACGGGTATTAAAACAGCAAAAGAAGTAAAAGTAGGAGATACTATTACAGATTTTGTAAATCCAACTACTGATACTATTGAAGGTTTTGAAGATGTAAAACCAATGGTATTTGCAGGGATTTATCCTGTAGACACTGAAGATTATGAAGAATTAAGATCTTCTATGGAGAAGTTACAATTAAATGATGCTTCTTTAGTGTTTCAGCCAGAAAGCTCTGCAGCTTTAGGTTTTGGTTTCCGATGTGGATTCTTAGGAATGTTACACATGGAAATTATTCAAGAGCGTTTAGAACGTGAGTTTAATATGACAGTTATTACCACAGTTCCTAACGTTTCTTACAATGCATTCACAAAAAAAGAACCGGATGAGGTAATTATTGTTAATAATCCATCTGACTTACCAGATCCTTCTAAATTGGACAGGGTAGAGGAACCTTTTATCAAAGCTTCTATTATTACAAAAGCCGATTTTGTGGGACAAGTAATGAGTTTATGTATTGAAAAAAGAGGACAGATTGTAAATCAAACATATTTAACTCCAGAAAGAGTTGAATTAATATTTGAAATGCCTTTAGCAGAGATTGTATTTGACTTTTATGATCGACTAAAAACAGTTTCTAAAGGATATGCTTCGTTTGATTATCATCCAATTGGATTAAAAAAATCTAAACTTGTTCGTGTAGATATGCTATTAAACGGACAAGTAGTTGATGCGCTTTCATCTTTATTACATGATAGTAATGCGTATTCTATAGGAAAGCGAATTTGTGAGAAATTGAAGGAATTAATTCCACGCCAACAATTTGATATTCCAATTCAAGCAGCAATTGGCGCAAAAATAATAGCACGTGAAACAGTGAAAGCTTTACGTAAGGATGTAACAGCAAAATGTTATGGAGGAGATATTTCTCGTAAACGTAAACTTTTAGAGAAACAAAAGAAAGGTAAGAAGAGAATGCGACAAATTGGTAATGTAGAAATACCACAACAAGCGTTTATGGCAGTTTTAAAATTAAACGATTAAGATATTTTTAACCCTAGTAACTAATTGCTAGGGTTTTTTATTTAAAAATAAATTCTATTTTTACCAATCGAAAATCATTAAAAAATTATTATGGAAAATTCTTTTAACTCTTTTGATAATCACGATAGAGTTTTAGTAGCTCAATCTACAGAAGTAGAAAGAGTAGCTTTTTACAAAAAAACCTATGCACACGTAGCTGGAGGTGTATTGTTATTTATCATTTTTGAATATTTATTATTACAAAGTAACACAATAGTAGAGTTTGCTTTATCAATGACTCAAGGCTGGAAGTGGTTGTTATTACTTGGAGGCTTTATGTTGGTTACTAATTATGCAGAAAGTACCGCTTTACGTACTACAGATAAAAATTTACAATACATGGCTTATGCTGGTTATGTATTTGCAGAAGCATTTATTTTTATTCCTTTAATATACATAGCTGTTGCGTACACTGAAAGTTTTGAAGTGTTGCAACAAGCAGGAATTGTTACATTAACTTTATTTGCAGGGTTGTCTGCAGTAGTAATAATGACCAAGAAAGATTTTTCTTTTTTAAAGTCAGCTTTAACTATTGGTTTTTTTATTGCTATAGGATTAATAGTCGCAGGAACTTTATTCGGATTTAACTTAGGATTATGGTTTTCAGTTGGTATGTGTGTATTAGCTGGAGGTTCTATTTTATACCAAACATCTAACTTAGTACATAAATTTACTACGGAAGATTACATTCCAGCAGCATTAGGATTATTTGCATCATTAATGTTATTATTCTGGTATGTATTACAAATATTTTTAGACAGAGATTAATTTTAATCACAATCGTTTATATGTAAGAAAAGACTCGAGTATTCGAGTCTTTTTGATTTTTGGTTGTTTTCTATTGTTCTAACCATTTTCTAAATTCTGCTGTTGTTGAAGTACTGGTCATCGGTTTTTCTTTACAACCTGTTACGGTAAGTAATAAACGGTTTTTAAAATGGTTTTCAATATTTTCTATATACTCGATGTTAACTAGTTCACTTCGGTTAATTTTGAAAAATTTATTAGGATTTAGTTGCTTAGTGATAGCGCCCAAACTCTGAGAAATTGAGTGTCTTTTGCCAGTTTTATCAGTAGCAATACAAAAATCTCCTGAGGCTTCAATAAAAGAAATATCGATTACATTGAGTAGTTGAATCCCTTTAGTTTTTTTGATAACAAAGCGTTTTTTAAACGCAGCATTTTCTTCTTTAAGAGTAGATTTAAGTTCGTTTATTACTTCTGAATTTAAATTACCATAATCGCCTTTTTTAAATAAAGATTGATATTTTTCTATTGCACTATTAAATTCTTTTTTGGTGTAAGGCTTCAGTATATAAGCAATTCCATTAGAATTAAATGCTTTGAATAAATATTCATCATGAGCAGAGCAAAAAATAATAGGAGTGTTTATAGCTATTTCATCAAACAAGTCAAAGGAAATACCATCTAATAATTGGATATCAGATAATATAACATCGTAAGTAGTGTTTTCTATAAGCGCTTTTCCATCTTTAATGCTTCTTACCCAATCTGAATGCACTTCTTCAGTATTGAAGTACTCGTTTAAATAAGTATTTAGCTTTTGATAAGCAGGAATTTCGTCTTCTAGAATTAATATTTTCATAGGTTTTCTTATGCAATCAAGTTAATAATAGGAAGAGTAACCTTAAATTCATTTTCGGTATTTATAACAGTAATCTCTTGGTCTGATAATAACTGATATCTAGTTTTCAAGTTTTGCAATCCGGTGCCAAAAGACTCTTTTTTATTATTCAATAAAGATTTATTGTTACAAATCTTTAAACATTCATCTTCTATAACAATAGTTGTTTTAATTGGCTTTTTATCCGGTATATTATGCTTAACTACATTTTCTAACAAAGTTTGTAAAGCTCCAGTTGGAATAAATTTATCGGTTATTGACGCTCTTTTGTCAATATGAAAATCGTAATCATTTTCAAATCGAGTTTGAATTAAAAAGATGTAGTTTTCTGCTAACTGTATTTCTTCAGAAAGCTCCATAACTTCTGAGTCTTTTGTTTTAATTAGATACCTGTAAATTAAAGAAAGTCTATTAATATATTCTTTTGCTTTTTCGGTATTAGAATCAATTAAACTGTCTAGTGTATTTAAGTTATTGAATAAAAAATGAGGGTCTATTTGAGAACGTAGTAGTTTTAGTTCGTTCTCTTTTTGTTGCTCTTTTATTTTTGAAATCTGCGCTTGTCCTTCGTAAAATTTCTTAGTAAGTAAAAGAGCAAAAGGGAAAGCTGTTGAATAGGTAGATCTATCAATCATTAGAAAAAAGAAATCTACAGTTTTAGGGAATTTAGACCAATCATTGTTTCCAGACCAATAACCAATTACATAGTCTATTCCAGCAAAAAATACTAAAATAAAAACTCCGATAATCGTAAATGAAAAATATTGTTTTTTGGTAGTAAATTTTGGAATTAACCAAAAAATAAATAAAAAAACGATAGATCCAATCATGAATATTTCTACAGGAAAATCTATAAAATATTCACGTATTAAAGCATCTCTTTTGTAATAATCTCTTCCTTGTTTAATAAAAGAAACTGCAAAATAGATAGCTAGAAGAACTACATCGGATTTATTAAGTTTAGTATTCATTAGTTGTTTTATTATTGAAAAAGATTAATCCATAACCAATAGCTGTGATTAAATACACATAAATTAATCTTGAAGGAATAAAGCTACCGAAAAAAACAGTTAAGGTTGCTAAAACAATTAATATTACTCCAGTTTTAGTTGTTTTGATATAATTTAAAGCGAGTAAAAACAAACCAACGTTTAAGAAATTGGGACCGACAGCTATAAAAGGATTCCATATAGCTTTTACGTTGTATAAATGACCAGCGAATTCATTTCTTATTTCTTGATTAGGTTGACTCCACCATATAAAATCTAACACGCACATTCCTATAATACATGTAATTCCAATTAAAATAGTTGGAACTCCTAAATAGGTTGCCATACTTCTTGGGAAGTTTCCAACCTGAGGAATTAGTAATACAACTCCTAGAAGTAATGACCAATGAGCAAAATCAATAGGTTTTAATGCGTAAACAAATTCATTTCCTCTAGAAAGTAGTATTTGTCCAATGGCTTCAAATAGTAAACCAATTACAAAAAGTATTTTATAATATGTTTTCATAAGAATCTAATCGTTGCTATCTATTCTGTTTTCTTCATCTCTTGATGAATTACTCTTGGTTTTCTTTTTACCAAATTTAGAACCGAAGTTATAGGTTAATCGTAATTGTACATTTTGTCTAGAACCGTTACTCTCAATGTTTGCATTAATGTTATCGTAGTTAACACGACCAACAAATCCTCTGTCTAACACTTTATTAATTCCTAAGTTAACTTTTAACCTGTCTTCTAGGAACTTCTTACCAAATGAAAAGCCCAAATTACCTATCCAACCTACATCAATTTGTCCTTCTAAAGCACCAGAACCAAAATAGCTAGACATTTCTGCGTTTATAGCCCAAGGTAGTTTATAACTTGCTTGTGTATACCATCCATAATTCCATTTAGTTAATAATAAATTAGGATTTAGTTCATCAGAAGCAAATTTATTATAATCAACAATAAACCCCGTAAAACCTTCTAATCCTTTAATAAAATCTAAAGGTCCAAATAATCTAAAATTCCAGTTTTCTCTGTCTTTAAGATTAATAGTCGTTCGAGATATTTGTGCAGTAGCATCATCTTGAGAAATAAACAAAAATAAATTGTCTTTAGTTTCACTGTAAGCAACTGTAAAAAACGGTTGACTATCGAAAGTTAAGTTAAATTGATAATTGTTTGTAAAAGAAGGTTTCAAGTTTGGGTTTCCAACTTCTGAGGTTAAAGGGTCATATACTGTTACAAAAGAATTTAAGCTATTGTAGTTTGGTCTTCTAATTCTATAACTGTAGGCTACATTTACTCCAAGTTGTTCTGTCAATTTTCTACTTACAGAAGCGCTAGGAAATAATTGAGATATTGTTCTTGTTCTAGTTTCGTTTGTGCTTACAGATGTTCCTTTTGTATTACTATTTTCATAACGTAATCCACCAGATAAAGACCAATCGCCATAAGAGGCATTTACCTTTGAATAGAGTGCAAAGATGTTTTCATCAATCAAAAAGCGATTGCTATTATCAGGCTGAAAATCAAAATCACCGTTTGTATTCTCAGTAAATAACTTTAAATCACTGTCAGTATCTACTTGAGAGTATTTAGACCCTGCACTTAGCTTAAAATTTTCTGAAAATGTTTTTGAATAATCTATTTTATACGTGTTAATAGTGTATTTACTATCTTGTAAATAGCGTTGATTCGTAAAAGGAACAGTATTACCATTTACTGCATAAATATCATTGGTGTTTTCATTCTTAAAATTGATGTAATTAAAATCAATTAACAGTTTGTCAGTTGCTGTTTTATATTCGTAGTAAGGATTAAAGCTTAATGTGTTTTGATCTCTATCAAAAGTGTTTTCAGTTACAAAACGTTCAAATGAATTTGGCGAGTTAATATCAGTATTACTTTTTGAAGTTCTATCAGATGTTGAGTTGTTATACCTAGTACCAAACCCAATTGAGTTTTTGTCGTTTATGTAATAATCAATACTTCCTCCAACCCAAACTCGTTTAGGGTCAAAAGGCTCTATCGTTGCTTGATCATAAGTTGTATCATCAACTGTTCTTAAAATAAATAAATCATCTCTCCAAGTAGGAGCCGAGTAACCAGTATTTAACTGCCAGTTTAATTTGTTTTTATAACTAGCAATAGATGCATTAGTTCCGTATTCAAAACCTTCGTCCTCACCAATCCATAAACCTACACTTCCATGTGTTCCTAATCGGACATTTTTTTTCAAAATGATGTTAATAATAGGACCAGAACCTTCAGCGTCAAATTCAGCTCCAGGTTGTTCTATTAATTCAACTTTTGCAATGTTATCAGCTGGAAAATCTCGTAAAAGTGTATCCATATCCATATAATCAGTGGTTTTACCATTGATTAAAATTCGAACATCAGATCTCCCAGCAAAGCTGATTCCATTATTAGTTACAATAATTCCAGGTACACGTTTAACTACGTCCTCTAAACTATTGTTCAGCATTTCAGAGTTTTGAAGATCTACAACTAATTTTTCGGCTGTTTGTTTAATTACAGGACGCTTACTTTGTACAACAACTTCATTTAAGGATTCGTTTTCCTCTTTTAACATAAAGTTGAATGTTTTAGATGAATTTACTATGAATTTTTCGGATGTCTTGGTTTTAAAACCTAACATAGAAACCTCAATAGTATAACTTCCTTCAGAAATATTTTCAAAGCTATAATTCCCCTCTTCATCGGAAACTGCTCCTTTAGGATTTGAGTTTTTTTGTTCGCTTAGTAAAATAACATTAGCAAAAGGTAAAGGTTGGTTTTTTACGTCTGTTATCCTTCCTGAAATGGAATGTTGAGCGATTAATTGAAAAGAATAAAGAGTAATAAATGCTAAAAAAGACTTTTTAATGTATGTTTTCATTATGATTTTCATTTTTCTAATGACAAGTCAAAACTATGCTTGTTACATCTCTTAGAAAATCAAAAACTGATGAATTGGGATAAATTTCGGATGAATCAGGTTTTTACTAATTACATTTTATCAATCAATTTATTCTTTTTGGTAGATTTTGGATTTTCTTTTTTGGGTTTTTTACCAGGAAAAACTAATGAAGTGCTCGAGAAAGTGGTTCCAAAATTTACTTTGGCATAATATACTTGACTTACAGCATCTAAAACTTGATTTTCTGTAAGTTCTTTTAGAGGATGAATATATACTGACCAAAGAATTCCGTCTGAAATGGCATATTTAACATCTAGGGCTGTATGAAAATTTGCCATTAATAATGCTGTTTTAAGCTCTTCAGAAAGGTTATTGCTTTCTATTATTGGAGACATAATTCGCATTCTATTATGAGTTGAATCTGCAATTGCGACAAAAGGAGTATTTTTAATTATAAATCGCCATTGAGAAGTATTACTCACAATACTGTCACTAATAGTTTCAAGCATCGTTCCTAATTTAGTTGGATTCATTTTTTGACTATAACAATAAGTGTTTAACATTGAACATGCTATGAATAATAAAAAAGCTTTTTTCATGAAATACATTTTTCAATTAGACGAAACAAACAATATGAAATAACAAAGGCTTCCTTTTTGGGAAGCCTTTGTTATTTTTATGTTGAAAATTATGTTAATCTCTACTACCTAAAACTTGAAGCGCCCAATAAGCTAACATTGCTAAAGATCCAAGAGCAGCAACTAAATAAGTTCTCGCCGCCCATTTTAATGCATCCTTTGATCCGGCTAACTCTTCACGACTAACCATGTTTTTATTTTCAAGCCAAGCTAAAGCTCTATTACTTGCGTCATACTCAACAGGTAAGGTTATAAAGCTGAATAATGTACCCAATGCCATAAACAATAAACCAGCAACAGCAATGTAAAAACCAATTCCTGTATTTCCTGAAGCAGCTCCAAAAGCAATCCCGCCAATAATCATCCATTGAGAAAAACTAGATGTAATGCTTACCATAGGAACTAATTTAGAACGCATTTGTAACCATTCATACGCTTGTGCATGTTGAACAGCATGCCCAACCTCATGAGCTGCTACTGCCGCTGCTGCAGCATTTCTTTGGTTATAAACGCCTTCACTTAAATTCACTGTTTTGTTTACTGGATTATAGTGATCTGTTAACATACCAGGTGTAGAAATTACCTTAACATCATATATTCCATGATCAGCTAGCATTTTTTCTGCAATTTCAGCACCACTCATTCCATTTCTCAAATGTACTTTAGAGTATTTTTTAAACTTTGTTTTTAAAGTATTACTTACTATCCAGCTGAATAGACTTATAATACCTATAAGAATATAAAAACCTATCATAATCGTTTCTAATTAATTTTCAAATATTGTTTTGTTTAATAAATTTACAACATAAATTATTCCATTTTATTATAATGGGATAAAAGTTGACAAAATGGCAAACAAACCAAAGATTTTACTAGTATATACCGGTGGAACAATCGGAATGATAAAGGATTATCAAACAGGGGCATTAAAAGCATTTGACTTTAATCAAATTTTAGAGAAAATACCAGAACTAAAACACTTGAATTGTGATATAGCTACTATTTCATTTGAAGAACCTATTGATTCTTCTAATATGAATACAGGTTATTACGTTAAGATTGCAGAAATTATTAAAAATAATTATAGTATTTATGATGGTTTTGTTGTCTTAACAGGTTCTGATACGATGTCATATACATCTTCAGCGATAAGCTTCATGTTTGAAAACCTTCAAAAGCCAGTAATTTTTACAGGTTCTCAACTACCGATTGGAGATTTAAGAACCGACGCAAAAGAAAACTTAATTACTTCTATTGAAATTGCTTGTGCAAGAGAAAATAACCAACCAATCATAAGAGAAGTTGGTTTGTATTTCGAATATAAGTTATATAGAGCTAATAGAACCACAAAAATTAATGCAGAACAATTCGAAGCGTTCGCTTCCATGAATTATCCACCTCTTGCAGAAAGCGGTGTTCATTTACATTTTAATCAGCATTTATTATTCAGAAATGATAGTGAAGAGAGTCAGTTGATCTTTAGAAAAAATTTAATAGATGATATTGTTATTTTGAAGTTGTTTCCTGGAATTACGCCTAAAGTAGTAGATACAATTTTAAATATTAATGGTTTAAGAGGTGTAATTTTAGAAACATATGGATCTGGAAATGCGTTAAATGAAGAATGGTTTATTAAATCATTAGAGGAAGTAATTAAAAAAGGAGTTCAGGTAGTAAATGTTACACAATGTGCTGGAGGAAGTGTGATTTTAGGGTTGTACGAAACTAGTACCGACCTAAAAAGAATAGGTATAATTAACGGAAGAGATATTACTACAGAGACTGCCGTTGCTAAAATGATGTACCTATTAGGAGAAAATTTGTCACAAGAAGATTTTAAATATTATTTCGAAAAACCGTTGAGGGGAGAAATAAGTTTACAATCCTAATTGATAAATTTTAAATTTAAGTGATAAAAAGGAAAAGTTTTTTAACAATTAGCGTTAATTTTTTTTAATGTACCAACATTTTTTTGTTACTTGGCTCTCTGAAAACTGGCAGGGTTACTTGTTTAAACCATACTTATAAAAATAGGTTACTAGTAATCAGGCTGGTTAACTATATAAAAATTTGTATTTTTAACACGTTAACTATTTTTAAATTAATTATAACAAAATGAAAAAAGCAGTAAATGTCCTAACTCTTACAGGATTTATGTTCTTTGGGGCTATTCAATCAACTTTTGCACAAGAAGCGGAAAAAACTTTTCACCAAGAGTTAAAGCAACGTTTTATTGAAGGAGATCCAACGTTTATGGGGATTGTATTAGTAGCCTTAATTTTAGGTTTAGCTATTGCAATCGAAAGAATTATTTACTTAAACATGGCAACTACAAACACTAAAAAATTAATTGCTAGTGTAGATGATGCATTAAGTTCTGGTGGTGTTGAAGCAGCGAAAGAAGTTTGTAGAAATACCAAAGGACCTGTTGCTTCTATTTTCTTCCAAGGATTAGAAAGAGCTGATGAAGGATTAGATGCAGCTGAAAAAGCAGTAGTTGGATATGGAGGAGTTCAAATGGGATTGTTAGAGAAGAATATCTCTTGGTTATCTTTATTTATCGCTCTTGCACCGATGTTAGGATTCATGGGAACTGTAATTGGTATGATTGAAGCATTCGATAAAATCCAAGTACAAAACGATATCTCACCAGCAGTAGTAGCAGGAGGTATTAAGATTGCACTTTTAACAACAGTATTTGGTTTAGTTGTAGCAATTATCTTACAGATTTTCTATAACTACATCGTATCTAAAGTAGATAGTATCGTTAACAACATGGAAGATGCTTCTATTTCTTTAATCGATTTATTAGCTAAGTATAAAAAATAATATCTAGCATGAATAATAAAATTTTAACAATATTAATAGCCATTATTGGTGTTGTAGGTATAGGATTATACGCCAACATTATGATGGTTAATAAAGACGACGTAGCAGCTATCGATGGTGCTTCTTCACCGATGGTATCTTTTGCAGTAATCTTATTGATTGCTTCGGTAGTAGTTGCTGTAGTTGCTTCTTTATTAGGATTCTTTAAGAACCCAGCAGCTCTTAAAAGAGCTATCTTGGGAGTAGTTAGTTTAGGTGTAGTACTTTTAGTTTCGTATTTAATAGCTGATGCTAATCAAGTTATTAATGCTAACGATGAGATTATTGCAGCTGCAGGTAGTTCTGTTTCTAAATTAACTAGTACAGGTATATGGGGAAGTTTATTTTTGCTTGTAATAGCAGGGGCTTTCTTTGTATTCGATTTATTAAAAGGATTAATTAAATAATTTATCATGGCAAGAAGAGAAAACCCAGAAATTAATGCAGGTTCGATGGCAGATATCGCCTTCTTGCTACTTATCTTTTTCCTAGTAACAACAACTATGGATGTTGACTCTGGTATTTCAATGAAATTACCAGAAAAACCACCAGCAAATTACGATCCGCCAAAGATTAAAGAGAAGAACATTTTTGAGATTAGTATTAACAGAAATAACGATTTGTTTGTAGACGGAGATGTTATGGAGTTAAAAGATCTTAAAGGAGCTGCTAAAAAATTTATCGATAATGGTGGAGGTATTGGAAATCCAATGCCAGGAGAAGAGAAGGGTAAAGAATGTGATTATTGTAATGGGGATAGAGACCCTGAATCATCAGACCACCCTAATAAAGCTATTATTTCAATTGAAAGTGATAGAGCTGCTGATTATGAAGTTTATGTAAGCATACAGAACGAATTAAGAAGAGCCTATACTGAATTAAGAAATGAATTATCTCTAAAAAAGTATAAGAGAACTTTTGATGAAATAGAGGAAGCTTATAAGAAAAGTGGTAATAAAGATGAGAATCTTGAAAGACAAGTTCAGGTAATAAAAGATTCATATCCACAAATTATTACGGATCTAGATCCAACTGGTACTGAATAATAACTATAAAAACAATTAAACCATGGCAAAATTTGGAAAAAAGAAAAAAGGGACACCGGCTATTTCGACTGCCTCTTTACCTGATATTGTTTTTATGTTACTTTTCTTCTTCATGGTAACTACCGTGATGAGAGAAACAGACTTACAGATTAACAGTCCAAAATTACCAAGTGCAACAGAAGTAAAAAAGCTTGAACAAAAAAGTTTAGTTACTACTATTTATGTTGGACAGGCTAAAGAAACTGATAAGTTTGGTAATAAATACAACAGTATCCAATTAAACGATAAGATTGCAAGTCCTGATGATATTCCAGCATTTATTTTAAATGCTAGATTAGATGTTCCTGAGGTAAACCACCCAAGAATGACTACGTCAATCAAGGCTGATAAGCAAATGAGTGTAGGTACTTTAACTGATATTAGACAACGTTTAAGAGATGTAAATGCTCTTAAGTTAAGTTTGTCTACTCACAAGGGAAGTACTATTAGTGAATAAATTTCATTTTGATTTATTATATACAAAAGAGCAATTTTTAAATTGCTCTTTTTTTATTCTTAATAGTTATATTTAAACATGAAGTCTAATTATTTCTTTTTACTTTTTATAGTATGCTCTTTTATAACCTATGCTCAACAAGATTCATTGCGTTTAGGAGATAAGTATTGGGAAGATCAATTGTATATGAGTGTTTCCTATGATATAATGAGAAATCAACCAGCTATGGCTGAAACTAGTGGTTTTTCTTATAGCTTGTCATTTGGTTATATTAAAGACATTCCTTTTACAAGAAGAGGAAATTTATCTGCTGGTGTTGGAGTAGGGTATGGTTACAATTCCTTTAATCATGACTTACAAGTGTTAGATACTAATACGCTACAATTAGCTGATAATATTGCATCAAATAAACTCAAATTACATAATTTGGAGTTTCCTATCCAATTACGTTGGAGAACATCAGATGCTGTAACCTATTCATTTTGGAGAGTCTATGCTGGAATGAAATTAACCTATAATTTGAATAATAAGTTTTCTTATGAATTAAATAACCAGCTAATTGAATTTTCTAACATTGCCGTTTTTAATAAATTTCAAACAGGATTAGAAGTATCTGCTGGATATGGTGCATTTAATTTTTATTTCTACTACGGACTTAATTCTGTTTATAAAAATGCAATTGTAAATGGAGAAGAAGTAGCTTCTAAAATAACTAAGTTTGGTTTAATTTTTTACTTGCTATAAGTTTTTTATAACATATAATAGGCAATAATTTGACAGCTAACACCTAAAATAAAGCCTAAATAAACCTCTTTAGGTGTGTGCGCCTTCAAGTATAGTCTTGAAGCTCCTAAAAGACCGGAAAGCAGTATTAAAATAATTATTAAAGGCAAAACAGATACGTTGTATATAAGCTGAAAAACTATAAAATATCCAACAGCACTTCCCATAGATAATAAATGGATACTAGTTTTGATTCCAGTAACAAAAATCAGATATATAGCTATCAATCCTAACAAGGTGCCATAAAAGAGATATGATAAATCTTGAGCGTTTCTAAAAGCACTAAAGTATCTAGCTAAGATTAAAAAAATACACATCATTATAAAGAGAGGTGCTTTTCGTTCCTTTATTGAGGGTAAGTTTACAGAACTAATTTTATTTGTTAGCTTTAAAACTATTAATATGAATATCGGAATGATATACGTTGCTATAAATACAATGCTTAAAAAGTATAATTGCTCTCTAAAATCAACTTCAAAAGGACATAAATAAAAATACAACAATAAACCAATAGTTGGCATTACTATTGGATGAAGAATGGTTGATAAAAACTTATGCCATCTCATTTATATTTCTTTTCTTAATCTAGCCACGGGAATGTCTAATTGTTCTCTATACTTCGCTACAGTTCTTCTCGCAATTGGATATCCTTTTTCCTTTAAAATTGCAGATAACTTTTCATCTGTTAAAGGTTTCTTTTTATTTTCTTCTGCTATTACGTTTTCTAGTATTTTCTTAATCTCTCTAGTAGATACATCCTCTCCTTGATCGTTTTTCATTGATTCAGAGAAAAATTCTTTAATTAATTTCGTACCATAAGGAGTAGAAACATATTTACTATTTGCTACTCTTGAAATCGTTGAAACATCCATGTTGATCGTATCTGCAATATCTTTTAAGATCATCGGTTTCAACTTTCGTTCATCACCCGTTAAAAAATAATCATATTGATAATGCATGATAGCATTCATGGTAACTAATAAAGTTTGCTGACGCTGTTTAATTGCATCAATAAACCATTTTGCAGCATCTAACTTTTGTTTGATAAATAATACCGCATCTTTTTGAGACTTAGTCTTATCTTTAGAATCTTGATATCCTTTTAACATGTTGTTGTATTCCTTCGAAACATGTAACTCAGGAGCGTTTCTAGAGTTTAATGATAGCTCTAATTTTCCGTCAATAATTCTAATAGTGAAATCGGGAACAATTTGTTCGGCAATTTTATTATTACCAGCATAAGAGCTACCAGGTTTAGGATTAAGTTTTGATATTTCTAAGTTTACTTCCTTAAGTTCTTCTTCAGAAATATTAAACTTATCTAATAGTTTATTGTAGTGTTTTTTTACAAAATGATCGAAAGCATTTTCTAGTATGTCAATTGCTAAAGCACGACTTTTAGTAGGTGTTTTCGATCTTAGTTGGATGATTAAGCATTCTTTTAAATCTCTTGCTCCAACTCCAATTGGATCTAAACGTTGTACTACATTTTTTAGCACATAAGCAACTTTTTCTTCTGTAGTAAATACATTTTGGGTGAACGCTAAATCATCAATTAAATCAATTAAATCTCGTCGTATATAACCGCTTTCATCTATACTTCCTACAAGAAACTCTGCAATAGCTTTTTCCTCCTCATCTATTCTAAAAGTATTTAATTGATTATTCAAAGATTGATGAAAAGTTGTACCTGCGGCATAAGGAACTTGCTTTTCTTCATCGTCTGAAGAATAGTTATTTGTTTGCGTTTTATAACTAGGAAATTCGTCGTCACTAAGATATTCGTCTATATTGATATCATCAGCTTCAATTTTTTCACTACCGGCATCATCATAATCCGTATCATTTGAAAAATCGTCGTCAAAATTATCACTCTCTTCTTTTCCAGTATCTAAAGCAGGGTTCTCTTCAATTTCCTGCTTTAAACGCTCTTCAAACGCCTGAGTAGGCAGTTGAATAAGTTTCATCAACTGAATTTGTTGAGGCGACAGTTTTTGAAGTAATTTTTGATGTAAACTTTGTTTTAGCATAGATACAAATATATGAATTCAGTAAAAATAAAATCGCCATTCTTGTTAGGAATGGCGATTACTGTATGTATTTTTTAATTCTTTTTAGAATTCAGCATTTTGAGGTGTTCTTGGGAAAGGAATCACATCTCTAATATTACTCATCCCTGTAGTAAATAATACTAAACGTTCAAAACCAAGACCAAATCCAGAGTGAACTGCTGTTCCGAATTTACGAGTGTCTAAATACCACCATAATTCTTCTTCTTCAATATCTAAAGCAGCCATTTTTTCTTTCAGCACCTCTAAACGTTCTTCTCTTTGAGAACCACCAACCATTTCACCAATCCCAGGGAATAAAACGTCCATTGCTCTTACTGTTTTACCATCTTCATTTAAACGCATGTAAAATGCTTTAATATTAGCTGGATAATCAAATAAGATTACAGGACATTTAAAGTGTTTTTCAACTAAATAACGTTCGTGTTCAGATTGTAAATCAGCTCCCCATTCATCAATTGGAAATTGGAATTTCTTCTTTTTGTTAGGTTTGCTATTACGTAGAATATCAATTGCTTCAGTATAAGAGACTCTTTTAAAGTTGTTGTCTACAACAAATTTAATTTTCTCAATCAATGACATTTCACTGCGCTCAGCTTGAGGCTTTGCTTTATCCTCTTTAACGAATCTATCATTTAAAAAAGCTAAGTCATCTTGACAGTTATCTAATACATACTGTAAAACATACTTAATGAAATCCTCAGATAAATCCATGTTCGCATCTAAATCATTAAATGCAACTTCAGGTTCAATCATCCAGAATTCAGCTAAATGACGCGTAGTATTTGAGTTTTCAGCTCTAAATGTTGGTCCAAATGTATATACTTTACCAAGTCCCATTGCATAGGTCTCTGCTTCTAATTGTCCAGATACCGTTAAGTTAGTTTGTTTTCCAAAGAAATCTTGGCTATAATCAACTTCACCATCTTCATTTAACGGAGCTTTGTTTGGTTCGAAATTCGTAACTCTAAACATTTCACCTGCACCTTCAGCATCTGAACCTGTAATAATTGGTGTATTTACATAATAAAATCCATTTTGTTGGAAATATTGATGTACTGCAAAAGATAATGCCGAACGCACTCTCATTACAGCACTAAATGTATTTGTTCTAACACGTAAATGTGCTTGTTGCCTTAATAACTCTAAAGAGTGTTTCTTAGGTTGTAAAATAGTTTTTGAAACTTCATCAGGATCAGCATCTCCTAAAATATCAATACTTGTTACTTGAATTTCAACCGATTGTCCTTTGCCTTGACTTTCAACTAAAGTTCCATAAACTGAAATAGCAGCGCCAGTGGTAATTCTTTTTAATAAAGCCTCATCTGTATTCTCAAAATCAACAACACACTGAATATTATTAATCGTAGAACCATCATTTAATTGAATAAAACGATTACTTCTAAACGCTCTTACCCAACCTTTAACATTTACTTCTTGAAGAAGTTTTTCTGAAGCTAATAATTCTTTTACGCTACTTGTTTTCATATCCTTTAAAAATTGAGGGACAAATATAATTTTTTAAGGAGAAACAAGCAACGCATTTAATGCATGAATGGTAGCTTTTTAATGAAAATAGAATTATTTTTCTGATTTCTCCTTAGGAGGTAATATTTTAAAATTAGTTTCCTTTAACACTTTTTTGTTAGCTATTTTCTTTTCAAAAGATAATAGAAGTGATGGTAGTAATAATAAATTAGAAACCATAGCTAATAACAGCGTTACAGAAACCAAACCTCCTAATGCTATAGTTCCTCCAAAGCTAGATACTGTGAATACTAAAAAGCCAAAGAAAAGAACTATTGAAGTATAAAACATACTTACTCCAGTTTCTTTAAGAGCTGAATATACAGCAGGTTTTATTCTCCAGTTATTTGCCAGTAATTCTTGTCGGTATTTAGCGAGAAAATGAATTGTATCATCTACAGAAATACCAAAGGCAATACTAAAAACTAAAATAGTTGATGGTTTAATCGGTATGTCAAAGAATCCCATTAATCCAGCAGTCATTAATAGCGGTAACATGTTTGGGATTAAAGAAATTAATATCATTTCTAATGATCTAAACATCCACGCCATAAAAATTGAGATTAAGAGAATCGCTAGAGAAAGAGATATTACTAAATTCTTTATAAGGTAATTAGTTCCTTTTAGAAAAACTAAAGCTTTTCCAGTCATAGAAACTTCAAATTTTTCATCCGGAAATTGCTTCTTGATAACTGCATTTAAACGCTCTTGAATGATATCCATCTTATCAGTACCTACATCTTTCATGAATGTAGTAATTCTTGCATATCGTCCAGTGCTGTCAACAAAATTCTTAAGCATCCCAGCATTACTATCAGAGTTCTTGGTATAGGCAAAAATATAACTTTGCTCTTGGCTCGTTGGAAGTTGATAATATTTAGGGTTTCCTTTGTAATAGGCTTGTTTTGAGTATTTTACTAAATTGTTAACTGATATAGGCTTAGAAAGTTCAGGGAAAGTTTCAATGGTTTCATTTAACTTTTCCATTTTCTTTAAGGTTGATAATTTCATAACACCTTTGTCCCTTTTAGTATCAATTAAAATTTCTAATGGCATAATACCACCGAATTCAGTTTCAAAAAATTTGATGTCTTTATAAAACTGTTTTCCTTTAGGCATATCTTCAATTAAGCTTCCAGAAACTCTAATTAAAGAAAGACCAGCCATACTTAATATAATAATAACTACTGTAGTTATATAAATAGTAATTCTATGATGTCTTACTGTACGTTCCATCCAGTTTACCACATTTTCCATCCACTTTTTTTCTAAATGGTTCAAATGCTTCTTTTGTGGTAGCGGCATGAAACTATATAAAATTGGTATAATCAATAAAGCTAAAATGAAAATACTAATAATGTTTATAGAAGCTAGTATACCAAATTCACGTAAAAGTTGACTTTTAACAAATACGAATGTTGCAAAACCAGAGGCAGTTGTAATATTCGTCATTAACGTTGCATTACCAATTTTGGAAATTACACGTTGTAAAGACTTTGCTTGATTACCGTGCTTTTTAACTTCTTGCTGATATTTATTAATTAAGAAGACAGCATTAGGAACTCCAATAACAATAATTAATGGAGGAATTAAAGCTGTTAAAACAGTAAGTTCGTATCCTAACAATCCAATGAAACCAAACGCCCAAGTAACACCAATTCCTACAACAAGCATAGTGATAAACGTAGCTCTAAAAGATCTGAAAAAGAAAAAGAAGATGATGGCAGTAATAAGTAAAGCACCAGCAACAAACAGAAGCATTTCATCAGCGATATTCTGAGAGTTTAATGTTCGAATGTATGGCATACCAGAGATACGTACATCTAGTTGATTATCTTTCTGAAATTTTTTTACTTCTGGAATAAGATAATTATTAATAAAATCAGCTCTTTCAGGAGTGTTTACAATGTCTTTTTTAAGATATATTGCTGTTTGAATTGTACCTTCTTCGTTAAAAAGAATATTTTGATAAAAAGGCAATTCTTCAAACAACTGTTTTTTAATACTTTCTATGTCTTCTTGAGTGGAAGGAGTTTTTTCTAAGAGAGGATTTACTACAAACTTTCTGTTTTTCCTGTCTGCTTCTAATTTTTTAATATCAGTAATAGATACGGTAAAAGCTACTTGAGGAGTGTTATCTAACTTTTTTGCTAATTCGTTCCAAGCATTGAATTTTTTTACTTCAAATACGGTACTATCTTTTAAACCAAGTATTATTAAATTCCCTTCTTCTCCGAAAATTTCTAAGAATTTATTGTACTCTATGTTGACTTGATGGTTTTCCGGAAGTAGGTTTGCCTCAGAATAGGAAAAACGAATGTTGTTGGTTTGGGAGACTAAATAGGCAGTTATACCAATAATTACAGCTAATACTAGATAGCGATTTCGTAAAATAAATCCTGCGATTTTAGTCCAAAAAGTCATTCAAAAAAATTTGTGCAAAGGTATGTTAAAAAGAGGTAATAGAACAAAAAAAGAGTGTTGTAAACACTCTTCTTTTAAAAATATATCATAAAAATTAAACCGTCATGATTTCCTTTTCTTTAACAACAAGCTTTTCATCAATAAGCTTTACATATTTGTCTGTTAAAGTTTGAATATCAGCTTCTGTGTTTTTTTTCATATCATCAGAAACATCTAACTTTTTAATTTCATTATTAGCATCTTTTCTAGCGTTTCTAACACCAACTTTTGCATGCTCAGCCTCTGCCTTTGCTTGTTTAGCTAAGTTACGACGACGTTCTTCTGTTAATGGTGGAACATTTATAATGATGTTTTCACCATTATTCATTGGATTAAAACCTATGTTAGCAATCATAATTGCTTTTTCAATTTCTTGCAACATGTTTTTTTCCCAAGGCTGAATAGAAATTGTTCTAGCGTCTGGAGTATTAACATTTGCAACTTGGCTTAAAGGCGTTGCAGATCCATAATAATCTACTTGAATATTAGCTAACATTGCTGGAGAAGCTTTTCCAGCTCTAATACTTCTTAACTCTTTCTCTAAGTGAGAAATTGCGCTATCCATAGCTTCTTTAGTACTATCTAATATAAAATCTATTTCTTCTGTCATCTTTCAAAAATTTGTTAATCGATATAATTAAATATGATGATCTATTTGTAATCAACTATTGTTCCGATTGGTTCTCCAGAAACTAATTTAACTAAATTTCCGTTTTTATTCATGTCAAAAACAATAATTGGTAGTTTATTTTCTTCACTTAGAGTAAAAGCGGTCATGTCCATTACTTTTAACCCTTTTTCTATTACATCTTTAAACGTAATAGTTTCGAATTTAATTGCGTCTTTGTTTTTTTCAGGGTCATCATTGTAAATTCCATCTACACGAGTTCCTTTTAAAATTGCATCTGCATCAATTTCGATAGCTCTTAAAACAGCAGCAGTATCAGTAGTAAAGTAAGGATTACCAGTTCCTGCTCCAAAAATAACTACTCTACCTTTTTCTAAGTGACGAATGGCTTTTCTTTTGATGTAAGGTTCTGCCACTTCTTTAATTTCTAAAGCTGTTTGCATTCTTGTGTACACACCAACATCTTCTAAAGCACTCTGAAGCGCTAATCCGTTAATACAAGTAGCAAGCATTCCCATGTGGTCACCTTGAACTCTATCCATTCCATTAGCAGCACCAGAAACACCTCTAAATATATTTCCTCCTCCAATTACAATGGCAACTTCAATGCCTTTCTCAACTACTTGTTTTATTTCTAAAGCGTATTCTTTTAATCTTTTTGGGTCAATTCCGTAATCGCGGTCTCCCATTAAGGCTTCACCGCTAAGTTTTAGAAGTATTCTTTTGTATTGCATAGTTTTGTTGAAAGTTGTGCAAATATACAAATATTACTCACAAAAAAACCTTGCCAAAAAGCAAGGTTTCTTAAAAAATATGTTCGAATTAGAATTAACCTAAAGTTACTCTAACGAAATTTTTAACTTCTACATCACCATAAGAAGAAACATATTCTGCAACAGTTTTCTTATCATCTTTGATGAAGTTTTGATCTAATAAACACTGCTCTTGATCTAAAGTAGTGTTATCAGAGATAAATCTTTCGATTTTACCTGGTAAGATTTTATCCCAAATTTGCTCTGGTTTACCTTCAGCTTTTAATTGCTCTTTTGCTGTTTCTTCTGCTTGAGCCATAGCCTCGTCAGTTAACTGTAATCTAGATACGAATTGAGGAACGTTCTTTAAAGTTTTACCTAAACGAACTAACTCTTCATTATCTTTAATAATTGCAGCAATTCTAGCTTCAGTTTCAGCGGCTACATACTCTGGAGTGAAATCTTTATAAGATAAAGTAGTTGCACCCATAGAAGCAGCTTGCATAGCTAAATCTTTAGTTAATTCAGCAGCTTTATCAATAGCTTTTGTAATTCCAACTAAAGCAGCAATTTTACCAACGTGAGTATAAGATCCTACATAAGGAGCTTCAATTCTTTCGAAAGAAGGAATCTCAATTTTCTCACCGATAACACCAGTTTGCTCGATTAATTTCTCAGCAACAGTATTACCATCACCAAAATCAGCAGCTAAGAAGTCTTCTTTATTAGTGAAATTAATAGCGATGTCAACAAATTGTTGTGCTAATTCTTTATAACTATCGTTTTTAGCAACGAAATCTGTTTCACATGCTAAAACGATTGCTACTCCATAAGTGTTGTCATCACTAACTTTAGCGATAGCTACACCTTCAGATGAATCACGATCTGCTCTTTTAGCAGCAATTTTTTGTCCTTTTTTACGTAAGATTTCAATAGCTTTATCGAAGTCTCCTTCAGCTTCTACTAAAGCTTTCTTACAGTCCATCATTCCTGCACCAGTAGTTTCTCTTAACTTTTTTACGTCTGCAGCGCTAATTTTTGACATTTTATGTTTTTTTATTAGTTGTATTAATTATTACAAGGATATAATAAAATAAAGGTTCCAATGTAATGAAACCTTTAAATTAAAATTTATTTAGCTTCTTCAGCTTCTACTTCTGTAGCATCTACGTCTTTGTCAGCTTTCGTCTTTTCTTTGTCAGCTTTTCTTTCAGCTAATCCTTCAGAAATTGATTCAGTTACATATGATAAAACTTTATCAATTGACTTAGAAGCGTCATCGTTTGCAGGAATTACAAAATCAATCGGTCTTGGATCAGAGTTTGTATCAACCATTGCAAAGATTGGAATGTTTAATTTTTGTGCTTCAGCAACAGCGATGTGCTCTTTCTTAACATCAATTACAAATAATGCACCTGGTAAACGAGTCATGTCAGAAATAGAACCTAAGTTTTTCTCTAACTTTTCACGTTGACGGTTAATTTGTAATTTTTCTCTTTTTGATAGTGCATCAAAAGAACCATCTTGCTTCATTCTATCGATAGAAGCCATTTTCTTTACAGCTTTACGAATAGTAACGAAGTTAGTTAACATACCACCTGGCCATCTTTCAGTGATGTAAGGCATGTTTACTGATTTTGCTTTTTCAGCAACGATATCTTTTGCTTGCTTCTTAGTTGCAACGAATAAGATTTTACGTCCTGAGTTAGCTATTTTTTGTAAAGCTGCAGTAGCTTCATCAATTTTAGCTGAAGTTTTATACAAGTCGATGATGTGAACACCATTGCGTTCTGTATAAATGTAAGGAGCCATGTTTGGGTTCCACTTTCTTGTTAAGTGACCAAAGTGTACTCCACTTTCTAATAATTCTTGAATGTTTGCCATTTTAATAAATGTGTTTACGTTCTGTTTTCGCAATAGCACAGTAGTTTTACGTCTGAACTATTTAGATACTAAACTGTTAATAAAAATTTTAATCTTATAATAACAGTCTCGAAACATTGTAAATATGCTGAAACAAGTCCAGCATACATATTAACGCTTAGAGAACTGGAATTTCTTACGAGCTTTCTTCTGACCGAATTTCTTACGCTCAACCATTCTTGGATCACGAGTTAATAATCCTTCTGGCTTTAATACTGCTTTGTGCTCTTCGTTTATTGAAACTAAAGCTCTAGTGATAGCTAAACGAATTGCTTCAGCTTGACCAGTAACTCCACCACCATAAACATTTACTTTAATGTCATAAGAACCTAAGTTTTCAGTTAACATTAAAGGTTGTTGAACTTTATACTGTAAAGTTGGAGTAGTGAAATAGTTTTTAAATTCTCTCTTGTTGATAGTAATGTTTCCATTTCCTTCAGAAACATATACACGAGCAACAGCTGTTTTTCTTCTACCTATTTTGTGAACTGTTTCCATTATTTAAGATCGTTAAGGTTAATAGATTTTGGTTTTTGAGCTTCTTGTCCGTGCTCTGTACCAGCATACACATATAAATTTCTAAATAATGCGCTACCTAATGTGTTTTTTGGTAACATACCTTTTACTGCTTTTTCGATTAATCTTGTAGGATTTTTATCGAACATTTCTTGTGCAGTAAGCGATCTTTGTCCACCTGGATAACCTGTGTGACGGATGTAAGTTTTGTTAGCCCACTTACTTCCAGTTAAATTGATCTTGTCTGCGTTGATAATTACTACGTTATCACCACAATCAACGTGAGGTGTGTAGTTAGGCTTGTATTTACCTCTAATAAGTTTTGCAACTTTAGAAGCTAAACGACCTAATGACTGCCCGTCCGCATCAACTAAAACCCACTCTTTGTTTACAGTAGCTTTGTTAGCCGATACCGTTTTGTAACTTAATGTGTTCATACACGATTTAGTTTTTGTCTGTTAATAATTAATTTATTTCCTTAAAAAAGGAGTGCAAATTTACAATTATTTATTTTACTGACAAATAGTAAGTTGCTTTTGTTTTCATTTATACAAAGCCTTTTTTAAATTAACATATTATTAAGAGAATTCTGCTATACTTTTGAAGTTCAATAAAACTTACTAATGAGAGCGAGATATTTACTCCTGTTTCTTGGCTTGTTTACAAGTTCATATATCTATTGTCAAGAAAATTCGAATTCAGTTACAGTTCCTAAGAAGAAGTATCATACAAAGAAAATGATAACGCTTCCTAAAATTGATGGAATTATTTCCGATAAAGCTTGGGATCATTTAGATTGGGGGGAAGATTTTACTGAAAAGGTTCCTGATGAAGGCACTCCACCAACTTATCAAACCAAATTCAAAATCGGATACGATGAAAAATATCTGTACATAGCACTTAGAGCTTTTGATGATGAGCCTGAAAAAATAGAGCAACGATTGTCTCGAAGAGATGGTTTTGCAGGAGACAGAATAAATGTAATCATTGATAGTTATCACGATAAAAGAACTGCTTTTGTTTTTACTGTTACTGCTGCAGGTGTAAAAGGAGAAGAATTGGCAACTCAAAATGGACAAAGTTGGGATGCTAGTTGGAACCCTATTTGGTATACAGATGCAGTTGTAGATGATAAAGGTTGGACTGCTGAAATGAAAATTCCTTTTTCACAATTACGTTTTGGAAAAGCAGAAGAGCAGGTTTGGGGATTAAACATTAACAGAATGCTGTTTCGAAAGCAAGAACGATCTCTTTGGCAGCGAATTCCGAATGAAGTATCTGGTTTTATTAGTGAAGCAGGAGAATTGCATGGATTGAAAGGGTTGAAGTCTCAAAAGCAGTTAGAGATACAGCCTTTTACTGTTTTTCAATACGATACATACGAAAAAGAAGGAAATAATCCTTTTAGAGATGGAAGTGATTTTGGTTTCAATGCAGGTTTAGACGCAAAAATTGGAATTACTAATGATTTAACATTGGATTTGACTGTAAATCCTGATTTTGGACAAGTAGAAGCAGATCCGGGTGCCATTGCTTTAGATGGATTTCAGATTTTTTTCAATGAACAACGACCATTTTTTGTAGAAAATAAAAACATTTTTGATTTTCAATTTGCAGATGGGTCTGATAATGTTTTCTACAGCAGAAGAATAGGAAGATCTCCTCAAGGAAGTGCAAATGCTACTTCAAACGAATTTGTTGATACACCTAATAACACTACTATTTTAGGAGCAGCAAAGTTTTCTGGTAAAACAAGAGATGGTTGGTCAATTGGTGTTTTAGAAACTGTTACTTCTAATGAATATGCAGTAATTGATGCGAATGGTTCTAGAAGAGAAGAACTGGTAGAGCCTTTAACTAATTATTTTGTTGCAAGAGCACAAAAAGATTTTAATGAGCGTAATAGTTATATAGGTGGAGTTTTTACATCTACTAACAGGAATTTAGATGGTAAGTTAAACTTTTTGAGAAAGTCTGCCTACACTGGAGGATTAGATTTTAGACATGAATGGCATAATAGAGATTATTATATTCAGAGTAATTTAGTGGCTAGTCATGTAGTAGGAAGTAAAGAAGCAATCCAAGCAACTCAAGAGTCGTTAACACATTTATTTCAACGAGTAGATGCTAGTCATGTTGAAGTAGATCCAAATAGAACTTCATTAACCGGAACCGGAGGTAGGGTTTTTGGAGGAAAAAGAGGAGGAGGAAATTGGCGTTACTGGGCAAGTGTTAATTGGCGTTCACCAGAATTAGAGCTTAATGATATTGGTTTTTTGAGGAGGACTGATGAAATTAGACAGTCGGCGAGTGTGAGTTATTTATGGCAAGTTCCAACAAAAACATACAGAGATGCTCGTGTTGAGCTTTTTCAATTATCCTCTTTTGATTTTGAAGGTAATTATAATAGAATGGAGTATAGTCTTCAAGGAAATATAAATTGGATAAATAATTGGTGGACAGAATTGCAGTTAGTGCATAAACCAAGAATTTTCATAAATACCTTTTTAAGAGGAGGTCCAAGATGGCGTTTTTCTGAAGAAAATTATATGGTATTGTTTTTTGGTTCAGATCAGAGTAAGAAAGTTAATTTTAGAATTGGATATATCAAAAGTGGAACAGAACAAAACAACTTTTCATTTACAAGGTACGTGTTTGGTTTAAATTACCAACCATTTGATTCTTTTAATGCTTCATTAACTACTGAATATACTGAAGATCCAAATAAAACTCAATATGTGAGTGAAGCAGATTATGGTTCGGTAAAAAGATATATTTTAGGAAATATTGATCAAAAAACATGGAGTACAACTTTACGACTTAATTATAGTATCAATCCAAATTTGTCGATTCAATATTATGGACAACCTTTTATCTCAAGAGGAAGGTACAATAACTTTAATTATGTGAATAATTCGATAGCTAAAGATTTGAATGAACGTGTTGTATGGTATGCTAATAATCAAATTCAACAATCATCTAGCGGTGATTATTTAGTAGATGAAGATGCAAATGGTGTTACAGATTATCAATTTTCAAATCCTAATTTCTCGTTTGTTCAGTTTAGGTCGAATTTAGTAGCAAGATGGGAATATATTCCAGGTTCAGAGTTGTTCTTAGTTTGGGCTCAAGGAACAACAGGAAATGTAGATTCAGATAGATCTTTATTAGGAGGTTTAAATAATCAAATTTTAGAGAACACACTACAAAATACTTTTCTTATAAAAGCTACATACAGATTTCTTTAAAAAAGAAACAGAGAAACACAAAAAAACCATCAGAATTCTGATGGTTTTTTTTATGCTTTGTAAAATTATACTACTCTACTTTTTGGTCTAATAAATCAAAGAATTGATTTAATCGTGGTAAAATAATAATTTTTGTACGTCTGTTTTTTGCCTTATTTGCTGGAGTATCATTAGCAGCTAAAGGAATATAGCTACTTCTACCTGCAGCGATTAAACGCTCTGGAGCAACTTCATATTTACTTTGTAACTCACGTACAATTGCAGTTGATCTTTTAACACTTAAGTCCCAGTTGTCTTTTAACGTTGAGTTTTCAGCAATTGGAGTGTTATCAGTATGACCTTCAATCATTACATCCATTTGAGGTTGAGCGTTAACAACAGTAGCAACTTTCTTAAGTACTTTAGAAGCTTTGTCTGTAATTGTGTAGCTTCCGCTTTTGAATAATAACTTATCAGAAATAGAAATAAATACTACAGTTTTTTCAACGTTCACTTCGATGTCTTCGTCATCAATTCCATCTTGTAATTCTTTCTTTAAATGGAAAGCAACTACTAAGTTAAGTGAATCTTTTTTAGAAGCTGCTGCTCTAATTTTATTGATGTACTTATCTTTCTTGCTTAACTGAGATAACGTTTCTTTAATATTGTCGTTTGCACCTTTAGTAAGCACAGTTAAGTTCTCAACTTGTTGAATAGTATTTTCTTTATCCTTTTTTAGTTCATCTATTCTTGCTTCTAAATCTTTAGACCTATCTTGAAATTTGTCTTTTTCTACTAAACATTTAGTCAAGTTAGTTTTTACTGTTAACAATTCTTCTTTGGTTTGCTCATGTTTTGCTTTTAATGCTTCAAGCTCTTTATTAGCAGCACAAGACATCAACAAAAGACTGGCTGATACAAATAATACTATTTTTTTCATCATATATTATAGTTAATGGTAAGATACAAATTTAAGAAAATGATTAAACTATGAGGTTATGTTAACGCTATTTTAGCGGATATTACTTTATTTTTGTTAAATAAACATAAATCATCCATGTTAAGACAATATTTATTTCTTTCAATTTTTATTTTAATAACCTTTAATGCTTGTAAAACAGAAAAAAAAGACACGTACACAAAGTTACAAGGTAATATTTTTGGCACAACTTATACTATTGTGTACAAGAGTTCTGAGAATTATCAAGAAGAGATTGATAAAGTATTTGAAGATTTTAATAACTCATTATCAACCTATATTCCAAGCTCTATAATTTCAAAAGTTAATAATAATGAAAATTCGGTTATTGTGGATTCTTATTTTATAGAAGCTTTTGAAAAAGCAAAAAAGATTTATAATGAAACAGATGGTTTTTTTGATCCAACAATCGGTAAATTAATTAATGCTTATGGATTTGGTTCTGGAAAAGAAATAAATAATCTTACTACTGAAGAAGTAGATTCTTTAAAGCAGTTGATGGGATTTGAAAAAATTGTGTTAAAGGAGAATAAAGTACTTAAACCTGATGAAATCGAGTTTAATGTAAATGCTTTTGCTAAGGGTTTAGGAGTTGATGTGATTGGAAGATTGTTAGAAAGTAAAAAAATTGAAAACTATTTAGTTGAAATAGGTGGAGAAATAAGAGCTAGAGGAATGAGTCCTAGAAACTCTTTTTGGAAAGTAGCGATTGATGATCCGAATACTGATGGTACAAGAAGTCAATCTAGAACCATAGAATTGAATAACCAATCGATGGCTACTTCTGGAAATTACCGAAAATTTAAAGTAAATAGCAACGGAGAAAAAGTTGTGCATACTGTAAATCCAAAAACTGGTTTGGCTCAAGAAAATAATTTACTCAGCGCTTCTGTTTTGATAGAAGGTGATTGTGCTGATGTTGATGCCTATGCAACTGCTTTTATGGCTATGGGATTAGAAGATACAAAAGCTTTTCTGATAGCTCATCCTGAATTAAAAGTAGTGTTGTTGTATGCAAATAAGGAAGGAGAAATTCTTGAGTTTACTAATTAATTTTTATAGCAAACAGGTAAGATTTCAGTTTCATCTAATGCATATTTTGTAACTAATTCTGAAGGAATTTTTTCGTAGTATTTTATTTCGTTTACTTCAAATCCTGCAGAGCGCAATTTGTCAAAGTAGTCCATTCCGTAAATACGAACATGATCGTATTGTCCGAATACTTTTGCTCTTTCTTTTGGGTCAGTAACTGAGTCATCTTCAAAAGTTTTAGTTCTTTCAATGTCTTGAGGTATTTGAAAAATTCCAAACCCACCTGGTTTCATAACTCTAAATAACTCTTGCATTGCTTTTTTGTCATTCGGTACATGTTCAAACACATGATTACAAAAAATAATATCAAAAGAATTATCATCAAAAGGTAAATCGCAAATATCGGCCTTAACATCAGCTAATGGAGATTCAAGATCTGAAGTTACATATTCTAAGTTTTTCTGATGTCTAAATCGACTATAAAAGCATTGCTCTGGAGCAATATGTAAAAGCTTTTTCTTTTCTTTTGAAGTAAAAAAGTCAGTTTCGTTTTTTAAATATAACCACATTAAACGATGTCTTTCTAAAGATAGTGTAGATGGAGAAAGTACATTTTTTCGTTGTACTTCATATCCATAAGGAAGCATCTTTCTGAAAGATTTCCCATCAATTGGGTCAGTGAATTTTTTTCCTTTCAACCAAAAAGTTAAGAAATACCTTACTGGGTAACTAAGCTTAATGAGTAAAGGTCTTGGTATGGTGTTTAATATGGACTGAAAAAGAGACAATTTATAAAACTAAAGGTTGTTGTCTAAACTCATTTTCTTCGTCGCTTTCAATACCTAAAGCTTCGTAAATGTATTGGAAAGTAGAAAGTAATTCTGGTTTTCCATCTACAATAGCAACATCGTGCTCAAAGTGAGCAGATGGTTTTCCATCTAAAGTAGTAATTGTCCAACCATCTTTATGATGTCTAATTTTTTGTGTTCCCATGTTTGTCATTGGCTCAATAGCAACTACCATACCTTCAACAAATTTCTTTCCGCGACCTCTTCTTCCGTAGTTTGGCATTTCAGGATCTTCGTGCATGGTTTTACCAATTCCATGACCAACCAATTCTCTAACCACACCATAGCCGTGTTTTTCTGTGAAGTTTTGAATGGCAAAACCTACGTCGCCAACTCGATTTCCTACTTTAAACTCACGAATACCAACATATAAACTCTCTTTGGTAACGTCTAATAATTTTTGTGTTTCAGGAGCAACTTCTCCCACAGGAAAAGTATATGCGTGGTCGCCATAAAATCCGTTTAAAATAGCTCCACAGTCAATAGAAATAATATCACCTTCAACTAATGGTGTGTTATTTGGAATTCCATGAACTACTTGTGAGTTCGGACTCATACAAAGTGTATTTGGAAAGTCGTACAAACCTAAAAAACCAGGAATAGCTCCTTGTTCTCTAATAAATTCTTCGGCTAACTTATCTAAATACAAACTAGTAACTCCAGGTTTTACTTCTTTAGCAAGCATTCCTAGTGTTTTAGAAACCACCAACGCACTTTGGCGCATTAATTCTATTTCTTCTTTAGTTTTTTGTATGATCATGACTTAAAATAAAATGCAAATATAATTTAAGATTATTATATAGTGGTTAATGTCTACGTTTATTAAGATAAAATTGAACTCCTAGGTTGATAATGAAACAAATAAAGAAGTTATATATAAAAGCGTTTATTTTCCAGCCGTTATTTGGATAATTATTTTCAGATAACCAGAATTGGTAATAATACTTAAAAGGAAAGCCTATATTAACAGTAGGTTTGACTTGAGTTTTTCCTGCCGAGATTAATAAAGAATACATTATAGAAATATAGGAAATAACACAAAAAGTAATAATTGAATAAACTAAGATTTTTGCGAAATTCTGTTTATTCATCAAAGCTATTTTTCGTAAGCGTGTTTGTATCCTTTTTGAGCAACAATTTGAAGAATATCATGTTCAAGAGTAGCTCCATCTACAGTATGCTCAACAAAACGCCCAATCTCTTTTCCGTTTTTATAAAATATAAAAGTAGGAACTCTTTCTATATGATACCCTTTTTCTATACCATTCGCTTTTTTATCTCTGTTTACAGTAACAAAATCAAGGTTGTTGTAATTGAACCCAACTTCGTCTATGATTTTGTAAAAATTTGGAGTTTCTCTTTTGCTGTCATCACACCAAGTTCCCATAAAACCTTTGATAGTAATGTTTTCTAAAAGAGGTTTTAAATTTTCTATGGTATTTTTATCAGTTTCGTAATACGCGTAGTAATCATTAAACCATTCGCTTCCATATGGTTCTTGTTTGAAATCATCTTTAACAGCATATCCAACTAAATTTCCATCTGCATTTTTTACAGCTTTAGGTTTTGATGTGGTGTTTACAGTTTTTTGGCTAGAAGCACATGCTGCTAAAAGTATTATTGATACTAATAAAAGTGTTTTTTTCATGTTAACTTAAACTAACGAATGTTGTGTCATTTCTTTTGGTTGTTCAACTCCAATTAATTTTAGAATTGTTGGAGCCATGTCGCCTAAAATACCATTTTTAATTGACTTCAGTTCTTTATCAACTAAAATTAACGGAACAGGATTCGTAGTGTGTGCAGTATTAGGTGAGCCATCAGGATTAATCATAGTCTCACAGTTTCCATGGTCTGCAATAACCAATGTTGTATAGTTGTTTTCTAAAGCAGATGTAATGATCTCATTAGCGCATTGATCTACAGCTTCACAGGCTTTTACAGCTGCGTCGAAATCTCCAGTATGACCTACCATGTCTCCGTTTGCAAAATTTAAACAAACAAAATCTACTTCGCCTTTTTGAAGTTCAGGAATGATAGCATCTTTAATTTCAAAAGCACTCATTTCTGGTTGTAAGTCGTAGGTTGCAACTTTTGGCGAAGGACATAGTAATCTTTTTTCACCTTCAAATTCTTTTTCCCTTCCACCAGAAAAGAAGAATGTTACGTGTGGGTATTTTTCAGTCTCGGCAATACGAATTTGTTTCTTTCCAGCATTTGCTAAAACTTCACCTAGCGTGTTTTCAATATTCTTGTTATCATAAATAACTTTGATACCTTTGAAAGTATCATCGTAATTAGTCATGGTAACATAATACAATGGTATTTTTTTTAGATTTTGCTCTGGAAAATCTTGTTGATTTAAAGCTTGTGTTAGTTGGCGACCACGATCGGTTCTAAAATTGAAGAAAATTACAACATCATCTTTTTTGATGGTGGCTTTTGGTTGATTATTTTCATCAACCATAATGATAGGCTTAATAAATTCATCTGTAACGCCATCAGTATAGCTTTGTTCTATACTACTTACAGCATCAGTAGAACTGGTTCCTTCTCCATTTACTAAAGCATTGTAGGCTAAAGCAACTCTTTCCCAACGATTATCTCGATCCATTGCGTAATAGCGACCTGTAATAGTAGCTAATTCAGCTGAAGTTGTACTCATGGAATTCTGAATGTCTTCAATAAATCCTTTTCCTGATTTTGGATCAGTATCTCTTCCGTCAGTAAAAGCATGTAAGAACAAGTTTTCTATTCCATAATTATCTGCGGCTGTAATTAATCCTTTTAAGTGATTAATATGTGAATGAATTCCACCATCAGAAACTAAACCTAGTAAATGAATTGTTTTATTGTGTTGCTTAGCAAATTCAAAAGTATCAACTAACACTTTTTCTGATGCTAATGTATTGTCTACAATTGCTTTATTAATTTTTGCTAAATTCTGATAAACAATTCTACCTGCACCTAAATTAATATGTCCAACTTCAGAGTTTCCCATTTGTCCAACAGGAAGTCCAACATGCTCTCCATCGGTTCTTAATTCGGAATGAGGATAGTCAACATATAAAGAATCAATAAAAGGTGTATTTGCTTTATCAACAGCAGATACTTTTGGGTCAGGTGAAATACCCCAACCATCTAAAATCATTAAAATAACTTTCTTGTTCATTATATTTCGTTTGGATAGTAAAAGTAGTAAACATTTAGAATCTACGACTAAAATTTAACGAAACCGATTGCGATTAACAGTGTTATTGAAACAAGGCCAACAAACAAGAATTGTAAAATTAGTTTTCTTCTATTTTGCTTTTTAATGGAAATTCTGATGTTGTTTAGTTGTTCTTTAGTAGCGTTTTTAGTAATTTGAATTTGAGTCGAATTTTTGTTAGAATACTTTTTGATTTTTTCTAACACTCCAATTCTTTCTCTTTTATTGTTTCTTAAAACACTCATCATTAGAGTAGCGTGGCTAGATAAACTTTGTAAACCGTTGAAGTTATTTCTTCTCATAGTATGATTACTTATAGCGTAGTTAATACATAAACAATCAAAAGGGCAACAACTGTAAGTCCGATGCTATTTAATAACAGTCCCTTTCTGTTTTCCAAACGAATCTTTCTTTTGATTTCAGCTAAATCTTCTTCAGAAGCTTTGTTTTTAAAAACTAAACTATCCGATTGTATCGAAGAGCTAGCATGTTTTTTCATCTTCTCAAAAGCACTTTTTCGTTCTCTTTTGTTGTTTTTTAAGCTGCTAATCATAGCAGACACTGATCCTCCAAATCCCATAGCAATTAATTTTGAATTTACCTATTAGTAGCTAAACTATTAAAAACGTTACGTTTAAATATTTTTAGTGTTAATTTTTAAATAAGATTTGGATGTGTTTGTTTAATTTGTAAATTTGCACCCCCAAAAAAAACAAGGTGGTGTTTGTGACTTTTTTAAAAATAATGTTTCAAACACTAGTGTAAGTAAAGAATAAATAAAAGTACCGTATAAAATGAAATTATTTAAAATTATCCCTGCACTTGTTTTAGTGTGTTTTAATATTCACTTTGCTTTTGCCCAAGAGATTTCAAAGGAGGATAAAAAGCAAATAAAAATGCAAGAAGAAGAAATTCGAGTTAACGAAGAAATGTTAGTTTCTGGAGTTAAAGGATTATCAAGAATTAAAGATAGATTAGAAAAAGATAAAAGTAAAGGGAAAATTTCTAATGAAGAAGTAGAAAGAAAAGAGGGTATTATTAGAAACGTAGAATCGAGACTTTCATCTCTAGAAGAGAAAATAGCTAAACAAAAGCAAGAATTAATCGATTTTAAAAAGAGTTTGCATATTGCTGTTGAGGAGAGTCAAGATGTTGCAATTATAGAAAAAGAGACTGTTGAAAATTCAAATTCAGATATTAAAGAAAGAGAAGCTGAATTACAATTAGCAAAGCAAAAATTAGCTCAACAGATTAAAGAAAGTGAAGAAGCTTTTAAAAGACAACAAGAAGCGCTTCTTAAGAAGAACGAAGAGTTATCTAAATTAGATAACAAATTAAAAGCTGAGAAAAAAGCTATAAAGGACAAGTTAACTGAAGAGAATAGAAAAAAAATAATGGAGTATGAAGATGATATCAGTGTTAATGAAGAAATGCTACTAAGCGGAAGAGAAGGTTTGAATAGAGAAAAAGAAAAACTAGAAGCTGCGAAAAAAGAAGGTTCTTTAGATAAAGAAGCAATTGTTAGGAAAACATCTGTTATTGAAAGAATAGAAAAAAGACTTAATAAGATAGAAAGAGAGATAGAAACTAAAAAAGAAGCTATTAAGAAGTTAAAAGGAGCTTAGTTTTCAAAATTGTTAGAACCAAAAAAGGCTGATATATTATATCAGCCTTTTTTTAGTTGCCATATTTTCTAATGGCTTCCTTAATTTTTTGAATTCTATTCTCAGGATCAGGGTGTGTGCTCTGAAATTCAGGTGTTCTGTTAGGGCCAGCTGCTGCTTTAAGAACTTCCATAACATTAATTAAGTATTTTGGTTCGTATCCAGCGTCTAACATCAATTTAACACCTAATTCATCGCTCTCTAATTCATCACCTCTACCATTTTTAAGTAAAGTATTTTGACCGACATTATTTGCAAGTTCTCCTAAATCTGCACCAACTGAGGCACCCATAGTAATCAGTTTCCAGAAATTAGCTTCACTAATACGTTCATTAGAATGTCTTCCTAAAACATGACCAATTTCATGGCCTAATACACCCGCAACCATATCTTCACTTATTCTTCCAGAGGAGTCTGTTAAACGAGAAAGTAAGGCATACGTTATAAATATTTGTCCGCCAGGTAAGGCAAAAGCATTAATAGTTCTATCGTCTCTTAATAAATGAAACTCATAATTATATTCTGATTTTTTTGCCATTGAATTATCTACCAATCGTTTTCCAATTTTATCAATGTAAGCTTGGTAATCATTATTTGGGTGTAAACCTCCATGTTGATTAGCCATTGCAGGAGCTTGTTGTAAGCCAATAGCAATTTCTTGTTTTGCACTTAAACTGATGGTTTGTACTTTACCGGTGTAGGGATTTTCTTGTCGTTGACTACATTTTCTTAAATAGGCAAAAGCAACAATTATTAAGCCTATCAGTAGTCGAAATTTCAATCCTCCTCTTTTCATTTTCTATGTTTTTGATGTTACTTGTAAAGATACAAAAATGAAAAAATCAAGGGTTATTAATTTTCAAATGAGTATTTTTATGCTTACAAACAACAGAAACATTTTAACTTATGGATACTCACTTTGAGCTTAATGAAGTTACAAGAAAGTTACCTAAGCATTTACACAAGTTTGTGGTAAAGCAACCTTATGATGAATATACATCTCAAAACCAAGCAGTGTGGCGATATGTAATGAGAATGAATGTTGATTATTTAAGTAGGGTAGCTCATGGTTCTTACATTGAAGGATTGCAAAAAACAGGAATTTCTGTTGATACAATTCCTAAAATGGAAGGGATGAATAGAATTTTAAAAGAAATTGGCTGGGCAGCAGTTTCTGTTGACGGATTTATTCCTCCAAATGCTTTTATGGAATTTCAGGCGTATAACGTATTAGTAATCGCTTCCGATATGCGAACTATTGATCATATTAAATATACACCAGCACCAGATATTATTCATGAAGCTGCAGGACATGCACCAATTATTGCAAATCCTGAATATGCCGAATATTTAAGAAGGTTTGGAGAAATAGGAGCGAAAGCTATTTCTTCAGCCCGTGATTATGAAATGTATGAAGCTATTCGATTATTATCTATCTTAAAAGAAGATCCAAATTCAACCCAAAAAGAAATCAATGAAGCACAAGAAAAAGTTGAATGGCTTCAAGATAATATGGGTGAACTTTCGGAAATGTCTCAAATAAGAAATTTACACTGGTGGACTGTTGAATACGGATTGATAGGTACTCTAGAAAACCCTAAAATTTATGGAGCAGGGTTGTTGTCTTCAATAGGAGAAAGTAAATGGTGTATGCAAGATTCAGTTAAAAAACTGCCATATACTTTAGAAGCATCAAATGTGTCTTTTGATATTACTAAACCACAACCTCAATTATTCGTTACACCAGATTTTGCACATTTAAGTTTGGTGCTAGAGCAGTATGCAAATACAATGGGAATCCGAAAAGGAGGAATAACTGGAGTTAACAAACTTATAGATTCTCAGAGTTTAGGAACTATTGAATTGTCTACTGGAGTTCAGGTTTCAGGGGTTTTTACTAATGTTATTACAGATGCTAATAACAATCCTATTTATATTCAAACTACTGGACCAACTGCATTGGCTAATAGAGATAAAGAGTTAATTGGTCATGGAACTAATTATCATAAAGAAGGTTTTGGAAGTCCGATTGGGAAGTTAAAAGGAATTAACATTCCTATTGAAAATATGAGTCCAAGAGACTTAGAGGCCTATGGAATTTACGAAGGAGAGAAAGTTAGTTTAGAGTTCGAAGGTGGTGTAAAAGTTGAAGGAGAAGTAATTACTGGAATAAGAGATTTAAGAGGAAGAATTCAATTAATATCGTTTAAGAATTGTACAGTTACTCATTACGATACTGTTCTTTTTCATCCTGATTGGGGAATTTATGATATGGCTGTTGGCGTTGAAATTATTTCTGCTTACGCAGGTCCTGCTGATGTAAATTCATATGGAGATATTGGAAAAGTTTCTGAGACTAAAACACATAAAATTAAGTATTCAGATTCAGACAGAGAATTGTATGCATTGTACAACCAAGTTCGAGAAATGAGAGAAACAACTACAGTATCAGAAGATATTGTTATTGGAATATTTGCTACAATTCAAGAAAAGTTTAATAATGATTGGTTATTGGCATTAGAATTGTTTGAGTTAGCTGTTGAAAACAATTATGCTGTTCAACATGATATAAAAGAATATTTAGATAATCTTTCAAAAGATGAAGAATTCGCGAGTTTAATTAATGAAGGATTATCAATTATCTATAAAGAGCAAGTAGTTTAAAAAATGAAATTATTTAATTTATTATTTAGAAAGAAAAATATGGCAAATGAAATTCAAGAGTACCTAGATAAAGGTGCCGTTGTATTAGATGTAAGAACGTTAGGAGAATGGAATGAAGGACATAGTGAAGGAGCAAAACATATTGTTTTAGACACTATTCCAAATAATGTTGAGGAAATAAAATCTTGGGGTAAACCAGTAATTGCTGTTTGTAGAAGTGGAGCTAGAAGTGGACAAGCAACCGATTTTTTACAAAGTCACGGAATCGATATTATCAATGGAGGTCCATGGGGTAATGTTGACCAATATTTATAAGATATTTAATTATAGTTTAAAAGAGATGCGAAAGCATCTCTTTTTTGTTTCTTTCAATTTTAAATGGATTATTGTTCTATTACTGATCCTTTTTTAGGTTTACCCATTTTCACCTTTTTCTTAGGGTGCATTTTTACTTTATCCCACTTACTTTTTTTCTTTGGATGTATTTTCACCTTGCTATAATTTCCATTAGCCTTTTTTGGTGTTTGGGTTGATTGATTAACAATAACATCTGTGCCTCCTTTTGAATTTGGAATCACAGTAGATTTCGCTTTTGATTTACTCTTGTAAATTGTTGTTGTTGATTTGCGTTGAGCAAAAGATGTTCCTATAAAAAAGAACATAGCACAGATTAATAATAATTGTCTCATAATTAAAGTTTTAATGTTTGAATTATGTCAATAAAATTAAATCTTGCGCAAGCTAATTGTATTCCCTATGAGTAGGTATTTATTAGAATTTAATAAAAGAAAACTCTTGCGTAAGTTGCTCTTGTTTTAGAGTGAGTTTTTCTAAAAACTTTTGATGTGCCTCAGAATTCGGATTAAAAGGTTTATGAGTTAATCCTTTTTGAATTTCCTCAACCCGTTTCATGGTAGCTAAAGAAGATTCGCTAAACCATGTGTAAACAAACTTTTCCCAGATGTAATTAATGGCAGTTTGATTTGGATGAATCATATCTTCTCTATAAAATCGATAATCACGAAGTTCATCCATCATAAGTTCATAAGAAGGAAAATAGTGAATGTTTTTTCTAGGTTCTACTAGGTTGTGAATTCCAGCAATTAAATGTGATTTACTTTGTTGATTTTCAATAAAACCATCTTTAATATGTCTTATAGGAGAAACTGTAAATAAAATGGAAGCTTTTGGATTTACAGATTTTATCAATTCACAAATACTATCTAAACTTTCAGTAATTTCATCTATAGATAATAACTCCTTTAAAAATTGCTTTTGAGGAACCTTGTGGCAATTAGCAACAATACTATCCGAAGAAATATAACGATATACCCAAGCAGTTCCTAAGGTTATTATTATATGAGTTGCATTGGTGATTTGAGATTGAGTTATTTTAATAGCATTAGTTAAGTTTTCAATTAATTCTTCTCCAGAAGAAGCACTTAAGTCAGAATGCGCTTCAAAACAATGCCAGCGCTCATTTAATTCGAAAATATCTTCTTCTGAATATTCTTTCGAATTGATTGCATTTAAAATCAACTGTTCAATAGCTTTTGGATGGAATAAAATTCCTAACGGATTTTGAACAGATTGAAATTTATAATACGATAGTTTATTACCAATATTCTCTGAGAAACAAGAACCTAAAAGAAACAACTTAGAATTGTAATCTATTTGATGATAAGCTTGTTTTTGAAGCGGTATTTGAGTTTGTAGATTCATTTAACGAGTTTAAACCAATTTAGTTTCAGACACAACAATTCCATCTTCATCACAATAAATATAATGGCCAGGAGTAAAATCAATATCCGCGAAAGAAACTTTTATATTGATTTCTCCTTCTGGAATTTTAATACTTTTTCTTGGGGTTGTATCTAAAGCTTTTACACCAATATTCATAGTTGAAATCTCTCTGCTATCTCTGATGCAACCAAAAATAACAACTCCGTTCCAGTTATTTTCAATTCCCATAGCAGCTAAATTATCTCCTAGAAGAGCACAATTTAGAGATCCGCCACCATCAACAACTAACACTTTTCCGGTTCCATCATTACTCAACAATTGTTTTACCAACGGATTTTTCTCGAAACACTTTACGGTTACAATTTCTCCATAAAAATTCTTTTTTGCACCATAATCTTTAAATCCAATTGGAGTTGCCACTTGAAGAAGGTCAATAAAATCATCACATAAATCAGCAGTGTAAATATTCATAGATTAAGTTTAGAGATAAAGCTAAACAAAAAAACCAACATTCAAGTTGGTTTTAATTTGAGTTTTAAACGATATAATTTTTAGCGCGTTCTAATGCTTTTGGTATTCCTCCTGGGTTTTTACCACCCGCTGTAGCGAAGAAATTTTGTCCACCACCACCACCGTGGATAAGCTTCCCTAATTCTCTAACTACTTTACCTGCATCATAACCTCGTTCGTTAGCTAGCTCCTTAGAAACATAACAAGTTAACATTGCTTTCTCTTTTGTAGGTGCTGTAGCAAATAATATAAATAGATTGTCAATTTCTCCACCTAATTCAAACATAATGTCTTTAATGCTTCCTTGATCTAAATCTACTTTAGTAGCTAAAAAGTTTACGCCATTTATTTCAGTGATTTGATTTTTTAAATCACCTTTCATATTCTTCGCTTTATCCTTCAGTAATTGCTCTATTTGCTTTTTTAGAGCTGCGTTCTCATCTTGCAAAGAACTTACTGATTTTGCTATATCTTTTGGGTTTTTAAGCAATGCTTTAACCTCAGAGAAGTCACGTTCTACATTTTCAAAATATTCTCCTACAGCAACATTTGTAATTGCTTCAATACGACGAATACCTGCTGCAACTGCTCCTTCAGATTTAATCTTAAAATACCAAATATCTCCTGTTTGTTGTACGTGAGTTCCTCCACATAACTCCATCGATTTTCCAAAGCGAATTGCTCTTACACTATCTCCATATTTTTCTCCGAATAATGCAATTGCACCTTCATCAATAGCTTGTTGCATTGGGATATTTCTCTTTTCTTGTAGAGGTAAATTTTCACGGATACGTGCATTTACAAATTCTTCAATTTCCGTTAGCTGATCAGCATCTACTTTAGAAAAGTGAGAGAAGTCAAAACGTAAATAGTCTGGACTTACTAAAGATCCTTTTTGCTCAACATGGGTTCCTAAAATTGTGCGTAAAGCCTGGTGTAATAGGTGAGTTGCAGTATGATTACTAGCAGATAATTTTCTGAATTCATCATTTACAACTGCTTTGAACGTTTCGTTAAGATTTTTTGGTAGGTTTTTAGTGAAATGGATGATTACATTATTTTCCTTTTTAGTGTCTAAAATGTAAATAATGTCACCATTTGAAGTTTCTAAATACCCTTTATCTCCAACTTGTCCTCCTCCTTCAGGATAAAAAGGAGTCATGTTAAAAACCAATTGATATTGATCCCCTTCTTTTTGAGTTGTTATTTTTCTATAGCGAGTAAGCTTTACATCAACTTCTAACGTATCATATCCAACAAATTCTTCAGTTTCATCTTCTAGTAAGCTAATCCAATCACCAGTTTCACTTGCAGAAGCAGCACGCGAACGATCTTTTTGTGCTTGCATTCCTTCGTTAAACTCTTCTTCATTGATTTCATATCCTTTTTCACGAGCAATTAATTGCGTTAAGTCTAAAGGAAAACCATAGGTGTCGTATAATTCAAAAGCTTTGTTTCCTGAAACTTCTTTTCCTTTGGTGTCTTCAATTACTTTATCTAACAATAATAAACCTTGGTCTAAAGTACGTAAAAACGAATGCTCTTCTTCCTTAATCACATTATGAACAAGCGAATCTTGTTTTCTAATTTCAGGGAAGGCATCACCCATTTGATGCGATAACGTTTCAGCTAACTTATAAATAAAAGGCTCTTTTTTGTTAAGGAATGTAAATCCGTAACGAATAGCTCTTCTTAATATACGTCTTATAACATAACCAGCACCATTATTACTTGGTAATTGACCATCAGCAATAGCAAAAGATACTGCTCTTACGTGATCTGCAATTACACGAATTGCAATGTCTACTTTTTCATCTTTACCGTAATCAACTCCAGTAATAGTTTCAATTTCTCTAATTAATGGAGTAAAAACATCTGTATCGTAATTAGATTGTACACCTTGTAACACCATACAAAGACGTTCAAATCCCATTCCAGTGTCAATATGTTTTGCAGGCAATTCTACTAAAGAGCCATTAGCCTTTCTGTTGTATTGCATGAAAACTAAGTTCCAAATTTCAACAACTTGTGGGTGGTCTTCGTTTACTAATGATTTGCCATCAACTTTAGCTTTTTCTTCTGCAGAACGAATGTCAACATGTATCTCAGAACAAGGTCCACAAGGTCCTTGATCTCCCATTTCCCAGAAGTTATCTTTTTTATTACCCATCAAGATACGATCTTCAGAAATGTATTGTTTCCAAATATCGTATGCTTCTTGATCCATTTTTGTTCCGTCTTTTTCGTCACCTTCAAAAACGGTTACATATAATATATCTTTAGGAATCTTGTATACTTCGGTTAGTAATTCCCAAGCCCAAGCAATTGCTTCTTTTTTGAAATAATCACCAAAACTCCAGTTTCCAAGCATTTCAAACATTGTATGGTGATAGGTATCATAACCAACTTCTTCTAAGTCGTTATGCTTACCAGAAACACGTAAACATTTTTGAGTGTCTGAAATACGATTGTTTTTAGGTGTGGCATTTCCCAAGAAATATTCTTTAAAAGGAGCCATACCTGAATTGGTAAATAGTAAGGTAGGATCGTTTTTTAACACCATTGGTGCAGAAGGAACAATTTCATGTTGTTTAGACTTGAAAAATTCTAAAAACTTAGTTCTTATCTCTTGAGATTTCATTCTTTTTTTAGTTAAAATATTTCTAATTGGGTGTTAAGAATGCTTATATATTGAAACATTTTATAAATTTGTACGTCGAAACATATAAGATTTCTTAATAAAGGACACAAAAATACTACATTTGGTCGTATGGCAAAAGTAAAATATTATTATGACCCAGATACACTTTCTTACCAACAGATTGAGGTACGAAAAAGGGACAAATTAAAGAACACTATTATTGGTTTAATAGGTGTAGCTTTAGTTGCGTTTTTGGGGTTTGTTGTATTGAGCCAGTTTTTAGAATCTCCTACTGAAAAAGCGCAACGAAGAGAAATGGAAAATTTAAAGCTCCATTACGAATTGTTGAGCAAAAGAATGCAGGAAACTTCAGATGTTCTTACCGATTTGCAAGAACGAGATAACTATATCTATCGAACTTATTTTGAAGCTAACCCAATACCAGATGAACAACGTAAAGCAGGTTTTGGTGGAGTTAACCGATATAAAAATTTAGAAGGATTTGATAATAGTGATATGATTATCAATCTGACGAAGGATATAGATGTGTTGTCTAAACAAGTAGTAGTACAATCAAAATCATTAGATGAGATTGTAGATTTAGCTAAGAAAAAAGAAAAAATGTTAGCTTCAATTCCGGCGATTAAGCCTATAAAGAATGAAGACGAAACCCGAATGGCTTCTGGTTATGGTATGCGTTTGCATCCTATTTTAAAATCGTGGCGTATGCACAATGGAATGGATTTTACAGCACCAACTGGAACACCAATTTATGCGTCAGGAAATGGAACTGTAGTTAGAGCAAACCGAAGCGCCACTTTTGGGAAAGTGGTTTATATAGAGCATGGTTATGGTTATAAAACGATATATGCTCACATGAGTGAAATTGTTGCAAAAAGAGGGCAAAAAGTAAAACGTGGTGATTTAATTGGTTATGTAGGGAATACAGGTCGTTCTGCAGCACCCCATTTACATTATGAAGTTCATAAGAATAACAGACCTATAAATCCAATTTACTACTATTATGGAGATTTATCTCCAGAAGAATTTATTGCAATGCAAAAAGCTTCTCAAGAGCAACGTCAATCTTTCGATTAATTTGTAACTTGCAAATAAAAATCCCCTATGCACGTTGATTTACCAGAGAAAAGATACTATAAAATAGGAGAGGTAGCTAAGGCTTTTAATGTAAATGCGTCTTTAATTCGTTTTTGGGAAGGTGAGTTTGATATCATCAAGCCAAAAAAGAATGCTAAAGGAAATAGATTATTTACTCAACAAGACATAGAGAATTTTAAACTGATTTACAACTTAGTAAAAGAACGAGGTTTTACGCTTGATGGAGCAAAACAAAAGCTAAAGCAAAACCCAGAAAAGGCGGTTGATAATCAGGAAATAATTAGTAGATTAGAAGCGGTGAAAGCCGAATTAATCAATATAAAAAATCAATTAGAATAACTAAAAAAGAGAGAAATTATGAAAAAATGGTTAGTACCAGTATTGATAATAGGAGCATTAATTTTATATGCTTACAGTACCGGAAAAGGATTTTACAATTCAACAATTAAGTTAAATGAAAATATAGAAGAGTCTTGGGGTAATGTTCAAACGGCTTATCAAAGAAGAGGAGATTTAATTGGAAACCTTGTAAAAACTGTACAAGGAGCTGCAGATTTTGAGAAAAGTACTTTAACAGATGTTATAAATGCGAGAGCAAAAGCAACACAAACGACAATAGACGCTAGCAATATTACCCCTGAAAATATAGCTCAGTTTCAACAAGCACAAACAGGATTAACGGGTGCGCTTTCAAAATTATTAGTGTCAGTAGAAAGATATCCAGATTTGAAGGCTAACCAAAATTTCTTAAAACTTCAAGATGAACTAGCAAGCACTGAAAATCAAATTTTAACCGCTAGAACGAGATTCAATGAAGCAGTAAAACCGTATAACAACCATGTAAAAAAATTCCCTAACAATTTTTTTGCTAGCTGGTTAGGGTTTGAGGATAAGCCTTACTTTAAAGCTGATCCGGGTAAAGAGAATGCTCCTGATATTAATTTTGATTTTGGAAATAAAAAGTAAATGTCTAGCGTAGAAAACTTTCTTTCATTAGACGAAGAGCAGGAAATTGTTCAAGCTATTGTACAAGCAGAGCGAAATACTTCTGGAGAAATACGAGTGCATATTGAAAGGACTACTGAACTTTCACATTATGATCGTGCTTTAGAAGTATTTCAAGAGCTTGAAATGCATAATACTGAACAAAAAAATGCTGTACTAATATATATTGCTGTTGATGATCATAAGTTTGTGATTTACGGTGATAAAGGAATAAACGATATAGTACCAAAAAACTTCTGGGAGAGTACGAAAAATGTTATGCAAAGCCTATTTATAGAAGGCAAGTTTAAACAAGGCATAGTTGAAGGAGTTTTAAAAGCTGGTCATGAGTTAAAAGAACACTTCCCAAGGTCTTCAAAAGACATTGATGAATTACCAAATGAAGTTTCAAAAGGATAGATGAAAAAGAAACTACATATACTACTATTATTTTTTGTAGGAATTCAAATCGGATTTTCTCAATTCGATGTTCCCAAAAAACCAGAATTTCAAACGAGTGTTTATGATTATATAGGTTTATTATCTGAATCCCAAAAGTCTCAGTTAGAAGACAAATTAGTAAGATATTCGGATACTACCTCAACTCAAATAGTTGTCGCTGTTATTAGTTCTACCAATAATGAGAGTATTGGAATTTTAACTCCAAGGTGGGCACATGAATGGGGTATAGGGCAAAAAGATAAAGACAATGGTGTATTTGTTTTACTTGCAAAAGATGATAGGAAAATTTGGATTTCTCCTGGATATGGAGTAGAGCACAAATTAACTGCTGGTATTAATGGACAGTTAATACGTAATATAATAATCCCTGAATTTAAAAAAGGAGATTATTATAGCGGATTAGATAAAGGAACTGATGCGATTTTTAAAGTTCTTCAAGGAGAATATAAAGGAACTCGTAAACAGTCTAAAAATAATAAAGGAGGCAATTTTGCTTTTATTGTGTTTATCATCATATTGATTATCTTTTTTATTCTTATTTCTCGGGGAGGAAGAGGTAAAGGAGGTAGACGAAATTATACTGATACAGATTCACGAGATATTTTAGAAACTATTATTTTGAGTAATGCTGGTAGAGGAGGTTACAGAAGAACAGGTGGTTTCGGCGGTGGATTTGGCGGAAGCTCTGGAGGAGGCTTCGGCGGCGGTGGCTTCGGAGGAGGTTTCGGCGGCGGCGGCTTCAGTGGAGGTGGTGCTGGTGGTAGTTGGTAACTTTATAATTTATACTCAAACAATATATTTTTTTCAAGCTTCTTTATAGGAGCTTTTTTTTATCTTTAATAGCATGAGAATACTACAATTTTTATTGCTCCTTTTCATTTTTAATAATTGCACAAATTATAGTCAAGTAATATATTTGGCTAAACTTCCAAATAAATTAAAAGAAGTTTCTGGACTTATAAAAGCTAGCGATTCTACATTCTGGATGCATAATGATGGAGGAAATAAAAACGAATTGTATTTAGTTAATGTCAAAGGAGAAATAGTTAAAACGGTTACTATAAAGGCTAAAAATACAGATTGGGAAGATATTACATCCGACAATAAAGGGAACATTTATGTAGCTGATTTTGGCAATAATAACAGTACTAGGAAAGATTTAATCATTTTAAAAATTAAAGAAGAAGATTTATTACATCAGAAATCTGTTGAAGTTGAAAAAATTGAATTTGAATATCCTGAACAGCATAAATTTCCACCTAAAAAAAACGACAGGCATTTTGATGCAGAAAGTATTCTGTACTTCAAAAATCATTTATACTTTTTTACCAAGAGTAGAGTGAAAAATGATTATGGAAAGACTAGCTTATATAGAATTCCTGCAAAAGCAGGAAAATATCAAGCAACATTAATTGGAAAATACGAAAATTGCTCTAATAAAAATTGTTGGATTACTGGTGCAGCTATCTCACAAGACAATGCAAAAGTTGCTTTGTTGACTTCAGATTCCATATTATTATTTACCGATTTTAAAGATGATAATTTCTTTGAAGGAAGATTGAGTAAAATCGATTTAGGCTTTTCATCTCAAAAAGAAGCAATTGATTTTATAGACAATAACACGCTGTTTATTTCAGATGAAAGGTCCCATTTATCGGAAGGAAATTTATATAAAGTAAGTTTAGCTAAATAAACTTAAGAATTGAGATTTTCAAGAGCAACTTTCGCAGCTAATTCACCAGAAAGCATCGCAGCATTTAAAGAACCATTACATAATTGATCTCCTGCTAAAATAATTGAATCATTAACCTCAATTGTTTCCTTAGTTGGAGCGTATTTTAAAGATTCTAATTTTGGAAGTGCTTTAGGAATATCGTACATCTTTACAAATCTTAAAACATCAATTCCACAAAACTCCTTGAGTTCTCTGATAACTTCTTTTATCAATAATGTTTCGTGTAAGTTATGATCTCTTACTACAGTAACAGATAATAGTTCTTTTTCTGAAGAATTATTGTTTGCTATAGAGGTGGTATAGAAGATATTATTGATTAATGAAAATTCGTTAGCGAGTAAGCCAATAAGTGGTTTTGTAATAGTTCTTTTTTTAGTCTCAAAATATAGCGTTTGACAAGATTTCCATTCTTGCTTTGTTGATTTTCTATTTGATAGCAAACTTGAAGAATCTGTAGCAATAATTGTCATATTACTTCCTAAAACATCACCATTAGATAATTTAATTAAACCTTTTTCAACTGAAGCTACTTTTGTATTGAATAAGAAAGTCGTCGATTTTAATTTATTTTTTAATTGATTCGGGATTGCCGCAATTCCTGCTTTTGGTAATGCAGCATAACCTGTTCCGAACATTTTATAAACGAATTCGAACATTCTACTCGAAGTACTTAAAGTAGTTTCTAAAAAAATTCCACTGAAAAAAGGAGCAAAGAAGTTACAGATTGCTTTTTGTGAAAACCCAAAGTTTTTCAAATACTGTAAAGTGGTGGTTTCTTCTTTAGAAAAGATATCTTGAAGTGTTTTGTTTTTCAGAATACGATTTAACTTAAGTATTTTAAGTTTATCTCCAAAAGTTACTTTACTGGTTGTTAAGGTCGAAAAAAGCAAATCAAAACATCTGAAACCATCACCAAGAATTGAAGAGGTGTTGTTTTCATAAATCACAGCTCCAGGTAAAAATTTTTGAAGCTCTAATTCTTCATAGTTAAAGTACTTTTGTGCAGCAGGATAAGAAGTTAATAATACTTGAAATCCATGATCTAATTGATAACCTTCATAAACATCAGTTTTTACTCTACCTCCAACAGAATCCGAAGCTTCTATAATAGTTGAATGGTAACCATTTTTTTCTAATTCAAGCGCAACTATTAGTCCGCTTATTCCTGCTCCAATAATATAAATGTTTTGATGTTTTTTTGAAGTCATTCAATACAATTAAGTTAGGCTAAACTTTTTCCCAGATTTGATCAGCATTTAAAACAAAGCTACCGACATAATTAAAATTACAATGTTCAGGGGCAATTAAAGACAAAAAATGTTCTTCTTTCTTATTTAAATATAAATGATACGTTTCACCTATTATGGGTTCGAAAGAAAAGTTAGCGTTTAGAATTAAGTTGTTGTATTCGAACTCTTGCATCATTTTTTCGTATTCAGCCTTAAGTTCGAGGTATTTTGTTTTTATCTTATGATTTACCTTGTTTATACTTCTATTTTTCCAGGCAGTTGTGTCGGTCTGTGTAATTACAGGTGCGCCAACAGAAGTTGCATAGGGCTTTAATGCAGCATCGTAGCTTTTAGTTTCTGTATTGTAAACAACTGAATCTAGTTTTTTTTTCTCAGTCATGTTAAGATTATTTTTCTAAAGCTTCAATTTGTTTCATTACTTGCTCCGCTTCATAAACCTTTTCATCACTCAATTTTCTGTTTGAGGTAGATAGTTTATGTGCATCTGCCAATAATTTAGCATATAATTTCTGAAGTTTTTCTTTTTCGGATTTCTTTTTAAATAAACCAAACATAATATGACTATTTGAGTCACAAAGATACAAAACGTTTAATTTATATTGATTAATGTTAAACAAAAAATAAATCTAACTTGGTTTAGCAATTAGTAACAATTACTTTTTACAAGAAATTAATCAGTAATAAAACCCAACCAATTAATAAACATAGGCCACCAATTGGAGTAACTGGACCTAACAATTTCATTTTTTTACCAAAAGCATCTGATAATACTAATCCGTAAATGCTGAATGAAAAAAGTATAGTTCCAATAATAAAAAGCAAGGAAGCATTACGTAGGTTTTGGTTGAAATTAAATCCAACTACTAATAAAACAATGGCGTGATACATTTGATATTTCACACCTGTTTCAAAGCTGGTTAATTGCTCTAAAGTTAATTTTTTCTTCAAAGCGTGAGCTCCAAAAGCGCCAAAAATAATTGATAAAGCTCCAAAAATTGTAGCGGATAGTAATACTATTTGTTGAGTCATTCTAAAAAAAGGTAATGAGATTCCATATCAAATAAAGAATCTCATTTTTTGTGTTATCATTAAAAATTAAATCCTAAACTAAATGTAAAACGACTTCCATCGTTACTATTAAACAAAGCCATATTTGCTGTAAACATATCTAAACCACTTAACCATAAAGAACCTCCATAACTTGAGTTCCAAGGTTCAGAGCTCGAAGTAGCAAAAGGACTCCATACTTTTCCGTAATCAAAAGCACCAGTTACACCAATTTTCATCGGGATAAATGCTTTAATACTTCCTAAGCGTAAGCGTAAATCGTTAGAATGATAAAAACTTTCTGTTCCCGTAAATCGATTGTTATTGTAACCACGTAAGCTTCTATTTCCACCTATACTTACAGCGTGATAAATTTCAAACCTGTTTTTAAAGTTTAAATGACTTCCGATTTCTGAGGCAAAAACAAGACTTCTATTTGAAACTAGGTTTTGATAAATAGCTAAGGAAGTTTTTAAATATCCAAAATGACGGTTGGTATTTTCCGTATTCATTTTAGCTCCCATTACCAAGTCAAAATTCATTCCTTTGGTAGGAAAACTGTTGTTGTCGGTTCTATTATGATTGAAATTTAATTCACCACCTAAGAAATAGTTTCTCTCGAAAATGTTTGTAACACCATTAGTGTAGTTATTAATATTTCTATCAGGAGTATCTTCAATTTCTATAGTTTCAAACATTCCTGTTAGTTTTACAGTACTTCCCCAATTGTATTTTCTTACTAAAGAAGATGAAAAAGTAAGTTCTTCCTTTTTAACACGATAATAATCTAAATCTCGATTGTCTTCAAATACCGTTTTGTTTCCGAAGCCAAAAAAGTTAAAAGCATAATTACTTGTAGTTGCTCTTCCTTTAATTTCCAACAACCAATCACCAATAAATTCAGCAAACTCGCCAGTATAATTAATATCAAATCCGGTTGTGGCAGAATAGTAATTTGCGGTTAGATTATGACGATTATCAAAAGGCCTTTTCTTAAACCCGTAACGAGTGTGTGTTGCATTTACGCCAAAGAAAAAACCATCATCAGGATTAAAACCTAAACTAGGAAATATTAGCGTTGTGTTATTTTCTATGTCTCTATGATTGTATGTGTTTTTAAAGTAATTATCTTCTCTTAAATCAGCTAATTCACTTCCGCCTTTCACGGTATTTTTTTTAGAAAGGTAATCGTAGACTTTTGTTTTTTTACTCCATCCTGATACAGAAGAAGTATCGTGATAAACATCATGATTGTGTCCTCCAATTAAACGGATTAAAATACTGTCATCAACATCTCCAGAAATATAAAACTCGTCATCACCATTTAAACCATATAACTGAACTTCATCAGTTTCATTAGTCAAGAAAGTTCTACTGAAAATTTTATCTTCTTTCCTAAAGATTTCTATGCTAGTTTCGTTATCATTTAATCTTTTAATAATGAATTTATCATCTTTATCAGTACCAACAACCTGAACTTTCTTCGCTTGTTTTTTGAAGTATTTTGTGGCGAAATCTTTTAATTTATTTCTTCTTGATTTTATTTTTGCAATTAACTCATCTCCATCAATTTCAAATACACTTTTAGGAAACTGTTTAATTGCGTTTTCAATTACTTCATCTGTTAAATGCTTCTGAATATGTTCAGCTTCTGCTAGCCAATCTTTTAAGGTAAGCTGATTTAAAAATTCAGCATCAAAGAAACGGGGATAATTATTATACCATTTCATGTCTTTGATATCATAATCCATCGATTGCATGTTTTTAATCAACGGCGTATTTAATTTTAGCAGCGGAATTAATAAACCATCAAATTTTGAAAAAGGTTGATCTCGATCTCTTGGAATTGGCCTGTAATATTTCTTTCCGTCTTCGGTTTCAAACTTAGCAAAACGCCACTGATCTTCATGACGATCCCAATCCCCAATAACCATGTCAAATAATCGAGAACGAAGTGCAAAGTTTTGATCTATCGAGTGTTTTCCGTTTTTGCGAATTTTCTCCAAAACATCATAAGTGCTAATTATATCTTTCGAGTTACCAAAGGAAGCAACGTCATCTCTGTTTCCGGCAGGACGTTCTTCAAGCAAATACAACCCACCACCAAAAATATCGTTATACATTCCTAAAGCCGGTTGTTTAGGCATGTAATATAATTTAGGATTGGTATGATAAATCCCTACAGCTTCTGCCATATCAGGAATAACAAATGCAGCATACGGATGCGACATGGTAAAAATATCTTGAACAACATCTACTAAAAATGTTTCTTTTAAAACCCCTCCCATAATTCTACTTCCATCTTTATACATAGAGCGAAGTACGTATTGTTTTCCTTCAGGATTTTCTAGGCGTAACGAGTTTGTTTGATTTCCACCACCACGTCGAATAGGTTGTAATCCGCCAAAAACTTTGTCCAATTCTAATACTGGAACAGTAATTTCTTTACCATATTTTTCACGGTTTAACTTACCCCACATAAATTTATGAATGCCAGATACGTCAACATCTTTTTTTGAATACAAAGAAGTTGTTTTTTCTTTGTTATGGAGCTCATATTCTGTAAAATCGAAGTTAGTTTGTTTTCTTATAGGCTCTATAATTTGCTTACTGAAAAGCAACTTATTTTCATCTTTGTTATTGGCTGCGTAGTACTCTACAATAGCGGAACCGTCTTCATAAAAATTCAATTTAGAATAGCCGTAATTTCCGTATGTAAATTCTGCACCATAACCTATTAAAGCAGGTGACTGTTTAGAACCAGCTCCACTTACAATTTGTTTGAATCCGTTATTTTCTATGTATTGTAAGTTATGTTCATGTCCACTTACAAAAACAATGTTATTTTTAAAATCATCAGCAATGGTTTCTATCTGACGAACAAAATCTTGATATTGTTGATGAAAATTATCTGTTTGAATGCCTGCATGTGAACGTAGCATATTTTTAAAAGTACCCAAAACTGGAATAGGTTTCATATGATCTTTCACAGAAAAACTACCACCGTGTGGTCCGTTAGAGTATAAAGGATGATGTAATGCAACTACAACATTTTTATATCTATTCTTTTTAAATAAACTCCATAGCTCTTCAATAAAACGCTCGCGAGTTTTAATATCACAATTATCATTAATTGTTGGTTCATTATCCCAATTCATAATAAACCATTCGCTATCTATAATTATTAGAGTAAGATTGTCATTGATGTCTACTTTTTCAAGTCCACAACCATTTTCTGGAAGAAAAGTATTTTTGCCCAATGCTTTTTCTACTAGTTTTTCTTGTCTCTTTAACCCTTCAACACCATTATACCAATCGTGATTTCCAGGAATAAAAATAGTTTTCCCAGAATTGTTTTTTACGGCATCGGTCTGAATTTTAAGTCGGTGCTTTACTAGCTCATAATCTTCATGACTTTTAGGATAAATTCCATAAGGATACACATTATCACCTAAGAAAAGTGTAGTGCTATTTTTAGTTGCTTGTGCAATTTCTTTCTGAAAATACTGTAAAGAAACTACAGATTCGTTCATCTTAGCATTACCAGCATCACCAATTAAATAAAAAGAGTGAGTAGGTTTTTTTGTTGTAGTTTGATGAGAATATTGTTTAGAAGCATATTGCGCTTTATAAGTTGCACATCCGTATAAAGATAGAAGTGCCACAAAAACTGCGTAAAGTTTTTTCATGATTGTCTCTTGCGGTATAGCAAATATACAAATTAGTTCAGAGTCTTAAATTCTAAAAAATTTCATAAACTAATTGGTTAAAAATCATACATTTGTATGTTGAATAATAATCCCTAATAGTAATAGTACAATGAAGAAATTCATGTTTATAATAATGTTGTTTACAACACTAACAACATTAGCTCAGATTCCTGCTTACTATAATGATGTAAATTTAAGCTTAACAGGAACAGACTTAAAAAATGAACTAGCTACAAAAATTATTAATACTCACACAAACAGTCTTTCCTATTCTAATATTTGGGATGCTTCAAAAATAACAGATGTTAATCCTTCAAATAGTTCGGAAGTATTACTGATATATGGTTATAGTGCATCAGGAATAACTTCTCGAACAAGAGATATTAATAATAATGGTGGTAGTAATGGTCAATGGAATAGGGAACATGTTTTTGCAAACTCTTTAGCAAATCCTGATTTAGATGCTTCAGGAACAAGTGGCCCTCCATATGCTGATGCTCATAATTTAAGGCCTTGTGATGTACAAACAAATTCTACAAGAAGTAATCAATTATTTGCCGATGGAACTGGAAATGCTGGTTCTGTTACTGGTGGTTGGTATCCTGGAGATGAATGGAAAGGTGATGTTGCTAGAATTGCGATGTATATGTATTTACGATATGGTAATCAGTGCTTACCTACATATTTAGGAGTAGGGAGTAGCGTTGGAACTCCAGATGATATGATTGATTTATTTTTAGATTGGAATGCTGAAGATCCTGTATCTGATTTTGAAAAACAACGAAATACGTATCATGATAGTGCTGGAACCTATGCGCAAGGAAATAGAAATCCGTTTATAGATAATCCTGCTTTTGCTACAGAAATTTGGGGAGGTCCTCAAGCTGAAGATCTTTTTGGAGGAGGAAGTAGCGATACAGAAGATCCTTCTGTACCAACAGAACTAGTTGCTTCTAGTATTGCAGCAACTTCTTTTACTATTTCTTGGAATGCTTCAACGGATAATACAGCTGTTACGGGATACAATATCTTGTTGGATAATGTTCAAGTGGGAACTTCCAATACAACTAGTTATAATGCTTCGGGTTTAACAGGTTCAACATCTTATAATGTGACTATTCAAGCTTATGACGCTGCGGGAAATACTTCAGCTTCAAGTTCTCAATTAATGGTTACAACTACCGTTCAAAGTGGATTGACTTCTGAATTATTATTCTCGGAATATATAGAAGGATCGTCATTAAATAAAGCTGTAGAAATAGTAAATTATACGGGAGGTTCAGTAGATTTAAGTGTATATTCAATTAAAAGGCAAACAAATGGAGCAGGAGCATGGTCAACAGGTTTAGCATTGTCGGGAACTTTAGCTAACGGTGATGTTTATGTGATTGCTAATGTTGATGCTTCGACAGATATTACAAGTAAAGCAAATCAAACGTCAAACGGATCTGAAGTTCAATTCAATGGAAATGATCCTGTTGGATTATTTAAAAATGACGTGTTAATTGATATTATAGGAACATTCGATGGAGGTTCAACTAATTTCGCTGCAAATACAACATTGGTTCGAAAGTCTACAGTTTCAAATCCTAATACTACGTATACAGTAAGTGAATGGGATTCTTTTACTTCTGATACTTTCACCAATATCGGATTTCATGTAGCGGGAACTACAAATATTTTTACAGGAAATACCGATAGTAATTGGGATACAGCATCAAACTGGAGTTTTGCTACAGTTCCAAGTAATACTGATGTTATGATTGGTTCTGGAAAGCAAGTTACTGCAACGGGAAGTATTTCGGTTGCTGACTTAACATTGGAAACAGGTGCTTCCTTAACAGTTGGGTCTAATCTTACAACTTCAGGAACAGTTACGGTAAATTCAGGAGCGTCTTTAATTGCACAAAATTCTACGAGTTTTGATTTGACGTATAATAGATCTTTAGGTACGACAAATTGGTATTTAGTTTCTTCGGTAGTAACCAATGAAACTATTGAGGATATTATCAGTAATCACAGTTTAGCTTCTGGTACAGCTGGAAATATTGGAATTGGTGATTATAACAATGTTACACCGGGTTGGACCTATGCTAATGTTACAACTACAGGGACTTTAGCGAGTGGTGAAGGTCGTTCAATCAAATTAACAACGGCAGACAATATTTCTTTTAGTGGAACAATGCCTTTAAACGATGTGAATATTGTTATTTCAGATGGAGGAGCAGGAGGAAATGGTTTTAATTTGATAGGGAACCCGTTTCCATCATATCTAACTGCAAATAACACTTCTCCTTCAGCAGCAAATAATTTATTAAGCTTAAACACAGGAATTTTAGACGAAGAAACTATTTGGTTTTGGAATCAAGCAACTAATCAATATTCTTTGGTAAATCAAGCTACAGCGATTTTAAATGGAATATATTACATCGCACCGGGTCAAGGATTCTTTGTAAGATCGAATGTAACTGGAGGTAGTTTTACATTTCCAGAGTCAATGCAAAGTCACCAAACCAATGATACTTTTGCTAGAAGTTCTAATCAAAACTACTCTAGTATAAAGTTGAAGTTAAGTGTTAGTGGAAGTTCTGATAAAGAAACTGATATTTTGTATATCCAAGGAGCAACTGCTGGCTGGGATAATGGTTGGGATTCTACCATTTTTGATGGAGCAAATACTGACTTGATTATTTATTCTGAATTAGTTGAAAATAATCAGGGACAGAAATTAGCCATTCAATCACTTTCTAATGATACGTTTGACGAAATTATTCCTCTTGGAATTAATGCGTCAAAGGATATGGAAATAACGATTTCAGCTGAAGCTATAAACCTTCCAGATGGTTATGGAATGTATTTAGAAGATAGAGTAGAAGGTACGTTTACACTTTTAGATGCAACTACCAATTATCAAAAAGTACTTACTGAAAATACAAATGGAGCTGGTCGCTATTACATACATACCAGTCAAGCTGTTTTAAATGTAGATGAAAATAATTTAAATACAGTTAGTTTGTTTGTTGATACTAACAACACTGTTCATGTTAAAGGAATTCATGAAGCATCAGAAATGACTGTTTTCAATATTACAGGGCAGAAAGTATTTGCTACTTCTTTTATTGGTAACGGAAATAATAGCATTTCAATTCCAAAGGTAACTACAGGATTATATTTAATTCAACTAAATACAAATAAAGGAAGTATTACTAAAAAAGTAATTCTTAAATAATAATTTAAGAGCTACAAGATAACATAGAACAACCTACTTTATGACGTGCCCATTCAGGACGTTTGGTAAACCACTTTTCATAAGTAGGTTGTTCATTATAAGGTTGTTTTAAGAGTTGGTATAACTCATTAATTATATCATAATTACCTTTATCGGCTTCGTCTATAGCTAATTGAGCCATATAATTTCTTAAAACGTATTTCGGATTTACAGCATTCATTCGTACTGCTCTTTCCGTATCGTTGATGTTTTGCTTTTGAACTGTTTGAATATATTCATCAAACCAGCGCATCCATTTTTCTTTTACAGAGGAATTGAGTTCTTCTTTATTGTAAAAAGAATCCATTACTTTACCTAGAGCCTCTAACGAAGTATCAGTTTGTAGAACTGAAGCTAAGTTTCTAAAGAAAATAGTATAATCGGTTTCTATTAGCTGCAATGTTTTCTCTAATTCAGAAATAAGAGAAGCATAATCTGTTGCAACATCCAAGCCTAGTTTTTGTTTCATCATAGCATCATACTTAGCTAAGTAAATGGTTTCATATTCATTTAAAACAGCTTGTAAAGGTTCAACTTCTTCAACTAAAGGATACAAAGCATTGGCAAGTTTGTACAAATTCCACATCCCAATGTAAGGTTGATTTCCAAAACGATATCTTTTATTCTGCGCGTCGGTGGTGTTAGGAGTCCATTCGTAATCAAATCCTTCTAACCAACCATAAGGTCCGTAATCAATTGTTAATCCTAAAATGGACATGTTATCGGTATTCATCACACCATGAACAAATCCAACACGTTGCCAATGCACAATCATATCAATGGTTCTGTTTCGAACCTCGGTTAGGAAATCAAGGTATTTTTGTTTTCCATCAATGTCAATTTCTGGATAAAAATGCTTGATGGTATAATCAGCAAGTTTTCTTAGAGTTTCATGATCTTTTCTTGCAGCAAAAATTTCAAAATTTCCAAAACGAATAAAACTTGGCGCTACTCTACACACAACAGCACCTTTTTCATAAGCAGCATTTCCATTGTACATAATATCACGCAATACTTCGTCTCCCGTTAAACTTAACGATAAAGATCGTGTAGTAGGAACTCCTAAATGATGCATTGCTTCGCTACACAGATGTTCACGAATAGAGGAACGAAGTACCGCTAAACCATCCGCAGTTCTAGAATACGGAGTTTCACCAGCGCCTTTTAATTGAAAAGCCCAATGCTTATTGTTATGATTAATTTCAAATAAATTGATAGCTCTACCGTCACCTAATTGACCAGTCCAATGTCCAAATTGATGTCCACCATAACACATGGCGTAAGGACTTGTTCCATTAAGTACACTATTTCCTGTAAAAAGTGAAACAAATTCATCTGTTTGAACATCTTCCTTAGTAATTCCTATTTCTTTACATAATTCATCGGAAACATGAATTAATTTTGGATCGGAAGTTTCCTTAGGTGTAACATAAGAAAAGCAAGCATTATATACTTGTCTTCTTTTATTTTCTGGTTCAATATCAGCAGGAAGCTCTTTGGTAAATGTATTTGAAATTTTAAAATTCATTATTTTAACTTATCAGCGTATAATTTTCTAAGCTTTGTTAGCTTAGGAGTAATTACAAAGTTACAATATCCCTGCTCCTTATTATTGTTAAAATAGTTTTGGTGATATTCTTCAGCAGGATAAAATGTTGGTAACTCACTAACTTCGGTAACAATCTTATTGTCAAAATAAGGCTGTACTTGTTTGATAACTTCTTCAATTACAGATTTCTCTTCTCCGTTGGAATAATAAATTACAGAGCGATATTGCGTTCCAACATCAGCTCCTTGTCTGTTTAAAGTTGTTGGATCATGCGTAGTCATAAAAATGATTAAAATCTCTTGATATGAAATAACTTGAGGATTATAAGAAATTTGAATAACTTCTGCATGACCTGTTAAACCAGAACATACTTCTCTGTAGGTAGGATATCCAGGAACATTTCCTCCAGCATAACCAGAAACTACTTTTTCAACTCCTTTTATTTGATTAAATATGGCTTCAGTACACCAAAAACATCCGCCACCTACCGTTGCTATTTTAGTCTTCATTCTCTAGTCCAATTGATAATGAGTTTACACAATATCGTAATCCGCTTGGTTCTGGACCATCAGGAAATACATGTCCCAAATGCGCATCACAAGTATTACACAAAATTTCCACACGAATCATTCCATGCGATGTGTCTTTATGATACTTAATAGCATTCTTTTTTATTGGTTGCGTGAAACTAGGCCATCCAGAACTAGAATCAAACTTAATTGAAGAGTCAAATAAAGGTGTATCACAACAAGCACAATTATATTTTCCTAAACTGTAAGAAGTACAATGTTCCCCACTAAAAGGACGCTCGGTTCCTTTTAATCTCGTAATCATAAATTGTTCTGGAGAAAGGAGAGCTTTCCACTCTTCATCTGTTTTCTCAATTCTTTTTTCAGGTGAAGGATTTCCATTCACCGTAAAGTCGATAATATTTTTCCAAGTAAGCATACTGATTTGTCGTGAAATTGTAAGAAACCTTACGTTATTAAAAATTGCTAAAGTTTAGTTACTTTTACTAAACTAAATTACTGATTTATGAGCACTCTTCTAGAAAAAATAGAAAGTTTTGTTGTGAGCACGTTAAATGAAAAACTAGATAAAAAAATAGTTTATCATGGGTTATCTCATACGTTACGTGTTGTTGAAAAAGCCATGGAATTAGCTGATGAGGCGAAATTAGATGAGGCAGTAAAAGAACGGTTATTGATCGCCGCTTGGTTTCATGATGTTGGTTTTACCAAAATTATAGAAGGACATGAAGTTGAAAGTGCTAGAATTGCTTCAGATTTTTTAAATAAAGAAGGAGTTGAAGCTAATATCATAGAAGAGGTTAACCAGATTATTTTAGCAACTAAAATGGATGTAATTCCGACAACAACATCGGAAAAGCTTCTTAGAGATGCTGATTGTTCTCATTTGGGAAGTAAAAATTATACTGAGTTTTCTCAATTGCTACAAAAAGAAATAGAGTTATTATCTGGAGAAAAGATTAAAGAAACAGATTGGCTCAATAAAAACATTGATTTTTTAACTAACGGACATTGTTTTCATACTGATATAGCGGTAAGAAAGTGGGAAAAACAAAAAGTTAAGAACTTAGCTCAGTTATTAAAAACTGAAAAAAAACTTAAACAAGAAAACAAAAAGTTATCTCAAAAGAGAGAAGAATTACAGTTTAAAAAGGATAAAGTAGAATTACCTGAACGCGGAATAGAAACAATGTTTAGAGTAGCATTACGAAACCACATAACATTGAGTGATATTGCTGATACAAAAGCCAACATTTTATTATCGGTTAATGCGATTATCATTTCAATGGCATTATCTACGTTAATTCCCAAATTAGATAATCCGTCAAATAGTTACTTAATTATTCCAAGTATTGTTTTTATTGCATTTACAGTAGTTTCAATAGTTCTTTCGATATTAGCAACTAGACCAAATGTTACACAAGGAAAATTTACTCAGGAAGATATAATCAATAAAAAAGTAAATTTATTATTCTTCGGTAATTTCCATAAAATGAACTTAGAGGAGTTTGAATGGGGAATGAATGAAATGATGAAAGATAGAGATTATCTGTACGGTTCTTTGACGAAGGACTTATATTTCTTAGGATTGGTATTAAACAGAAAATACGGCTTATTACGAACTACGTATACCGTTTTTATGATAGGAATCATCGTAAGTGTAATTGCATTTGTAATTGCTTTTTATATGCAAAGCGGAAGTGCTCCAGTAAGTTAATTTTTATTACAAAGTTGATAGAATGAAGTCGAAATCAAGTTCTTGAAAATGAATTCTAGCTTCGACTCCGCTCTGCTACCAATATGATGGTAATTGAGCGAAGTCGAAATTACATTCTTGAATAAGTTTTTTGCTTCGACTCTGGTCAGTTTCATTTTTTGTGGTATGATGATGGTGATTTAGTGAAGTAGTAATTGTGTTTTTAAAATGAATTCTAGCTTCGACTCCGCTCAGCTACCAATATGATGGTAATTGAGCGAAGTCGAAATTACATTCTTGAATAAGTTTTTTGCTTCGACTCTGGTCAGTTTCATTTTTTGTGGTATGAATGG
>NZ_SLXM01000004.1:137084-316461 GCF_004345825.1 Tenacibaculum skagerrakense
TGATGATGGAGATTAATCGAAGTGTTAATTGTGTTTTTAAAATGATTTCTAGCTTCGACTCCGCTCAATTACCAATATGATGGTAATTGAGCGAAGTCGAAATTACACTCTTAAATAAGATTCGGCTTCGACACTGCTCGACTACCATTTTGTTTATTATAGAAATTCTATTTCATGTCTTTAATCAACTCTTCTATTGATAAAGAAGACTTTTCATTAGTTTCAGTCTCATAAATCACTTCTACTCGAATAGCTTTTAATCCTGAAACACCTTGTAAATCCTCAAGTTCTAATAGCTCAACTTTTCCTAGTTGATTTTTAGATTGAAGAAACTTAATGTATTTTAAATACTCATCAGCATCTTTATCTTGAGAGTATACTATTGAAATCTTTCCTGGAACTGTTAAACGCTCAGTAGTTCCTTTTATATGTGCTTTATCAATTCTTTTTTTAATGATTTCATAACGAATATTATAAGCGCCATCAACATCAAATTGTTTTTCATCCATTCTAAATTCAATAGAAAGTGGATTGCTATGCACTAAAATTAACGATGCTACACGTAAATCATGATCTAAATTCTTTCTAAGTTTAAAGGCAACGTTTTCCATTTCATAGGTGGTTTGTAATTGCCATAAACGAAGATTATATAAATAAAGCGAATCGTATTTGTGCTCTTTGGTTATAGACTGACCAATATACATGTTGTATTCCACACCATCTGTTTTGTATCGTTCAAAATAATGTGGGAATATTTTTTGTGCTTCTTCCTGTTTTTTGTCAATAAACTTAGCAAGTTTATCGTTTAACTTAGTAACACTATTTTCATAATCTTTTCGTTTCTCATACACAACTTGAAGGTTTTCATCCAACAAGTCTAAATAGCAATTAACTACCTTGCTAAGTTCATCGTTAATTTCTTTGATATGATTAAAAACAGGATAAATTTCACGTTTTAAAAAGTCGAGAATAGCTACTTCATCACCGGCTTTCATACCTTTTTCAACATCAACCAAATATTCCTCAACACGATACATTAATTCATCATAAATTGGTAATGTTTCTTTTTTACAAGCTTCGCGTAAAACATGAATAGCAGCGCTTAACTGTTTGGTTAAATCTTCTTTAATTGCTTTATTTCTGGCTAAGGAAGAACCTTTAATATCTGATTGCCCAAAAAGAGGATACACATCATGAAAAGCGATTTTTTCAATTTTAGCATCTTCATCTTTATCTAAAATAGCATTTTGATAGTTCTCTGCAGCTTCATAAAAACGCCATTTTACCGATGGATGTATAGAAGTATAAAATTCTTGAATTGTAGCTTCTAAAATGTTTAAATATTCTTCTGAATTTCGTTCAGCCGCAGCTCTAAACATTGGAATAATATCTTTAAGCTTTTGTTTGTTTACTGAATTTAATTCGTAAGCTCTAGGAGAAGCCATTTCAAGCAGTAATAAATCCTTATTATTAGAAGTTTTAATAGGTATAAGAATAATACTCTTAATTTCATTATTAACAAGGTTTATTGAAAATGTATTTCCGCTGGATTGTTTTTTGTAGTAATCCACATCGGAAACTACTAAACTCTCATTTTCAATAAATAACTTGTTTATTATATGATTACAAAAGTACTTTTCACAAATAATTTTTTTCTCATCAGTTAATATGATGCTTTCTGATCGTTTTACCTTAACGTACCCTTCTTCTAAATGACTGATATCATAAACAGAGTAACCAACTTTTAAATCTATAATCCCGAAGAAATCTCTAAGATTGTTTCTGATTTTTTCAGTCATAGATTCATCTTCACGACCAATTAAGTTGTTTTGTAGAGAGTTGATAGTTTCATCAGTAGTAACATCAAAAAGGTTCATGATACCGAAACCTTTAAAGATATATGAGTTAGGAGGAAACTTTTCTCTCCAAATATCAATATTATTGAAATTATCTAATAGTAACTTTATATCGTCTTCCGTAATTTCTGGAGCATTTTCGGTTTTAGTGATGTCCATAAAATCGCCATTAAAAGCCACGCGATAATGTCTTGTAAAACCACTATTTAAGTCGGGAATATCAAAATAAAACGGACGTTTTAAATCTACATTATAATTATATACGGCAGCTAAAATTAATGTACAGGCATAAATGTACATAGCATCAGGCTCAAAGTTTCTTACTTCAAAAAGATAATCATCACCAGCATTTTCTAAAATTTTTTCAAATCGATTTGTAAACTTAAAGCACGTAAAAGAAAAAGGAACCGTAGCGGCTTTAATTTCATTTGAAGTTAGTATTTCGGGAAATAAAGGTTCTAATAGTAAGTTGATTATTTCCTCGTGTTTTTCAAGTAAAGAAAAATCCGAAAAGCCTTCAATTAACTCAGGAACTTTATCAATTTCTTCAACCATATGTTTAGCAGAAATATGATAAGGGTGTCCTTTGTATTCATCATTAGTAAACTTTTTAAAATGATCATAAATCACTTTGAAACTAATGTTTATATGCAAAGGTAATTCTAGGTCAGAACTACTATGAAAATTTCGGATGGTCATTTTTTACCTTCTTTTTGTAACTGCAAAATTACGAAATGTTTGGTTTAGTCAGTTTATTAGATGAAACCTTACATTAATATATAAAAAAAGCCGTCAAACTTGACGGCTTATATTTTAAAAATGCATATCGTAATCTCTTATTTTTCCTTTCTGACCTAAACTATTAAACTTCCAGCTAAATCCTAACATAAAGTATTGTTGTAAAACGGTACTTTCTGAATCTTCAATATAGTTAGAAGTTGCAACTCTTCTAGCATTTGTATTTTGATTTAACACGTCATATGCTTTTAAAGTAATAGTTGCTTTATCATTTAAAATTGAATATGCTAATGTTGAGTTCCAGAACCAAGCAGATTGATTAAACCCAATTACATTAGGATTGTAAGTATAATTTACATCATTTCTCCATTCTAATTTTTTAGGAAAATTGGTTTTGGTTCTTATACGCAAACGATGACTTGTAAATTCTTGATCTAAGAAAGAGTTTACATTGTACGAAGTTTTAGAAAATGTAATATCATATCTCGGCTCAATAGACACTATTTTATTCCAATTAAAAGAGAATCCAAAGTTTGGTGTAACAGAGAACGTTTCAGCAATATTATCTACATTGTTTAAAATGTTAACACTTCTGTTACCGTTTAATCTAGCTCCTAACCTAAAGTTAATAGTTGTAATAGAATCTAATTTTACATTTTTATTGTAAGTAGTTCCACTCCAAAAATCGTACACACCATCAGCGTTATCATAGGTAGAGGTTCTTACTAAATTATCATCAATACTTGTTTTGCTAACAATTTGATTGTTCGTTAAACTTCCGCCCATGTAAAAAAAGAATCCAGTTCTTTTTTGCCAATTATACTTATTAAAGTTGGCATACACTCTATGTGTTTGACTAGGTTGTAAGTTTGGATTACCTGTAATAATATTTGATGGATTTGTTACATCGCTAAAAGGTTGCAACTGATTAATACTCGGTGCATTATTATCTAACGAATAATTTAAATACACAGAAGCTTTTGAATCAAAGCTATATCTAAAAGTACCATCTAAAGTGATATTATTGAAATCTTTTTCGAGACTTAAATTAGGGCGTAATAAGTCGATATTTTCTAAAGTTCTATTTACTTGTCCAACTTCAAAATTAAAACGCCATTTTTTTACATTGTATACTAAGTCAATAGATGGGGTTTTAGTAATATCGTTATAAGTAAAGTTTGTGCTTAAATCAGTATTAAAGCTTGTGTAATCTTGGGTAGTATTTTCAAAATCAAAAGTACTTTCAATATTGGTTCTTTCGTCTCTTCTAAAACGATATTTAGTATCAATAAATAATTTATTTGCGATTAAAGGAATTCGATACGAAATGCGAGAGCGAATACTGTTTAAATCGTTATCCACAATACTTTTTTGATCTCTAATTTCAGAACTAGGGTTTGTGCCAAAAATGTTAATTGTAGAGTTATTAAAATCTTCACCATCAGACTGATCAACTTGGTTTTCTATAGAGGCCTTAATAAAAGAACCTTTTTTTCCAAATCGTTTTGTAATATCGATAGTATTTTGAAAATTCTTAGCATCAAACTTAGAAAAAGAGCTGCTTGAGAATTCGTTGGTCAATACTTGGTTTTCATCTAAAGACTCTTCAAACCTGTTAAAGATACTTTCTCGTCGATTAAATACAAAAGAAGGATTCACATTAATTAAAAAAGTAGAATCAATTTCTATATCTAGTTCTGCGTTGAAACTATGGTTATGGTTTTCATTGTCAGAATTAGAATTAGAATTTGTAAAATAACGTCTGTCTGGAAGCGTATACTCTCTATTGTTTCTTGAAACATCTTTAGAATTACTACCAGAATAAAAATAGTCAGCATTAACATCAAATCCTTTTTTGTATTCATCAGCATACGTTGCTCCAGCAGTTTTAGAAGTAATAATTCCGCTACCACCACCAAAATTTCTACCGCCAACACCAAAAGAGCCATTTCCGCCGAACCATACCCCGCTTCCATTACCAAACATTTTTTGAATTTCGCCAAAACTAAAACCTGGCGAATTGATATTATTAGCACTTGCTAATACACTAAAGCGAGTATTATTATCAAAACGATTTACCATGGTAGCTCCTTCATAACGGTCATCCGTTCCACCACCAGCAGAAACTCGTCCAAACCAACCTTTGTTATTTTCTTTCTTAATGGTTAGGTTAATTGTTTTATTGTTCGCATCTCCTTTTTCACCAGAGAAAGCTTCAGACTTTGATTTAGTATCGGTAATTTGAACTTTCTCAATTATTTCTTTTGCCAAGTTTGTAGTAGTAATCGTTGGATCGTTTCCAAAGAAAGGTTTTCCATTAACCAAAATCTTATTAACAGGTTTTCCGTTTACCGTAATTTTACCTTCTTCATCAACTTCAACACCCGGTAGTTTTTTTAGTAAATCTTCAACATTTGCATCTTTTCTGGTTTTAAAAGATTTTACGTTAAACTCAAGAGTATCTTTTTTTATAGTAATTGGAGCTCTTGATTTTATTACTACCTCATTAAGTAGATTTGATTGTTCTTTTAACGATATAGTTCCTAAATTTAGATTCGGAGTTTTATCTAAAGAAATAACTTTGGTGTAGTTATCCATTCCGATAAAGGAAATGAATAATTTAGCTTTTTTATGGAATGATTTTCCTTCTAGAGAAAAACTTCCCTTATCATCTGAAATTGTATAAGAAACTATTGAACTGTCTTTTTCTTTTTCTAAGTGAATTGTAGCTGCCTCAATAGGCGTTTTTTCTTTTTCTGATACTATTTTTCCAGTAATACTAAATTTATAGGATTGCGCGTTTAATGCAACAGATGAAATTAAAGCGATTATTATCAATGCTTTTTTCATAGAAATTATTGTTGTTTTTGATTGTAGGCGCAAAAAAACGAAAAAATCAACCTTTCAAAAAGTTAATAAAAGTTAATTTATGTTATTTTTTGAAAGACTGATTTTTATGACTTTATCAATTACGGGTGTAATTTAAAAGTATATAATATTATTTCTGCCTAAAATAAATAGTGATTGGAACACCTGTGAAATCATAATGTTCACGTAATTTATTTTCTACAAATCTTCTATACGGGTCTTTAATGTATTGCGGTAAATTAGCAAAGAAAGCAAACTGAGGTGTATGCGTTGGTAATTGCATACAGTATTTTATTTTTATAAACTTTCCTTTTGTTGCTGGAGGTGGTGTTTGTTGCATAATCTCCAACATTGTTTCGTTTAATTTGCTCGTTTGAATTTTACGTTTTCTATTTTCAAAAACTTCAACTGCTGTTTCTATTGCTTTGAATATTCTTTGCTTTGTTAATGCAGATATAAATATGATTGGAATGTCAGTGAAAGGAGCTACTGTTTCTCGGATTTTTCTTTCAAAATCACGCATAGTATTTGTTTCTTTTTCAACTAAATCCCACTTATTTACAAGAATTACGATTCCTTTTCTGTTTTTTTCAGCTAGCCAAAATATTTTTTCGTCCTGTCCTTCAAAACCACGAGTGGCATCAACTACAACGACAGCAACATCACAATGTTCAATGGCACGAACTGCTCTCATTACAGAATAGAATTCTAAATCTTCTTTTACTTTTGACTTTTTACGAATACCAGCAGTATCTACTAGGTTAAACTCAAAACCAAAACGATTGTATTTAGTATCGATAGAATCTCTTGTAGTTCCTGCAATATTTGTTACGATGTTTCTATCTTCACCAATTAAGGCATTGATAAAAGAAGATTTTCCAGCATTTGGCCTTCCAACAACAGCAAAACGAGGTAACTCGTTTTCTTGTTCATCCTCAACAGGTTCAGGAATTATATCAACAATGGCATCTAATAAATCACCGGTTCCACTACCATTTACAGAAGAAATAGTATGATAATCTCCTAATCCTAAATTATAAAACTCAACAGCATCTGCTGCACGCATTGCATTGTCTACTTTGTTAACAGCCATAAACAAAGGTTTTTCTACTTGACGTAAAATTTTTGCTACAGCTTCATCCATTGGCGTAATTCCTTGCTCTACATCTACAACAAACAGAATAATATCTGCTTCATCTAAAGCAAGTTGTACTTGTTTTCTAATTTCTTCTTCAAAAATATCATCTGATCCTACTACATATCCTCCTGTATCAATAACAGAAAATTCTTTTCCATTCCACTCAGATTTACCGTAGTGACGATCTCTTGTAACTCCACTTACAGAGTCAACAATAGCTTCTCTACGTTTAATTAATCTATTGAAAAGGGTTGATTTACCTACATTCGGTCTTCCGACAATGGCAACAATACTACTCATTCAAAAATAAATTTGTGCAAAGATACAATTTACAGTAAGTAAACGTGCAGTATTTTTAAATACTATGCTTTTTTTGCTAACTTGTATGATATTAACCTTATAAACATGGATGATCAGTTATATAATCAGATTTTTTTAAAACCTCGATTTCAGTTAGAAATAGATAGTTCTGCTGCTAAGGTATTGTCTAAAATTTCAGAAATTATTTCACTAGAAGAAAAGTATATAATTAGATTGGTAGATCATCATGTGATTATAGATATACCAGAAAAAGAAAGTCATTTTTGGTCACCACAATTACATATGGAAGTAGAGGAAGAGGAGGAAGGAAAAGCAAAAATTAGAGGGTTATTTGGGCCAAAGCCACATGTTTGGACACTATTTATGTTTATTCATTTCGGAGTAGCATTGGCTTTTTTTATTTTTGCAGTAATTGCTTACACAAATCATTCTTTAGGCAATAGCATTACGTTTCCTGTTATAATGCTGATAGTACTGCCTATTTTATGGGTTACTTTATATTGGATTGGTAGAGTAGGAAAATCTTTTGGACAACATCAAATGGATGAACTTAAAAATTTTACAGAATCAATTTTAAGGAAGATACAATAGAAACAACCACTGTTTTTGGAAAGCAGTGGTTGTTTTTTATAGAAGAAAGCAATAGTTATTGAACATTTTGATAAATGCTCACTGTACCGCTATCTTCATTAGAAACTAATAATAAATCTTTTCCATTAGGGCTATCTTTAGCAGGAATAACTAATAATCCTTCAGGAGCTTCATCACCACTATGAGATAAAATACTCAAGAACATTGGAGCAGCAGGATTCGTAATATCATATACCATAACTTGATCTGTACGCTCTAATCCTACAAATAAAATATAACGTTCGTTGTTTAGGTTTAAAACTTCCACTGCTTCAGGCTCAGCACCTTTGTCATCACTTCTTCCATCATCATCATTAAAAGTAGCAGGAGTTAACTCTAATGTTTTTTCAGAAATACTATTTCCACTATCATAAATTAACGCTCCATTTTCAGACCAAATAGAAAAAGATCTTCCACCGTAAGCATATAATTTATCATAATCTCCATCATTATCGGTATCTCCTAAATCTAAAGCTATTTTCAAACGACCTAAATTTTCTTCTTTTTGTAATTCAACAGCATTTGGAAATGCTGTAGGGTCTAAATCAATTTTTTTGATTCTTTCTTCGTTAACAAAAACGTCTTCATCATCATCTTCGGTTTCTGTTCCTTTGTCATCAATATATTCTCTAGCGTCTCCTTCGTTTGCTGAGATAATGTAACCAATACCGTTAATTTTTACATACGTAATAGCATCTGGTTGATAGATACCGTAAACAGGAATGTTACGTAATTCTTTTTTACCGTCTTCATTACTCGGGTCAATTGCATTGCCCGCAGCATTGTAATCTTTAAAACCTAAAGGATAAATGGCGTCAATAGTTTTTGTAACTAAATTAATTTTAGCAATTCCATTATTTTCTTGTAAAGAAACCCAAGCAGTTTTAGAATCGTCAGAAACAGCAATATATTCAGGTTCTATATCTTTAGCTACATCAGCATTAGGTCCAAACACTCTAAATCCGTTACTTTCTAAAGAAGCTTCTTGATTGTTAAAAGCAGAGAAATTTAAAGTAGTAACATTACCAGTTTCAACCGTAATAATACTTACACTTCCTTCTGGATCATTTGTATATAAACTATTTGGTTCTCCCTCATTTGCACAGATGATTAATTTACCGTCTTTGGAAAATGTTACCATGTCAGGCAAAGAACCTACAGTGTAAGAATTAATTAGGGCATTGTTTTCAGCGTTATATAAAGCAATTTTTCCATTATTTTGTTTAACGGCATCTTCTAATGCCACAGCAACTTTTCCGTTATATGTACTAATGCTGTTTGGAGCTCCACTCATAACTGGAATTGAATTAACTTTTAATGGAGCATCAATATCTTTTAAATCGTAAACAGAAATTTCCTTTGCGTCTGAATTTACAACAAAGAGCTTTTGAGTTTTGGTGTCGTATGCTGAAATTTCAGCAGCACCTTCACCTCCAACATTAATGGTGTTAACATATTGAAAGTTGACTTCAGTGTTTATTGGAGTAGTTCCATTATTGTCGTCGTTGCAACTAAGGAAAGAAACCACTAATGCTAGTGATAAAGTTTTAAATAAAATTTTCATGGTTGATAGTTTTGACAAAACTTCATGTAAAACTTTATTCAAAAGTTATGTAAACAAAAAGAGTTTGTTAGCGATTAGTGGTTAATGTTAAATTATTCTTTATAACCAAACCTGCGAAGTTGCTTGTCGTTAGATCTCCAGTTTTTATTTACCTTAACATAAAGATCTAAGAATATTTTTTTATCAAAAAATTGTTGTAAACTTTTACGAGCTTCTGTTCCTACTCTTTTGATAGCTGTTCCACGATGCCCAATAATTATACCTTTTTGAGTTTCGCGTTCAACCATAATTACCGAACGAATTTTGATAATGTTATCTTCTTCAACAAAACTTTCCGTTTCTACTTCTACAGAATAAGGAATTTCCTTTTTATAATGTTGTAAGATTTTTTCACGAATGGTTTCATTAACAAAAAAACGCTCTGGTTTATCTGTCAATTGATCTTTTGGATAAAATGGAGGAGAGTCGGGTAATAATTCAATAATTTTATAGAAAACAGTTTCTACATTGAATTTTTCCAAAGCTGATATTACATATACAAATGAGTTTGGAACTTTTTTCTTCCAATAATTTATTTTTTCTTCAACTTGATCTTGTGTAGACTTGTCGATTTTATTCAATAATAAAATAACAGGAATTTTACTATTGATTATTTTATTGAAGAACGCTTCATTCTTTAATTCAGTTTCTCCAATTTCTACCATATATATTAAAACGTCAGCATCATCAAAAGCAGCTTTCACAAAATCCATCATAGAATCTTGTAATTCATAAGCTGGTTTTATGATTCCCGGTGTATCCGAAAATACAATTTGATAATCTTCTCCATTAACAATTCCCAGAATTCTGTGTCTGGTTGTTTGGGCTTTAGAGGTAATAATTGATAATTTTTCACCCACTAAAGCATTCATTAAGGTTGATTTTCCAACGTTCGGGTTCCCGATAATGTTTACAAATCCTGCTTTATGTGTCATAAAGGCAAAGGTAAGTGTTTTTTATTCTGCTGATTATAAAAAGGGTTATATAGTTTTTTAAAAAAAGTTGAACTTTAATTTGGAAAGAAGAGAAAAATATTTGTATCTTTGCCGTCCAATATCGCGGGATAGAGCAGTAGGCAGCTCGTCGGGCTCATAACCCGAAGGTCACTGGTTCGAGTCCAGTTCCCGCTACTGAGTAAAAGCACTGATTTTCAGTGCTTTTTGCATTTAAATAAGGTAGTTTCATAAAAATGGAGCTACTTTTTTTATTTCATGTAAAACATTTGTAAAACAAATTATATCAATTTATCATAGGGCACTACCTGTTTGAAAGTTTTATAACCTTCAATACTGTTTTCTGAAATAAACTGACGAATTGTATTATGTCCTTCAAAAGAGAATTGTTTTTCTCCCCATAACCCCCAAATAAATTTGTAACCATTTTCTTCGAGAAACTTATCAAACAAATCTTTTCTAATATACACGAAATGCTGATTCGTATTATAATCTTTACGATACCTAAGATTGATTGAAGCTAGCTCTCCATTTTTCTCAAAGAGATTAAACGTTTGAGGAGCGTCTATTAAATTTAAATGAAAAGACAGTTCTTTTGAAACAACGTATTGATGCCCTGCTTGATTAAGAGAACTGTGATAAGTTTCCCAATTATATTGAGCTACGGGCATTAAAATCTCAAACTCTTTTGTTTGAATTTCATCAACAATTATTTCATCAGGTTGACTTTCAGTAATACCTTCTTTATCGAAAAAAACTCTTGGGTAATAACCAGACTCCCCTTTTTTAATAACTTTCTTTTTTCTTTCTATTTCAAATTCTATAGTTCTAAAATTGTCATAAGTAGCCTCATGCAACGTATTCATCTCACTTGCATAAGTATAGTAGTTTTCGGAAACACTAGGTATTCTATTACTCCTAAAATCTTTAGCTTCTATTAAATTTGAAAATTCATTATAATCATCCATTTTGACTATCATCCCACGAATGAAAACAAAAGTTTCTCGATTATACTTTTTATCTTCTTGAGAAATGAACCCATCCAAACAAACCCAATCATTATTTGCTTCATTTAAGTTGTTAGCTACTAAATAATCATTTAAACTAGGAAGCGCATCGTCATTATACCAATCAAGTAAAGACATTTCTCTATTTCCTAATATATCATCCTCTATAAATGGTTTATTTTCTGGTAATATTGGAAAACTCGGGTCAATGTCTGATTCTGAAGCTCTAAAATCTGGCCATTCTTCTTTAACAAGGTCATTGTCTTCACGATAACCATATATTTCATAATATGCTATCCATGAATATTTTTTTCCGTACCTCTCAATCTTAGGCTTTTTAGTTCTTGAATTATAATGGCTTTCATTTCCAATATTTTTTTCAGCATCAGCAAACTTTTCGGATTCCCATCCTAAATCATAGATTCTCCAGTAAATTTGCCTTCTGACTTGCTGTTTTTCTGGAGGGTTTGAATATGAATGTCCATTAGGAACAATAGCACCAATAGTATAGTTGCTAAAATCCATTCTCATAGGTTCATTATTACCGTAATCTCCATCTCCATAATCATGCTCTCCCCATTCTCTAATACCCCCGAATTTATATGGCGGAACAGTATTGTCAATTTCCTTTTTGTTAAGAATCTTAGGATGATGCTGTAAGCATACCTCAATTGTTCTTCTTACATAATCTCTAGCAATAATATTTGTTGTTCCGTGTGGAGCACCTTTTGAGAATACTAATTCATAAAGTTTTTTAGCAATGATTGGCATAAGTTTATCTTTAAATTCAGATGATTTCCAATCATTATGTTTTGCTAAAACAACACCGTAAAGACTAGCCAGAGTTCGTTGCCATACATAAGGATCATTTACTTTTAATGAATATTCAACTAATTCAAAAAATAATTTAGGGTAACGCCTACCATAGTGATATAAAGCCTTTGTAGACTTATCTCTCATTTCAAGGTTTGAAGAAGTTAAAAACCACATTATTTTTTTTGCAGCTAAGTGAACTCGGTCAGATAAATTTTCTCTTTCAATACATGCCTCTTCAAAATGTTCAATGAAGTTTTTTATCCTTCCGAGAGAATAATACCCATATTCTTTGCGTATATATTCTGTCCAAGACACATCCCTGTCTGACATTGTCATTCCATATAAAAGCTCTGAAAGCAATTCAAAATTTAAAGGATGACTATGGTCAAGTTCTGTATTTTTAAATAGTCTGTATATAACATCTTTGTTTGTTACTCTGTTGAAGGCTTCACGAATAATACTGAGAACAATATCTTTATTATCAATTACAGTATTAGTGTTAACTTCAAAAATCGACCTAAGCAGATACTCTTTTAATGTTTTGTGTAAACTGTCATTATAAAAAGATAATCCGAATTTTTTAATTGCTAGTACAGAAAAACATCGAAGAATATCATTATAAAGAGGATGCAAAGTTTCCTCTGTTAACAGTTCTTTTTTGAATTTATCACTAATAAGAAAAGTTTGTAATTCTTCAATATTGCTAATATTTTCAAGAATTATCTTTGCAACGAGGTAGCCACTTAAAAGATCGTAAGTAAATGTTACTACTTCTTCTTTTCCCCAATCCCTAAATATTAATAAATCTTCTCCTTCAAATACTGTAAGTTGTTTTTCATTAACAACAGAAGGCATTAAATCTTTTAAGTCAATATCACGACGACTATGTTCCCAAAAGTAATTAGATATTTTCTCAAGAATATCTTTTGAAAAAGTCCTATTATACCTAGCCTCCATACCAAGATTATGAACAATTCGAGTATTAGCTTTTGTTAAATACTCATCAAAGACATCAAATAAATCTTCATTTTGAAATGATACTTTTTGACCACGCTTAGCTTCACAAAATATTTTTAAGTACAATGGTTCTGAAAAATGGTTCATAGCACCAGAACTATTTACTATTTCTATGTCATAATAATCAAAATACTTATCGATAGCTTCATCTATATTTTCTCTATCAAAGCCTTGTACAGTTGCTTTTTTTATCCATCCACTCGTTGAATAATGAAAATAATCTTTTGGAAATAATTGTTTTTCATAGGATTTTCGGTAGGTAGTAATAATGAGAATATTCGAATATTTTTGATTTATCTCAGTTATTAGTGTTTCTAAACTTGTACCCCAAATCTGTTTCCAATGAATAGACTCATTAAGTCCATCAATTAATAATATTGCCTTTGTTTTATTAACTCTTCCTGAAATATTCAAAGCCCCTAAAAAATCAGAAACACTCCAGTCTGCTGGCAAATCTAATAATGACTTTAATTGCTCTCTTAATGGTAAGTTAGTCCTGAAATCTTTACCAAAAAGAAAAATTGCTGGCTTGTTTTCATTTATTTGGTATTCAACAATATTTGTAGCTAAATGTGTCTTTCCTTTTGAGGCATGTCCAGAAATATGAAGCTCATTTAAGTTTCTATATTCAAAACATTGAAAAATATTTAGATATGCATCAATAAAGTTTCTTAAGGTGAAATAAGGTCCAAGTATAGTCTCTCGACACGATTTTATTCTTCTCTTTTTACTATTGTCTTTTTCTACTTCTTCAGCATCCCAATGAACAGAAGGAATTGATTCAGGTGTTCTTAAATCTGAATATTCAATATAAAAATCATCTAATTCCTTTTTGTAAGAAATCATTTCTTCTATTAAAAGAGTGAACGATTTTAAATCTTCATCGCGAAGAAATTCTTGAGATTTATCCAAAAGGTCATTACCCATTCGGACAATATTTGGGTAATCTTTATTGAGTACAAAGTTCTTTATTTTATAATAATCTTCTGTAAACTCATGAATATTCTCCTCCTTTCTAATATCATCTACTTTTTCTTCATACTCATCAAGAAATCTATCTACATCGAGAATTTCTTTGCTTTTATCTATCAAATCTGCCAGCCTCTTATCGCATAGAACTTGAATGACCTTATCATCTGCTTCTCCTGATACGTGCAACCCATTTAAGTATTTACTCTTTAAAACACTTGAATTAGACACCAATTCAAATTTGGTCTTATACCAATCATTACTTAGTATTTTTTCAGCAAAAAAATAATTATGAATATCTTGATGTTTTCTAAGTAAGTTAAGAATTTTACTATCGCCCCAATGTTCTAAGTCAACTGTGTGATTTTTAGGCAAAACTGTTCTTCCGTTACGAATGCTTTCTGCTAAAGATGATTCAAACCACGTTTTTTCTGTTGGAGTTAATGATAACTGACTTGATAGTACCCATTTTTTTAATCTGCTTCCGTGTTTATCATAAGCTCTTTGTAAAGAACTTTTAATTTGTTCTTTCCTGCCACCTTCATCAAATCTACCGAAAAACTTACATTGCCAACCCCAAATATCTCCGTTTGGAAATTCTAAATAGAACTCTACACCATCGCCACCACCACTATCATCAATAGATGTTAATTCACCTTGAGAAGAATATTCTTCAAAAGCCAATTGATAACATAATTCTTCGAAGCTTTTATTTTGATTAGTTGCATATGTTTTAAGTTTATTCCAGTTGATTAGTTCGCTCATATTCAAATTTTAACACAAATTTAGTGAAGAATTTCTAGGTTGATATCTTACGTGATTTATATTTTAAATCGTTTTAGTGAAAATTTCCGTATGGAATATGTGTGTCTTTTATAAAAAATATCCAAAGTCGTCTGCGGACTTTTTGGACATTTAACCAGCGATGACTTAAGTCGTTGAAACTTTTAAGACATAGCTGGGCAAGATTGCTTTTGAACAGTTCTAACGACCTTTTTCAAAAGCGATCTTGCCAAAGGACACCTTTGGAATCCGTTTTTATCCAAAAAAAGAAGACAGGAGAATTGCTTCGTCCTGTCTTGTATTTTTGTTTGTTGCGATAGTCTTATCGCTCTAATTCGTCTTTGTTATGTACTTGTTGTTCTAACTCCACTCGTCGTTTTTCATTACGTAATAATACATCCCAATCTGCATCGAGTCCTTTCTTATTATAATAAGCAGCTGATGATACTAGGCTTAAACCTTCGTAATAGAGTTGCTTAATTTCTTCAGGATTATTCTGAAGTTTTGTCTCTAAAAAGCCTTTTCCTTCTTTTGCCTGATTGTAAAACTCTTCTCCAGAAGCAATGATGCCATTGCAAAATCTATTAAATATTTCTCGATGAGGAGCAAGGCCCTGTGAACGCGCAATTTTGTTAATTTCAAAAGTATCAAGTTCCCTTCTGAGTTCTAGCATACACAAATGAAATTGAGCAATTTCTCTGTTAGTCTTTTTCCTGAGTTCCTTAATAAGTGTTTCATCATAATTAATGATGTCTTCAAAAGATGTTTGTTCTAAGACTTTCTTTATGGTATTAAAAAATATGTTTTTGTTCATCATAGTGCTCGGTGTATATATTCAATTGTATCATAGCATTAACGCTCCTGTTCTTGGTCTTTGTCCTTGCGAGATTTTAATTTCTGTAACTCGTTCATTCGTTTTTGCTCTTTTTCCATAGATATTCGTACAGGATCAAAGCCTAATGTTTTGAGTCGGTAACGTCTTTTGAAACCTTGGACGCCGACAATTTTACCAGCTCTTGAATAAAATTGGATTCCTGCTTTTTCAAATTCTCTCTTATCTACCTGTTCAGTGCGGACACGAGCAAATACTTCAACCAGAACATCACGTAATTCTTGACGTTCGCTTTGTTTACCTCGAAGATTTAACTCTCGTTCAATATCAAGCTGAAGCATCGCTTCTTTTTTTTTAGAATGATTTACTTTACTGAAGGTAAGTCCAAGTTCTTTTTCTTGAAATTGCTCCATACGGATTTTAACCTCTTTAAATTCTTTTCGAGATAGGCGCACTGGTTTCCCTGTAGCAAATTCAAGTGCTGAAATAACATTGTGAATATGTAAATGGTCTTTGTCTGAATGCATCGTACTTATCACCATAGAATTCGGCGAACGTTCCTTGGCATATTTTCGAGCAATTTTAAGGAGCACTTTCTTTGGTAGTTTATCAGTGTCCGCTTTGTGAAAAGATATGATTTCGTGATATGCAATATTTTTATTGCGCCTTTCAATACTGCGTTTCGATTCATTCTCACTGAATTGACTCACCATATTTTTAATGCGCTTCTCCAGTAATTTTTGTTCTTTGATAAGATCACTTTGTGCTTCCTGCATTTCTTTATCAAAGTTTCTATCACCTTTAATGTAGCGGTTGATAATAAAGCCGAGTTGCTTCTGATTTTCTTTAGTAAGAATATAGCGGATAGTATTTTCAAGTGCTTTTTTAGACTTTATGGATTTACTTTTGATTATCATGATTTATGGATTTATTAATTGTATGAAGTTCTCTTCAAGTTTCTCAAATCGTTCTAGTAACTCTTCAAGAGCATCTGAAGCTTCACTATCTAAAGATTCTTCCATCAGGTTAATGAGTGTCCGTAACTGTTGGTGTACTTCGCTAAAGACTTCTTTATTTACTTGAGGTGCTTCTTGAGATGTGAGTTGTCTGTTAACAGCATCATATAAGAATTGTGATACGCTTTTATCTCCTCTTTTTTGGTGTATTAGTTGTAGCTGTTTTGGATAAAAGCCAAGTGAGAATTCTTTCCTCTTAATTCTCTTTTCTCTTCGGTAATGTTTGTAATAGATTTTCCAATACTCTTTTTTAGCATTTTTAATTTCATCCCATGAAGGATTTGGATTGTCCTTAAAAGCACAATCCAAATACTCATGGAGTGATGAAAAGCTAAACGGTTCCATTAGCGCTCTTTATCGCTTTCTTGTTCTTTACTTTCTTTAAGTTCTTGGAGCTCAAGCTTACGCTTCTTCGGTTTTGGCGGAACGAGGTCGTGATAGCTCATCTCGGTAAAATGGATATCTCTCTCTATTCCTAATCCAAAGGGTCTTACAATAGATTCTAATTCTGTAATTGAAAAAGAACCCCATTCATCAAAGGCAAGTCCCGTAACATACCCATTACAAATTTTTGATTCGGGATTATATTCCGTTGCGTACCATGTTCCAGAACCGACTGGATCAAAGAACTTGGCAATAAAGGTTGGATTTTCTTTTTCTGACTGGTCGCCGACTTGAGCAAACCTTTTTTCGAGTTCCTTAGTCATTAACTTCATCTTGCTTTGTTTTTAGATTATTGTTTGCTGCTCCTGTGGCAGTTTTTTTCTTACTGTAGGTATCAAGCGGTAGATATTGAATACGATAACTTGGATTATTTTCAGGACTGTAATCTTCAGGTAGTTCCATATCCATGGCTTTTACAAAGGCTTTGATTTTGTAATAAGGCTTAACCTTGCAGAGCAATGGCTTCATACCGCCGTTGGGAATGACTATTACTTTGTCTTTCGGCATAGTTCTAATTTCTGAACCTGTCATAAGTGGTCTGTTTCTGACGATTTTCTTATCCTTATCCTCATAGTATTGATAGTCTCCTAAAGCTTTTGAAATGCGGTCACACTCATCGTTCAGTCCCGTCATATAGACCTTGCAAGCGTTGTTAAGAATACTTTTGGCATTGTACTGGCCATAGTTCTCATACAGTTGGTTTTCGCTCTGAAGTACTCCAAGAATGGACATATACTTTCTCGCATTTGCAATGACATTTGAAAGGCTTGGAAGTGGAATACTTGAGAGCTCATCAATAAGAAGGTAGAGATCATTATCCTTTGCTTGAGGAATTGACCTAAATACTTCGCTAAAGAGTTGTTCGAAAAACAAGCCAAACAAAGGACTGTAATAATTCATGTTCGTGATATTACAATTAAGAAAAAGGACTATTTTTTCTTTTCTCATGCGGGCAAAATCAAAAGTATCTACACTGGTTATATCCAATAGATTTGGATCTTTTCCGATAAAGGATAGATGTGAAATAGCTGAGCTTAGGATATTTGACTTGGTCTTTTCGCTGTTAGCGATAACACTCTTGTAAGCACGCCATTGACTCTCGGTAGCCTTATCTGCAAACAGACCATTAACAAGGTCTTCATTTCCTGCAAGATTCTCGAGTAAGTAATATACGTTTCCGATATTTTGATAAATCTTCGAGGTGTTTTCAAGAAGAAATTCAATTAAAAGACTAATGAGTTCTATAGATTTTAAGTCCCAAAAGTCTGAGGACTTTTTACCATTCTTCTGTACTAACATAGTTGCAACCTTGGTAATGTCTGATGGTGATTGTATGCGGTGCAGTGGATTGTAATACATAGACTGCTCCTTATTATCAGGGCCAAAGCTATACACCTTATACCCTTGATTCAGAAAGTAATTTGTCATTTTTGAAAGCTCACCAGATGGATTATTGATAATCATACTGGCTGGCTTTTTAGCATTCGCAATTCGAAGCGCACTAGGTATTAAAAAAACGGTAGACTTCCCTACACCACTTGGTGCAAAACAAAGTAAATGTTCTTTTGATTTTTTAGCTGATAAAAACTTAGTGCCTGTAATGGATAAGCCATCGTGAGTTGCAGAAATGAGTTGACTCTCTTTTCCGAATTTGGCCGATAAATTATGTTTATTACCTACAAGGTTTTGAAGTATTCCGTCTAGGAATTCGCCGCCCTTTTCTAAAGCAAACGTTATGTTGTTTTGAATGTTCATTTTCCTAATAGTTTTTGAAAGAGGTTATTCGTTGCGCCAAGAAATAGTTCTAATCCGCGTGTTATGACGTACACGCAGATCAGAACAATCTTGAATATGAATTGGAGAAATGTAAGGACTAGCTTCATGTCTGCTTCTTTTTATGATTATCCATAGAAACAGTTGAAATAGGCTTGGCTATACCTAGTTGAATGTGTAAACCTGAAGGCTCTAAAATACCTTTCCATACCTTAAGCATCTCTTTAAACAACTGGTCGTCTTGTGCATTCTTTGGGTAGTAAATGATATGTAGCGTTAGCCCATTGAGATTTTTAGGTACCTCAATTTTATTCGTTATTATTTCTACAACCTTATTATAATTCTTAAGCAGTCGTCGTAACTGATATGTGTCATAAACATTATAAAGACTGGAAGATTCGAGTAGATCACTATAAAGGAGTAAGATCTTGGTGTCTGATTTACTACGTTTGAGTAATTCTAATTCCCGTAAAACAGGAGTGAGAATACTTGAATGAGGATATGATTGAAGCGTATCTCCTGTACTACTCAAAAACCCTTCAATAGTGCGATAGAATTTTCTCTTTTTTGAAAGATGCTCTAGCGTATTTCCAAATCTTGATTTTGCCTTAATTGTTGCATCATAAATAGGATTAAAACTAGCATCAGTTATTGAGGTATAACGAAAATCACATCTCCCATCCTTATCTACGGTGTTTTTTATTAATGGTTGAATACCATCGATATCTGGCTTTGGAATATGTTTGTCGGTATAGTCATCCATAACGCTTAAACTCAATGAAGGTTGAATTTTAGATGTACATGAAGTCAATGTTAGTAGGAGTAGTACTATGCCCATAAATTGAGTCATACTAGATTGTAGTGGCTTATGAATATCCTTATCGCTAAAATTGAGTTGAAGTGGTGGTAAGTCTTGATTAATATTACCAGTGAAAAGAGGTGCGCAGGCACCATTGGTTCGCATGTAGAGCTCCATCTTCATTTCCTCAAAGCAACGATGGTATCGTGTTACAACTTCTTGCTCGAACTGTTTTCCTAGAATAAGAACGTTGTAATGTTTCGTTAACTTCCCGCGAAGGTTTGATGGTAATTCAGTTTTTTGCAGGCAGAGTTGTTCTCGTTCTATTTCTAGCTTTTTAATTTCACGGGTGTCATTTCGATACTTTTTATAAGCTAAAATGGTTTCCTTACTAGGCTTATACGCCCAGATAATCCAGCAAGAGATAACATAAGCAAAGCAATTAATGACGGTAAATACCCATGGAGAGCTACTAATAATTCCCTCAAGGTCTGGATTCATCGCTAGTAAGAATGCAATACGTTGACTGGAGAAATAGTAATAGACTACTGCAATTGGAATAATAGATATGGTAAATAGGATTATTTGTTTTTTTGCGCTATTAGGTGCATATCTTCTTATTTTATCTGGAATAAAATGGGCATACCAAAAGGTGATGATTAAGGTTAAGATGGCTATTCCAAGAGAACTAATCATGGAGCCTCCTAGACTACTGAAGACATCAAAATTTCCTATTAACTCTATTCCACCTATAAATATTAAAAGTGGTATAAAAACGTAAAACCAATTTCTCACTTCTGGCTTAAGTTTCTTTCCAGACTCATCAAGTTTTCCTTTAAGTGGAGTCAGCTTTAAATCTAGGCTTTCGATTTTACGATTGATATCAAGGTCATCCTCACTAGCTTTAGAAATATGTGATTGCCCTTTTACCTTTTGTAAACTACCGTTACAGCTCTTTTCGATATGATCCACCAAAAACTGAAAATCAGCTTTTTTAGCACCCAGAAAGTCTTTAATACTGGTTGTTTTAGGCATCCCCTTGAAATCAAGTGTTGCCAGCTTTTGAGCTGTTTGAATATGCTTAGCTGTATATTCAGTGGCTTTCTTTTCGATAAAAGTAGATAAGTCGGTATCTACAATTTGTGACAAGTCATTGTCAATTCTGTTTTTTTTAAACGGTCTCATAATATTTAGTTTTTAAGTGTTACGTGAATGAATAATTGAAATTGATACCACTCGAGTTGCGGTGGTAAATCAGTAGCTTGGCTATTTTGAAATAGTGCCAGAATTTGTGCTTTGCTAAGTGTAGAATTCTCAACTGGAACAAGTAAAGTTTGTCTGTTCCTTGGATTGTAAAAACCTCTACTATCACCCTTCCAATAGGTTGCATGATACCCTTGACTCAACAGATACTGTTGCAAGGTTTTTGTTGTTTGTGGTATCTCTATTTTCATGCTGAAAATGTTTATAGTTAAACAAAAATGTTTGACATAAAGACACCAGAAGAACTTCCAGAAATTGGTAGAAATGAGAGATTCTTTGTTTAAAAAATATATGAGAAGAGGAAAAATTGAAGACAAAAAAAAGCCCAAAACTGAAAATTTGCTTTCCAATTTTTGGGCTTTAAGTGAAGATATATGAGGTGTAAAAATTGGAAGAGGCAAAAATAACAAGAATGCTATTTTCCCTACCAATCCGTGAATGTGCCACGGCGCCTTTATATCTACTGCTGTAAATATACAAAATAATTACATACAGAAATTAATATCTTTGAAAAATGTTAAGAAATTATAATGGAAAAAAAGGAATTGCCGTATTAGAGTTAAGTTCTACAGCAATAAAAAGATTGACTGGTGTACCTAAAGAATGCTTAGGTAATACCAATGATTTGAGACGTTTTAATGATAATGTTATGTATGTAGATGTTGCAAAATATATTGATGATTCAAACTCTTTGAATGTAGTTGAATATAAAAAAGGAGTAATGCCATATATTATGGAATCAATAAAGTATATCCAGAACAAAGCTCCTCAAATCTATCAGATAGTTTTAACTGGACTTTACAGAACCATTATCAATTGGAATGATCTTGAGAATCTCTTAACAACTGAGATAGCTAAATTAAAACGAGTACAACCTATTTCCATACAATTAATGTCGCCAGAGGAAGAATCTCAGCTTAGTTTTATGTCTTGGTTTGAAACTACATCGGAAACTGAAAGTGATCCATCAACACACGATAACTTTTTTATGTTTAATAAGGGATTGAATATTGATGTAGGTGGAGGAACAACCGAAATTAGTATTGTTTCCTTTGGTTCTTTTCGAGATACTATTAGCTTACCCTTTGGCGCTGAGCAGTTTTATTTGCAGATTAAGAATACTCACTATATAGACAAGAGACATTTTTATAAGGACATAGATGATAAGGCGATTAAATTGCAGAATTCAATAACTACAATACTCAAAACGAAATTTCCAACATTTGATAAGCTCTTTTATTGTATTTGTAGTGGTAGTAATATTATTATTTTAGGAGGAGATAACGAAGAAAATTATAGAAGATCCTTAGATTCCAACCGCATTAATTTGTTTATCAAAGACAGTAGGAGCATTATGATAGATATCATATACCCGTATCTCATTCAAAAAAAAGTAATTCCCGAAAAACATCAAAGGCTATTTAATGAATATTGTTCTTTAGTAATTCTGAAGTCAATTGTTGAATATTTTAGCTTAGCAAGCTATATAATTAACAAGGCGAATCTTAGGATAGGAGTCTTCTATGACCTATTAAATTCTATTAAACCTACAAATTTAAATGACCAATTTTGATATATCAAAATTGGTCATAGTTTTTGCATTATTAATTTGTATCATATCTTCTCGCTAAGTGTTCTCCATTGCAGTAATCACCTAAAAGCTCAAGTATAAAATAGTATCCTGATATGGAATAAGAGTGAAACAATTTCAGGATAATAATACGAGGATTTTCTTTACTAGCTTCCCTTACTTCGTATTGAATGACATCGTGAGTAACATTCGTACAGATATTTCTATACTCTTCGTTCTTTTCATTAATTTTTTCGATGAAATTCTCAAGTCCAATTTCAATTTTACTTATGTCGATATCGTACTCAAAGGCAAACTTAGGATTTGTTTTTGGCATAGTAATTAAGTTTTAAATTCTTAATTATCATATAATTATTGATTGATTTGTCAAGATTAACCAGAGCAAAACACCTCAGAAACTGAAGTGTTTTTTATAACCTATCAAATTCTATTAAGCCTAGAAATTAAAAAGACCAATTTTGATATATCAAAATTGGTCATAGTTTTTGCATTATTAATTTGTATCGTACCTCCTGGCTATAACTTCTCCATTACAGTAACCATATATGAGTTGAACTAAAAAATGAAAACCTGATGTGGAATAAGAGTGAAACAATTTCAGGATAATAATACGAGGATTTTCTTTACTAGCTTCCCTTACTTCGTATTGAATGACATCGTGAGTAACATTCGTACAGATATTTCTATACTCTTCGTTCTTTTCATTAATTTTTTTGATGAAATTTTCAAGTCCAATTTCAATTTTACTTATGTCGATATCGTGCTCAAAGGCAAACTTAGGATTTGTTTTTGGCATAGTAATTAAGTTTTAAATTCTTAATTATCATATAATTTATATTTGCTAAGTCAAGTACTTAAGTAATAATGACAAATACAGAGAGATACTGCATCAAATAAGCCAAAGTGATATGTTTCTGTTCGTGGATACTTGGGCTTCTCAAAAAATAACATTCTTAATTTTGGGATATTACGAACTATTACCTCTGCGATTTCATAACGAGTTTTGGCATTCCAGATATCAAATACAATCCGAATTTGTTCTCTAGAGTATAAAGAATAGTTGATTTCATTCATTTTAAGGTAAGCACTTATACTTCTGATAAGTTGCTTCACTCGTGCACATTTGAAGCTTGAATTTCCTTTAAAATCTTCAAGGATAACTCGCTCGGGATCATACTTTTTAATGAGCTTTTTTATTTCAATTATTGACTCTGTATTGCTCATTGGAGTTATTCTAACAACACCCTTATCAATTACTGTTAGAGCTCCTTGCATTAGAGCAAATCCAAATCCATATGAGTTTGGATAGATACTCAAAATTCGTTCATGGTTTTCTTCCATCGGATTATGAGTCATGACAGTTTTGGTTTAAATTATTTACAAATGACTCTATAAATTGTATTCTTTGATTACTCTTTGGTGGTTGATGAGCCTTGAGTTCTTCAACTAGTTTTTGACTTTGCTTGCTTATATTGTCCTTGAGCAGACTCATCTGTTCATCAAATAATTCATTAAGCGGTACTCCGAAGAGCATGTGATATAAAAGATAAATGTTTGGATTTGCTTGGCGCATTCCCCTTTCTACTTTTGAAAGGTTCCCTTTATCAATACCGAGAAGAAAAGCAACGTCATGAAGTGGCAAGTTCGCATCTTTTCGATAATGGGATAATAATTTTGATTTTGTAGGCATAAATAATAAGAGCGTTGAAGGTTAGAGCTCAACGCTTTTATAATGTACGTGACATATTAATTAGATAATACTCATAAAGAGTTGTCTATATGACAAAAAATTTTCGCCTTAAACAACATTTATGGAGTAAGAGTTAATAATTGCCTGTATTAATGAATACAGAAGAATGCATCATAGTTCAGTTACCACTTACTTTTGATGAAGAAAGCAAAGCTTTCATAAAAGGAAGAAGGAACAGAATAGAAATACATAAAGTATTTATTATACAACGTTAATTACTATTACGTCCAGTAAGCTGACAGTAACGCTCCCAATCGGAAAGTCGTTTGTTTATCTTTTTTAATGAGTTTGAATCACTTAGTTTTTTATATGTTAGTTTTATAGTATTACCTTTTGTAATAGGATTTTTGGATGATTCTACACTAGGATTTATTTCAAAATAGGTTGAAGCGTAGAATATACGCAGGCAACCCTTACGCGCCTCTGGTTCACTTAGAATGGCGCCTTTTTTATTTGTGGCAATTATGAGCTTCTTACTAATAAGCTGATGGATTCCCAATGAAATAGATTTGTAGCTAAGACCAGTACGGTTGGCTATAAATTTCTGCGATAACCATTCCCTCTTTTTTCTACCTCCCTTTCCATCCGTAAAACCTATTGTCTGTCTTATGATGAGGAGAAGAATCTTGAGCTCTTTCTCTGAAAGATTTTTGAGATGAATATCTATCAAAGAATTAGGTAATTGTGTGGTCTCTTTATAGTTCATAGAAAAAGTATAACGAGTTTAAACCCTGAATATAGACCTATAAAATTGTCATAGTTATTTTGAGAATGATCAATCTATTTGACAAAAAAACTATATTACTTATAGTATTTATAGTTGGCTTGAAAACGTTGTTGGTTTTCCTGCTGATTAATCGGTTCAAACTGGTACTTTGAACTCGGTGTGCCTTCATTTTACTGGAGGCATTTTTTTTATACTTAATTTTTGAAATATGATTGACAATTTAATATGAGTATTAAAGCTTTTGTAGTGACGTAGGGTACTAATATGCAAAGCAATCAATTAGAAAAACTTTTCAAGGAATATGTTTTAGAATGCAACTATACTCGAGCTCTTAGTCCTGAAACTATTAAAAGCTACACACATGTATTTAATGCCTTTAATAAGGTAATGCCTGAAATAAGCGCACCAGAGTATTTAACGAAACACTCTCTTAATCTTTTTTATGAACGTCTCGGAACAAGAGAGCGTGTTGTAGGAAAGAATATAGTCAGTGGTAAGCTAAAGCAATCAACCATAAAAACGTATTACAGTAAGCTCGTTGCATTCTTTAGATGGATGGAGCGTAATAACTATCTTGACGTAGGATTTTCTGATGCAATTGTAAAACCACCAGAACCAAAATACACCGACGAGAAAGCCTTAACTGATATTGAAATATCAAAGCTCATGGCAACGATATGTCTTCACACCATGGATGATGTTTTGATGTATCAAAGAGATATGCTTATTCTCAATTTCTGTATTTATTCTGGACTTCGAAGGAACGAATTATTGTCCTTAAAAGTTCAAGATGTGGATTTAGTAAGCAGAACGATTAAAGTAAATGCTTCAACCTCAAAAAGCAAAAAGGATCGCTATATACCTTTGCATCCTCAACTCCTTCAACAACTAGACACTCATCTGAAAGAACGACGTCTCAGAGGGCTAAAATGCCCCTATATAGTGACTTCAACACGCAAAGATGAACAACTAACTGTTCACGGTTTAATACACTGGGTAAAGCGATATAGAAAGCTATCGGGAGTAAGATTCCACATTCATCAAACAAGGCATACCTTCGCCTGTTCATTAGCAAAGTCAGGAGCTGATATTGCAACAATAATGAAAGCTCTAGGACATTCAACCACTCAAATGACAGAACGCTATCTGCGCTCTATTACGCCTGAGCACGCACGAAACTATATTGATAAACTATCATATTGATTTTTTTTGAAAGCTCGTGTAATATTCCAAGTGTCGTAAACATTAAACGTTAATCAAACGCTAATGCATCGACTACTGCAACATAATGCTGTTTTTTTTCGCAGAAGCCCTAGTGGTGATGTGATCCATCCTAAAACCTTTGTTTTTGGATGACATAGGGCTAAAACCCTTATAAAATAACATTATTCTTGCGCGTGTAGCTCAGGTGGTTAGAGCGCGTCACTGATAATGACGAGGTCCTAGGTTCAAGTCCTAGCATGCGCACCAAAACAACAAAGACCCTTATAATATAAGGGTCTTTGTTATACATAAATTATTTAGATTCTTATTCAAGCCTTATATGACCTCATCATCATAAAAGATGTGGTCATTACCTATTTTTCTATAACCTTTTAAGATCCTGCGTATGGCTAAGAAATAATCATCCTGTGACCATGTCTCTAAAAGATGTGGTCATAAAATTTAGCAACCTAAAAGACTACCGATGAAAAACCAATGGAAAGTCCTAAACAAAAAACCACTATGTGGTTTTTTGTATTTTTAATGTAAATAAGTATCTTGATACTCAATTTTTTCTAATAGTCCATTTATATCAAAAGAAAGTAGAAACTCTAATCCTCCCTCCAAATTACTTACCGAAAGATATCCTTTATTATATTTTTCAATACCTAATAAACGATAAATTTTTGAATAGTGATCATTTACTCTAATACTGTCAAAAATAACATGATCAGAACTTATCTCTGCCTGCCAAAGAATAGTTTTTCCTTCGCCTATTACATACTTAAACCAAGATAAATCGTCGCCATAAGTAGCAACAAGAACTAATTCATTGTTGCCATATTTTAAAGAAATCATTTCTTCATTGATTAACGGATATAACTCTTTTATATTTTCAAAACTTAGTGAATTAAGGCCTTCATCTATAAAATTATCATTCGCTACATAAAAAGTATTTTCGATATCATCACTTAAATTTAAATGTGAGTAGTCAGTAGAATTTTGCTTCTCTATTTCATAAGTATTTTTGATGTTTATTTCTGTTTTAGGAATTTCAGTAATTATGTTTTTATCAACTTGAGATTTTTGTTTTTTTGATAAATTTATAAGAAATATAGAAATAATTAAGATTATTACAATAATCAATATGTTACGTATGTGTTTTTTTTCAAGTATTTTTTTCATATATATTTTAGTCTTTATTAGATTCTTGTTTCTTTTTTTGACCTGAAGTTAAATTAGACAAACTTTTTGGTGAATATCTATGGTCATATTTATCCTTACCATAGAATTCGCTAGGTGAAGTATTTGGATCATAAGGTGATGAAATTACTTCATAGTGCAAATGAGGTCCAGTACTATTACCTGTATTTCCTGACGACATAATTGTATCACCTATACTGACTGAATCACCTTTATTAACAAGACGCTCTGATCCATGACCATAAAGTGTAAATACTTGTTCATTTTGGATAGAACTTTCCCCATGGTTTAAAATAACAACATTACCATAACTATTTGACCAACTAGATCTAGCTACTTCTCCGTTTGCAGTAGCCTTAATAGGTGTTCCAATAGGAGTTGCATAGTCAGTTCCTCCGTGAGTATTACTACACTTATCACATCCACTTCTATCGTCTAAATACCCAGAACTTATACGTATATTCCCCACAGGAGAATCAAGTGCAGTGTTTCTTTGTTGTTGTGGCCCAATAGGACTTGCATACATAGTATACGAAGATTCACTTGGAGTATTTGCTGTTCTTGGTGAAATAAGCATGCTTGTAATCATTAATGCACTTGCAAGTAATGCTGACTCACCATTTGGATCTACAAAAATAACTGGATTATTCCTTGCGTAAGTATAACTGTTTAATTGTTGTGGGTCACTTAAGAATGCACCAGGATCAAATAATGCTACGGGATCTTGAGATATAAATCTACCAATGTTGCCCGCGTAATATCGCTGACCGGCATAATTCAATCCCGTAGAGCTATCTTTTACGTATCCTGTGAATTGTTTTGTTTCATTATCTGTCCCTGTATCAATTCTCGTATCTCCATATGGATAATAATCAAGTGTCTGTGTAATAGTTCCTGTTGTATCGGTTGTAATGTTAGTTCCGCCTAGGTGATCAGTATGAACATGATTAATCGTTCCGTTATCATCAGTGGCAACTAGTGATTCACCGAGACTTAGTGACACCTTTATGTCTCCATTTTTGATTTCGTAATCTCCAGTTGGGTAAATGGTTGTATCGGACCCTTCAACTAATTTAATCCGTTGATTGTTTGAATCATATTCGTAACTTGAAGTAGCTGTTCCATCACTTGAGCTAGTTAATCGGTTTCGATAATCCCAAGAGTGTGTCCATGTACCATCTGTTGTAAGGTTTCCGTTGTTGTCATATGAATATGATGTTCCTCCAATATTCGTCACCGCATGTGGATTTGAATATCCAGTATCAGTGTATGAATAGTTTACTCCATCAAATGCTGTGATGTTTCCAATTGGAGAATATGAATAGCTACGTGTGTAGTCAGCAGTATTTGCTGAACCTGTAACCGTTGTTCCTGTTAATCGATAGAGGTCATCATAGTTGAATGATTGTGTCTTTGCTGTATCAGTATTTGAAATATCTATGATTTGAGTAATGTTTCCAACATTATCGTAGCTGTAACTTAGATTTTGGAAATCGGTTGTACCATCAGTTGTTACCTTGCTCGTTAATTCATAGAGTTCATTTTCATCGTAGATAAGTGTTGAACTTACTCCATTTGCATGAGTATATGATGTTAGTCGTCCATGGACTCCATAGTCAGCGGTGACAAGTGATGTTCCATTGTATTTAACTTCATCTACTAGTCCTCTAGTATTGTGACCATATTCAGTGTATGAAGCATTTGGGTGCGTTACCTTAGTAACATTTCCTTGTCTATCGTAATCAGTATTAGTTGTGTAACTTGTACCATCAATAGTACGTGATGTTGTGTCTACCAATCCTTGTTTTAGGTAAGTGTGATTAGTTGTGACATCTGGTGTGATTACTGAACACAAGTACCCTGTTCCATTGGTACATGAATCGTAGGTATAGGTGACATCAACTCCAGCTATTCCTGAGTTATTTTCAGTTACTACTCGATTCAGGTCATCATAAGTATATGAAGTTGTGGTTCCGTTTGGATCAGTTTGTGATATCAGATTAATATCATCGTAATTAAAGTTCCATGTTCCAAATGTCGTATCAGATGAATTATGGAGGTCTTCGAGTGAAGTTCTTCGTCCTAGTCCGTCATAATCAATATTTCGTACATTTGATTCTGCGTCAGTAATCTTGGTTAGGAGATTTTGTGCATTGTAATCGTAATTTGTTGTATAGATTGAACCTGCATTATATTCTTTTACCGTTACTAGATTTCCAAAAGCATCAGTAATGAGATCTTTTTCATTGTTTTCTGCATCAACAATTGCTGTTTCAAATCCATCATAATCTGTTGTTGTTGTTCCCTTTGTATTTGATGTAGAGAGAACACGTCCAAGTGCATCATAGGTAAATGATGTTAGTAGATCATTGTTGGATGTTGGATTTGAGTTACTTGAAGATGATGTTTCGTATGGAAGTGATTGTTTCTCTACTCGTCCCATATCGTCATATACCGTATCAAGTGTTAGCCAATCATTATCCATTTCTGATTTCGTTTGGATTGTTTTTCCAAATCCATCAGTGTAAGTATATACATCTTGAAATTCTGTACCTGTGTAGGTTGTTGATTTTGAATACTGAGGACTGGCTGTTGTGTTGTAGCTAATATCTTTTAATACCTCTGTTGCTCCATTACCAACCGTTCCCACAATTTCAATCAATCGATCAAGTCCATCATAGTCATATCCAGTTACTTTTCCATTTGGTTCAGTGATTTGAGTTACTTTTCCTGAAGAGTAATCGTAGAGATAACTTGTTACCTGAGACAGTGCATTAACTACTGACGATGGGTACATATTTTCTGTATCGTATGCATATGTCGTTGTATTGCTTAGTGCATCAGTTTCGGTAAGAGGAAGACCATATCCGTTGTAAGTGTAGATAGTATCCGAATAATCTGAACCTGAAATCCATTTTGATTCTGTTAGAAGATTCCCACTAGTATCATAGTTGTAATTAGTTTCAGCTTCTTTTGTTCCACTATTATTCTTTAATGTTTGATTGGTCGGTAATCCCACAATATAGTTTGCGGTATCATTGGTATAGGTATACTCAACTGTTCGTTTGTCTGATCCTGTATCAGTAAAAGTTCCGTCGATATTTCCATCTACTTCTCCATATTGAGTTTGTTTCTCTATATTTCCATATGAATCATATTCATATTCTGTTGCCGTGTCAGTATGTGAACTTGCTCCATCATATTGCATAGAAAGTTCAGATTCTTTTTGAATTGAATAGGCATCATTACCTAGTGCAGTTTCAATATATTCTGTTCGAGTTCTTGAGAATAAGTTATTTGAAGAATCTTCTATTGTTTGTTCAAATACCTTTCCAATCTTTGTATATGAATCAGTTGGTTCATTTCCTGTTTCTCCGTTTGCTTGGTGATATTTTGCCGTGTGAATGGTTCCATCATCAGTGGTTTTGATAACTTCTCCAAACCCTGTAAATTTCTTGTCGTGTGGAGTGTTGAAGTAATATTCAGCATCACGGTATTCATATGATGTCGTTGCGGTGTTACCGTTATTGTCGTCAGTTGCTATTGATTCGATAACTTCAACTGGGAAATGAATATGGTTTGAATTATCTTGATGTTTTACATGAGAATATTCAAAATCTGTTTCCCCTTGATGAGAATTTGTTAGTTTTGAAATATTTCCAAAAGTATCATGATTTGATAGATATACTCGATCATAGTGAGAACCCCCTTCAGAATAAACACAGTCACTTAAACCATCACCGTCCAAATCTATAATTAACTCCTTACTTCCAACGCATTCATAGTATTGCGAAGGGCTTGATGAGTTCACCTTAGGTAGTTCATAACTTAAATCTAGGTCCCAACCATTTCCTTTGTTAATAAAGGCTCTATTGTAATATTGAGATGAACCTCCAGCAGAAGCAACAATATCAATTAAATTATCTCCGTTGACTTCAGCAAAAGTTGAATAATCAGTTGATTCATCATAATTAAGATCTAAATATTCAGATCCATTATAATTTTTAGGAATTTCCCAACTTGTATTTGACACCCAACCATTACCGTTGTTAATTGCAATCCAATTACTGTTAGCATAGTTATTATCATTGGTGGCTATACAATCAACCAATCCGTCACCATTCACATCTACAAGTGAATTATTTGTATTAGTACAACCTCTTTTAGTACTAGTTCCTGGTTTTAAGGGGAATTGCCAGTCAGACTTAAGGGACCATGTTTTATCCCCATTATTGAGATAGACCTTATCCGCATTTGATCCTCCTTCTGATTTAACACAGTCAATCAATCCATCTCCATTTAGATCAATCATGCGTGTCTCGTTGTAGACACAACGGTAGTATGTTGTTGCACTTATTTTAGGTAACTCATAACTTAAGTCTAAGTCCCATCCGTTACCATTGTTGATATAAACACGATTATAACGTTGATTTAAATCACTTCCTCCTTTTGACGCAATAACATCTGGTAAACCGTCACCGTTTACATCTCCAAAAGTTGAATAATCAGAAGAACCGCTATATGTTAAATCAAGATACTCTGAGTTGTTATAATTTTTTGGTAAGTCCCAACTTAAATCTAAGTCCCAACCATTTCCATTATTAATTGCCACCCAATTTGTTGTAATTGAACTTGTGTCATTACTTGATATGCAGTCAGCAAGACTATCTCCATTAACGTCAATAATAATATTATTTGAATTTACACAACCAGCGAGTATTGTTGAATTTGGCCGAGTTGGGAAATCCCAATCTTGGATGTGAGTGAAAGATTTATCTGCGGTTTCACTATTATACTCAAACTCAACAGGTGGTAATTCAAAAGTATTAGTTCCTGCAAAACCAGTTACTGTAATATCATTTACTAAGTTATCTGTTGTTGAAATTTCATAAGTAAATGCCGCTGAATTATCAATTAAAACTTCAACTTCGTTAATAAGATACGCGGTATTAACATCAAAAGCTGATGAGTTTGCTGTGTATGGATTTGTTCGTGCCATACGATTAAATACCACATTAAAAAGACCTGATTGGTTATACGAAATAGTATCAGGGTAGATTTGCCCTTGGTCTTTAAAATATGAATAAGAGATAGTATTGCTATTCGTATCTGTTACCGTTTCAAGCATCCATGAAAATATTTGTGTACTGTCATTAGGATTATCTTGGCGAGCAGCCACTGTTGCACCAAACTCATACGTTGTCCCTGTTTTATCAGTTACTGTCCAAGTGTCGTTTGAATATTCATATTTCAAAAATGAACCGTTTTCTGTTCGTGGAGTATAGATACCGTTTCCTTGGTCAATCAATTCCCCATCAAGTGATGAGATAAAGTAATCTTCGGTATATAACTTGTCAGTACCTTTCTTATTTACTCGTTGGATGTATGGAATATTAAATGACCACCCTGTTCCCACGAGAGAGCTTTGTGATTTATTAGTACTGTTATATGTCAGTGCAATATCTGGAGTTAATCCATTTCTTCCTGGTGGTACAACAATTGGATATGAATAGTTTAATGAACCATTAGTTGTTGATACCGTTGGGGCAATATATTTACCTAAGGTTTGAGCTTCTGGTTCTACTTGAGCTGATCTTGCCGCAAGAGCTTTTTCTTCTACAGGCTTTACTCCAATGATTTCAGCTTTCTTTTTATCATATTCCTCTTGAGAAATCTTTTCTGCTTTAAGAAGTTCATCAAGTTCAGCTATCTGAGTTAATTGTTCCTTTGAAAGTTCAACCTCAATAGGTTTTACTTCTTCAGAAATAGAAACTTCTTCCTTACTAATCTCTTCCTCAGAAATAGCCTCTACTTTTTCAGTTTTAGTTGTTTCTTTTAAAACTTCTTTTTCTTGAGCGAATAATGGATGAGTAAAAAATGTGGCAACAAAAAAGACCGCTAAAACAATAGCCGTCTTAAAAGACCACATCACGTGTTTGGTAAATGTATTAGATGTAGCAATATTCATATGTTTAAATTATATCAAAAGATTTCCATAAAACTAGCCAGGGTATTTTAAACAGAAAAAATATGTTATATAGATGATGTCGACCATTTTATTAAAATTAATTTAAAATGCATCCGACTACTAAAGAAAGGTTTAAATACAGAGAAGTGATGTGACCCTCTAAAATAAGGGGTCTAAAATTCATAATTTCTATTTAAGCCTTATAAGGAAACAAAATAGGAGTTTTTAGGAACAAAAGATGGCGGGTACTTCACTGATAATTTCGAAGGCGCACTTTAGACCACATACTGAGGCAAATAGTACTGTGTTTATAAAGGGTTTCAGCTGTTTTTACAGCTTAAAAAAATCACTTTTACGACCACATCACTAATATACTCGCCCATTAAACACTCCAGTAGATCGATGCAAGCATCATAATTATGCACATCGAGCAACTACTGGAGAATTTTTGTAATTACTCCAAATTTATAAAAGGACTTACCGACAATACAATAAAAAGATATAAGGAGAACATTCAAAACTTTATTGCAATTACTGAGATTGAAAATTTTGATGACTTAGATGAAAAAAAAGTTTTAAACTTTTTCTTTCTAGGTCGAGTTGAGAAGAAATGGAAAGCAACTACCTACAGAACTTATTATATGACTTTAGTTGTTTTCCTTGATTGGGCTATTGCTAATAATCATCTAGAGACAAATTACGTTAAAGGTATTGAACTTCCTAAAATACCTAAAGCACTCCCAAAAAATTTATCAAAACAACAAACGAACCGTATTCTTGAAACTGCACTAAACTTCCCCTGTTCTCATCGCTTCATTCGATATCGAAATCATGCCATATTATCTACGTTTGTTTTTGCCGGCATTCGTAAGGATGAACTCTTCAAGCTCACCCTTGATGATGTTGATATTCAGAATCGGACTTTATTTATTAATGGTAAGGGAGAGAAGCAACGAATCATCCCGATTAGTTATAGATTAGCAGAAATCTTAGAACGATATTTTAAGGAACGTCAAAAACTTAAAAAAACTTGTCCTGCTTTTTTCACCTCCTTTCGCTTAAATAAACCTTATACTGATGCTGGACTAAGAAGAGTAGTAAGTTCTATACGAAAATGCTCTGGTATTTATTTTAGGCCTCATGTGCTAAGACACACTTTCGCCACGTTGATGCTTGAAGGAGGCTGTGATATTTACTCCCTTTCTAAAATGATGGGTCATAACGATATTAAAACGACAACGCTTTACTTGTCAGCCTCAGCAGAACATTTACGAAATGTATTATTGAAACACCCGTTAGAAAAAATTAGCTTTTAGGCTATTTTTTTGTGTCTATTAAGAAGGAGTTTTTTTTGTTTTCTATTAGCTCATACTAGTGTAATGGATAATCCTAATATCATTAGCTACATAGGTATAACAGATTTTCGAGATGTCCGTCATAGGTTTGGAATATTAGAATCTGATCGATTTATGCATACCTATATTCTAGGGAAAACAACCAGCGGTAAATCCAACCTAATATTGACCTTATGTCTTCAGGATATACGGCGGAATTCTGCGGGCGTTTTTCTCTGTGATGTTCACGGTGATCTTATTGAAACTTTGCTTAGGCATATACCCGAACACAGAAAGAAAGATCTGGTCTATTTAGATATTCCAAATCCCAACCTAAAGATTGGATATAATCCGATTAAAAAGGTTCCTTACGAAATGCGCTCATTGGTTGCCAGTGGAATCCTAGAGAGTTTTAAAAAGCTCTGGAGTTCCTCTTGGGGATTGCGCCTAGAAAACCTGCTTAGAATGGCACTCTTAGCACTTCTAGATCAACCTAAAGCGAACTTAAAAGATGTCTTGCGCATACTTCAAGATCAGGATTATCAAAAGACCTGCTTAGTTAACATTATTAACCCCGAAGTAAAACGGTTTTTCACAAAAGAATTACCACAGCTAACTAGCGCAGTACTGCATCCTATTTTAAGTAAACTAGGAGCACTTTTGGTACATCCAAGTGCACATCGATTTTTAGTTGAAAATCCAGACTCCTTATCGCTATTTAAAGCTATGAACGAAAAGAAAATTGTCTTGGTTAATTTAAATAAAGGTCGACTAGGTGGTGATGTAACTCACGTATTGGGTTCAATCTTGATTTCAGGTATTTATAACAGCTCTCTAGCTAGAGTAATTCTTCCAGAAAGAGAAAGAGTACCTTTTCACGTTTATCTTGATGAATTTCAATATTACACGACCAATATTTCTGATATGTTCTCAGAACTCAGGAAGTTCAAAGTATCGCTCAATATCGCCCATCATTACCTTCAAGAAATCTCTGATAATCTCAGGCATGGAATTCTTGGTAACGTGGGTACTGTTATTTGCTTTAGAATTGGAGCAAACGATGCTGAGTTTATGATTAAGCAACAGTTTAAGGAATATAGTCCTCTTACTGTTGGTGATTATGTATATCTCCCTAATAGGAGCATAATTATTTCTCTTATGATCAATGGTAAACCCTCAAAGCCATTTACCGCAAAAACCTTGTATTACAAGAGTGTTTTATGACAATAAAATATGAGTATTCTTAGAATTCTATGTCTGCAATACTCTTAGGGAACCTTCCTTAAATTTTATAGAAACATGAACACACAAGAAATTGCTACGAAGAAAATCGTAGAATGCAATGAAATTGAAATTCATTACAAGCGCCCAATTTTTAATTCTCATAACAAGGTAGCATCATCAGAAGATTCGGAGCGATTCATTCGTTCATTCATTGATGAAAAGCGAATTGATTACAAAGAGTTCTTTTGGGTGATGCTCTTAACTAATGCGAATCAAATTATCGGCATTAGTGAGATTGCGGCTGGTAATACCACAGGTGTATCGATTAATATCAAAGAGATATATCAACTGGCACTTTTAGCTAATGCACCAGCAATTATCGTTGCGCATAATCATCCTTCGGGAAAATTAGTTCCCTCCGAGGCTGATAGAAAACTAACCAGAAAACTTACTGATGCTTCTAAGCTTTTAGACATCACCTTACTCGACCATCTTATTTTAACCTCTGAAGGTTTTGTATCCTTTTCTGATAGTAATTGGATGTAAGCCTTTTATCTATTTATGATAAAAACTCCAATTACCTATTACGGCGGAAAACAGAATTTAGCTAAACTCATCGTTTCTCTCATTCCAAAACACACAGTATATACCGAAGCTTTTGCTGGCGGTGCAGCTGTATTCTTCCTTAAAGAAAAAGTTCAAAATGAAATCATTAACGATACTGACAATTTTGTAACGGTATTCTATAAAGTGTTACACGAAGATTTTGATGCTTTGAAGTCAAAAATCAAGGTCACTGCATATTCCCGTGTGGTATATAATGTGGCTTTGAATATGTACAAGCATCCTGTATTCTTCACTGATTTACAACGTGCCTGGGCCTTTTTTGTATTAACCAATATGGGCTTTTCTGGACGCATTGGTTCCTTTGGTTGTTATACCAAAGGAACCAAAGCGATGGGCTGGGAACGTAAAAAAGAACTCTTTACTCCAGAGCTTAAAGATCGCTTAAAAGGCACTCAAATCGAGTGTACGGATGCTTTAAAAATTCTGACACTAAGAGACAGTCCTGAAACATTTCATTACATAGATCCACCTTATTTTAATTCTAACATGGGTCACTATGGAAACTACTCTAAGGATGACTTTATAGAACTTCTGAAGGTGCTTTCTAAGCTGAAAGGAAAATTTATCCTCAGTTCGTATCCGTCAGACCTACTTAAGCTTTATACAAAGGAGTTTGGTTGGTATACCAAAACATTTGACCAGTTAGTCACAGCTAATCAAACCAAATCTAAAACAAACAAAATAAAGACAGAAGTGCTTACGGCAAACTTCCCTTTAGATAATAATTAATTATAAACCTTAAAACAATTCAATATGAAAAAAGTAATTGATAAAACCGTTAATCTCAACTTGGTTGGCGTTAACGGAAACGCCTTTATGATTATGGGTGTATTTAGAAAACAAGCTAAAAAAGAAGGCTGGACACCAGAAGAAATAGAGGATGTTATGGCTGAGGCTAAAAGCGGTGATTATTATCATCTCTTAGCTACGATTGAAAATCATTGTGAACCTTTAAATGAAGAAGAATGAAATTAAGAAATTATAAACGAATTCTATTCTTCCTCAATAGACTTGAATCTTTTTTAGAGTCAGAGAAAGAAGCGAAAACATCTGTTGAATTAACGAGCTATTATACGGATAGTGAATTACGAGAAATCATTCATTGGTTATATCGTGACGTGTGGAGCAAAAACGCCCTAGGATTTATGGAGCGTCCACAATTGCTTGAGTTAATCAATAGCAATTATGGCATCTTACTTTGGACTATTCATAGTTTAGAAAAATCTATGACAGACACACCAAATATCACTCAAAGTGATGTTGATACATTCTTTCAAAGAACTCAAAATGAACTTCATTATTTGGCTTCAAAGCCTGTTGAAGAATGGGATGAGTATGATACTTCTAACTATAGAAGCCTCTTAGTGAAAACAGGCACTACTAAAAAAGTCTTTGCCATTTTCACAAGTGACGTACTCGCAGAAGATGTTTATGCAGTCACAACCAAACCTTCTTACTTCTTTGATACAAAAGCGGAAGCTGAAGAAGAAATTGACAATATCCTTATTGAAGGGAAATTTACCCGAGACGAACTCGTGGTGCATAGCCTTTGGCTATTAACGTAAAACTAAATATTAATTTAAAATTCAATACTATGAATGCAACTATCGTAGATGTTTTAATAGAAAACATCAGAACAGACCAAGGACTTCTTGAGCAAACAGAAGCGCAAATTGAAACTGCAAAAGAAAGCAAACGACAGGTCGTAGACCGTCTCAAAGATTATAGACGTGATGTTACTGTATTGCTTAAATATGCAGATGATGAACAACGTAAACGAATTGAAGAACTTGGATTCGACTTTTCGGAGTCGGAGAGAGGTCTCAATCCTGTAGCTTCCCTTGTTCTTGATATTGTTATGAAGGCCGAGGATAATCAGCTGACTAATGCTGAACTATACGAAGCCTATGTAAAAACCTTTAAAAAGAAAGAGGATGCCTTCAATTATACAGAATTCAACATTAAATGTCGTTCCCTGTTTAATACGCAACGTTTACTTCGTAAAAAAGGTACAGATCCAAAATCTTCACGTGATGATATCATTTCTTTAAACGGACGTGTATTGTCAAAAGAAGATGATAAGTCGGCTCCAAAACAAACGGACGTAAAAAAGGCAAGTCAAACAGATAAAAAGCCAGCTAATGCAAAAGGATAATTATTTAGATCTTTTTGATAAAGAGCAAAAGGCTGTGGATCATTGCTTATGGCTCAATTTCAAGTATCGCATTGCAGGTATACGATTTGGAGTCATTAATGGTCCTGATAATAATTTTGCAGTTTGTGAAGAAGCAACAGCTCAAGAAATGGAAATGAATTTTTTGGATATTCTTCCAAAAAATCATTCTCAATTATCTTATAGGCAACTAGATGTTATTAGACAAGATAAAGAACCACTTCCCTTTTGGGAATCCATTATCGGAATGATATCTGGTATTGATGGCGAAATTTTACGTTTTATCTTGGAACAAAAGATTCCTATTGATAAAATAATTCGCCATGAATTGGCACTTCGAGGATTTGATAAAAATCATCGCTGGTGCGGATTTGATAGGTCTCGTGAAATTTGGTTAGAATGAGAAGCTTGCACCAAGTCCGAATCATAACCAAGCAAGACCATGAATATTATTTAAAGGATTTTGGCGAAGAGCCTAAAAGTTTTCAATGTTATGTAAACTTAGAATTAGGTTTGTTGTACGACGAAAAGCACACTATAATTTCTGTTACTTTTCTTAAAAAGAAAACTGTGATTATTGTGTATGCTATGAAAATTGAATAACATAAAACACTCATTGATTTGAGTGTTTTTAAATATGCAACACAACTAGCTTAGTTAGTTTTACCTTTTAGCTTATTTCAAATTATGATAAAGTCATATTATGGAAAATAAAGATAACATTGAAAAAATGGCTAAAATGTTAATTCTATTGAGCAAATCACAAACGAAGGAACTAATTGATAATTATTTCAAACTTGAGAGTGATTTTCGATCAGATCCAAGTTACAATCCTGAAATTCATCTTAAAAGTTTATTGAAATTCAAAAGTGATTATAAAAAAAATAAACAATTCTATTTTAATAAAATATCTATTGAATTTTTAATTTATTTCATGCCAATTTTTTTTAGTCTAGAAATAAGTGATTCTATTTTATCTAATAACCCAAAAAATATTAAGATATTTTATAGATACATCCTTGATAATTTTAATTTTGAATATAATACCTCGATAGATAGAGATCAATTAAAGACATTATTGGCTGAAAAAATGGATGAATACTTAGCCCTGGGGGACATTATTCATGGCAAAAACAAATTAATAATGAATATACACGAAGCAGTTTCGATTAGCCTATTTCCACTAGTAGCTATTATAGAGGGGTATGGTAATTTCACCTTGATTATTCTTGATATGTTGGAGAAATTGTACAAAGAATGTTTACCCTCTAACTAATTTGAAATTATTTTAAAAAACACTCAATAGTTTGGGTGTTTTTAAGCGCAAATAATAGTACTTAAGTATCTAATGCAACAGAAATATCAGATAGCTTTTTACAGTCATCTAAGCTTATAATTTCTTTAATCTTATCAATTATCGATTTATTCTTTGATAGTCCAAATGAAGGGTATTCAGTAATGTTAAATTTACTTATAAATGATTTCTTTGGAGTAAACCATATCTTTTTCACTGGAATAGATAAAAAACCAAGTTTAAGAATAGCAACTTCAGAATCTGTAATAGAGATAAGTATTTTTTCTCCTGATTCTAGATTTAGCTGTGAAAACAATTCTCTATCATTTTTGACATAATATTTCATATATTATAATTATATCTAATGCAAAAAAGTTATCAATTACTTTTTAAATGCTGAATTAGATATTCCCATAATAATCACAAAAACTACTATTGCCCAAAATATGCCAAACTGATCATTGACCCAAGAAGATATAAAAAAGGCGATTACTAATTCTAAAACTAATGCTATCATGTGGATATGTTAACACAAAAAAAGCCAATATTTAAATATTGCCAGTTACCTTCATCATTAGTAGAAAATAACCTACATCCCAGCCCTTTACAGGTTGTTCGCTTTCTATTTTTGAATTAATCTCTTCAAAATCAAATGATGTATTTTCATTAAGAGTTTTTAAGATTTCAGACTTATCTGTTTCGGTAAGTTTTAATTCAATAATTTTTTCTGCTGAATTTATTAAATACTTATGACTTGTATTTATTTGTGATTCAAATCCACTCAAGCCAGGATTTATTCTAGAAATTTCATCATAAACTACTAGTGCTTTTCTTGTTGATTCAACTGTTTCCCTTATTATCTTATTTTCATCATTTTCCCATTTATTTAGCTTAATATTGTTCATGGCAGCCACCTTTCCTAATTCCAAAAATATTTCATCAGTGGAATTGCTGTTCTCTGATATATTTTTTGTTTGTATCTTCATATTACTTAGAATTTCCAAATAGTCATTAATAAAATAAATATTTGTTCCGTAACTATAAAGTTCTAATTCAGGATTAATATCAACTCTTGGTACATTTTTTTCTTGAGTAATATTTAAGTACGCAAAAGAAAAGTATACTAATATTAAAACTATGACCCCTAAAATAAAATTACTTAATTTCATATTATGAACACATTATAATATGGAATTAAAAGTGTTACAAGTTCATTAATTTAATTAAATGAATAAACTTTTATCTCTTTTGATACGTTCTTGATGTCCTTAGTTTTGGATTTGGTCTAACATGACTGTAATATTACTGTAAATAACGATAAATCTCGACCATCGCAAAAGTATCCAACTCACAATACTCAAGCAAATTTTTTCTAACTTCTGCTTTGTCTTCAATATAATCATTATCTAAAACTAGTCGTCCCCAAATATCTAAAGCCATGGTTCCATTTTGAACTTCTAAGGAGTCATAGCTTAATTCAGGTAATAACACTGGCAATACCTTTTTAATAGAGGTTGACCCATGGAATCGATAATCAACATAATCAGTTTTAAATATGTCTTCAAGGTCAAACATATTACTATTCATGTAGGTTAAATAGTCTTCGCATTGTGGAAGCATTGTTATCATGTCTCTGTTTCTGCTCATTTCAAAACTAGCATGCCATGAAATAAAAGTACCTGATTTCCCTGTTGAAGATTCCATAAACTCATTAAGTTTATTTGGTAGCTCTAGTTCATTGGCTAAAAATTCAAAGTGCTGTATCGAGCCGTCTGTTTGCATCGTGTGAATAGATACCTGAAATGGAATATGTTGATGTGGTCTAACACCATCAATTCTAGGAATTGCGCTGGCATAGGTTTCGTAATCAATGAAATGAAGTGGAAATTCTAATGTTAAAAGTTTATTTTGAATTTCCTTGTGATCTATAATAGGTTGATTTTGCCTCACTGATTCAACCTGTAATTGCTGTTTGTCATTGAACGTATAATCGCTAGGAATATCCGAAATAGCTAAAATATCTTGATCGATGAGTTCCATCACTTTTTTGGCTGAAATTCTTCCAATCTCGTAAATACTATAATCTGGAATATCAGGGTTAAAATACTTGAAACTGTCACAATGATTTGATCGTGTGTCTTCTCGACAAGTACAGGTATTTAAGCTAATGGTTTCTTTGTTGATGAAGGTTACTGCACCATTAATTTGATTTACAACACTAGAGTAGAGGTCATTAATTTGCTCTGTAACATCTTCTATCTCTAAGAGCTGATGTGGATTTATATCGCCTTGTCTAACATAGTCTTTGTTCAGATGAATTATAGACACTTGAGAAACATTATAACCATTCTCGATCATGGCATGTTTTTGAAAACAAGCATCTTTGAGATGGTTATGTTTTTTGTCCTTTTTAACACTGGTAGATGACTTAACTTCATAAATATGCCAAGTATCATCCTGCTTTTTCTCAAGGATATCAATACGAGCAAAAATGCCTTTTTGGGTTTCAAAAGTAGCTTGAAAAAATTGTGTTTTTCCTTTTTCTATCTCTTGTTTGGTTAACTCTGCTGAACCAAAATCAGGAAGCTTTACAGCACTTGGAAAGAGTTTCTGTGCGTATTCTTCGACTTCATAACCTTCTTTAATCAATTTCTCCAAAAACAAAGAAAACTCACCTTTCGGGAAGTCTTCAGGTTTGTTTTTCAAAAGCCATAATGATTTAGGGCAATTGAGATATTGAATAAAGTCTGTTTTGGTTAGTTGGTGCATTTTACTTGTTATATTTCTTAAAATTCTCTGCCTGCTCAAAAATTTCTTTATAAACTTCATCCCTATCTACTGGTGGATAATCGTTTTCTGCTAAAAGAATTATTAAATCTACTTTCAGTTCTGCCTTTAAATCACTTCGTTTACTCCAGTCGGTATATTTTGCTTTGTCATCTACTACTTGCTTCACTTCTTTAGCAAGGTGCAAAAGTTTTTCTTCTGGATATTCAAAATCATACTTTACGGCTAGTGCTTTTAAAATATCGTAGAATGCTTTTTCTTCAAAATCAATTCCAAGATCTTTGAAGGAATCTTTCTCTTTTTTGAGCTCGTAGAACAAGTCAATAATTTCATCGGTAAAATCCTCTAAAACCTCACTTCGCAAAACATCACTTTCTTTGCGTTCGTTGTACTTTTCTACTAAAGATTGCATCTTTTTAGAAAAATCAATTCCCTTAATTTTGTTTACTTTTTTCAGTTCTCCAATAGCTTTTGCAAGTAACTGTTGCAGTAATTTAATTTTGGTATTTGGTAGCTTAATTTTTTCAATCTTAGCTAGATAATCTTCATCAAAAATGTCTATTTCAGTTTGAGATTCATCACCCATTTTAAAAATTTCTTCTACACCATCGCTTTGCAGTGCCTCAGTTATCATATTACGAACCTTAGCATTCATTTGAGCAGTATCTGGTGCGTTTCCTTTTGTTAATTTGAAGACAATTGAACGAATGGCTAAATAAAAATGAATATGGTCTCTTTCATTATCAGTAAAGGCATCACTACCTGCACATATATCATAAGCTGCTTTTAGACGCTTTACCAAATCCATAAAACGACGTTCTAACTCCTGGGTAAGTTGTACAAATTCAGCTCCCTTATTGAGAGTTTGTAATTGAGTTATTGGATTACCTTTAAAATAACCAGAACTGTCAAACTTATAAAAGATTTTTTGTAATAAGTTTATATGGTCTTTGACTACTATTATTGATTTTTCAACCTCTTCAATGTCCTGTCCATCGACTTTTCCAAATTCCGCTAAGGCTAGGTTCATCTGTTTTTTAATACCAATATAGTCAACAACAAGCCCTTTATTTTTTCCTGCAAATTTTCTGTTTACGCGAGAGATGGTTTGAATAAGGTTATGTCGCTTAATAGGTTTGTCAATGTAAATAGTATCTAAAAATGGAACATCAAATCCTGTGAGCCACATATCAACGACAATAGCAATTTTAAAGTTGGATTTCGCATTCTTAAATTGCCTATCTAATTCTTTTCGATATTCCTTTGTTCCTAACATATCGTACAACTCTTTAGGATCATCTTTTCCGCGCGTCATTATCAGTTTAATCCGCTCAATAGGTTTTACTTCCTTCTTTTCTTTATCGGTAAGCTGACTTCCCTCTTCGTGTGTTTTTATTTCAGCCCATTCTGGTTTTAAGGCAATAATTTCTTTATAAAGGTCATAAGCTATATGTCGGCTACTTGCCACAAACATGGCTTTTCCCTTAACAGTAGCACCTTCATCAACACGATTTTGATAATGATTTACAAAATCTTTAGCAACTGCTTTTATGCGGTCTGGATCGCCAATAATGACATTCATATTGGTCGTAGCCTTTTTACTTTCTTCTATCTGATATTCATTGGCACCTTCTTCTGCACATTGGTCATAGTAAGCTTCAATTTCATTTAATTTTTCATTTTGAAGTAGCACCTTGGCTGCTCTTCCTTCATAAACTAATCGTACCGTAATTTCGTCTTTTACAGATTCGTTCATGGTATAACTGTCTACGATTTCTCCAAAGACATCCAAGGTAGAATCTATCGGTGTCCCTGTGAATCCAACATAGGTAGCGTTTGGTAAAGAATCGTGAAGGTATTTTGCAAAGCCGTACGTTTTAGTTACACCATTTTCTGTTACGGTCACTTTTTGATCTAAGTTAGTTTGGCTTCGATGTGCTTCATCTGAAATACAAATAACATTTGTTCGGTCAGTAAGTAGTTCTGTATCTTCTGTAAACTTATGGATGGTGGTTAAAAACACACCACCACTTTGTCTGCCTTGTATTTCTTTGCGTAGATGTTCTCTGCTCTCTACGCTTATAATATTATTATCTCCTATGTAGCCTTTGGCATTAGTAAATTGCCCAGATAATTGATCGTCTAAATCAGTTCTATCGGTAATAAGCACTATAGTTGGACTACTAAAATGCACGCTCTTCATTAAAAGACGTGTTAAAAATAGCATGGTAAAACTTTTACCACATCCTGTTGCACCAAAATAAGTACCACCCTTTCCGTCGCCAAGTGGTTTTTGATGTGCTTTTATATTTTCATATAATTTTGTTGCCGCATAGTATTGTGGGTAGCGACAAACAATTTTTTCATCTTTTTTTGAAGCATCTGGAATGTAAATAAAATTACGAATAATACCTCTGAGGTCATCATGATTAAACATTCCATGAACAAGGGTGTACATCGCATCTATACCATCTACATCCTTATTAAGGCCAGATACCCTGCGCCAAGCGTAAAAGAACTCATAAGGCGCAAAAAATGACCCAGCTTTAGTATTGACGCCGTCACTAATCACGCAAAAGGCATTGTATTTAAATAGTTCAGGTATATCGCGTTTGTAACGAGTAGTTAATTGTACATAGGCCTCATGAATAGAAGTTTCTTCTCTTATAGCAGTCTTGAACTCAAAAACTACTAACGGTAATCCGTTTATGTATAAAATACCGTCTGGAATTCTTTTTTCGTATCCAACAATTTCTAATTGATTAACGAATTTATAGCTATTTTGATTTCTTTCTGAAAAATCGATGAGGTAAATCCAAATGTCTTTTTGACTTCGATCTTCTCGCTTAAATGAAAATCCATCTGCCACCAATTTCATTATAGACTTATTGCTTTCATATAAATCTGAAGCCGAGTAGGTTTTAAGTCGTCTTACAATCTGATCTGCTTCAGCGATTGTTAGATTATCACTTTTATATTGAGATAGTAAAAATGATTTTAAATCATCTTCAATAAGAACCTCCTGAATATCCCGAGAAATTGTTGCACCATTAATATGCGGAATGTCTTCCGCTTTGAGTAATTCTATAAATGCTTTTTCTAGTTGATATTCTGTAAATTTCATAGTCTTTCTGATTACTCGATAATCGAGATTTAAATACCTCTTGGCTATCTCAAAATTCTAAATTTTATTTTTTTAGATATCTTCTGTGACTGCACAAAAGATGGTCTATTTTAGTTTATCAGGATTTTTTAAATTTTTCTTGTCCTCGCTTTTTAACTTTCGTTCTACTTTGGCAATATCTTCTTCAGGCGGAAGATTTTCAGGCACAATACCACGAGATAATAAGGTTTTACGAACTGTTTTATTGTTTGTGATATGCTCTCGCGAAATAGCATCTTCAGTTTTCATTTGTTTATCCTTGGCGTTGAAGATTGTAATTTCAGTAGCAAAATCTTTTGCTTTTAATAGAATGGTAGGCATATAATCTGCCAATGGTTTGTTTTTAATATCCCACTTATTTTTCATTTGTTGGGTACTTCTCCCAAATAATGCCATATCACCTTTACTTCTTATAAGCGCAAAGTTTTTGTTGCCGCCTGTTTGTTCAAAAATTACTTGAGAGAGTTCTTTTTCTGTTTGCTTTAGCTTGTTTCTTGCTTGGATACGCTCAAATTCTGTCATTTTTTGAGCTATTAATTCTGCTTTACGTGTTTGTGTAGCAAAATAACGTTGTGCAAATGCAATGGTTTCTTTTCTTGGGTCTCCGTTTTGTGCTATTAAATAACAAGCAAAACGTGTGAGCATAATGTCTGCAATTTCTTTTTCGGCACCAGAACCAATTGTGACCATTTTCCCGACGTCGGCAAAATGGTCTGAGATGTTTTGACCAGAAACTTCGCAAGCTGTTTTTGCTTTAGAAATTACATTCTGAAAATTATCCCACTTTGTATAATCCAATAAGTGTTGTACATCTCTAGCCAACCAAAACTCTACACCTTGGTCTGTAGTATGTGCATGTGCCTCAAAATTATTAGTGAGTGTATGTATAATTTCGGTTTTCATAATGTTGTTTATTTATACTAATAGGCGTTACGCTATTATCGTCTATTAAAATTCTCTAATTCCCATTGCGCCAAACTCAAATTGTTTTGCTTTGCCAAAACCCTAGCATCGTTAATTATTTGCATATAGATGTTTATATCATCTAATTGAGTCCAATTAATTAACGGTTGTTTATATATTTTTTGTTGAATAATTCTATCTATAGGAAAATGAGGTGGCTCTGGCAACAACCCTAAACACCAGTAGTATTTTAAAGCTAGATTGAGCAGTTTTTGGCTAATACCAACATTAATTGGTGCCTTGGGTACGTCTTTAAAGGATGCTGTATAATTTGAAATACTAATAATATTCTCCAAATGATCTTCATCTGAAACATACTGTTTATACTCTTTTAAAACAATTTGCTCGATATAGCCCTTAAGCATGTTTCTAAAATAGGTACGCTCTTTTTCTTTAGTATTTGCTTTATAAATACCGCTGTGCTGAAACGCACCACCAAAAGTGAGTAACCAAATTTCTTCTATGAGGAAGTTTTGTTTATTTATTGCTTTCAAATTTATTTTGTTAAACTATAGGTTAATTATATCTCTTATATATTTAATTATAGGAACACTTAAAATCTCTTTCCTATCTAAATTAGGTTGTAGCTTATTTTTCCAATACAAATTAGCATTATAAGGTTTCCCATCTGAAACATTATAATCATCAGGATATCTTAAGTCTTCATTTACGTTTACATCTTGATGAGCAGGTTCAAAAGTTGTTCTATGTAGTAAAAATAATCCTGTTTCATAATTTTCTTTTATATAATCAGAGCTAAATTGAGTGTAGATAGTTTTTTGAATACCAGAATCAAAAATTGGTAATCCATTTTCATCATTTCCATTTTGTACAGAAGCATCTGTATCACAGATAACATGATATTTTATTGAAAATTTTGAAAATACTTTTTGATAAAAAGGAATATTATTAACAGTACCACAATTAACAATAAACAAATCCTTATTAGGATTAGTCTCAGTCAAGTAACCTCTTAAAATAATTTCTTCTGTAGGCCCTTCTACTAAAACGACTTCATCTGCATAAAACGACTCACAAATAAAAGGGTTAAACCTTAAAACTTCATTCATTTCTTGTTTTAATTCATCTTTGGTTTGAACCTTTTTTGATTGCTTTAAAAATTCATCATTTATTTGATAAAGCCTTGTTTCAGAATTGCTCTTAACCATCCTTACTAAGGATGATTTTTCTTTTGTGATATCAATCATTTGTGGAGAATGTGAAGCACAAATAATTTGATAAGGAGATTCTGTTTCGCTTACTTTGTAAATCAAAGACCTTAACTGTTTCATTAGTTTTGGATGAAGAAAAAGTTCTGGTTCTTCAAATAAAACAATATAATCTTTTCTATTTTCAACTCTTTCAAACTCTTCAGCAATATCCTTCATTAAGAGCAAGGAAAAGATTGCTGAACGGACAGCACCATGCCCTATTTTGTCATAATTAGTAGGAATAGATTCGTCTTTTTCTCCATTTTCATTATTCTTTTCAAAATGAATTGAAAAACTTTTACCTATCGAATTTTCTGTCCATTTAATTTTATCTTTTTCTTCAAGTTCAATTTTTGTATTTGGAAACAGTTCTTGAAAATTTTTATTAACCTCTTCTTTATATGAAGAAATTGATTCTGGATTGTATATCTTATCTTGAAGTTCTTGAATTTTTTCTTGTGCTTCTTTTAATTCTTGCCTTTCTTTATCTTCTAGCTTTAGTTTTGCCTTTTGCTTTAAAATTTCATTAATAATTAGTTCAACTTCAGATTCAGTTGGCATTGCCTTGATGAAAATAGGAGTTGGTAATGCAGCTTGAAAAACACTGTCAAGCCCAATGCCTCCATAATTTTTTTTCTCCCACTTTTCATTTTCAAAATCCCAAGTTAAATTTTCAGTTTTTTCAAAAGTTATCTTTTTACCTGCTTTTGGTTTAATTACTTTTCTTATTCTAAGTAAATTATCTTCATTCAGCCATTTTTTTAATCCTTCTTTCTTATTTTTTATAGCTTCTTTTTTAAAATCAAATTCATCTAATTGTAGTACAAGTTCAAATTCTATTTGATTTTCTGGGTCAATCCTAAAAATATCCTCAGGTGTTACACTTATGTTTTTGTAAAAAAAATCATAAGCTTTTAAAAAGCTAGATTTTCCAACATTATTTTGCCCGATTAGAAAAATAGTATTCGAATCTTTAAATTCAATAGTATTATTTTCTATTCCTCCTGATATTCCTCTAAAATTGTTTACTCCAAACGATATTATTCTCATAATTTGTTTCTTAATTAATCATTTCTTTTTCAACCTCAACCTTGGTCATTTTTGCAAGTATTATAGATTCAAATTCATTTAATAACTCTATTTCTTGTTTTCTTTTAATTGTTTCTTTTTTTATAGAATTGAATTGAGATTCGAATAAATTTAATAAAGAAAATTTCGGCACAAGAATTTTTAAAACAGATAAATCTGGTTTTGTAAGTTGCTTTTGAACAGACCCTGAACTGTTGAAATCAAAGTTTTCTATATACTTAAAAATATAGCTTGTATGATTTTCATTTTTTGGTGTTAATACAATTAATCTTACTATTGGAACAAACGGCTCATTTCTTAATACGGTATAACCTATAGTTCCTCTTGCGGAAATAGTAATACTATTTTTTAAAATTTTAGCTACATTAGTGAAGCCATAAAGCCCTTCTTCAGTAACACCATTAGAGAATATTGGCACATGACATTCTTTGGTTTTAAACCCTGAAAAAACTCTTGGTTTATCTCCACCAGCACTAATTTCTGCTACATCTGAAAATGTCTTTACTTCCCACCCAACAGGAATCTCCTTGTCCAACTCCTCATTATAAACCATTTCACCATCTGATGATTTATAAGGTTTGCCTTCTTTATTTGGGAACTCAAAATCCACAAACCAATATTTGTATAAGGCTTGAGCGGTTTTCTCTAGTTTTTGGTTGAGTTGCTCATTCAGTTTTATACGATTTATAACAATGTTGTATTCTTTTACAATTTCGTTTTGTTTTTCTATAGATGGGATTGGTAATTCAATTTCACAAAAAGAATCCCAACCTAATTTTCCTCTAACATCTGTATCAGTATAAAACCAACAATTTCTATCAAACTCAGAACGAGAAAACCACATCATTAAATATTCAGGGTTTAATTTATTCGTATCTATAATTTCAAAAACATCATAAGCAGGAGAAACAATAATATTTTTATCAAATTTTGAAACTGCTATTGGTAACCGATAATCTCTACCGACGTGCATTCTATTACAAGCAAACTGTTGTGGTTTTACAACTTTGTATCTTGTTAAATCTGTACCAACAACATTTGCAACAGAAGGCATAAAGAACTTATCTATATTAATACCTTTTAGTTCTGAAACTTTACCATCCTTATTTTTAATATTAACTCTCTTAATAAATTCAGATAAAGGTTTAAAGTTTACTCTGTTTTTATAACTCATAACCTAAGTCTTTAAAAACAGCTAATAAGTCTTCTTTCGATTCTGCTTCTTGTTTTAATAAATCAGCGATATCAGTTTGTAACGCTTTCATTTTGTCATCAAAATTGATGTTTTCATCTCTGTTAACAAATTCTATGTATTTACTTGGTACTAATGAGTAGTCTTTAGAATTTACTTCATCTTTTTTTGCACTGTAACAGAATTCAGGTACATCTTCATAGTCAGAATCTTTTTGTTGCCAGTTGTGGTAAGTTTTAGATATTTGTTCTATCTGGTCTGGTGAGAATTGAATAAATTTTTTCTCAAAAGGTTCACCAATTTCTCTTAAATCCATAAATAGGATTTCATCCTCTCTGTTTCTGTAATTGCGCGTGGCGTCAGGAAGTTTGACTACACGTTCTTTTTTGTTGTTATTTAAAATCCAAAGCGTTACAGAAATACCAGTAGTATAAAACATGTTTTGAGGCAAAATAACAATAGCTTCTACAAGGTTATTTTCAATGAGTTTCTTTCTGATTTTATATTCTTCACCACCACCAGAAAGTGCACCATTTGCCAAGATAAATCCAGCTACACCATTTTGTGAGAGTTTAGATGCCATGTTTAAAATCCACCCATAATTAGCGTTGCTTTTTGGTGGTACGTCATAACCTTTCCAACGTGGGTCGTCTAAAAGCTCATTATCGGCTCTCCAATCCTTTTGGTTAAATGGCGGATTAGCCATAATAAAGTCAGCTTTTAAATCTTTATGCTGGTCTTTGGCAAAAGTATCCGCAGGCACATCTCCTAAATTTGCTGCGATACCTCTTATTGCCAAGTTCATTTTAGCTAGTTTATAGGTAGTAGAAGTGTACTCTTGTCCGTAAATAGAAATGGCTTTTTTGTCGCCATTATGCGCTTCAATAAACTTGATAGATTGTACAAACATACCACCAGAACCACATGCAGGATCATAGATAATGCCCTTGTAAGGTTCTATCATTTCAGCAATGAGATTTACAATACTTTTAGGTGTATAGAATTCTCCTTTCCCTTTTCCTTCAGCAAGTGCAAACTTGCTTAAAAAATATTCGTAAACACGCCCTACAATATCTTGTTCTTTGTCTTTAAGCGTATCTATATTGTTGATGGTGTCGAGTAGTGCGGCTAACTTACTCACGTCCATATTTAAACGTGAGAAATAGTTATCTGGTAAGGCGCCTTTTAGAGCTGGATTATTTTTTTCTACAGTATGAAGTGAAGTATCTATTTTTAGAGCAATATCATCTTGTTTGGCATTCTCTATAATGTAGCTCCATCTTGATTCTTTAGGTAAGAAAAAGACATTCTTCATATTGTAGAATTCTTTCATCTCAAGGTATTTGTCCTTTCCTTCAGTGATTAATTCTTGTTTGCGTTCTTCAAATTTATCACTCGCAAATTTTAAGAAAATTAGACTTAGTACCACATGTTTGTATTCCGAGGATTCTACTGTTCCACGAAGTTTATTTGCTGAATCCCAAAGTGTTTCTTCAATAGATTTTTGTTTTTTGGTTGTTGTTTTTTTTGCCATATAGAGATGCGATTACACGCTTATATTTATTTTACATTGTTTTACTAATTGCCCAAACAGTACTGTCTCAAAAGTCCTCTTTTTTAGAGCTATAATTCGTTATAAATTAGGGAGTAATTTAGATTCCTAAAGATAGGAAAATATCCAATTTTAACAAATTCTTAGTTCTTAAGTTTTGAATTAGGGAAAAGAATATTTTGAACGACTACTATCGCTCTAAATCAAGATCACGTTTTTTAGATTTCAAACTTTTCAAATCATCTAACTCTTGCGTTCTTGATTTTACTTTTTGTTTCTTAAACTCACGCTCTCCATCCTTGAGTCCTTGAATATAATCATTGGAAGAAGTGGTGTTTAAAATGTTCTCTAAAAGCTCTGGTTTGTGCTCTTTCAAAAGATAACCATCGTTGAAACCTTTAATATATTTTTCCATATTCATTAGAACGATGATTTAGAATGTGATTTTAAGTAATCCAAGATAGAGTCATAATCATAGAGAATGATTTTCTTTTGTGGCTGAGAAAAAGTAATCTGCCCCTCGTCTCTTAGTTTTTGAAGTGTCGTTTTACTTTTAATATTGAGAACCTCCATAGCACGTTCAGGTGATATCCACTTGTCGTGTGTGATATTTTGCTTTTCTTTTAAGCGTTCTACAACATCTTCGATGAGCTTATAAAAGGCTTCATCTTGTAAACAAATTACTTCCATGTGTTAAAGATAAAAAATTCTGTTAATTGATAACGGCATCAAGTGCATCATCTGCATCCTTATTTATGAAGTTGGCTTGATATCCAATTGTTGTTTTTAAATCCGTGTGGCGGTAGAGCTTTTGTAACATCAAAGGATTAATCTTATCTCCAGCAATGTTACCAAAGGTGTGCCTTGCAATGTGGTTTGATAGGTTCTTGTCAATCTCGCATTGTGATGCGATACGCTTTAAGTATTTATTAAAAAGACTGGTGGCGTTTCGTGCTTTTACAAAAACATCCTCTGGGTCTTTTTGATTTGCTTTCTTGAGAAACGGAAAAACAAAATCACTTTTCGATTGCTTATCGTTCTTGTAATGGTCAATGATAGTTTGAGCTTTGTCTGGAATTTTAAGGCTTACTGTTTTATCATTTTTATTCATGACGTACATAAGTCTTTCATCAACAAAATCTGACCATCGCATCATAAGAACATCTGAAATTCGTATCCCTGCAAAATAGTAGGAGAAGAGCCAAACGTTTCTTGTGTGCCAAATAGTACTGTCTATTTCGGCTTCAAGGTTTTCTATTTTAGTAACCTCTTCTTTGGTTAATCCAATTTTGAGACTGCTTTTAATTCTAATTTTTTCTTTGTCTCCTGCAAAGGGATAGAACTTTTCATTAGCTATTCCCTCTTTGATAGCATTGTTGTAGAGTGTTCGGATAAAAATTAATTGATTAGTAAGTGTTCGTTCTTTATGATTGAGGTAGGTACTACAAAACGATTTAAACTTATTAATAAAGGCCATATCTACATCTGAAAAATAGAGTGTCTCATCTTTTTCAAAACTCTTTATTCCTAACATGATTGAGGTCTTCGGGTTCATGCCCTTTTTGTGACGAGACTTTCTGCGCTCCTTTATGCCATCTATGATACTTTGTTTTGAACCAGTTTCGCTGAGGTTCATAAATTCTTTAATGTTATATAGGATTGAAAGTTCAGATCGAGCAACTGAAAATGTACCCTTATCATATTTATCTTTTACTCGCTGAGCACCGTGCTGAAAGAACGATACATTCTTACCTTTTCGTTTTACTTTCTTCTGTATTTGTTTTGTTGAAACCATCTCATTATTTGAAGTGGCTTCAAGCAGTGTGTCGTCGGCTTCGGCGAGTTTCTTTAAAAGATAGTTATTGAGCCTTGCGGAGTTGGGATGCGATTTTTTTACTTTACATAATATGGGATCCCAATCTTTCTCTAAGATATACTTTCCTGTAAATATATATCGCGGTTTACGGTCTTTTGTAATACGGAGCGCAATAGGATATTTATCATCTTTCTTTTTGTAGTGTTTCCAAAGGAGTATCTTTACTGTTGCCATATTTATAGTGGTTTTGGAACTATAAATATACGCAAAGGTTTTGAATTGTTGTAAAACATTTGTAAAACATTTAGTGGTTTTACATGGTTTTAAGTGGTTTTTTGAAATAGTTAGTTTACTGATGATTAGCTAAATAAATACATTTAGAACCATATAAAACCATATAGCGTAAGGCTCATAACCCGAAGGTCGCTGGTTCGAGTCCAGCTCCCGCTACTATAATACTCATCATCATTTTTTGTTGATGAGTTTTTTTATGCTTTATTTTTTGGACTTATAGAAGAACAATAAATATCTGCTCTAATACAAAAAGAGAATAGACATTCTAAGCAAATTCCTTATAAGGATGGTTCAAAAAGCCAAATCTGATTGAAAGGTATCTTTAGTTTATGTAAAGTCCTTTTTTTAGGTTTTTTGTAATTTATTTCTAATGTTTAATATCAAAATAAAAACAATAAAAGAACTTAAAACTAAGCTCTTTTATTGTTTTGGGGTACTATTATTGTTTAAAGTTATATTCTCTTAGGGTTAATTTATTTCCATCAGAATCAGTAGTGTAAATTAGTCTGTTATAATCATCATAAAAATAATGAACTTCTTCTTTTCTTGCATCAATATTTGAAGTTAAATTACCATTATTGTCATATAAGGATAGTGTTATAGATGCATTTGGTAACCTAGAATATAATTTTAATAACTCAGTTTTTAAAGAATTGGAATTTAAGGTTTGTAACACAGTATAAGATACATCTAAATTAGATATAACTTGATTATAAGTTGCGTTATTAATCTTCGCTACTTGATATTTATTATTATATCCTAATAAGTTTACATTAAAAATACCTTTTCCATTACTTTCCTCTTGAGCAAGACCAAAATTACTGACTTTCGTTATTTCAGTTAAAATTTTAGTTGAAGAAACACCGGCTAAAGTTTGATATGGAAAAGCTCTATTGTTTTCTTCTTTCCATTTTGTTTCTGATATTCCAATCGTGTTATTACCTCTTTTTTGTGCCAATCTTGCGGGTTGATTTACAATATTTTTTTCATTTAAAAACGGAAATAATTCATTTGCATATTCTGTTGTTGTTACCACTGAATTTTCAGTATTACTATATTTTACCGTTTTTTTGTCTAGTAACCCGATACTATTATATTGATATTCTTCGATTGAGGATAATGTTCCGTTTTCTTGTACTATATTTTCTGTTTTCTTCGTTGTTCTTACAAAATATCCTTGACCAACAGAGATATTAGAGGAATTAGTATAATTTTTCAAAAAAATATTAGAATCATATATAATTTCGCTTTGCAAAGAATTATTAGAGTCTCTAACTTCAGTTTTGGTAGGACTTCCTAGAAGACGCATATCAGTAATACCTGTATTAAAATAAGTAATAACTTTTCCATTATTACTATTTCCATACCCTTTATGTTCCACTACTGATTTGCCATAAAAAGTAGATTCATTAGGTAGATAGGAATACTCATCAAATGAATATTGTATTTTTCTCAATGAGTCTAGTTTATTATCAATTTGGATATAATCTATAACAATATCATTTACATTTTGATCAAGTCGGTTGTCAATGAAATGATACAGATACGTTGATACATCAGAATTAGGCCCTGAAGGGTTAAATGTACCTTTATTTCTCAGGTAAATCGAATTACCATTTAAAAACTGTAAATATCCTCCAAAATCTGTAAGACCGCTCATTCCAAATTTACCATCTAAATTTATATGAGAGGTATTTCCATTTCCTTTGTTAATATAGTAAAGTCTAGTCCTGATTGTTTCTGTAAATCCCGGTGCTAGATATAATTCTGCTGATGAAACGTATGCTTTGTTCAATTTATTTGAAACAGCTAATCTGACATCGAAGGGAGTAGTCTCAAGATAAGTAAAAGGGCTTAAATTAATAGGTGAATAAGGGTTTTCATTTAATTTGTATAAATATTTATCTATAAAAATGTAATCTCCGAAAATACTTGTTCTTGGATTATAATCCGTAATGCTTGTGCTAGTGGCATATGGTAAATCACCAGTATACCAGTTATTATTATTTGGGTTGTATAATGAATAGGAAGTTGTTTGATATCTTTGTTGAAACATTAAATCTTTAGCATACCCTCTTGTCCTAGTATCTTTATCCAAACTTAATACACTCCAGTTAACTCCATTAAATCTAGCTAATTTGTGTAAATAACTGCTCGGACTTCTAAAACCTTGCTTATATGTATTATCAATAGCAAACATCTGCCCATTCACGTTATAAATTGGAAATTGATCATCATAAGCACCAAGTACATTATCAATATTAACTAAATTATAATCTTTATCCCATCTAAAAAAATACTCGGGATTATCATCAGCTACAAAGGCTGTAAAAGCGTTACTAGGATAGAAATAACTCGCTTTTTCAATAGTATTAATATTTTGTAATGCATTTTGTGTCCATGATTTGTTGTGCCAATTTTTCTCATTATCCAAATAATGAATATAATAATTATCAGAATATGTTAAATTATTGGATAGGTCTCTTCCTCCATCTTCGTTCAATGATAAAATAAAATTATTTCTTGCTGCGTAATAATATTCTCCAGGATTTTGTTCTATATATTTATAGTTCCAAGTTGCACCATTCCATGTATAAATCCTTAATTCTCCTGATTTCTTCGTGCCTAGAGCAACAAAATTATTACCACTTAAAAAACTTGGATCTTCTGTGTAGGGACTTTCATTTTTAGATTCAATGGATGAATTATACAGAGAAGAATAGGCCCATGTTTTGCCATCATTTTTCAAATGAAATAAATACAAATTTGCAGTTTTAGTAGATCTATTATGATACATAAAACCATAATAATCAGAACCAACAACCATTTTGAAACCATCGAATCTCCAAGTTAAATCCCCATATCCCCAAGTTAATAAGTGAGGAAATGTATATTCGTTCATAGCCCAATTTGATCCAGTCCAGTGATAACGAACTATTTTATATCTATACAATCCACCACTAACAGGGTTATCTGTTCTGTATAAATCCAAAACATAGTCCCCAACATTTAAAGAACCTTTTAATTGATAGCCAGAAACATTAGGTTGGTTTCCTGTAAACCTATTAGCTGTATTGGTGAATAATGTTTTCTTCTTATAATTATAAGTTACAGACCCACCTGTAGGGTATATAATTTTACTTAAACTTCCTTTAAAATCGCCGGTTAAGTTATATTCAAACTCTTGAGGAGGCATAGAAGCTCCATTTTTATTTTCTTGAATGATTTTTGTTAAATATCTTTTTCCTATATATGGTTTTGTAGGATCTGAAATATCTACTAAATCATATTCCAACTTATATTTAAAAATTAATTCGTCATAAGAATTAAAAGTTTGAATGTTTTGTAAGTATTTTTTTTCATATCTTTCTTGATATGCATCAGGTTCAGATTGCTCAGTATGAGGTTCAAAATATTCCTGTGGAATCTTATTTCCATAAGTAAAAGTTACTTTAGAGTTATCTGAAGAGCTTATTTCTTTAAGGTAAATTGCTTCTGTATGGTAATCTTGAAATTGGTTATTATTCTGTTTTCCATTTACTTTTTCATATGAAAAAGTAATCTGATTCGACCACTGATCTCTTATTTCTGTGAGATTCCATTGTGTTGTAATTACTCCTGTTGGACTTTGATTAGAATCTCCTATCCAATTTCCCCAAGTTGAAAGATATACTTTTGAATTATGCCCTTTCGAGGTACCTTCTTCTCCATATTGATATATAGTTCCATCTTCCTTTGTAACTTCCCAATTATCAGGATAAGCAAAAGTTTCAACCCATTGTCCAGAAGGAAGTTGAGTAAAGCCAGTACTTTTCTTTATAATATATTTAATCTTCCAAGGAGCATATTTTTCAGGCTTAAACTCTAAATATTCTTCTGTTTTTGCCGTGCATATTAATTTAGTGCTATTCCCCTCAATGAGGTAAAAAGTATCATCTTCTCTTGTTGCTGTATTTTTATGGTCTGCAACTATTTTAGGAACAGAAAAAGTAAATCCAACTCCTAGGATACCAGTTGGATTGAACTCATTAGTGTTTTTTGCTTCCTCTAGAGCTGAACCACCATTATATGTCAATGATACATTCGTACCAACGGTATTGGCAGTGACTGAGGAAATAGGAATTGAGAAAACCACCTTTCCTGTAGCTTTATTGATAGAATTTTGAATAGAACCTTCAATATCCTTTCCTAAATGAAATGGCGAGTTTTCGGGTAAAACAGGAGCTATTGCTTCTGTTTGTCCAAAAAACGGAATGTAGGTACATAACATTAATATATTTATAATAATCTTTTTCATAATTTAGAATAGAGTTTTAATTTTATTCATTTAGTTTTTTAGCTAGAAAATCAATAAAATTTTCTGCATATTTTTTACCAGTTATATCTAAAAAAAACAGGATATTCTCCATGAGTATCTCTATTTTTTGAATTGAAATAATACATCTCTCCTTAGTCGTTCTTATTTATATCGGATATTCCATTTTTCCTATTTAATTCATTTATATAAACAATATCACCTCCAATAACGGTGTCGAAATCTAATTCATAAATGCTAAAAATTTCTTCTCCATTAATTTCTCCACCGCCATAATTTTTTAACCACCAAATATATGATGGAGGGAATTTAACCTTTAGCCTAGCTTCTGCTTTTTTAATCCATACATCTGAAGTACCATCTCCAAATTCACTAAACGCTACTAAATTTGAATTGTTTTTAATTATTAATTTTATTTTATCGTAGTTTATAAATTATCTTAAAGTATATCTTTGTTTACAGAACTCAAGAAATTCACTAGAATTTGCTGGAGGCATCTCTTCTACAGTCATACAACCAATACTTGATTTTAGATAAGACTTAATTCGTAATGATAATCTCTCTAATGTACTATCTAATGGAGAATTTCCTTCCATAGAGACTCCAAATATTATTTTTCCATCATCTGTATAAAAAGCCATGATATATTTGTAAGGACTTTTTTCATTTTTATTTCTCCAATATAAATATTGAACTTCATTTTCATTTTGCTCTAGATATTTCATCAAAATAAAAACATCTTCTATTATTAATTTACCGTTTGCTACTAAAAAATCATCACAAGTTATTTCTGTTTCATTAGAAATATGTTCTACAAAATTCTTTACTATATTCTTATCTCTAGAATCCATTAAAAAGTAACAATCAACATATTGTGGCATAATTATCTTTTATAAATTATTTCATAATTCCAAAACTAACAAATTTACCATCTAATGTTTCGTAATAATAATGTCTTACTCCATTTATTATTGGATTAGATCTATTAACTGGTGTCATTTGACCATTTACCCATTCAGTAGATCTAAAAAAGCCTTGTTTTGTTCCTGCATTTCTTACCTCTGCTATTTTATCATTCAATATTTTTTGATGGTGTGCTCCCTTTGAGGCCCTAAAATTAGGCAAGCCAAATTCTTTTTGTTTTCTATCGTATGTGTGTCTTAGTTTTCCTTGTTCTTTTAGAGTCATTTCGTTCCAAGGCTTCATATGTCCAGTCTTTCTTTCTGGTAAAAGAATTAGTTTGTTTTTATGATTAGTTTTAAGTTCTTTCTCAAGAGCCAATTCTATTTCTCTCGCTTTATTAAGCTTAAACTCCTTATGTCCTTGATAGAGCCCCCCTGCAATACCAGTACCTAAACCGTAAGCAAAACCTTGCTTCGCACCATCATAAAAGTTTCCTCCTGTAGCAACAGAAAGTGTTCCGCCAACCACGCTTCCAGTTATAGCATTATTAACCCCGTAATTAATAGCATTTTTTAGATAGGTATTTGTAATGTTTTGTGTTAATTTGTTAACCCCCAATTTACCAACTAATGGGCTTACTAGTTTACCTAAACCTGCTCCTACACCAGAAATAACACCACCTGCTATTGTAGATTGGACCAATTGCATACCAGATTGCCCTTGATAAAGCCCATTTCCTAACCCGAGTAAAGCACCTCCTAAAGCAGGGTTACCCGTTGCAGCTGTAACCGCACCAGAAGCAGCACCTACACCAAAATAGGCCAAACCATCACCAAAACTTTCAATATTATCCCAATTAGAAACAACATTTACAACTCCACCAATTACAGCGCCTACAAGTATATGAATCCATTCCCCATCAGGGTCAACAATAATAATAGGATTATTACCCATTGCTAAATATGGAGACATGCCATAAAACTGTTCAGCTTGAGGATCTACTACAAACCAACGACCTGTAGCACCATCATAAATTCTTGAACCAAAATCATATTGTTGTAAATTGTTTTCTAGTTGTAACTCTTTTCCTTGGTATTTGTAATTGTAGTTACTTCCACTACTAGAAATATATTCTCCCTCATGCGTTAAACCAAAAGGATAGTAATCAGTTTTAGTAAGTATTTCATTATTATCTATAGTTCCATTACCATCAACATCTGCATAACTTAAACGATTATTACCTAAATGGTCATTGTAAACATAAGCGTATTTAAATTGAGTTCCTTCTTTGTAAGCATAGCCTTCAGAGTGGCCAAAAAATTGTAATTGATTATTTTGGTATTGAAAGCCATTAACATATAATGTTTTTGTGTTCCCACTAGAAGTTATAAACAGTTTTTCTAATTTGTTTCCTGAAGCATCATACGTAACTTCAATTTTGTTTCCATTAGAAAATGTAATTTCAGTAGGAAGATCTAAATAATTATATCGAATATTCGTTACGCCTTTATTTTTATCTGCAATTAAGCGTCCATTAGAATCATATACATAATTTTCACCAGTAGCATTGGTGTCTTTATATCCTTCTGGATTGTTTGTAGTGTCTGTTATATCTACTAATTTATTAGTAGTTTGTTCATCTATTATTTCATATGAATATGTTAAATTATCTATTTGGCCATTTGTTCCTGATCGTTGTAATGTATTGATATTCCCTCCTTTATCATATGTTACATTTGAAAGTCCGAATTTCTCTGCATCTGTACTTAAAGAACTTCCTTTTCGGTAATTAGCTCTTGTAATTCTGCTTAAGGCATCGTAATTGTATGTATAACTTTGTTTGTCATTTTCAATACTGTTTTTCCATATAGTTTGTGTAACATTTCCATTAAATAATTGAGGAACATTGGCAGTACCTTCTAATGGATTTTCATAATTCAATTTAAATGCAAAAACATCATTGTCAGGAGTTGTTGATAAATCACTGTTTACATCGTTGATATCAGTTAAAGCACCTCTTACATTATACTTATAATCTAATGTTTGCAATGAAGTATTAGCTCCTCCCACCTTTTTTTGTAATAACATTCCAGTCCCATCATAATTGTTAGCAACAATTGTTTCTTTAGGAGCATTGTTAATTTGTTGTGTTTGTTTTTTTAATCTAAGTGCATTGTCATATTCAAATTCATCTATAATGGTGACTAAAGCATCTGAAGCTGTTTTTTTATGAGTTGAAACAGTTTTGTTTATGGTTCCTCCAAAATTAATTTGACTATCAACCATTGTATATCCTCCGAGATGGTTTTTAGAATATACTCGCAGCTCTCTAGCTTTTTCATCATAAAAAGTATAGGCTTTAGACCATGTATTTTGATTTAATGTTTTAATCCATGAAGAAGTAACTAATCCATTTGTTCTTGTAGTAACTGTTTGATTTAAAACATCAGTTGGAATAGAAGGTTTATCCGAATCAGAAAAACTGTAATCATCATAGTAATTTACAGCTAATACTTCAGTAATATTTGTTGTAGGAAATGCTTTGTTATCATAATTTAAAGCTACTTGACCTATTATTTTTGTTGACGTAATTCTACTTTCGGAATTATTTTTATTACTAGCGTTTATGTAATTATCAACCTCTAACTGCAGGTTACTTCTTGTTTTAGAGCTAGAATATAGTCCAGTATAAACAGTTCTGCCGTAAGTATCATATTTCGTGAAAGCCCAAAAGTTTTCTCCTCTTAAAGAGCCATCTTGTGTTAGAATAGGTTTATCATGCGAGTCATAAATTATATACTCCCATTGTTTCTCTGGTAATTTTTTCTCTATTAACCTATTCCATTCATCATATTTATATTGGTATGCAAGATTATTTAGAACTTCTTGAGGAATCGCACTGGAGTTTGATAATGCGTGGGAAACATTAATGGTAGCACTAAAAAAAGATTTATCATTAGTTCTATTAATTACTAAATTTCCATTTTCTATTTTAATCTCCCCAATGTCTTCATATATAGGAGATACTGTTAATGAGTGCCAACCTACATGTCCTCTAATAACTCCTAAAGACATATTTGGAATAGTTGTGTTACTATTAATGTTTTTAGATGTTGAAGGATTTAATCTAAAAGAAGAGAAATTAGTACTAGATATAGTTCCATTAATGCTAATATTATCATTAATGATTTCAAAACTTAATGAACTTGAAGTGGATCCTTCTTGTAAAAAATCATTTAAAGACCAATTATTGGAATAATTACTATAAATTGTATTTGAATAGGCATCAACTAACTTTGGAGGAAGTACGTACTTCAAATTATCCAAGTAATCGTAAACAAAATATGTGTCATGAGGCTCATTATCATTATAAACTCTTCGTAATATAATTTTTCCTAATTTATCTCTAAATTCCTCTGTGGTATAATTTTTATTATCCGAAGGCTTCCAATTTTGTCCTTTAGTAACATTCTTAATAAGCTCTCCTTCATCAAAAAATAAGCTCCCTCCTCCCAAAGTTCCATCTGAATTAATGGTGTATTTTCTTACTTCGTTGGAAGAATTTACTTTATGCTCAAATTTTAACTCATGACCACTGCCCATATTAAAAAGTTCCCCTGGAGAACTTTGTTTTTCCACACGGTTAAGTGGTGATAATTCATAGGTTTTTTGAGAGTATGGATTAATTAAACTTATGTCGGTTATCCCCAAAAAATCTTCTGGATAATTGTCTTTATAATAAGTTTTAGTAGTCCATTCCGCGTTTGTCCTGTATGTTCCAGGGGTTCCACCAGTGTATTCGTGGGGTAAAAATTGTTTTGATATTCTCCCAAATTCATCATATTCTATATGTTGTATAATGTCTTTTCCATCGGGAGATTGTCCTATTGCGATTTGTTGTATAGGTTTTCCTAAACCATCAAAATAGGTTATACTCTCTTGATTTGGTAATAAATTACTTGATCCTATTTTTAAGGTAACATTTGAAGTGGCATAAAAACCTGGTTCAAGGGTAATCGATTGGGATGCCGAATAATGAATATTAGAGACAGGTTCGTTTAAGATTAAGTGTTCTGGTACAGAATTACTTGTTGCTGAATTGTATTCAGTTAGCTTAATGTAATTTTCGTTAGATTGTGAAAAAGTAGCTACAGTAACTGAGAATAAAAAGTATAATAATGTTAGCGTTTGCGCAAGGCAAAATCTTGAACTTAAGTAATTCATAGCGATTAAAATTTCTAATTTCTGGGCAAAAGTAAAAAAAATGCTGAGATAAGCTTCCGGTAAGATATTAATATGATAGTCCTTTCTAACTAAACTAAGAACAAAGGTTTTCGGATTCTCTTAATTAGAGTATGTCTGAGTAAGAAAAGAGTAGAGGTTTTTCAACAAACATCCTTTTGGAGTTTCTTTTTAAAAATATGATTTTTTTAATCAAATTTATATTTATTGGTCTCAACTAAGGGTCTAAAACCCTGCAATTTTATTGCAGCACTTTCAGTTATATGAAAAATTAATACCTTTCAGATATGGAAAGATCACTACGCAAAGGCTCTCATACAGTAAGTAGGTTAACCTGTCATATAGTTTGGGTTACAAAATATCGTTATCAGATATTGAAAAGGAGATATTCAGGTTCGTTGTCGAGAACTTCTGATGCAAATTTGCGATGCAGAGAACGTATCGATTTAAAAAGGAGTAGTTAGTTCAGATCATATCCATATGCATATAGAATATGTCCCTAAATAAAGTGTAAGCTGTTTAGTAAAGCAACTTAAGGGTAAAAGTTCTCGTAACCTTCAACAAGAATTTAGAAAATTAAGTGATCTTTACTGGGTGAAACATTTTTGGGGAGTTGGCTATGGTGTTTGGAGTAAAGGTAATATCACAGATGAAATGGTTAATGAGTATTTAGAACATCATAGGAAACCGAACTCGGATAATTCTAATTTTATATTAGAATGAAAAAGGGGACTTTTAGCCCCCAGTATAATAAACCTCTGTACTTTTAGTACAGAGTGATTTAGTTTTTTTAACTATCAAACTATTTTAGGACGACTCATTTCAATAAAATTGATTTTTATAAGTTAAGCTGGTTTTTTGATCTTTTATTTTTCTTCCAGGCAGTTAGATTTTCAACGGTAGTTTCACAAATATTTGTAATGGCTTCTTCTGTAGCAAATGCTTGATGCGGTGTTAATAATACTTTTGGATGATATATCAATTCTTTTAACAACGGATCTTCAATTGCTTCTGAATCATGATTGTAGAAAAATACACCACTTTCTTTTTCGTAAACATCTGTAGCATATCCTTTAAGTTTTCCTGATGCTAAAGCATCTAATATAGCAGTGGTTTTAACAATGCTACCTCTAGCAATGTTTACTAGTATTAAATCATCTTTTTTGATTTTCTCAAAGAAATCTTCGTTGATTAGATATTTAGTTTCAGAAGTAAGAGGTAAACTAATAATAATGATGTTAGCTTGTTCACAAATAGTCTCTATTGATGTATACTTTACATCATACTTTTTTATTAATTCTTCATTTTCTTGGCGATCATTTACAAGAATTCCGCAGCCAAAACCATGTAAGATTTTTATGATAATACTACCAATTCTTCCACCTCCTAAAACACCTATAGTTTTGTTTTCTACATTTGAACCAACAAGGTTATCTAATGAAAAATTATTCTTTTTCACCTGTTTATTTGCGGTAATAATGTGTCGTTTTAACGCCATTAATAATGCAATAGCATGTTCTGCAATCGCATTTGGTGAATATTCAGGAACATTAGCAACTTTTAAACCATATTTTGTTGCTGTTGTTAAATTTACGTTGTCATAACCAACTGATCGTAAAGTGATATACTTTACGCCATTACTTTTTAACATGGCTAAAATATTTTCTGAAGCATCGTCTGCTGAAAAAATAGAGATAGCATCAAAACCTTTCGCTTTATTTACAGTAGCTATTGTTAATCTTTCACTAGTATATACAAACTTATGTGGAGTTTTTAGTATAGCTGCTTTTAAAAAAGGTATTTCAAATGCTTTGGCACTGTAAATAAGTGTTCTCATACTATTTTATGACAATAAAGTTTAAGATGTTATTTTTCCTATCATACAACTCACGTAGGAAGTTGCTTTTTTTCCGATGTCATTTTTCTCACCAGTTACAGGATAACCTAGTTTAGAAAGTTTTTCGATAACTTTTCTTAAACTGTCTTCGCTTACATACTCTAAATTCACTGTGCTGGTTTCATGATCAACAACCACGTCACTAACTCCTGCTATTTTTGAAAGATTATCTGTAATTGTTTTCTCACATCCGCCACATTTTAAGTTTTGTATTTCTATTATAGTTTTCATTTGTATCTGATTTTAATCAAATTTAATTAAATGATGATTTGTGAGAAATGATAATTCTCAGTTAAGGTTTATATGATGGAAATCATTTCAATTTTATGAAATCGTACGTTATTTTATAAAAACATTTAAAATTGAAAAAAATGAAAATTCAGCACTTAGAGGAACGAGTAATTGATTATAAAGAATCTATTAAAACAGTAGTTGATAAGAAGAAGTTATGGGAAATAGAAACTAAAAAATTAATTGTTAATACCTTGAAAAACATTGTAAAACAATACGATATAGGTTGGATAGTACAAGAGCTTAACTGGATAAACAATAACGAAGCTGTTAATATTACATTCAATTCTTTTCCGTCAGAATTAATAGATTGCACTAATCAAATTCCGTCTTATCAATTTATTCAAGGAGGCACATTAGTTTTTACAGAATCGTATAGTGGTGATGTATACGTATTTATTATGTTTCCTTTTGTTGAACAGTTAGATAATACCAGTTTAGAATTAGGATTTTATTCACCACAGGAAATAACAGAAAAATTAATTGTTGAAAAAGTAGATGAATTTTTAAAAGAAATGATTAAGTGGGAAGTACCAACACATAAAAATAGTTTAGGATTCGTAAGAAAAGAAGGTTGATTTTATATAGTGATATTATAAAGTTTAAGTTTTTTATATAAACGTAAAGTATCTAAAAAAGCCTTACATAAGTAAGGCATTCTCAAGTTTTTAGTATTCTAAAAAAGAGAATACTTCTATTCTACTATAAGTTAAATACTAACTTACTTTACCAACTGTTTTTACTATTCTTCTCTATATTTACCAGTTATTGAATCGATTTTTATTTTAAAGACAATAGGAACTTTATCGTAATACATTTTACTTGAAAACTCAGATATAAACAGAGGGTTTTTCTCTTCTTTTTTAGAAATTAGTTCTTTTATTCCTGTAGCAAACTCTCTCAAACAAGCTTTAGAATCAATACTCGAAAGTTTTTCATAAACACCTTGTGCTAGTACAGATTTCCAGTTGTTAATATTTTCAATTTCTGTTACTCCTATTGAAACTGCATTGTTTTTCTCTAAAGCATGAGTTTTATGACCTACGGAAGAATAAATAATAAAAGCATTTTTTTCAGAGTTAAAAAAATACGTAATTGGAACTATATAAGGTTTATCATCATAAATGTATGATAAGTTGCCAATATAATTTTCAGCTAAAATAGCTTTACTTTCGGTTATGTTTAAATCTCTAATCATTTGGTTATTATTTTTTTGATACCAGTAAGTTACTCGAGATCGTGTTTAAAAACTATGATATTTATCACTTACTCAGCGTTATGCAAGTAATTTCTGGAGGCATTCCTAATCTGCCAGGAAAACTTAACCAGCCTAACCCTCTATTTACATACAAAAATTGTTTTCCTTTTTGATAAAGGCCAGCCCAATGTTTGTATTTATATTGTATCGGACTCCAATAGTATTTTTTGTATTGAAACCCAGCTTGCATTCCATGAGTATGGCCAGATAGAGTTAAGTTTATGTTTGTTTTAGCAACTACTTCTTCTTCCCAGTGACTAGGATCATGAGTTAATAATATTTTAAAAGGAATATTTTTAACCAGTTCATGAGCTTCTTTTAAGTTGCCATATCTTTTAAAAGGAGGATTTCCCCAATTCTCAACACCAATTATTGCCATCTTCTCATTATGTTGAGTTACGATTTCAGCATCATTTAAAAGAAGATTAAAATTGATGGTTTCATAAAATTGCTTTATACTATTAAAGTTTTCCTTTTTTTCTCTTTCAGAATCCCAATCACTGTAATCACCATAATCATGGTTTCCTAAAATTGCATATTTTCCTTTGTTAGCTTTTAGTGCAAGAAATGATTTTTCCCACCCTTTTAATTCCCAAGCATAATTATTTACCAAATCACCAGTAATAAATATGAAATCAGGATTCAACTCGTTTATTTTTTGAAATGCTTTATCTATTATTGAGTATTTATAATTCAAACTTCCTAGATGTATATCTGAAATTTGAACGATTTTTAGTCCGTAAAAAGATTTTGGAAGTTCACTGAACATAATTGTTTCATGATATACTTTAAATCTGTAGCGAGTTTTAAAAATTCCATAGAGAATTACAAAAAAAGGTAAGAATCCGGAGAGTAGTCCGCTTAAAGGGATAATTATTTTAGACTCTTCTTCAGTAAAAATGTAATTAGTGAAATATAGAAAAGTAATTGAAATTACAAAGATAAGTTTCGGAAGGAAAGACGAAACTGTTAACCCAAATAGTGAAGAAACTAACCAATATTTTTTTTGAGGATTTAAATTATCTAATCGAAGTTTTAGAATAATTATGGCAGATATTAAACCTAAAGTAAACGTCCAGAAAAGAATATTTATTAGTGATTCTAGTTTTTCAGAAATTATTAATTGTGTAATTTTTTGTAGCCAATAGAAAGCAGCAATATCAACTATTAAAATAGCGATGCATACGAGTAATATTTTAAAAAGTGAATAAGATTTCATCTTATACTTCTTTATGTAAACGTCTTTTGTCTTTAAAAGCCCAGTAAATTCCCTTTACATCAGAAATCCAATTATCATATAAAAATATAAGCGTTATTTCTTCTATTGTTTCTAATAATCCGATAACTATCATAACGTAGAAAAGATTATAATCTGGGGTAAAAAACAACGCATACAGAATAAAAAGACTTTGTAGAACTGCCGATAATTTAGCTAAATAGGTATGAAACGCTGTGGCTTTGCCATACTTATAATAGGCTATTATCATTTGGATAATATAAGGGATAAAGGTTATCGCAATCAGAATTACATTTGCTTTGATAAAACTACTTTCAAAATAGAACAAACCGATTAAACCAACAATTAACGTTATTTGATCGCCAAAAGAATCGAGTTGCGAACCTCTTGGGCTCGTAATTTTTAATTTTCTTGCTAAATACCCGTCTATGGCATCGGTAGAATAACTAATTAATAGTAACCAAGTAAAAATAATCCGCACATCATACCAAATTAGAACAAGTAAAAAAGGAGCGGCAAAAATGCGATAAAAAGAAAACCAATCGGCAATATTGAAGTTTTTAAACGTAAGCATTATGTAGTCTTAAAATTAAATGTATTGTACAGCAATTTAACATTTGATTTTATTTGGCAAAATGATGAATGTCAGTACTATTAAGTAATTATTTTTCCGTCTTCCATCTGTATAATTCGATCTGTTTTTTCGGCAAATTCATGATCGTGAGTTACTACTAATAATGATAATCCTTCTTCCTCTTTTAGTTGTCTGAAAATATTAAACACATTAGAAGAGTTATGGCTATCTAAATTACCGGTAGGTTCATCCCCTATAATTAAAGATGGATTATTAATAAGTGCTCGAGCTATGGCAACTCTTTGTTTTTCTCCACCAGAAATCCTAGAAGCTCGTTTTTTAGTTAAATGTTCAATGTTTAACATTTTTAGTTTACTCATTGCGTCAAATTCAATCTCTTTTAATGTTTTTTCAGCTAGTTTTTTTGCAGGAAGCATAACATTTTCTAATACTGAAAACTCGGATAATAAATAGTGAAATTGAAATACAAAGCCTATATGTTTGTTTCGTATATAGGATAGATAATCACTACTCTTTTTTGAAATCAGTTCGTTATTTAAAAACAATTCTCCTGAGTAATCGGTATCTAGCGTTGAAAGTATGTATAGTAAAGTAGATTTTCCACAACCAGATTTGCCCATTATTGAAGCAAATTCTCCTTTGTTTATCTTGAAATTGATATCCTTTAAAACATGAAAAGGTACAGGTTTTTGAAAGTTTTTGTTTATATTTTTTGCTTCTAAAACGATATCCATTTTATTGACCTCTTATGATTTTTACAGGATCTATTTTCTTAGCTTTTCTTGAAGGTAAATACCCAGCTAAAAAAGTAGAAATTAAAGCAAACGAAATTCCGATAATAAAGAACATCGGATCTAAATTAACAGGATACGTGTTTATGGTTGGTAAGGCCTCTGTTTCAAAAGGTATAGTACTTATAAACTTAGCTAGTAAATAACCAACAAGTAATCCTAATATTCCACCAACGATACCAATTATCATAGCTTGACTCATAAAAATTAGTTGAACATCAATACCAGAAAAGCCAGTTGCTTTTAATATGGCAATATCATTCATCTTTTCATAAATAAGCATGTTTAAAATATTATAAATACCGAATCCAGCAACAATTAAAAGAGTAATAGATACTGCGTACGTAATTAAGTTTCTGATGGAAGTACCCGTTTCAAACTGAGCGTTTGCTGTTTCTATATCGACTGCAGTTACTCGAAACTGATTTTCAATTTTTTTTGACAAAGAGACGGCTTCGCTAATGTCATGAAGTTTAATATTAATATCGGTGATATAATCTTCAGATTTTCCAATAATTCTTTGAGCAGTTTTTAAATTAACAAAACTCTGTATATTATCTATTTCGGCAATTCCACTTTGATAAAATCCAACTATTTTCAGAGGAAATACATCACCATTTATCGTGCTAATTTGTATTCGATTTCCCACTTTTAATGACATTTTTTCGGCAATTCCCTTTCCAAGTATAATTCCGTTATTGTTTTGTTGTAAACCTTGCAAAGTTCCTTTTACAACATAGTCTTCTAAGTTGAACAGTTTAGCTTCTTCTAAAGGGTGAATTCCTTTTAAACTGCCGCCTAATTCTATAGATCCAGCTATGTAAAATATAGTGGCTTTAACTTGAGGTATTACACCTCGAATATTTTTTTTAGTTTTTAAATATTGAATAATAGGTAAGGCATTGTGAATTTTCTTTTGGCTTAATTTGGGTTTAATAGAATGTACAATGTTAAATGTATTTTGAGTCTCTTTGTACAAGTCTACAGGTTGCTTTTTTGAAGGCTTAATCTCGTTGTAAATATGTATATGTGGAGTTTGATTTATGATAAGATCATCTAACATAGTATTTAATCCAGTCATAAATGAAACCAACGTAATATACGCTCCTATACCAAACATAACACCCATGGCGGCCGTAGAAGTTTGCTTAATTTTTGAAAGCAAATGGGTTTTAGCAATACTTAATATAACGCTCCAGTTTACCATGTTTATTCTTTGTAGATGTATGTGTTTTCATCAATACCTGATAAAACCTCAATAAATTCAATATTTTCAAGTCCAAGTTTTAAAGTAACCACCCCGTTTTTTGTAAGCACTTGGTTACCTTGAGTCAGATAACTTTTTGGAATGGTTAGCACATTCTCTTTCTTTTTAAGAATAATATTAGCTTCGCCAGATAAACCAGCATATAAAACTTGAGGAGTATTTATAAATGTTGCTTCAACTTTAAAAGTTTGATTTCGTTCATCTTTTTGTGGGTAAATTTTTGAAACTTTAGCATTAAATGTTTGTTCTTTATAAGCATCTAATTTTATGATAACATCCATATTTTCTGTAATACGAATAATATCAACTTCATCAACAAGCATTTCAATTAAAAAACGATTCGAACTTCCTATTAAAGCTAGTGGTTCCTGAATTGAGATTAGCTCGCCAGGTTCTTTATAAATCGCATACACCTTTCCAGTTATTTTGCTTTTTACAGTAAAATCTTTAGTATTAATTTGAGAAACACGATAACTGTTTTCTGCCTGCTTTAGAGTGGTTTTTAATTGGTTTTCAGTTTGATTGTATTTGTTTTTTAGTAGGTATAGGTTATTTTTTGATAATTCATATTTAAGTTTTCGTGTATCATATTCAGCGTTTGAGCCAATTTTTTGTTGCCACAAGTTTTTTTGTCTGAAAAAATTAATTGAGTCATTTTTATAATTCAAATAAGCGGAAGCTATTTCGTCTTTTATAGTTTTTAGTATAGTAGCTTTTCCATAATAATTTTCTTGTGCTAGTTGTAAAGATAATTCGCTGTTTTTTAGGTTCAGTTTTGGCGTATTATTTATTATTTGAATTATATCTTGATTCCTAGCTACTTGAGAACCTTCTTTAACCAAAACCTTATCTATTATTCCAGAAACAATACTATGAACTTTATAAACATTATCAGGTTGAATTGTTATTGATGAGTAAACTGATTCCACTAATTCTCTTTTTACAGGTAGCGTTTTGTCTTGTTTACTTTCACAGGAAAAAAGAATATATAGAACTAAGAAGAAGAAAGGATAAAGTTTCATGTTTTAGGTTAGTTTAGCCTGAATAAGTAAATATTCATTTAAATTATTAATGTCAAGTACGCCAACTAATTCGCTATTATCTATAACTGGCAAAAAAAACGTAGAGTTAGTTTGGATGAATTCATAATATAGCTTTAAGTCATCATTACTTTTAAGAGACTTAAACGCTACTTTCATTATATCTTTTACCAAACAATTACGATTACTCGAATTTTCAATAATATCATTATGGAGAATAATTCCAACAACTTTTGAATTTAGTACCACTACAAAATCTTTTTCAGTTCCTTTTAGAATTGCATCAATTACTTTGTCAATAGAATCACTTGGGTTAAAAGTAGTGATGTTAGTCATCATTGCTTCCTTGACTGTATGCCCTTTTATCAAGTTTAATTGTTGAATTATTTTGTTTTCTGTAAAGGCTCCAACAAAAATAAAGAGAGCAATAAATATCAGAAAAGGATTATACACTAACCCTATTAATAGGAAAATAACTGCAAAAAATTGACCGATGAGAGAAGCAATATATGTGGCCTTTACACGATTTGTTTTTAAAGTTAAAAGAGCACGTAAAATTCTTCCTCCATCCATTGGAAAAGCTGGGATTAAATTAAAAAGCATTAAACCTACATTTATAAAAAATAAGTAAAAAAGAAAACTCTGTATGTTTAATTCGCTCATTAAAAAAGCATTATCTAATAGATATTTGTCAAGGAATTCTTTAACAGGAATGCAGAAATATAAAACTATAGCTATTAAAAAATTAACAAACGGACCAGCTAAAGAAACTAAGAACTCTTCCTTAGGGTTTTCAGGCATTTTTTCTAAACTAGCAATCCCTCCAATTGGTAATAATGTAATCTTCTTTGTAGAGATATTATATTTTTTAGCCATTAAAGCATGTCCTAATTCATGTAATAAAACACAAATAAAAACAGCAATTATTAAAGTAATGTGGTAAAAAATATGTTCTGTACTATTGCCTCTTTTCATTTCACTAAAAACAATCCAAGCAAAAAGCAAAACAAAAGTCCAGTGAATTTTAATATGAATACCAGCGATGCTTCCTAAGTTTAAATTAGCTTTCATTTTATTGATCAAGTGATGTCTTTTTAATTACCCATTTTTGATTTTTAGTTAGAACAGCAACTAAGTTTTTAGAAATTAATTTAGAGCTAATTTTTGGAGGAGCAGGTAAAAAATCTTTTCTTAAAACAACATTTACAGGTTCTTTAGATAGTTTTTTGATGGTTTTTTCAGATGTGTCAATTATAATTTCGGTGTAGGTATAGTAAACAATATCTTTTTTAAACAGATTATTGTGTCCAGCAACTTCTTTTTGAAGTTTTAGAACAATGGCAAATGAGTTATTAAAATTTGAAGCATTTAAATATTGTGGTTTAATAACAACATTTCCTTTTTCGTTTATAAAACCAAAAAATGAAATTCCATTTTCCTTTTTTACAATTAAACACCTATTGTTACTTAAAATAGGTTGATTGCCATTAGGATTTTCAGACACTACTAAATCATTTCTAAAATTCATTACTAAATTTCCATTTGTATCTATAAAGGACCATTGATTATCTTTTTTCACTGCGGCGTATCCTTCATGAAATGATGATACATAATCAAAACTCTCTGAGGTTTGGGATAAACTAATAGTAGGAATTAATAATAAAATTACGGTGAATGTTATAAGTCTTTTCATGATTATAAGTTTTTCGATTTATACTTCAAAATTAGAATCGAAACTTCTATGATGAAATGATATCCATCATGCATTCAGATAAGAAAAACATTTTCTTTTTTTATTTGTTATCAGTTACTTATAGTTATTTTTTTATTCAGTAAAGTTGATATTTATCATTTCTGTTTTATGTTATTGAGATTATTTTTGGGAAAACCAAAACGTATTCAGCTAAAAATCTTTGGTTATAAAATTTAGTGTAGCTGTTGTTTAGAGAATATAAATCTATTGCAAACAGCAATTGAATTTCCGTAAACTACCAATAGAAATTAAACTCTTTTAAAATGAAAAAAATTCTTTTACCAACCGATTTTTCCGATAATTCATGGAATGCAATACAGTATGCGTTAGCATTATGTAAAGATCAAAAGTGTGTATTTAATTTTTTACACGTATACACACCTGTAATTTATGATGCTGGATATTTTGAGGTAGGAGCAGCACAAGTTGGTTTTGTAGATGTTCTTAAAAAAACAGCTGAGGAGAATATGGAAAAATTAATGGAAAAAGTAACCAGTCTATATAATAATCCAAATCATGTTTTCTCATCAATAGTGTCTTTTAACACCATTACAAATGAAATTAATGAGCTATATAAAGGAAATGTTATAGACTTTGTGATTATGGGAACTAAAGGAGCATCGGGTTTAGAAAAAGTGCTTTTTGGAACAAATACTGTACAAGTTATAAAAAATGTAGAATGTCCAGTTTTGGCAGTTCCTGATAACTATAAATTCACTGGTTTAAATGAAGTATTATTTCCTTCAGATTATGAAGTTGATTTTCAAATAATCGATTTCCAATACATTATAGATTTCGTTACAGGATATCAAGCGAAAGTACATTCTTTACATGTTTCAAAAGAAAATCTTTTATCTAAAACTCAAGAATCGAATAAAGATAAATTACAGAGAGTATTTGAAAATGTAAATTTAGATTTTCACCTTAAAATCAATCAAAGTGTTACAGAAGAAATTTCCAATTTTCAATCAAACAACAAAATTGATTTATTGCTTATGGTAAACAATAAAAAGGACTTATTTGAAAAGTTGTTCTTAAAATCTAAAGTAAAACAAATTGGCTTTCAAGTTAAAATTCCTTTCCTCGTAATTCCAGCATAAAATTAAATTCTCAACAACTTAAAATTAATATAATTATGAAAAACATAGGTATTTGGCTAGATAAAAATCAAGCTCATGTCGTAACAATTGAAAATAGTAACGAAACGTTAAAAACAATTCCGTCTAATATAGAGCACTTCAACGTTCGTGGAGGTTCTGGTACAAGATTAAAAGGAGGACCACAAGATGTAGTTCAGGATAGTAAATATTTAGAAAGAGAAAAGCATCAATTTAAAAATTATTTTAACGAGATTATACCTGAAATACAAGATGCTGAAAACATTTTAATTTTTGGGCCGGCAGAAGCAAAAATAAAGTTTAAAAAAGAGCTTGAAGAGAATCATAAAAAGTTAGATGATAAGGTTGCTAAAGTAGAAACAGCTGATAGTATGACAAATAATCAAGTGATTGCTTGGGTAAGAGATTTTTATAAATAAACTAAGCTTTTTTAAATTAATGAAATTTCAAGAAGTAGATATCACCAAATCATCAGGACAAAAAATGCGATTTTCAATTCAAAAACTCAGAAAATCGTTACATAGAACTGGGGCAGATGAACAAACAATTTCTGATATTGTAAATAAAGTACAGGAAGAACTTTACGAAGGAATATCTACTCAAGAAATATATAACAGAGCGTATGCGCTTTTAAAAAAAGAGAAAAGTTATTTAGCAAGTAAATACAAACTCAAAAAAGCTATTTATGAACTAGGACCAACAGGATTTCCGTTTGAACTCTTTATTAGTAAAGTTTTAGAATATTCTGGGTATACAACAGAAGTTGGTAAAATTATTCAAGGCAAATGTGTTTCTCATGAAGTTGATGTATTAGCTTATAAGAATAACCAAGCAGTAATGATAGAATGCAAATTTCATGGAGAACAAGGTCTTAATAGTAACGTTAAAGTTCCTTTATACATACATTCTCGTTTTTTAGATATTGAAAAACAGTGGAATAGTTCAAAAAGGAAAATTGTTCTTACACAAGGTTGGGTGGTAACCAATACACGTTTTACTGAAAATGCTATTCAATATGGAGAATGTGCTGGATTGTATTTATTGAGTTGGGATTACCCAGAAAATGATGGATTGAAAGATCGTATAGATCGATTAGGTTTGTATCCAATAACAGTATCTAATTTACTTACAAAAAGAGAAAAAGATTTTTTGCTGAGCAGAAAAATTGTTTTGTATAGAGAGTTAATTAAAGATGCTTTTTTTCTCGATCATCTTGGAATATCAGAAACCAGAAAGAATAGAATTCTAAATGAAATTAAAGAAGTGTGTAACTTTTAAAAAGCAATACATGGTAAATACCGTCAACATCCATTTTTTAGGGGGAGCTAAAACAGTTACTGGATCAAAGTTTTTAATTGAAACCACAGAAAGGAATATATTAATTGATTGTGGTGTTTTTCAAGGAGTTAAAGAGTTGCGAGAAAGTAATTGGGAAGATCTCCCTGTAGATGTATCTTCTATAGATGTTGTGTTGCTAACACATGGTCATTTAGATCATGTTGGTTATTTACCTCGTTTAATAATGCAAGGTTTTAAAGGAGAAATTATAGGAACCGCTCCAACACTTGCAATCGCTGAAATTATTTTGAATGACAGCGCAAAGATTCATGAAGAATCAGCAGAAAAAGCGAATAAAGAAGAATATACTAAACACGAACCGGCATTACCTTTTTTTACCAAAAAGGAAGTTGAAGAAACGATTAGTTTATTTAAAGAGGAAGCAGAAGAAAAATGGATTTTACTTACCGATACAATTCGTTTTCGTTTTATGTATAACGGACATATTATTGGCGCCACATTTATTGAGTTAGACATTTTTAATAAGAGATTTGTTTTTTCAGGTGACATTGGAAGAAAGAATGATTATTTATTGAATAATCCTAAGAAACCCGAATGGGCAGATTTTTTATTTATTGAAAGTACCTATGGAGATAAATTGCATCCAGAATTAGATGTAGAGGAAACGTTGAGTGAAATTATTAAAGATGTAATTTGGAAAAAGGGGAACTTGATTATTCCGAGTTTTGCCGTTGAGCGTTTACAAACGATAATGTTTGTTTTATGGAAATTATATAAGAAAAACAAAATCCCAAATATTCCAATTTTTGTCGATAGTCCAATGGGAAATAATGTTTTAGAAGTTTTTAGAAGGTTTTCAAATTGGCATAAACTATCAGATGAAGAGTATCAAGCAATGTGTAATCATGTCAACATTATTCAGTCTTACAAAGAAACATGGGAAACCATTGATGATAAGAGATCAAAAATAATAATTGCAGGTAGTGGAATGGTAACAGGCGGAAGAGTCTTGACATATCTTAGTCAATTAATAGATGAACCTTCTACAACGGTTCTTTTAGTGGGTTATCAAGCTGAAGGAACTAGAGGTAGACAGCTTCAAAACGGTGCTCATGAAATTCGCTTTTTTGGGAAGTATAACCCTGTAAAAGCAACTGTTAAAGTTATAGAAAGTCTATCAGCTCATGCAGATCAGAACGATTTGATAAATTGGATGGACTCTATAAAAAACGTTCCTGAGAAGGTGTATTTAATTCATGGAGAAATTACTGCTTTAGATGCTTTTCGAGTAAAAATTAAAGACACATACCAATGGAATACAGTTATTCCAAAACGTAACCAAATTGAAGAAGTTATGGTGTAAATTTTAGAATAACTGTTTGTAAGTTTATAGAAAAAATAAACTATTGTATAGTATAACTTGTTCTAGCAAATTGACTCAAACGAAAATAGCCTAAAACTTCTTCGTTAGCATTATTTACATTCACACAGTTTCCTTTTAATTGAGCTGGAGTTGTTTGAAATGGCCCACCTGCTCCTCCTTGTGTTCCAGATTGTTGTATTAACTGTTCAATGTAAAAATAAAAGCGCTCAGAAATTCCAAATACTTTAATATCAATATCAGTTCCAGGAACGTTCTTTTCGTCAAAGTGTAAAACAAAGGCTTCGTTTCCATTTACAAACTCATCACGAATAGAAGCTAATGAGGGTACGGCTAAATTATCTTGTACAAATTCTCCCATGTAGTAGTTTACTTCATCCGCAGGATCATCAAAAAGAACTCTAACTCTATACTCACCTTCATTAAAACCTTCCTCTTGCGATACACTATTAATTTCTGTAAAACCAATCAATGTTTCAGTTGCAGCATAGGTTTCGCCATTATAAACAATGTTTAATGTATAAACTGCTCCAATTTCCGGTACAAAGTTCGTTGTAGTATATTCTCCGTTATTTTGATCTGCAAAAACAAATTGAGCTCCATCATTTTCTTTGGTTACGGTAACAGTAGCTCCAGTTGCAGGAATAACTGCATTACTATCAAAATATGCTGTGGATGTACTTAATTTAATAGTTTGCTCATTTCCTGTAGTTCCTTTTTCCCAATTGATAGAAGCTTCAACAACCAAGCGCGCTCCACCATTTGGAACGTCAACATCTACTACATCAGTACAAGATGAAAAAATAGTACTGATAGCTACGAACAAGATATATATTGATTTTTTCATGATTTTAGAATTTAAAATTATAGGTTATTGAAGGAGTAATTCCGAAAATTGAAGTTCTTTCTGCCTCATTCACTCCAGTTTCATCATTTACACCAAAACTAATAGAAGCCGCGTTTCTACGTGAGTACAAGTTATAAATACCAAATACCCATTCAGCTTGCCACTTTCTATTTTTATTATTCCTTGGTGTTAGCGTAGCAGAAACATCTAAACGATTATAGGACGGTAATCTATCGGCATTTCTAGTAGAATATGTAGGAATAGACAATCCGTTATACTGAAATTGTCCATTTGGATATGTTACAGGACGACCTGTTTGAAAAACAAAATTCGCATTGAATGTCCACTTTTCATTGAGTTCGTAATTACCAGTAACCGATAAATCGTGTGTTCTGTCAAATGGAGTGTTATACCAATCTCCATTGTTTAACCCTGGTCCGCCAGCTGCACCACCTAAAGTGCGTTGTTCAGATTTTGAAAGCGTATAGGCAATCCAACCTGTTAAATCTCCTTCATTTTTACGAAGTAAAAACTCTAAACCATAGGCTCTAGCATTACCATTTAAAATTTCTCTTTCAATGGTGTTTTGTGCAATCAATTCAGCCCCATTAATATAATCTACACGATTTTTAACGGTTTTATAATAAGCTTCTGTTTCAATAGAATAGGCATTGTTTTTAAAGTTTCTGAAATATCCTATTGCATATTGATCCGCAATTTGTGGTTTTAAAAACTCACCACTTGGCGCCCAAATATCTAAAGGAGTAGCAGAAGTAGTATTTGAAATTAAATGTAAATACTGCGCCATTCTATTATAACTGGTTTTGATAGATGACTTTTCGTTTACTTGATACGATAAGGCAAAACGTGGTTCGAAATTACCAAAACTAGCGATGCTTTCTTTGTCACCATAACTTACTTGTCCAGTTGGATCACCACGTTCATAAATACCTAGATCAGTGTTATACACAACAGGTAAGTTATTTGCATAGGTGTTTAAAACCTGACTTCCGAATCTATTGAAGTAACTGTAACGAATCCCATACATGGTGGTTAACTTGTCTGAAATTTTATGTTCTAAACTAGCGTAGATTCCAGTTTCCACCGCAAACTTTTTATCTAAGAAATCTTCATTAATAGAAGATTCTGGAGTTAGTTTTCTAATTTCTCCTGGATTGAATTTGTAGTAAATTCCACTTACACCAAAATCAAACTTTAATTTGTCATTCAAATAATAATCAACATCGTATTTTAAGTTGTAATTATCAATTCTAGACAACCAATCTAAACCAACAAATTCAAGTTGCAAATCGTAATTATATCGACTGTATATAGCTGATAAGTTTGAGAATAATTTATCACTGAAAATGTGATTCCATCTAAGATTTCCTGATAAGTTTCCGTATGAATTAAAGAACGAATTGGTAAAACTAACATCATCATTTCCAAAATAAGCCGATAAATACAAACGGTTTTTATCATTAATTTGATAATTGGTTTTTAGGTTTAAATCGTAAAATCCAACTCTATTTTCGTTATTAGCTAATGCTAAGAATATATTGGCGTAAGAGGCGCGACCTGCGACTAAGAAAGAGCCTTTATCACCAAATAAAGGAGCTTCGGCTGTTAATCTACTTGAAATTAAACCTATTCCACCCGTAAGTTTAAACTCTTTGTTATTTCCATCTTTCTGACGAACGTCTAAAACCGATGAAACTCGTCCACCAAACCTAGCAGGAATTCCACCTTTATATAATTTAACATCTTTAATAGCGTCATTATTAAACACAGAAAAGAATCCGAATAAATGAGAGGCATTGTATATAATTGCTTCGTCCAATAATATTAAATTTTGATCTTCTGCACCACCACGCACATTAAAACCTGATGCTCCTTCACCAGCGTTGGTAACTCCGGGTAATAATTGAATTGACTTAATAACATCTACTTCTCCTAAAACAACAGGAATCTGTTTAATAGTTTGCGAACTAATTTTAGTTACACTCATTTGCGGACTTCGTAAATCTACCTTTTTACTTTCCTCAGCAGAAATAACTACTTCTTCTAAAACATTGGTGTCTTCATCCAAAGAAGCATTAAATTTTATGTTTTCCGAAAGTTGAATTTCTTTCTCAATAGAAGCATAACCAATATAGGACAACACTAAAGTATAATTTCCTTCGGGAGCAGTAAGTGAGTAAAAACCATATTCATTTGTGGTAGTCCCTAAACTAGTTCCTTTTAAAAAGACAGTAGCGCCGAATAAGGTTTCGCCATTGGCATTATCCTTTAAAGTCCCACTGATGGTAAATTTGCTTTGAGCAACACCAAAAAAAGATGTTAAAAGCAACAAAATAATTACGTAAATTCTCATAATTGATTTATAAGGAGTGAAAAATGTTTAATGTTTACAAATAAAACATTAAACAAAATTAGTTCTTTAGATTTTAGTATCAAAAGTCTTCATCTAATTTTTATATTAAATAAATGTGAAATATTTGTTGGTTACCATTCTTTAGATTTTGTTAGGAATGATTTAAAATAAAAGGAAATGGTTCTCCTAATAAGCAATCAACTTTTGTTATTTTTACACAAAAACTAGACTTTGTTAGAATTATTACAACAGAATTACGGCTATTTATTCGAGGAAGCTTTGATAAAAGAAATCGAAGAAGTAAGTACTTACAAAAAAATTGAAGCAAATAGCACGGTGATTGATATTGATAATTACATCACTTCAATGCCTTTGATTTTAAGTGGTGCGATTAAAATTTTAAGAGAAGATAATGATGGGGACGAACTAGTTTTGTACTACTTAGAAGTAGGAGATACCTGTGCTATGACGCTGTCTTGTTGTATGGGAAGAACGAAGAGTAAAATTCGTGCCATTACAGAAACGGATGTGGAACTTTTGATGATTCCGAAGCAGAAAATGGCAGAGTGGTTGACGAAATATAAAAGCTGGCAAGAGTTTGTATTGCAAAGTTATCATAACCGTTTGCAAGAGTTTATTGAAGCATTTGATACTATTGCTTTTTTAAAAATGGACAAGCGATTGTATAAATATTTAAAAGATAAAGCGCTAGTTAACCGCAATGAAATAATCCAAGTAACGCATCAAGAAATCGCGAATGATTTGCATACTTCAAGAGTTGTAATTTCTCGACTTTTAAAAGCTTTAGAAAAGGAGAAAAAAATAGAGCTTCACAGAAATAGCATAAAAATTTTAGAATTATAACATTTAAAGTAACATTCGTTACAGTATAAAATAGAATGGCATCGTAATTTTACATAAAATTTCAAACGATGAAAAAAGCCGTTTTACTACTTGTATCAATTATATTCATTTATAGTTGTAAACAAAAGACTAATACTGATGTTGATTATTCAAAAAAGTCAATAAAAAAAGAGATTAGTCAGCATGAAGGAGAGAAGCTTCTGAAACAACAATGTTATGTTTGTCATAATCCAAAAGCTAGTCATGATAGTCGTGTAGCTCCTCCAATGGTTGCCATAAAAGCACATTATATTGATAGTAATACTACTAAAGAAGAATTTACAGAAGAGTTCGTCAATTTTATAAAGAAACCAAACAACGAAACAGCAAAACTGAAAGGTGCTGTAAAACGGTTTGGAGTAATGCCTTATCAATATTACAAGGAAGACCATTTAAAGAAAATTGCGGAATATCTGTATGATTATCAAATTGAAGAACCTGATTGGTTTAAAGAACATTGGCAAGAAAAGAAAGGAACAACTAATTATAATGAAGGGAAGAAATCTACAGCTCAAAATACAGAAAAATCTAATGAAGAAATAGGGTTGGAGTTTGCTTTAGGAACCAAAAAAGTCTTAGGCAAAAATCTAATGGGAACGATTCAAAAAAAAGGAACATTAGCAGCTTTACAGTTTTGTAATGAGAAAGCAATTCATCTGACAGATAGCATGGCAACAAAGTACAATGCTAAAGTGAAACGTGTATCCGATAAACCTAGAAATCCTGAGAATGCGGCAAATCAACGAGAGATAGAAATTATTGAAATGTATAAAAAAGCATTAAAAGACTCGTTAGATATCAATCCAATAACAGAAACAAAAAACGAACAGGTTCAATTTTATTATCCAATTATTACTAACGGAATGTGTTTACAATGTCATGGGAACACTGAATCACAAATTAAACCTGAGACTTTAGGTGCTTTAAACCAATTATATCCAGAAGACGAAGCTGTGGGATATACTGAAAATGAAGTTAGAGGTATTTGGAGTATAACTTTTAAAAAATAGCATATGAGTAATTTAACAGAAATATTAAACGGAGACACTCCTGTATTAATCGATTTTTTTGCAGAATGGTGCGGACCTTGTAAAATGATGACACCAGTGTTGAAAGACTTAAAAGATGATTTGGGCGATGGGGTAATTATTTTAAAGATTGATGTAGATAAGAATAACGCTATAGCTGCAAAATATCAGATCAAAGGAGTTCCAACATTTATGATTTTTAAACAAGGAAAAATGCTTTGGAGACAATCAGGAATGTTACAAAAACAAGATCTAATTGAGTTAATCAATAAATTTAAATAACACAAGAGGGAAGTATATGTTTAAGAAAGGAACAAAAGCTTACAGCGTTATTAATTTTAAATGTCCAAAGTGTCAGGAAGCTGATTTTTTCACACATCGTTTTACTTTTAATCCTGTGAAAATTGGAAAAGTACATGATACTTGTCCGAAATGTGGTTTCAAACACATGATTGAACCTTCTTTTTTCTTTGGCGCAATGTATGTTAGTTATGCTTTATTTGTTGCGATTGCTGTTGCATTATTTATTATCACAAAAGTATTCATTGGTTTGTCGCTTTTACAAAGTTTTATATCAATAATAGTTCTACTCTTATTGTTGGGGCCGTTTTTAGTGAAATTATCTAGAATTATATGGAGCAATATGTTTGTTGATTATGAAAAACAGAGCTAAAAGACAAACACTTAAACATCTTAATTAAATTATAAACACCTTCATTTTTTGGAGGTGTTTTTTTATATAACAGCATTGTAACATTAGTTACTGTACAGTTCTTCCTTCTCATTTAATTTTGTATCAAAATAAGAAAATAACAATGCGAGCAATAGTATTTATAAGTCTCTTTTCTTTTTTGATTGGGTTTTCTCAACAAAAATCAATGATTTCTAAGAAGGAAGTTCTACAAAAAGTTCATGAAGGAAATAGTTCTTTAAAAATTACCAATCAAGAATACTTGATGGCAAAGGCTGATTTTAATCAAAGTCGTGCAGTCTTTTTACCAAACATTACAGCTTCTCACACGGGGATTTTAACAACCAATCCGTTGATGGCTTTTGGTTCAAAGTTGAATCAAGAAATTTTAACACAAAATGATTTTGATCCGGCTAGATTAAACGATCCAAATGAAACAAGAAATTTCGCCACAGTACTTGAAATTCAGCAACCGTTAATTAACATAGATGGTATTTATAAGCGAAAAGCTTCTAAAGTTAAAATGGAAGCAATAGAGTTAAAAACTTCTCGTACTAAAGAGTATTTAACACTTGAAGTTAACAAAGCCTATATGCAATTGCAGTTAAGCTACAGAGGAGTTGAAGTTTTAGAAAAAGCATTAACAACTGCCGAGGCAAACAAACAATTAGCAGAAAATAGTTTTAAGCAAGGTTTTTTACAAGAATCAGATGTATTGGCTGTAGATGTTCATGTTACAGAAGTAAAAAATCAATTACAAACGGCTAAAAGCAATGTATTGAATGCTTCGAACTACTTGTCGTTTTTAATGAATGAAAGGGGAGATGTTGTTTATCAGCCAGCAGATAGTTTAACGATTAACATTTCTAAAGAATTATCAAAAGCGGTATCTAATGATCGATCTGATATCAAAGCAATGGAATTATCAACCGAAGCCTATAAAAAAATGTATCAGTCAGAAAAGATGAGTTTTTTACCTCGATTAAATGCTTTTGGAAGTTATCAGTTATTCGATAACAATATTTTCAATGTAGATGCTAGCGGATATTTGGTGGGAGCGCAATTAAGTTGGGATATTTTTCAAGGGTCAAAGCGTTTTGCCAAGGTTCAAAAAAGTAAAGCGGAATATGAAAAATCGGTGCTAGAGTATCAGCAATACAAATCAAAAAGCGAATTAGAATTGAATAAGGTTTTACGAATGTTACATGACGCAGAAAACAAATTAAAGTTAACTGAATTAGCTATGCAACAATCGAAAGAAGCTTTACGAATTCGTAAGAATAGATTTAAAGAAGGTCTAGAAAAATCAACTGATTTATTAATAGCAGAAACAAAATACATACAAAAACAATTAGAATATTATCAAACAATTTTCGAGTTTAATTATTCGAAAGCTTACGTTGAATTTTTAACGAAATAATTAAGTATACAATGAAAAAATATATAGCTCTTATTCTGGTAACATTTGCAATAAGTTGTGGTAAAAAGAAAGATACAACTTCAGTAAATAATGATCCAGCAATACCAGTAAAGGTTCAAAAAGTTGCACCAAACTCCAACACAGCATTTATAAGTGTTAGCGGAACTGTTCAGGCTGAGGCAAGTGCCGATTTAAGTACACGTATGATGGGGTTTGTAAATGAAATGTATGTAAAGGTAGGAGATAAGGTTTCAAAAGGACAATTATTACTAACTATAAACAATTCTGATCTTCAAGCCAAAAAAGCACAAGTAGAAGCAAACATTATAAAAGCTGAAACTGGATTTAAAAATGCTGAAAAAGATTACAATCGTTTTAAAAATTTATTGGCTCAAAATAGTGCTTCTCAAAAAGAAGTAGATGATATAACAGCTCATTACGAAATGGCAAAGGCAAGTTTACAAGCGGCAAAGCAAATGAGAAACGAGATAAATGCTCAGTTTGCATACACAAATATTCGTGCACCATTTGCTGGAGAAATCACCAATACATTTATTGATAAAGGAGCAATGGCAAACCCAGGAATACCTTTAATTTCTATAGAAGGAAAAGGAGGGTTTGAAGTAATTGCTAGGGTTCCAGAAAGTGAGATTTCTAAAATCAAACAGAATACTGTTGTAGAGGTGTTAGTTAAATCCATCAATAAAACAGTAAAAGGAAAGGTAAGCGAAGTAAGTTCTTCGGCAAAAAACACTGGCGGACAATATGTAGTTAAAATCAGTTTAGATAAAACAGATACACCAATTTTATCTGGAATGTTTGCCACAGTTCAATTTCCTGTAGCAAAATCAAACTCAACTGAAAACAGCATACGTATTCCAAAATCAGCTATTGTTGAGCTAGGACAATTACAAGGTGTTTACACGGTTAGTCAAAATAATAAAGCATTATTACGTTGGTTACGTTTAGGTCGTTCATTTGATAATGAAGTAGAGGTTTTATCAGGTTTATCAGCAGAGGAAATGTATATCATTTCAGCTGAAAGTAAATTGTATAACGGAGCTAACATTTCAATTCAATAAGTAAAGAGATGAAAGAAGGTTTAGCAGGAAAAATAGCAAAAGGTTTTATCGGTTCTAAAATCACGGTGTTATTAATGATTGTGTTTATGGTCATTGGTGTATACACATCGTTTTTAATTCCGAGAGAAGAGGAGCCACAAATTGATGTTCCGATGGCGGATATCTTTGTTGGTTATCCGGGAGCAAGTCCAACGGAAGTTGAATCAAGAATTGCAAAGCCATTAGAAAAAATCATTTCTAACATCAAAGGAGTTGAGTATGTGTATTCAACTTCTATGAAAGAACAAGCAATGGTAATTGTGCAATTTTATGTTGGTGAAGATATTGAACGTTCATTTGTAAAGTTGTACAACGAAATCAGCAAACACATGGATATAATGCCTAAAGGTGTAACAATGCCTTTGGTAAAAACACGTGCTATTGATGATGTTCCGATGTTGGGTTTAACATTATGGAGTGAGCATTACGACGATTATCAGTTAAAGCAGATTGCGCAAGAAGTAACTGATGAAATTGAGAAAGTGAACGATGTTGCAATAACCAATAAAATTGGTGGTAGAAATCGTGAACTGCGTGTAGTTTTAGATAAAGATAAATTAGCAGCAAGTGGTTTAGATTTTCTTTCGGTTGCTGAAATGATAAAGGCTAGCAATCAACAAATGAGTGCTGGAACATACAATCGTAACGACCAAGAATTTTTAGTAAGTACAGGTCGTTTTCTAAAAACTACAGAAGACGTTAAAAACTTAGTAGTTGGTGTAAAGCAAAACCAACCAATCTATTTAAAACAAGTTGCTAAAATTATTGATGGAGCAGAGATTCCTAAAAATTATGTAAGTCTTGGTTTTGGACAAGCAAGTGAAAAAGCAAGTACGTTTAAATCAGAATATCCAGCTGTTACGATTTCAGTTGCGAAGAGAAAAGGGGCAGATGCAATGCAGATTGCAGATGTTATTTTAGATAAAATTCAACATTTACGAAAGAACTTAATTCCAGATGATGTTCATGTAGAAGTAACCAGAAATTATGGAGAAACGGCTTCTCAAAAAGTTTCTGAGTTGTTAATGCATTTAATCGGAGCTATTATCGCAGTAACGTTAGTAGTAATGTTAGCTATGGGCTGGCGTGGTGGATTGGTAGTATTCTTATCAGTTCCAATTACGTTCGCTTTAACATTGTTAAGCTATTACATGCTAGATTATACGTTGAATAGAATCACCTTATTTGCTTTAGTTTTTGTTACAGGAATTGTGGTTGATGATAGTATCATTATTGCGGAAAATATGCACAGGCATTTTAAAATGAAGCGTCTTGCATTTAAAGAAGCGGCACTTTATGCAATTAACGAAGTAGGAAATCCAACAATCTTAGCAACATTCACGGTAATTGCCTCGGTTTTACCAATGGCATTTGTATCTGGATTGATGGGGCCATATATGAGTCCGATGCCAATTGGAGCTTCTATTGCAATGATTCTTTCCTTATTTGTAGCGTTAACAATTACACCTTATTTAGGATACATTTTCTTACGTGAAAAAGATAATGGAAAAGAAGAAGCTTTTGAAGAAGATGAAACAAAAGCAATGCAAGGAACTGCAATTTACAAGTTGTATGAAAAGTTTGAGCGTCCGTTAATCGAAAGTCCGACTAAAAGATGGATTTTCTTAGGAATCACCACCTTATTGTTGTTTGGATCGTTAGCAATGTTTTTTACCAAATCGGTAGCTGTAAAAATGTTACCATTCGATAATAAAAATGAGTTCCAAGTAGTAATTGATATGCCTGAAGGTACAACTTTAGAAAGAACTGCTGCGGTTACAAAAGAAATAGCTCAGTATTTATCAACACGAACGGATGTTGTGAATTATCAAAGTTACGTTGGCACATCAGCACCAATTACGTTTAACGGATTAGTTCGTCATTACGATTTACGTGGAGGAAGTAATATGGCGGATATTCAAGTAAACTTAACAGATAAACACGATAGAAGTGAACAAAGTCATGGTATCGTAAAATCAATGCGAGAAGCAATTCAGAAAATTGCAAAACCTTTTGGAGCAAATGTAAAGTTAGTTGAAGTTCCACCAGGACCACCTGTATTATCTACGATTGTAGCTGAAGTTTACGGTCCGGATTATAACAAGCAAATTGAAATAGCTGAAGGAGTTCAACAGATTTTAGGAGATACAAAAGATGTGGTTGATATCGATTGGATGGTAGAGGATGATAAAATTGAGTACGAGTTTGTAGTAGATAAAGAAAAGGCAATGCTATACGGAGTTGCTCCACAGCAAGTAGTTTATACATTAAATACTGCATTATCAAACAGAGCAGTTTCAACATTGTACAATGAAAGTGCTTCTAAACAGATTGGAATTGTACTAGCCTTAGATGAAAAGGAAAAATCAACAATCTCAGATATTTCTCAATTACAAATCAAATCGAAATTAGGAACAACAGTTTCAATTGGAGATTTAGTGGATGTTCAAGAAAAGAGTAGCGAGAAGAGTATTTATCGTAAAAATCAAAAGAGAGTTGTGTATGTAATGGCTGATATGGCTGGAGCATTGGAAAGTCCGGCGTATGCAATTTTAGGAATGGAAGAAAAATTGAAACAAATTCCATTACCAAAAGGATATCAATTAGAAGAGAAGTATTTAGGACAACCAGAATTTGAAGACAATTATACGGTAAAATGGGATGGAGAATGGCAAATTACGTTAGAGGTTTTTAGAGACTTAGGAATCGCATTTTTAGGAGCAATTATTATCATCTACATGTTAATTGTGGGTTGGTTCCAAAACTTTAAAGCTCCTGTAGTAATGATGGTGGCTATTCCATTATCGATGGTCGGAATTGTATTAGGACACTGGATGATGGGCGCTTATTTTACGGCAACCTCTTTTATCGGAATGATTGCCTTGGCGGGAATTATGGTTCGAAACTCGGTATTACTAATTGACTTTGTGAATTTAAGATTAAAAGAAGGTGTTCCTTTAGCACAAGCTGTAATTGAGGCAGGAGCCGTAAGAACTACACCTATTTTGTTAACAGCAGGTACTGTTGTAATTGGAGCATTTGTAATTCTCTTTGATCCAATTTTCCAAGGTTTAGCTATTTCATTAATGGGAGGAACTATAACAGCAACAATCTTAACATTATTGGTTGTACCGTTGGTGTATTATTTAATAGAACGTAAAAATTATAAATAAAATGGATATAGAAAGAATCATCAGAGCAATTGCTGGTACATTTATCTTAATAAGTATTCTATTAGCAGTAAAAGTTAATATCAATTGGTTATGGTTTACAGCTTTTGTAGGAGCCAATTTATTACAGTCATCTATCACTAAATGGTGTTTGATGGAAGATATCTTAAAAAAGATTTTCAGGGTAAAACAATAATCACTTATAGTTTTAATGTTTCCCTCTAGAAAGTGCAATAAATTGTGCTTTCGCTTTCCCTGAAACCGATTCAAATTTGAATCGGTTTTTTGTTTTTGTTGAGGTGTATTATATTGTTTTCGTGAAAATATAACTTTCGGAAGAATTTGTAACAACTATATTATATGCTCCTTTTTCTAGATTTAATATGCAGGTATCATTTTCATCTTTTAATTCACTAATATCTACTGGAATGGCATTGGAGAAATCTTCATTTTTTAAATAAGCAAGTACCATAATTGGATATGCTACTTTAAAAGTGCTAAGATTAATTTTTGTTGGTTTTTCTACCCAAATGGCTTTATTTTCAGTGAATTTAGTATTTGGATGTATCACAAAAATATCATTCCAAGAATCACCTCTATGATAGCGAATTGGCTTATTATTTTCATCAATCAATACAGTTGGTTCTTCAACGTTTAAAGCTTTCATCAATGGATGATTAAAGTTAGGATAACTCTTTTCATCATAAACAACTTGATTTATAGTTAACGGATCAATAAAAGTAAATTCTTTAATTCTCGCAGCCATAGCTTTTCCCCAACTCTTATGAGTACCTTCAAGGGCATGATCAAAACCACAATGTAATAGTATTTTATCTTTAGGAAATTGCGAACTAACTTTTTGCACATTTTTGGCTTGCGTAATTTCTCTCTCTTTTCCATTGTTTGAAAAAGTATCTTCATAAGCAAATACATGAAAACCTATTCGAAGTGCTTCTCGAATGAGATTTCCAAATTGAGGATCTTTCGTATAATAACCTGAGTTTTGGATAGGGTATTTTCTTTGGTTTAATAAACTGTCTAAATTAGCTCCATTACCTAGAGCTTCTAAACCTAAATGTCGGTAGCCGTTTACATATAAATCGTTTAGTAATTCTTTTGTAAAAACCCTATGCTTTGAACTATGATGTGCTTCATTAATAATTACAATTCTATTTTCTTTTGCTTCAGAAATGATTATTTCTCTAGCACTTTTAGTTTTAATTTTTCTTACTGAATCTATTTCTCTTGATGAGTAAAGAAGTTCTCGAGGAGGAAATACAGAATCCCACATTCGTAAAGCATCTTTATAGTTTCCTTTCAAAGTGTATTCGGAAGCTGCAATTTGAAATCGCCAAGGCATGGAATCTTTTGCAAGTTGTTGTTCTATCTCATAATTAAATTTATAAGGTAAAGCGTAGTTTATTTTTTTAGGAATTGTTTTTTGCTTGCAGCTAATTATGAAACAAATTGAAAGACAAAAAACTAAATGTATTTTTAGGAATTTCATATGATAACTTATTTGTGGTGAAAGTAGTAGTAGTTTGTATAATTTTATTCACCTATTTAGGGTGAAATTTTACAAAAAAGAGCCCGCCTATGTAGCGAGCTCTAAAAATTGTAATACCTTTCCCCTTCCAAAAGTATTACTAAATAGTAGTTAACATCTCTAATACTTTACTTCTATAAAAATCACAAAATTATTCACAAACTATAATTAACGTAATTTTGTTAGAGACTACACTTTCTTGTTCATCATATTCAAATTGATGTTGCAAAAATATCTTCAAAAAACATATTATAATTCACCCGTTTTGGGTGAATTTTAAAATTCTTTACTACACTAATTTTGCTTGAAGAAATTTAATCAGTAATTATTTAAATGAATTTATTTCAAGATATTTGTCAATATTTTCGTCCCTTTTTTTTTGAAAAGTTCACTTCCATATAATCCCATATTTTTAGCCCTATTCTTTTACTTATTTAATGTAAAGGCTCAAGATGTAGTTTACAAGCATTACACTACAGAAGAAGGTTTACCTCATGATATCACCTATCAAATAATTCAAGATTCTAAAGGGTTTATTTGGGTTGGAACTGATGATGGTTTGGTTCGATTTAACGGTAAAGAGTTCAAAACTTATGGTTTCGAAAAAGGGTTGAAATCGAATTATGTAATAGATGTTGTAGAAGACGTTAAAAACAATCAATATTTTATTGCAACTTGGGGAAGAGGAATTCATATTTTAAAAAATGATACCATTCTAAAAAATGAATCTCCTAACAAAAAAGATTTGTCAAAAATCAATAAAATCTATAGGGTTAACGATAGTATCGTTATAGGTTTTACCAACACAAGGGGTTTGTATTCCTATAACAGTAAATCTCATACGATGAAAACTGTTATTATGGGAGAGGATAAAGGAGAGCTAGTTGAGGTTGATAGATATGATACTTCTTATCTTCATGATGTTAATCAAGAACAAGTAAATGGAGAGGTATTTTTATATGATTCCGAATTAAACACATCTTTAGGAAAGGCTATTAATGGAATTTATAAGTTTACTACTGAAAAAATAGAGAAACTACAGTTAAAGGAAATAGATTCATTAAAACTTCAGATTCATGGTTTCACTCAGGAAAACAGTTACTCCATTTTTTCTTCATACAATACCCTGTATTTTTATGATCAACAAAGATTCTTAAACAAAAAGAAACTAAAATTACCTCCAGGAAAAATAATACAGATACAGGTTTTTAATAACAAACTATTTTTTGTTCATATTAATAGAGAGGATGGTTTAAGACAACTTTATAGTTATAGTACAGAAAATAATTATCTTACTAATATTTCTGATAAAATTGGAATTATAAACTCTATTTCCGATTTTTTATTTGATAAAGATGCTAGTTTATGGATTACTACTTATGGTTCCGGAATCTATCAATTGTTAAACACAAAGAATGTTTTTCTAGATAATACATCTTTTCAAAAAGATAATTTAAGTGACGTTACTTCTCTAAGTAATGGTGTGGTTACTATGGCTCCAAACATTTTATATTATCTAGATGACCATAATTCAGTATCACATCAAAAAATTCCTTTTCATACCGAGAGTTTTCAAAAGATAAAAGGAAATCAATTGAACCTAATTATTCCAAACTCAAGGGTTTCTTTTCACTGCAAATTTAAAAACATTGAGGTTGGAAGTGATGGGTCAAAAGCGTTTAAGTTTATTGTAAAGGATGATAAAAAGATTAAACTAATCTACAATAAAGTTGAAATATCCAATACAAAATCCGATACAATTATAAAATTCAATCCTGACGAATTAGGGAATAATGTAAGAAAGGCACTTCTTTTTAAGGATAAAATTTACGCAATTTTTGAATCTATGGGAGTGTATTGTTTTGATGTTACTACTCATGAATTTTATAAATGGAATAAAAAAGTAGGAATATCAGCCAATTCATTTACTGATATTCTCATTTATAAGAATGCTATTTGGCTAGGAACAAATACCGGATTGTATAAAATTGAAAATGAAGAGAGTATTAAACATTATACAATTAAAGACGGTTTAATTAGTAATCACATCAACGGAATATTTGTAGATAAACATGATGTTTTATGGGTTGCTACTCAAAGAGGATTAAACGTTTTTAAAGACGATCATTTTTATCATATTGATAAAAACCTTGGTCAAAGATCTTCATCAATAAAAAAAGTTACCGAGTATAACGATTATTTGTATGTTATCGGAAATAAAGGAATGTTTATTTGCGAAAACCAAAAGCCGTTTGATGTAAATTCTCATACAAAGCTACTGATAGATCAACAAGAAGACGCTTTTTTAGTCACACCTATTAACTATATCAATCCGAATACCATAAAAATCCAATTTCAATTGAACCAAGATAGTTGGACCGATCTTCTGAGTGATAAAATTAACTTACAAAATTTAGAGGAAGGAAATTATACCTTATCATTTAGATATAAAGATGGATTAAGTAATTGGAGTTATACTGAAAAATATCCTTTTAAAGTTACTAAACCTTGGTATAACAGTACTTGGATTTACATTTGTTTGATTTTAGTTACACTGGCTATTTTACTATTAATAGTTTACAAACAGCTTTTAAGAGTTAAAAAGAAAAATAAAGTTTTTAAAAGAATAATTACCGAAAGAGAGAAGCTTCAGGAAGATTTAAAAAATGTGCGACATCAAATAGCGCAAGATTTCCACGATGATTTAGGAAATAAATTAGCTAGTATTTCAATGCTTTCTAATCTCTCATTAAAGAAAAGCGAAAAGGAAGATGGATTATACAATAACTTGTATCAAATAAATAAAGATGCTAACTTTTTGTATCGTGGTATGCGAGATTTTGTTTGGTCGCTAGATTATAAAAACAATAGCTTATCGGAAGTACAAATATATCTTAATGATTTTGGAGAAAAATTATTTGAATTCTCAGAGATAAATTTTAAAAGCAAAAATAACGTATCTAAATCGGAAGTGTTTTTGCCGCATTATTGGAATAAACAATTAGTCTTGGTATTTAAAGAAGCCATGACAAATGCATTTAAACACAGTAAGGCTACAGAAGTTTTTTTCTATGTTTTTTATAAAGATGGACTGTTAGAAATTACCTTAGAAGATAATGGTATTGGTTATGATTTTGAAGCGAAAGGAAGAAGAAATGGATTGTTGAATATGAAAGAGAGAGTAAAAACTATTAATGGCGAATTGAACTTTAGTTCTAATAATGGATGTAAAGTTTATTTTAAAGGAAAGATTACGTAATAAGATGAAGAAAGTTGTAATAATAGAAGATAATGAGAGTTTATTAATTTCATTCAAAGAGATTGTAAATTCTTCGGATAATTTTAATGTAATTGGTGCATTTTTAAATTGTGAAGATGCGTTAGAGTTCTGTAAACATAAGAATCCTGATATCATTTTAATAGATATAAAACTACCTGGAATTAACGGAGTTGAAGGAGTTAAAAGATTTTATTATCAAAACCCTAAAGCTAAAAGTGTTGTGATCTCTGTTTATGAGGATTCGGATTATATTTTCGAGGCTCTTTCGGCTGGTGCCATTGGATATTTAACTAAAAACATAAAACCAGAAGAACTCATTAATGCTTTAGAACAAGTAAAAAATGGTGGTTCGCCAATGAGTGGAAATATTGCACGTAAGGTAATTTCATATTTTCAAATTCCTAAACGAGAAGAGTTAACCGACAGAGAGAATGAAGTGGTTAAGTTATTAGCAAAGGGGAAAAGTTATGCAACCATTGCCGAAGAATTGAATTTATCTGTAAATACTATTAAAACACACACGCGAAACATTTACGAAAAACTACACATTAGTAAGAAAGAAGAGCTGATTGAAAAGTTTAATAGAATGTAATTACTTATCCTTTCAAAAATCGAATAAAATCCCAACAGGAAATACACCCTAATTGCTTGTAAATACGGTTGTTTGCTAATTTAAGTTAATTTTCTTTTTTATATTTATAAGTAATTAACCAAAAATCCTATTAGTATGATTTGCAGCATCGACTACTACGATAGGATACACTTATTTATTGAAAAATTTCCCTGCTATAAAAAAAGTATAGATCAATTACATTTTGAGTTTTTAGAAGAATCGGTTTTGGGAGATTCATTCGATAATTTAAACGTATATACCAAAGAATATGTTTACAAGAAAGACTGTATCCTTAAGGGAATAGCAAAACTGAAAAATAATTTTAGAGCTGAAATTCTGTATATATTAACTCCAATATATAGCAGAAATAATAATATTAAAACTAAATTTCTGGTAAAATTAGATCATAAAGAAGGAGTTTATTTAATTCCTGATTCAGATTTTATTTTTGAATAAAATTAAAATAAAATTAAAAGTTTTAAATAAAAAACCACAGTAAATTTTACTGTGGTTTTTATGTATATACTATAGTGTAAATACTAGATTTTTAATTCATCTAATAAGGTAGTTAATCTAGGGTCTGAAGGTCTTGGAGCAAATGAATTTACAATTTTTCCTGTAGGGTCAATTAAAATAAAACGTGGAATCCCTTGAATTTGATACTCTTGAACAAATTGAGATCTCCAAGCACTGTCCGCCATTAATTGAGTTCCTCCTAAATTTTCATCACTTACCATTTTCTTCCAAAGGTCATGATCTTTTGGCTCATCAATAGAAATACTTACAAACTCAATATTTTTATCATGATATTTCTCTTCTACTTTCTTTAAAAAAGGAATTTCATCTTTACAAGGCTTACACCATGTAGCCCAAACATCAATGTAAATATACTTTCCTTTTAAATCAGATAATGAAGTTGTTCCTCCAGCATGATTTTCATAATTAGCAAAAGCTGGTGAGTCTTTCCCTTGTGCTAACTTTAAAACAATATTATACTGCGCCGTTAAACGCTCTTTTAATTTTTCATCGTTAGAAATTTCCATAATGCCTTTATATAATTCTTCAGCATTAGGATTCATCACACTAACTTGGTCAGCTAGATTTAGTAGAATATCATTTTTAATCACCTCACTTTTTAACCCTTTTAATTGTTCAATTGCAGCGGCTTCATATGAAGTGCCATTTTCTTTTGAATTTTCTCTAGCAATTTTTGAGAAGTTAGCACCAACAATTCCTTTGTAAGAATCGTATAACTTGTAGTGTTCTTCATTAGAAAAATCTAATCCTTCTAATACATTTGGGAAAGAATCCGATACTTTAAAATCCTTATTTTTAGTAGCATATCCATGATACAATTCGTAATTAGATAAGTTTCCAATATGCTCATAGTTTAAATTTAATTTCTCTTTTTCAGCAAATTGAGTGTCTACATTGTCTAAAGATTTTTTTAATTCTTCATTTAAAGCATTCATGGTTTCTAAATACTTCGGTTCATCTAAACCATATAATTGAAAAGTAGATCCAGCTTTTTCTTTAATTAAGAATTTTTGAGCTAAGTAGTTATTTACATCACTACCTTCTCCTGAGTATTTTATCGTTTCATCAAATTCTTTAGCATCCATAGCTAAACTAATGTCGTAACCGTCTTTTAAGTATAAGGCAGAGCTTTCTTTACCATCGTTAAAAGCATAGTATCCATTAGCATTAAAAATAGTATCAGAAAATACTCCTTCTTCAGAAACATCTATTTTTTTAATAAAATTATTTGATCCATCTAGAATAGCTAAAGTCTTACTATTTGGATTTTTAATGGTTCCTTTAAATAAAGCGTAATTAACAGGCTCTGTATTGTTGCATGAAGCAAAACTAAGGGCTAGTAACCCTAACATAAGCTTTCTCATAGGTATGTGTTTGGTTTTTAGAGTTTATAATAATATGTAACGAAAGGTACAGTTTTTTATTTGAGAACGAATTTAAAAAAATCATAAAAAGAGCAACTTGGTAAAGTTGCTCTCTCTTATAATATATTAATGTTTAATGGCATAGCTTGCTGCTTCTCCCATTTCTTCAAAAAATTCAACTATTTTTTCAAAACTATCTTTAATGTCGTTCATAATATAATGTGTTTTTAAATTATTAATTGTTCTCTAATAATCTACACATTAACATGTTATTTTTTAGTTCATTTAGTATTAATGTTAACTCATTTCCTTTAGAATAACTTATATACTAATGAATTAAAATAAGATCATTGTTTCTTAATGATTTGAATAATGTTTTTATAAAATTATGAATGTTCTTTTTAGTATTGTCTGTATCTGTAACTTCTATTTCACCTCTCCAAAGAAGTTGTCTTTCTTTTTCAGGACAAATACAATACAATGAAGTTTCGACAGTATAAACCGTATAGTCTTCTTTTTTTCCTTTTTCACGTAAATATTCATACTGATTACCATAGTAGTAATCTTCAAAAGTTTGATTACTTGTCATAAATTGATGAAGCATACTGGCGGTGTAATATCTTTTCTCAGTGCCAGTAACTTTGGTAAGAAGAATGGCATCAAATTCGGCATTCAATAAGGTCTTTTCAATTTCATTTAGTTCTTCTATGGTTTTCTTCTCCTTCGTAAAAGAATCTTCAAAAAAGTCGATACTTTTTACTGCTCTAACATTTTCTTCTTCAAAAGCATGTACTAGACTTTTTTCAAATTGTTCTCTTAATTTAAAATCTCCTTCTAACCCAATGATAAAAAGTTTGTTCGATTCGAAAAAACCAGTTTCTGGATCTTTATACTGATGGATTAAATACGTAGTAGCACAGCTAGTAGTTAAAAGAGCAACGAAGGTAATTAATATGATATTTTTCATGAATCATTTATTGTTTTAATAATCTTTTAAGACCAAGAGCTAAATTTCTTTCCATTATCGAAAAATCGTTATCTGTTTTAAATACTTCTTTCATTTGATTAGTTAGTGATTGGATTTCTTCTTCTGAATAGTTAAAATCATTTATAGTACTTATAATTTTAGTAATAGCTTCATAATCATTATCATTGTTAAATTCCTCTTGCATTTTAAGAAAGATGTCTTCGAAAACTTGATTCTTAATTAGTTCAATTTCCTCTTCTCTTTGGGTTAAGTCAGCATTCATCGCATAAATCAACAAATACGCTTTAAATTCTTGACCATTCCAGTTTGTTTTTATTGATGTAGAAGTTTTCATAATAGTACGTTTTAGATTTAGGAGTTGTGAATAATATTTGTAATAAAATTACCCTGACAATCTTATTTTTAAAATGATATTTATCAGCTTTATAGAAATTAACACTTTTGATATAGAGGTTTTTAGCTTCCTTTTTGCTGATATAAATCATTGTTACTAAAAGTCGTTTATAGTAGTTTTATCTTATATTAGAGCAAACACATTAATTAATGAAAAATATATTACTACCTGTCGACTTTTCAAAAAATTCTCTAGATGCTTTGTTCTATACAATAAAGTTATTTAAAGATAGATCTTGTAATTTTTATATTTTACACACATTTGAAGTAAAAACACCGTTTTTTACGAGTAGACTTAATAAGGAGAAAGGAAGATTAACGTATGAAAATAATCTAGAATCAGTAGAGGATCAATTCAATGATTTATTGATGGATATTTCAGAAATTCCGGAAGCAGAAAACCACTCATTTAAAACCTTAGCTATTACTAAACCATTAATACAAACTATTCATAAAACAATAGAAATGAGAAATATTGATTTGGTGATAATGGGTACCAAAGGAGCGAGTGGATTAAAAGAAGTATTATTTGGTAGTAATACTGTGAAAGTATTAAAATCAATATATAATACGCCATTATTAATCGTTCCTGAGGAAGCTGATAAATTCACATTAAATAAAATAGCATTTGCTACAGCTTTTAAAAATGGGTATAAAGAAAGTTCATTAGCTACTCTCAGCATGCTTTGTGATCTATTTAAGTCTGAACTAGACATAGTTTATCTTGATAATCAAGAGCCATTAACTTCAGAGGAAACAGAAAATAAAAAGACTTTAGAAAAAGCTTTAGATGGTGTTAACTATAACTTTACGTTTGTAGATAAGACTAAATCTACAGAAAAACATATTAGAGAGTATGTCGGAGGTCTAGATTTTGATCTTTTGGTTATGATTAAGTACGGACATGATGATTTTTATAACTGGACCAACGAACCAGTTATTAATAAATTAGGATATCGTACGAAACTTCCTTTTTTAATTCTACCAAATGAATAAGTGAATTTTGTTATGCCTTGTAATAAAAATCGATTAGCGAACCTAAATAAATAAAAAAATGAGAGATAAATGGACACTAGAAGAACTTAAAGCATACTTGCTTATTTATGCTATGAATGCAGATAAAAAATTAACGCAAGAGGAAGTAGAAGTGATTAAACGTTATGTGAGTCCTAAAACATTTATAAAGGTGCATAATGAGTTTGATAATGATAAACATCATCAAAGAATAGAAAAAATTAACGCAGCAATTAAAAGTCTAAATCTTACCAAAAATGAAATTCAAAATTTATTCTATGATGTTGAAGAGGTTTTTAATGCTGATAAAGACTTTTCTATAGTAGAAAGAAATATTGCAATAGGATTGAAAAGGATTTTAGATTTTTAGAATAAGAATGCTATCTAAAATAAAAGAAAATGATAATTTAACCCCTTGAATTAATTTCTAGTAAATAGAATTAATTAGAGGGTTTTACCATTATACAAGCATTCATAAAGAAATTATCCTTGTCAATATTTTCTATAAAGAAATCGTTAAGTTCTTTTTCAGATGTAATCTCACCTTTAAGTAGTTCAGGATTTACCTCGTAAAAACGTAAAGTGTCTTTTTCAACTTCATATCCGTAAAAAAGATTGTTACTTCCCGTAGTTGATATAATGTTGATTATGTTATACTCTTTTATTTTTAGGGAATACGCTTTTAGTACTTCGTTCGTATCGAAAACCAGTTGATAGTTGAAATCGTCAAGAGCTTTAATTTTTAAGGTATCGCTATCTTGATTAATGATACATGGAGTTGTCCAAGTGCCTAATAAATCGTTATCTATTTTATCTTTTTTAGGAAGTCCAAATTTAGATTCTAAAGTACATCCTGTAATAATAAATAATAATAATAAGCTAATTTTAAAAATTGATTTTATCATGACGTCGTTTTATTAATATCACGCGATTTCTTTGTTAAACTCTACACTGAGTTTCGCAAGTAAAACGAGTTCGGATTTATTTTTTTGAGAAAAAGAGCTTGCAATTTTACCAGAGGTTTCTATAATTAAAGCTTTAATGTCTGGTGTAAAGAAATACGAATGATTTTGATAGTATTCTATAAAATCGTTATAACAATCTTCCGATGTTGCATTTTTACTAAACAACCAATCAAAAACAATTTCTATTTGATACACTGTGTCCGTACCAAAAACATCAAACGTTTCATCAACTTGTAACCAATTTTCTTTTACTACTTTTTTTAAAACCTTTAACTCTTCAGGAGCAACAATATTATCGGCCTTAGCAACAGCATAAAATATTTTGGCAATATTTTGATAAAATGTAATATTTAGGTTTTTGGCATTCATTTCTAGATATTTAGTTACAAAACTAAAGCAGGGTTAAAGGATGAGAAATGATAAAAGTCAGTTTTGTATTTTTTAGAAAGAACTTATCTTTACTGGAAATACAAATAATTAATGTTTTCAAAAGAAGATAAAGTCGTTTTTGATACCCTTTTTGAAGCAGTTTCTGAAGCTGTAGTTGTAGTAGATGAATTCCAGAAAATCACAGTAATTAACTCCTCTGCCGAACAAATGTTTGGCTATAAAAAAGAAGAGTTATTGAATGAGCATTTAGAAATACTAATTCCTCAAAAGTATAAACAACATCATGGTACTCATTTTAAAAGTTTTCTTGGTACAAAAGAAAAAAGACAAATGGGAACAGGTAGAGATTTATATGCAGTTCACAAAGAAGGAAATGTTTTTCCCATTGAAGTTGGTTTAAATCCGCTTGAAATACAAGGAGAAAAATACATTATGGCGTTAGTGGTAGATATTTCATTAAGAAAGCATCAAGAACTTGAAATTTTAGAGTTGAATACGAAGCTAGAAAACAAAGTAAAAGAGCGTACACGAAATTTAAAAACAACTGTAGAAGAGTTAGAAAAAATTAATATAGAGCTAGATAAAGAGAATAAAAGAAGGATAGAAGCTGAACAAAAAGCTAAAGTTGCATTAAAGAAAGAGCGAGAATTGAATGAATTAAAAACTAAGTTTTTGTCTTTAGTATCTCATGAGTTTAAAACGCCTCTAAGTGGTATACTTACTTCTAGTATGTTATTAGCAAAATATAAACTTACCGAGCAACAAGATAAAAGAGAGAAGCATTTGTCTGTAATTAACAATAAGGTTCATTATTTAAATAACATTTTAAATGATTTTCTTTCTATTGAAAAATTAGAAAAAGGAGAAGTAAATTACAATCTTTCTAGTTTTAGCGTAAAAGGCGCTATTGAAAAAACAATTGAGAACTTAGGATTATTAAGAAAAAGCGGACAAATTATTGTTGTAGAAAGCACAGCTGATGAAGCCCTAATTTATCATGATGAAAAGATTATGGAACTTACGTTATCTAACTTAGTGAGTAATGCTATCAAATATTCACCTGAAAACGCAACAATTACTATTACGTTAGCTCAAAACGAACAAGAAACATTAATACAAGTTATTGATAACGGATTTGGTATTCCAGAAAAAGATCAAAAAAATATTTTCCAACGCTATTTTAGAGCAGAGAATGTCTTATTAAATCAAGGAACAGGAATTGGATTGAATATCGTAAAAAGTCATTTAGAAAATTTAGGAGGAACAATTACATTTGTAAGCGAAGAAAATAAAGGTTCAGCCTTCTCTATAAAACTACCAAATAAAGCCCGAGTATGAAAACCATTTTACTAATTGAAGATGATGTTACGTTAAGAGAAAATACGGAAGAACTTCTAGAACTTTCTGGGTATTATAAAGTCATTACAGCTGCTAATGGTAAAATAGGTGTTGCTAAAGCTATTGAAGAAGTTCCTGATATTATTGTTTGTGATATTATGATGCCAGAGTTAGATGGCTATGGAGTTCTTGAAGCTTTATCTGAAAATGCAGCAACGCAGTTTATACCTTTTATCTTTTTATCTGCCAAAACGGAAAGAGGTGATATTAGAAAAGGAATGAATTTGGGTGCCGATGATTATATTACTAAGCCTTTTACAGAGGAAGAACTATTAGAAGCAATTGAGAGTAGATTGGCTAAGTCGTCAATTTTACAAGAAAGAAGAGAGTCGTCTCAGCCTACAGAAGAAGAAGGAGTTTTAAGAAGTTTAAACGATTTAAAAAATTTCTTTGATGATAATGGAAAAGTATTTGAATTTAAAGAAGATGAGTTAGTTTATAAGGAAGGAGATAACTCAAACTACATTTATTTGGTTACAAAAGGAGCGGTAAAATGTTCAAAATTAAATGAGCAAGGAAAGAATTTAACCACCTCATTATACAAAGAAGACGATTTATTTGGATATACTTCTTTTTTACAAAACCAAGCGTACCAAGAAACGGCAATAGCCATTAGTAAAACAGAATTGGTTGGAATTAAAAAGTCTGAGTTAGTAAACGTACTTCAAAACAATCATAAAGTTGTACTAGAATTAGTCGATTTACTTACAGATAATTTAACAGATGTAAAAGATCAATTATTAGATATGGCGTATAATTCCGTTCATAAAAAAACGGCAGATACCTTATTAATGTTTGCAGAGAGAATTAATAGAAAACCAGAAGATCCAATAAAAATTTCACGTTACGACTTGGCAAGTGTTGCCGGTATAGCTACCGAAACATTAATTAGAAGTATCTCTAAATTAAAGAAACAAGGATTAATAGCTATTGAAGGACGAAATATTAAAATTTTAGATTTAGAAGCATTGAAATTAGTTGAATGATGATTTTTGTCATTTTTTAACCTATCTTGGATGGATACTTTTACCTAGTAATATTTAAGTGATTAAAAGTGTTTACCATGAAAAACATTCTTTTTTTAACCGACTTTTCCGAATCTTCAATGGAAGCAATACATTATGTATGTACAATGTTTTCTAAAGAAGATAAAAACTACTTTATACTTAATGTTAGTAAAGCAGGAAGTCTATCTTTATCAAGCTTGATGAGTTCTGAGAGTATTTATGATACGGTAATTCGAGATAACAAGGAGAAGTTAAAGATCATCAAACATACGCTAGAAGAGCAATACAAAACTAACTTTAAAGTAAGTATCCGTTTTAATAGTTTTATTGACGCGGTTGAAGAGTATGTTTCGAAACATAATATCGATTTAATTGTTTCTGGTTTTGACGGAGCCAATAGTATTGAAGAAAAAATATTTGGAAGCAATACACTTAATCTTATTCGTTCTTTAGAGACGGATACATTAATCGTACCGCAAGAAGTAACCCATGCAACAACAAATTCAGTGCTTTGTTTGTTAGATGAACAAGATAATTTACGTATTGTTTTAAAAAAACCGTTCTTAAAAGATAAAAAGTTAAACATTGTTCGCATTGTAAACAATGGTAATTATAGCGAAGCAAGTAAAGATCAATTTTTAGTAAAAGAGCATTCAAATGTAGATTATAAGGTAATCGCTAATATTCCAATGGAATATGTGAAATCGTATGAAATGCAAACTAAAAGTATCGATTTATCGGTGCTGTTGGTACAAGAATCATCGGTTTTAGAGCGTTTGTTTACAGATAATTCTACTACAAAAATTAGTAAGAGTTTACTAAAGCCAATCCTAATTTTACATCAATAAAGTTTAAAAATGAAAAACACAAAAATAATTTTCTCAATTCTATTCGGTTCAGCTGTTATATTTTCTTGTAAACCAAATTCTGAAAAAAAAGATGAGGTTAATTCGGTTATGCACGATTCTATAGTACATGATGTAGATACGCCAATGATGGAAACCGATTCTCTATATTTAAAAGGAAACGAATTAAAGGTTATTCCAATTAAAGAAGTAAAAGATGATGCATTAGTAGTTCAAAAATATCTTGAAAGCAGACGTTTTAGAAAAGAGACAGAAACTTATATAATTGATTTTTGTTATCCTTACTTAAAAGAAGACGTAAATCCTAAATTCAAGCTTTTTAATGAGTATGTTAAGAATGATCTTTTAAAGTTACCAGAGATTGAAAGAAACATTATTGAGAGTCAAGAATTGTTATGTGATACTTTAAATGTTAAATTAACTAACGAACACAGAGTTGCAGATTATAAAGTGTTTCTCCAAAATGAAAAGGAGTTAAGTGTGTTGTTTTATTTAGAAAATCATTACACCCATACGAAGTCTACTTACTATACTTTTAAAACGGTAAATTTTGATATGGTTAATGGGAAGTTATTAAACTTTGAGGATTTTTTTGATACTGATGATACCCAAGAAGCACTAGATATTATCAATATGGAAATTAGTACTTCTATTAGAAATGGAGATATGTTTTACGAGTGTTTTACAGTAAGTAAAGAAGATTTTGAAAACGCAAAAAACGATTTTGTGTTTAAAGACAATAGCATCATATTTTATTTTAACGATTGTGTTATGTGCCCTGCTTTTGTAGGAACGTATGAAATAGAAATTCCATTAGAACGTTTTAAACCGATACTAAAAAAGGAAATAATAGAAGAACTAGGAGTTTGATAAGCATTGTTCAAATTCTACAGCTAGAAATACCAAGCAAGATGTTTATCATCTTGCTTTTTTTATTAAAAAAACTAAAAAAATCGATAAACTGATTTATATCATTACACAAAAATCAAATTGTCAATAGCTTTGTTTAAAACAAAAAGATAAACGTTATGGCAAACATTAATATTCAGTTCATTCAAATGACAACCAGTGATAATTTGGAAATTTTCATTTTAAAAAAGCTAGAAAAGATTACTAAGTTTTACAATAATCTTATTGATATTAATGTATATATCAAATACGAAAATAGTTCAGAAAATAAAGGAAGGATTTGTGAGGTTGAAATGAAACAACCAGGACTACATTTATTTGCATCTGCAAATGAAGAAGATTATCAAGTTGCTGTTACTAAAGCAGTAGATCAAGTTAAAAGACAGTTAGATAAACATAAGGCAGCTTAATTTTAATTACTCATCTATTAAAACTTACTAAAAATGAAAAACATTTTAATACCTACCGATTTTTCAAAGAATGCCACAGATGCAGCTAAATACACGTTAAACTTGTTTGAAAATGAAAACTGTAAGTTTTATCATCTTCATTCTGTAGATGTAGAAGTATCTAAATTGAATAACTTAACTCATAAGTTTACACAATCTATTAGAGAAGAAGCATTGATTAAGTTAAATAAGTTGAAATCGTATTTCACTATTACAGATAGTAAGTTTACTAATAGACAAAAAACAATTTTAAGCTTTGATAGTTTGGTAGATGCTGTTAAAGTAAATACTAAAAAGCATAATATCGATTTAGTAGTCATGGGAACTAAAGGAATGACCGGTTTGCGCACTATGCTTTTTGGAAGTAATGCGGTAAATGTTATAAATAAATCAGAAGATTGTGCCACTTTAATTGTGCCAGACGAAATAGAGTTCCAAAAAATTAAAAAAATTGGTTTTCCTACCGATTTAAAAGTAATATCTCCTAAAATTATTGAAGAGGTAAAGTTTTTAGCAGAATTACACAATGCTACCATTATGATTATGCATATTACAGATGCTGAAAACTTAACTGAAGAACAATTTGAAAAGTTAGAATATTTAAAGAAAGAGTTTGAAGGAGTAGATCATTATTTTCATGTAATGCCGATGTATAATAAAATTACAGATGAGATTTTAGATTTTATTGAGGATGTTGAAATAGACTTATTAGTCATCTCTAAAAATGAACATAGCTTTATTGAAAAGATTTTTAGAGAGCCAGTTATTGAAAAACTTGGGCATACTATAAAAATACCATTAATGGTAGTTCCACAAAACAATTAATCTAAAGCATAAAAAATGAGAACGGGAATTTGGTTAGATAGGCAAAATGCATTCATTGTAAAAATAGACCAAGATGTAGAGAGTTTAGTAGTGCTAAAATCTGAATTAGATAATAAAGATTTCGAAAAGGATTTGAATCAGTTAAAAGAGTATTCTAATTCTATACTACATGAAGTTGATAACACAGAAGAATTAGTACTTGTTGGTCAAGAAGAAATGCTAGAACATTTTCATAAGCATATTGAAAGCACCAATAAAAACCTATTTAATAAAGTTATTGCAATTAGAGAGGAAGATAACATTACTGAAAATCAAATTAAGTCATATGTAAAAGATTTTTTTAAAAAAGAAATAAAAGTATAGTTAAGTGTTAGGACAACACGTAATTAGTTTTTAATAGTTGATAGTTAGTAACATAGTTTTGTGTTAGTGAAAGGGTTTAATCGAAGGGGTTAAACCCTTTTTTCATGCTGAATTTATTTGAGAATCAAGAAGGTAATTATCGAGATTACATCATTTCATTTGTAATGATGCATTAGGCGAAACTATCATTCCGAGAACCTTTATCCTGAATTTATTTTGAAGGACATAGAATTCGTAATTAAAGACAAGTTGTAGTTCTCATTTGTCACTTCGAGTGAGCTTTATGAACCTAAAGTAAATAAAGGTTGTATCGAGAAGTATTTCATTCTGAATTTATTTCAGAATCAATTACCAAGCAACCGAATTCCATCACTTAAAACCGAACTAAAATTCAATTCAATTTGAAGCCTGACAAATATCATAGTTTATCATTGCAACAATTCAAATCTTTGCCATGGTTAAACGGATAGTATGAAATCAACTTGTTACCATTGTGGAGACGATTGTGAATCTAAAGCAACAATTACTTTTGACGAAAAAAGTTTTTGTTGTAACGGTTGTAAAACAGTATATGAAATCTTTTCATCAAATGATTTAACCTGTTATTACGACTTACAAAATAGTCCTGGAGCAACTCCTGAAGATATCAAAGGCAAGTACGATTACTTAGATAATGAGGATATTATTGAGAAGTTACTAGAATTCAATGATGCTACTATTCAAGTTGTAAACTTGTACATTCCTCACATTCACTGTAGTTCTTGTATTTGGATTTTAGAAAACATGCAAAAATTGCATGCTGGCATTAAAAGCTCTCAAGTAAACTTCCCTAAAAAGAGTGTAAGAATCTCTTTTTCTAAAGATGAAATTTCTCTAAAGCAAACGGTAGAATTATTAAGTTCTATTGGTTATGAACCATACATTTCTTTAGAAGATTATAGTGCAGAAAATAAGAAAGTAGACCGAAGTATTATATACAAATTAGGAGTTGCTGGATTTGCCTTTGGGAATGTGATGTTAATGTCGTTTCCAGAATATTTTGAAGTAAACGAGTTTTGGTTAGAACAGTACAAACATATGTTCCGATGGTTGATGTTTGCTTTTTCATTACCAGTAGTATTTTATGCAGCTCAGGATTATTTTATCTCGGCTTATAAAGGAATTCGTTCGAAATTATTGAATATAGACATTCCAATTGCCTTGGGAATCATCGTGTTATTTGTTCGAAGTTCTGCGGAAATTATCCTAGATATTGGAAGTGGTTTTTTTGATAGTTTAACTGGGTTGGTTTTCTTTTTATTGCTAGGGAAATTCTTCCAACAGAAAACCTACAGCTATTTATCGTTTGTACGTGATTACAAATCATATTTCCCAATTGCAGTAACTAGAATTGTTGGGAATAATAAGGAAGAGAATATTCAAATTTTTGATATTCAAAAAGGAGATCGATTGTTAATCCGTAATCAAGAAATCATTCCGGTAGATAGTGTGCTAATGAGTAAACATACCGAGATTGATTATAGTTTTGTAACAGGTGAAGCTGTTCCGATAGCAAAACAATCGGGAGATAAATTATTCGCAGGTGGAAAACAGGTTTCAGGTGCCATTGAAATTGAAGCCATGCATGCGGTAGAACAAAGTTACTTAACGCAATTATGGAGTAACGATGTTTTTAAAAAAGACAAACTTTCATCATACACAAGTATTACTAATAAAATCAGCAAAAACTTTACAATAATAGTATTGTCAATTGCTTTATTGGCGAGTTTATATTGGTTTGTAGTTGATTCTGCAAAAGTACTAAATGTGTTTACGGCGGTATTAATCATAGCTTGTCCTTGTGCAATTGCCTTGGCTGCTCCGTTTACATTAGGAAATATGTTGCATATTTTCGGAAAGCGAAAGTTCTATTTAAAAAATGCATCAGTCATAGAACGTTTGGCAGAAATAAATGCGTTGGTTTTTGATAAAACAGGAACATTAACAACCAATAAAGATACAGCAATTCGTTATGAAGGAACTGAATTGAATACTGAAGAAAAAGTACAATTAAAATCGACTTTACGAACCTCAAATCATCCGTTAAGTAGAACGATATATAATTCTCTAACCACCGTAGAAACGGTAGTTCCAAAAATAGTAAAAGAACATGTAGGAAAAGGAATTGAAGCGGTTGTAGAACATACCTTGGTAAAAGTTGGTTCTGCTCCTTTTGTGAAGAATGAAGGGAATCAGAATACAGATACTTCGGTGCATGTAAGTATGCAAAACGGATACAAGGGAAAGTTTACTTTGAAGAATAGCTATCGAAAAGATGTAGATAAAGTGTTTAATGAGTTTTCTTCGTACGATTTGTCAGTTGTTTCTGGTGATAATGATGGAGAACAAAAACGATTAGGAGCATTGCTAACAAAGGATACCAAGTTAGTTTTCAATCAAAAACCAGAAGATAAATTAAAATACATCGCTGCGTTGCAACAAGATGAAAAGAAAGTAGCCATGATTGGTGATGGATTGAATGATGCAGGAGCTTTGCAACAGAGTGATGTGGGTATTGCTATTTCTGAAGATATCAACGTGTTTTCACCAGCTTGCGATGCTATTTTAGATGGGAAGAAATTTGAGCAATTGCCTGCTTTTATAAAAGCATCAAAACAAGCTGTTCAAATTATTCATTATTGTTTTATTATTTCTATATTTTACAATATTATCGGGTTGTACTTTGCGGTAACCGGACAATTATCTCCAGTTATTGCGGCAATTTTAATGCCGTTAAGTTCAATTAGTATTGTAGTATTTACTACCATTGCAACAAATATTTTAGGAAGAAAAATCAAATAATGAATATGGAAATACATAAATATATCGATCATACGCTACTTAAAGCTACAGCAACAGAATCAGAAATTATAACACTTTGCGCAGAAGCAAAACAATATAATTTTTATGCAGTTTGCGTGAACGGTTCTTATGTAGAATTAGCCGCTGAAGAATTAGCAGGAACTAACGTGAAAGTAGCCGCGGTTATCGGTTTCCCATTAGGAGCTATGACTACCGAGGCAAAGTTGTTTGAAGCAAAGAATTGTATTGAAAACGGGGCATCAGAAATTGATATGGTTATCAATGTAGGAAAACTACTAGAAGGTGATTATGAGTATGTAGAAAAAGAAATTTATTTGATTAAAGAAGCAATTGGAGGGAACATTCTGAAAGTCATTTTTGAGAACTGTTACCTATCGAAAGAACAAATTAAAAAAGTGAGTGAATTAGCCTTAAATGCGGGTGCAGACTTTATCAAAACATCCACAGGATTTGGAACTGGCGGCGCAATTTTCGAGGATGTTCAATTAATGAAAGAGGTAGTAAAAGATAAAGTTCAAATTAAAGCTGCTGGAGGCATACGAGATATTGCTACAGCTAAGAAGTATATTGAAATGGGAGTAACTCGATTAGGAACATCATCAGGTGTTGCGTTAGTTACTTCAGGAGTTTCGGATTCAAAAGGGTATTAATTTATTGTCACCTCGAGTGAGTTTTATGAACGTAAGAGAATAAAGATTGTATCGATAGGTGTTCAGGAGTTCAGAATTAGTTCTCGATATAAAATTGATTTCGGTTACCCTTATCAATTTCACTCGAACTGACATTTAAGTTTTCTAAATAATACTAAGGAATTCGAAGGATTTAAGTTTGATTTTGTCACTTCGAGTATTTTGACTGAAAGGCAAAATGTATCGAGAAGTGTTTGGGAGTTCGAAGCTAGTTTCTGATATAAAATTGATTTCGGTTACCCTTATCAATTTCACTCGAACTGACATTTAAGTGTTCTAGATAACAATAAGGAATTCTAAGGATCTAAGTTTGATTCTGTCACTTCGAGTATTTTGACTGAAAGGCAAAATGTATCGAGAAGTGTTCAGGATTTCGGAATTAGTTCTCGATATAAAATTGATTTCGGTATTCCTTATCAATTTCATTCGTAATGACATAATAAGAGCAATCTATAAACCAACAAAAAAACAAATAAAAATGAGCGTACATATAGAAGCAAAAAAAGGAGACATCGCAGAAACAGTATTGTTACCAGGTGATCCGATGAGAGCAAAATGGATTGCTGAAACTTTTTTAGAAAATCCAGTTTGCTATAATGATGTACGCGGAATGTTAGGATTTACAGGAACCTATAACGGAAAACGAATTTCTGTACAAGGAACAGGAATGGGAATTCCTTCTGCCTTAATTTATGCGCATGAACTTATTAATGATTACGGAGTGAAAAACTTAATTCGAGTTGGTTCGGCAGGTTCGTATCAAAAGGAAGTTAAGATTCGTGATATCGTAATTGCCATGGCGGCTTCTACAAACTCCGGATTAAACACCATTCGATTTAACGGAGCTGATTTTGCGCCAACAGCTAGTTTTGAATTGTTTCAAAAAGCGATAGAAGTAGCTAAAGAAAAAGGAATTCCCCTAAAAGCAGGGAATATTTTAAGTTCAGATGAGTTTTACGCGGATGAATTTGAAAGCTATAAAAAGTGGGCAGCTTATGGTGTGTTGTGTGTTGAAATGGAAACCAACGGATTATACACAGTTGCGGCGAAACACAAAGTAAATGCACTTAGTATTTTAACAATTTCGGATAGCTTGGTTACAAAAGAAAGAACCACGGCAGACGAACGAGAACAAACCTTTAAAGAAATGATTGAGATTGCTTTGGAATTGGCGTGAGTTCAACAAAAAAGCAAACAAAAAGATATAATTCACATGAAATCACTAATTCAAAAATATAATATTCCAGGCCCACGTTACACTAGTTATCCAACCGTTCCCTATTGGGATGAAACTACGTTTTCAAAAGAAAAATGGATTGAAAGTTTCAAACTATCGTTTAAAGAGAGCAATACAAAAGAAGGAATTAGTTTATATATTCATTTACCTTTTTGCGAAAGTTTATGTACGTTTTGTGCCTGTCATAAACACATTACCAAACGCCACGAAGTAGAAGAACCATACATCAACACTCTGTTAAAAGAATGGGATTTGTACAAAGCTTATATGAATGAAGCTCCTGTAATTAAAGAAATTCATTTAGGTGGTGGAACTCCGACATTTTTTGCAAGCAGTCAACTGCAAAAATTAATGAACGGATTGTTAGAAGAAAGTATCAAACATCCAGATTTTGAATTTAGTTTTGAAGGACATCCGAACAACACAACCAAAGAACAATTACAAGCTTTGTATGATGTTGGATTCACTCGTGTGAGTTATGGAGTACAAGATTACAATCCTCAAGTTCAAAAAGCCATTCATAGGATTCAGTCCTACCAGCAAGTGCAATTGGTTACAGAATGGGCAAGAGAAATTGGATATACTTCGGTAAGTCACGATTTAATCTTCGGATTACCATTTCAAACGCGTGAAAGCATTACCGATACCATTTTAAAAACCAAGGAATTATTACCTGATCGTATTTCGTTTTACAGTTACGCACATGTGCCTTGGGTAAAAGGAGTTGGGCAACGCGGATTTAGTGAAGAGCATTTACCGAAAGATGATGAGAAACGTGCGTTGTATGAATTGGGTAAACAGCTGTTAACAGATATTGGTTATCACGAAATCGGAATGGATCATTTTGCCTTACCATCGGATTCTTTATACAAAGCTACAGAAGAGCAAACCTTGCATCGTAATTTCATGGGATATACCTCTAGCAAAACGCAATTAATGATTGGTTTAGGAATGTCATCTATTAGCGATTCTTGGTACGGATTTGCTCAAAATGTAAAAACGGTAAAGGAGTATCAATCGTTGGTAGAACAAGGAGAAATTCCTGTATTTCGTGGACATATATTAAATGAGGAAGATTTAGTAATTCGCAAGCATATTTTAAACATTATGTGTCATTTTCAAACAGATTGGAAACAAGAAAATGAGATGTTCACAGAACTACCAAAATCTTTAAATTTATTGGAAGAAATCGCGGCAGATAAACTTATTGATATCAAGAATGATTCCATTCAAGTACGAAAAGAAGCACGTCCATTTATAAGAAATATTTGCATGGCTTTTGATATGCGATTACAACGTAAACAACCCGAGACAAAGTTGTTTTCTATGACGATATAGGTTTATTCTGTCCCGAAGTTTCGGGATTTTCAGTATCAATTATGAATTTTTAATTACGAATTGTCACATCGAGTTAAATCATGAGAAATGAAATGTATCATGATTTTGTATCGAGATGTAATTTGGAATACAAAACTCGTTCTCGATACAAAATTGTTTTCACTGCGTTCCAATCAATTTCACTCGAACTGACAGTTGAATTCCTTTGTCACATCGAGTGAAATCATGAGAAATGAAATGTATCATGATTTTGTATCGAGATGCTATTTGAACAATTTCTTCGATAAATTAGGCAACTCCTCGAACATATTATTAATCAACGCTTCCTTTTTTGCTCTAGACCATTTCTTGATTTGCTTTTCTTTTATAATTGCTAAAGCAACCTCTTTAAATTCAGTGTAAAAAACTAAAACAACAGGACGCCGTTTAAAAGTATAACTGTTTTTATATTTTCCTATTTGATGCTCCTCAATTCTTCTAGATAAATTAGATGTAACTCCAACATAATATGAGTCATCAGAACATTTTAAAATGTAGACAAAGTATTTTTTCATAGCATAACAAAAGTACTATTATTAATTTAATATCACATCGAGTGATTGTTATGAGGGTTTTAGTAGCCCAATGTCACATCGAGTGATTCTTTGATGCGATAGCAGCAAAGAATTGTATCGAGATGTAATTAGGAACTCCAAACTTGTTCTCGATACAAAATTGTTTTCCATTGCGTTCCAATCAATTTCACTCGAACTGAAAGTTGAACTCCACTGTCACATCGAGTGATTCTTAGATGCGATAGCAACAAAGAATTGTATCGAGATGTAATTAGGAACTCCAAACTTGTTCTCGATACAAAATTGTTTTCCATTGCGTTCCAATCAATTTCACTCGAACTGACAGTTGAACTCCACTGTCACATTGAGTGATTCTTACGTGCGACAGCAGCAAAAGAATTGTATCGAGATGTAATTAGGAACTCCAAACTCGTTCTCGATACAAAATTGTTTTCCACTGTGTTCCAATCAATTTCACTCGAACTGACACTAGGATCATTATAAAAAAAAACAAAAAACCGTAGCATTACACTACGGTCAATATAAACAACGAGAAGAACTGATATGATTACACAGCTTCACCAGTAATATCATCATCAATAGGTAAATCAATCGGACTATCAGTACCAGAAGAAGTACGATTATCCACTACGAGATTATACTGCTTTGTTAATACATCAATCTCATCAATAATAATACTATAAGCAGCATTGGTATTCAAAACTTGATGTGCTTGAATATGACTAATTAAAACTCTATATGCTACAGTAGCTTGCGAACGTAACTCTACTAAATTAGCAAGCGGATTTGCTGCAGTATCTCCTACTCGTTCTAAATACTTAGAAGCAAATGCAATATTTGCTGTTTTTAATTCGGTCAACCAATCTGTTAAACTAAGTTCGGTTACAGCAGTGACCAATTCGGGTTGCGACTCAAAATCGGTAATTAAACTGCTTATAATAGCCGTTTCCTCTTGGTAACTTTTACGGGTAATATCTTTGCCATATTTCTCAATAGCGCTTAGCGCATTTAAAGCATGCACTTTTTTTGCTGCATCGTAATGATAGCTGAACCCGTTAATCACCGATTTAAATCCCATAAAAGCCTTGTCTCTTCTATCGTCAAGTTCAATAATTCCTTGTGTTAAAGAGCTTCCTAAACTTTGCTGAAAAGCATTGTCAATTTGGGAAACAATGCCTGTAAGTGCATTACGTTGATTCGTTAATAATAAGGTATCAACATCTTGTTTGTTTACTAATTCTAGAACATCTTTCATGTATTGTAGATATTCTCCATTGCGATAACGCGTTACATACGGTGTTGTCATAATTACAATTTTTTAAATTAAACATTTTCTTTTTGCAAAAGCCGATTGAAAATCAACTTTGTAGCACTACTAAGATAACGGAGAAATAAGCAAGTAAATGATATACAGAATGTTAATAAAATCTAAAAGCAAGTAAACGATACAATATTTAAAGTAAATGTTCCATTTCATTGAGGGAAATTCATTCTGTCCCGAAGTTTCGGGATTTTCAGAATCAATTATGAATTTTTAATTACGAATGAACACGTCATTACGAGGAGGGTACGACGAAGTAATCTTTTGTTTTCGAAGTTAAGATTGCTTCACTTCATTCCATTCCGCTCGCAATGACGAAGCTGTAGAAACCGTCCTACAGAGATTGAACCTTAAAATCCACCGCAAGAAACGGAAAAAATGAAAAGCTGTTTGAATGCGACCAACGGGAGTATGAGTTCTTTTCATTTCGTTTCGAGGATGAGGTTTTAAGAGAGAAAATCTATGAAGACTAGATTTTTTTGGTTCTTTTTTCATCAATGGAAAAAAGAATGATCATTTGTCATTACGAGGCTTGTACCAAATTTAGTTTGGTAACAAGACGAAGTAATCTTTTGTTTTCGAAGTTAAGATTGCTTCACTTCGTTCGCAATGACGAATACCTGAATAAAACGTCATATAGAGATTGAACCTTAAAATCCACCGCAAGAAACGGAAAAAATGAAAAGCTGTTTGAATGCGACCAACGGGAGTATGAGTTCTTTTCATTTCGTTTCGAGGATGAGGTTTTAAGAGAGAAAATCTATGAAGACTAGATTTTTTTGGTTCTTTTTTCATCAATGGAAAAAAGAATGATCATTTGTCATTACGAGGCTTGTACCAAATTTAGTTTGGTAACAAGACGAAGTAATCTTTTGTTTTCGAAGTTAAGATTGCTTCACTTCGTTCGCAATGACGAATACCTGAATAAAACGTCATACAGAGATTGAACCTTAAAATCCACCGCAAGGAACGGAAAAAATGAAAAGTTGTTTGAACACGACCAAGGGGAGTGTGAGTTCTTTTCATTTCGTTTCGAGGATGAGTTTTTTAAGAGAGAAAATCTATGCAGACTAGATTTTTTTGTTTAGTTCACTTCATTTTTATTGGATTAAGTGTTCATGAATCTTCTTGCGTCGATTTCATTTTTCATCAATAGAAAAAAGAATGAATAAGATGTTTTATTATCGACAGAATTCAATTCGCAATGACAACAATAATAACGTCATTACGAGGAGGTACGACGAAGTAATCTTCCATTTTCGAAGTTGAGATTGCTTCACTTCATTTCATTCCGTTCGCAATGACGATTTGATACTATCACATCAAGTACTCCTTAAAAACAACAGCAAAAAAGAAGAATACCAAGATAAAACCCCTCCACGAACTTCGCCGAACCTATTGTTGGTTTGCGAAAGTGCCAGCGAACTTCGCTGATGAAATTGTACTCTTGCGGAAACGTCAGCGAACTTCGCTGATAGAATTGTACGCTTGCGAAAGCTTCAGCGAACTTCGGGGATGGAATTGTAGGTTTGCGAAACCTCCAGCGAACTTCGCTGATGATTTTGTAAGTTAAAATCTACTTGACTTATTAAAAATGTAATTGTTTTTTTTATTTTAGAGGGTTGTTATGATAGAATAAACACTACCAAATAAATTAATCAAATTTCATATTATAATAAATGAGTAAAAGGGTTACAACAGAGGAAATTAATGGTGTAGTTTGGCAAGCCTGCGATACGTTTAGAGGAGTAATAGATCCAAGTCAATACAAAGACTATATTTTAGTAATGCTATTTTTAAAATACGTATCAGATGTATATACAGAAAAACATAATGAGTATTTAAAAAAGTACGATGGAAATATAGAAAGAGCCAACAGAGCTATGCAGTTAGAACGTTTTGTAGTACCAGAACATAGTCACTTTAACTGGTTGTATGACCAAAGGAACGAGCCCAACATAGGCGAGCTAATAGATATTGGATTAGCAGACTTAGAAGAAGCCAACCGAGAAAAACTAACCAGTTCAGATGGTGCAGGGATTTTTAGAAACGTAAGTTTTAACAGCAGTAACTTAGGAGATAAGAAAGATAAAAATGCCCGTTTAAAAAACTTACTACAAGACTTTGCAAAGTTAGATTTAACACCATCGCATTTAGAAGGGAACGATATTATTGGTGATGCGTATGAATACCTAATTAAAAACTTTGCTAGTGATGCTGGTAAAAAAGCAGGAGAATTCTATACTCCAGCAGAAGTTTCTACTTTATTAGCAAAGCTTACCAAATCTAAACCTGGAGCCAGAATTTACGATCCTACTTGTGGTTCTGCCTCACTTTTAATAAAAGCGGGTAAAGAAGTTGGCGATACGAACTTCTCGTTATACGGACAAGAAGCGAACGGAAGTACCTGGGCTTTAGCAGTAATGAATATGTTTTTGCATGGGTTTGACAATGCCAATATCCGTTGGGGAGATACCTTACGTAATCCAAAACATTTGGAGGGTGATGCTTTAATGAAGTTTGATACCGTGGTAGCAAATCCACCTTTTTCTTTAGATAAATGGGGGCAAGAAGACTTACAAGATGACAGATTTGAACGTTTTCATAGAGGATTACCACCAAAGAGTAAAGGCGATTGGGCGTTTATTACTCACATGATTGAAAGTGCGTATAAAGATACGGGTATGATTGGCGTGGTAGTACCCCACGGTGTTTTGTTTAGAGGAAGTGCCGAAGGAAAAATAAGAACGAAAATAATTGCAGATAATTTATTAGATGCGGTTATAGGGTTACCAGCCAATTTGTTTTTTGGAACAGGTATTCCTGCGGCTATTGTGCTATTTAATAAAGGTAAAGAAGAACGCACGGAAACCTTGTTTATAGATGCTAGCCAAAGCTTTGTGAGCGACAAAAACCAAAATAGATTATTGCCCGAACATATAACGCGTATTATACAAACGTACACTCAATTTAAAGAAAACAAACTTACAGCAGGTGTTATAGAAGATAAGTATAGTTATGTGGCTACTTTAGAAGAATTAAAGGAAAACGATTATAACTTAAACATACCGCGCTATGTAGATACCTTTGAAGAAGAAGCGGAAATTGATATTTGCCAAGTACAGCAAGATATTACAACTTTGGAAAAGGAATTAAGCGAAGTACGTGGAACTATGGAGAACTATTTAAAAGAATTGTGTTTATAATGGCAGTTGTAGAGGAAAGAGCAGGCTACAAAAAAACAAAATTAGGTTGGATTCCTGAACTATGGGGAGTAGAAGAAATTGGAAAGTATGCTAATATACAGACAGGAAACAAGGATACTAAAGATAAAGAAGAAAATGGAAAATTTCCTTTTTTTGTTAGGTCGCAAAAAGTAGCAAGAATTAATACATTTTCTTTTAATGGAGAAGCTGTTTTAACATCTGGAGATGGTGTTGGTGTAGGTAAAGATTATCATTATATTCAAGGTAAGTTTGATTATCATCAAAGAGTTTATGCACTAACTGACTTTGATGAAGATTTGTATGGTAAATATTTCTATTATTATTTTTCCTGCTTTTTTTATAGAAGAGTTTATCGTTTGAGTGCAAAAAATTCTGTTGATTCTGTTAGAATGGAGATGATTCAGAAAATGAACTTACCTATACCCCCAATCCAAGAACAAAAAGCTATAGCCAATTGTTTATCCACATGGGATACTGCGATAGAAAAACAAACCCAACTGATACAAGCAAAACAAACCCAAAAGAAAGCCTTAATGCAACAATTGTTAACAGGTAAAAAACGTTTGCCTGGGTTTATTGAGGAGTGGGAAGAATATAAGTTTAATGAGATAGTTGAAAGGGTTACTAGAAAAAATAAAGAGTTGGATGATACCGTAGTAACAATTTCAGCACAAAGAGGATTTGTATTACAGGAAGATTTTTTTAACAAGAGAGTTGCTAGTAAAACTTTATCAAATTATACTTTAGTTCACAAAGGAGAATTTTGCTATAATAAAAGTTATTCAAAAGGATATCCTATGGGAGCATTTAAAAGACTAGATGATTTTGAAAAAGCGGTTGTCACTACACTTTATATATGCTTCAAATTAAAGAAAAATGTGAATTCAGATTTTATGAACCAATATTTTAATGGAGGTAGGATGATTAAAGGTTTAATGAGAATAGCCCAAGAAGGTGGTCGTGCGCACGGATTATTAAATATTAGTTTACCTGATTTCTTTAATTTAAAAGTGATGATTCCAGAAAAGAAAGAACAAACTGCTATTGCTAATATATTAAATACAGCAGACAAAGAAATTGAGTTATTACAAGCGCAATTAACACAACTACAACAACAGAAGAAAGGATTAATGCAACAGTTGTTAACGGGTAAAAAGAGGTTGAAGTATTAAAAATAAATAAAAGTCTCCCCGATGAAATCGAAATTTGAAATGAAAGATGTTGAACTAGCTTATAGAAAACTAAAGAGTTACGTGTATTACGATAACTTTTCGTTACTACTAAGACAACAAATAGCAGAATTTGAATCAAGTCCGAATTTTGAAGAATGTTTATCTAAACTCGTAGAATTTTTAAACGATCCAGTAAATAAACGAAACTATTTTGAAGCATTATTAAATGAAATAAATTATTACGTAGCTCCTAAAAAGTTTTCTAGAGAACCATTTAATTATGGAGATAATATTATTAGCAACAATTTTACAGAAAGCAGCTATCTTTTAGAAAAAGTAAATTACTTTTTTAAAGGCCCTGTGGAATTACATATTATTTCTATTTTATGGATTTTAAAAGAAGGCTATGTTTTGCATAAAGATTATCATAAAGATAATTACGCCTATTATTTAGAGTTAAACTCAGAAAGCGGAAATGTAGTAGATGGATTACGATTATTCAAACCTTATTTTGATCAATACCAAAGATGGCGAGATAAAGGAGTAGATTTAGCGAAAAACATAGTTGCAGAAGATACCGATGTGGTGGTATTGTCATTAGACATTAAAGAGTATTACTACAACATAAATTACCATCCTGATTTACAGGAAGAAATCCATACTAGAATTGTAAACGACACAGGAGACAAGGGAACTTTGTTTACCCAAATGATTTTTGATATTAATGATGCTTATCAGAAGGTCTGCCCAAAAAACTCTAAAGGGATTATGCCAATAGGTATATTATCATCTGGGATACTGGCGAACTGGTACTTAAAAGATTTTGACAAAAAAATAAAAGAAGAGTTGTCTCCAGCGTATTATGGTAGGTATGTTGATGATATTTTAATTGTATTAAGTAATACTAAAATTTCAAAAACCTTTAATAATGTTCAGTTTAATTCTTCTTTAGAAGCTTTTTTACATAAATTTTTTGTTGAGAGAAAAATTTTCGATACCAAAAAAACAGAAAAAAAGATAGTTCATCAATCACGTAATCGTAAATGTATAGAAATTCAAAAAGAAATTACTTACCAGTTTATTAGTGATAAGAATATTGAAATTCAAAAAGATAAAATTATTTTATATTCTTTTGAAAGTAAAGAATCTCAGGCAGTATTAGATATGTTTAAAAAGAAAATAGAACAACATTCTAGTGCCTTTTGGTTTTTGCCTAATGAAAATGATATCAATGATGATTTTGATGAAAGTGTGTATGAATTAACCTATACTGATACGGTTAATAAATTAAGAAGTGTTACTGACATCAAACAAAGTAAATATGGGGCTTCTATTTTTTTAGCTAAGCGTATAAAAATAAGTTTATTGTCTGAGAATAAAAAAGATGATAAAACAACCGAGCAAATTCTTACTTTTTTTAAAGGAATCGTAAATCTTGAATTTTCAAATCTTTGGGAGAAAGTACTAACCTATTTTGTAATTGTTGATGATAAAAATGCCTTTTGGAAATTTTTTAAAGAGACAATTATTGCTATAGATTGTATAAAATCTTCTGATAAACCAAAAGTAAAAAGTAGTGATCTAAAAAAGACAAAAAAGTATTTAGGGGAATATCTAATGAATTGTTGTGCTATGGCAACAGCTTTAAATCCAAATTTTGTAAATCTCAATTGGTGGGAAGATAGGTGTAGTCGTTTTAGATTTAATTGGTTCAATCCTAATTTTTACAAAGAAGTATACGTATTAAAAAAAGAATATATAACTTCAAATTTATTGCGAAATAGTTTTGTAGTAGTTCCATTACTGAACTATTTAAAACTAACAAATGAAACAGATGTAAATTTAGTTAAGTACGATTATTTAAGAACTTTAAATCCAGCCTTTAATAAAGAGGGGTTTCAGTACGATGATAAGAAATTAAAATATGCACCACGTTTTATTTATTTACATGAATTTAATAGTATTGACTTTTTAAAAGAATTAATTTTTCAGGCAAAGCAAGATCATTTAGAAATGTTCGAAAACCTTGAACAGAAAATCTATCATAAAAGTTTTGATACTTTTTTTAAAGTAAATTATGAGTATAGAAATACGTTCTATGAATCGAAAAATGGGAATGAGGTCGCTAATTATTCTGAAAATTTAAAAAAATATTATTTTAAAATTAATGAAGGTTATCGAAGTTGTGATCAAAAATTAGGGTATAATACTTTAGAAATTCCGCAATCAAAAAAAATAGAAGACGATTTAAAAATAGCCGTAGCCAATACAAAAGTAAAAGCTACCAATATAGCTCAATCATTATTCGAGACCCCTAATACAGATAAAGAAAGACGTAAAGATTTTATAGACTTATTAAATGGAGCAGAGAAAGTAAAGGCAGACATTTTAATATTACCGGAAGTTAGTACTCCCTACAGGTGGCTCCCTGTTTTGGCAGATCAGGCTCGTAGAAAACAACGTGCTATAATTGCGGGCTTAGAACATATACGAATTAATAATGTATGCTATAATTTATTAGCAACCATTTTACCAATGGAACATAATGGTATTAAAGATGTTGTTATTAATTTCAGATTAAAAAACCATTACTCACCAGGAGAAAAAAAGTTGATTAAAGATAGAGGCAAAATAGCACCTAAACTGAGTAGATCATTGTATAATTTATTTATTTGGAGAGGAATATATTTTAGTAATTATAACTGTTATGAGCTAGCAGATATTAATCATAGAGCTTTATTTAAATCTAAAGTAGATGTATTGTTTGCTTCAGAATACAACCAAGATGTAAATTACTTTTCTAATATAGTAGAAACGGTTTCAAGAGATGTACATTGTTACTTTGTTCAGGTAAATAGTTCTGATTTTGGAGATTCCAGAATAACTAAACCGTCAAAAACAGAAGCCAAAGATATTCTAAGACTGAAGGGGGGAGAGAACAGTATAGTTTTACTAGGAAAAATAGATATAAAAAAACTTAGAGAGTTTCAAAAAACTAGAATTTCTGGTCAAGACACAAAAATATTTAAAAATACTCCTCCTGATTTTGATCATTCTAACCCGGAAAACAGATAATTGTTATGCAAACACCATCCTTTAAAGAAGATCATATTTCACAACTCCCAGCCTTGCAGTTATTAATTGCAATGGGTTATACTTATATAAACCCTGAAGAAGCCTTAGTAGAAAGAGGCCATAAAACCTCTGGTGTTTTTTTAGAAAACATTTTGCGGGAACAACTTAAGCGAATTAATACAGCAAAAGTTTCTTCCACTAAAGAAGTTGCCTTTACTGCTAGTAATATTGAAGCAGCTATAATAGCCTTACGAGATGTACCTATGGTAGATGGTTATATTAGTACTGCACAAAAACTATATGAATTACTAACCTTGGGTAAATCTGTAGAGCAGAGCATTGATGGAGATCGAAAGAGTTTTGATATTCATTATATTGACTGGAAGCACCCTGAAAACAATGTATTTCATGTAACAGAAGAGTTTAGTGTGTTGCGTTCGGGTTTAAAAGAACATTATCGCCCAGATATTGTATTGTTTGTAAACGGAATTCCACTTTGTGTTATAGAGTGTAAACGACCGGATATGAAAGAACCTTTGCTACAGGCTATATCACAAAACTTACGAAATCAAAAAGAAGATGGAATACGAAGTTTATATAGTTTAGCACAATTGGTAATGAGTGTAACCGTAAATGAAGGAAGCTATGCAACTACAGGAACTCCAGAAAAGTTTTGGGCTAAATGGCAAGAAAGTTTTAAGAATAAGGACGAAGAGCTACAATACGAAGAAACATTATTAAAACTAAAAAATACTCCACTTTCTAATCATATAAAAGATAATCTGTTTACAGAGCGATATAGATATGTTCGTGCTTATTTTGATGGATTAGAAAAAACAAGAGTATTGCCAACTCCACAAGATCGATATATCTTTAGTTTGTGTGAACCAAAACGACTATTAGATTTAGCATATAACTTTACTTTATTTGACAACGGAGCAAAAAAGATTGCACGTTATCAGCAATATTTTGCTATTCATAAAGCTATGAATCAGTTACGTTATTTGCAAAACGGAAAACGAATGGGAGGTGTGGTATGGCATACACAGGGTAGTGGAAAATCGTTAACCATGGTTATGCTAGCACAGGCTATTGCTATGGAATCTAGCATTAAAAACCCTAAAATTATTTTAGTAACAGACAGAACCGATTTAGATACACAGATTACAGGAACATTTAGAAAATGTGGGATTGATGTAAAAAATGCAAAGTCTGGTACAAAGTTAGTAGACTTATTAAAAAGCAAAAGTGATGCTGTAGTTACTACTATCGTAAATAAGTTTACAACAGCGGTAAAAAAGATACAAACCCCACTAGAAAGCCCTAATATCTTTGTATTAGTAGATGAAGGTCATCGCACACAGCATGGAACTTTTAATATAGAAATGCAAAAAACATTACCCAATGCATGTTTTATAGCATTTACAGGAACTCCACTATTCAATAAAGATAAAAACACATTAGCTAAATTCGGTACACTCATCGATAGTTATACGGTAGATCAGGCGGTAAAAGACAAAGCCGTTGTACCATTATTATATGAAGGTAGACATGCTTTGCAAGATGTTAATTCGAGTCCTTTAGATAACTTTTTTAATATGGTTTCCGAACCTTTATCTGATTATGAAAAAGCAGATTTAAAAAAGAAGTTCAGTAGAGCAGGACAGTTAAATATCGCAGATCAAAAAATTTATGCTGTATGTTGGGATATCACAAATCACTTTGTTAAAAACTTTCAAGGAACAGGGTTTAAAGGGCAGCTAGTTTGCCAAAGTAAAATGGCTGCTGTAAAGTATAAGAAGTATTTAGATGAAATTGGCAGGGTTTCTAGTGAACTAGTCATTTCGCCTATTGATGAAAGAGAAGGAGAAGAATCAGCTTACGGAGAAACATCAGAATTAGTAAAAAAGTTTTGGCATAAGATGATGGATGAGCACGGTTCATCCAAAAAGTATCAAACCAATATCGTCAATAGATATAAAAATGATAATCATCCAGAGTTAATTATTGTTGTAGACAAACTTTTAACAGGTTTTGACGCACCACAAAACACAGTATTATATTTAACACGAAAATTAGTTGGTCACACTTTATTACAAGCTATTGCAAGAGTTAATAGAGTTGCGAAAGATAAAGACTATGGTTACATTATAGATTATTACGGAGTTCTTAAAGAGCTAGATGGTGCTTTAAAAACCTATTCTGCCTTTGAAGAATTTGATCCTGAACAAATACATGGTACACTAACAAATATTAACATAGAGATTGAAAAATTGCCTCAATCACACTCCGATGTATGGCAGCTTTTTGAGGCTGTAGAAAATAAAAAAGATGCCGAAGCTTACCAGCAATTATTAAGAGATGAAGCAATTCGTGCTAAGTTTTATAATCAGTTAAATATATATGCACGATTATTAAAACTGGCATTATCTTCTATAGAATTTCATAAAGCAACACCAGAGAAACAAATACAACGATATAAAGAAGATTTGGCATTTTTTATGAAGTTAAAAATTGCTGTAGTTTCTCGTTACTCTGATGCTATAGATTATAAAAAGTATGAGGGACAAATCCAAAAACTAATTGATTCCCATATTCCAACTTCGGGTGTTGTTAAACTTACGGATTTGGTAAATATTTTTGATAAAGAAGCTTTTGAAGAAGAAGTGATTAAGTTAGAGGGGAAGGCTGCCAAAGCTGATATGATTGCATCACGTACTGCGAAACATATTACTGAAAAAATGGAGGAGGATCCTGCTTTTTACAAGAAGTTTTCTCAAATGATAAAAGATACAATTGAAGATTATTTACAACAACGTATAAGTGAAAGTGAATATTTAACAAAGATTACAGAAATAAAAGAGTCTGTATTAAATGGTACTGATAGTAAAGTCCCAGAAAGTTTAAAGAAAAAAGAGGTAGCTAGAGCATTTTATGGGGTTAGTATAGAAGAATTTGAACAAGTTGTAAGTGATAAAGATATTCGTGCTAAAATAGCCGAAGAATTAGCATTAAAAGCTGATGAAATAATTTTAGAAATACTAGATGTTAAAAAGATAGACTGGACAACAAGTGTAGATATTCCTAAGAAAATGATTATGTTAATTGGGGATTATATTATTGATCATATTAGAGATAAGTATGAGATAAAATTAGGTTTTAGTGAGATTGATAAGATTGCAGAAAGAATAGTTGATATAGCTAAAATACGATATAAATAATGACAGATTTCGTACAATACGGATCAGAAAGAATAGCATATAATATTTTATTTGTAGAAAGGAAATCTCTTGGTATAACGGTGTATCCTAATAGAAGTGTAGAGATTAAGGCTCCTTTAAATACAACTTTGGAGAAAATTCAGGAAAAGGTAAAAAAACGTGCAGCATGGATTTTAAAACAGCAAGATTATTTTCTATCCTTTGAACCGAGAATTACGAATAGAAAATTTGTTTCAGGTGAAACCCATTATTATTTAGGCCGTCAATATCAATTAAAAGTTATTGACTCAGCGATTAATAAAGTAAAATATACTGGAAGATTTATTGAAGTTTATGTAACAGAAAGAGCCAATGTAAAAGAACAATTACAGCAATGGTATAGAGCAAAGGCTGAAATTTGGTTTAGAAAATTAGCTGATAAACATATAGAACGATTTAAAAAGTATAATGTAGAACCTCAAAAAGTAGAACTAAAGAAGATGGAAAATCGTTGGGGCTCTTGCTCTTCAAAAGGGAGAGTTTTACTGAATCCGGAATTGATAAAAGCGCCCAAAGCTTGTATAGAATATGTAATTATACATGAACTATGTCATTTAGTATATAGAGACCACACGAAAGAGTTTTATAATTTACAAACTCATGAAATGCCTGATTGGCAAAAATGGAAAATGAAGTTAGAAACGTTGTTAGCTTAATTTAAAAAATGTTTAATCTCTCAGAAGAAAGTAATCCAACTGATATAGCAAAAGAAGTTGCTAAGAAATATACAGCAAAAGGTTATAAACTTGACTTTTCTTTAGAAAGTTTAGAGCTGGAGATTGATAAAATCATAAATAATCCTATTACTTATAAAGAAGAGAAAGATATCAACCTCTTAATAGCTGAATTAACGGTTTACGTAGGCGAAACTTTTCGTACTCTTTTCAATACCGATTATCCTGGTCAATATTTTGAAGGAGGAAATGGTAATGCTGCTAATTTTTACACATACTATATTGAAAAGAACGGAGAACGTTTCCATCCATCGCACTTTTTTGAATATAAACTTCCAATACAAGATTTTACTAAAAATCAATTTAAAGAATATTTATACTATAGTTACGCTACTATTGACGGGGAGCAAAAGGTCCTTCCTGGTGTATTGTATAAGTTTTTAAAAGATTAATTATAGTTCCGGATTATCAATTTAAGAGAATTACATGAATATTATATGCGCCTGTCAGTTCGAGTGAAATTGATTGGAACAACGTGGAAAACAATTTTGTATCGAGAACTAGTTTAGAATTTTCAACTACTTCTCGGTACAAAGTTTAATCGCTAGCGCTTTTAAACTTCACTCGAAGTGATATGCTGCTTGTAATGGACAGATTGCTTCACTTCATTCCATTTCGTTCGCAATGACGAATACCTGAATAAAACGTCATACAGAGATTGAACCTTAAAATCCACCGCAAGGAACGGAAAAAATGAAAAGCTGTTTGAACACGACCAACGGAAGTGTGAGTTCTTTTCATTTCGTTTCGAGGATGAGGTTTTAAGAGAGAAAATCTATGAAGACTAGATTTTTTTGCTTCTTTTTTCATCAATGGAAAAAAGAATGAAGAAGATATTTTAAAAGATACAGATTGCTTCACTCCATTCTACTCCGTTCGCAATGACGTTAATGTCAGTTCGAGTGATTTTATGGAGTATGACGGAATAAAATTGTATCGAGAACGAGTTTAGAACTCCCTAGCACTTCTCGATACACGTTTCATTCTTCAGCGCACTCGAAGTGACAGGCAGCTTGTAATGGACAGATTGCTTCACTTCATTCTACTCCGTTCGCAATGACGTTAATGTCAGTTCGAGTGATTTTATGGAGTATGATGGAATAAAATTGTATCGAGAACGAGTTTAGAACTCCCTAGCACTTCTCGATACACGTTTCATTCTTCAGCGCACTCGAAGTGACATGCTGCTTATAATGGAGAGATTGCTTCACTTCATTCCACTGTGTTCGCAATGACGTAATAATTTTAACTCCCCCAACCTCTCAATTCATAATTCCTAATTAAAAATTCCCAATTGATTATTGAAAATTCCCCAAACATGACCGATGTCATAGTATAAAGAAGAATGCTACGATACATTTGATGCGTAATTAATAATCCAACAACATGGGAGTAATATATGTAATGCTTACGGCCAGTGTAGTAGTAGCTTTAGTTTTTTTTATTGCCTTCATAGTCAGTGTAAAAAGAGGTCAGTACGATGACACCTACACACCCTCTGTACGAATGTTGTTCGAGGACGAATTAATCACAGAGAAAACTAACAAAGAATAGATATATAATTCAATTAATTATGGAGATGCAACAATTTTATTACGATAACAAAATCGTGAAAAAATTTATCTACGCAACCTTACTATGGGGAATAGTTGGGTTTTCAGTAGGATTACTTTTAGCGTTCATGTTTTTATTTCCCAATATTACCGATGGAATTTCCTGGTTAAGTTTCGGTCGTTTACGTCCGTTACACACCAACGCGGTAATTTTTGCATTTGTAGGTAATGCTATTTATGCGGGAGTGTATTACTCGTTACAGCGCTTGTTAAAAACAAGAATGGCCAGCGACTTGCTGAGTAACATTAATTTCTGGGGTTGGCAGTTAATTATTGTTGCAGCTGCTATTACCTTGCCTTTAGGATATACAACCTCTAAAGAATACGCAGAGTTAGAATGGCCGATTGATATTGCCATTGCATTGGTATGGGTGGTATTTGGTGTAAACATGATTTGGACGATTTTAAAACGTCGTCAGCGTCACTTATATGTGGCGATTTGGTTTTACCTAGCAACCTTTGTTACGGTAGCAGTACTACACATTTTTAACAGTTTAGAAATGCCAGTAAGTGCATTAAAAAGTTACTCTGTATATGCAGGAGTGCAAGATGCCTTAGTACAATGGTGGTACGGACATAATGCGGTTGCATTTTTCTTAACCACACCGTTTTTAGGATTGATGTATTATTTTGTTCCGAAAGCTGCAAACAGACCCGTTTATTCGTATCGTTTATCGATTATTCACTTCTGGTCGTTAATCTTTATTTACATTTGGGCAGGTCCACACCACTTATTATATACAGCTTTACCAAACTGGGCGCAAAACTTAGGTGTGGTGTTCTCAATTATGTTAATCGCTCCGTCTTGGGGAGGAATGATTAACGGATTATTAACACTTCGTGGAACTTGGGATAAAGTACGTCAGGATCCTGTGTTGAAATTCATGGTAGTAGCTATTACAGGATATGGTATGGCAACTTTTGAAGGACCGATGTTATCCTTAAAAAATGTAAATGCCATTGCGCACTTTACCGATTGGATTATTGCACACGTACACGTAGGAGCTTTAGCTTGGAACGGGTTTATGACTTTTGGTATGATTTATTGGTTAGTGCCAAGATTATTCAAAACAACACTATTCTCTAGAAAGTTAGCCAACTTCCACTTCTGGATAGGAACTTTAGGAATTGTAATTTATACATTACCAATGTACGTAGCAGGATTTGTACAAGCATTTATGTGGAAACAATTCAATCCTGATGGAACATTAACGTATGGAAACTTCTTAGAAACAGTTCAAGAAATTGTACCAATGTATTGGATTCGTGCCATTGGAGGAAGTTTATACATTGTGGGAGCGATTGTAATGTTATATAACATTGTAAAAACAGTAAAAAGAGGAGAAGAAGTAACAGATGATTTAGCAGAAGCAGCTCCGTTAGCAAAAGTTTCTAAATACAGAACTAAAGGAGAAACTTGGCATACTTGGTTAGAGCGTAAGCCAATTAAATTAACCATTTACGCAACCATTGCAATTCTTATTGGAGGATTAATTCAGATTGTACCAACCTTAATGGTAAAGTCTAATATCCCATATATCGAAGAGGTAAAACCATATTCAGCATTAGAGTTAGAAGGTAGAGATATTTATATATCTAATGGATGTGTATCATGTCACTCACAAATGATTCGTCCGTTTAGAAGTGAGGTAGAACGTTATGGTGAATATTCTAAGGCAGGTGAATTTGTGTATGATCATCCATTCTTATGGGGAAGTAAACGTACCGGTCCAGATTTACACCGTATTGGAGGAAAGTACAACGATAACTGGCACTTTAACCATATGTACGATCCACAAAGTACGTCACCAGGTTCTATAATGCCAGCATATCAATGGATTATTAAGAATAAGTTAGACAAATCGCAAACAGAAGCAAAAATGCGTGCGATGGTAAAACTAGGTGTTCCGTATACGGATGAAGATATTGCGAACGCTCAAAAGAGTATGGATGAGCAAGGAATGCAAATTCAACAAAACTTATACAACGATCCTGATTTTGTTCAGAATTATGAAGACAGTAAAAAGTATGCAGAGCAAAACGGATTGCCTTTCGTAGAAATGAAAGACAGAGAGATTGTAGCATTGATTGCCTATATCCAAAGATTAGGAGTAGATATTAAAGTAAAAGATGTAAAGGATAAACTTTCAAAAAAATAGAACGATGTTAAAATTTGTAAAGAATCATTTAGAGAGTATCACAGGAATAGAGATTTATCCAATCATTTCCTTAACCATATTTTTCACCTTTTTCGTGTTGTTATTCTGGTGGGTAGCTACTGCTAAAAAGGAATATATCAATAAAGTAAGCAATTTGCCATTAGATAATTAAACCGTTAATCATGAAAAGAATTTTTCAATCGATCTTATATATTGTATTTGTTTTTGTGAGCTTTTGGGCGATCATAAAAGCAATACTAGCCTACGAAAATCCATTTAGTTTATATGAAAATCCATTGGTGTGGACATTAATAGCCTTTTTAGGTTTAGTGGTTCTAGCCAAAGAATATTTTAGTGTAACCATGCAAAAAATTGCAGAGGAACTAAAAATGGAAAAAGAGGGAATTGTTCCTGAGGAAGTAGATGAATGGGCTTGGGCTAAAAAGCTATTAAAGCGTTGGACAAAATCTCGTGAAATAGGAGAGGAAGAAGAAATCATCCTTGATCATAATTACGATGGAATTAAAGAGTTGGACAATGTATTACCACCTTGGTGGGTGTACTTATTCTATGCAACAATTGTTTTTGGTGTAGTGTATTTAATTCGTTTTCATATTGCTGGAGGAGATACCCCAGAAATGGAATATGAAAAAGCCATGGCAAAAGCAAAATATGAAATGGAACAGTACAAGAAAAAAACGCCAAATACTTTTGATGTTGAAAGTGTAGCCTTATTAACTGAGAGTGCAGATCTTCAGAGAGGAAAAGCAGTATTCAATCTAAACTGTGCTTCTTGCCACGTTCGAGATGGAGGTGGAGGTATTGGTCCTAACTTAACCGATGAATATTGGATTTTAGGCGGTGGATTTAAAAATGTGTTCAAAACTATTTATACCGGAGGTAGAGATGGAAAAGGTATGGTGGCTTGGAAAGGTGTTCTAAAACCTCAAGATATTCAGAAGGTAGCGAGTTATGTTATCTCTTTAGGTGGAACGACACCTGCAAAACCTAAGAAACCACAAGGAGAAATCTGGACTGGAGAAGAGGAGTAACATAATTAAGATTGTCACTTCGAGTGTTTTGACTAAAAGGAAAAATGTATCGAGAAGTAATTAAAGATTACTTCACTTGGTATCCCGATTTTGTAATGACACAGATGAATGAAATACGTCATTGCGAGGAAGTTTATGTTGAATTTATTTCAGCATCAATAACGAAGCAATCTTATAAAACTTAAAAGAACAATAGTTAACTGTAATAATTAGTTTTTAATAGGTAACAAAATGGAAACACCCCAGGGAGAACAATTTAGAGATAGTATTGGGACTATAGATAATGAAGGTAAGCGTGCTTGGGTGTTTCCTAAAAAACCAAGCGGAAAGTTTTACAAGTACAGAAGCTACGTAAGTTATGTTTTGTTATTCTTTTTAGTTGTTTCACCATTTATAAAAGTAAAAGGAAATCAGTTTTTACTGTTTAATGTCCTAGAACGTAAGTTTGTAATTTTTGGTTATCCATTTTGGCCACAAGATTTTCATTTGGTTGTAATTTCCATGATTATTGGTGTGGTGTTTATTACATTATTTACTGTAGTTTTTGGAAGGGTTTTCTGTGGATGGATTTGTCCGCAAACCATTTTCTTAGAAATGGTATTCCGAAAAATAGAATATTGGATTGAAGGAGATAGAGGGAAACAAATTCGTTTGGCAAAACAGCCTTGGAATGCAGAGAAAATTAAGAAGCGCTTATTAAAGTGGTTCGTGTTTTTTGTAATCTCATTTTTAATCGCTAATGTTTTCTTGGCGTATATTATTGGAAGTGATGAACTCTTGTTATACATTCAAAACGGACCGTTTAATCACGTTTCAACCTTTGTTGCTTTATTGATATTTACAGGTGTTTTCTATTTTGTTTTTGCATGGTTTAGAGAGCAAGTGTGTATCATCGCTTGTCCGTATGGTCGATTACAAGGTGTACTATTAGATAATCAATCGGTAGTTGTTGCCTACGATTACAAACGTGGAGAAAAAGAAAAAGGACGCGCAAAGTTCAATAAGAAAGAAGATAGAATAGCTTCTGGAAAAGGAGATTGTATTGATTGTAAACTATGTGTGCATGTTTGCCCTACAGGAATCGATATTCGAAACGGAACACAGTTAGAATGTATCAATTGTACAGCTTGTATTGATGAGTGCGATACTATGATGGAAAACGTTGGGATGCCAAAGGGATTAATCCGTTTTGCGAGTATTGATAATATCGAAAAGAAATCTTCTTTCAAGTTTACCGCACGTATGAAAGGATATGCAGCAGTACTTTTTATTTTATTTGGTGTATTAATCGGAATGTTGTTCTTAAGAAATGATGTTGAAGCAAAAATATTCAGACTACCAGGACAATTATACGAACGAAAGGATAACGGAATTATCAGCAACGTGTATTCCTACAAAATTGTAAATAAAACAACAGAAGAGATTGGAGATATTTCTTATAAGTTGTTGTCGCACGAAGGAAAGATTGAAGTAGTAACACATCAATCATTTACAGTTCCTAAACAAGGAATGGCTGAGGGATCATTGTTTATTGAATTACATCAATCACAATTAAAAAAAGACAAAGTAAAATTAAAGGTTGGAGTTTACAGTAAAGATAAACTCATAGAAACAACCACCACAAATTTCCTCGGTCCGAGAAAGTTTTGGTAACTAAAAAAATAAACAAGATGAAAATTAGTTGGGGTACAGGCATTGTAATAGCAATAATTTCATTCATAACATTTATTATGGTTATGGTGGTAACTATGGTAAGTGATAAAGCGTATAATCATGATTTAGTTACCGATAATTATTATCAAAAAGAATTAAAGTATCAAGAAGATATAGATGCTTCTAAGAATTTAAAAAAACTTGAATACCCATTATCAGTTCAAAAAGTAACTGAAGGAATTGAAATTGTATTTCCAAAAGATTTAGCTCCAGAAAATATCAAGGGGAAAGTATTTTTATACAGACCTTCAAATAAAGCTTTGGATAGTGAAATGAACATCAATATCAATCAGCATAGTATGTTAATTTCTAATGAGGTTTTGGTAAGTGGTCGTTGGGATATTGTTATTGATTTTACATACAACAATCAAAAGTATTTCCACAAAGAGCAAATAATTTATTAATGCTGTACACTGCATTCATATTAGGATTGTTAGGAAGTTTACATTGCTTAGGAATGTGTGGTCCAATTGCGTTTATGTTACCGTTAGACAGAACAAACCAAGTGAAGCAATTCTTTCAATTAATGAGTTATCATAGTGGTCGCTTACTAACATACGGATTGCTAGGTGTTATTTTCGGGCTTTTAGGTAGAGGTTTTGAGTTGTTTGTTTTTCAGCAACACTTATCAATTTTTACAGGAGCTCTAATGATTCTAATCGTACTTTTTCCTAAGTTGGTGTATCAATTAAAAGCAACAAAAACCTTAACACGATATATAGGAAAAGTAAAATCGGCACTAGGTAAAGAGTTAAAACAAAAACGAAACGATACATTTTTTGCTATCGGTTTCTTAAATGGCTTTTTACCATGCGGATTAGTTTACATGGCTTTAATTGGAGCTATTGCAACGCATTCTACTGTCTACGGAAGTTTATACATGATTTTATTTGGTTTAGGAACTATTCCGTTAATGAGTTCGATAGTATATGTTGGAAAGTTTACCAATCTTCGGTTACAACAATATTTCAAAAAAGCAATTCCAGTGCTAGTTGTTGCAATTGGAGTCTTATTTATCTTAAGAGGTTTAGGTTTAAACATCCCTTATATTTCTCCTTCTGCAGCGGTTAGTAATCTTGTAGAAAGAAACGCTGTTTGTCATTAAAATAAATTTTTCAGTATGACAATTGTCATAGTTTTAAAGGATTACCGTATGTACTTTTACGCTATAATCTTTTAAAGCTAAGTATCATGAAAAAAATTATTGTACCTGTAGATTTTACCTTACACTCAGAAAACGCATTGCGCACAGCTTCATTTTTTGCAAAAAAATATAAAGCAGAAATCTTAGTGGTGCACATGTTAGAAATCAATACACCTGTAATAAGTTCCTCACCTTCTTATGTGCATGAGCAAACAGTATTTGAATTAAAACTAACAGAAAAAAAATTCGGAGAATATTTAGATAAACCATATTTAAAAGATGTAAAAGTTACACCAATAATCAAGCATTATAAAAGTTTTAGCGATTTGCATAGAACTGCAGAAGAGGAAAAAGCAGATTTAATTATTCTGTCTTCACACGGAGCAACAGGTATAAAAGAAATGTTTTTTGGATCGAATGCAGAAGTCGTAGTTAGAAACTCTACGGTTCCTGTTTTAGTCATAAAAGGACTTCCAATCGACGAGGCATTTAAGAAGGCGGTATTTGCTTGTGACTTTTCAAATGATTTTATTGAGCCGTTTAAAAAAGCTAGAGAGATTTTAGCATTTTTTGAATGTGATGAAATGCATTTATTATATGTAAATACACCAGGGGCAAAGTTTAGAACTACCAAAGATAAAAAAGAACGTATTGATACTTTTTTGAAGAAGTTAGGTACAACTAGCAAAGAGGTTAACATTGCAGAAGTTGCTGATTTTTCTATAGAGGAAGGAATTTTAGAGTTTGCTAAAACTAATGAGAGCGATTTAATTATTATGCCAACACATGGTAAACACGGTATTGAGCATTTCTTCGAAGGAAGCATTGCAGAAGATGTAGTAAATCATGCAGTTTTGCCTGTGTTAACTGTAAAAATGTAAGAACAACTTTTAATTAATTTTAGAGACTTTTTGGTATGATAAAAAATATGCCTATCACCGTAATAATGAGTGATAACCCAATCACATTAAATTCTGATGATGATTTAACCACAGCAGAGGAATTATTCAGAATTCATAACATTCGACATATTCCTATTGTTCAAGGAAGAAAAGTAATTGGAATGTTAAGTCATACAGATTTGCTTAGGGTAAGTTATAAAGATAGTATAGAAGAATATGAAACAGAGTTTGATACTGTGCTGAATAGCGAGTTTACTATCGAGCAAGTTATGACTAAAAATGTAAGTGCAGTAACCACAAAAACTACTATTGAAGAAGTAGCAACTATATTATCTAAAAGAGAGTTTCATGCACTTCCTGTATTAGAAAATGAAGAACTTATTGGTATTGTAACTACAACCGATTTAATACAATACTTATTAAATCAATAACAAAAATTGTGTATAAATTATAACGAAGATTTAAAATTTTGTTAAAAGCTTTTACGGAACTTTTTTAATTTATTTTGTTTATTTATTTTTATTTAAAATTAAACAAAACAGGTTACCATGGATATCATAAATGAAGCAATAGCTTTCGAGCAATCAAAAATGAAAAACATGTCGACAAGTGACAGAGTAGTGGCATCTAGAGAAGCAAAAAGATTAGTATTAGCATTGAATGAAGTTTATAAAAAGACCAAAGATTCGAAGCTAATGGATATCATGAAACGTTTAACAGTAAAAAAGCGTAAAATAGAATCGAGATTAAAGGGACAACCTTTAATATAATTACAAGTACAGTAGTTTTTCAAGTTGATTTAGTTAGGTAAACATGTTCGTAATAATTTAATTTTACGGACATGTTTTTTTGTTTTTGAAAACTTGGCATACTAATTGAATGTATTTAAATGCTAACAGACGTGTTAGCTTCTTTTTATAGCAATTTTCCCACTCAGCACCTCAGTTGAGTGGGTTTTTTTATAAATATTACTTTTTAGAAACTCAAAGTTTCATTTGAGCAATTCATTAAATCTATTAGTAAATGTTCCAAGTATCTTTGTTTATTAACCTTATTGTATAAAATCCGTTTTTTAACGTAGCTTTGGAATATGCGAGTTCTAATTGTATTTGTAGCTTTTTTGTTTGTTGAAATTCTATCAGCACAAGAACCTATTTCCATACATTTAACCGAAAAAGAAGGATTACCTGATAAACAGTTTTACAATCTTTTAGAAGACGATAATGGTTTTATTTGGTTAGCTGCTGATAAGGGTTTATACAGGTATGATGGTTTTGAGTTCAAGTTTTATTCCCATCCTGAACAGGTTGGATTATCTGTGTTTTCATTAACCAAAGACAAAGACAATATAATTTGGTTTACAAATCTAGCAGGCCAGCTTTTTTATATTCAAGACGATCAAGTAGTATTGCTACAAAACTTAAAAGACTACTTTAAAGGAAGATTACCAAAAATTCAAATACATAACGATTATTTGTATCTCTCTCAAGTGGGAATGTTATTGGTGCTGAATAAAAATAATGGGGAAATTATTTATAAGAAGATTGATGACTCAACACTTTTTTACAGCACTTTTTTGTTTAAAGAGAAGAAGGTATATTCATTCGATATTGATGGAGATTTATATATACTGGATAGCACTTTCCAATTAAGTAAAACCGGAAACAAAGTACCAATAAATAAAAGAAGACATCGAAGGGCATATTTTAAAGGTGTTAATAATTTTTTGTTTTTAAATTCATTTAATATAAATGGTACATCAAATAAAATTATTTTAAATGCAGATGTAGAAAATAATTTTGATTACAAACTTTTTGAAACAGAAGAAGGTTTTTTTACACAAGAAATAAGAGTCATAGAAAACGAACTATACATCCTATCAAATATTGGTTTATATGCCTATGAAATTAGAAATTCAGAATTAGTTTTAAAAAGGAAAATGCTAATAGGGATTTCTACTACGGATGTGTTAAAAGATACTCATGGAAATTTATGGATAACTACCGAATATCAAGGAATTCACGTAATACCTAATTTCGATTTTAAATCGAATGTTAAGTTTCCTGAAAGTAAAAGAATTAAAAGAGTATTTCAAGGGAAACCTAATGAGCTTTTATTGATAGGTAAAAAAAATGAATTTTATGTGTATAATACCAAAACCAATTTTTTTAAAAGATATGAATATCCAAACTTTGAAGATATCAAGTATGTATTCTATAATGAAGCAAAAGGGCATTACTTTATTCAAGGCTCACGAATTATTCAAATGTTTGATTTCTTTAATGATGAAATAAGAGTAATTCAAAACCACGACAATTTAAATACAAAAGATCATCATTTTCACAACAAAGACACTTTACTAATTGCTACAGGTGCTAATTCGATGCTAATTAATGTGAATAACATTACAAGGAATTGGATTAAAGCTAAAAACTTAACCTTTAATAGAAGCTATAGTTGTTATAGCAATCAAAAAACAAAGAATTATTATGTAAGTACTGTAAAAGGATTATTTGTATTTAATAACAACCTAACAGCTACTTCAGAGATAATGTATAAAGGCCAATCTATTTACATTAGAGATATTGTAGGTCTAGAAGATGGATCTGTATGGTGTTTATCTTTTAAAAATGGAATTTATAAAGTGGTAAACAATAAAATTGAAAAAAACTATACAGTAAAAGATGGTTTATTGTCTAATATCAATAGTTTTTTAAGAGTAGATAGTACTGATAATAGTATTTGGATAGCTGGTGAAAAAGGGATACAACGATTAGATACTAAAACCAATCTATTCAAAAATATTACGAAGAAAAACGGTATTCCTTCTTATGAATTTGTTGGGTTAGAAATAATAGAAGGTAGACTTTTTGCTGCGACTCCAGAAGAACTTTTTTCTTTTCATACCAAAACGGTATTCCAAAAAGAAAAACATAGTAAACCTAATCCTTATTTTAATCTTGTATTAATTGATAATAGTAAAAAGCCTATTAAATCGAGTTATCAATTAGCAGAAGAAGGGAAAAAAATAGAAATCGGATTTAATACCAACGGTTTTTTATCTAATGAAAATGTCTCATATGAATATCGTTTAGTAAACAACACTAAAGAAAGTAATTGGCAAAAAGAAACATCTAAAACGAATAAGGTAATTTACAATCAACTTTCTCAAGGAAATTATGTATTTCAATTAAGAGCAAAAAAAGATGATGAATATTCTGAAGTAAAAGAAATAGCATTTAAGGTTAACGGAGTTTTTTATAAACAATGGTGGTTCTTTTTATTATTAACAATACTCACAGGTTTTTTAATTTGGAGTTATTTTAACAGAAAAAACAATCAATTAAAAGAAAAGCAGAAGCTAATTGTAGATAAGCAGAGTAAAGAGTTAGAAAATATTTTCTTGAAGTTAGAAAGTTTACGCAGTCAAATGAATCCGCATTTTATTTTTAATGCCTTAAATTCCATACAAGACTATATTTTACACAATGAAAAAAAATTAGCCAGAACCTATCTTGTTAAATTCTCAAGATTAATTAGACTGTATTTAGAGCATAGTCAAAAAGATACTGTTTCCTTAAGTGAAGAGTTAGGAGCGCTTAATTTTTATCTCGAATTAGAAAAAGATCGTTTTCAGGATTCTTTTTCGTATGAAATTAATGTAGATGAAAATATAGATAAAGACTTAATTGAAATTCCTACATTTTTAATACAACCTTATGTAGAAAATGCTATTAAACATGGATTGTTACATAAAAAAGAAAATAGAAAATTAGAGATTCATTTTTCAATTAACAAAGAGTCTAATGTATTGCATTGTTCAATAGATGATAATGGAGTAGGCAGATCAACTTCTACCGAAATCAATCAAAGAAAAGCTTTTAAGCACGTATCGTTTTCATCAGAGGCAAATGCAAAAAGAATTGATTTATTGAATAGAACAAGAAAGCGTCCAATACATTTAGAAATAAAAGATAAATATAATGCTGCATTGGAGCCTACAGGTACAATGGTAAAAATTGATATCCCATTAGAAATGTAGATTTCAAAGTATTTTATAATAAAAAAAGTCCCATATGAAAGCTGTTATTATAGACGACGAATTAAAAGCTAGAAGTGTTTTAAAAACACTCATAAAAGAAGAATGTCCTAAAATTAAACAAATAAAAGAAGCAGACGATTTACTGTCCGGCATTCAGCATATAAGAGAATTTCAGCCTGAATTAGTTTTTTTAGATATTGAAATGCCAGAATATTCAGGTCTCGAAATTTTAGATTTTTTAACTGAGGAAGAAGTAAACTTTCAAATAATTTTTACCACGGCTTATAATCACTATGCAATAGAGGCATTTAAGTTAAATGCTGTAGATTATTTATTAAAACCAATTGACAGTGAAGAATTAAAAGATGCTATAGACAAGGCGGAAAAATTAATTGGAAATAAAGATCTTCATAAGAAGTTAAATGAGCTTAAAACAAGTTTAAGTGAATCTAATTTTAAAAAAATAGGATTACCGAATAGTAACGGAATTAAGTTTGTTGATTTCAATGATATAATCATGCTTGAAGCCGATGGCATGTATACAAAAGTTTCTACTACTAATGAAGAGGTTTTGGTTAGCAAACCCTTAAAGTTCTTTGTAGATACATTGTCAAGAATTAATACATTTTACAGGCCTCATCGCTCTTACTTAGTTAATCTTACATATTTAAGAGAGTATGTTAAAAAAGATGGAGGTTATATTGTGATGGAGAACAATAAATCTGTTTCAATATCAAAAGATAAAAAAGAAGAGTTTTTGGCAATTGTTCAAAGTATTTAAAGATTTAATTTGTCAAATAATTTATAAAGTCGCTAGTAGCGACTTTTTTTATACTCTCTTTTCGAAAATGTATGTTGCTAAGTTTTAGTTTTAGAAGTTAATAGCTGGTTTTCAGAAGTTAATAATACCTGGGGTTGAGATATTCTTTCAAATTTGAAATATCAAAAAATATAAAATTTTAATCATGGGGAAAATAAAAAAGAGAGGTATTTTATGTATTGCTTTAATAACATTTGTAATGTTTGGAGGTATGGATGCGAATGCTCAGTTTTTAAAGAAAGCTGCAAAAAAAGTAAAAACACTAACTAAGAAATCAAAAAAAGAGAGTGCCAGTTCAGATAGGAAAACAGCAGGGGCACAATTTGTGTCTAAGAATAAAATGAGCTCAAGATTTGCAAGTGGCTTTACAAATTTAGAGATGAGAGTCGATAAAGAAACTAGAAAAGGAAAAGAGTTTAACGTATATCATTTTGGTTCTGGAGATAAACTAGCATTTAAGTTATATCCAAGATTTGCTAAAGATGATTATCAAAGAGATTTTGATGGTGTTTATAGTAGTAATTTTGTGAATGAAGGGGAAGAAGTATTTCATATTGATGAGTTAAAAGACGTAACCGATACCAATGGACAGAAACATACTTTTACTCCAGTTCCTTCACCAACAAAACGTGTATTAAAAACACCAGACGGTGTGTATTTAGTCTATGCTTTTGATGGAGGAAAAAAAGTGGGAGGAAAGTATCCTTACTATGCTTCTTCAAAATCAGAAATTACAGGACCATTTGTTATTGCAGCTCCAAGTGCTGAAAAATTTGATGAGTGGAGTGGAGAGAAAGCATTGAGTTATGTAAAGGATTTCGAAAAAAGAGTAAAAATGGGTTGTTTTAAGTTTATGCCTAAAGAAGGTAAATTACATTCAGCTGAGCTAGCAAAGCTTTGTGAACAGGCTATTTATAAAAAACTAAAGCAGTATAGAAATAATGCTAATCTTGAAATTAGAAAATTAGTGGTGTATTCTGACGAATGGAAAGAGAAAATGGATAATGTAACCGATGAGGTAACAGATCGCCAACTTATCGCTTACTATGTGTATGTAAATGGAGATGATACAGATATTAATGCTGCAAAAATCAACCAAAAGAACACAGATAATGGATTTTCAAAAGATTTAGTAATTGAAAAATTATACTCAGATAAGTTTTCAAAAGACATTCCAGTTAGTTTGGTAAACAAATATTTTAAGAAATAAATAAAACTATTATTGAGGTAATAGTGTGTAGATTATTTAGGGGATTAAGCCTTGCAAATTATATGTTTGCAAGGCTTTTTAGTTATAAATATCGTTGAAATTTCAAATTGTACTACAAACTAAAATTCAGCAACTCAAAACCCACTTTCAGAAATTCTATCAAAAATAATCAACTCGATTACAACACTTTTGTGCGTATAAGGACTTAAAGAATTTATTATGAAATTAAAATTACTTTACCTGTTGTTTTTTATAACAACAATAAGTTACGCACAAATACCAACTTCCGGTTTGAGCGCAAGTTATGATTTTACAAACGGAAGTTTTATAGACCAAGCTAACGGAAACAATTTTACACAAACTGGATCTAGTTTGCTATTGGCTAATGATAGATTTATATCAGCCAACAATGCTATTCAGTTAAACGGAGATTATTTAACTAGGTCTGATGTAAACTTTGGAGGAAGTACTAATACTTTCTCTATAACCTGGTCATTCTGGGTAAAAACAACAACTGATAATACAGATGTAAAAACTATTATTGATGATAGTAGTAGGAACACTGTTGCAGGGTTTGATGGTGATGATGTTGGATATTATATTTACTTAAGAAGTGGTAACATAGGTCTGTCAAGTAGATATTATGAAGGTAGTTTTGTAGTTCCAACACAAGGTAAAGGATATGGGCATTTGCACCCAAATTATGTGGCTGATGGGAACTGGCATCATATTGTTGTAACGTTTAACCCAACATTAATCTCGGGTGTACAAAGAATGAATTCAACTATATATGTTGATGGAATTGCGAATTCTAAGAGTTCAATTGAAACACCAATAGTAACTTCACCTAATACTAACGGAAATGTTACTATAGCAAATAGTAGAACTAACCATTTAAGTTCGCCTAATATTTATGAAGATGAGTTAGATGATATTTTAGCATATAATAGAGTTTTAACTTCAAATGAAGTTGAACAAATTAGAGATATTGGTAATTTTTGTTTTAAGCCAAATAGTAATTTAATTTCTGCAAGTAACATAACGCAAAATTCAGCAGATGTTACTATTACTGGTAATGATACATACGATTTAGCATATCATAAAGTGTCAGAACCATTTTCTTCAGCTACAATTATAAGTAATGTGTCTAATGGTGTTCAAAGTTTAACAGGTTTAGACACTTTTACAGAATATTATGTTTATTTAAGAGAACAATGTACAGTAACTACTGATTGGTCAGACAGTGTGTTGTTCAAAACAGAGAGACCTTTAGGAAGAATTTATGTAAATGCGAATGCAACAGGAAATAATAACGGATTAGACTGGGCAAATGCGTATAATTCACTTCAAGACGCTTTAAGCGACGTGCAACCTACTGAAGAAATTTGGGTAGCACAAGGTACTTATAGTCCTGATGCTTCTGATAGAAGTATTTCTTTTACCATAACTCAAGATGATGTTAAATTATATGGAGGTTTTAACGGAACAGAGAGCAATCTTTCTGATAGAGATTATCTTGTAAACGAAACGATTTTGTCTGGAGATTTACAAGGAAATGATGACACGACTCTTGAGTTTGTTAATACTACTAGGAATGATAATTCTTATAATATCGTTACTGTAAATGCTAATAATTTTCAGATTGATGGATTCACAATTTCAGATGCTCATGCAAATGGTAGTACTGGTACACAACAGTCTGGAGGTGCAATATTTAAAGGATATACGGTTGCTAATTTAAATGTGTACAATTGTAAATTAAAAAACAATGTTGCCATTGGTGCTGCTTCAGCTATTTTTTCAAGGTATGATACTTCAGGTACTTTAAAAGTGTATTCGTGTTCGTTTGAAAACAATTTAGCAAGACACGGAACTACAATTTACTTTTATACAAGTACAGGAAATACTATAAATGCAGAAGTTGTCAATTCATTATTTAATGGAAATATAGCTAAAGATAATGGAGCAACTAAAGGATATGCAGGAAGTGCCGGTTGGTTTAGAGCTATAGGAAGTGGTTCTACTGCAAATTGTTTGTTATTAAATAACACCTATTCAGGAAATCAAGATTTAGGTACTACAACAGGATTAAACAATTTTAATAGAGCAACTGTTGGTTTAACTTATACGAGTGGTACTTTAAATGCAGATGTTTCTGGATGTATATTTTGGGGGAATACTACTTCTGGTGGTGCTACTACAAGATCTATTGCAGAGATGAGTCAAAATTTTGGTCAAAATATTTTAGTTGATAAATCAATAGATCAAGGAGGTTTTGCATCAATTGCTCCGGTAAACGTTACGAATAGTTTGTCATCAGATCCATTATTTGTAAATGCTTCTTCTAATGATTTTTCATTACAATCAGGATCGCCAGCAATAGACTCAGGAGATGGTTCTAAATTACCATTTACGATAAGTAAAGATGTTGTTGGAAACCCTAGAATCTACAACGGCCAAATTGATATGGGAGCGGTTGAACAAGCTTGTTCAGGATCCTGCTATACTTTAACAATTAATATTGTAGGAGAAGGAACGGTATCTAATAATGGAAATCTTTTGAATTCAGTTTCAGTTTTTAATGCAAATGAAGTGCTTAGTTTAGAGCCTTCTGCCGATTTTGCGTATGCTTTTTCTGAATGGACAGGTGATGCAACAGGTACTGCAAATCCTTTACCTGTAACAATGGATTCAGATAAAACAATTACAGTAAACTTTGTTCAGGCACCAGTATATGTAGATATTGATGCTACGGGTAGTAATAATGGTAGCTCTTGGGCAAATGCTTTTACAGATTTACAATCTGCATTATCTGCTGTTAATGCTAGTTCAAGTGCAACCTCAATATGGATTGCAGAAGGAAGATATACACCAGCAACTAGTGGTAGAACTAATTCTTTTATAATTACAAAAGAGAATTTAGAAATCTATGGTGGTTTTAATGGTACTGAAACCGATTTGTCTCAAAGAGATGTTACTACTTATACAACAATTTTATCTGGAGATTTAAGTAATAATGATACCTCTAATGCTATGACGCATCCTACACGTACTGATAATACCTACAATGTAGTTAAGTTAAATGCAAATAATGTTACGTTAGATGGATTAACAATAAGAGATGGGCATGCTAATAACAATCCTAATGATGATACCAATAATGGTAGTGGTATTTTAGTTTCAGATACAGTTAATGGATTTAATTTAAAAAACTGTACTATATCTAATAATGTATCTAGAGCTGGAGGTGCAGTATTAGCTTTTTTCAATTCAGATGCTGCAGTTACCATTGAAAACTGTCATTTTGATAGCAATAGAGCAAGATATGGTAGTGGTTTATATTTACTTGTTGATAATAATCGAACTGTAACTTTAGATATTACAAATAGTTTATTTACTAATAATAGCTCAGAAAAGTTTACTAATACTGAGTTAGGTTATACAGGAAGTTCTGCCTGGATAAGAGCTACAGGAACTCAATCTAATTTAACAACTACTATTACAAACTGTACTTTTGCAAAGAACTCTGATATAGGAACTGAACCAACTTCTCAAAGAGGAACTTTAGCGTTAAGTAGAAGAACTGATGGTAATAGTACTCATAATGTTACGATTAATAATACTATTATTTACAATAACACTGGTGCTGGAGGAAGTGTAACTAATGATGTTAATAGAGGACATACTAGTTTGCCTAATCAGGTGTTAGTTAATAACTCTATTGGTGAGTTAAATTTTTCGTTGTTGCCAAGTGGAAATTTAACAAACACTTCTAATTCAGATCCTTTATTTTCTGATTTAGCAAATAATGATTTCACATTACAATTGGGGTCTCCTGCAATTAATTCTGGAGATAACAGTAAAATACCTTCATCTGTAACTACAGATTTAAGTGGAAACAATCGTATTTTCGATACAACTGTAGATATGGGAGCTTATGAGAGTGCAATAGTCCCATTTACTTTAACAATTAATGCAGCAAACGGAAGTGTAAGTACCAATCCAAATCCTACAGGAGGAGTCTATGCTAACGGTACTGTAGTTACGTTAACAGCTACACCAGATGCTGGATATCAATTTGATGGATGGAGTGGAGATGCTACTGGAACAACGAATCCATTAGATATCACTATGGATGCAGATAAAACAGTTACAGCGTTATTTAGTCCGATTCAAAGAACTTTAACTATCAATGCTACCAACGGAAGTGTAAGTACAAATCCGAATCCGACAAGTGGAACGTATGATAATGGTACTGTAGTTACCTTAACAGCTACACCAGATGCTGGATATCAATTTGATGGATGGAGTGGAGATGCTTCTGGAACAACCAATCCATTAGATATCACTATGGATGCAGATAAAACAGTTACAGCGTTATTCAGTCCGATTCAAAGAACCTTAACGATTAATGCAACTGATGGAAGTGTTGCAGTAGCGCCAAATTCTGGAACTGGAACGTATGATGACGGAAGTGTTTTAACGTTAACAGCTACACCAGATGCAGGATATGAGTTTACAGGATGGAGTGGAGACGCTTCAGGAACTACAAATCCATTAAATATTACTATGGATGCTGATAAGACGGTTACTGCCAACTTCAGCCCGATTCAAAGAACCTTAGCGGTTAATGCAACTAATGGTAGCGTTGCAGTAGCGCCAAATTCTGGAACTGGAACGTACGATGACGGAAGTGTTTTAACGTTAACGGCTATACCAGATGCAGGTTTTGAGTTCACAGGATGGAGTGGAGATGCTTCCGGAACTACAAATCCATTAAATATTACTATGGATGCTGACAAAACGGTTACTGCCAACTTCAGTCCGATTCAAAGAACCTTAACAATTAATGCAATTAATGGAAGTGTCACGGTAGCGCCAAATTCTGGAACTGGAACGTACGATGACGGAAGTGTTTTAACGTTAACGGCTATACCAGATGCAGGTTTTGAGTTCACAGGATGGAGTGGAGATGCTAATGGAGCTACAAATCCATTAGATATCACTATGGATGCTGATAAGACGGTTACTGCCAACTTCAGCCCGATTCAAAGAACCTTAACGGTTAATGCAACTAATGGTAGCGTTGCAGTAGCGCCAAATTCTGGAACAGGAACGTATGACAATGGTACGGTAGTTACCTTAACAGCTACACCAAATGCAGGTTATGAGTTTACAGGATGGAGTGGAGATGCTAGTGGAACTACAAATCCATTAGATATCACTATGGATGCTGACAAAACGGTTACTGCCAACTTCAGCCCTATTCAAAGAGCCTTAACGATTAATGCAACTAACGGAAGCATTGCAGTATCGCCAAATTCAGGAACAGGAATGTATGATGATGGAAGTGTTTTAACATTAACAGCTACACCAGATGCAGGATATCAATTTGATGGTTGGAGTGGAGATGCTTCTGGAACTATAAATCCGCTTGATATTACTATGGATGCTGATAAGACGGTTACTGCCAACTTCAGCCCGATTCAAAGAACTTTAACAATTAATGCCGCAAATGGAAGCGTTACAGCTAGTCCAAATCCAGTAAATGGTACTTATGATAATGGTACTGTGGTTACTTTAACTGCTACACCTGATTCAGGTTATCAATTTGATAGTTGGTCTGGAGATGTATCTGGTAGCACAAATCAAATAACTATTACCATGGATACAGATAAGACAGTAACAGCGACATTCTCCGTTACTCTTGGAGTGAATGAGGAACAATTTAAGATTCCGTTTAAGCTATATCCAAATCCTGTTAAAGATGTGTTACATATTGACTCAGAAGAGGATGTGAAGAAAATAAAAATTTACAATGCAATAGGACGAGAAGTTATAATTATAAAGTCTTTCGAAGAAGATACAATCAATGTTGCTGATTTATCTCAAGGTATTTACTTTATGATTATTGAAACTGAATCTGGCAAAGGCGTTCGAAGATTTATAAAAAAATAATGATAAATGAAGAAGAGTAAAGATAATTACAGGTTTGAGATGACGCTTATTCTAATGTATGGAGTTATTTTCTACCTAATAGCTTTGCTATAACTAACCTTAAGCCCTTCAATAATTATGAAGGGCTTTTTTTTTAGTACACATTGTAAAACATTATCGTATAAAGTAGGGTGAAAGATTACTTTAACTGTTTAATAACTTGGAAAGGATAATTTTAACAAATTTATTGTAAGATATTTATACCACTTTTTATAAAAGATTTATTCAAAAACAACTATAGCATGATGAATAAGAGTAAAGATAATTACAGATTTGAAATTACATTGGGAATCATGTATAGTTTCATTTTATTTCTGATAATTTTTTTATAATTCAAAAAACAAAGAAACCCCTCTTTATCAGAAGGGCTATTTTAGTTATTTTAGAAAAGTTATTTTTGAGGGGAATGTGTTTCTAAAATTAGTTTTTAATTATGTTAATTAAAAGCCAAAAAATGTATCTAAATTATTTGTTATAGTTTTCCTTTTTAATGCTATTGTACAATTAATAAAGTATAATAGATAGTATTAATTATTTGGAGGTATATTAATTGTTGAACTACTTTATAGAAAAATATAATATGCTAATGATGATACCGATAGGCGTTTTTTAGTAAACTTTTATCTTTTTTTCATTTAAACATATCTTTTTCTATAATGAATTCTCTTCTTTAACATTAAATATTAGCATGTTGAGGTTAAAAAAAATATATTTGCCAGCTTAAATAAAATGTTATTGAATGAAGTTTTTGATTAAATTAAGTTTATTGGTTTTTGCTGTAATCGGGGCGCAAGCACAAGAAACCTTACCAATATATCAAGATTATTTATCTGATAATGTTTATTTAATACATCCAGCTGCTGCAGGAATCGGAGATTGTGGAAAAGTTCGTTTAACAGCAAGAACGCAATGGTTAGGTGTAGAAAATGCCCCTGAATTACAAACATTAAGTTTTCATGCAAAATTTAATGCTGATTCTAAAGCCGCTTACGGTGCTGTTTTTTTCAATGATAAAAATGGATTTCATTCTCAACAAGCATTTCAAGCTACTTATGCCTATCATCTAGAAATGGATAGAGGTAATGTTTTTAATCAATTATCGTTTGGGTTATCTTTATCTGGAGTGCAAAATCAAGTAGATCAAACCACATTTGCAGGTGATCCTACAGTAAGACAATTAATTGAAAGTGAGTTGTATGTTAATGCTGATTTTGGTTTAGGATATCACTATAAAGGGCTTTCTAGTTATTTTACAATCAAAAATATATTCTTAACAGCAAAAGATAATTTAAGGAACGAATTTGACGCTCTAAACCTTCGTAATTATATTTTAGGAGCTGGGTATTTCTTCGGTGATGAAACAAAAATTCAATATGAGCCTTCATTTATGTTCCAATTTAAAGAGCAAACTCAAGAAAAGATATTGGATTTAAACGTTAAAGTATATAAGAGCTTTAAGAAAACTAAGGTGTGGTTAGCAGCCTCTTATAGAAGTTCTTTTGGGGGAAATACATTTGGTAACTCACAATACATCTCTCCAATTTTTGGTGTTAATTTCAATAAATTTATGGTTTCTTATACCTACACAAAACAGTTTGGAGATATCATGTTCTCAGATGCAGGTTTCCACCAAATTTCATTAGGTTTAAATGTGTTGTGTAGAAAGAAAAGATTAGCAGCTTGTCCAAATATTAACGGGCAGTTGTTTTAAAAGTCTTTTTGTTCAACGATTATATTGGAATATTCAGTTAAAAAGTTTTCAAGTACCTCTTTAGATTTATTGATGTAAAATATATTCTTATTTGTATTTGGAGTACTATTTAGCAAGTTTTGCTGAGTTAATATATTGTTGGTTTGTCTAGCTACTGCCTCTCCTGAATCAATGATTTTTATGTTTTCGCCTATGATTTCCTTTATTTTTGGTATTAAGTAAGGATAATGCGTACAACCTAACACTAAACAATCTACATTTTCTTCAATCATAGGTTGTAAATACTTCACTAGTAGATGATGCATTTTCTCAGATTCAATTTGATTGTTTTCTATTAATTCAACCAAGCCTTCACCAATTTGCTCTATAATTCGTATCTCTTGTTTTATTAAAGAAGATGTCTTTTCAAAAAGATCACTATTTAAAGTTCCTTTAGTAGCTAATATTCCTATTGTTTTAGATTTAGTTAATAAAGAAGCGGGTTTAATAGCTGGTTCAATACCAATAAAAGAAATTGGATAATGTTGTCTTAAATACTGAATTGCATTTGTCGTAGCAGTATTACAAGCAACAACTATGAGTTTACAATTTTGTTCAAGTAAGAATTCAGTATTTTTTATAGATAACTCCAAAATCTCCTGCTTAGACTTTTGTCCATACGGTGCATTCTTACTATCCGATAAATAAATAGTTTGTTCATTAGGAAGTAAAGAATGAATTTCTTTCCATATGGAAGTACCTCCAATGCCTGAATCAAAAATTCCTATAGGTTGTTTTGTTGTATCTAAACTCATATGGTTACAAAAATAAAAATCCTGCCATTTAAGAGCAGGATTTTTATATAAATAAGTTGTTCTATATTAGAAACCTAATTTAGCTTTAACAGCAGCTAAAATATCATCTCCTTTGTCGTAAACGATTAATCCTTTACCTGGAGATGCATCCATTACATAAATAAAACCTTTTTCAGCAGCTACAGCTTTAATTGCATCTTCAGCTTTTTGTAAAATAGGTAATGTTTTTTCTTGATATCTTTTCGCCATTTCTTGATTCATCGTTTGCTCAGCTTGAGCAATTTTTTGACGATCTAATTGAACTTCTTGAGCTCTTTTTACGTTTTCTTCTTGTGTTTGAGTTTTACCTTCAGCTTCGTATTTTTTTACTTTAGCTTCTAGTTTCTTAAACATTCCTTCTATATCGTTTCTGTATGTAGTTCTTAATTTTTCAAGCTCAGCTTTTAAAGCCTTAGTTTCTGGCATGTCAGCTAATAATTTGTCGGTATTAATGTGTGCAATTTTTTGAGCATTTGCCACACCACCTAATCCAACCGTAAAAATCGCAACTAATAATAACGTCTTTAAATGTTTCATGTCTGTTTTAATTTTAATTTTATGTTTCTTTATTGTTATTTACCTGTTTTTTGTTCGTTTCCTTCTTTCTTGTCTTCTTCCTCTTTTTTCTTAGCGTCTTCTTTTGCTTTTTTCAAAGCATCTTTCTTTTCTTGTAATAATCTTCTTTTTTCCTCTCTAGCTTTCAAACGAGCTTGCCTTTTTTCTTCTATATCTTTTAATTTAGCTTCTCTGTCTGATAGTTTTTTTTGTTGTAAAGCTTCTTTTTTAGCTTGTCTTTGTTTAGCTTCTTCAGAAAGTTCATTATTGCTTAATAATTTCTTTCTTTCTTCAATTTTATCAAGCTTATCTTGTTTTTTCTGGTCGATGTTTATAAGCTTTAATACTAGTGGGCTAATATCGTGTTTTTTATTAGAATACAACATTATTAATTCGCTAGATTTATCAAAAACAAAGTCATACTTTTTACGAGAAGCAATGGTTTGTACAGCATTATAAACTTGATCTTGAATAGGCTGAATTAATTTCTTTCTTAATATGTACATATCTCCATCTGTACCAAAATATAAAGACTCTAATCTTCTTAAGGCTTCTTGTTTAACGGAAATATCTTCTTCACGTTCCTCAATTAACTCTGGAGTTAATATTGCCTTTTCATTGGCTAAATCTGTTTTTAGAACTTCAATAGCTCTTGCTTCTTTATCAAGATTAGCTCTCCACTTCGCAACTTTATCATTCAAAGCATTTTGTGCTTCTATATATTGAGGGATATTTTGTAAAATATAATCCATATCAATAAAAGCAATCCTTTGATTTTTTTGTGCAGCTAAACTGCTTACAATAAGTAAAAGAACGAGTGTTAAAATGTTTTTTTTCATCTTTATAATGTGTTTAGAAAAAACCGTGCCAAAAAGCAATACACATCACAAATGTAAGTTTTTAGAACTGTCTTCCAATAATAAAATGAGTTTGCCATCCAGATTTTTCTGTTTGTCCTGGTAAAGGATCAAATCCGTGAGCAAAATCAATACCTAATAATCCGAAAGCTGGCATAAATATACGAACTCCAAGTCCAGCAGATCGTTTCAATTCAAACGGATTAAAAGTACTAAAATTGTCATAAGCATTACCAGCTTCTAAAAATCCTAGTGTATAAATGGATGCAGAAGGTTTATCTGTGATTGAATAACGTAATTCTAATTGGAACTTGTTGTATATAGAACCTCCTTCAACTGAAGAGATTTGGTTGTTTGCATATCCTCTTAATCCAACAATTTCTCTACCATCTAACTGACCTTGAGCAATACCATCTCCTCCAACAAAATAACGTTCAACAGGTGTTAATCCTAAATCGCTATTATAACTTCCTAAATAACCTAACTCAAAATTAGACATTAATACTAGTTTATTTGCTAAAGCAGTATACCATTTACCTTTAGCAGAAAGCTTATAATACTCTAACCATTTATAACGATCAGCTAAAAAGTCTTGTCTTTCATCATTTGTTAAATTACTAGGTTCAGTTAAATCTTTACCATTTACTAAAGAGTATGGAAATGTGGCTTTAGCTCTTAACGAAAATTCTGAACCATACGTAGGGAAAATTAAACTTGGACCCGCTGAGTTTCTGCTTAAAGAAACGGTATAAGACAAGTTGTTTAAATCTCCATTACTTAATACAGAATTAGAGTTTCCAACTCTATATGGGAAATTATCTAATGCAATTCTTTGATAACTTACATTTTGAGACAAAGTAAAGAAATCATCTGGCCATTGTAATCTTTTAGCTAGCCCTACAGATGCACCTAAAATCCCTAGACTTTGACCACGGTCTACAGTGTTGGTTCTAAAATCAAAACGATATTGATTAGAGAAATAAATAGAGAATGATAGCGATTGAGGTTTTTTACCACCTAACCAAGGTTCTGTAAAAGATAAACTATAGGTGTTGTTAGTTCTACTTGCTTGTAAACGAAGCGATAAACTTTGTCCATCACCCATTGGAAGCGGAGTGTATGCATCTTTGTTAAAGATGTTTCTAACAGAGAAATTGTTAAAAGATAATCCTAATGTTCCAATAAAAGAACCACCACCAAATCCTCCTTGTAATTCGATTTGACTTCCTCCTTTTTCAACAACAGCAAATTCAATATCAGCTGTTTTATTTTGGTAGTCAGGTTTTACATCAGGAACAACATTTGTATCGAAGAAACCTAATTGACCGATTTCACGAATAGAACGAATAATGTTTTGTCTACTAAATAAATCCCCAGGTTTTACTCTCAATTCTCTATAAATAACGTGGTCATTTGTTTTATCATTACCAACAACGGTTACTTTACGAATAGTAGCAGGTTCATCTTCTCTAATACGAATTTCAACAGTAATAGAGTCGTTTTTTACTTGAGTTTCTACTGCATTTACAGAAGAGAACAAATACCCATTATTGTGATATAAAGTTTGAATATCTTGAGAGTCTGGAGTACCATCTCCTGAAATACGTTCTTTTAATACTTTTCCATTGTATACATCTCCTTTTTCAATTTTTAAAAACTGATTTAAGAAATCGTCTGTATATTTTTTGTTTCCAACAAATAAAATATCTCCAAAACGGTATTGCCTTCCTTCTTCTAATTCAATTTCTAAATTGATAGTATTATCTTCATTCCAAGTTAATTGGTTGTTTAAAATTCTAGCATCTCTAAAACCTAACTCACTGTAACGCTCTAAAACATTTTCTAAATCTTCTTTAAAATCATCTTCGATATATTTAGAAGACTTCCAGAAACGACCTAAGAATTTTTCCTTAGTATTTTTCATCAATCCTCTTAATTTTCCTTCAGACAAAGCTTTGTTACCAACAAAATCAATATTCTTAATTTTAATACGATCACCTTTATCAATATGAATGAACATATTAACTGTATTAGTATCGGTAGTATCCTTTTTTGTGTTAAGAGAAACTTTAGTTTTAAGGAATCCTTTATCAGTATATTTTTTAGTGATATAATTTCGAGTAGTAACAATTAAGTTGTCAGTTACCTGAACACCTCTTTTTAATTCTGTTTCTTTAATTAACTCTTTAGATTTTGATCTGCTAACTCCTGTGATAGTAGTATTGTTTAACTTAGGAAGTTCAATAACATCAAATTGCAAGTAAACCGTAGTCCCATCTATTTTAGATAAATATACATCAACAGCACTAAACTGTTTACTTTCATATAATTTTTTAATGGCGCTTGTTAATTTATCTCCAGGAAGTTTGATAGGTTGTCCTTCTATCAATCCAGTATAAACTTTTACTGTAGATTCGGTAAACTTTTGTAAACCTGTAACGGTAAATCCACCTAAAATATATTCTTTACCTCTTTCGTAATCAATTTTACTTGTAACCTTTGTGTTAGGTTGAATGGTATCTTTAGGAGTTTCTTGAGCTCTTGAAATCGCACTAACTGCGAAAAATACTACTACTAAAAATAACTTATTATACATCTGTACCAATCTGTTCACTTGTCTTTCCAAATCTACGTTCTCTGTTTTGATAGTTTATTACTGCGTCAAAAAGATCTTCTTGTCTAAAGTCTGGCCATAATACATCAGTAAAATATAATTCTGCATAGGCCATTTGCCACAATAAAAAATTGCTGATTCTTTGTTCCCCACTTGTTCGAATCATTAAATCAACGTCGGGCAAATTAAATGTATATAAATGATTATTTATAATTTTTTCATCAATTTTTTTTACGTCAATTTCGTTATTAACAACTTTTTTAGATATGTTTTTGATAGCATTAACAATTTCCTCTCTGCTTCCGTAACTCAAAGCAAATGTTAGCGTTATCACGTTGTTGTTTTGTGTTTCTTCAATAACTTTTTGAAGTGTTTTTTGAGCTGTTTTAGGGAGTTGGTCTACAGCTCCGATACTGTTAACTTTGATTCCTTTTTTATGAAATTCTGGAAGTTCTTTTTTTAAAGCACTAACCAATAAACTCATCAAAGCATCTACTTCTAGCTTAGGTCTGTTCCAATTTTCTGTTGAAAAAGCATAAAGTGTAACAAACTTTGTTCCTATTTGTTTAGAAGCATCTACTGCTTCTCTAACTGCTGTTAGGGCATTTTTGTGACCAAAAACTCGCTGCATACCCTTTCCTTTTGCCCATCGTCCGTTACCATCCATAATGATAGCGATATGTCTAGGAACATTGTTTAAGTTTATACTTTGTAGTTTTTCATTCATAAATTATTCAGTATCAGCATAACAGGCAGGTCTTCCGAAGGTGTAAACTATTGAAAACCCTGTAAAAGTATAAAAATCATTACCATTGCCACCAAAATTTAGTGAGGTAATTTTATCAGTAGTATAATCTAAATCGTCTTTAAAGGTAAGTCTAATAGCTGATTCAAATGCAAAAGCTAAATGATCAGAAATCCTTCCTTTAATACCAATTCCTAAAGGAATTGAAAGAGAAAAATCACTTGTAAATTGTACATTTCCACCAACAACAGATTCAGGTGTTTTATAATTAAAAGCACCTACTTGAGCTAGAATATAAGGAGTGAATGTATGTCCTAAAGAGCGGACATTATATTCAAAAAAATTAAATTCTAAACCAGCAGCGATTTCATGTAAGGTATTGTTGAAGCTAAAATTTCGTTGCTCTCTAAACAAATTATCAGAATCATTGTCATCACCATTAATTGGTAACGCAGTATAGTTTCCTCTAATTGCAATCCTTGGGTTTAGATTATATTTATAAACAAGTCCACCTGCTACCTTATTAGGAAAAACATAATTAGTCCTCCCAATATCACCAATATAGTTAGATCCACCTAAGAAAATACCAACCTCATGGATTTGAGCGTAAGCAACTGTTGTTATAAACGTAAATAATATTAATATAAACCTCTTCATTGTTAGAAATAGCGTGCAAATATATGGAATTGAATTTGCTTTAAAAAGTTAATAATCTGTCTTTTTGATTAACTTTCTTTTTAAAGAAATATTGTAATTGATGATGCTTTTAAGAAGAGCCATGGTTGCGGATATCTTCACCCCATAATAATTTATCTCGTAATGTTTTTAAATAAGATTGATCTTCTAATAGAATTGTTTTAATTGTAAAAGGAGCTTTTTCTATATAAACTTTAGTTTCTTGAGGAACTGTGGTAATTCTTGAATCTAAAGAAATAAGAAAATCTTTTTCTCTAGCGCTAATTTCAAGTTGAATGGTAGTGTCTTCAGGAATTACTATTGGACGAGCATTTAGGTTATGCGGAGCTATTGGTGTGATAATTAAACTAGTTGAATTTGGTAAAATTACGGGGCCATTACAGCTTAAAGAATATCCTGTAGAACCTGTTGGTGTTGCGATAATTAATCCATCAGCCCAATAATTTGTCAAATATTCTTCATTTAAATAGGTTTTTACACCTATCATAGAAGTTGTATTTCTTCTGGCAATGGTAATTTCATTTAAAGCAAAATTTAAATCAGAAAAAGCATTGGTTTCAGGTATGGTTCTTAGTTGTAAAAGTGTTCGTTCTTGAATGCTATAATGTCCTTTCATTAAAAGCTCAATGGCTTCTTTGATTTCTTTTTTCTGAACAGTTGCTAAAAAACCTAATCTTCCAGAGTTGATTCCTAAAATAGGAATGTCTAAATCTCTAATATAAGTTACTGCTCTAAGAATTGTACCATCTCCTCCTACCGAAAATAAAGCATCAAACGAGTTAGAAAGATCATCGAAATGAGCAAATACAGGATACTTTTTCTTTAATAATTTATGCTCTGTAAGTAATTCGAAGAAATCTTTTTCAATGAAAATTACCGTATTATATTGCTCTAGAACTTCAATAAGTGTTGTAACTTCCTTTTCACTAGATACAGAATATGATTGGGCGTAAATTGCTACTTTTTTCAATGTTTTCTGTTTTTAGTTTTGGGGTTACATATCAAGATACTTCTTGAAGTAATTAGCTCGGTCTTTTAATTCCTCTAAGAACATGTCATCTTCTAATTGAGAGATAACACTGTAATCGTATCGTCTAAAAGTTTGAATTATTTCATTCATTTCTTCGGAAGATATTTTCAACGTAACTTCAACTTCATCAACAGTTTCTCTAGATACATATAAACCTAGTAGTTTTGCTTTGTTGCTTTCTACAATTTGAGATACCTGACTCATGGAAAAATCAACTTTAGATTTAGCAACAATTAAAGTAACATTATCGTTATGCATAAAAGGGCTATCTGCAAAAAGATCTAAAATATCTCTAAGGTCATAGTAGCCAACGTAGTTTTGTTGTTCGTCTAATACTGGGATAATATTACAGTCGTTTTCAGCAAAAAGAGCTAGTAACTCCAATAATGAAGATTTTTTATTAGCATGAAAATGCTGAATTAAATGTAAGTATTCGTTTAGTAAAGAGTATTCATTTTCAATTGTTTGAATGTCATCTTCTGCAAAGCATCCAATTAACTTATTATCTTTTACAACTGGAATGTGAGTAATTGGAAAATGCTCACAAAGATTAAGAGCACTACTCACAGAACTGTCAGGAGAAAGTGCTTTAATTTCCTTTAAAATGTAGTCGTTAATATTCATTGTTACGAATATAGTTTAAAAACTTTTAATAGGTTATTTTTGTATTCTTTAAAATATACAGATGACAAAATTAAGTGTAAATATTAATAAAATAGCTACGCTAAGAAATTCTAGAGGAGGAAATGTACCAAATTTATTACAAGTAGCAAGCGATATTCAGAGTTTTGGGGCAGATGGAATTACGATTCATCCAAGACCAGACGAGCGTCATATTCGTTATCAAGATGCTTATGATTTAAAACCAATTGTTACTACAGAATACAATATCGAAGGAAATCCAATCAAAAAGTTTACGGATTTGGTGTTGGAAATAAAACCAACTCAAGTAACGCTTGTTCCTGATGGAGACGATGTGCTTACTTCAAATGCAGGTTGGGATACTGTAAAGCACCAATCTTTTTTACAAGAAATGGTTGCTGAATTCAAAAGTGCAGGTATACGAACGTCAATTTTTATAGAAACCGATTTGAAATTGATTGAAGCAGCTGCTAAAACAGGTGTAGATAGAATAGAATTGTATACTGAAGATTTTGCGATAGCGTTTGAAAAAGGAAATAAAGAAGCTGTTAAGCCTTATACTGAAGCAGCAATTTTAGCCAACGAATTAGGAATGGGAATCAATGCTGGTCACGATTTGAATCTTGACAATATTGAGTTTTTCAAGAATAATATTCCAAATTTAGCAGAAGTGTCCATCGGACACGCATTAATTTCTGAAAGTATCTACTTAGGAATAGAAAATGTAGTGAATATGTATTTACACCGACTACAGTAGTTATGAAACAAATTTTACATTCGAAAATAGTAGGAGAGGGAAAGCCGTTTTTGATTTTGCATGGCTTTTTTGGAATGGGAGATAACTGGAAAAGTCTTGCGAATAAATTTGCAGAGGAAGGTTTTGAAGTACATTTAATTGATCAGCGAAATCATGGAAGAAGTTTTCAAACAGATGCGTTTAATTACGAATTATTGGTTGAAGATTTACACAACTATATTGAGCATTACAATTTGGAGAACGTCTATTTGTTAGGGCATTCTATGGGGGGTAAAACAGCTATGTTATTTACTACAACCTATCCGAATTTAATTGATAAATTATTAATTGCAGATATTGCTCCAAAAGTATATCCACCACATCATCAAGATATTATTAGAGCTTTAAATTCAGTTGATTTTTCTATTCACACAACACGTACTTTAGTTGATGAGAAATTATCAGAATTAATTCCTCAAGAAGGAGTGCGTCAGTTTTTACTTAAAAACACCTATTGGATTGAAAAAGGTAAACTAGGTTTTCGTTTTAACCTAGATTCATTAACCAAAAACTATAATGAAATTGTTAAAGGTTTGTCTAATGGTAAGGTTTATACTGGAGAAACGTTATTTTTAAGAGGAGGAAATTCAAACTATATTTTAGATCAAGACGGTCCGTTATTACAAGCACATTTCCCAAAATATAGTCTAATCACAATATCGAATGCAGGGCATTGGCTTCATGCTGAAAACCCTAGAGATTTTTACGAAGCTGTTATTCGTTTTTTACAATAAAAAGCATCTTGTATTATTACAAGATGCTTTCATGGGTAAGTGAATGTCAATCAAAAAACTATCCTCTTCTATCTTCTCGTCTTTCTCTTCTATCTTCAATAATTTCTTTTTTATCTTCAATTATCTCAAGCTTAGTAGCTGTTATGTCTGCTTCCATAGTGTTTGCAAATTCATTCAATAATTTAGAATTTGTCATTAATTTGTGCTTTCCTGGAGCTCTTTTAGCTAAGAAATTATAAGATTTTATTGCTTTCATAATTTCTTTTTGACGCTTAGTTCTATTAATTTGAGCTTTTAAATCTCTTACATCATCATTTTTATCTCTTCGATCATCTCTTCTATCTCGGAAATCATCTCTTTGCGGTCTTCTATCACCATAAGGGTTATGATTTCTAGCTTCTCTTGTTGATCTTGATAATTCTCTTTTGCTTTGTTGTAACTCTTTTTGATCTTGTTTAATCTTACGCTTACTTTCTGCAATTTCTCTTTTCATATCAGATAAAATATCAGCTTTTAATCTTTTTATTTGTTTAGTGTTATGAGCAATAAAAGCTTCTTCAAAAGCATTTATTTTTTTTCTAAACTCATGTAATTGAGCAATATCTCTTTTTAATTGCTTATGATTTGTAATCATAGCTTTTTTATTGTCGATTGCTTCCTTTGTGTTTCCTAGATTTTGAGCGCTAATTGTAGTAATCGATACAGTTAGAACAATTACTAAAAGTGATTTAAATGTTTTCATAATCGTATTGTTTCTTTCTATGACAATTAAAACTAAGGAAGGTTTAATACGGCATAAAAAAACCAACACAAAGGTGTGTTGGTTTTCGAAGATATCTTTAATTAGAAATGCCTAAGACTGCTTTTCTTTTTTCTCATTTTCCAATTCTGCTAAAATTTTCTTTTGATAACGTCCTTGAACAATATCAGTAACAACTAAAACAGCAATTACAAAGTAGAAAGTAGTTTTACTCATCGGTTCAATTGGGTTTCCAAATAATTTAAGATGTGCTAAATGTCCACCTTCAGTTACCAACATGATTCCTACAACTAATAAAATAAACAAACCTAAAACTTCATACATTCTGTTTTTTGCCAAAAAAGCTGAAATTCTATCTGCAAGAAATAACATTAATAAACCACTTATTACAATGGCTATAGCCATCACTATAAACGCAGTTGTTGGGTTTTCAATTTCGCTTGTTAATCCGATTGCTGCTAAAATAGAGTCGAATGAAAAAACTAAGTTCATAATTACAATACTAACAATTGTAGCATTTACTGATTTTCTGCTTTTTCCCCCTGCCTCTATATCCACATCTAAATCTTTAAGAGAAATCATATGCCAAATTTCTTTGATAGCAGTGTAAATTATAAATCCACCTCCAGCTAAAACAATTATACTATGACCATTAAAAGCAAACTTTACAACATTTTCAATTTCACCAGTCAACCAAGCAAAAGGTTCTTGGAAGAAGTCAATAATTGAAATTAAAACGAAAAGTAATACAATGCGTAAAGCAATTGCAATTAAAATACCTGTTTTACGAACACGTTTTTGTTCTGACTCAGGAGCTTTTTTAGATTCTAAAGAAATATATAATAAGTTATCGAATCCTAAGACTGCTTGTAACATTACAAGCATTAATAAGGTAAAAATGATTCCAACCATTAGTGAAAGTGTTTATTTTTTTGGCGCTAATTTATAGGAAATAAAATAAAGTGCCAATGTAAAGTTAGCACTCGTGTAAATCTTAAAAAATTTTGTTGTTTTTTAACTGTAGTAGCTTTATTTATTGTTTTCTTTTTCCATTTTTTTGATTCTCAAATTGATGTATTTTAGTAATCTAACTCCTAAATAAATGCTGAAAATTAAAAAAAGGATAATAACTAATTGCCAAATAAATAAGCCTCCGCTAAAGTCTGTAAGTGTAGTTTCCATAATTATTTTTTAAGCAAATTTACTATATTTTATAAATCTTTGGGTGTCATTTTTAAAAAATTAATTAAGTTTTCTGACAAAACTTCCTGTTTTAGAGTTTGGTATAATTATGGAGACTATCTTTTTAAAAAAGAAAATATGAAATTAATAGTAAAATTATTACTTACAGCATTTGCAGTATTGGTATTGTCAAATTTACTAAGTGGAATTGTAGTAGAAAATTATGTAACCGCAGTTATAATTGCGTTAGTGCTTGCAGTGTTGAATACGTTTATTCGTCCAATTTTAGTAGTACTAACATTGCCAATTACCATAGTAACATTAGGATTGTTTTTGTTAGTGATTAATGCCATTATTATTTTAATAGCCGGAAATTTAGTGTCTGGTTTTTATGTAAATGGATTTTTTACAGCATTAATATTTAGTGTTTTGTTATCAATATTTAGGTCTGTTTTATTCGGTTTGATAAAAGAAGAAGAATAACGTAAATAAGTTTTATATAAGTATCTTTATTTCAATTGTATAAAATGCTTGTTAGACTAATTTAAAAATAGTAATTTTGCACCCAATTTTTTAAGAAGATAATAGTCAAATGAATATTACAAAAGAAAACGTAGACGCATTAAATGCCATTTTGAAGGTTGATATTGTTGCTGAGGATTATAAAGACAAAGTAACAGAGGTTTTAAACGATTACCGTAAAAAAGCTAATATTCCTGGATTTAGAAAAGGAAATGTTCCTATGGGAATGGTAAGAAAGCAGTACGGAAAGTCGGTAATGATTGATGAGGTAAATAAGCTTTTACAAGAAGGTTTAAATAAATTCTTAGTTGAAGAAAAATTAGACATTTTAGGAAATCCATTACCAGTTGTAAAAGATGATTTTTCTTGGGATACAGATAAGTTTTCTTTCGAGTTCGAATTAGGATTAGCTCCAGAATTTGACGTTGATGTAAAAGGAAAAAACAAAATAACTGAATACAAAATTGTTGCTACTGATGATCTTATCGATAAAGAAGTAGAAAACATTCAAAATCGTTATGGTAAGTTAATCACTTTAGAAGAAGGAGAGGAGCATGCAAACGTAACAGGAACTTTTGTGAATGAAGAAGAAGGAATCAATAAAAAGTCTACATTCTTAGTAAACGATTTAAAAGGAAAGAAAAACGAGAAAAAGTTTATTGGAGCAAAAGTTGGTGACGTTATAGAATTAGAGACTAAAAAACTTTTTGAAGAAGATTATAAATTGTCACAAGCTTTAGGGGTTACTAAAGAAGTAGCTGATGAATTAGATGAAAAAGTAACTTTTACAATCGAAGAAATTAGTAAAACTGAGCCAGCTGATTTAGATCAAGAATTATTTGGAAAACTTTTCCCTGACGGAAGTGTAACTACAGTAACTGAATTAAAAGAAAAAATTAAGCAAGACGCTGAAGGACAATTCCAACAACAAGCTGATCAACAATTATTGAATGCTGTAACTGAGCATTTTATAGAGAATACTAAGTTTGAGTTACCAGCTGAGTTTTTACAAAAGTGGTTACAAACTGCTGGAGAGCAAGAATTATCTGAAGACGAAGCAAAAGAAGAATATACTAAATCTGAGAAAGGTTTACGTTATCAATTAATCGAAGGAAAGATTATGAAGGATAACGATATCAAATTAGAGTATGCTGAGTTATTAGATTATACTAAAGGATTTATCAAAGCTCAAATGGCTCAATTTGGTAATATGAACCCGGAGGAAGAAGAATTAAATAACATTGCTGGTAGAGTATTATCAAACAAAGATGAAGCTCAACGTTTACAGTCTCAGTTAATTTCTCAAAAATTATTATCGTTCTTTAAAGAGAACATGGAGTTTAAAACTAAAGAAGTAAGCTACGAAGATTTCATTAAAGAAGTTTATAAATAGTAGTAATTACTTTATAAAATAGTAAAAGTCGATGCAATTGCATCGACTTTTTTTATGGTTAGAAAAGTGTTCTTATTGATAAATAACTTCAAATTGATATACTGGATCTTCGTTTTCAAATTCGAAAATTTTTGAATAATCCATCACATTATAAATTCCTTCTAGTTCACATAAATAATCAACAACCGCACACAAACCGTTAAATAGCATGTCTTTATTTGTTGAATTCAAAGGTTTAGGATTGTAATGACAAAGCGGAACTATAAATCCGCAAGCTTCTAAAAATATCTTCTCTATTTGAAGTAATTCTAATGGCGTATAACCATTAAATCGTCTTCCTAATTGTTGATGGACTTTACCGATATAATTTAATTCGGTTGAACCATGTTCGTCAGATAAATGTTTCCAACTATCATGGTTGTCTAAAATATTTCCTACAGCACAAGCCGAGCAACACTCTGGGTTTAGCTGATTATTATGAAAGGCATTGTAAAGTTTAATTAGAGCTTGTTCTAAACGTTTAGGTGTCTTCATATCTACTTCATTTATCTCTTTAAATATACAAAATAATGGTTGTACCTTTGCAGAAATTGAGTTAAATGACAACTTTCGAAGATTTAGATTTATCGAACCCATTGATGAATGCAATTCTTGATTTAGGATTCGAGCATCCAACACCAATTCAAGAAGAAGCTTTTCCTGTAGTTAGATCAGGAAAAGATATTGTAGGTATTGCGCAAACAGGTACAGGAAAAACGTTTGCTTATGTATTACCTATTTTAAGAGATTTAAAATTCTCAAAGCAATTAAACCCAAGAGTGATGATTTTAGTTCCTACTCGTGAATTAGTTTTACAAGTAGTAGATGAAATTGAAAAACTGTCTAAATATATGACTTTGAGGGTGCTTGGTGTGTACGGAGGTGTAAATTTAAATCGACATAAACAGGCGGTTGCTGAAGGTTGTGATGTAATTGTAGCTACTCCAGGTAGATTATATGATTTAGCTTTAAGTAGAGTATTAAAGTTAAAATCTATTCAAAAGTTAGTAATTGATGAAGTAGATGTAATGTTGGATTTAGGTTTTAGATTTCAACTCTTAAATATTTTTGACTTACTTCCTGAAAGACGACAAAACATTATGTTTTCTGCGACAATGACAGAGGACGTTGAAGCTTTGATTGACGATTTCTTTATTGCTCCAAAAAAGATAGCCATTGCTGTAAGTGGAACTCCGTTAGATAATATAGAGCAAACAACGTATAATATTCCTAATTTCTACACTAAAATCAACTTAATAAATTTCTTATTATTTGATAAAGGTGAGTATGAAAAGGTGTTGATTTTCGCGCCAAATAAACGTAATGCAGATCGTATTTTTAATTTGTTAGAAGAAGAGTTTCCTGGTCAAAACTGTGTTATTCATTCTAATAAAACACAAAATTACCGTTTAAAGTCTATAGAGAACTTTAACGAAGGTAAACACCGAATATTAATTGCTACAGATGTTATTGCACGTGGTTTGGATTTACAAGGAATTTCACATGTAATTAGTTTTAATCCTACTCATTATCCAGAAAACTACATGCACAGAATTGGTAGAACAGGTAGAGCGGAGCATAAAGGAAAATCTATTTTATTAGTAACCGAAAGAGAATTAGAAGCTAAGAAGAGAATTGAAGAATTAATGAATTATGAAATTCCTTTATTAGAAATTCCTGCTCCAGTAGAAATTTCAAAGGAATTAACAGAGGAAGAACGTCCAAAAGAAGATCAATCTCAATCAAGGAATAGAGAATCATTAGAATATGTTCCTGGTCCAGCCTTCCATGAAAAGAAAGAAAAAAACAAGAAAGTCAATTTAGGAGGTAGCTACCGAAGAGAGATCGCTAAGAAATATAAAAAACCAAAAACAAAAGGAGATAAAAACTTTAATAAACGCAATAAAAAGAAATAATGAAAGTCCTTACTAAACAAGAGTTACATAATTTAGCTATGAATATTGTTGGGAAGAGATTACAGGAAATGGGTTATGAATTTGTAGCTATTAATAGTGAATTAAAAAAACATCCTCAGTTTGTACTATTTAAAAAAGGAGAGCCTACTATTTTTGTTTTAGTAAAGGCAACCAATAATTTACAAAATCCTAATACATATGACACCGTTTGGATGGAAACGTTTAAGCAACATGCTGAAAAACAAGGTGCAAGTGTTTGGTTTGCAGGTGTTGGTTTGGCAAATGCAGAGAGCGTAGATTTGCCAGTTTTGAAAGATCAACCGTATTATGTTGCGTTTGAAAACATCTTAAAATTAACTAATTAGCAATTTTTTGCTTGTAATCTATGTGAATTTAACATCCAATTATAGGCTTTTTTGAGCTTTTGATACAAAAAGGGGGAAAATCCTATGGAAATCAGACAATTGTGTCGTATATTTGTATTGGGATTATTTTAAATTATTAACATCATGGGGAAATTATTACTTAAAAGGGTTAATAGTTTTTTTAGAAGTTTATTTACAACTTTAGCTGAGTTCGGAAGCGGAGCAAGCTACGCAATTAGACACTAAGAAATAAAAAACTATTAAACAGAATACACCTACTATTTAGAAATAGTAGGTGTTTTTTTTGTTACTTAGTAGGATGAATGAGCTATTACATGAAATAAATAATTGTAAGCTTTGTGAAATGTATATTGAACCACGTCCCGTAGTAAAAGTTTCAAAATCATCAAAAATTATAATTATTGGTCAGGCACCTGGAACTAAAGTACATGCTTCTGGAATTCCTTGGGATGATGCCAGCGGAAAGCAATTAAGAAAATGGTTATCTGTAACTGATCAGCAGTTTTACAATACAAATTTATTCGGAATAATTCCAATGGGATTTTGTTATCCAGGTAAAGGGAAATCGGGAGATTTATCACCAAGAAAAGAATGTGCAGAGAAATGGCATGAGCCATTATTTGAAAAACTTAACAATGTGGATTTAGTATTGTTAATAGGTCAATATGCTCAAAAATATTATTTAAAAGAAAAGGTAAAATCTACCCTTACCGAAACTGTGAATCATTATAAAGAATATTTACCTCGATATTTTGTAATGCCGCATCCTTCTCCACGAAACAGATTTTGGCTAAAAAAGAATCCTTGGTTTGAAGAACATGTAATTCCTGATTTACAAAAAAGAATTCACAAAATTATAGGTTAGTGTTGCTTAGACTTTATCAAGAATTTCTAACAACATAAATTTATCCATTACAAAAGAAATCAATTTTGATTTCAATTCTACTTTATTAGTATTCTTTAAGAAATCTTTATCTTGACATAGTTCTTCGTATAATTCTTTAATTGTTGTTGGGTTTTCAAAGTATAATAATATAGCAAGCCAGTCTTTTATTTCCTCTTTTTGTACTGTTTGATCTTGTGGAAGAGAATAAGAAATAAAGTATTTATCGTCTTCATTTAATATTTCAACCTTATCACTAATACAGAATTGCGTTTCAAAGACTTCATTGATAGATGTAGTTTCTAACCAATCATATATTTTAAAAAGAGTATTCATTCTTTTTTCCGGGAAATCACAATCAAAGTTATCTTCAGGAAAAGTAACTCTTAAATTTTTGATTAGTTCATTATAAAAACTTGGAAAATGATAGCTTAATCTAGCTTCAAGTTGTTCACAAGCAAATATTGATTTTTTAGCATATCCAATGCAATGAACATATTTAGATTCAAATGGAACAGTATGGAAGTTAATTATGTTGGAAAAATCAGAATCTACCTCTTTGAACAAATACTCAATAGGAATTTTATGTTTCTCAGCGATTGCGTATCCTAGTTGTTGCTCAAAAATAGTATTAAAAATACCAACATCTATTTTATCGAAGAGATGCTCATTTTTACTAATAAAACTTAACGTTTTATTTTTTAAAATTTTGAAAAATTCATGGTTTTGTCCGCCAATTATTCCAGCATTAAAAGCATGAATACTTTGATTCTTATACAACGAGTTAATTAACTCTGTAGGGATCCAGTCAAAATTTATTAGAATATCATTTAACGCTTCTTGGTAAGCAGGAAAATTTTGTTCAATATTTTGTGCAAATAATGGAGCTGATACTAATTTATTAGGAAACTTTTGCCAAATGAAAACATCTGAGTCTGCGTGCAAAAAAGGTTCATTTTGTTCAGCATAGGTAACAACTTTTCCAAGCGCCCAAAGTTTTGGGTTATAAGAATTAATCTTGTCCAAGGTTAAGTTAACTTTTGTATAAGGTATTTTTAATTTATCAACTAAAAGTTCTTTACCATTGGCATCCGTATACAGTTCTACATCTTTGTAAAATTGTTTGAACGTTAAACAGCTTAAGGCTTGACTGTAAAATGAATATTTTTGTTGTAACCAACCTCCTTTATAACGAGAGTTTGGATCTTTAGAATAATTCATGCTTGGTTTAGACCAATAGCTTTGAATGATTTTCATAAAATGATTTGGATATGAATAATAAATACATGAGACTCTTAACCTCAAGAGCCTCATGAGTTAAAATTTTATAGGCTTGACTATTGCCAACAATATAATGATGGGTTAGGCTTATAAACATAAAGTCTTCTTCCTGAACTGGTTGTTGAGCATCCAGGTTTGTAAGCTAATCCAGCAGTGTTTTGAAAACCACCACAAATTATAAATGAACAATTTCCAGTAAAAGAACCATCATAACCTCCAATAATGGTTTTTGATTCTTTCCTATTAAGTACAGTTGCCTTAATCTGTTTTAAAATACTTTCTTTCATTATTTAATTGATTTAAATGATACCTACTCTTGAGCTTTTCGGTTTCCGCTAAATTTGAAATACTAGTTTATAGACGTAATTTCTATGGTCTGAATTGCGCAATCTATTTTGATTGATTTTCCCTCGAGAAATCAATTTTATTTAAATAATTTAGAAGAGGATAAAAAAGATATTTTGAAGTGACTGGGAGGCCTTTTTCATTTTAATCTTTCATAACTCTTTTAGAATTTATATAACAAAATGTATATGAAATAACATCTTGATTTCAATAAATTTATGAGAATTGAGCTGAAAACAATACCGATAGAAGTTAAAAATTAATACGCACACGTTTTCGTGTTAATAACTTTTGCCATATATAACTTTATAGAAATAAAAAAGCTCACGAAATTATTTCGTAAGCTTTAAAACTTAAAAGTTGTATTAAAACTAATGTGCTTCTAACCAATTTTGACCTAAACCAATTTCAACATCTAAAGGCACAGTAAGCTTAAATGCATTTTCCATCTCTTCCTTAATGATTGGTTTGATAATTTCCAATTCGTCATTATACGCATCAAACACCAATTCATCATGCACTTGAAGTAGCATTTTTGATTTGAACTGTTCTTTTTCAAATCGATTATAAATATTAATCATTGCTAATTTGATTACATCAGCTGCACTACCTTGAATAGGAGCATTTACAGCGTTTCGTTCAGCTGCACCTCTAACAATAGCATTTCTAGAATTAATATCTTTCAAATAACGTTTTCTACCTAAAATAGTTTCTACATACCCATTTTCTCTTGCAAAATCAATTTGTTTGGCAATAAAGTTTTTAAGTTTTGGATACGTTTTGTAGTAAGTATCAATTAATTCTTTGGCTTCAGATCTATTTAAATTCGTTTGATTACTCAATCCAAAAGCAGAAACACCATAAATAATTCCGAAGTTAACAGTTTTTGCATTGCTACGTTGTTCGCGTGTTACTTCCTCTAAAGCTACATTAAATACTTTTGCTGCGGTTGAAGCATGAATATCTTCTCCGTCCTGAAATGCCTTTATCATTGTTTCTTCTTCGCTTAATGCAGCAATAATTCGTAATTCAATTTGAGAATAATCGGCAGCCAATAACGTATAGTTTTTATCTCTAGGAATAAAAGCCTTACGAACTTCTTGTCCGCGTGTAGTTCTAATCGGAATGTTTTGTAAGTTCGGATTGTTTGAACTTAGTCGTCCGGTAGCAGCAACCGCTTGTGCATATACTGTATGAATACGATTTGTTTTTGGGTTCAATTCGTTTGGAAGTGCATCTACATAGGTGCTTTGTAATTTTTTACACTGACGATATTCCAAGATATCTGCAACTATCTGATGTTCTTTTAAATAAGACAACACGTCTTCAGCAGTAGAATATTGACCTGTTTTTGTTTTTTTAGGTTTGTCAACTAGCTTTAATTTTTCAAATAAAATTGGACCTAATTGTTTTGGTGAAGCAATGTTAAATTCCTCTCCAGCTTGTTCATAAATTTGCTTTTCTAAAGAAACAATATCTATCGAAAGCTCCTTAGAAAAATCGTTTAAGAAAGAAGTATTAAGATTAATACCTTCAATTTCCATAGCAGATAACACAGCAACTAGTGGAATTTCTACTTTTTCAAATAAATCGGTCAAATTACCAGCTGCTAATTCTTTTTCAAAATGATATTTTAACTGAAGGGTAATGTCAGCATCTTCAACAGCATATTCCGTTTGTTGATGTAAATCAACAGTTCTCATTGAAAGCTGATTTTTACCTTTTTTTCCTATTAATTCAGTAATAGAAACAGGTTGGTAATTCAAGTATGTTTCAGAAAGCACATCCATATTATGACGCATATCTGGATTAATCAAATAATGCGCAATCATAGTATCGAATAAAGTTCCTTTGACAGGGATGTTATAATTCGATAGAACCTTTATATCATACTTAATATTGTGTCCAATTTTTTCAATAGATTCATCTTCAAAAAAAGGTTTAAATGTTTCCAGAATATTTCGAGTTTCCTCTTGGTCTTCAGGAAAAGAAACATAATAACCTTTGCCAACTTCCCAAGAAAAAGCAATCCCAATAAGTTCAACCTCTAATGCTTTTAATCCAGTAGTTTCGGTATCAAAACAAACAGATTTTTGAAGTAAAAGTTTTTCTAAAAGTAGTTTACGAGCTAAAGAAGTATTCACTAACTGATAGAAATGCGATGTATTATTGATGGTTTTAAACCCATTTATGCTTTGAGTTTCTGTGTTTCCTGATCCAGGAACATTAAATAAATCAAACTGTCCAGAAGATGAAGATTGCTTAGTTGAAGTTTTTTCTTTTGGAGCGTCATCAGACTCTTCAGAAGTGAATGTTTTAAGAAAATTTTCTGTCATTCTCCTAAACTCCAATTCAGTGAAAATGGCTTTGGTTTTTTCAATATCTGGTTGCTCAAAAATAAGTTTGTCTTGCTCTAATTCCACTGGTACATCAAGCATAATTGTGGCAAGTTTTTTAGATAGTAAACCTAGTTCTTTATTGGCTTCTATCTTTTCTTTCATTTTACCTTTAAGCTCATGAGTGTTTTCTAGTAAACCTTCCATAGAGCCATAGGTAGCAATAAATTTTTTAGCAGTTTTCTCTCCAACTCCAGGTAAGCCAGGGATATTATCAACAGAATCTCCCATCATTCCTAAAAAATCGATTACCTGCTCTGGACGCTCAACTTCAAATTTTTGCTTTACTTCTTCAACACCCCATTTTTCGTAACCATTTCCCATTCTTGGTGGGCGGTACATAAAAATGCTATCAGAAACTAATTGTGCATAATCTTTATCAGGTGTAACCATATAGGTTTCTAAACCTGCTTTTTCAGCTTTTTTAGCTAGTGTTCCAATAATATCATCAGCTTCATATCCTTCTTTTACAATAGCAGGAATATTCATAGCTTCCAAAATTTTTTCAATGTAAGGAACTGCAATTCTAATAGCTTCAGGAGTTTCTTGTCTGTTCGCTTTGTATTCAGGAAAAACTTCAACTCTATCTACACTACCGCCCTTATCGAAGCATACAGCTAAGTAGTCAGGTTTTTCTTTTTTTATGACATCTAACAAGGAATTTGTAAAACCAAGAATAGCCGAAGTATCCATTCCTTTTGAATTAATTCTTGGGTTTTTGATGAATGCATAATATCCTCTAAAAATCAAAGCGTAGGCGTCTAATAAAAAAAGTCTTTTTTTGGTAGTCATATTTTTATCTGAATTGAAGAACGTAAAACTACAAAATAATACTGCCGTTCGAAAAAAAAAGCGGAAATTGAAACAATCTTATAGATATTACGTCAGATTAACAAGCTGAAAAAAACTTAACGAATGAAACTTATTTGGAAAATTGTAATAGCAGTAATAGTAGTTGTAATTTTTGTATTTGTAATTATTAGTGTTTGGGCACTTAATAGAATAGCTAAAATTGAGGAGTTAGATATTAGTGGAGCCAATACGCAAATGGAAAAAGTTGACAAGGCTAAAGAATGGTTAATTAAACTTCAAAAGGATAATAAATTTAATGGAGCTGTTTTATTGATAAAAAACGATAGTGTTATTTTAAAAGAGGCTTACGGATATACAGATTACAGTAGAAAAGAAAAATTGACAACAGCTTCTTCTTTTCGTTTAGCATCCGTTTCCAAACAATTTACGGGAGTTGGAATCATGTTGTTAAAAGAACAAGGAAAGTTAAACTTTGATGATCCAATCACACAATTTTTACCTTCCTTAAGCTACAAAAATGTAACTGTAAGACATTTGCTTAATCATACATCAGGAATTCCGGATGCTTATATGAGTTTTCCAAAAAAATATGAAGAGGAAATTGGAGATGCATTGACAATTACAAAAATGGTAGAATTATTAGGTAAGGAAAATTTACCATTAAATACTATTCCTAATGAATTACATTCCTATAATAACACAGGTTATGTTTTACTAGCAGCTATCATTGAAAGTATATCTGGAACATCATTTGAAGAATTTATGCAAACTGAACTCTTCGATAAATTAAACATGAAAAATACAAGAGTGTGGAATTTGGTTTCCAAAGACACATCGTTTTCAAACAAAACATGGTCTTTTGATAATGTGTTAGGAGAAACTGAAGAATTAAGACCTGGAGTTTTGGACGGTATAGCGGGTGATGGAGGAGTGTTTTCTAGCATTGATGATTTTGTGCTATGGAATCAGTTTTGGTATGATAATAATCTATTGTCTAAAGAAACAATGAAGGAGGCTTTTAAGAAAACAGTCTTAAACAATGGGACTTTGGTTGATTATGGTTTTGGTTGGTCTATTTATAACGAGAATGCACACGCACACAATGGTTCTTGGTTAGGTGCCAGAACGAGTATTGTAAGAAATTCAAAGTTAAAGAATGCTATTGTAGTACTAGATAATTCGTCAAGTATGAATATAGATGCTATTGTTAATCAGTTAGTGAAAGTTTTAAAGTAAAAACTAATAGTATAGTAAATTCAAAATAAAACATTCATTAACATTTTTTTATCATTTACAGTAACAGAAGTTTCTATAATTTATTGATAGATAGCTGTATCTTTGCTCGGTTACATTAAAAATTAAAATATGCCTCGTTGGGTAATCCCTCTATTAATTATTTCTTCGCTAATCATTATTTTAGAATTATATGCTTTTCAAGCAATAAAAACACTTACTAGAAATAAATTTATAAAGTATGGATGGTTAGTTTTTGGAATCTTAGCTTACGTCAACTTTTTCTACGTTATCTTCTCTTCAGATAGAACTTCAGGACAAACTAGACAATTTCAATGGGCGGCAGGTTTTATGCTGTTGGCATTATTGCCTAAGTTGTTTGTTTTAATTTTTATGTTCGGAGAAGATGTTGTACGATACATACAAAAAGGAATTTCGTTCTTATCGTCAAAAGAAACTCAGCCAGTTGCTGGAAGAAGAAAGTTTATTTCTCAAATAGCCTTAGGGATTGCTGCAATTCCTTTTGCAAGTTTATTGTATGGAATTTTTAAAGGAAAATTCAACTATAAGGTTTTAAAATACCAGTTAACTTTTAAAGATTTACCAGAAGCATTTGATGGTTTTACTATCACTCAAATTACAGATATTCATTCGGGTAGTTTTGATAATAAAGAAAAAATCCAATACGGAATAGATTTAATAAATCAGCAAAATTCGGATGTTATTTTATTTACAGGAGATATAGTAAATAATTTTGCTAAAGAAATGGATCCTTGGATTGACATGTTTAAGAGTTTGAAAGCGCCTTCAGGTAAATTTTCTATACTTGGGAATCACGATTATGGAGATTATTCTCAATGGGAAACAGAAGATGACAAGAAAGCTAATTTTGAAGCCGTTAAAGAAATTCATCCTAAAATAGGTTTTGATCTGTTGTTAAATGAGCATCGATATTTAGAAAAAGATGGACAAAAGATTGCTTTAGTTGGAGTAGAGAATTGGGGAAAAGGATTTAAAAAAGCAGGCGATTTACAAAAGGCATCTGAAGGTGTATATCAGGAAGATTTTAAAATTTTAATGACGCATGACCCTACGCATTGGGACTTAAAAGTCAAAGAAGATGATTTTAATTATCAGTTAACGTTAAGTGGGCATACTCATGGTTTACAGTTTGGTATAGAAATTCCAGGTTTTTTTAGATGGAGCCCTTCTCAATATGTTTACAAACAATGGGCTGGATTATATGAAGAATTTGGAAGATATGTGAATGTAAATCGCGGTTTTGGTTACCACGCTTTTCCAGGTAGAGTAGGGATTTGGCCAGAAATTACTGTCATAGAACTAAAAAAAGCATGATTTTAGCGTTTTTTCTCAGGTAAATCGTTGATGCTTAATAAAAAAATAGTAATTTTAGGCGTGTTTTTTAGATAAATTATTAAAAAAATGACAAAGTTTGGCGAAATCATCAACATCGATATCCCCGTATTAATCGATTTCTACTTTGATTGGGATGATGCTGAAAACAGTGTAGAAACATTAAGAGATGTGGCTGCAGCCTTAGGCGATAAAGCTAAAGTTATCAAGATTGATATTAAGAAAAATGAAATATTAGCTGATGCTTTACGAGTAAAAGGAAATCCTACTTTTATGATTTATAAGAAAGGAGAAATGAAGTGGAGAAAAACAGGTGAACAAGATGCAAATACCTTAATAGGTTTGGTGCAACAATATGTTTAAACATAACAAAAAATTATAAGATAAAAAGCTGCCTTCATGGCGGCTTTTTGCTTTAATATGTTAATGAATTACTTGGTATAGTTTTTCTTTTTGCTTTAAGTATTCATTAAAAATAGCGTACAATTTCTGTTCGTATTTTACTAAACTTTCTTGATTATGATTCAAGTATTCTTCAATTGCCATTGCAGCCTCTTTTACAGTATAAATAGCGTTAGAGATTCCATGGGAAGATATAGGGTCAAAAGCTAAGGCCGCATCTCCAATACCAATTATATTATTAGATATGATTTTTGAAGAAATCGAAGAGTTGGCTTGTTTTCCATAAACTTTAAAATTTCCTTTGTCGGGTAAACAAAATTGAAGGAGAGTTGTATTGTTTAGTAACTTTCTCCAATGTTCAAATTGTTTAAATACTTTATGGAATTCGTTATTTTTAGAAGTGTGTAAAGTAATAATTCTAGTGGTTTCATTTAAATCTGAGACTGTTCCCCAGCAATCATTTGAGATAACTTCAGTAAAAAAACCATATTTTAAATCAGGACCAGTTTTAGGTAAATAGCACAGAAAAGCTAGAGTGTCGTCATAATCTATACTCTTACTATTTGCTTGTTTTAAGAAATGTCTTTTTCTTCCAGTAGCATCAACTAAAAGAGAAGCGCTAATATCTACAATATCATTATTTATTTTTTGAACCTTTACTTTATTCTCTTTTTCATTAAACTGAACTTTACTAATTTCATTTACTGAAAGAATATTAGAAGCATTTTGTTCTATAATATTCAAGACCTTTTTCTTGTCGATTTTTAAGCCATAACCAAATTTATTTTTTATGAAGAAACTTTCATCAACAATATAATCTGAATTCCACTTCGACTGATATCCGTAGGTTTTTGTAGCATATTTCTCAAAAAAATCTAGGGCATTTAACTCCTCAAGAAGCTCTAATGTAGTTGGCGGAATAGTTTCAGCTAAGGGTAAATTACTTTTTATGTTTTTTTTAGATAAGAGCATGCTTGAAATTCCTCTGTGCTCTAATACATATTGTAAAAGGAGTCCTGAAACTCCGTTACCAATAATTAATACATCGGTTTGTAAAGTTTCAGAACTCATAGTGTTATTTAAAGATTAAGTAAAATTCAGATGAAGATTCGTAACCACCACATTTGTCGATATAATTTACTTCTATAGTAACAAAAGAGTTTATTGCTTCTTTAAGATGTGCAGTTATATCAATAGGAGGTTGAGGCATAATTCTTCCGCTACAGTTATTGCTAAAATCGTACTCAAAAGCAATCTTACCATTTATTTTCATTTGAAAGACATCATCAACAAACACTTCTCCTGTGCCATCAGGATTTGAAGATAAGAAGGCAGTTTTATTGTCTGGTATCCATACCATTTCTCTAGTATTTGAATAAAAAGAAGTAGGAGGAACTAACGTTACAGGCTCATTAGGAACAGCTTTGCCTAAAAATATAGAGGTTTTATCCTTTACATTTTTGCTCTCTGAAGCAACATAAACTAATTCTGGTATTCCATTTACGCTAGAAGTTCTACCAGCCACAACACCAACATTTTTCCACTTGTAAACCATGTTAATTAAGCCATTCATATAACCACCTTCTGCGTGATATCCAACATAGCCAGTATCTGTTGTCATTAACCATGGTAACCTATTCGCGTATACATATTGAATAGTTTCTGGTTTTAAATCGGTATTTCTCATAGCTACCAAACTTTCCTCTGTTAAAACATCAACAGGTAAATTTGCTGCCCACCAAGCTGGTATTGGATATTGACTATCTAAAAACACTTTTTGACAACTTCCTGCATCAGATTGCCAAGGAATTCCCATCCATTTAGTTAAATCACCAGGAGTACTTTTCCAAAGCCAACTTTTTTCATTACTACTATCTATTGATTCTTTTATATCATCAGAATTCATTTGAAGTCCATAATCATTATAAAATATATCTTTTTGCTCAGCAGGGGTAGCAGCAGCGATTCTAATTTCACGCAAACCAAAGAATGAATTTCCTGGTGTAACATCAGTAAAAGATAATGAGTTTTCTGCATACATTTGTGCATGTCGCATAGGCCAAGTAAGTTCTACACCAGGATGAAAACCTCCTCCATACAGTGTTTCAAGAACGGCTCTAGTCATTAATAATGCTGATTTTGACGGGTCGTTTGCAGCATCTAGATATTGTTGTTGGTAATACTTTCCTAATGCATCCATTGTAGAGAAATCTCCTTCTAGTGATGTGAAGTTACCGTCTCTCCATTTTCTTAATTCATTATATAAAATTGGAGGGATAGCAAACCATTGAGCGGGACTACCCGGATAATTAATTCCATCTCCTGGATAAAATGGATATTTCAATTCTTGAGTTCCACTTCCAATGTTGGTAATATCTGTTTTACTTTTACTTGGTATAGAAGGTTCATTATCATAGTTGTATAATGGATCTCTAAACAAATTAAATATTTTGTTTCTAACATGTTGAGCAGAGACAGAGTTACTGTATAATGATTTAAATTCTGCTGTGGTTAATTCATCTATTGTTTCTCTAAAAGATGGTGCTAAGAAGTCACTTAAATTAACCCACTGCATTCTGTACAATCTGTAAAGTATAGGAAAAATAAGACTAAAATCAGTAGTATAGCTATCGTTGCTAATACCGCAAATTAAATCGTACATGGTTGCTAAAGGTTGAATTTGCGGAGCATAATCTGGAGGAGCTGTTGCAATCCATGCTGAAGAATCAGCGTCGTTTAATTCGTAAGTGGTACCATTCATAGTTACTTTAGCGGTAACTTTTCCATCACAAATATCATCATACCAATTTGAGTTATCGGCAAAATCCGTATTTAAATCAGAAGGGTTTAAAGCCGCTGAAATACCATCGCCTGGATAAAAAATTAAACTTCCTCCATCATATTCTACAGCACCTAAATTCACATCTTTAGATTCCAAATTCATGGCGGCCGCAACCTTGCTATATGATTCGTTAGCCAATGGAAAAGGAAACTGCCCGCCTAATTTTACTGGAGAAGTATTTTTTGAATTTATAGTAGTTGGAGCAGGGCTATTCACCAACTCCTTTCGGTAGTTATAATTTTTACTATTTATTAATTGCTCATTTAATACATTAGGATTTCTTCTTGAAGTACTAATTCCAGGAGCAATTTGTTTGGTATAAAAATTTGGACTTAAATTGTTATTGTCAGTATTAATAGATAAATCTAAACTATTATTAAAATCGTACCAGAAAGGTTTTTTATTAGCAACTTCTACAGTCCATTCAATATCACATGATGAGGCATCAATTTTACGAATTGGTTTACCGTTATCATCACATTCATAAATATAAAAGCGTTGAGCTTGCTTTTTTAAAGCTCCATCTTTGGTGTGAAACTCTAAATCATTATCATATAAATTAGCCCAAGGAACTTCAGGTGTAAATACAACATCATTTTTATTAGTAGGTCCGTTTCCAAGTCTTGCAATACCAATAGATGGATAAATACGTAGCTTCATTTTATTTTAGTTTTAGGTTATAACCCAAATTTACTTTTGATAATAGCATGAATTAAAATAAATGCAACAGAGGACTAAAAAAGAGGAATAAGAATAAGTTTTTTAAGTATGACTGTTTTTGTTAAATAGAAATAAAAGTGTTTATATAGGTGGTTTTATAAAGTTGTTTGGAAATAATATTGCAAAAAAAAGCTGCCTATTGGCAGCCTTATTTATGGTTTTATAGAGTCTAGTATTTGTTGGGGAATATCTGTCTGATCCTCTGGTGTTGGCAGCAGGTCTTTAAACATCCTAACCTTGTCAAAGAAGCCATTTTCTAGACTTTCAATATATTTTTCATCTTTATCAAATCTGCTAATTTGACTTAAAATATTTCTGTACATATACAAGTTAGTATCTAAGTCGTCAAAGATGTAATTAATATCATCATAAGTGCTAAAATGATCCAATTCTTGTTGGAATAAGTCAATAAGTGTTTCAGCAGTTTGTCTTGCTTTTTCTTTATCCCCAATTCTGTAATATAGTTCAGGGTATCCTAATGAAATACTATAGTGACCAAAGTCTGGAATTGGCATTTTATGTAAAGAAAGATCAAGTACCTCCTTAGCAGTTGCGGTATCACCTTTTATCAAGAATTCTTCAGACAAGCGCATTAAGTTATTTCGCATAGAAATAGCATTTCTTTTTGCTTGCTCATCTAAATATATTTCTCCGTTATTAATAGTTTTCCAATCCCATTTTTTGATATTGTTATACATCTTTTCAGGATCTATACGTCCCATATCGAACATAGATTTCTTGCCAATTGGTGCTTTTATAGGAACTAATTTGAAAGACATACCATCTAACTGTAAATAGTCTTTTAACCAAATATATTCTTCTGCAGCATTAGCACCACCAGTAAAATATATCGGACGTTTCCAGTCAAAGTTATCTAGAATATCTAGCATTAAAATTCTGTTTTTGGTGATAACATCATCAATTTCAATATCAATATAATCTACAATTTTATCAGCGTCTTTTGCAGCAACAATTCCATACTTAAGAGCATTTTCTTTATTTACTGGAATTCTGATTTTATTGGTAGGATATATTTTTTCTTGTAGTCCATTTTCTGTTTCGTAGTAAGTTGCGTCATTGCTGCTTGCTATCCATTTCATGAATGTGCTTAGAGAAATTACAGAGTCTTTTAACTGAGGATGTGGCATGTGATAAGCGACATCTAGCGTTCCGTATTTATATTGATGATGTTGCAATTTTGATGGAATAGGATCGGCATCGTAACTTTTTTTCTTCATTTGATCGATGTACCAATCCGTTGCAAATAAACTAGTATTTACAATTTTAATGTCTCTACGCACACCTTCGATTTGTTGCATATACCACAAAGGGAATGTATCATTATCACCAATGGTAAATAAAATAGCATTTGGATCGCAACTTTCTAAATACGTTTGCGCATTTAATTGTGCTAAATATCTATCAGCTCTGTCATGATCATCCCAGTTTTGGAATCCCATTAAAATTGGCACAGCAACAAGAGAAACAATAGAAATTCCTAGAGCAACTATTTTCTTGTCGAAAAATGATTTTAAACTATCATATAAAGCTAAAACTCCAAATCCTACCCAAATAGCAAATACATAAAAAGATCCAACCACTGCATAATCACGTTCTCTAGGTTCAAAAGGTTTAGGATTGGTATAGAAAATAATTGCAAATCCAGTAAAAGCAAAGAATAATGCTAAGGTGTACCAATTTTTTTTATCTTCTTTTACATGATATAAAAGTCCAATAATACCTAAAATTAAAGGCAAAAAGAAATAGGTATTTCTTCCTTTGTTGTTTTTTATGTCATCAGGAAGCTTTTCTTGAGAGCCTAGTCTTGCTTCGTCAATGGGTTTTATACCACTTAGCCAGTTTCCGTTGTTGTCAAGATGACCTTGAATGTCGTCTTGCCTTCCAACAAAGTTCCACATAAAATAACGCCCGTACATGTAGCCAAATTGGAAGTTTATCATAAACCTAAGGTTCTCAAAAAACGTTGGACGTCTTGTGCTTCTTTGTGGAATTCCAGCAATTTGCTTGTAATATTGTTCAGATCCAGGATCTACCATTCTTGGGATAAACCCCTTATGCTTGCTAGACCATTTTGGAAGAACGTTTTTATACTTGTTTACAATTTCGTATTTACCGTTTATTTTTTCATATTTAGGCTTATCATCTCTGTAAGCATTAACTAAATTTCCATTAGCATCTCTAGTTTTTTCATATTCTTTCTTGTATGCAAAAGAATAATATTTGTCGTAAAAAACATTTGCATCACCATATTGTTCTCTCTCATAATACGCTAAAAGTTCTCTAGCACTAGAAGGATTGTTTTCGTTGATCAAAGTATCAGCATTCGCTCTAATCGGTAACATTAGCCAAGTTGAAAAACCAATCATTATAAATAGTAATGAAAGTACTATAGTATTAGCAAGAACTAATTTCTTTTCACGAGTATATTTCAAGCCAAAATAAAACAATGCTATGAAAACAATTCCAGCTAAAATGGTTCCAGAGTTATATGGAAGTCCAATTGAATTAATAAAGAATAATTCTGATACACTAAAGAATTTAAGTGTATAAGGAAATAAAAACTTAAAAACGAAAGCTAACACTAAAATTGAGACCAATGTTGCTATAGCAGTTGTTTTTATGGTGATTTCTTTATAGTTTTTGAAGAAGTATATTAATACGATAGAAGGTATTACCAATAAAGATAAAATATGTACACCGAAAGAAAGTCCGACTACAAAGCTGATTAATAATAACCATCTATGACCTCTTGGTGTGTTCATTTCACTTTCCCACTTAAGTGCTAGCCAAAATAAAATAGCCATTAAAAATGAAGACATAGCATATACTTCTCCTTCAACTGCACTAAACCAAAAGCTATCAGAAAACGTATACGCTAATGAACCAACCAATCCACTACCTAAAACAGCTATTTTTTCACCCGTAGAAAAATTACCATTTTTTGAAGCTATTTTTTTAGCCAGATTCGTAATGGTCCAAAACATAAATAAAATAGTAAATGCACTTGCCAACCCAGACATGAAGTTTACCATCAAAGCCCAATTACTAGGGTCGTTCGTAAACATTGCAAAGAATGCTCCAAGCATTTGAAATAAAGGTGCTCCTGGAGGGTGTCCAACTTCTAAGTTAACTGCTGTAGAAATATATTCTCCACAATCCCAAGAACTAACAGTTGGTTCTAGTGTTAGTGTATAAGTTATCAAAGCAATACCAAATGAAACCCAACCTAAAATTATATTCCATTTGTTGTAGTTAAAGTCTTTCATAATAGAGTTAAAAAAATCAATGCGAATGTACTATATTTTATGTTAAAACATCAGTTCTGTTTAATAATAAAGGACTGAAACAAAAATAGTAGATTACTTAATTTCTATTGTTTAGGTCTTGGTAAAATTGTGTTAAAAGAAAAAAAATAAAAAAAAATGAAAAAAAGTTTGTGAGAATTAAAGTTTGTATTAAATTTGCATCCGCAATTACGCATTGGCCCATGGTGTAATGGTAACACACCGGTTTTTGGTACCGATATTCAAGGTTCGAGTCCTTGTGGGCCAACAAAGCTTCTAACGAATAGTTAGAAGCTTTTTTTATTGGTCTCAATTTAGGGTTCAAAACCCTGCAATTTTATTGCAGCACTTTCAGTTATATGAAAAATTAATACCTTTCAGATATGGAAAGATCA